>JBFMAD010000034.1:0-76696 GCA_040755855.1 Planctomycetota bacterium | reverse complement strand
TACATGACGACGTGTTGCCCATGGGCAAGATGGCGTCGCTTTTCGCGGGAAAAAATGTGTCCAATGTGAATTTTGCCCTGGAAACATGCCCGCAAATCGGCATCATGTTACAGGATAAGGTTCTAAATCGGTTGCTTCCTGCGGCCAAATGGAGTATCATACTTTCTTGACCAAAATCAACCGGCGAGGGCGTGTTGGAGGAAAGGGGAAGCGATGGAAGAAGAGACGGGACGCGGGAACTATTTCGAGCGTCGGAAAAAGCCGTGGCGATGGACGTGGAAGACGACGATTGTCCGTTCCATCCCACCAATCTTCTTGTGTTTGGTCTTTCTGTTCATCATTCCAAACTTCGCCTCAATGTATGCGGATCTGGGCATAGTGCTTCCGAACATGACGATCTTCCTCTGCAACTTCTCAATGCTTCTCCGACGATACTTCGTCCTCGCGCCAGTTTTCGTTGCCGTTGCGGTGGGGCTGGACTATGGCGGGTACAGGATTTTCCGGGCATGGCTCGGCGACGCTGCAAGTCATCTGTGGATGGGGTTCATCGTCATTTGCTACGGTGTATATCTTGCCTTCTGCGTGATCGCCCTTTTCCTGCCCCTTATAGAAGATCTAACCATAGTTGCCCCGGCACCTGCGCCCGCCACTAAACCAGCCAGTCCACCCTCCGGCATCTTCCCTCTCCTGCGCTGAAGCTCTCCCTTGCCTCTTCACTTCATCATTCACCATTCATCATTTGCCTTTCTCTTTCTTCCCCACCTGCTCCGGTCCGAGGTTGATGAAGAGGTAGAGGCCCTCCTTGCCGGGGGCGACGATGTCGAGGCGGCCGTCGCCGTTGATGTCAACGATATTCCAGTAGAGGCCCGTGCCGGAGTGGTCGCCTACCTTGCCGTGGTCAATCACCTGCTTGGCAAAGCCCTCGCCGGTCCACTTGAAATAGTAGAGACCCACGATGTCCGTCTCGCCCGCCTCGCGTCCGCAGTGGGCGCGGTAGCGGTTGCCGGTCACGAGTTCGCCCTCGCCGTCGCCGTCAATGTCCACCCACGACATGTTGTGGTATTGCGAGAAGAAGGGATCAATCGGGTGCTTCGTCCACGTCCGCTTGCCATCCCTGCCGAGGGCCTGCTGGTAGTAGTCCAGGCCGTAGCCGTGGGCCTGGCCGACGATCAGCTCGGCGAGTCCGTCGCCGTTGAAATCGCTGACGATGATCGGATTGCTTGCGCTTCCCAGCTCGAACTCCTGGTGGAACGTCCACTTGTCGTTCATCGGATCGGCGGGCGCCTCCCACCAGCCGTTGTGGAGGACGATCCCGCCGCGGCCCTTGCCGTTGCCGGCCACATCGCCGAAGCCGAGGCCGTGGCCGGACTTCTCCTCGGAGATGACGACCTTGCGAAACTTGCCTGTTCCCTTGCCGTTCGCGTCTCGGATGAGTTTATAGAACTTCAGCCCGAACGGGGGCGTGTTGGGGACGATCTCGAGGTCGCCGTCGCCGTCAATGTCCCACGCCCCGCCGGTCTCGACGTTGCCGCACTCGTCAATGATGTGGGTCTTCCACTCGACGGGCTGGCCCTTGGGGTTCTCGCGCCAGAATAGGCTCTTGCAGAACCAGCCGCCGCTCACCACGTCCATGTATCCGTCGCCGTTGACGTCCATGGGGACGGTCATGAAGTCGTCGTAGTATTCACCCTGCTGTTTGACGTCGCATATCTTGTGCTTGGTCCAGTTGTGGGCCTCGTACCAGTAGCCGCCGCAGACGATGTCGAGCTTGCCGTTGTTGTTCACGTCCATCACGCCGGCGGACTCGAACGCCCCGTCGTCAATCTTGATCTTCTGCCATTCGATTCGTCGTGTTTCCATTGCCTCATCCTGAACAAAAAGGGGTCTCAAACAGAAGTCGGTATTGTAGCCTGTCCTTTTGTATTGTCAAATCCATTCCGGCGGGCTACAATCCCTGGTCGAAGAATCACGCATGGTCAATCTTAGAGAGGATTCGACATGGCCGAGAAGGTGCGCGTTGGCGTTGTGGGCTGCGGCCACAACGGGCAGGCGTTTATGAAGTGCTACAAGGAGTGCCACCTGAGCGCGTTAGCGGCGATCTGCGACCTGTCGGAGGAGCGGCTGAAGGTCGCGGGAGATCAGTTCAGCGTCGCCCGCCGCTACACGAACATTGACGAGATGCTGGAGAAGGAGGACCTGGACTGCGTGTCGGTGAACACCTCCGATCCGTTCCACCGCGACCCGTTCGTGAAGGCAATCGAGGCGGGGAAGCACGTCTTCGTCGAGAAGCCCTTCGGCAACACGGTGGAGGACGTGGAGGCGATGGTCGCCGCCGCGCGGAAGAGCAATGCGAAGACACTGGTCGGCCACATCCTCCGCTTCAATCCGTATTTCGCGAAGATCAAAGATCTGTCGGACACAGGGGCGCTCGGCGAGATCTTCTACATGGAGGCCGACTACATCCACAACCTCTTCGGCCAGGGCAAGCCGGAACGCTTCAACCCCGCCATCGGGATGAACTGGTATCTGGATCGGGAGATTCCCATCGTCGGCGGGGGCGTGCACCAACTCGACCTGCTGCGGTGGTACTGCGGCTCGAACGTCGTCGAGGTCGCGGGCTACGGCAACTCGATCGCCTTCCCGGACATGAAGAACCCCGACTGCCAATCGGCGGTCTTCAAGATGGAGAGCGGGGCGGTGGCGAAGGTGGCGGCCCTATACGGTCCCGTCGGGCCGAGGCCGGAGCACTGCAACATGGCGGTCTATGGCACGAAGGGGACCGTGCGCGGCGGCAAGCTCTACCTCGGTGCCGGGCACGATGCCGGGGAGCAGGACCTCAGTGGACTGGCGGTCTCGGGCCATCCGTACATGCCGGAGGTAGAGCACTTCATGGACTGTATTCTCAACGACAAGCCGACGCTGACCGACGCCTTCGACGGCGCGAACAGCGCGATCGCGTGCATCCTGGCCGCGGAGGCGATTCGAACGAGGGAGAAGAAGCGGGCGCCGATCTATCGAAGATGACAACAAGGGTAATTGGGACATCTTTTCAGGGCAAAATTCACATTGGACACATAATACCACCCTTTCTGTCTTCGGAAAGGGTGGTATCCGCAGACAGAAATTTTGCGCGGCGAAATAGCCTCTCATTGGTGGGAGGACGCTCGATCTCACGGGAAAAAATGTGTCCAATGTGAATTTTGCCCCCGCCGTTGGCGGGGTTGCGGGCATTGCCCACTCTGGGTGTTGGGTGGTAGGTGATAGAGGCGGTGTTTTTGCTGTAGATCATGGAGGGGCGGTCTGCTATAATCCTCTCCAATGTCGTTGTAGAAATTTGCCATGCACGAATTTTCCATTTGCCAGTCGCTCGTGGACACAGCGCTGGAGGAGTTTCGGAAGGTCGCGCCGCCGCCGCGCCGCATCGCCAGGATGCGCGTGGTTGTGGGGGAGCTGCGGCAGATCGTGCCGGACTTCCTGCAGTCGGCCTATGAGCTGATAATCAAAGATACCCCGGCCGAAGGATCGGAGTTGGAGATTGCGCACGCGCCCGTCACGGCCAGGTGCGGCGGCTGCGGGTGGCAGGGGGAGATACCGAAGACGGATTTTCATTGTCCGGAGTGCAAGTCGTCGGGCATCGAGGTCTCCGGCGGCATGGAACTCTATCTGGAAAGCATTGAAGTGGAGTGAGATGAGCACGACCAAGATCAAAGTCTATCGCGATCTTATGGGGGAGAACGAAAAGTGGGCCCAGGCGACGCGGAATTTCCTCGCCGAGAAGGACCTGCTCATGCTGAACATCATCGGGTCGCCGGGCTGCGGCAAGACGAAGCTGCTCGAGGCCGTCGCGGCTCGGTTCTCCGACAGGCTCCGCTTCGCCGTCCTCGAGGGCGACGTCGCGACGACGCGCGACGCCGAGCGCCTGGCCGCGGCGGACATCCCCGTGAGTCAGCTCCTGACCGACGGCGCGTGCCATCTGGAAGCGAAGCTCGTGAACCATGCGCTGATTGATCTGCCCCTCGGCGGTCTCGACGTGGTGTTCGTCGAGAACGTGGGCAACCTGGTCTGCCCCGCCGAGTTCGACATCGGCGAGGCGGCGAAGATCGCCGTCCTCAGCGTGACGGAGGGCGAGGACAAGCCGCTCAAGTATCCCCTCCTCTTCCGCGAGTCATCCCTCGTCGTCATCAGCAAGGTGGACCTCCTGCCGCATCTCGAGTTTGACGTCAACACCTGCGTGCGCAACGTCCAGCAGATCAACAGCAAGGCCCCCATCATCCGACTCTCCGCCGCTACCGGCGAGGGGGTGGATGCCTTCGTGGACTGGGTGCTCGAACGGAAGCCCGCTTAGCCAAGTGTCTGAATTCGCCAGAATTCAGGCTGGACAGGAAATATTTAGGTCGGACCTTTATAAGTGGTCATATTAGCGCGGGTTATAGATGCTTTATTGACGAGAGTTGGCAGGGCGACGGAGATTGCGGGGGGATTAGATATTGTGTCAGCTTCGGGACAAAGCCGATTTCCATGTGCTTCATGCAATAGCGTGGCAGGTCGCTCGTGAATAATTCGTGCTAGGCCGCAACTTCCCTATTTGCAGATAGTTATACACTAAATAAGAATTATTTTCCTAATAGGCTTGACAGATCCCGATTCGTGTGGTATGATATTCTTGGCGGGCTGGTGGGCATAGTCCGTTCGAAGGGGGCATGGAACGGATAAAAAAAGTGAAATTTGCCGAACGAACTCCCGGAAAAAAATTTCCTTCACGGGAGCACAGACAGTTTATGTAGAAGGTCCTAACGCGCGCAGTCAGAACACGAGTTTGAGTTCGCCGACAAGTTCCCCCGCGCGGTTGCGGACCGCCATCGGATATTTTTCGAGGAAGCGACTGCGCTCCTTTTCGGTGAGGTATCCCTGCCGTTTCAGCATCTCGATGCACGCGGGCAGGGACGCGGCGGGGCTGCCGTCGTCAATCTTCATGGCGAAGCCGGCATCCTTGCCGAGCACGCCCGCGCAATAGCAACCCGACGCGCCGGATTTTGCCACGATCTTGTCGCCGGCGAGGGCCGACCAGTCGGGGCCGCCCACCATCTCCGGGTGGGCCAGCATGGAGGCGGCGATCTTCACGCACGCCTCGGCCCGCGGCCAGGGCAGATCGCCAGGATTGGCCAGCCGGGCATAACCCACGGCCATGTTCTTCAGGGACATGCCGAAGATCGGCGCGCCGCAGCCGTCCACGGCGACCGTAATCTCGTCGGCGGCGAGGCCGCACATCTCCGACACCGTCTGGAGGATGATCCGCTGGATCGGATGGTCGGGGGCGCGGTAGTTTTCCAGCGGATGGCCGAGCATCTTCGCCAGCGCCAACATGCCGCTGTGCTTGCCGGAGCAGTTGTCCTTGATGCCCGATCCCGACCGCAGGGCGTCCTCGGGGATGTCCGCCTTTTTCAGGATGCTTCGCACGGTCTCCACCTGCTGCGGCCCGCCGGAGTGCGAGGCGCAGATAATGGCGATCTCGGGAGGGGTCAGGCCGTATTTCTCCGCGCCGTCGCGCTCGATGAAGGCAATGGCCTGCAGGGGCTTTCCGGCCGAGCGGATGAAGGCGTGCTTCATCGGGTCGCCCACGGCGGCGAGCACTTCGCCTTTTGTGTCGGCGATGACCATCGAGCCGCGATGAATGTTGTCCACCATCCCGCCCCGTATCGCATGGGCGATGCAAACGCTGTGATCCATAGGGCGCTCCTTGGAACCTGATTCAGTAACACGATGCTATCTTGCGTACCTGTTCCCAGGGCAAAATTCACATTGGACACATAATACCACCCTTCCTGTCTTCAGGAAGGGTGGTATCCGAAAAAAGAGATTTTTCAGAGCGATATGAACCCCCATCGGTAACATCCTGTTGGTCCTCGCGGGAAAAAATGTGTCCAATGTGAATTTTGCCCTGGGGTTGCCAACATCGCCCGCGTTAGGGTTCACTCTGGTTGCCCCTTCACGACCGGCAGAAGGATGTGGGACGGCCGCGACTTGCTGTGATACACGGAGTTCTCGGCGGTGCGCGTCCGACGCTCCACCCCGAGCGCGCCGCCCGTGTTCGGGTTCACCTCGAAGCGCGGGTAGTTGCTGCTCGAGATGTCCACCCGGATCTGGTGGCCCTGCGCGAAGAGATTCGCGCTGGGATACATCTCAAACGAGATCTCATAAACCTTGCCCGGCTCCGCGAGTTCCTCCTTCTCGAAGGAGTTCCGGAAGCGCAGGCGCATGATGCTGTCGGTGATATTCAGGGCGCAGCCGTTCGGATAGTTCGGCGACGGCGGGTAGATGTCCAGCAACTTCGCCGTAAAATCGGTATCCGGCCCATCGGTCGAGACCCAGAGCCTTACGCGGATGGGTCCCGCGATCTCGACGGGATGCGCCAACGGCTCGGTAACGAAACAGAGCACGTCCTGCCGCGCCGCGAGGGGCAGCGTGCCGGAACAGGCCGGGAAGCGCGAGCTGCTGCGCTGGTCGAAGCCGCCGGCGGGCGTCGGGATGGCCGACAAGTGCCCCCCGATCGTCGGCACAGGATCGCGCGGGTCGAAGAGGTACGTCGTCGGGGCCGCTTCGTCTTCCGGCGGCTTCTGCGTCAGTGCGCCGTCAGCATGGAAGTAGAACGGAGTGGGTTTCATGCCCGGAGGGGGCCAGGTGTCGGCCGATTTCCATTGGCCGCCGTGGAAGATCGTGCGGCCCTGCTCCTGCGATCCCGGCCCGCCGCCCATGACGAAGTACTTCACCGCGTTGCTCTTCTCGATGCCGGTGGGCAGGCCCTTCAGCCAGTGGTCGAACCATCGCAACCGGACGGCCTCGTAGTCGGACAGGCCGCCGTCGGGCCGGAACGACACGTCGCCCGCGACGGGACTGCCGGCCCCGCCGTGCGTCCACGGTCCCATCAACAGATGCACGGCCGTCTTCTGCCGCTTGTTCAGCTCGACGAAGTTCTCGCACGTGCTTCGGGTGTAGGAGTCATACCAGCCGCCGACGTAGAGCGTGGGCACGTCGGCGTGCCGGTCGTAGTGGGGGCGAGGACCGTAGCCTGGCTGCTTCCAGTAGTCGTCGTATTTGGCGTGCGTCAGGATGTCGAGGCACCATTGCTCGTAGGAGGGGATGAGGCGGAGGGGCGAGTTCCCCGCCCGGATCGGCCCCGCCTTGACCCACTCCCAGATGTGGGCGTTCGCGTCGTCGAGGGCGGCCTTGATCGTGGGATCGGCCATCGCCTCTCTGCTTGTGGCGGCCATGCTGAAGGCATAGACGAAGAAGCGGAGCTCGAGGACGCCGTTGTGCCGCATGGAGCTGTGGTAGTAGCTCGACGGCCCGTACGTCACGATCATGGCCGACAGGTGCGGCGGGTTCAGCGAGGCCAGGGCGCTCTGGTCGGCGGCGCAGTAGGACGCGCCGAGTGTGCCCACCTTCCCGTTGCACCACGACTGCGCGGCGAGCCACTCGACCGTGTCGTAGCCGTCGGGACCCTCATGGGCGAAGGGGTAGAACGTCCCCTCCGAGGCATACCTGCCCCGCACGTCCTGCATGGCGGCGATGTATCCGCGCTCGGCGTAGTATTTGCCGGTCGCAGCGAGGTTTGCCTTGTCGTACGGCGTCCGGGTAAGCGCCACCGGGAACTCGCCCTCGACTTTTTCACCGTTGATGGCCGGGAAGTAGATGTCGGTAGCCAATCGGACGCCGTCGCGCAGCGGCAGCATCACGTTTCTTTCGGTCAATGCGTCATACGACGGGGCCGAACATACTTGAGTGCGCGTTGTCACCTTGTTTCATTTGCTCCATGGACCGTTTGGACGAGAAACGAAGCGCTGATTCTAACCGAAAGGGCCCTTCATTTCAAGGAGCAGGCGAGGAACCTATTGACGATAGAGGCATGTTCTGCTATCTCCTGATGGGAAAGCGCCGTCACATAGTTGTTCGAGAACGAACCATATGAACGTTCCACCCCTCACCATCGGCAATGTGACTATCCCGGTCCCCGTCTGCCTGGCGCCCATGTCGGGCTACACGAAACGTCCCTTCCGCGTAATCTGCCGCCGATACCATTGCGGGCTTGTCTTCACGGAGTTGACCACGGCGAACGGGATCGCGCGCCGGGCGCGGCGGACGATGTACTTCCTGGAATCGGCCCCCGAGGAGCGCCCCATCGCGGCCCACATCTACGGGTCGAACGCCGACTCGCTCGCCGGGGCGGCGGAGGTGATCGAGTCGCTGGGGACCTTTGATCTGATTGACGTCAACTGCGGCTGCCCGGCGCCGAAGATCACGCGCAAGGGCGGCGGGGTCGTGCTCATGCGCGACCCGGACCGGCTGCGATCCATCGTCCGGGCCATGACGCAGGCGGTCTCGCTGCCGGTGACGGTGAAGACGCGCATCGGCATCTCGCGGGACGAGTTCAATATCTCCGAGGTGGCCCACGCCGTCGAGGAGGGCGGAGGCAGTGCAATTTTCCTTCATGCCCGATTCGCCGAGGCCGGGCACGCGGGTCCCGTGGACATGGAGACGCTGAAACGGATCAAAGAGGAACGCTCAATTCCCGTGATCGGCAACGGCGGCATCGGCAGGCCCGAGGATGCGGAGCACATGTTCCGGGAGACTGGCGTGGATGGCGTGATGGTCGGGCAGGCGGCGATCGGGAACCCCTGGGTTTTCGATGCGATTTACTGCCACTTTGCTGGAATGCCGTACCATCCCCCGTCAAACGATGAACGCTATGCCGTCATCGCGGAGCACCTTCACAAACTCCACGATCTGATGGAGCAGGATGAGGCGAGCCGGAGGCGCAAGCGCGGCACTATCGAGGGGGGCGCCTGCCGACGGTTCCGCGCCCACCTGGGACATTACCTCTCCGGCATACCCGGCTGGCGGCACGGGCGGAGCGAGCCGATGGAGGCCGAGACGATTGATGGCGTCCTTGCCGCGGTGAGGGCGGCCTTGAAGTGACTCATTTGGCACGCAGGATGAATGCTATGAAACGAATGGTCCGGCTCATAGTCGTCGGCTTCCTGTGGCTTGCCCCCTGCGCCCAGGCGCACTACCCCAAGGGCGTCACATACAAGGTCTTCCAGTTCCCTGAGGGCAAGATTCCCAAGATTGACGGGGACCCGTCCGACTGGGCCATCGTTCCCCGGACATACACCATTGACGGGTCGCACCTGGAGGATACGGTGCGCGGCAAAGACAAGAACATGGACCCGAAGGACCTGGCCGTGGAGGTGACCGTCGGCTGGAGTCCGAAGACGAACCGCCTCTATTTCCTGTATAGAATGTCCGACGACCTGCACAACTTCGGCCGCCGCGAGGGGGACCTGCGCGGGGACATCTTCGAGGTGGTGATTGACGCCGACCACTCCGGCGGGCGCTACCACTCCTTCGACGACGTGGACAAGGAGACGGAGGCAAATCTCAAGAGCACGACGTGCCAGAACTACCACATCTTCACGCCGCCCGCCGAGGGTCGGCCCTGGGCATGGGTCTGGGGGAGCCAGCAGTGGCTCATTGACGCGCCCTGGTCGGAGCATGCGTTCCGGTATGACTTCAAAGACGGCGAGCCGGGGGCGCTCATTCTCGAGTTCAGCATCACGCCCTTCAACTACGCGAGCCACCTCGGCCCGGACTACAGCGCCGTGCACAAGATGGAGGAGGGCCAGACCGTCGGCCTGTCATGGTCGGTGCTCGACTACGACGAGGACCCGAGACGCTACGAGGGCTTCTGGAACCTGTCGCATCACACGCGGATGGACCAGACGGCGGACCTGCTGCCCAACTTCATCCTCATACCCGTGGAGGGCGGGGAGAAGTAGGGAAAGCCTCCGTCACTTCTTTTGCCATACGGTCCTTCCCCAGAGTTTCAGGAATGTCCCGCCCACTGCGGAACACTTGAGCAGGCCGCCGTCTTTGTCGAACCGGAGGACGGCTGCTCGGGCGTCAACCTCGACGTCGCCGGCGCGCTTGATCTTGCCGTTCGCCGGACCGATCTCCTCTTGCCGCAGATCGTTCAGGTAGATGTCTTTACCAGTCGGGGTGGTAATGCGCAGGACGCAGACGTCGGCGGGCGGGATTGATACCCCGGCGCCATCGGTCACGCTTAACCGTTCTACCGTGATCTCCGTCTGCCCGCCGACATCCATCGGCAAAAGGATCGTGTCGTAGATTGCACCGCCTGCGGTCGTCTGATCGAAACTTAGCGCTGGCGCGGGTTCGCTGTGACCGTGCTTGCCCGAATACCATCCCTGGAGGGGGTTCTCTTGCCCCTTGATTACACGGGCGGGAAGAAGCTCGGCCTGGACGAGGACGACATTGGCTCGGCCGTCATCCGCCGTCCCCGCGCGGTCCTGGCCGAGCACCTTCACCGTGCGGTCGGGGCGGAAGTGAAACAACTGCGAGTAGGCGTGCTCCCCGTCGGCGCGGAGGCGGTCGCTGATGATCCAGTAACTGTCCTTGACAAAGCAGATGTCGCGCCGGTACGTGGCCAAGGGGATTGACTTGTCTTTGCCCGATGGGTCCTTGCTGCCGCGGCGCACGTGGGCAGGGTCCACCCACAGACCGTCGTAGATGCCGTAGGCGAGGTCGAAGACCCCGTCCGAGTGCCAGTCGTTTTCGCGTGGGCGGTCGGTGAGGCCATATTTGTCCCGCTCGCAAGTCCGGTTCTGGCCGAGGCCGTCCACGAGAACGACGTTGTGGGCGAGTGAGGAACGGAAGTAGGAGTTCCACTTGTTCTGGGTGTAGGAGTAGATGCCCACCTCCGAGATCAGCGACTCGCCAAAGGCGTAGCACTCGAAGTTGTTGAAGTCCTCGTGGTAGTGCCCGGCGCCCAGCGGCCCGGCGTCCATGCAGAGGTAGAGGGCCTTCTTGTCCCAGCCCGACCGCATGACGTAGAACCCCGCCCACGGGAGGCGCGTTGACGTAAACTCCGGCGGATGGCCCTCCTTGCCGTCGGTGGCGAACCAGCGAAAGACAGGCTTGTCAATCAGGCTGAGCGCGGCCTGGAATGTCTTTTGCAGGTTGCCCGTTCCCCATGTGTCGCCGAACTGCGGCAGGCCGCCGAGGGGTGTGGCGACCTTGGGGTAGAAGTCGCAGCCGGACTCGACGGCCTTGAGAAGGTCCGGGGGCGCTTCGTGTCCCATGAGCCGGGCGGTCTCGATGATGGCCGCAATGTGGGCGCGGCTGCCGCCGTGGTAGCCGGGGCAGAGCTCCTTGGAGATGGTGTCCGGGTAGAACTCATCCGTCGCTGCGGCGACCATGGCCTGGGCGGCGAAGTCGCGGAAGTCCCTGGCCTGCTTCAGCTCGGGGAAGTAGGCGCCGCAGTTGTAGATGCCCTGGAGTTGGGCCATGTATCGGTTGACCGCATCGGGGTTGCGGACGGCGTAGCGGGCCTTCTCGATGAAGCCCTTGAGCATGACGGCGTGCGCCTCGGGGGTGAAGCTCTTCGACGGGAGGAAGTAGTTGTATGCGTCGAGCCACGATCCGCAGAGCGGGCTGATGGCGGTCAGTCTCGACCAGACGGATGTGTCGGGGATGTACTTCTCCGGGGCGGGGATGCTGGCGACGTGGCCGGTTATCTCGTCGGCAAATTCCTTCGCGTAACGCTCGTCGTGGCTGTACCAGTAGAGAGGACCGAGCACGGTGGGAACATGGCCGAAGCGATTGATGTAGTGGATGAGGGGGTACTCGGTGTCGGGCCGGCCGTTCTCGAGCTTGAGGGGGAAGTAGTTCCAATCAATCTTCTCGCCGAACTCGGCCTCGTGCCCGCCGCCGGAGAATTTGTGGGCGAGGATGTCCTCGCCCTGCTTGTAGCGCGAGTGCTTCTCCGGCCTGCCCTTCGGTTCCTTGGGCATGTCCCAATGGTTGATCCGCCACGCCGGCTTGCGACGCTGGAGGAAGTAGTCCTTCAGCGCGGCTTTCGCTTTTGCGTAATCCATGGCCTCGACGGCCGCTTTCACCTGCCCCATGCCAGGAGAGTCCAGGTTCCACGCGTCGAAGAACGCCGCGTCATCAACAAGGCGGACCTGCGGCACGATCTGCTCGGCCAACTTGCGGATCTCCGGCGGCTGGCCACCGGCCATCGCCAGGGCGGAACAGATGAGAAGGGACAATAGGACAGTGGCGCGCATGAGTTCGTCTCCTCCAATCAACCGGATAGCTCCTTCACTTTTGCGATATATGCGTCGACGTCGAACTTCCGCTTGCAGCCGTTGTAGTTCATGTAGCGGACCTTGCCGAAGACGTCGCGCTCCCGCCAGGGCCGGTCGTGCACGCCGCCGATGGACCATGCGACGCCAACGTAGCCGTTCGGGTCGCGGCCGTCAAGCTCGTACTTGTCGTTCAGGTGGATGGCGATCCTCATGGCATCTTCGGGCGATTCGGTCCATTCGAGGATCTTCTTCCCCCAGTACATCCGCATGTAGCCGTGCATCTTGCCCCGGTGGACCATCTCCATCTGCGCCGCGTTCCAGAGGGGGTCGTGGGTGCGGGCCTCCTCGAACTGCTTCAAGGAATAGACATACTCCCGTTTGTCCCTGCGATGCTGGTCCAGCGTCTTCTTCGCCCACGCGGGCAGGCCGGCGAAGGAATCGTACGAAGGGTTGTAGTGGCAGAAGTTATCCGACAGTTCGCGCCGGACAATCATCTCTTCGAGAAACGCATCCTTCGCTATTGTGTTGACGCGGGCCTTGCCGACCTCGATGGCCACGCGCTGCGGCGCGATCTGCCCGAAGTGCAGATATGGGGACAGGTTCGACCGCCCATCCATTGTGGGATCGTTCCGTCGGTCGTCGTAACCAGCCAACGTATCGAGAATGAAGCGGCGGAGCGTCCGACGACCGGCCCTCGGCCCGGGCCTAAGCCAGTCCACGGCCCGCACGGTCTTATCAACCTCCAGGCTTCTCCGCGCGGCGGTCCAATCGGTTGCGCTCACGTCCGCTTCCCATTTAACGGGATGCACCTTGAGTCTTGGGAATGTGTCGAGTAATTCCGGCAGGGCGCGATGAATCTTGGGGCGCAGCGTGTAAGCCCCGAACTCCTGCTTCGGGGATGCCGCCCAGCAGGGGACGATGTTGTGCGCATCAACCTCGAAGAAGGGAATGTCGATGCGGTCGGCGACCGCCTTGATCCACCCATCCTTGATCCGCAGGGGGAAGAAGTCGGTCACGAGGACGGAGGCGCCGCAGTCGCGCAGGAACCCGGGAATTTCTCTCTCGGGGGACCCCATGAGGAGGCGGAAGGCAATCCGCTTCTCGGCGAGGTCGGCCTCGACCTCTTCAAGTCCCGAGAGCATAAAGTCATACTGCCGGACCGTCGCGCCGAGGAACCGCGACGCGAGGCAGAAGACAACGGCGAGGGGAGCCTTCCGAACCAGCGCCATCTCCTGTGCGAAGAGGAGGGCCCAGTTGTCCTGCGAACGCTGGTCGCGGTTCATCCAATAGACGACGGGACCGGCCTTCTCCACGCCGCGCTTGATCTGCGCTGTTCGTCTTCGGTTGACCATGCGGTCCCTCCGTGTTCTTAAAATCACGCCGACCGGATCATGGCGATGCACTCGGCGAACTTCCCGTGCTTCTCGTGGAACTCCAGGTTGATCGGTCCGGTGTATGGGATGGACTTCAGGGCATCGAGGAGACCGGGCCAGTCCACCGTTCCTTCGCCAGGCGGGGCGTGCCCGTCCGTCTTGCCGTCGGTGTCGTGGAGGTGGATGTTCCTCAGTCGGTCCCCGAAGCGGGTCAGCAGTTCCTCCAGGTTCCCCGTGATGTTGGCATGGCCAATGTCGAGGTTGAGACCAACGGCGGGCGATGACACCTCACCGAAGAGGAGATCGAAGTCCTCGGTCCTGTCGCCGAGGAAAAACTCGCCGTGGCAGAGGGTGAAGTTTTCGACCGCGATGACGATGCTTTTCTCCTCCGCAGCGAACGCCGCCTGTTCGATGGCCTCGACGACGCGGCGCATCGTTTCGTCGCGGCCGGTGTTCGGGTCGTAGCTGCCGAGGTGGATGGTCATCGGGTCTGCCCCGAGATTGGCCGCGGTAGTGATCTGCCTCCGCAGCACGGCAGCAGCCCCCGCGGGGTCCTGTCTTCCCAGGTCCCATTCGTCATAGTAAAAGGCATGGTAAGAATTGCCGATGCCCAGCCGCTCCGACGTCTCGCGGATCTCCGTAGCCCGATGCTCATCGCTGAAAAAGAGGTCCCGCCGCTCGAACCACTCGACGGCGTCGAAGCCGAAGGCCATGACTTTGTCGTAGGCCTCGTCAATGGTATCGAACGTGAGATGGCAGGATACGATGCCGATGGGATTGTCCATGTTGCCTTCGCTCCACGGAGAGTCATCCGATTCGATGGTCTATCATAACCGACCGGGAATTACCTGCAACAAAAAAACGCCTTTACACGCTGCGGCGCTTCCCGTTAAGATGTGACGCTCGAAAGGAGGAGAACGGATGCTTCTATCTCGCCTTATCATTTTTCTGGCCATGGGGGGCTTGCTTCTCGCCGCAGCTCTGGCGGATGATTTTCCGCTCTCATGCGTCGTTGATTACCACAGCCCCGTCCTGCCGGAGCTGCTGAAGCAGGCGGGCATCCAGCGCGTTTACATCTCGATCGGGTTCCCTGTTCAATCCGTCGAAGGAAAGCCGGCCCTCGATCCAAAGGTGAAGCCGGAGCTTGAGGATTTTCTTCGGCTCTATGGGCAAGGCGGCGTCAAGGTCCTCGTCGCCTCCGGCTACTACGCCAAGCCGCCGAAGGGAGCGGAGTGCGTGGACTTCTGGGGGCGGACGGTCGAGATCGGCTGCTTCAACAACGAGAAGTTCCTCGACTGGATGGCCGAGCAGATCAAGAACATCGCACTGGTCTTGCGCGAATACGAAGCCTTCGACGGGTTCATGTTTGACGACGGCGTCCACGTGCGCGTGGACTGCTGCTACTGCGACACCTGCAAGCGCCTTTTCAGGGAGAAGCACGGTATCGAACCGCCGCCCTTCGAGCCATACAAGGGGGACGCCCGCCTCGCCCCGGACGACCCCCGCCTCCTCTGGGATGCCTTCCACCAGGAGGCGTATAACCGCTACCTCCGTACGCAGGCCAAGGCTGCGCAGTCGGTGTCCGACAAGCTCTTCCTCGCTACAATCCCGTCCGACTCTTACTTTTACGGCCGCCAACTCAGCTCGGATGTCCCGCCCGCCGAGACGGAGACAAAGAGCAGCGCGCGCCTCCAGCGCATTGACCGCATACAGGTCCGGCGCTGGCACATCTTCCAAAGCTTTCCCTTCCTCAAGATCGTGGCCGACGGGACGGGGCGCGAACCGTTCGGCGTGGGAACGCACCTGACGACGCCCTCGCCGAAGATCATCATGCACCACGAAGGTCCGTTCATCGAGCAGATGGGCCGGCAGCAGTTCCTAAGCCCCGCCGAGATTAGTCGGCAGATGCGGACGATTATCGCTGAGGGCGCGAGCGCCATCTGTTTCTGGGAAAACTCACGGGCCTTCCCGCACTATCCCGACGCCTTCACCGCCGTAGGGCAGGTGGTCGCCGATGTGAAGAAGGTGGAGAAGGCGATGGAGGAGCGAAAGCCCTACCCCGCGCGCATAGGTCTGCTTTACTCGACCGCGACCGAAATCATCCAGCAGCCGTGGATGAAGAATACCCTCGAACGCTGGCGGCATCTCCACTGCTTCGAGGCGATGGCCTACGCGATGACGCGCATGAGCATACAGTTCCGAATTTTATTTGACAGCGATCTGGCAAACGGCGTACCGTCGGACCTCGACGCGCTGATCCTCACGGGTGTGACGCACCTGACCAAGCCGGTCGCCGAGGGAGTCGAGAAGGCCATAGCCGACCGCGGCCTGAAGGTCCTGACCGATCCGACGTGCCTTCCGATCAAGGGGGCGGAGGTCTGCGAGTTCGATACGAGTATCTGGTTCGAGAGCCAGCTCAGGGGCTACCGCCAGGTGCGCCATCTCGACCATCAGGCTGCGGCGATCCGGCGGGGCGTCTTCCCCTCGCTCGACTTTCCGAAATACCAGCCGGTGGTGGTCTCCAGCGGATCGTGCTTCGCCCGTTTCTTCCAGGGGGCGGATGACTCGCTGCTGATCTTCGTCGTGAACTGGGACATCGAAGAGGAATCTTTCGCAAAAGTGGACGTTCCCTTCGCTCACACCTTTCGGGATGAATCGTCGGAGGAGAGACTTGGGGAGGGAAACTCTCTGGAAGTTAAGGTCGCACCCGCGGGTTGGCGTGTGGTGCGATGCATGCCCATGAAGTGAGCTTCGGCGATCTCCGACGGGGGATCCAGATCGCCTGCACGCAGTGGGCGAACTAAACGGAACCCAGTCCCAATCGCCGCCGGTCCCTGCTATCATCTCTGCAACAGCAATACTATGCCTGCATGATAATTTCGACCGTTGTGATGATCTGAAATTGCATTGCACACGTATGCCTGAATCATGCGCCTACAAAATTTTCGTTTGCCGGTTCCTTCAATTCACCGCTATGACTCACAGGTTGGTGCATTTCTAATCCACGCCCCCAAAATGAGTTACGTTTTTATGACTCTTTTCCCATCGCTGCGCAACAATAGGGACTAAATAGCCTTAAAACAGGAAACCAAAGTGCACAGTAGTGCACATGTGCGTTCGGTATGAAATTCGCAAGCTCAGAAACCGGACCCCGCACAGGGTAGCGGCATCGGGATGCGCGGGATGCGCAGTCGGGACAGGGAGTCGGTCGGCAACGTGGAGAGCGTTCGGCCCTGGCGGCTTCAGGATCATATCCTTCTTTTGACCTCAAGCCGAGGCATCTATTTCTTCCCAGGGCTGAAGCATCGGGTTCAGAGGCGAATGCCAAGGAGGTTGCCCATGGAACGCGGGAGTCGAATTCATAAGATGCTTCGGATCGAGGAGTTGGAACCGCGAACGGCGCCTACGGGCGCCGTTGGTGTGTACGATGTAAGTGCGTCTCTGGTTTCACCGGTCTGGTTTGAATCCCTGGCGGACCCGGCGACGCCAAGCGGAGGGTCGGCGCTGTCGAGTACAACGGAAACCCTTGACTGGAACGGACAGTCGGTTGATGTGGTCGCCGAGCAATGGATCGTTCAGTTGACAAATCAGGCCGTCCAGGGACTCAAGTCCGTCGCCGACACGGCCGGTCTTCTGGCCAATGGTGCGGCGACGTTCGATGTCCTTTCCGGGCTCGGCATGGCGGGTCAGGTTCTCATCCGCACGTCCGGGATGAGTGCGGCGGCTGTGTCAGAATGGCTCAGCTGCAACACCAATGTGGCGTATTTTGAACCAGATCGCATCCTGACGACATCGGTCATTCCCAATGATCCGAATTTTTCACAGCTCTGGGGATTGAACAGCAGCACGGACCGCGACATTGACGCTCCGGAGGCGTGGAACGTGACGACGGGCAGTCGCGGCATCGTCGTCGGCATCATTGACACCGGCGTGGACTACACCCACCCCGATCTCGCCGCCAACATTTGGACTAACCCCGGCGAGACCGCCGGCAACGGGCGAGACGACGACGGCAATGGGTTCGTTGACGATGTCTACGGGTATGACTTCGCCAACAACGACGGCAACCCGATGGACGACAACAGCCACGGCACCCATGTGGCCGGGACGATCGGGGCCGTAGGCAACGACGGACGCGGCATCGTGGGGGTGAACTGGACCACGTCCATCATGGCGTTGAAGTTCCTGGACCGTAACGGGTCGGGTTCCACTCAAAACGCGATCCGGGCGATCAACTACGCCACGATGATGAAGACCACCTACGGCGTGAACATCCGGCTCACAAACAATAGCTGGGGCGGCGGCGGGTACAGCCAGGCGCTCTACGACGCCATCGCGGCAAGCGGCCAGGCGGGCATGCTGTTTATCGCCGCAGCGGGGAACAGCGGCACGAATAACGACAGCTCCCCGAACTATCCCGCCAGCTACAATCTGAACAATATTATTAGCGTGGCGGCGACGAACTCCAGCGATCAGCTTGCGTCGTTCAGTTGCTACGGCGCCACAAGTGTGGACCTGACCGCGCCCGGCGTGAGCATCTACAGCACGATCCCCGGCGGTGGATACGACACCTACGACGGCACAAGCATGGCGACGCCGCATGTGACCGGCGTGGCGGCGCTGGCATGGTCGGCCGCACCCAGCGCCACGGCGACGCAGATTCGCGACGCGATACTGGCCGGTGTGGACCGCATAACGGCCCTGAATGGGAAAGTGGCCACGGGCGGCCGGCTGAATGCGAAGGGAACGTTGGATCGTCTAAACGTCGGGCCGCCAGGCAACCCCACGGCGCAACTCACCAGCGCGCCGCCGATCAGCTCGGACGCGACCTACTACTTCGATGTCACCTACCGCGATGACGCGGCCGTGGATCGTTCCGACATTGACGGCAGTGACATTCTCGTCGCCGGCCCGAACGGCTATAGCCAGTTGGCTACGCTCTACAGCACCAGCCCCACGGGTTCCGACGACCGGGCGGAGATCGTCGCGCGCTACTCCCTCACCGCTCCGGGCGGGAGCTGGGACGCAACAGACAACGGCACGTACACCGTGACCATGCAGGCAAACCAGGTGAGCGACACGAGCAACAATTACGTCGCCGCCGGATCGCTCGGCACGTTCCTGGTGAGCTTCGACACGGGTGGAGACGGCGACGCTTATGAGGTGGACGACACCGCCGCGCAGGCGAAGGTAATCTCCACCAACGGAACGACGCAGGTGCATAGCTTCCACGACGAGGGCGATGTGGACTGGGTCAAGTTCATCCTGAGCGAGACCTCGTCCGTCACCCTCCAGACGAACGGCGCCTCGGGCGACACGCGCATGTGGCTCTACGGGCCGAACAGCTCGACGACCCAGATCGCCTTCGACGACGACAGCGGCAGCGGATACTTCTCCCGGATCGTCCGCGAGGGGATCAACGCCCTCGGCCCCGGAACGTATTATGTGAAGGTGGACGAGTACTGGGGCAATATCCTCGACCAGTACACGCTGTCCGTTGTGGCGATTCCCGTGGGCGGCGGAGGGGGCGGGGATCAGTATGAAGACGACGATGTCGCGGCGCGCGCCAGCACCATCGCCACCGACGGAACGGCGCAGGTCCACAGCTTCCACGACGAGGGCGATGTAGATTGGGTCAAATTCACCCTGACTCGCGCGTCAAACGTCGTCATCGAAACCAACGGTTCGTCCGGCGATACGGTGTTGTGGCTGTACAACGCCAGCGGCAGGCAGATCGGCTATGACGACGACAGCGGACCAGGCTACTTCTCCAGAATCGCCATGAGCTCGCTTGCGCGCGGGACTTACTACGTGGCCGTGTCGGAGTACTGGGGCGACACCCTCAATCAATACTCAATCTCGGTGACGGCCCCGAAAAATGTGACGCCGGGACACGGGCTGATCCTTGATGCGTCAAGTCCCATCTTCCAGTTCCGCGACGCCGACGGCGATCTTGTCCAGGTGATGTTCCGGGGGCCGGGCGAGGCGCTCATAACCACCGCCGAGGGCGGCACGCCCGAAGATGGAATGGACATCGGCGCCATTGACCTGCGGAATACTACCGAGGCATCAAGCCTGATGGTCCGGGATATGGACCCCACCCGAGACAGTGCGAACACCCTGACGACGGGAAATACCCAAACGGTCGGCGACGGTTCGATGGGCGCTGTCACGTTCATCGCACCTGCGGGGACTATTCGGGACACGAACGTGGTCGTCGTCGGCAATCTGGGCAGGGCGATGGTGAACGGCGCCGTAGCCAATTCGTCTATCAACGTAAGTGGTGACGTCTCGCTGCTGAGGTTCCTCAATGATGTGAGCGGCGCCACGGTGAATGTCGGCGGTGCGGTGCGGACCGCCCAATTCCTGGGCGGCATGTCCGGCACCGTATTCACCGGCGGCGGCGATGTGCTGCTCTTTATGTCTCGCGGCGACATTGGCTCGGGGTCCAGTGTCAACATTAACGGCGATGTAGCCCGCTTCATGGGCTTCGGCTCGGTGTTGGGCGGCTCGTCAGTCCACGTCTTCGGCGACAGCGCTTTGTTCCGCATCGGCGGGGCGATCACAGGCGGTTCGACGGTCGCGGTGGACGGTGCGGTCCGAGTCGGACAGATTCAGGGAGCCGGGTATGAGTACGGCGTCGCATCGGGATCGTCGGTCTCGTTCGGCAGTCTGGCAAACGTGCTCCTGGTCGGCGGCAATCTGGTCGGCACGCTGGACATCAGCGGTTCGGCCGGTGGATCGAGGATTCTGGTCAACGGCGATTTGTCCGGTTCGCTTCTCGCGGGCATGTTTGGGGATGTGATGATTACCAGGACGTTCATGGGGCGGATCGGCGACGCCGAGACTGCGGCCGGCGTGGGCAACAGGCTGCTCATCCACACCCCCGGCGGGGGAGGTCAGCTTGCCCACGAGAGTATCTTTGCGAATCGAATCGGATATCCATGAGGAACCCAGGCGCTTCATCCGGCGCAAATTGTCGGGGCGGGGATTCACCCCGCCCCTTTCTTTTCTCCGCACTTGCATTTAACCCATTTATGCGCAAGGCGTTAAGATCAAGCCCCTCCGCCCCCGCCGCCCGCTTAGTTCTACATACTGCATACTCCGGCCCCGGATTTACGACCTTCCCGACCCTCTCGGCCACCTGCGAAAGCCGATCTTCTCGCACCTTCGCGTAGACGTTCATCGTCATTTGTGGGGTTGCGTGCCGGGCAAGGCTCTGTGTCTCCTTCACCGTTGCGCCGGACTCCGAAACGAGCGTCACAAACGAAACTCGTAGACTGTGGAAGTCAATCTTGCCTTGGATTGTCCTCTTGGGGATTCCCGCTTCGGCAAGGTCCTCGTCCAGCATTTGCCCCGCATTGCGGGGAACGTATAGCAACGGGTTCTCTGCCTTGTCGTATGCTCCCGTCCGCCACTTGTCATACAGTGCTTGTGCTTCACCTTGGGCAGCAGACGCGGCAAGCCGCCTCACCAGATCGGCGGGGATCGGCTGAAAACCCGGTTTTCTGTTCTTTGTCCATCTTGGGTTCAGGTGCAAACCGCATAGCTCCGTGTCGAGATCATTAACCGACAACGCCCGCAATTCGCCCGCTCGCAAACCGCTTGTAAGGGCCGTCTCGTAGGTCAGAGCGCGGCAGGGGGAAGCCACGTCAAGCAGTCGCTTGATTTCGTCCACGGTCAGCGCCCGCCTCATGCTTTGAGGCGTCTTGTCATACGGCTCAAGGCTTTTCAGAGGGTCTTCCTGTAGGTATCCACGAGCAACGCACCAGAGGCAGAGCGCCTTTAGCGACTCGCTGTAGTTCTCTATCGTCTTCCCGGCTCTGCCCGACTCGTGCAGTTCGCGCAATGCCTTTTCCACGCGGGGAAGGATGCCGTCCAGATCGGCCAAGGTCTGTAACCCAAGCTGCGCTCTCCACCATCCGAGGCGAGACTGCCTCATGCGAAGGTGTCCCTTGCTCCATGACATTCCGCTCTTGCCCCCCTGTGCTTCCCCCCACGCGAGATATTCCCCGGCCACTTCCGCAAAGGGCCGGTTTCTGTGCTTCTCGGCGCTTTTGGGAGCGGGTCTGTAGCCCAGGCGGATTTGACGTTGCTCGTCCTCGATCCGCTCCGCCATGCGGAGCGTTTCGGCCTTGCTCCGCGTACCCGTAACGAAGCGTTGTTTCCCCGCCGCGTCAATATACCACGCCACAAACTTCCCATTCGCCTGTGGCTTTTGTCTGATTCCCGCCATGTCCTACTTCCTCACTTTCCGCCATGCCTCAAGAAGCACGTTCGCCATGCTGACCCCCTTTGCCTCGGCTTCGGCTTCAAGCCGCGCCTTCTCGTCACGGACCATGCGGACCATCACCAAGCCGCTCTGCTTCTGGTCGGGCGGCAACGGGGCCGGGCCTGGCTTCTTCCTGGTCTTCTTAGCACTCATGTTAGCCTAAGTATAACCCGCGTAACGCCGATTGTCAAGGCGATCTTTCAGAAATTCTCCGAAGAAATCTCTCCCGATCCGCCTGCGCCTCTGCAAGCCGTTTCCCGATGTGTGCCACAATCGCCCCCACCGTCCACCGGGGTTCGCCCAACAACCGGATCGGCGGCGGCAATTCGTTCCTCTGGACCGCTCGCTTCAACGTGCCTTTCGACCGGTTCAGCACCTTCCCCAACGCCGCCTCGGAGATGATCGTCTCCGGCGGCAAATCCGCCAGCGCCCGAATGACGCCGTCCTCCGTGCCTGCGTTTTCCTCGTCCATGCCATCCACATCCACAACCTCTGTCACCTTGTCCTCGCTCATAGCCTTACTCCTTTCTGCACTCTGTCGCGTCCTCACCAATCGTCGTATTCGTCTTTGCGCGGTCTTCCTCGGGCCTTTTCCCGATCATCATCTCCCGCTCGGCTCGCCTTCCCTGCCGATCCCCCATTTCCCCAACATCCGCCGCCTGCTTTCTTCCCATACCGGCCTGGATTTTTCCTCCTTCCGCCACGTCTCGCGCTCCTCCCATGCGGCGACGGTCGCGTCCGTCCAGAATGCCCGATGTCCCACCCGAACGTCCGGCTTAGGAAACCGCCCCTCCCGCCGCCATTTCCGAACCGTGACCACCTTGACCATGTACCGCTCCCCAATCGCCTTGATGTCGAGCAGTTCCGGCAACACACCTGCATCATCTTGCTTTCGATTCATATCGCATTTCTCCTTCTACAATGCGCCTCGTCCTTCGGCCTGAATCGCTTCACGTTCCGTTGCCTCATAATCCCCATCTATGCCGCCATTGTCGACGATACCTCCATTCCGCTCCGTATTTTCGGCCCCTGCCGGGGTTTCGTCGACACCGCTCAACTTGAAAGCCCTCGTGGGCCGCCCCCCCTTCGACTCGTGAGTTGCGTCTTCCCAACGTCCTATCCCCGCCTGGACCAGCGCGTCTAAGTCCGCTTCTGCCTGCTCTTGATTGTCCCGGTAAAATCGGTCATTCCGCGTCAGGTCGCGCACCGTCACGCCCTTCTCACCCTTCCGTTCTGCCTTTTCAACCAGTCCGCGCAACCGCCGTTCCTCGTCCGTCTCCGTCAGCGCGGCGTATATGCGCTCGGTCTCCCCCTTGAACCATTGGCACAGCGCCACGCCGGTTGCCATGCTCTGCGCGTCCACTTCGCATGAATCCAGATTCTCCGGCTCCTCATGGGCCACGTGAGTTAGATGAAGCACCAGCGCAAACCGCGGCGCGTAGCCTTCCAACTTTGCCATCGCCGACGCCATATCGCCCGTAGCGTCCGCCGATTCCGCCGCGTGTTCGTCGTAGAACGCAGCCCATATCGCCTTCCCCTCCGGCGTCAGTGCCACATCCACCGGCTGTGGTTGGCCGTCCTCATCCAGCGCCGGTTGTAGGGCGAAAAGCCGATCAATCACACGCGCCAAGCCTTCCTTCGCCTTGGGGGTCACTTCGTTTTCCGTCCATCGTTTCACCTTGCGCGGCGGCATCGCCATCAGCAAGCGCACCGCCAAGCCGTGGTCGAAATGTTCCCGCCCAAGCATCCGGCGCAATATCACCGGTTGAATACCACCCGTGACACAGACCGCCGCGCGCGGCACATAGATCGTAGGCTTCGCCGCCGCCTTGCGGTCCACCGTCAACGAGCGCGCCCCGTGCATCATCGCCCACTGCGCCGCGTCTCCGCCCCTTGTTGTCTTGTATGCGTCGAACGACGCCAGCCAACCCGAAAGCTCATCCCGCGCAACGAGTAACCCGCGCAGATTTTCGCTCAGAAGCACCGCCAGCGCCTCGACCGTCGTATCCGCGCATACGATTCGCTCGCAGATGGGCTTCTTCGGCGGTTCCGGTCTCGGTTTTCCCGCCTTGCGCCCGTTCCGCTTCCACTCGTCCAAGTCCAACTGATACCCTTCAAGCTCGATCTCATACTGTGCACGGGCGTCCTTGTAGGCTCGGAACGCCTTCTCCTGTCGCTCGTAGATCAATTTCAGCGCCATCTCAAGCGCGGGGGACTTTAACGTTCCGCTCTCGCCGACGATTGCCGCCCACATCACCGACGGCTCTGCCCAATCGCCCCGCAACCGGATTCGTCGGCTGTTCCCAATCGCGGCGGCCAGCGCCACGAGAAGGGGCAGGGCAATATACGTCGGGTCGCATCCCATCGCCGCCGATGCCTGCTTGACAAAGGTTCGCATCGGTTCCGGGAGTGCATCAACAGGAAACGGTTGATAGCGGCCTACTATTACCCGCGACTTCTGCGAAGGCGCTGCTTCCGTTACCGTGCGGAGTTGCGTCGCGATGGACGAAAGCTCCGTCAGGGGTCGGCCCTCGCTGGCGGCCTTTGCCACGGACTGCGAAAGCGTCATTGCCCGCCGCCTCTTCGCATTCTCCCTCACGATCCCGGCATAGTGGCGCGCATTCGAGGCAGATGGAACGGACTCCGCAAGCCGCGTCAGATACTCAATCCCGCCTATCTCATCCAGCCTCCCACTCTCGTCGAGCCGGGCTTCAAGTGTCACCACATCCACCGCTCCGCCCCCCTCGTGCAGGCCCAGGATCGCCGCGTAGATTTCTTGATTCGCCTTCGTGTAAAATTCGTCCGGCGTAAGGACGCCCCGCACTTCGGGGATCGCGGAATTGTCCTGGATCATCGAACCAAGAACCGCCTCTTCCGCCCCGGGATTCGACGGGGGAACGAAATCATCCTTGCTCATCGCCGCCCTCCTTCGCATCCTTGCGGCGATTCTTCGCCCGCCGCACCGCCCGCCGCAGCTTGGCGGCAACGAGAGCAAGTTCCCGATAGGCCCGAATCTCGGCTTCCGTCAGCTTCCTTTTCATCGTTACCTCCCAAAAATGTGTGCCTGTATCCATCCTCGGAAGGTGGGGGTATTTGTACAGAGAATGCCCCCGATGCTTATTGCAAGCCATGATTGAAAGACGAGTTATGCCAGAAGGGACAATCGGCGGGATACCCCGAACACCTGCCCCGAAAATACCCCCATTACACGTTCACTTGGCCGCGTCTATCGGTAGGAAGACGCTGTTTCTTGATAAGGTGATTGACTGCCTTCTTGCCCATCTTTTTCAGTGCCGCGTCGTAGTGCTGTCTGACTGTTTTGTGATCTCTGCCAAGCCGCTTCGCGGCGGCGGCGATGCTGCCCTTACACTCCCCCACGATCTGCATGGCCTCGGTTTGCTTGTCAGTCAGGGGTCTTGTTTTTTTTGTGAACGGCTGTCGGTTTCGGCGTTTCTTCTGTCCGTCCTTCGCCACGCCCCCCTTCGCCGCTTCTTCCCCGCCCCCAAGCCACTTCCGCTTTGCTTCCGCCGACTCAATCAGCTTCGGCCATGTTATCGGCCCCTTCACGTTCACAATAGACCTGAGCAACGCCCCCGCTTCGGCAATCCGATGATCCAGGGCCATTTCAAAGGCGTCCTGCTCAATCTGCTCGGACCCCCACGGGAAAAGGCCACGCGGAAGCACCTTACATAGTCTGGGTTCCCCCTGCTCATCACACAAAAGTTGAGGGTGAAGCGATGCCAGCAGCGCCAACGGGACTGGCCGCACAATCCTGTGTCTAACATGGCCATCGGGGAACGTGCTGATGTTACGGTCCAGCCAAGAAAGACAATCATCCAATTGCTGTGCCTTCGGCGAATTTCGATCCCACGGCGGCTCCATCCGCTTGGGCCTATCGGCCACAACCAACATCCTTGCATCGTCTAAAGATAGCTGAGGAAGGCTCGCAACGAACGCAGCACATTCCCTGCCCATAGACCGCTTTTGCTCCATCGCCAACCAGAGCATGGCGAATCCTCGGAGCACGGGTGTGAAGTGTTCGCGCATCACTGGTGGGACTTGATACCTATACGGCCAGCCATGCACAGCCAGGCGCTCGGACTCCTGGATGATCTTCATGGCCTTGCATGGTTTGCCCTTGCCTTCGGGGTATTCGTGCCAGAGCGGGTGTGTAGGCTCCCCGTCTTCGCCAATCAGGACATCAGGATAGCTACCATTGCGCCCATGCTTCTTGCTCATGGCGTTGTCCTTTCGCCTGTGTCCAATAGATCGGCGGGGAAGGCGCTTGGACTCGACGCTTTTCGGGCCGTCGCCCTATCCCCGCCGTGTTGCGTAGCTTCCAAACACCAAACCCCTCACGGCGCGCTCCATATAGCCTTGCCCTTCTCGTCGCGCAACAGCAGGCGTGGCCCCTCCTCGGCCACGCCCAGCAAGGCGCGTTCCTGACCCTTCTCGTCGTGCAACACCAGGCGTGGCCCCTCCTCGCCCACGCACAGCCAGACGCGGTTCTTGCCGTTGACGTCATACAGTGCCAGCCCCGGTTCACCCATGACGCCGCCTAACTCGATACGATACCTACCCTGCTCGTCCGCCAGCGACAGCATCGCCCCCGTCATGCCTCCGCCACCTCGTTGATTGCCTTCTTCATTTCCTCAGTTCGGTTAGCTTCACCCAATCCCCCAGTGCGCGTCAGTGCCATGACCATCCCTCCCCCTGGTCGACCCAACAGGACCGGGCCTGAACTCAGACCTCAAACACCTTCAGCACTTCATCCCCGTAATGATTGATGACCTTGATGGCTATCTTGCCGGTGTCGGGGGGATCGAAGGGGCGGCTGGTGGTGCTGTAGAGAGTGGACCAGGCGGCTTCGTCAATCTCGGCGCGAAGGGCGCGTTTCAGCTTCTCGTAGGGCTGGTCCGCGCCGGTGAAGTAGGCGTGGCGGACGAAGAAGCTCTCGCCGTTGTAGTCCGTGTCTATGAACCAGCAGGCAATGTCGTCCGTCGAGGAATTGCGGATCGCGCCGGTGGTCGGGTCGTAGACATCCACCCCCCTGATCTCCACAGTGATCTTGCCGTCCTTCTGCTTCTCGATATTCACGTCCGGCTCGCCGAAGACCATGAACAGGTTGCCCGCGCCCGTTTTCTTGAGCAGTTCATCGCCCATCGCAAGGTCGGGATTCATCTTCACCGGCATGACCGTCAGCTTGCCGTATCTCTTGGCCTCCTCCGAGACGTGCGGGTCGAAGGCAAAGCCGCACACGATCAGCACGTCGAAGCCGACGCCCTGGACGGCCTCCTTGGCGGCCTCTTTCACCTGCTGCGGGCCGACCGTCCCGTGCTCCGGGCCGATGGAGACGGCTGCGCGGCGGACTTTACCGTCCGCATCGGCGTATTCGCCCCTGGCGTGCACCCATGCGCCGGCGTAAGACTCCAGGTGATCGAACTTGAGGCGTTCCGTCTTGCGGGTGGTCTGCACGCCCGCCGTTCTCAGGTTGTCTAAGATCATGGTGGCGAAGTCCTGCTGCTTCCGGGCCTCCCGCTCCGTCACTGTGCCGTCCTGATTCTCGTCGGCGGCCGACAGGACGCGATGCGGCGACAGGCTCTCGACGGAGAACGGACCCGTCACGCGAATGCGGGTGTTGTCCTCGTACGGCTGATCGTAGAGGACTTCGGTATCCGCATGGCGGGCGATGGCCTCGTCAATCTTCGCCCGGCTCATCCCCTCTTTGATGTCTGGGTTGTTGGCGATGGACTTGAGCGTGACGTGCGGGACACGTTTGTACACAAAGCCCTTGCGGATGTCGTGTTCGGTCGGATGGGGCGGAGGCATCTTGCCCGTGATCTCCGCCTCCTGCTTCAGTCCCTCCGGCGAATCGGAGAGGATGTAGTAGGGATAGCGCGCCGCCATGAGGCGCGTCCGGGCCAGGGCGATGGCGACGCGGCTGGTGTCAATCGTGATCCAGCGACGGCCCCACTGCTCGGCAACGTAGGCCGTCGTGCCACTGCCACAAGTCGGGTCTATCACCAAGTCCCCGGGGTCAGTCGCCATCAGAAGGCAACGTGCAATGGCCGTAGCCGCAGTCTGGACAACGTAGATTTTTTCGCCCGTGAACCCGCGTTCGCCCAAGCCTAGCCAAATGTTGCTCCTTGCCGTGAAGCCGAAATCTCGAAGGTAACGCTTGTATTCGATGCGGTTTCCGATCTCGATGATTCGGTCGGCATGAAGCAAACGTTGGAGGCCAGTGTGCGAGGTCTTCCAATGGGAATTCGGTGGAAGATGACGAACCTTCCCGAAGCACTCGAATGGCTTGCTACCTTCGGTCGTTTCGCCCGCCGAAAGAAGCGGCGTGCCGTCAAAGATTTTAAGTTCCGCAGGTATCTTGGACGGATTGTCCCGTTCCTCTTTTGTCATTGCCCGCCACGTTCCATTCGGCTCTTCAACAAAAGTGTATCCGGTTGCTCCTTCGTCTCCTGCTTCCTTTTCAACAAGAAGTTGTCGGAACTTTACGTGATCGCTGTCTTTCGCATACCAGACGATGTAATCGCACACCGATGCCAACAGTTTGGATGCTTGCAAACCCGTTTTCGAAAACGCGATGAGGCAGCAAAAATTTTCGCTTCCAAACACTTCATCCAACACGCACCGCACGAGGTGTACATTTTCATCGCCGATTTGAACGAAGACGCTGCCGGTATCCGTCAGCAGGTCGCGGGCAACGGTGAGCCGGTCGCGGAGGTAGGCAAGGTAGGAGTGAATGCCGAGTTTCCATGTGTCCCGAAAGGCCCGAATCTGTTCCGGCTGCCGTGTTGCATCCTCCGCCTTGCCGTCTTTCACGTCGCGCTTACGAGTGCTCACCTGCCAGTTGGAGGCGAACTTGATGCCGTAGGGAGGGTCCATGTAGATCATCTGGACCTTACCCTTCAAGCCTTCCTTCTCGGCGAGGCTCGTCATAACGAGGAGTGAATCGCCCAGGATCATCCGGTTGGACCAGTTCGACTCGTGATGGTAAAAGTCCACGCGCTTGTCGAAGTCCTCGATGCCGTTGAAGTCGGCGAAGAGATTGCCCTGAGTCTCCGCAGACTGCTTGGCTTGCCTTGGCAGATCGTCAATGATCGCCTGGGGATGGATTTTCTCCTGGATGTAAACAGGCACGACGGGGACGGCCAGGTCTTCGCTGTCCTGTTTGTCCTTTCCCTTCCACACGAGTTGCGGATCGAGGGACGGATCGCGCGGGTACAGCATCGTCTTGTAGTCGGTCTCCTGGTCGGCCACGAAGTCGCGCAGTTCCTCGGTGGGGATGTTGACGCGCTTGTCTTTGTGCCGCAGGCTGTCTACGCGCGCGTGCTTACTTGTTGCTCTGTTTGCCCTCGCCATGTGTCAATTTCTCCTTGGTTTTGCTTTTCCGGCAACCCGAGCAATAGCATCGAGTTTATCGCCTATCTCAGAGTCGATCTTGTTTTTCGGAATGAACGGAGCAAGCCGATGGTAATCATGCTTGCGGAATGCCAAGGGCAAGCCCATCTTCTGAAAGAACTTCTTGAAGAGTGGATCAAGGAAGTCATCGGTAGCCTTGATGTCGCTTGACCACGGGTCGGGTTTTCCAAGCGTGGTTAGCGCCTGTGCGACTTCGCGAATCGACTCGCGCATCGCCTGCTCACGCTTGTTGGCCTCCGCTTTTCCAAACAAATCGTCTGGCTGATCGTGTCTGGCGTATTCAATGAGAACATCCTCGGTGCAGAAGTAGTTTTCAATTTCCCGCCTACCCCACATCAATTCCTCAAGAGGAGTACCTTGCTGCAGTTGTTTGTCCAGGCGGTCGAAGATTGCAATGCCGACCAAATCGGTTTTGGCCTCACGGAGCCCGTAAAAATGCTCTCTCGCTTTTTGGGGCAAGTTGGTGGCAACATAATGAATGAATGCTCGCTGAAGCGCCTGGATGGCTTTCTCATGCTCGAGAGTCTTGGCGAAGGCTTGGAGGATGGCCAAGTCGGAAGCATCTTCCAGGTACAATACCCAGCCTTTTTCTTCGGCTTGATAATAATCTTCCCACCCGATGTCGGAGAGTGCCTTGAGAACCTGGCTCCCGCGATCATCCGCATTCAGCCGGTGCGGCTTACCTACAAACGCCACGACGGAAGCGCGGCTGCCGGCCTCATTCAGCACGACCTCCGAATGGCTGGCCGCGATGATCTGTGAGGCTTGCTCTTCGGCGACTTCGGTCAAGAGCTGAAATATCTGCCGCTGGCGGAGGATTTCCAGATGGGCATCGGGTTCGTCGAGGAGGAGGACGGTTTTCGGGTTGGCACGCAGGTGTGCCAGAAGCAGGAGCGTTTGCTGCAGGCCACGCCCCGCCGAGGAAAGGTCCAATCTTGCTCCTTCTTCTTCGTATTCCATGATGATCTCGCTGCGATCCGAGACGTAATTGGGATCAAGCAGTGTCGCACCGAACAGGTCTCTGATCTTGGCGACAATGCCGTCCCAGGCAGAGCGGTCCGGCTTGTTGAAAACCTGAAGACACATGTTTCGCAGAACTTGAGCGGTCTGGCCTTGCCCTATGAGGAAACCAATCTCTCCCGGCTGCTTGATGAACTCCCGATCCGCCAAGCCGGACATGGGCGGCAGATAGGATACCTGGGTTTCTGACACCTCGGTCGGGATTTGCGTAAACTTCGCCTTGCTGACCTGGACCTCCTCGTAGCCCCGCAACCTTATGGGGCGACAGACAAAAGACTCCTCATTCGTGTAATCAAACTCAAAACCGCATTCCCATGACTTGTCGGCAGTTACCCCTGTAACAATGACGTCAATATGGATGTTCCTTGTGGTGCGTGCGTTGTTGACTTTCTGAGCGTCTCGCACGTGGAGATGGTGCCAGAGCAGCTTGGCCGATGGAATGGGTATGGATATGAGGTCACGCCTGTTCACGGCCACACCCGGCCTTTTCTCAGGCGACGCCTTGTCGCCGCGCTTGGCGAGCCAGGAACGCAGACCCAGGTCCCACAGAGCCAATCCCTGAAGCGCCGTCGTCTTTCCGGAATTGTTTGGGCCTATGAGCACAACCGCCTTGCCAAGCGGTATCTCAGCATCCGCAAATCGTTTGAAATTCCGAATCCTAAGACTCGTCAACATGCCATGCTCCCATCATTATTGGTTCTTTTCCCAAGAAGATACGTGAATCCGAACTGCTGTCTTTGCATCCCACGGATCGTCAATCTCGATGAACGCCCATCGCCCCCACGCGCCGTGGTGGTTGACGGCGGGAATCCAGAGCGTCCGGGCCGTGGCAACCTTGGCGGCCTTGTCTTTCTTCTGCTGTCCCGTCACCTCGACGATCAGGTTCAACGGGTCCTCCGGGCCGCGGCCATCGTCCAGGCGCGCGATGAAGTCCGGGTAGTAAGGCTTCTCCTCCCCGTTGAGCGTGTAGGGGATGGTGAAGCCGACGTTGTGGTTCTTGACGTAGGCAAGGACCTCGTCCATATCCTCCAGCGCTTGCGCCATCTTCTGCTCCCAGGAGTCGGTATCGGCGACGACATGGGAGATGTGGCACTTGTCGGGCCGGGTGGCGTAGACGGAGCGCGTGGTGTCGAAGTCCACGTAACGTGTGGATCCGACGGTATCGTAGGGCCGGGGGATCGGGAGCAGGGCGGGAGAACCTTCTGTCGCCGCGACGATGGCTTTGTAGATTCGGTCGGCGGCATCATGGGCGAACTGGATGAGGAGCAAGAGCTGTGGGAAGGTATTGTCTTTGCACGTTACGCATTCAGTGAGCCAGCGCTTGGTGATAGCGAGAATCTGCGGGAACAGCCAGGGCTTTGTGTTTTCCTCCTGGTCCCGGAAATACTTCTCAAGGACAAGCTTGGCGAGTAGGAAAGCCACCTCGTTTTCCCTGCGGCGTTTCAAGTCGTCGAGAGTGTGGATGGTGGTCTCGCCGACGATGGGCGCATTCTCGGTCTTGGTCGGGACGTCGGCGGTCGAGAGGGCAAGCTTGGAACCGTCGGTGAACTTCGCTGTAAGCTTTTCGCCGGGCAGCTCGAAGCGATAACCGAGGATGCGGGGAAAAGTGATCTCGCAGGCGATACGATCCTCCAAGGCGCGGACGTGGGTCGGGATCGGTCCGGGCTTTGGCTCCTTTGTTGCACCCGAGCAGGGGATGAAGGAGAATGGCACGCCGTAGACCTCGGCATACTCCGGCTCGAAGCGGTCGCGCTCATTCAGGGCATAGCTTCTTCGGCGCAGGGCGCGGCCCACAACCTGCTCGCACAATAACTGCGTGCCGAAGGCGCGAACACCAAGGATGTGCGTAACCGTATTGGCGTCCCATCCTTCGGTAAGCATCGAGACGCTGACCACGCATTTCACCTGCTCGCCAAGTTTGCCCGGCTTGCCCACGGTGTTCATGACCTCGCGGAGGAGGTCTTCGTCGGTCAGCTTCTCGGTATCCCGTCCGGGGAAGCGAGCGCGGTATTCGCTCTTGAATTCGTCAATCTCCGTGGCCGCGATCTTTTTGAACTCGGTGCTCATGGCCTCGCCGGATTCGAGCTGTTCGCTGTCAATGAGGATGGTATTGGGCCGGCGAAGCCAGCCGCCGTTGCCGTCGTCGTTACGGAAGATGGGCAACGCCCCCGCCTGAACAACCTTGCGGTCCTTGATCTCCTTTTCCCACCCCGCTATGTAATCAAAGACGAGCTTCGAGACATTGGTGTTGTTGCAAACTACGATGAAGACGGGCGGTGTGATACCTTTGGCTATGGCTTCCGTGTTCCTGTCCCAAAGGGCGTAGTACTTCTCGTAGTTGCTGTAGAGACTGTGGAGCGCGCCTTGAAGCTCGGCGGGGAGCTTCGGTTCTCCGCTGACGGCTTGGGTTCCTCGACCCTTGCGGGGAAGGTCCTCACGTATACGGAGCCAAATGTTGCGATAGGTCGGTTGATCTCCCGTGACAGAGTCATCGGCAACGGGCACACGCGGCACTTTGACAATACCAGATTCGATGGCGTCAATGAGCGAGAAGTCGGACACAACCCATGGGAACAACGTGCCTTCCGAGTAACCTGAGCCGCGAAGGAAGAAGGGCGTAGCCGAAAGGTCGTAGATAACCTTCATGCCGATCTTAGCCTTGACTGCCTCAAGCCCGGAAATCCAGACTCGGGCCTGTTCCTCTCGCTTTTCGGATTCCTTGCGCTCATCACCCGTCAGTTTGACTTCTTCGCCATCGGGTTTGCGGCGATAGCAGTGGTGCGCTTCGTCATTGATGACGGTGATGTTCTTCTTGGTGCCAAGCTCCCGGCAGACGCGCCGGACCATCTGGTCGGGCGTTTCGGTAAAGGGGCTGGCCTTGCCTGGGACGAGGATGTCCTTGGTCAGCCTGGGGGCGTCCATCCTCTCGCGCTGGAGGAAGGCATGAAAGTTGGTGACGATGATCTTTGCTTGCGCCATCTGCTCGCGCATCTGCGCAGGCACGATGTCCCATTGGTTGTAGTAGTTGCTTGGATCGGTTGGCAGTAACACGCGAAGTCTGTCTCGGATGGTAATGCCCGGGGTGCAGATCAAGAAAGTGTCCGAGAAGCGAGCATCTTGCGGATTGGCCAGCTTGTTCAACGTGTGCCATGCGATCAGCATGGCCATGACCACGGTCTTGCCGGAACCGGTAGCCATCTTGAACGCGATGCGGAACAGACCGGGGTTGGCCGCTTCATTCTCATCGCGGATCATGTTCTCGATCCACGTGTCACCGCGTTTTCGGGCGACCTCGGCGAGGTAGATGGCCGTTTCGGCCGCTTCGATCTGGCAGAAGAACAGCTTTTTCTCCGCGCGGTCGGGGTCCGTCCAGTGCTGGAGCAGCCGTGCCGTGGTAGACGTGATATCCGAATAGCCGCCCTGCCGCCAGAGTGATACGCGCTGGCGGATGCGGTTGATCTCGTCGTTGGGTTTGATCCGGTCGCGAGTCCATTCGGTCTCGATTTCAAGCTGTTTGCTCTTCTTCTTTGGCTGCGCAATCGGCACAAAGTAGGCGCTCATGCGGCGTTGTTCGACGATCTCGTTGGTAATGCCCTCTTCACTGAACTTGAAGTGGCGAGTCGGCTCGGCGAATGGCGAGTTCAGTATCGGGTTTTCAATGACAACCTGTGTCATACAAGTCGCTCCGTCACTTCAGTGTTGCACACACAAGACATAGCGTGCGCCATAAAAGGCAAAAAGACAACCCCGCCGTTTCTTACGCGAGATTGCCTTTGACTCGTCTCACACCATCCCCCTTCGCACAGGTGGACTCTTGGGATGAACCACTTTCTTCTACCAGAGGCAATATGCCGACGCAAGCGAAAACTCCCGCCATCTTCTCCCCCTATCACCTTCCACCCATCACCTATAACCTGACCTCTGCCCCCTGACCTCTGATCTCTGACTTCTGATCTCTGACCTTTGCCTTCTTCCCATCCCCCCGCGCGCGTACGCGCCCGACACAGACCATTATAGCGGAAGGGACCGGCCTGGGGTGGGCCGATGGCACGGAGGCAAAGGAACCGTGCGCCGTGTATATCAATGTACTGCGAATGTAACCCCCTTCTTTGGCCCACATGGGGGGGGCCTCGCGTATGCGCGCGAAAAAATTATGGATGGCGACTATCAGAATAGATCGAAGGGCCGTGGTCCCATATCCCCCCCCTACCCCTACCCCGGCTCCAAGACCTTCCCAAAAGCCGCTCAAAAGTCCGTCAAAATCGCCGGCCACTTGCCCGGTTCCGGCTTGCCGTGCTTTCGATAGCGCTTGATAGCATAGGTGACGCCATGGCACACAAGAAGCACTATCACAGCATCCAAGACCTCTACCGGGACACGGAAGCGCAAGCCCGACCCCATGCCGAATACTCTGAACGGACTATGCTCTACTGGCATGGCGTCGAGAACGCAGAGGACATCTTCACCTATGCCAAGACCGGATGGACGGACGGAGTACGGCGAACAACGGAAGCGCTCAAATGCTTGGGCATCCCAAGAATCTCGTCTTTCCACCGTCAAAGGCGACAAGGCGACTTCGGCGACTATATTGACATGCAGCGCATCTACTCCGGCGACGTGGCAAGGGCCTGGACAAAGACCGTCCGTGTCCAGGACAAGGCGCACAGGCAGCTTGCGCCGGTAACGCTTTTCGCCGCCGTTCTCGGAGCCGAAGAACCGATTGACCGGGACAAAGAGCATTTCTGGACGGTCGGCTTGACCAATGCCCACCATGTCAAATACGTCGAACTCGTCTCCCTCGGAACGCTCAACCAAAGTCTTGTCCATCCGAGGGAAGTTTTTCGCATGGCGATTGCCGAGGGCGTCGCCTCCATCATCCTGGGACACAATCACCCGTCCGGCAACGTCGAGCCGTCGCCCGAAGATTGCACCATCACCCGCCGCCTTGCCGACTGCGGCGAACTTCTCGGTATCAAAGTCCTTGACCATGTGATTATCGGCCAGACTTCGGGGGAGTACGTGTCCATGACAGCAAAGGGAATCTTGTAAGAAGGGAGAAGCCATGAAACGCAATGAGGAACGAGCGGCTTGGTCGGAACTCAAGCGGTTGGCAAGGGCGGCAGGCTATCCGGTGCACGGCGACACAATCGTTGCGACTCGCACTGGCGCACTGGACGGCCTGATGGAAGCATACTACATGGCGATTGCAGAGAAAGGAGCGTGAAGCCATGTCACAGAACGTGTCAACAGCATTACCCGTCATTCCCGCGAAACTTGTCCCCGCAGGCCGTAAGCGGGGAGCGGGAATCCACGAGGGCCGACATGACACAACGAAGGGAGAAGCAATGAGCGAGAACATGAACCCCGCAACGTCCATCGTGCCGGTAGTAGAGACGGGCAACATCGCCCCGTCCGACCCTATCGCGCCGTTCCTTGCCGGGCAACTGTCCCCGCAGACGAAACGCGCCTATGCCGCCGACCTCCGGGCATTTCTGGCGCATGTCCCCGTTGACCGACCGGAGCATGTCACACGCGCCCACGTCGAGGACTGGCGCAATGCCATGATGGAAGCGGGACTCTCCCCGTCCACCATCGCCCGGCGACTCTCCACCGTCCGGGCCATGTTCGCATACTTGGTGGGCGAGGGCGTCCTTGACCGAAACCCCGCCGCCCACGTCCGATCTCCGAAGGTCTCCGCCGAAGGCAAGCCCCCCGGCCTCACACTCGCCGAAGGCCGCTTGCTCCTGGAACAGCCGAACCGCTCCACGCTCCGGGGCGTCCGAGACTATGCCATCCTCAAACTGATGCTCCATACCGGCATCCGCCGAGCCGAATTGGTCAACATCAAGGCGGGCGACTTCGGGCAGGAGCGGGGGTATGTCACCTTGACCGTCATCGGCAAAGGCGGCAGCCGCCGTGTGATCCCCTTGACGCCGCCCGTTGTCGAAGCGATTGACGCCTACCGGCAGGCATCGGGCCGGGACTTCTCCGACCCGGAAGCGTATCTGTTCACACCGACGAGGACCGGGAAAACGGGGACTGACCTGCCGTCCGGTCTGTCCCCGCTTTCCCGCCAGATGAGCACCCAAGCCGTCTGGCTGATCGTCAAGAAGTATGCGGACAAGGCGGGATTGAGTGACAAGGTATCGCCGCACAGTTGCCGTGTCGCCGCCGTGACGAGGGCATTGGACCTCGGTTGCGCCCATCGTGACGTCGCCGCCATGACCGGCCATGCCTCCGTCGCTATGGTCGAACGCTACGACCGCGACCGCCAAAACCTCGACCGCAACGCGGCCTTGAAGTTGGATTTCTGAAAGAGGGCATATCTGGCGAAAGATAACCGCTCAAACGGTGGGAGGTTCACAGCGACTTCCGGTTGAGACAGATGAGGATTCCCCGTCTAATAGGGGTCACGAATCTCGATTGTCATTGCGTTCTCCATTCGCTTGAGTAAACGGCGTGAACTCTTCCATGCGGTGGCGGACGATTTCTCCCTCGACCATGTAGATCACATCCTCAGCTATGTTGGTGGCATGGTCGGCGATCCGCTCCAGATTCCGCGCCACGCCGAGCTGGGTCAGGCATGTGGGAAGCCGATCAGGATTATCCTTGAGTTTGTCCTCGATGGCCTTGCGCGCCTCCTGTTTCATGCCATCAACCTCCTCGTCTCGCTGCAATACGCGGCGCGCAAGGGCGACGTCCAGGCGCACGAAGGCATCCAGCGCGTCGCGCAGCATGGCCTGGGCCGCCTCCGACATGGCGGAGAAATCAAACGGGGAATCGGGGGAAGCCGCTGCGGCGAGACGGATTGCCTTATGCGCAATGTTCACGGCGAGATCGCCGATCCGTTCCAGATCGTTGTTGATCTTCAGAACGGTCACGATTAATCGGAGGTCGAAGGCGACCGGCTGGTGAAGGGCCAGGGCCTTGAGCACATCTTCCTCCAATTCCACTTCCCTCCGATCTATCTCGATGTCGGATTCCACCACTATCTTGGCAAGTTCCTCATCCCGTTCTTCCAGAGCTTTCACCGCCCTCACTACACTTTCCTCCACGATCGCACAGAGGGAGAGGATATGCTTCTTGAGTTTGTCAATCTCGCGTTTTAAATGGACTGGCATGATGTTCCTCCCTGCTTCACTTTCTCCTAACCGAATCGCCCCGTGATATAATCCTCGGTCCGTTTTTCTTTTGGATTTGTGAAAATCTGTTTTGTGCCGCCGAATTCGACGATGCGCCCCTCGTAGAAGAAGGCCGTGAAGTCGGAGACGCGCGCCGCTTGTTGCATGTTGTGGGTCACAAGGACCACGGTGTAGTTGGCCTTGATCTCCTCGATAAGGTCCTCGATCTTCGCGGTCGCCACGGGGTCGATCGCCGAACAGGGCTCGTCCATGAGGATGACCTCCGGCTCAAGGGCGATGGCGCGTGCGATGCATAGGCGCTGCTGCTGTCCGCCGGACAGGGCATAGCCAGGGTTGTCCAGCTTGTCCTTCACCTCGTCCCACAGTGCGGCGCGCTTGAGCGCGTCCTCGACGCGATCGGAGACCTCGACCTTGCTCATCCGAAAGTGCAGCCGAAGCCCGTAGGCCACGTTGTCGAACACCGTCATCGGAAAGGGCGTCGGCTTCTGGAAGATCATGCCCACCCGCCGGCGGAGTTCGAGGACATCCACATCGTCCGAGAGGATGTCCTTGCCGTCGAGGAGTACTTTGCCCGTGGCCCGTTGCCCGCGATAGAGCTCGAAGATGCGATTATAAACGCGCAGGTGCGTTGACTTGCCGCAGCCGGACGGCCCGATGATGGCAGTCACACGATTGGGCGCGATGCGGAGGTTGTTGTCGAACAGGGCCTGATGCCTGCCGTAGTAGAAGCAGAGGTCCTGCGTCTCGATCTTGGCCTCGTCGTTTTCGACGATGTTCATCTCCACCTGTTGGGCGATGACGCTCATGCGAAGGTCCGGTGGGGCGTCTTGAATTTCCACACTCATCTCCTTGCTCCCTTTCCCGCTCGGAGGGCGAGGCGGGCGAAAACCGTCAGCAAAAGCACCGCAACCATGATGAGTAGCGACGCGCCCCAGGCGATTCGCTGCAAGGGGGCGTACGGCCCCATGGCGTAGTTGAAGATCGTCACAGTCAGGTTGGCCGTGGGCTGGGCCAGGCCGAGGCCCGGCTCTCGCAGGCCAATCGTCCAGTACTGATTGTTCAGCGCCGTGAAAAGCAAGGGCGCCGTCTCGCCGCTGGCCCGGGCGACGGCCAGCAGGACGCCGGTGATCAGCCCCACCTTTGCGGCGCGAAAGACGACCCCCAGGGTGACCCGCCAGCGCGGTGCGCCGAGGGCCAGGGCTGACTCGCGCAGCTCGTTCGGGATGAGGCGCAGCATGTCCTCCGTCGTCCGCGCCACAACCGGGAACATGATGACGGCCAACGAAATCGCGCCGGCGTAGGCGGAGAAGGTCTTGCTGGGGACCACGATGAGCGTATAGACAAACAGGCCGATGATGATGGACGGGGCGCCCATGAGTAGATTCGCCGCGAAGCGAACGTAGTCGGCCATTTTTCCCCGTGCGCCGAACTCAGAGAGATAGATCCCGGCAAGGAAGCCCGCCGGGATCGCCAGCGCGGCGGCCAGGGCCGTCATGACCAGCGTCCCCGCGATGGCCGCCGAGACGCCCCCGCCGCCCATGCCGGGCGGGGCGTAGACATCGGTGAAGAACCGCCAGTTGAACGCCGCGACGCCGCGACGCATGACCTCAAAAAGAATCCACGCCAGAAACGTCAGCCCCAGCGCAGCCGCGGCAAGAGACAGCCCCTTGATCACACGATCCTTGAACCGCCTGAAACGGAGCGATCTATGCGTCATGACGCCCTCCCCATCTTCCGGGCGACCCGCCGGAGCCAGAGCTGAGCTACGACCTGAATGATAAACGTCATCAGAAACAGGACCAACCCCAGGGCGATAAGGGAGCTGACATAGAGCGGCTCCGACGCCTCGCTGAACTCGTTGGCCAGCGTTGATGCGATGCTGTTGCCCGCCGACAGGAGCGACAGGGAGATGTCGTGCTGGTTGCCGATGACAAAGGTGATGGCCATGGTCTCGCCCACCGCCCGGCCAAGGCCGAGGAAGCCCGCCCCAAGGATTCCCTGGAATCCATAGCGGAGGGTCACATCCTTGGTGGCCTCCCATGTGGTGGCCCCCATGCCATAGGCCGATTCCTTCACCACATCGGGGACGAGGAGAAACACATCCCGGCTGACGGCGCAGATGAAGGGCAGGATCATGAGCGCGAGGATGACGCCCGCCGTCAACAGACCCAGGCCCATGGGCGGCCCCTCAAAGAGGGCCGAGAGAACGGGAACCGAGCCGAAGGCCTTTTTCAGGAGGGGCTGGACGTGCCCGGCCATGAACGGCGCGAAGACGAACAGCCCCCACATGCCATAGATGATGCTCGGGATGGCCGCCAGGAGCTCGATGCCCGCCCCGACGATCCGGCTCAGGACCGGATGGGCCATCTCCACGAGAAACAGGGCAATCACCAGCGCGACAGGACAGGCCAGCGCCATGGCGATGGCTGTGGACATCAACGTCCCATAGACGCTGCTTGCCGCGCCGAACTGCCTGCCGGCCGGGTCCCACTTCATGGTAAACAAGAAGCGCGCTCCGAATTCCCGGAAGCACGGCGCGGACTGGCGAAGCAATTGGAGAAATATGCCCCCCATGACCAGCACCGCCAGAAGCGCGCAGGCGGCGCAGACCCGGCGGAAGAGCAGGTCTCCCTTGTTCTCTCCCGTTGGCTTTGATGCGGCGTCTTCGTGGTTTTTTTTCAACGATCCCGATCCACTTCTCTTGCAACCCTCAGTTCGACGTCCACTGCGTCTCGCGCCTAGCCGGAAAAACATCGCCCAGGGCGATCAAGTGCTCCGCCAGGCTCAGGATGGCGTCTTCCTCCACTCGATTCGCAGCGCGCCGCAGCCCTTCGGCCAGCGCGAATCCATCAACGGCGCCGCATTCGTATTTCGTCACGAGCAGCCGTACCTCGTCAGAATGCTTCATGTCCTATTCCTCCAGCTTGGGAAAATAGGGACAGACCTGACGTCTGGTCTGTCCCCATTTTTCCCCATTTTCCCGGCCCCTTCGCTCCTTGGCCATTTCCACACGCAGAAATGAGGTTGTTCATCCGGCCGGCCAGATCGGCTTGCCGCCCGCCGTGACGTCGTTGCTCCATGTCTGCTCCACCAGCTCCACCACATTCGGCGGGATCGGGACGTAGTGCAATTCCACCGCCTTCTCCGCGCCGTGCTTGAAGCACCAGTCAAAGAACTTCAGCATGGCCTGCGCCCGCGCCGCGTTCGATTGCTTGGCGTGAACCAGGATGAACGACGCGCCGGTGATGGGCCAGCTGTCGGCGCCGGGCTGGTCCGTGAGCACCAGGTAGTAGCCCGGGGCGCTGGCCCAGTCGGCGCTGGCGCACGCGGCCTGGAATGTTTCGATCGTGGGCAGGACAAACTTGCCCGCGCGGTTCTGCAGGCAGGCATAAGCCATTTTGTTCTCGAGCGCGTAGGCGTACTCGACGTAGCCGACGGCGCCCTGCACCTGCTGCACCTGCGCCGCGACGCCCTCGTTGCCCTTGCCGCCGACGCCGCACGGCCACGCCACCGCCTTCTCCGTCCCCACCTGCTGGTGCCAGAGGTCGGAGACCTTGTCCAAGTAATTGGTGAATATCCATGTGGTGCCCGACCCGTCCGCCCGGTGCACCACGGTGACGGCCATATCGGGCAGGTCGAGATCCGGGTTCAGGCTCTTCAGGGCCGGATCGTTCCACTTCTTGATCCGCCCCAGGAAGATATTCGCCAACTCCTTCGGCCCCATCTTCAGCTTTCCCGCCTCGATCCCCGGGATATTCATGACGGGCGCGACGCCGCCCATGACCATGGGGAACTGCACCAACCCGCCGGCGCTCAACTCGCTGGCAAGTAACGGAGCGTCCGATGCGCCGAAATCCACCGTCCCCGCCTTGATCTGGGCGATGCCCCCGCCCGACCCGATGGACTGATAGTTCAGCTTCACCCCCGTGAGCTGTTGATACTCATAGGCCCACTGGGAATATACCGGCGTGGGAAAAGTCGCCCCCGCCCCGGTGATCGTCACATCCGATTTGCCCGCGGCGAACGCCGCCTGCGGGAACAACGTCGGGACGGCCGCGCCGGCCGCCATAGCCTTCAAGAACGATCTCCTGTCCATTGAGTCTCCTTTCACCATGATTTTCCAAGCGCCCCTCACTGTCTTTATTCTATCGCCGAATTATTAACGTTTTGTTAGCGTCGTGTTTGAATTTTGATAGGGCGATCCGGTCTATCCCTACCACCAGATTTGGAACCGGGTCATGAACGTATCCGTGTCGCAGTCCTCCGCCATGAGCTTCTCGTCGAACGAATCGTGGACCCAGTTCCACTTGACGGCCACGTTCCGGTTCAGATACCAGTTGACGCCGAGCGTGAAGGCGTTATCCTGAAGATGATAGATCGGCTCCGTCCGGCGAGCCCCGAAGTCGTTGCGGTAATTATAGACAAGAATGGGGTCCATGGACTGATGCTCAATGCCCTCGATGCGCATCGCAATCTCCCATGCGCCCCATCCTCCCTTCATCGGCTCAAAATCCTTGTTAGGGGTCACGCCTTTGTCGGTCTTTTTTTCGCCGGTCAGGACATAAGACGCCGTAACGTACCACCCGCTATGCTCAATCGGGGCAAGGCTGAAGGCCCTGGGCGAGACGTACCGGCTGGTCGCGCCGGCTATCGGGAGATCGTCCCGGTGCTCCCTCGCATTCATGTATTCGCCGACCAGGGCAAACGGGCCGACGTACCATGCCGCATCCACTCCCACAATCCTCCGTTCTCCATGGACCTGCGCCCCGGCCGTTGGTCCCCACCAGCTGGCGCTGGACGGGTTCCACTGCCGCATCTGGGTGCCCACCCCTGTCACAGCCGCCCCGGGAAACGCCACGTTGGACGGATAGTAGTCAATGTCTCCCGCCGTTCGGCCGCGGATGCCGCCGCCCGCCGGCTGCTCGCCGATCATGAGGTCGTGGCCGATCTCGAAGCCTTCCAGCCATTGGTTCTTTGAATCTTTGAACGGCTTGGCGACGAGGCGATAGACCCAGTCCTTCGCGTCATTGTTGTCGTTCACATTCCGCTGCCATGACGTGGTATAGGTCCCGTTGAAGACGCCGGTGGCATAGTTGAGCATGCCGTCGAACAGATCGCCGTGCACCATGACGCCGCTGTCGTACTCCTGGCAGAGCAGATCGTTGATCAGGGACCGCTCGACGAGGGTGATGAATCGAGAGGACTGGAGGTGTTCGCGCCCGATGGGGGGCTTGAACATGCCCATCCGGAATTTCATCCAGGGGACGTATTCCAGCCCCATATACGCCTCTTTCAGTTCCGTGGTCGGCGCGGCAAAGTCCATCTGAATCTTGAACGGGTGGGCCTTTCCCCACATGTGGCCGGACACGTCAAGGTAGGCGCGCCGGATGAAGAAGGTATCGGTCATCTCCCCCGCGCCGGGGACATGGGGTTGGACGGCGGGCCAGGTGTAGGCCGTGGCCACCGGCTCGACGATCCCACCCTCATACATCCACCAGTCCGCCATCACGCGCCCGCCGAGTTTGATCTCGAACTTCTCATCATCGGTTCTCACGTAGAAGCCGTCCTTGTAGCCGATGTTCGATCCGCTTTTCCTCATCTGGGCCTCATCGAACAGAAGCCTCTCCCGCAGTTCGTCGATTCTCTTGTCGATCGTGCCCTGTGATTTCATGGACTCCAGCTCGCGGGTGAGGCTCTCGATCTGCTTCTCGATCTTCTCCATGCGATCAGCGTCCTTATCCTGCCCGCACGCCGTCCCCACTCCGATGAGGAACACCATCACAGCAGCAAAGACACACCGTGCCATCATGTTTCTCTCCTCAAACAATTGACATTTCTCGTTACGGTTTCTCGGTCTGCTTGTCCTGGCCTTTGACGAACTCGATCATCTTGTCGGTCATGTCCAGACTGCTGTTTGAGGCGAGGACGATCTTCCGGATCATCTGCATCTGAAGTTGCTCAAAGGAAGGCGACGCCATCGGATCCCCGGAGAACTGGATGATGAGGTCGTAGCCCATTTTCCTGCGGAACTCTTCCACGTCGCCCAGGACCTCGTTGTAGATGACCTCGATGGAGGCCTTGTATCGCTGGACGAGTTCCTGCTCCGCCACGGCCTTGCGGACCTGGAGCTTCGCCTGTTTCTCCGCCATCGCCAGGCGCTTTTCCTTCGCCTCGTCCGATTTGCGGTCCAGCGCCTCGATCTCCTTCGCCAGGGCCTCCAGTTCGTCGGCAAGCGCCTGCAGCTCGGCCTGGCTCTTTTCCTTCTGCTCCTGCCACACCTTCTCCAGCTTGACCTTCGGCGGATAGATGGTCATCACCTTCTCCAGGTTCACCACGCCGATCTTCAGCGGTGTGGAGGATTCCGTCTTGCCCACGGCGCTGCCATGCAGGAATCCCATTACGACCAACGCCCCAACTGCCATGCCGCCGACTAAACATTTCACTGTCCTCATCCTTTTTTCTCCTTTCCAATTCGACACTCGATGAACCCAAAAAAGTCAACCTAACAGCACTAATGTCGCCCTATGTGCCCAGGTATCTCACATCCTTCCCATTCTTTGTCTCCTTTAACAGGGCTGGTCTTTCGCTTTTGCCCAACTTCTCAGTGTCACCCTATCACCGGCATGTTAGCGCACGGTGAGGGAAAAGTGAGAATTGCGTGAAATTCACGCCTGCTGGCTCTGCTGTTCTGTGTGCGCCGGAAACCTCGGACCGAACGGGTCCCAGAGTCGGCGCATCCGTGCGCCACCGCTTGGCCTCGTCCCGGACGCGCCTTCTTGTCGCGCATGCCCCCTCACCGGCAAAAGACCAAGACGACGAGGATGAGACCGAGCAGAAACAGGCCCGTACCCTTGAAAAACAACTGCATCGCCCAGTCGTCCAGCACATTCGGGCATTTCTGTGCCCCTTCCGCCAGGCGCAAGAATCGCCATCTGGCAAAGGCAACGACAGCGCAGATCCACGCGACCAATAGCAGTGGAAGCAACAAAACCATGTCATATACTCCTTTGCAAGAGAGCCACTCCTCCAAGAATACCTGACCCGTGTTAAGCGTTTGTGAAGAGCGTGTTTGAATCTGGTTAGAACGGAGAAATCTTCCTCGGTTCAGTTTTGTCGGACCGAAAGCTCAAGATCATCGTCGTCATGGGACAAATGGGCGTTCACTCTCGAATGGCTCTTCGACAGGGCGAATTCGTTGCGCCTGCGGATTTCGAGGGGATCGAGCGGATATTCCGTCAAGGTTCCGCTCTCAGGTATGAACCGGTTCTCCATCGACGGCACAACATTCGTTGTGGGTGGTACCTGTGCCTCCATCATCGGATTCCGACAATCTCCGCAGATGAACTTGTCTTCTCCCGGCTTTCTTGTGATCCTGTCAGCCTCTTTACCGCATCTTTCACAGCGCATTTCGAGTGCGGAGTCCCACAGCTTTCGCAGGTGGGGGGCTATCGCAGGCGGCCGAACGGAGCTCGTGCTGAGGATCCTGCGAACGTGTTGCTGGACCTTGATGAGAGCTGCCTCTCTGCTTTCCCTGCTCTTTGCGGTAAAGTCATACTCGAGACAATGGCAAATCCAATTTTCGCCGTGGCTATAGCTGAGGATATGCAGTGGGCCGATACCACGCATAGCGACATACACACCACGTGTGACTTCTGACGGCATTGCACACCTCCACAAGTAAACGACTCAACAGTTCTCCGGCGATGATGCCTTCCCGTGGATCATCAGCCGATGGAACCCGTGTCCCTCCGAACCAATTATGCCGGAGCACTGTTGGGTGGTTATGAGAGAGGTGTTAGAATTCGGTGAAAACCGAAGGAAGAGACAGGGATCTCACTTGTTCGGGATGAACAGGGTGAACGTGCTGCCCTTGCCGGGGAAGCTCTGGACCTCGATGCGGCCGCCATGCACCTGGGCGATATGCTTGACAATCGCCAGTCCAAGCCCGGTGCCGCCGAGGCTCCGGCTCCTGGCTTTGTCCACGCGATAGAAGCGCTCGAAGAGGCGGGGCAGATGCTTCTTCTCGATGCCGCAGCCGCGGTCCTGGACACGAATGGCAAGCTCATTCTCCGCGAGAGCCGCTTCGACGCGGACCGAACTCCCCTTCTCGCTATACTTGATCGCATTATCCACCAGATTCACAACGGACTGTTCGAGAAGCGGGGCATTTGCCCTGGCCGCAAGATCGGAGTCACATGCCAGATCGATGGTTATGTCCTTGGCGGCGGCCTTGGCCTCGCAGACCTGTATCGCCGCCTCCAGTAGATCCCTGATCCGGCTCCGCTCGAACGGGATCTGCGCCGCTGCGTCCCCCTCCTCCAACTTCGAAAGTGTTAGCAGGTCTTCAAGGATGGCATTGAGTCGGTCCACCTGTTTTGCGATGATACGGAGGAACCGTTCCGCCTGCTCCGGGTTGCGCTGCGCATCCTCAAGAAGCGTCTCGACGAAGCCCTTGATCGCAGTGAGGGGGGTCCTCAGCTCGTGGGAGACATTGGCCACAAAATCGCGGCGGATGTTCTCCAGCCTTCGGAGATGGGTCACGTCGTTTAGAACGAGAAGCGCGCCGATATTTTTGTCCTCCCCGCCCCGGAGCACCGTCCCCCGGGCCTGCAGCAAGCGTGCGCCCCCTTTTTCATGTAGCGTGATCTCCGCTTCCACGGGTTCGCGGCTCGAAAGGGCCGACGCCGCAAAGCGCTGGAGGTCGATGTTCCTGACGACCACCTGCAGGGCCTGTCCCTGTGCCTGGGCCCGATCAATCCCCAGGAACCTCGCCGCCGCTTGGTTCACGCTGATGACGCGCTCTTCGCTGTCCACCGCCACCACGCCTTCGACCATGCTGGAGAGTACGGCCTCCAGCTCGTTGCGTTGCCGCAGCACAGTTTGGATTCTGTCGTCGAGCTGCTCGGCCATCGCATTCATCTCTTCGGCCAACGCGGCGATTTCATACGAATCCGGCGCGGGCAGCTTGTGCGAAAAATCCCCCTTCGCAAAGCGCTCCGCTCCGCGTCTCATCTCCTCCAACGGTCGGCTGAGCCATCGGGAAACAAGCAGGCTGAACGCGGCCGCAAGCGCCGCCACAACCAGGACGCCCCCCGCGACATGGAAATACACCCTTCGCAGCGCCTGCTCGACAGACGTCATGGGGAAGGAGGTCCGAAGAACGCTCACGATTCTCTCACCCTCCTTCACAGGGATGGCTACATACATCATATTCTTCTTCAAGGTGTGGCTGTATCGCACCGAACTCCCTATGCGCCCGGAGAAGGCGTCGACAATCTCTGGCCGGTCGGCGTGGTTGTCCATCTTCTCCGGGTTCTCCTCGGAGTCGCCGATCACCTTCCCCGTCGGCAGGATCAACGTGATGCGGGTCGTGGAAACCGCCCCCAACCGCTTGCAGAGATCGTCCACGGCTTTGGTGGATTGAAGGCTCAACGGCAAAGGCAACTGCTCGCGCGCAAGGCATGCCCTCGCCTCAAGCTCATCGGCTGTGATCAGGCGGTAGAACTCACGAATGGACCGTGAAACATACCCCGACACAATCAGCAAGGAGACGAGCGTGATAAGCACGTACGACGGATACAACTGCCACAGAAGCCGCCTTCGCCGCATGACCTATTCCTTGAAGCGATACCCTACACCGCGAACGGTCTCGATGTATTTGCCTGCCGGACCGAGTTTCTTCCTCAAACCGGATACCTGCACATCAACGGAGCGGTCGGTCACCGGATAGTCCTCGCCGTGGACCGCGTTGACGATCTGGTAGCGCGTGAATACCCAGCCGGGGCTGCGGGCCAGGAAGTGCAGGATTCGGAACTCCGTGGCGGCCAGCTCAACAGGCTTCTCATTGATGAGGACCTCGTGCCTCCCTGGATGGATGACAAGATCACGCACCCTGATTGTTTCACCCTCATCGGGCGGAGTCTTTGTCCTCCTGCGCAAGACCGCCCTGATTCTTGCGATCAGCACCTTGGGACTGAAGGGCTTGGTGATATAGTCATCGGCCCCGAGCTCCAGGCCCGTCATAATGTCCGCCTCCTCCCCCTTCGCCGTCAGCATGACGACCGGAATCTGCGCCAGCCTGGGGTCGGCCTTCAACCGTTTGCAGACCTGCAACCCGTCCATCCCCGGTAACATGAGATCCAGCACGACCAGATCGGGTGGATTAGATCGGACAGCCTTAAGCCCCTCCTCGCCGGAGACGGCCCCACGCACCTGGTACCCCTCCTTGGACAGGTTATACGTCACCAACTCGAGTATGTCTTCCTCATCCTCAACGACGAGAATGCCTTGCTTCGCCATCGGATTTCCTTTCCCATACTTATCCCCCCTCCAGGAGAATACTACTGATTGTATGTTAGCATACAGTTAGAACAGTGTGAAATCTACATTTGGAGTCTGCTCTGCCAGATGCGGTCTCGGGGCACGCAGAACTTGCAGGCATTCATCGGCCATGCCTCCGTCGCAATGGTCGAGCGCTACGACCGCGACCGCCAAAACCTCTACCGAAACGCCGCCCTGAAACTCGACTTCTAACTTATGATAATCGCCCCTATCAAAAGCAAATCGCCCGCCACTCGTGGGCCTCTGGACCCGCGAACGACGGGCGTTTCATGGCTCACACTCCGAGGATGTAGATGCAGACCAAATCCACCGGCCACCCCACGACCGGCCAGACCCGGCAGACGTAGTGTATGAAGAATTTGCAGAAAGGCACATCGTAGTTCGCAGCGATCAGGTAGCTGACGATGGCGCAGTGAACAAGGCCGATGAGCAGATAGGCGCACACGAGCACGGCCAGGACGCACAGGACGGTTCGTTTCATGGCTTCTCCATTCCTGTGTGTGCGACAGCTTCCTCTCAAGTCCCGCATAAGTATATCCTACGAGTCCGACAGAAAGCGGGTATCCTCGCCTTTTTCACGAAAAAAATTCTTCCACCTGTCCTTTGTGCTGCACATCGGACGCAAAGGCAATCCGGCCCCGACCTTCACGCTTCCACGTCCTCTGATTCACGAGGACCGGACCTCGCCGCTTCCCCCGCCGCCACGCCCTTCCCCTCCGCCTCCACTCCATCGGAAAGGGCGGCACGCTCAGCTTCTTTGGAGCCATCGGGTTTGTTGATAACGATGCTATCGGCATCCATCACCTGCTCCGTCCCGTCCGGCAACTGAAACACCACCACCACATTCGGACGCTGCGGCTCACGGTTCCCCAACGCCGCGTTCCGCTCCCAATCCATCTCCAACCGATCATGCCCCAGGTCAAGCTCGTGAAACCCCAACTCCGTCCGATCCATCCCCCGACGAAGCTCTTGCTGCTGGCGGACCGATTGAATCCGTGTCCGGTGGTCCGGCAGGCCCGTATCCCGCCCCTGATACACCACGTTCGCCTCCGTCTCCGCCCTCAACAGCGTCTCGATATTCCGCCGTGCGCTCTCCCCCGGCGGCAACTGCCTCAGCATTTCTTCCCAGTACGGGCTATTCGCCAGACGCCGCCGAAAGACCGATGCCTTCGCCCTCGCGCTGGCCCGTGAAAGCTCGACGCCGCGCTCAAGCGCCTCATTCTGCACGGCCTCGGTCCAGTCGCCGCACTCCGTCCAAATCTCGGCGATCCGTTGCGCCCGCAGATCGGGGTTACGATGCCGCTCGCTCCGCGTCAATTCCTGCTTCATCTTCTCGTGTTCATCGTCTCGCTCTGACATCTCCAATCTCCCCAAAGACACCGCCACACATCGCCCTACGCAACGATATTAACGCACAGGCGTCCCCCCGCCCGGCCTCGCCGTCCGCCTCATGGAGGATTCCCCGTCAGCCGATGCCCTTGCCTATCGGCCCAACGAAAAGCCGCATTTTCCCGTCCAGAATTGCCCGGACCGCTCCGGGGGCATCTCAGGTCGCCCCGGCCACCGCTCGCGCCTCCTGGCCGCGCACACGCCACCAGAAGCGCCTGCAATCGCCCCTCAATAACCGGAGCCTACTTGACTCGCCATCTGCCGTCGTGGTATCCTCAAAACGTGGGCGCTGCCCTATGACGTGGCTGTCCCCCCCACTGCCGCACGGAGCCATGTAGGGAGCGGCCAGCGCCCGCTTACTTTGCGCCGCCCTTCATACCCCGCACGAGCGCCATGATCGCGCACCGGATCGCATCGGGCAGTCCCGCCCACGCGCAAGACATTTCGCACGGACACACTTACCTGGGATTAGCAAACTCATAACCGCCATAACGCCAAACCACGCAACCTATTACACCTTATTTCGTGATTTTTCCGCGCAGAAAAAAATTGGCAGGAGCACTATTACATCATCTTTGAAGCGCGTTGTCCCATACCCCCCCCTCGTCACGTGCGGCACGTGAGCCTGTCTCCCTGCGGACGCTTCCCGTCCACGGAGGGAGAGTCCAGCGCCCGACTATCCCTTCCCCCCTTCGCCGCCTTCACCATCGCCACGATCCCAACCTTGACGGCATCGGGGAGACCCGGCCACGCCTCGACAACAGATTTCAGATCGGGCGACAGATTTTCCGTCACGTCGCTTGTCTTGGCCGTAGGTGCATCATCGCCGGTCCCCCCGTCCCCATGTGCCTTGACTTCACCCTGAGCGTCCGCCGAAAGTGCCTCCGGCTTCTGCATACATACTGCATACTTTTCCTGCAAAATCCCGCGTTTGATACACTCTGGACTTGCTGCACTTTCGCCTTGGCGTACATCATCCCCCTTGTCACAAGTCATTGTGCGTGCTTGGACTTGATTCACACTCGCCGCACCGTTGCCACTCTCTTGCGCGGCTGTATGATTTTCGTCCGAGAGGGATTCACCCCGCCCCTTTCTTATGTCGTTACTTTTTGGGTTCCCTCGGCCGATACAGCCCCGGGCGGCGCTGCTGGAGGACGACGGCCCTCAGGTCGCCCTTCGCCACGGAGCGGTTGTAGCGGCCATACATCTTCTTCTGCTGCTCCTCCATCGGGATGCCGTGCTTGACGGGGTTCTTCGCGTCGCGGAGGTTCTCCGGCCACTCGTAGTACTGGGGCCGGTTGTCGAGGTTGATGGTGACAATCAGGGGGCGGTTGTTCGTGCGGAGCTGGCCCGCCGCCAATACCACGCCCCATGGGTCCATGATGTAGCTGCGATGGTCGGTCTGGGCGCAGCCGCCCGCCGCGCGGAGGAGGAAGTAGCCGTTGTCAATGCACCGGTTCGCCTCGCGAAGGCGAATATATTCGCAGTACGGCCCCGCGTCCTGCGTGCTCAGGCACATCAGGTCCACTTGGTGCAGGCCCGCGACGCGATCAATCTCGTGCGCCCCGACGTCGGCGCAGATCTTCGTGCAGATGCGGCCGAAGTCGAGATCGAATATCCCGACCTTCTCGCCGGCCTGGTAGTACTTCGACTCCTTCGCCGTGGTCTGAATGATTTTTGTGTACCGCCCGATCTCTTGTCCCTGGCGGTCGAAGACGATGGCCTCGTTGAACCCGCGTTCGATCTCGCCGGCGATGACGATGTAGGTGTTGTTCCGCTTCGCGGCGTCGGCGATGCGGGCGAGGTATTTCTGATTGCGCTCCTTGTTCTTCTCCACCTCCTCATCGGTGCGATACCAGACGTATTCCCACAAGCAGACGATGTCGCACCCCTGCTTGCCGCAGGCGTCAATCTTCTCGATCAGGCTGTCCATGTTCGTGTCGCACTCGATGGCTGCGGCCTTGATGATCCGCTTCATGTTCGGTGTGCGCGGCTGGGCCGGAGGGATCTCGTCGGCGGCGATGAGCGCGAACTTCCCGGTGGCTGGGTAGCCGCCGTCGCGCGCCGCGCCGCCGAGTTTCCTTCGCGGGATGACGCCGATGGCCACGCCGCCCTCATGGCCGGAGTCGGCGACGGTGTGGGCGTCTGGACCGAAGACCTGCGCCCGACCTATGGGCCACGACCCGGTCCAGGAGAAGCGGTCGGGGTAGCCGCCGTAGCCGGCCTTGCCCGCGTACTGTGCGACGACGCACGCCGCCTGGTTCTCGACGCATCGTCCCCGCAGGGTCGTCGTGGTCAGGTGCTCGTCCCGCTCGGGGAAGGGGAGCGTGGACCAGACGATGAGCGACGCGCCGCGATAGCGGAGCACGCGGTCAATCTCCGGGAAGAAATGGTCCGTGCCGATCTTCATGCCGACGGCGCCGATGTCCGTGTCGAAGACGGGCAGGTCATCGCCCAGGCTGATGTCATCCTCGTAAGGGAGCTTGTGCGATTTGCGGTATTTCCCGATGATATTCCCCTTTCGGTCGCACAGGAAGGACGTGATGTAGGTCTTGTCCCCTTCGCGCTCGCGGAGGTTGCCGACGACGTACATGCCGTATTTCGCCGCCCTTTCGGCAATGGCCTTCGAGGCGGGACCGGGGATCGGCTCCGCCGGTTGGTCCACGCACTCCTGCGGCAGGCAGGCGATGTCGGCCTTCAGGATGCCCGCCTCGTCGAGGGCCTTCAGCGTGTTATCGAGCGTGCGATAGCCCTCGTCCCAGATCAGGGAGATGGCCGCGATGCGCACGCGCGCCGTCTTGCGAAGGAACGCCTGCTGCTCGGCTGCCTGCTTTGCGCCGGCGGCGCCCGCGATGATGATGTCGTCAATAAGGATATCCGCCTTCGTGTCGGCCTTGTTGCAAACGGCGATGATGATGGCGCCTACGCAGCCGTCCTTGACGTCCTTCTTGCCGCCCTCGCACCATTTCTTCAGTTCGCCATATGCGTTCTTGAGCGTGACCGTCTGCCAGTCCGGTGACGCGCCCACACCGGGACCATGGTAGATGAACCCGAAGGGGTTGATGCCTATTTTGATGTGGAGGGGAACGTTCGTCTTGGCGCGGAAGGAGATCGTCTCCATCTGCGGGATGATCGGGACCGGCTCGACCGGCTTGTAGGTCCAGTAGGACATATTCTTTTCCACCTTTGCCGGATAGGTGAGGTCTAAGTGGGCCGCCCCGTTCTCCACTTTGTTGGCGGCGGTCTTGGAGGGTTTATCGCCCCAGGTGTGCTCCAGGGGGGGCGATGTCGCGGGCGCATCAAAGGATTCGCGGAAGATGTCCTCGCCGAGGGCAAGCCAAGGGAACCATACCAAGACCGTAGCAATCATGAACATGAATTGGCGCATGATGTTCTCCGGCAATCTCATTAGGACCCAGGTTGGACACATCATACCACGATCCACCGCCGCCCTGCAATCGGCAATCCGAAATCCCCCGGCGACGGCGTCGGCTTGCCGTCGTCCCATCCTTGACAGCTCCCCATCCATAGGGTACACTTCGATCATGGCGCGGAGGGCAAGAGAGAACCCTTGCAATTGCCCTACGCCGCCATGCGCAAAGAAAAGAGGCTCAAAAACTACTTTGCCTGCACTCCGGCCATATGGGGACAGACGTAGCCTCATCTGACCCATGCCGGAAAGTAGGCCAAGGGATGCGGCCTATACGCGACCTACCGATTGTTCATTGACGGGGAATTGAAGCTTGGGACACATTCGGAAGCTATTCCGTCTCTATTCCATTTTGATTCCATCATCTCCGACATCGGTCTGCTTCTCGGGTCTGCTGGCGGGGGTGTCACGTTGCTGGAGGAGTTCTGCATTGTCCACCCACATGACGAAATAAGGCCGCTCCGCGCCGTGCTTCTTGATCAAGAGTAGAAAGGGAGCATCCCCCACATAGCAGACGGGTATCGGCATACAGTATTGCTTGGCCTCCGTGCGCAACTCGGCCCCGCTTCGATCAAGCCGGAACTCAATTTCCTGCAAGGCAACATCCATCCTCTGGCCGGCGAGTGACGGATTCGAAAAGGGGCGGCCTTCCACCTCGGAGAAGCGATGGGCGATTCGCCAATGCATGTTTGGCACGAGCAGGACATCTCGCACGCCAAGCGGATAACAACCAATATGAGCAAAATAACGGCAACCAGACGCGCCAGACGCGCGGGAGACCATCGGGACCTTCTCGCGGTCCCTTTCTCATCTGTTTCGTTCGACATGGAGCAACCCCCTCTGTTTCAATTCTTCACACCCAAGCCGTGCCTTTGTGGAAGGCAGATTGACCGCACCGAAATCATAGTCAGGCCATGCCGCATCGTCAAGTGAATTTCATCCGATCCACCGCAAGACCTATCTGTGAGAATCAGCGTAAATCTGCGTCCACTCCTCTCTTCGCCTTCGTGTCCTTCGCGGTGCAATCGTTTCCCGCCGATGGACCTACACCACCGGCTTGATGTCCCAGATGTCTCGCGCATACTCGGAGATCGTCCGGTCGCTGGAGAATTTGCCGATGCGGGCGACGTTGAGTATCGCCTTTCGCGCCCAGACGGCGGGCCGGCTGAACTCCTGATCCACCTGGTCCTGCGTGGCCGCGTAGGACCGGAAGTCGGCGAGATGGAAGTACTCGTCGCCGTAGGTCAGCAGCGCGTCATACACCCAGTTGAAGCGCCCCGGATCGTTCTTGCAGAAGAGGTCCGACTTGAGCGCGTCCATCACGCGCTTGATGTCCGGATTGTTGCTGTAATAGGCCCACGGGTTGTATGCGCCGTTGCGCCGCAACGCCCGGACCTCGTCAACGGTGAGGCCGAAGATGAAGATGTTCTCCCGGCCCACCTCCTCCATGATCTCGATGTTCGCGCCGTCGAGCGTGCCGATGGTGAGCGCGCCGTTCATGGCGAACTTCATGTTGCCCGTGCCCGACGCCTCCTTGCCGGCGGTGGAGATCTGCTCGCTCAGGTCGGCGGCGGGGATGATCCGCTCGGCGAGGGAGACGCGGTAGTCCGGGACGAAGACCACTTTGATCCATTCGTTCGCCTTCGCGTCCCGGTTGATGACCTGGCCGATGTTGTTAACCAGTTTGATGATCTGCTTGGCCGCCCAGTAGCCCGGGGCGGCCTTGCCGGCGAAGACGTAGGTGCGCGGGACGGACGGCCCGTCGCCGTCCTCAACCAGGCGAAGGTAGTCGTGGATGATGTGCATCACGTTGAGGAGCTGGCGCTTGTATTCGTGGATGCGCTTGACCTGGATGTCGAAGAGCGAGTCGGGATTGATGTTGACGCGCGTCGTTTCAAGGATGATCTTTGCGAGACGTTCCTTGTTCGCCCGTTTCACCTTCATGAATTCTTCGCCGAACGCCTCGTCCTCAGCGTACGGCTCCAGGGCGCGCAGTTTGTCGAGGTCGGTGATCCATCCGTCGCCGATGGTCCGGGTAATAAGGTCGGCGAGAAGAGGGTTCGCGCTCAGGAGCCAGCGCCTCGGCGTGACGCCGTTGGTTTTGTTGTTAAATCGCTCCGGCCACATCTCGTAGAAGTCGGGCACGAGCATTGCCTCCACCAACTCGCTGTGCAGCTTCGCCACGCCGTTGACCGAATGGCTGCCGACGATGGAGAGGTTCGCCATGCGCACCTGCTTCTCGCCGCCCTCCTCGATGACGGACATCCGCCGCAGTCGGTCCGCGTCGCCCGGCCACCGGGTCTCGACCTGCTTCAGGAAGCGGTGGTTGATCTCGTAGATGATCTGCAGATGTCGGGGGAGGATCCGCTCGAACAGCGGCACGGGCCAGCGCTCGAGCGCCTCGGGCATGAGGGTGTGGTTCGTGTAGCCGAGCGTGGCCGTGGTGATCTCCCACGCCTCGTCCCATCCCACATCGTTTTCGTCCACGAGCATTCGCATCAGTTCCGCCACGGTGAGGGCGGGGTGGGTGTCGTTGAGCTGGATGGCCACTTTCGACGGGAAGGCGGTAAAGGATTTGTTCGCCTTCAGGTAGCGTCGGACGATGTCGCGCACGGCGCAGGCCACGAGGAAGTACTCCTGGATCAGGCGGAGTTCCTTTCCCGCCTCGACGGAATCGGAGGGATAGAGGACCTTCGACACGGTCTCGGATGCGATCTTGCGCTCCACGGCCCTGAAGTAGTCGCCGTCGTTGAAGATTTGCATGTCGAAGTCGTGCGACGCCCGCGCCGAGAAGAGGCGGAGAAAGTTGACCGTCCGCCCGCCGTAGCCGACGATGGGCATGTCATAGGGCACACCCATGAGGACCTGCCAGTCCATCCACATGGGGTTGTAATTCCCGTTGCGGTCCTGGCCGTGCTCGATGCGCCCGAAGAGGGGGATGGCGCAGGCCTCGTCGCACCGCTCGATCTCCCACGGCGTGCCGCGGATGAGCCAGTGGTCGGGCTTCTCGCGCTGATAACCGTCGCGGATCTCCTGGCGGAAGAGGCCATACTCATAGTTGATGCCGTAGCCGTATCCCGGCATGCCGAGGGTGGCGAGGGAGTCGAGGAAGCACGCGGCCAGCCGGCCGAGTCCCCCGTTGCCGAGGGCGGCGTCGGGCTCGGTCTCCTGGACCTCATCCAGATCAACGCCCATCTCCCGGAGCGTCCGCTCGCAGAGGTCGAAGATGCCGAGGTTGCGAAGGTTGTTGGCCAGCGACCGGCCCATGAGGAATTCCATGGACAGGTAGTAGAGGCGCTTCGTGTCGGCGGCCTTGTATCGCTGCTTCGTCGTGAACATGCCGTCAACCAGGAAGTCGCGCACGGCCAGGGAGATGGCCTGGAACATGTCATCGCAATCCATATCCTCCCTGCGCTTGGCGAGGGAGTACTTGACATGATGCGCGACCAGCTCGCGGAGGCGCGCATGGTTGTCGGTTATCGGTCCAATCTGCGTCGCTGCCATTGCCCTGTTATCCTCCGTTCATCAGTGGACTGGCCGGGACACTAAGGTGTGTAACCTATCGTACTGGAGAGGCGGTGGAGAATCAAGCATGTTCGCCCCCCTTTCCCGATTGACATCTTCCGCGATCGGGGATAGAATTCACCTCCATCCACATCCAGACAACCATAAACCGCAAGAGAAGGAGGGACAGGGCGGGAGATGACCGGACGGCAGCGCCTGTTGGCGGCATATACGAGACAGCCCATGGACCGAGTGCCATGGGCGCCGATCATCTTCAAGGAGACCCTGTCGCGCTACTCCCCCGAGGAGCAGGAAGCCGGGCCGATCGAGTTCACCAAGCGCATCGGCGCGGACGTCCTCTGGCGGTGGGGTGACTTCCTCAAGACAAGCTGCGACATCGCGTGCACGGACAGGCAGGAAAACGGCAACCGGATACGCGAGTGGCGCACGCCGGCCGGCGTACTCCGCGAGGTCCGGCGCGGCAGCCGGATCGTCGAGCATCGGCTCAAGACGCGAAACGATCTCGCGGCGTTCAAGTCGTTGATCGAGGCCACGCGATACGAACCGAACCCGGGTCGCTACGAGGAGTGTATGGCCCAGGTGGGCGACGCGGGGATCGTTGCGCCGCACATCGGCCCGACCGCCGTGCAGCGCCTCGTGCAGATGGAGGCCGGCGTGGACGGCTTCGCCTACCTCTGCGCCGACCATCCCAAGGAGATGGGGGAGGTCATCGAGCGCCTGCACCAGAGCGATCTCGATCGCTTCCGCATCGCCGCCGAGACGCCGGCGGAGGTGTTGATCCAGGTGGAGAACACATCCACGCTCCTCATCTCACCCGCCACCTATCGGCAATGGAGCCGGCGGCATGTGGCCGACTTCTGCCGTATCGCCCACGCGCGCGGGAAGGCGGCCATCGTCCACATGTGCGGCCACGTGAAGGACCTGCTGCCCGACATCGCCGCGACCGGACTCGACGGCGTTGACTGCCTCACCCCGCCGCCGACGGGCAACACCACACCGTGGGATGCCTGGGCCGTGATGGGGCCGCGCCTGATCGTGCACGGCATCCTCGACCCGACGGCATGGGTCCATCGAAGCGCGAACGAGATCACGGCCGCCATGGATCGCGCCCTGCCGCCGGGGATGAAGGACAAGAACTTCCTCCTCTGCACCGCCGCCGACGGCCTGCCCGACATTCCCCGCGATACGTGGGACGTCATCGCCGAGGCGTGGCGGCGGTTTTCGGGGCGATGAGCGCGTTCTTGGCATAGGAATCAGGCTACTTCACATCGAGATAATCTGGACCATACTTGCCGGGATTGGGGTTGGGCCGGGAGGTGGGAACCCAGAAGTGCTCGAGTTCGACCCCGCATTCCTCAAAAATCCGCCGGATTCGGTCCTGCTCCTTGCTCGACAGCTTGTCCTCGGAGAGAAATTCATATTTTTCGCCGGGGTGGGTTTTCTTGTATTCGCGGATGGTCTCGGCGAGTTTGTCTTCCTCGATCCAGAAAAGGTGCGCGCCCTCGAACCGGAATTGCCCTGTGGGGTAGGGGGCATATTGCACCGTCGTCATGCCCGGCGTTTTGTGATCGAAGGTGCAACCGACAAGGAGAAACGCGGCGCAGAGACACAGCATCAGCTTGATGAACCGCATGGCAATCCCGCCGTCTCCGTATTCGTTGCATGCGCTACAAGGAGAGCAGATACGCCACCAGATCGCCCAGCTCTTCCTTCGTCAGCTTCGACGTCTCGCCGTGCCGGTCGTCCTTGTTGTATTTGGTGAAGACCTCCTCGATCGTCGCAGCGCGGCCGTCGTGGAGGAAGGGCGCCGTGCGGTATAGCTCCAGGAGCTTGGGCGTGTAGAACTCCTTCGCCTCCCGGTCCAGCTCCCCCTGCGTGCCGACGTCGTAGGACTTCATGTCGGTGAGGAGCTCGCCCGTGTGGCAGGCGATGCAGCCGCCCTTCTCGTCGAAGACCTTCTTGCCCCGCTGCGCGGCCTCGGTCAGCTTGCCGTCCGGGCCGAGGTGGGGACTCGGCACGGGCTTCAGGGACCGGATATACTCGCACACCGCCTCGATGTCGCTCTCCGGCACGACGACGAACAGGATGTGCTTAAACCCCGCCGCCGCCCCGACCTCCATCGTCGCGCGCACGCCGAGCGACATGACCGGCGCTGTCTTGTGCGACATGCAGAGCGACCGCGTCTTCTTCGGGTTGCCGATGCCGTCGTTCAGCAGGTCCCATCGCAGGCCATCCATCCGCCCGCTCGGATGGCACGTGGCGCAGCTCTGCCAGTGCTGGAAGCAGACGCTCGCGTCGTGGAAGATCTGCTCGCCCAGGCGAACCATGTCCGCCTTCGGCTGCTCGCCGACGGCGTGCTTGGCGAGGGCCTTCGTCTTCTCCGTGTCCAGGACGGCGATGTCGCCGGAATAGTAGTGCGCGACCCAGAGGGTCTTCTCGTCGGGCGAGAGCGCGACGCCGCGCGGCCCGTTGCCGCCGCTCGGCACTCGATTAAGGAGGCCGGCGACGTACATGGCCGTGAGATCGTTGGTCAGCCCCTCGCGGGATTTTTCGGATTTGTCCACATCGGCCCACAGATTCTGGCTGCCCATGTCGTAGGGCTTCTTCTCCCGCAGCTTGTCGGGAATCTTGCCGCCGAGCATGTCGTGCAGTCCGCTGATCTCGACAAAGGCAATCTGGTGCACGCCGCCGAGGCTGATGCACAGCCGTTTGCCGTCCTTCGTCATCGCCATGTCGAGGGGATCCGCCCCGCCCTCGTTCAGGTGGTCGAGAAGGACCGTCACCACGCGCTCGCCCTTCGTCAGGTCCACGACGCTCAGCCCGTGCGTATTCATCCAGCCGCGTTCGAGCTGCGTGGTGGGGACCATGAAGCGGCTGACCGTGTGGACGACGTAGGCGTACTTGCCGTCGGGGGAGACGCACACGCTGTGGGCGTTCGTCGCGCCGGAGGACAGGGCAATGTTCTTGACGACCTTCTGCGCCGCCGTGTCAATGAGGCTCAGGGATGCGCCGAGGCGGAAGTCATCGGCCGACCCGACAGGGAGGGAATTGGCGACGACCAGCGTCTTCTCGTCCGGCGTGAGCGCGGCGAACATCGGCTCGCGGACGACGGGGATGCGCTTTATCTCCTTATTAGATGTCGTGTCAACGACCGACACGTCGTCGCTGATGGTGTTGCAGACGTAGAGCCGGTTCGTCTTTGGGCCGAGGGCGAGGCCAAGGGGATGGCGGGCGACCGGAATTCGAGCGGTCACTTTCTTGCCGGCCGCGTCAATCACGGCGACGGTCCCCGCGCCGTTCTCGGCGACGTAAAGCGTCTTGCCGTCGGGAGATAGAACAAGGCCCGATGGCGCGCCCGTCAGGGCAATCTCGCCGGCGACCTTGCCGGTGGCCGTGTCGAACAGGACCACGCACTGCGCCGTGCGGTCGGAGCAGTAGAGCGTCTTCCCGTCGGGCGACATGGCCAGATCGTACGGCGAACGGTACTTCGGCTGGGCGGCCAGGGACGACGCAAGCACCAGGGCAAGAACACACATCCACACCTGTCGGGTGCTTCTCATGGCATCACCTCGCAAGAGGGTTCGGTATCCACTATTTCTTCAAGGGCAGCCTGACCTCTTTGCCCGTCTGCGCCGCCTTGTAGATGGCGCAGATGATCTCGACGGACTTGCGGCCCTCGGGTCCGTTCACGAAGGGTTCGCGGTCCTTCTCGATGGCGTCGAGGAAATCAGCAAACTGTTTCATGTGGCCGATGTGACTGATCGCCTTCGGGTCCGACACGGCCCCGCCCTTCGTCACGCGCTTGGCATACATCTTCGCAATTTTCTTGTCCACGGGGAGGGCCTTCTCGAATTCCCACTTGATGATGTCCTCCTCCTCGGCGATGGCCGTGCCCTTGTCGCCGTGGATCTCGATGCGCTTGAGCAGGCCCGGGTAGATGGAGGTCGTCCCCTCAATCACGCCGAGCGCGCCGCTCTTGAAGCGAAGGATCGCCACGGCGGTGTCCTCCACCTCGATGCGCTTGTGGGCCAGGCAGTCGGTGTAGGCCATGATGCTCTCGACCGGGCCCATGAACCATTGCAAAAGGTCCACGTTGTGGATTGACTGGTTCATCAACGCCCCGCCGCCGTCGTACTTCCACGTGCCGCGCCAGCCGCCGCTGTCGTAGTACTGCTGGCTGCGCCACCACTTCACATAGGTGTCGCCGACGGTGATGCGCCCGAACCGGCCCTCCTCGACGGCCTGCTTGATGAAGATGTTGCACTCCTTGAAACGCGAGGGGAAGATGCTGGCGCACTTGACCTTCGCCTTCCTGCACGCGGCGATGATCTTGTCGCAGCGCTCGGGCGTCACCTCGAGGGGCTTCTCGACGATGACGTGCTTTCCCGCCCTGGCGGCGGCGACGGCGGGTTCGAGATGGATGCCACTCGGCGTGCCGATGCTGACGACGTCAATGTCGTCACGCTCGAACATCTTGTTGAAATCGCTGTAGTAGTCCACGCCGAATTCCTGTCCGCGCGCCTTGGCCGCCGCCTCGACGACGTCGGCGAAGGCCACGAGCCTCGCGTTCTTCAGGTCTCTGATCGCGGCGGCATGGAACCCGGCGATCATCCCCGCGCCGACGACGCCGAACCCGTAGGTTTTCTTCCTGGCCATGAGTCTCTCCTTATCCATTATAGATTCTTGCGAATCTTCGCTTGCCGACTTTCAGGAGCATACCGTCCGTAATATCCAGGTCTGCCGCATCATCTGAAATGGCGTCTCCATCTATTGTTACGCCGCCCTGCTTGACGAGCCGCTTGGCCTCGCCGTTGCTCTGGGCAAAGCCGCAGGCCACGATCAGCTTGGCGATCCATATCTTTCCGTCCTTGAGGTCGCGGGCGGGAATCGTGACGTCGGGGATCTCCTCCGGCAGCTCGTGCTCGCGGAAGACGCGATTGAACTCGGCGGCCGCCTCCTCCGCCTCCTTCTCGCCGTAGTACCGCCGCACGATCGCCTTGCCGAGTTCGGCCTTGACGTCGCGCGGGTTCGCGCCGCCCCGCAGCATCCGGTCCACCTCTCCCATGTCCACATCGCTGGTCAGCTCGAACCAGTCGCGCATCAGATTATCCGGGATGGACATGGTCTTGCCGAACATATCCTTCGGCGCGTCGGTGATGCCGATGTAGTTGCCCAGGCTCTTGGACATCTTCTTCGCGCCGTCGAGTCCGACCAGCATCGGCAGCGTGACGCACACCTGCTGCTCCTGCCCGGCGTCCTTCTGCAGGTCTCGGCCGACGGTGAGGTTGAACGTCTGGTCCGACCCGCCGATCTCGACGTCGCTGCGGACCATGACCGAGTCGTAGCCCTGCATCAGGGCGTAGATGAACTCGTGGATCGAGATCGGGTCGCCCGCGGCGTAGCGCTTGGCGAAATTGTCCCGCTCCAGCATCCGCGCCACGGTCATCTTGGCCGCGAGCTGGATGACCTCGGAGAATTTCATCGCGCTGAACCAGTCGCCGTTTTTCACGATCTCGGTCCGGTCGAGGTGGATGATCTTCCCCATCTGGTCGAGGTAGGTCTGGGCGTTCTCCATCACCGCCTCGTGGGTGAGCATGGGGCGGGTCTTGTCCTTATCCGACGGGTCGCCCACCATGGCCGTGTAGTCGCCGATGATGAGGACGGCCTGGTGGCCCAGGTCCTGGAAGTGGCGCAGCTTCCACAGCGGCACGGCGTTGCCGAGCTGGATGTCCTTCGACGTGGGGTCAATGCCGAGCTTGATGCGGAGCGGACGGTTCTCCTCCCGCGAGCGCTTGAGCTTGTCAATCAGCTCCTGCTCGGGGAAGACGTCCACCGTCCCGCGCTTGATCTTCTTCAGTTGTTCCTCGACGCTCGGAAACACGCGCGACCTTTCTACAACCAAAACGAAAAATAATTATAGGTAGAAGCGCTTCTGCAAATCAAGCCCTATTTACGAGGAGTTTTTCCCATGGCGCATGGGGACGGGAGTTCGAAGGCGAAGCGGTGTTGAATGGATCCGGATGAGGGGGGAAATGGAGCAATACATGGTACGTAACTCCAGGTAGCTCCGCGCCCGAACGTCCCCCAGCCGGCAAATCTGTTTGATGAACCCGAACACTTCTTTACAACGACACCGCGTAACGTATATGCCCCTCCCACTCTACCTCAACCTTGTAACGAACGCTCATCCTGCAGAGAAGTTGCACGTCCTTCGCACACTGTGTCCCGTAGAGCATCTCACCCAAAACCGCCGCTCCACCTTCCCAGACCATTTCCGTCCCGCTGCCACAAAACTATGACCTCAGCCGCTGAGCTCGCGACAGACCTGATAGTATGCCTCGACGTTCTTCAGAGGAACGTCGGGGCCGATCTCTGTGAGCCAGATGAAGCCGCCCTCGGGCGACGCGAGCGTGTCGAAGCACGTCTTCGCCCGGCGGCGGACGTCGGCAGGCGCGCCGTAAGGCATCTCATATTGCCGATCTATGTCCACCTCGAGACAGACCTTGCCCCGGCAGGCGCGGGCGAGATCGTCCATTGGCATGCAGGAGGATTGGATATTGATGATGTCTGCGCCGACCTCGATCAGGTCGGGAAGTATCTCGAGAATGTGACCGCAGCTATGGAACCGGATGTGTGCATTGTGTCCATGCAGGAAAGCGAACAGCTTCCTGTATCGCGGCTTGAAAAATTCCCGCCACAGGCGCGGGTTGATGCGCAGTTGCTCCTGGTTGCCCCAGTCGTCGCCGATGTCCACCCCGTCGCAGCCGGCAAGGAGGCCGGGCGTCATGGCGCGTTTGGCGTGGTCGAACAAGAGATCGGCAAGCTCCCCGACCTCCGGCCGCCGGTCCATCAGGTCAATCATGATGTCAACGTCGCCGCGCAACAACTGCATCCTCTCCCATATCCATGCGCCGCCGCCGTAGGTGTAGTATGTCTTCATCCGTTCGGAGAGCTGCTGCCGCTTCTTCTCGACGACATCCGGCGTCGGTTCCGGCGCGGGAGGGAGCTTATAGGCGGCCAGCGCCCGCCAGTCGGCGAGGGGATGGCGGACCACCTGGCCCATCATCCCGTCCTGGCGGACGCGCCACACGCAGCCCCACTCGTCGGTCCTCTCTTCGTCCTTGTCGAGCCGGCTGCCGGCGGCCTGTCGCTGCTCCATGAGTTTGGCGAACGATGTGTCCGTGCCGTAATCGTCGGGGTAGCGATCGAGAATATCCAGGAGCGCCCTACCGTGCTTGATGACGGCCGCGCCGGTGATGTTGTGCTTGAGGGGGATGCGGTCCGGCGTCCCGAACGTAACGGCCCTGATGACTCGTTCGCGCGGCGTCATGGCGTCAACCATTTTTGAAACCCGGCTGGTTTGTCACAAGGTCAATAAACGCGAGCATGTTCTCCAGTGGCACATCCTTCGGCGTAGCGTGTGCGGGGGCGAAGATGTATCCCCCGTCGCGGCCGAGGTCGAGGAGGCGCTGCGTATCCCTCCGCACGTCCTCCGCCGTGCCATAGGGCAAGGTCTTCTGCGTGGAGAGTCCCCCGTGGAATGCCAGCCGGCCGCGGTATTTTTTGATCAGCGCCTCCACGTCCATCACTTCCGGCTGAAACGGGTTGAAGCAGTTCAGGCCGATCTCGATCAGGTCGTCGAAGAGTTCCTGCACCTTCCCGCAGGAATGAATCGTGACGTACTTGCCGGCCTTGCGCGCCACGCGGTACATGCGCTTCAACTCGGGCTTGATGAACTCATGCCAGATGCGCGGCCCCATCTGCAGGCCCGTCTGTTGGCCCCAGTCGTCGCCGAAGTGCACGGCGTCAATGTCGTACTTCACCGCCTTCTTGATCTGCGCGATGTTGTGGTCGGCGATGGCGCGGAGCAGATCGTGGACGAAGTCCGGGTGCTCGATGAAGTCCATCATCAGGTTCTCCATCCCCCGCAGCGTCCACGCCCGCTCATACAGCGAGAAGCCGATGCTGAATTGAATGAAGTGGTCGCCGAACGTCTTGATGACCTCCGGCAGCCGGGCGAAGAGCGCCGGGTCGAGGGGGTCGGGGAACTTGTAGCTGTCGAGCGTCGGCTTGGGAAGGACGCAGCCCTTCACGTTGCCGATGTCCTTGTCTATGCTCCGGTCCCACACCACGCCGAAGCGGTCCTGGAAGCAGCCGTTGCCGATGTCGCCGAACCCGGCGTTGGCGGAGACGCCGGCGATGTGGTTCTGGAAGACCTCGTGCATGTTCACCGACGGGCCGTAGTGCTGTTTGAGCTTGGCCGCGGCGTCCTGCGTAAACCCAAACGCCCACGGGACATAGGGCACGGGCTTTCCCTCGATGGCCAGCTTGACGACTTCCTTTTTTGTCATTGAGATATTCCTTTCGTTTGTCTGATCTTCTTCTTGTAGCCGCACCCTTTACGGGTGCGGTCGGCTCGCAGGCGTAAAGCCTGCGGCTACGTCAACGTGCGGATGTAACTCTCCGCGAATTCCAGGTCCTTCGCGGCGTCGGTCGCGGGGGAGATGCAGGGCCGGTCGCCCTTCACGGCGTCAACGAAAAACCGCGCCTGCTCCCTCATGCACCACTTGGGCGGGAAGATCGGCGCCTCGTAAACCGGAATCGGTTCTTCGTTCTTGTAAATCTCCAATCGCCCGCATTGCTGCCGCGCCAGGGGCGCCGTAAGCGACAGGTGCAATCGCCCCTTCGCAAAACATGCCGTGTAGAACTCGTGCCACTCGTTGCCGACGCGGTATGCGTCCATCTCCAGGACGATGGTCACGCCCGACGCGCTCCGGGCCACGATGACGACGCCGCTCGGATCGGCGTACTCGATCTCGTAGTCCTCGCCCAAAAGATAGCGGATGAGGTTGACCTGATGGATGTAGTAGTTGACGAAGGAGACGTATTGCTGGCCCGTCGCCTGGTCCATCCATTCCGGCGGGCCTTCGGAGGCGAGGCTTGCGCCCTCCGGCTTGTCCCCGCAGCTCAAGGCGTTTTCGATCTGGTAGGTCCAGTCGCCCGGCGGCATGGAGACGCGCAGGTATTTGAGTTTCCCGTATTTCTGCGACGCCTTCCACTCGGCGATAATCTCTTTCATGCGGACGCTCGCCGGGTCGCAGCGTTTCATGTAGGCGATCTGGTAGACGACGCCGTTCTTCTTCGCCAGATCATCCAGCTCCCGCGCCGTGTTTGGGCGGATGCAGATCGGCTTCTCGGTGATGCAGTGCTTCTTCGCCTTGAGGATGTCGGGGACGACGGCGTGATGGAGACTGAACCCCATGATCGCCACGACGGCGTCAATGGTCTTGTCTTCGAGGAGTTCCTCGTGCGTCCTATAAACTTTCGTAATTCCGTATCTTCGCGCCACGGCCTTCGCCGTCTCCGGGCGCAGGTCGGCGAGGGCCGCCATCTCCACATCGGGGAGCGAGGCGTAGTTGGCGATATGGGCCTGCTGACCCATGCGACCACAGCCGACGAAACCGATTCTGACCTTGTCCACGGATCAGTCCTTTCTCTCAATCGGGGTCAGGCATACATCGTCAACGTACACCTCCTGGTCCATGTCGCCGCACCAGAGCCGCAGGGCGGGGAAGATGCGGGACGGCTCCACGAACACCTTTCCTTCCGGTGGCGGCGGTGGGTAGTTCTCCGTTCGCGTCTCCACCTCATAGCGATGCCACTTGCCGTCGCCCGGCAGGTCAATGACTGCGCCGGGGAAGTCGTACCCCTTGCCCCAGTAGAGATCGGTGTTCAGCTTGCCCTTCTCCGACAGGCACTTGGCCCAGAAGGTGAGCTTGTAGGTCGTGTTCGGTTCCAGGGACATCTCGCGGTTCACGCGCCAGTCGCTCGATACGACCGGGAGCTTCTTGTCCTCCTCCTTGCTCACCTTGAGCACTGCCCCGATCTTGCCCGTCCGGGCGGCTGCGCGCGACCAGGCGGCGTCGCGGTTGATCTGCCAATACTGTTTCGTCTCCTCGAACGACGTGTCCCAGTTCAACGTCCCCGGCAGCGGCGGCTCGGGGCCGGGGGCGATGACCGGATGGTCGAGGGTCGTGACCGGCTCGCCGCGCATGGGTTTGGGATCACGCTTGACAATCTGATCGGCCTCCCTCCGCTCCATCGCATAGACCTCCACAACGATGGGGGCGAGGGTGTCCTTCAGGTTCTCCGCCCCGAACGACGCCGGCGCCATCCGCCAGAAGGTGGAGGCGTAGTCCCCGGCGCGGCGCGAGTCATCCAGGAGCACCTGGATCACCTTGCCGTCCTTCGTGTACTGCACCATGGGAATAAAGCGCTGCTCCTCCTTCTTGGCGGCGATGGCGATGAGGTCCTTCGCCTCGGCGACTTCGCCCGGCTTGCCGCCGGAGATGGTCGCATCGGGATCGAAGTTCACCAGGCCGTATCGCACCTGGAGCGGTCGCGTCCAGCCGGTGTCCGCATCGTCCATCGTCCACTCGACCCACTGGTCGAAATATGGGCGATTCCTGTAGAGGCGGAAGAACCACCGGGCGGCGCCCTTTTTCCCGATCGTGAACGGCCCCTTCGGATGCGGCATCTCGACGGGGCCTCCGCAGCCGAAGAGATGGATGTTGCTGATGGAGATCGTCGTCGCCGCAGGCCCCTCGTGCACCGGCCTTGCCTGCGCGGGTTCCTTCTGGAAACGGCCAAAGTTGAACCAGAAGTAGGGATCGTGCACGGCGGTCACGCAGCCGAAGCCCCCACTGAAACCGGTATTCCCCAGGACGTTGGCTTCGGCGAAGTCGCCGTCGCCGTTTACGTCGAAGCGCAGGTCCATGAGACGCGGCCCATCGTTCTCTGCGCTTGTGTCAAAGACGATCCGGACGGCGTCCTTTCCGCCGGTCGCGACGACCGACGCCCCCTCCATGCGCATCCCTTCCCCGGGGGAGGGAACGGGACCCTCCTCCAGATACAGGACGTATCTCCTCGATTGATTGGCGACGAGAGAATCGCCGGGAAGAATCGTGAGGACGCCGCGACCATCCTTCAGGATGTCGAACTGAGCGGGAACGGCCTTCGGCGGATCGTTCGCAAGGTCCACGCAGGTCACCCGACAGGGAAGAGGCATGGTCTGGGCGCCCACTTGCGCGCACAGGGCGTGGATGTCAAGCGGGACGCGCACGATCGGCTTCGCCATGTCGGCGGTGGGGATGACATCCAGCGCGACGCGATGCGAGGCTTTCGGCTCGGCCCAGGGCAGATCGTCCTGCAGCGCCTGGGCGGCGGCAAGATAGCGGCCCTCCTGGCCCTGCGCGCGTGCCAGTTTGACGTCGGCATCGAATTTTGCGCGCAGAGATGCCGCGAGGGGATCGTTGCCGGAAAGCGTTGTGATTGCGAAGAGGCGGCCGTCCACGATCTCCACCCCCTTGCCGCCGGGGAGCATGGCGAGATAGGCATGGAACTTGGCCAGGGGGAACTGGCAGTTGACATCAATGGGGCGATAATCGCTGATCTCGATCTCGTGTGGTGGATTGTCGTTGGTGAGCAGGCGGACCCGCGCAATCGCCTCCGGCGGCGACACGGGATCGCCGTGCACCCCGAAGACGGCGAAGATGTGGGATGCCGCGGTGAAGTCAATCGAGACCGGCTTGTCGGGACTGCCCTTCACACATGCCTTGCCCTCGTTGATCGCCGGATCGAGGAACGTAAACGGGACGCCGTCGCGCCGGCGCGGGCCGTAGATCCAGCCGTACCACGACCCCTCCTCACCGAATCGCATCTCCAGTCGTTCATTGCACTTAGGGGCGATATTGACCACTCTGAAATCGCCGCATACTGTCTCTGCATCCGTGGGCGGAGTGCGATAGGGCAGGGAGTCCGCCGGAGCAGGCGTCGCGCCCACCGGGTCGCCCACGGTGATCGTATCGCCGGGCCGGATACCGCGAAGGTAGGCGTCCTCGCCGTCGGTGAACTCGTTGAACTCGATCCGGTCCGCCGGAATTGTTTTTTCGTTAATGCGAATTTCGCGTTTGCGAAGGTCGCGGAAGGGGGCGGTGAGCGTCACGTCAACCGGGTCGGCCTTCGCGCCCTCGCGGGCGACGAACCTGAACGAGCAGTTCAGCTCCGGCTTGCAGGCATAGTCGGCAACGTCGTAGCCGAACGTGTTCTTGCAGAATGCGATGGCCGCCTTCTCGCCGATGCAGATGCGGATGGGCGACGCGCCCGCCGGCTCGGCCCATCGCCGCATCTGCGCGCCGTTGCTGATGCCCGACGTGCCCGCCGTCCGCCGCCCCTTGAAATCGCCCTCGCCGAAGATTTCAACGTTCTCGGTGATGCCGCCGTCCTCCCGGTAGCCGACGAAGAAATTCGCCGCGATGCCGCGCACGAGATACTTGAGGAACGGATCGTCCGTCTCGCAATAGAGCGGGATGAGCGTGCGCGGAATCCACCCGCACTCGTTCCACGTCACGCGCCCCATCCATCGTCGGTCCACCACCGCCTGGCCGAGGAAGAGCGGGTCCATCCCGTCGCTTTCGTCCGGGTCTTCCAGATAGAACCACGTGGATTTGTATGCGCACATCGCGGCCAAGCGCAGCGCCTCGTCGAGGTTCTTCTTGCGAACCGGATCGTCGCGGAAGACCTGGCGATAGGTGAGCATGAAGTTCTCGCTCGCCGCCAGTCCGATGTGGCAAAACATGGCCCACGGAATGTCGCACACGCCGTTGCGCGTGTAGAGGAAGTGCTTCGTCCAGTTGTAGACCCCGTCAATGTAGGGCAAGAGCGACTCGTCCTTCTCGTTGTCATAGACCACCATCATGGCCGTGGCGATCTGCCAGGCGGACTTGTGGTGGATGCCCGCGCAATCCTCGCCGCCCCATCGGTCCTGGAACTTGCCCTCGATGGGGTGGACCCACATGCAGCACTTGTCGCCGCCGATCTCCTTCCAGGTCGCGTGTTGCTTCAGGTAGTCGAACTGTTCGCGCAGTTGCTGGACGGCCTTGGCGTTTTTTTCCTGGTAAATCTTCCGCACGCCGTCGGCGGGGAATGTGCTGCCGAGCATCAAGGCGTTCAACTCGACAAACGCGCCCTCCAGATAGTGCGGGCCGCTTCGGCCCATCACCGTCGGGCCGTGGTCGCGCGTGATGACGTGCGGCAGTTGGACCTTGCCGGGGTCTCGAATCCACGTCAGGTCGTTCATGCGGGGGACGGGCCGGAGCAGGTCGGCATGGTCGCGGAAGAATCGCGTGAGGACGAACTGGTTCGGGTCGGCGTCGGAGGGAATTTCGCAGGAATAAATCCACTCGAAGTGCGACGCGACGCGCGCCGGTCCCTTCGGGTAGGTCAGGTCCACCCACTTGGCCTGGTAGGGATGGACGAGGCAGAAGATCGCCCCCTCGTGCTTGCCCTCGCCGGCGCAGTAGGCGGGGGCGATGTACTTGCAGCTTCGGTCGGTGTGGCGGGCCTCGCCGAAATCGTACGCCACAAAGGTCTTTGATTCCGGGTCCCACAGGCCGAACGCGGGGACGGCGAAGGCGGCCAGCGCGGCCGCGTAGGACCATCTCGCGCTCCAGTTGCTCGACATAACGCCTTGGCGCGTAAATGGATACGGCTCAACGTCCGGCGTGGGCGTCAGCCCGCCGCCCATATAGACCATCTTCGGCTCCGCCACGCGGCAGGTGAGGTAGTAGAGGGGGGCGGGCGGGTCGAGGGCCTTCTGCCATGCGGCCTCGTCGAACGACTCGAAGCCGATGGAGAATTTCACAACCGGGAATCTCCGATCTCCGGTCAGGGAGAACTCGACAAAACTATCGTCGGCAATCGTCGGCGTCCCCCCTGTTTCGGTCGTGTCAAATCCTGTGAAGCGAAGCGACGCCCGGTCGCCCTCTTTGGCCGAGGTCCAAGTCTTCGCCTTCCAGCGCCCGCCGGGACCGAAGGAGATGGCGGCGACGGTTTTATCCCCGGACTTGAGGACGACGCCGACGGCCTTGCCGTCTTTCGGAATCGTCTCCAGGCGCGTGGCTGCGTTCCAGATCGCGTCGTCGCCCCGCTCCGCGCCTCGGCCCGCGATGGGAAAGATAAGAAAAAGGACCGCCACGTATCGGTCGAGAATGCGACCCCTCATCGAATAGGCCCTCCCAAGCAGGCAAATGACTCTTGCGTCGCCGACCAAATTACTCCATTCCTTCCACGCAGGTCAAGGGCAAAAGCGCTTGACACACCGACCCCATCGGTGTAGAAGCATCCCGATCGCCCCAAAAATTTTTTCGCAGGAGTGAATCATGCGCGGCGTCACCGATGATGAAATCCGCAAACTGGTATCCGCCATTGACTATTCCGACGCCCTGACGATCACGGCCACGCAGGACGACGTCCGCGCGGCGTGCGCTATGGGGAGAAAGTACGGCTTCCGCGCCGTGGTGGCCTTCCCCCAGCACATCGGCGTCATTGTGGACGAGCTGAAGGGATCGGGCGTGCGCGCGCAGATCCCCGTCGGCTTCCCCTGCGGGGGACAGACCACGCTCGTCAAGTGCACGGAGGCGGAGGAGGGACTCAAGCGCGGTGCGACGGACCTCGACATGATGATGAACCTCTCGGCGTTCAAGCAGGGCGACTACGGGTGCGTCTCACGCGACATCGGCGAGGTGATGAAGATCGCCAGGCCCTTCGGCGTGCCCTTTAAGGTCATCATCGAGATCGGGGCGCTGACGGACGAGGAGAAGGTGACGGCGGCGAAGCTCGTCGCCGATGCGGGGGCGAATTTTGTGAAGACCTGCACCGGCTTCGGACCCGGCCGCGCCACAATCCACGACATCCTGCTCATCAAGGAGGCCGTCGGCGACCGCATCGGCATTAAGGCATCGGGCGGCGTCGCCTCCATCGAGGACGGCGTCGCCCTCATGCGCGCCGGAGCGACGGTGGTGGCCATGCGCAAGTTCCTGGTCGAGCAGTTGGAGGCGATCGGGTTTGCCCAGTAAAGAAGCGTCTTATTCACCAACGAGCCGGAGGGCTTCTTCAATCAGCGCATCACTGACGTAGAAACCCTTTGCCTCGAGCTCGCCCAGGATTCTTTTGAGCGAAGGGACGATCCCGGATCGCTTTGCGCGGATCAGGATTCCCACCGTGCCGATCACCGACAGTCCGAGATGTTGCGCCACGGAGCGAGCTTGCCGGTCATCCAGGATAATGCGCGAGCCGTGTTCGCATGCCAGAGCGATTGCCTCGGCCTCGCCGTCGCCAAGCAGCATCTTCAAGGTAGTTACAAGGGGCTGATCAGCAGGGGCCGCGACATGGAGCCAAGGCAAGTCCGTGCCAAACTCCAGATGCACCCGAGGAGGGATTGTGATGGGGTCGAACAGCGAAGGGAGAATGTCGGGGCGGCCTATTCTCTCAAGTCCAATGAGACATGTGCTGTCGGCAACCACCGGCTCCTTCACCGGTCTGTTTCCTTCTGCAACTCCTCGGGCGGATAATCAACTACAGGCACCCCCTGACGCCCCAGCATATCCATAAAGGCCCGCTTGGACAAACCGGCGACCTCGGCCGCTTGACCGAGAGAGACCTTCCCAACCTCGTAGAGCTTAGTGGCAAGAAGCACCCTGGCCTCATCCAGGGAGAGCCCGGAAGGAAGCGCAACCTTCAATTCGCTCGGACTCATATCGGACCTTCCTCGGATAGTGGACGGTTACTTTTCTCTTTCGCCTAGGGCGATTGGCGCTGTCCCCGCACAATCCTCATTCTATCCTGGAAAGGGCGGAAGTCAAGCAAAAGTTGCCTGCGGAGGCGCGGGCGAAGGAATGCTATGACATCGCAATCGGATACCGCCCCGCCTCCCGCGCCGTCTCATACGCCGCCACAATGTTCTCCGCCGGGGTGTTGTACTGGATGTTGTGGACGGGATTGAAGACCATCCCCCCGCCCGGCGCAAAAAGACGGATGCGCTCCTTCACCTCCTCGCGCACCTCGTCCGGCGCGCCGAAGGTGAGCGTCGTCTGCGTGTCCACGCCCCCGCCCCAGAAGGTCAGCCGGTCGCCGAACTGCTCGGCCAGCCACTTCGGGTCCATGTTCGCGGCGGTCGTCTGCACAGGGTTTAGCGCGTCAAGCCCGATGCCGACGAGGTCCCCGATGAGATTGGCGACGCTCCCGCAGGAGTGCTCGAAGATCTTCCACGTCGTGTGCTCGTGGATCCAGTCGAACTGCTTCTTGAACGCGGGCAGATAGGTCTCGCGGAAGGTCTCGACGGAGAAGAACTCGCCGCGCTGTGTGCCGAAGTCGAGGCCGGTGATGGCAAAGACATCAATGTTGTCCCCCACCGCCTCCCACAATAGTTCGAGATTGCGAACCGACGTCTCGGCGGCGACCATGAACAGATCGGCCACATACTCCTTGTCGGTGGCCAACAGGCAGAGGAACTCGGTCAGCCGACCGACGTAGTTCACCCCCGTGCCGCCGGGCCACATCGCCAGCGCCTTGTCCGTGCCCTTGCGGAGCTGCCGCGCGCGGTCGGCGAAATATTGCAGGATCGGCTCGCCCAGAATCCAGTGCCTCCGCGCCGACTCCTCCACCTGCTTTATTGGCGGCGGCTGGTAGTTGGGGTCCCACTCGTTGTAGCCGATGGGGTCGAAGTAGAACCCGTCCTTCGGCATCCGCGCGATGGGCGGCTTGTCGGCGCGGCTCAAGGGCCGGAGCAGCCAGTCGCCCTCGAGCGACACGTCCACGTTGAAGTCGCCTGGGACCAGCACCGGTGTTCCGTCGAAGAGTTTCCACGGCTTCCAGTTCTCGTTCCGGATGCCGAAGGTGACGGAGGGCCGCTCGACGGAGAGCACGTCGAGGTCGAGCCGTTCGACGAGGTCCATCTCCACCTCGCCGAGCATCTGGAAGAGGTCGAAGACCTTTACGGGCTGGTCCGCCAGGCCGAGGTGTTTCCGCAGGCGATGCAGCGCGCTGGCGGCGATGCCCGTGACGAACGTCCCGCCGAGATCGAGCGGCACGCGATCCGGCTCCTCATGGTTCAGCGCCTTCAACACCCGTTCGCGGCTGGTCATGGAAAGCCCTCCCATCGTTCCAATTTGTTGGCTTTGTCCCAAAAATGTGATTTTTGTCCCCGTTGTGGGGCTGCTGTTTCAGTGGCCCGGGAAACGAACCCTCTCTGGGGCTCTGCCCCAGACCCCGGGATTTACCGCATTGAGGCCACCGACATAGAGAAAAAACAGGCGGCATCCCGGAGGACACCGCCCGTGCCGTATGGCACCGCCGCGGCGCTCGGGTCGCTTCCCAGCGTTGCCCTATCCTCCACGACGGCAAGGATACTATAGGAAAAGTGCCGGTGGCTGTAAAGCGGAAATCCCGCGCCGCGCGGGACTGGGGGGAACGGGAGCAAAGCCTCCGCTTGGAAGGCGAGACAGCCCCTCCCCGCGGAGCGTGGGGAAAACGGAATGGGAACCTACAGGTTTGGGACAAAGCCAACTCGTCTGAGCGTGTCTTTCCCCTTCGTCATTCCTCCGCAACCACATCTCATCATGAAGCGCACAAAACACACGAATGGGGGGAAGAAATGATCCTTCCACCGTAGATTTTTTCTTTACATTCAGGGACGCCCGCTTACAATAGAGAGTGCGAAAGGACAAGAAACGCACGGAATTCTGGAATAATCGGAGGAAACTGCAACTATCTGACCTGATTCTCGACATGACAATCTGAGTTCGTCTGATCGTCGTTCGCTATAAAACTGCTACGTCTTATGTCTGGAACGACGCACTGGCGAACTCCCTGGCAACAGGGAGTCGCCGGGCGTTGCTTTCCAGACAGGGCTGTAGCAGGCCCCGTAGCGAGAGTGGCGTCTTGGTCGGCTCCCTTTTCTTTTGGGGATAGACCGCGAAGGAGGGAAGAATGAAACGTGTGATGACGGTCCTGGGTCTGTCGGTGGCTATGGTTCTCTCCGCTTCCATCAAGACGGGGGCCCAGAGCAAGAAGAAGGGCAAGGGGCCTGAACTGGCGATCTGCAAACGTGGCAAACTCATTTTTGAAGATGATTTTTCGGGAAAGGATCTTATGTGGACTTACAAACCAGACAAGTGCGACTGGAAAGTTATGAAGGGCATGCTCGCCACAAAGTCAACCGGCGAGCATTTTGAGATTGGTATTCAGCAATCTCTTGCCCCGCTGAGCGATGCGGTCTCTGAATTCCGATTGTTCCTGCCAACTCCAGGTGGCGTTCATGTGAGCATGAACGAGCGCCCGGGTTTTCCCTTGGCCGGAATTGAGAGATCCGTCGTGAGTCCTGGAAGACTTTCCATCATCACCGCCAGCCCGGAAGGTGTGCGAGTTCATGCAACATCTCCTTTTTCATTCCGCAAGTCCTCCTGGATCAATGTTATTTTTGAGAAGTTAGGGCCGCGATACGCGCTGACCGTGGGCGATCGTACAATTACATACAATCTCTCACCCGGCGAAGAGGTCAAGGTTTCGCAACTATGGTTTATGCCGATTAAAAAAACATCGGACATCTTCGCTATCGACGACGTCAAGGTCTACGAAGCCCTGCCAAAGGACGAGGGGGAGAATGAGGACGAGAAGGGCAAGAAGAAGAAATGACGAATTCCCAAGCCCGAATGCCGAACAAACAAGGTCAAAGCGTCGAAGGGTTCAAGAGTCGAAAAGCGGAACAATTCTTGCTTTTCGACCCTTCGACTCTTAGACCCTTCCACCCCTGGACCATTAGGCATTGGCATACTCAGCGCAATCAAATGCAAATCACGGTGATCCCGTTCCGCGCCAGGAGCGCGGCACAGACGCCGTTGCCTTCGGACAATTTTTCGCCTTTGCGAATTTTGCCGAAGCCGCAGGCGGGGCTTTTGGATTTCAGATATGCCTTCGTGATGCCAAGTCTCTGCGCAATGCCGAGCACCTGCTCCGCCCCGCGGATGTAGTTCGCCGTTACATCCGCGCCGTCGCGGTTCACGACCCGCGCCCTGCCGTCGAGGACGTCCTCCCCGCCGCCTCCCACGATCTGGGCCGGGGGGCGAGGCGTCGGGAGACCGCCCAACTGCTCCGGGCAGACGGGAACAATGCCCTCGCCCGCGAGACGTGCGATCAAATCTTCGTCCAATTTCGACTCGCCGTCGTACCGGCACTCGACGCCGAGCAGGCACGCGCTGACGATCACCATCCCATAAGCTCCCGTATCTTGGCCGGGATGTCGCCGCTGCGCATGAGCGTCTCCCCGACGAGGACGGCCGACACTCCGGCCTCCCCCAGCCGCCGCACGTCCGCCGCCGTCTTGATCCCGCTCTCGCCGACGACGATCCGGTCCGAAGGGACCGTGGGCGCAAGGCGGATGGCCGTCTCGATGTCCACCTTGAACGTCCGCAGGTCGCGGTTGTTGATGCCGATGACCCGCGCCCCGCTGGCGACGGCGCGGCCAAGTTCTTTCTTCGAGTGGCTCTCCACGAGGCACGTCATGCCCAGGTCGTGCGCCTGGTCGAGGAGCGACTCGATCGCCGCATCGTCGAGCATGTGGACGATGAGCAGGATCGCATCGGCCCCAGCGACGCGGGACTCGACGACCTGGTATGGGTCGATGATGAAGTCTTTTCGCAAGAGCGGACTGTCCACTTCCGCCCGAATCGCTTCGAGGAAGGACAGGCTTCCCTGGAAGTACTTCTCGTCGGTCAGGATCGAGATCGCCGCCGCCCCGGCGGCCGCGTAGATGCGGGCGATGGCCGCGGGATCGAAGTCGGGCCGGATGATCCCCGCCGACGGCGACGCCTTCTTCACCTCCGCGATCAGGCTCATGCCCTCGGCGGCGAGTGCCGCGGCGAAATCGCGGACGGGCGGCGCGTCGGCCAGGCGCTTCTCCATCTCCGCCGGCGGCAGCCGCTTCTTCCTCTCGGCCACCTCGACGAGTTTGTGCTTGTGAATCTCATCCAGAATCATGCCATAACCTCCTTCCAGGATTATATCATCGGCGGAGGCTAAGTCAATCCGATTGCGCTCGGCTTGCATCGGTCGGTCTCATCTGATACAATTCTCCGCCGAAAGGAGGAACCGCATGGAGGAATTCAACGTCAAGACGCGCAGCCGAACGGGGATGGTTGACATCACGAGCCAAGTCCGCGACGCCGTCCGTAAATTGGACATAAAGTCGGGGGTATGCCATGTATTCGTGCCGCACACGACGGCGGCTGTAACGATCAACGAGAACGCCGACCCGTCGGTGATCCAGGACATCCTCGCAGAACTGAACAAGGTCATCCCCTTCGACGACGGCTACCGCCACTCGGAGGGCAACTCGGCGGCGCACATCAAATCGTCCCTCGTGGGGTGTTCCGAAACCGTGATCGTCGAGGACGGCGACTTGCAGCTCGGCACGTGGCAGGGTCTGTTCTTCTGCGAGTTCGACGGCCCGCGCAGCCGGCGCGTGTGGGTGCAGGTGATGCCAACCGCGTGAAGGATACCGTATTGCTCCATTGCCCCGCCCCATCCGGCGCCGCTTCGCTTTCGAACCCCCGCTCCCATGAACTATGGGGAAACTACTGTCCCCTTTTCAGGACATTCCCCAAAACGAAGAGGTGATTTGTCGGAAGTGGTTATGGGTTTTTGATTTTGTCCTTTTGGGATGCGGAAGTGGTGGTCCCCCGTTAAGATATGTCAAAACACGGTCGCGTTTT
>JBFMAD010000033.1:0-80298 GCA_040755855.1 Planctomycetota bacterium | reverse complement strand
CGCACCGTGACAGCCATGGCCCTCAAGCTTCGAGAGATGGTCATTCTCCCAGGGTTTACTCAAAACGCTATTGCATGAATCAAAAATCATGACCATTTTGACAATGATCTTAGCGGTAAGGTACTAAATGCCGAAAGCGGTTTCTCATTCGTCATTGAGACATTTGGGCATTGATTAGTCATTAGTCATTCATTATTAGGCATTTACGACCTCGGATCGTCGGCTTGAGGCGTCGAGGAGGACGGCGATTGAAGAAGGAGTTCGGCGATGGAGAGCAATAGACCCACACGACGCCAATTCATCTCGACCACCGCCGCGGCCCTGGGGCTGGGGCTGATCGCCAGCCGGTCGGAACAGGCCGAGGCCGACGAGAGCCGCCTGTCGTGGTGGCGCTCCAAGACGCCTCCTCAGATTGAGGCGCGGCACTACATGAAGCTCGACGAGGAGAACCAGGTCTGGTGCCGCCTCTGCTTCCGCAAGTGCATCATCAAGAGCGGCGAGCGCGGATTCTGTCGCAATCGCGAAAATAGGGGCGGCGCGCTCTACGCCCTCACCTACGGCGTCCCGTGCTCGCTCCAGGTGGACCCCATCGAGAAGGAGCCGGTCTATCATTTCCATCCCGCGTCGGAAATCTTCTGCATCGCCGCCGCCGGGTGCAACCTCCGATGTAAGTTCTGCCAGAACTACCACATCTCCCAGAAGAAGGTGGAGGAGACGCGCAACTACCGCGCCCCCGCCGACACCATCCCTCCCCTCGCCAAGAGCAAGGGCTGCGAGGGCGTGTCCTTCACCTACAGCGAACCGACCGCCTACTACGAATACATGTATGATGTCGCCAAGGCGTCGAAGGCGGCCGGGCTGCACGTCGTCTGCCACACCAACGGCGGCATGGACCCCAAGCCCCTGCACGAGCTGCTCAAGCACGTGGACGCCGTGACGGTGGACCTGAAGTCCTTCAGCGACAAGTTCTACCACCCTATCTGCACCGCCGAGTTGGAGGTCGTCCAGCGCACCCTCGTCGAGATTCGCAAGACCCCGACGCACCTCGAGGTCGTGAACCTGATGATCACCGGCCTGAACGACGACGTGGAGGACATGAAGCGCATGGCGGGATGGATCGCGAAGAATCTCGGCACGCAGACGCCGCTCCACATCAACCGATTCTATCCCGCCTACAAGATGCAGAACGTTCCGGCCACGCCGGTGGCGCACTTAGAGCGCGCCCACGCGGCGGCGGTGAAGGAGGGGTTGGAGTACGTCTATGTCGGCAACGTCCCCGGCCACAAGTTGAACTCGACGTATTGTCCCAAGTGCGGCAACTTCGTCATCGGCCGCGTCCACTTCCAGGTCCTCCAGATCCAACTCAAGGACGGCAAGTGCGCGACCTGCGGCCACCCGATTCACGGCGTGTGGGCGTGAGGGCGTGTGGGGGTGTGGGCGTGAGAAGACAGGTTACAGGTGATAGGTGGTAGGTGATGATTCGTCATTCTCGCGAAAGCGGGAATCCACGGACGCCCTCACCACAGAGGACGCAGAGAACAGCCAAGGCATAGACGCAGATTCACGCTGATTCTCACAGATGAAGGAAAGAATCCAGGAGGAATTCTATCTTCTGATCTCTGACCCCTGACCTCTGATCTCTGACTTCTGTCTTCTCTGCGTCTCCGCGCGAGATTTCTGCTTCGCATTGTCGGGATTGTGGGGTATAATAGACATACCTACGAAGGGAGGTCAAAGATGCACAACGAATTCACCGCCATCGTTGAACGCGACGGCAAATGGTTCATCGCCTACTGCCCGGAAATCCCGGGGGCGAACGGCCAGGGCAGGACCAAGAAGGAATGCCTCAAGAGCCTCTCGAACGCCATCAACCTGATTCTTGAGGATCGGCGTCAGGATGCGCTACGCGGCCTGCCCGAGGATGCTGAGCGCGAAATTGTAGCGGTGGAATGAAACGGATCGCCCTGCTCAAGCATCTGCGCTGTCACGGGTGCTACCTCAAGCGCGAGGGATCGTCTCACTCCCTGTGGACGAACCCTCAGACAGGTTGGACCGAAGCCGTGCCGCGGCACACCGAAGTTCCCAACAAACTCGCCAGGAAAATTTGCCGCAATCTGTCGGTTCCAGAAATCGGATGATGACCGAGCAACCGCATCCCGGCGGAATGCGGATTGGAACCACAGATGGACGCAGATGAACACGGATTCCCCTTCTGAACTTATCTGAGTTTATCTGTGTTCATCTGTGGTTTCTCTCTCTGAGTCTTGGCGTCTCCGCGCGAGATTTCCCCTTCGCATTGTCGGGATGGCGGGGTATAATACTTCTGCCTCGAAAACCCATCGTGAATGGGGAAGTGTAATTGGTGCATTGTGTCGCGGGAATAGCCATGGGAGGAGATACGTGGAAACTCGCCTTTTGACATTCGTGGAGAACATCCGAACAGAAAAATCGCTATCCAGTTGGGATGAAGCCAAGGCGAAACAGGGATTGGTGCTTCATGCATTGAACCTGCTTGACTGGCATACCTTCGATGTCAGCGAGGTTGATCCGGAGTACGCCGTTGGCAAGGAGAAGGGGGCGGTGGATTACTGCCTGAAGCTGAACGGCACCCCAAAGGTTTTTATCGAGGCCAAGAGACCAAGCGAGAAACTTGAGCAACATGAGCAACAACTACTTGAGTACTCTTTCAAGCAGGGGGTGGACATAGCAATTTTGACGAACGGTATTGCGTGGTGGTTCTACCTTCCCCTAACTCGTGGGGATTGGGACGAGAGGAAATTCTATTCCATTGACCTCCTTACTCAGAATCCGGGCGATATAGTCAAGAGATTCGTTGCCTTCCTAAGCCGGGACAACATCAGTAACGGAATGGCTTTGAGGGAAGCGGAATCCCTTTTCAAAAGCCGCCAGAAAGAAACCAAGATCAAGCAGGCCCTTCCCGAGGCGTGGAATGCCATCATCTCAGGCCCAGATGAACTACTCGTGGAGCTGATCGCGGACACTACCGAGAAGCTCTGTGGCTTCAGACCTGACGAGAAAGAAGTCACAGCCTTCTTGTCACGTATGAAGGATAGTTCACCTTTGGAGGGTGTATCGCCAAAGCCTTTAAGGGGCAAGAAGAATATCCCCAAAGGGATGCCAAAGCAACGCATGATGGGCAAGAAACCCTCTACGTTTACTTTTCTGGGCAAGAGCTACACTGTCGAAAAATGGAAGGACATTCTTGTTCAGTTGGCAGGGATTCTGCACGAAACCCACAAGGGAGAATTTGACCAAGTCTTGTCGTTCAGAGGCAGGAAGGGCGGGGTTTATTTCTCCGAGAATCCAGACCAAGACAAAATGCGGGAGCCCCGTTTAATTCCTGGTTCATCGATATACTGCGAGACACATGCTTCTGCCAACAACTTGGTCAGGTACTGCCATAATCTGCTCGGTATTTTTGGGTACAGTCCCAAAGACCTGAAAATTGAGACGAAATGAAGGGGCTGAGAGCAGAAGATCAAAAAGCATCGAACGAATTCACGCCAAGATAGAGGCACGCAAGGATAGATACCTTACATGGTGGATAAGATCGTCTCTCGTCGGTCGTTTATCGCCCAGGGCGCCGCTGCCGCGAGCGCATTCGCCATCGTCCCGCGCCGCGTCCTCGGCGGGCAGGGGAATGTGTCGCCGAGTGAGAGGCTCACCCACGCCGTGATCGGCGTCGGCGGGATGGGGCGCGGGCACGTGGGCTATGTCCTGCGCGACAAGGGGGCCAGACTCGTCGCCGTCTGCGACGTGGACGAGCAGCACATCAAGCGGGCGCGACAGCTCGCTGACCAGAACGGCCAGCCGTGCAAGGGATACAAGGACTTCCGCGACCTCCTCGACCGCGAGAGGATCGACATCGTCCACATCGCCACGCCGCCGCACTGGCACGCCCTCATCTCCATCGCCGCCGCCGAGGCCGGGTGCGACATCTGGTGCGAAAAGCCCATGACCCGCACCATCGCCGAAGGGCGGCATGTCGTGGACGCCGTTCAGCGCAACGGCCGCATGTTCCGCCTCAACACATGGTTCCGCCTCTACAGCGACCTCTACGGCCTCGGCTGCACGGCCAAACCGCTCAAGAAGATCGTCAGCCACGGTCTGCTCGGCTGGCCGATCACGGCGCGGATCAGCCCATCGCAGGGTTTCGTATGGAAGGTTCGTGGGACGATGGGCCGGACGGACCTGCAGCCGGAGCATGCGCCGCCGCACTTAGACTACGACCTGTGGCTCGGTCCCGCCCAGATGAAGCCCTACAACCGCCGCCGCACGCACGGGACGTTCCGGGGCTACTGGGACTACGAGGGCGGCGGCCTGGCCGACATGGGGCAGCACTACATGGACCCGATCCAATACATTTTAGACAAGGACGATACCAGCCCGGTCGAGGTCGAGGCCGATGCCCCCTGGCCCGCGCACCCCGACGCCGTGGGCATGTGGGGGCGCGTCGAGATGCGCTACGCCGACGGCTGCCGCCTGATCCTCGAGTCGCAGGAGTGGGGCGAGCCGCGGGAGATGGGCCAGCCCTACCTCGAAGGTCCGAAGGGGAGGGTCTATCGCGGGCCGCGGTTCGATCCGCCGGAGCTGGGCGAGGCCGCCGAGGCCCTGCCCGACCCGGAGCCGATGATCTCCGATTTCAACGTCTCGGTGAGGACCCGGCAGAAGTTCGGCCTGAACGAGGTCAACGGCAGCCGCAGCAACCTGCTGGCGCACCTGGCCAACTGCGCCATCCGGACGGGGCGGAGGCTCCGCTTCGACCCGGCGACGCAACGCTTCATCGGCGACGAGGAGGCGAACCGCCTGGCCGATCAGCCGATGCGCGCCCCGTGGCATGTGTGATGGATGGAAGACTGGAAGGATGGAAGAGTGGAAGGATGGAGGGATGGAGTAGCGGAGTGGTGGGTGTTTGTGCCCCGCCGTCATCCACAGTACTCTGTTACTCCATCACTCCATTGCTTGTTCCCAATGCGTCGAGTGCGAAGTCGAGGACATCGGGAACGGAGCGGAGGAACGCCCTGACGAGGCCCTCCATGAGGTCCTTCCTCACGGCCTCGAAGCGCATGCTGAGGACGGGTTCGGTGACGGAGACGCGGGCGAGCCCCCAGCCGTCGGGGTAGTCAATCCGCACGCCGTCCACGCGGCTGACCTGCGCGCCTTTCCCCGCGCCGTCGGCGATCCGCTCGACGATCTCCACGGCCCTTCGGTTCTCGCACGGCATGCGAAGCTTCGGGCTGATGCAGTAGCTTGGAATTTCGTCCACAAGCGCCGAGAGCGGACGCTGCTCCTGGAGGAGCATCCGCCCCATGAGCAGGCCGGAGTATAGGCCGTCGTCGCCGCCGTGGAGGGCGCGGTAGAAGAAGTGGCCGCTGATCTCGCCGCCGTAGAGGGCGTCCTCGGCAAGCATCCGGGTCTTGATGAAGGCGTGGCCCGCCTTTTCGAGGAGCGGCGCGCCGCCGCACGCCCCGATCTGCTCCGGGACGATGCGGGAGCAGTTCACCTCATACACCGCCTTCTCGCGGGCATCCGGTCGCGCATGCGTCGCGAAGACGTGGCGACCGAGGAGGACGATGGCCTTGTCCACGTTCACCTTCCGGCCCTTATCGTCCACAAAGACGATGCGGTCGCCGTCGCCGTCGAAGGCTATGCCGTAGTCGGCCCTCTTCGCCTGCACCGTCGCGCAGAGCGTTTCGAGCGCGTCGGTCGTCGGGTCGGGGGAACGGTGGGGGAAGCGGCCGTCCGGCTCGCAGAAGATCGGGATGACCTCCATGCCCAGGTCGGCCATAAGTTGCGGGGCGATCTCGGAGTAGCAGCCATTGCCGCAGTCAACCGCGACGCGCAGTGTCATGCGGTCCGGGAACCGGTCGCGGATGAATTGGTTGTAACGATCCGTGAAGTCCTCTTTGCGAACCGAGCCGCGCCCCGTTTCAAAATCGCCGTTCTTGACGATCTTCGCCACACGCTCGATCTGCTCCGGCTGCACGGGCATGGGGGAGAGGCAGAGTTTGAGGCCGTTGAACTGCGGGGGATTGTGCGAGGCCGTGACGGTAGCGCAGCCGTCGGCCTTGAGTTCCGTGAATGCAAAATAGAAGAGCGGCGTCGGGACGATGCCGATGTCAATGACCTGCGCGCCGCCAGCGGTCATCCCCCGAATCAGGCTGTCCTTGAGCGACGGTGTGCTGGTGCGCAGATCGCCGGCGACGAGGATGGTAGGGCCAGGCTTTGCTGCATCGCGGACCAGGATGGTGGCGATGGCCTGGCCGACGCGCATCATGACCTCGTCGGTCAGGTCCTCGCCATAAACGCCTCGAAGATCGCAGGGTTTGAAGATGCTCAATAGAGTGGGGCGCTATTTCACGCGCCGCTTGCCCGTTTCGCCGCAGTGGCCGCAAGGGAGCGTGTGGCTCTCATCGCAATGCCGGCACTTGACGTTGGCCTCACCGGTACCCTTGCAGTTATTACAGGTTTCCTTGCCCGCGCCGTCACAGGCGCGGCAGATTGGTTTGCCCACTCCCTTGCAGGCCTCGCAGGGGAGATCGCGAGCACCCTTGCACACGGGACATGGTTTTCCATCTACCCGGCCTTCGCCTTTGCATTTGGTGCACTGGAACTTCCCCTTCCCATTGCATCGGGTGCATCGTCCGCCCACAGGGGCCTTGCCGGTTCCGGCGCAATTGGGGCATGCAATACGCCCTTGTCCCTGGCACTCCCGACAGGTGATTTCCTTTTTTTCGTCAATCCGGTTTCCCTTGCCGTTGCATACACCACAGGGAATCTTGCCGCTTCCTCCACAGGCGTCGCAGGGCTGCCGGGTCTTGCTGTCTGTTCCTGCGCCGCGGCACTTGAGACACCGTTCCTCCGACCGCCCGCTGCCCTTGCACACCTCGCACTGGATGTAGGGGCGCACCTTTCCCTTGCCATTGCACGTGATGCACTCGATCGTGCCTCGCGTGCCGCAGGTCGCGCAGTTGCCTTGCCGGACTCGCGTCCCGCGGCAGACCGAGCACGCCGACTTGCCCGTGCCGTCGCAGATGGGGCATCGGGTCTTTTCGGCTCGAAGCCCCGTGCCTTTGCAGTAGGTGCAGGTCAGGCGCCTGCTTCCGAGGCAGATCGGACACATCTCGCCCTCGCCGCCCTCGACGGACGCGGCGACGAGGTCGGTGGGCGATAGTTTGTCGGGCAGTTTCTCTGCGCCCGATACGGCGCCGGCCAGCTTCTTTTGCAGTGCGGCATCGGATTGAACGGCGGCGTCGGCGAAATAGTATTTCAGCTTTCCAAATTCATCGAGGGCGTGCACAAACATGCCTTGCCGCCAGCACTTCACGCCTTCGGTATAGAGTTGTTCCGCCCTCTCCCGGTTTAAGTCCGCAGCGGGGATCTCCTTTGTTTCAACCTGAACCACATCGTCCTTGTTGAGGAGCCGGTTCAGAGTCTGGCCGTCGGGACCGGCGACTTCAACCTTGACCGCCATGTCCGTGCGTTCTGTCACTTTTCCCTTGATTACATCTTTATTTTTCAGACGGATGACATCGAAGGCCCTGCCCTTTTCCTCGCGCAGAGGGGGGCAGGCCTTGGGATCTGCCTTGATCTTCCGGACGATCTCCTCTTTCTTCCGCTTCGCCTCCTGTTGGAGTTCCTTGTGGTCCTCGACGGAGAGATAGTACTCGCAGGCCGCCCACAAGGCATAGGGGCTGGGGTACTTCTCGCAGAGCGCCGCAAACTGTTTGGCCTCGGCTGCTCGCTTCGCGGCGTCCTGCGCCTTCGTCGCTGCGGTCAGGTCCGTCGCCGTGGCCTCACGCCCCTCCGTTGCCGTCAATGCCGTCAATTTTTTCTGGATATAGTTAACGTTGTTGACGTCGGCCAGGGCCTTCGAGTAGGCATCCCGCGCCTCGGCCCATTTTTTCTCCGCCTCCAGTTTGCCTGCCTGGAGGACGAGCCGTACGGCGGCGAGCCTTAATTCGATTCTTCGCGCGAGGGTCTTTTCGGGCCACGTCTCCTTGCCGAGTTTCTGGAGGGCCTCTGTGTAGAATCTCTCGGCATCCTGCCAGTTGCCCTGGTTTTCCCTCTGCTTCGCCACCTCCTGTTTGTTGAGCGCCTCGCGGCATTTTTCTTCGATGTCAACAGGCTTTGTTGCGGTCTTGACGGCCTCGGGCATGAACCAGGGCGTGCTGAGGTCGAAGATCAGGCCGCTCACAAAGGCGCTCTTCCATGCGACGGTATCCGGGTCGGGGATGGGGGTCCACGTGTTGTCGTCGCTTCTCTTTCCCGAGGCGAGGTCCTTGCCGAAACCTGAACTATCGGCGTAGGCGGCGCCGGGCTCCGGGCCTCTCTCGCCCTCGTAGGGGCGGGAATCCATCTTGGTGAAATACACACTGTCGCTCTGGTCAATCACGAAGGCATGAATTCCATCGGCGTAGCGGACCTCGGGCCAGGCATAGCAGATGAAGGATTTCTCCTGGATCTCCACAACCGCTTTGTCGTCCAACATCTTGCCGGGAAGATCAGAAGCGCCGCCCAGGACCTTGTCGTCGCCTTCCCCCTTGTCGGGGGTGGCGAGGAACATGCGGAAGCGATAGCCCCACCGGCGTGCGGCGCCGTCTCCCTCCGCGCCCCCTGTGGCGAAGGCGCAGGACAAAGGTCCGTCTTTGGAGGTCAACTTACCCTCCAGGTCGCGGACGCAGACCTCATTGACGAGCTCCGCCAGCAACCCGTACTCGCCGATGCCGTTATTGTTCTGGTCCACCAATGCCTGGCGGCGGAACGCCTTTTGCGCGTTGGCGATCCTCCGCAGATCCTTGACGACCATGCGCTCATTATCGGCCACGCGGCCGGCGATCTTGTAGGAGGTAAGTGTTTTGCTTACAACGAGACCGATGGCGGCAATGATCACAGCGACGATGGACAGGCCGATCAGGATGCGGAGGGTGCGTGCGACGCCGGCGAGCCTCGTTCCGCTCACATGGGTCGCGCCTCGCGCCCCCGTAACCATGTTTGTGCCGCAGCGCACACAGACTAACGTGCCCTTGGGGAACATCGCCCCGCAGCCGGGACATCGAATTTGCTCTTCTCGTTTCTTTTGCTCCGGCGGGGTTTTCTTCGTAGGCTTGGGGGAGGCTTCCTTGTCCTTGTCGCCCTTGGACGAAGGCTTCTTTTCCTCCGCCGATGGAGCGGCTTTCTTTTCCTCCGGTTTGGAGGCAGGTTCCTTATCGTCCTTGTGAAGCGGTGTTTTCTTGTCCTTGGATGAAAGCTTCTCTTGCTCCGCCAACGGCGCGGGTCTCTTTACCTCATGTTTGGCGGTGGGTTCCTTTGGCTTGGGCGCCGGCTCTTCCTCCTTTTTTTCGATTGGGGGAACAGTCAGGGATTTTCCGCATGAGGGACATTTTCCCTGCTTACCGGCGAAGTCGTCTTTGAGCACGAATTGCTTTCCGCATTCTTTGCATTTGACCTTGATCGGCATGATGGGGTCCTCGCAAGCAGATTCAACGACGCATTTGCCTTACATTATCGCTTCGCAAGGCGTTGAAATCAAGCAATAATATCCCATTCCGCCCTCACGCGCCAAGAAACCTGCGCTTGCAAAAGGCGCGAGGAGAGGGTACAATAAAGAATAATGGGTCTGAGGATGCAAACTACACGCGATACGGGGGTGAGGATGAAATGAAAAGAATTATCCTATGCCTGCTTCTCTCTTGTGTGTTTGTTGAGTCGGCTTCGCCCATCCTTGCCCAGGACGGGGGGTACTACACGAACAGGAAGTACCTTGGCCAAACACCCACACCCTTTGGATGGGGGACGGTGGTCAGCGAGGAGTACTATGTGCCGGTCTATGTGGACCCCGTGGTCCGCTACCGCTACCCCGCGTGGCAGGCGGTCGGCGATGGGGAACATACCAAGCGGATCGGCGAGGCGGGCTGGCGCTTGATGAAAGCGGGAAACCAGATATACGTCTTCGGTCCTGGCAGCTATTGGGGCAATCCCATGCCCTTCGCGTACGGCCCGGGGGGAGTGGTGATCGCGGCGCGCGGTCGCACGCACAGCACGATACCCATCGCGGGAAGCCTCTTCACATTCTTCTTCGATCTCGCCCTTCGGTTCTGAGAAGGTGTGAAAAAATCGAATTTATCGCCCCATACTCCGCGGGGCTTTAGCCTGCGGGCCGATACACGGCGCTCTCGCGCACCCGTAAAGGGTGCGCCTACAATTTATCACAACTTCCGAGGGTGCGCGCGAGTCGCTAAAAAAGCGCGGCCTTGGTTTATCAAAACCAAGGCCGCGATGCCCGGGTTGCCCCTGGCCGAGCCTTCGCGGACTCGGCCAAGTTTATATGATGCCCGCCCCTCCCTTATTTTCCCCCGCCCGCGCTCATCGCGCAGGCGGGGCGAACAAGAAATGGAGAACTGCGCACTTCTGTAAGCTGGCAAAGTGCATACCGTGAGGACTGGTGGTTGGTCAGGTTTGTCGTAACCGTCGAGTTTCTCCAGCGCTATGCCATAAATTGGGGGGAGTTAAAAATGGTTAATGTCAAGGGAAGTGACGCTCAGCGTCAGTTCACACGCGATTGGGCCGTGAAAAGTGACAAAAAATGTCAGTCCTGCAATTATGTTGTGCACGTGCACTCTCGTGAACTCCCGAACATTTGACTTGTTTTTTGTTTCCCATATGATAGACTGTCGCAAATGGACATCCAATCGCCTGCATCTTGAATAGGTCGAGGTAGCCATGATGAAAAACTTTTTTGCCGCTGCACTTCTCACCGTGTTTCTACTCTCCGGTGGTCGGCTCTCGGGGCAGACTGTAGAGGAACTTCTCAAGGAGGCCAAACCGGCCCAAGGTGCCGGGGAGGACCTGATCGAGGAGGCCAAGCAGCCGCGCTACTACCCGTTCAAGTTGGACACCGCCATTCCCGTCTATGCCCGCTCGGTGGCTGCGGATGAACGCGGCAACCGGTTTACGGCGCTGGAGGTGCGGTCAATCCGGTTTGCCATGGAACCGCGCGACAATCATCTGACCGCCGTGGCCTCGATGGTGAAGGTAGGCGTCGTGTCCGTGGCGCGAACGATTCACGTGGCGCTGTTCGATGAGCACAAGCGGCTGATCGGAACGGGGACCTGCCGCCAGCACATCAAGATGTTCCGAACCAGCGAGGCGCCCGTGGGCACGCACGAGGATGTGACCATTGACTTCGGCATGTCGCCCCGGTACTACGCCGTGGACAGCTTCCAGGTGGTGATAACCGGTCGGGGACGGAGCGAGTCGCGCTACGCCGAGACGGACGTGGACGAGCTTATTCGCCGCCTCGATGACGAGCAGGAGCCGGAAGTCCAGCGCGACGCTGTCATGTGGCTTGTGCGTCTCGGCGCGCCTGTGATTCCTCGTCTCGCAGTCCTCACCAAAAGCGAAAAGCCCGTGGCGGAGCGGGCGGTCTGGATCATCGGCGAGATCGGCGGCGAAAAGGCGGTGAATGCGCTCGCCAGCGTGTTGAGCGATACGCAGCGTCCCGCGTCCCAGCGCGCCCTTGCGGCGATCGGCCTGGGCAACACAGGCGAGGCCGGTGTGAAGGCCCTGGCCAAGTGCCTTAATCCAACAGAACCGGAGGATGTGCTGGGGGGAATTTTCATGGGCCTGGCCCGCGCGGGCGGAAGCGAGGCCGCTCAGGCGCTGATTGGCTGTCTGCAAGATCCCAAGAAGTACTACGGGAAGACCCGCGCTCAGTTGATCGCAAGCATTCAGAAGCTGGGCGCCCCCCAGGCTATTCCCGCGCTGATTGAAGCATTGAGAGACCCCAATCCCCGTGTGCGGCCCGCCGCCGCGAGAGCCCTGGAAAATCTGGCCAAATATTCTATTCCCATCAAGGGAGCAGAAGCCGGCTCGAGCGAGCTGGCCTGGCTGAATGCGCCCGCGGAGGCCCGCGAGGCCGCAGTGAAGGAATGGGAAAAATGGTGGGAGGAAAACAAGAGCAGATTCGTCAAATAGTCCCGGCGTGCGCCGTCGGCTGCGTCGTCCTGAATCTGCTTGAGAGAAAGAAACTCCCACGATGGAAACCCCCAGCCGGCCCTTCATTGGCCGGAACTATTTTTACGGCGTTGCAAACGGCGCCCTGTTTCACCTCGGCGCATATGGCCTGATCAACGGCAATATCGTGATCCCGCCCTTCGTCTATCAACTGGCCGAGCGCGGCGGCGTGGGCGAAGGATGGGCGCAGGTCATGGTGGGCCTTGTCAGCGGCGTAAGCGTCGTGGGCTGGCTCTGGCCACAGATCATCTTCTCCAACATTATCGAACCCTTCGAGCGGAAGAAGCCGTTCTACGTCGTCTCGGGGCTGTTGCGGCAGGCGGCGTTCGCCGCCATCCCTCTGGGCATCCTCCTTCTGGCCGCGCCCCATCCGCTTGTCCTCTACTGGGTGGTTGCGACGGCCTTCTTCTTGTACACCTCATTCGGCGGCATCGGTCTGCTTCCCTTCATGGATATTATCAGCAGGTCCATGCCCGACGATATGCGCGGGCGCTTCTTCGGCGCCCGGGCCTTCTGGGGGTGCTCCCTTGCCTTTGCCGGCGGATTCTTGGTCGAGTACATCCTCGACCCAACCACCGGGCCGGCCTTTCCCCGCAACTACCTGGCCCTGTTCCTTATGGCGTGGGCCGCCACCGGGCTTGCGGTCGTCCTCTTCTGTCTGGCGAAGGAGCCGCCCGGTCGGGGGCGAACGGCGCGGATCACGCTCCCCCAACAGGTCCTTCGCGCCCCGCGCCTGCTCAGGCGCGATCGCGACTTTCTCCGGATCTTCATCACGCGCATGATCCTCGGCCTCGTCAGCATCGCGGGACCGTTCTATGTCCTCTACGCCAAGGACAGGTTCGGCGTGCAGGACTCGGCGACGGGTCTCTTTGTCTCGTCGGAGGTCGTCTTCGCGGCCCTGGCGGCGCTGATGTGGGGGAGGGTGGGCGACAGGTTCGGAAACCGGGCGCTCATGCTCCTCGGCACGATCCTGTGCTTCCTCGTGCCGACCGCCGCGCTGTCCATCAAGGCGCTTCCGCTCGCGGGCTACGCCTTTCTGGGGAAACCGCTTCATGTCTGGGCGTTCTGCGGCCTCTTCGCGTTAGTTGGGTTCGCCCAGTCGGGCACGACCATCGCGGCGGTCAACTACCTCCTCGACATCGCCCCCGACCAGCGCCGACCAACCTACCTGGGCGTCATGTACACCGCCACCGCGCCGCTGACGTTCATGCCGGTGCTCGGCGGGGCCCTGGTGGGATGGTGGTCCTACGAGGGGGTCTTCTGCGTCGCGGCCTTCCTCGCCCTCCTGCTCATCGTCTCGGCCGCTCGGCTGAGGGAGCCCCGCGCCGCCGCCGCCCACGCCGCTGCCTCATTCATCGGCATTCCGTTTCTCCGTCCGGTGCGTTGGATAGCAGGCAAATTGACGCTGCAAAAACAAAAACCGCCGTCAGAACAAGACCCACGTCCGCCACGCTGAGCCGCGGCGCCATGGATTCGATCTGTCCCGTCAATCCGGCCCTCTTGACGGCCCATGCGATCGCCAGGGCTGTGGCGTTGTGCATGAAGTGAATCGCCATGCCGTTGAACAGGCTCCCCGTTCTCAAGACGACGTAAGCCAGGATGAACCCCAGCGGGAAGATAAAATAGCCGCGGGTCCCGTGAATGGCGGCAAAGAGGATGCCCGTCAGGACAATGCCGGTCAACTTGCTGCGCCTGCTCAGGCCGGTGAGTATCATCCCGCGGAAGAGCGTCTCCTCGCAGACCGCCGGGACCAACGCAAAGAGCGCGAGAAGGAGAGGCAAGCCGCCCGAGACGATCTCGCTCAGATTCCTCTCGGTCTCTTTCATCTCCTCTCTCAAGCCCTTGAACAGGCTGATCTGCAAATAGGCTAATGCGGTGATGAGCACGAAGCTTGTCAGGCCGATCAGGATAGACAGCCCCAGGTCCCGCAGGCCCGGCCGTCGCAGCCGAAACGTTATTCTGGGATCAAACCGTCTAACGATGGCAAAAAGTATCGCCGGAAAAAGGAACAAACAAACCTGTTGGCCGAACACCCCGAACTGAATCGCCTTCACCTGCTCCGCCGTCAACTTGCCCGCCCGGCTGACGTTTGCAAACAAAGGACCCACGAGCACAAAAAGTGCCAAACATAGGCAGAAGATGAACACGGCGTCCCCCGCCTGCGGCAAACGGCTCGACGGTCCCGACCATGGCCGCCAGTCGGCCTCCACGGGGGCGCGGAAGATCACGTCTTCGCGGTTGTAGAGGTCCGTCGCCCATCGGAGCGCGGCGGCGGCGTAGATCGTTGTGCTGAAGAACACGCCGCCGATGAACCGCCAGTCGTATTCCCCAACAAAGAGCTTCTTGAGCAGCGCCGAGGCATTGAGAACCGGCACGATGGAATAGGAAATTCCCGGATCAAAGTTCGGCACCATGACGACCATGCTAAGGGGCAGGGCAATAAACATGATCGGAGTCAGGTAGTGCTGCCCTTCGCGGTAGCTTCGCGCCATTGACGAGATCGCCAGCGACACCGCGCTGAACAACGCCGCCGTGGGCAGCAGCGCAAGGAGGCAGATGCCTATCCGGTCAATGGAGATTGCAAAGGCCGATCCGAACTCCTTCGGCAGGATCACCTTGCCGACCTGCGCGAAGGTGATGCACATGCTCGCCATGTTCAGGAGCGTCGTCACGATGGAGATGAGGAGGATGGTGAGGAACTTGCCCATCACGATGTCCCTTCGTTCCGCCGGAGAGACGAGCAGCGTCTCGATCGTGCCGCGCTCCTTCTCCCCCGCGCAGAGATCAAGGGCGGGATAGAAGGCCCCCGTCATGGACATCGTTACCAGCAACATGGCCAGCATCGGCCCCAGGATGAAGCCCGCCATCTTCTTCGGCGGGGCGACGTTCTCCACCTGGACGGCCAACGCGTCGAGGAGCGACTGGTCCAGGTCTCTCTCCGCCAGCCGGTTCTTGCGGATCATCTCCCCATACTCGGCGATGACCGCATTCAGCCGTTGGAGGGCCATCCGCGAGCGATCCTTCGCGCCGTTGTAGTGGATGGTCAGCCGCCCCTTCGCGCCGGAGGCGATCTGCCGTTCGAACTCCTTCCCAATCTCAACCCAGAGATGCAAAGTGCCGGACTTCAGGCCCTCCTCGGGAGCCGTTGACTCCGTGAGTTTCAGTTTCTCGTTGCCCTTGATTTGATCCACAAGGCCGGGGGAGGACTCGGCGCCGGTGATCGCAATGGCGAACACCTGTTCCTTCAGCTTGCCCAATTGCCTGGCCGTTATTTTGGAAAACCCGATCAGCAGCATCGGATACAAGAGGACCGGCAGCACAAGCATGACGAATAACGTGCGCTTGTCGCGGAGTGTTACGCGGAGTTCCTTCTGAAACACGATCCTCACGTTGCGCGTCATGGTTCGGTCCCCTCCGGCGCGGCCCCTCGCTTGGCCTCGTCAATGAGGCGGAAGAACGCCTCCTCAAGGGTATTGGCGCCTACCTTGTCCTTGATCTCCGTCGGCGCGCCCTCGTGGAGAATTTTTCCGTCAAAGATGATCGCCAGCCGATTGCAGAGGCGCTCGGCCTCGATGATCATATGAGTGGAGAGGATGATCGTCTTCTCCTCGCTCCGGCACCGTTCGATGAACCCATCCACCGCCCGCGCCACCAGGACGTCTAAGTTCGCCGTCGGCTCGTCGAAGAGCAACACCGGTGGATCGTGGATGATCGTCCGGGCGATGGAGACCTTCTGCTTCATCCCTGCGGACAGCTTGCCGATGATCGCGTCCTTGAAGTCGTGCATCTCCAACAGGTCGTAGATTTCCTCCGACCGCAATCGAATCTCCTCCGCCGACATGCCGTGCAGTTCCGCGAAGAACTCGATCATCTCCCGCGCCGTCAAGCGGGGATAGACCCCGGTGTCCGTGGACATGTAGCCGATCTTGCGGCGGATCGCGATGGGGTGCTGCGCCACGTCAATGCCTTCGATCTTCACCGCCCCGCTGGTCGGTTTCAGCAGCGTTGCAAGGATTCGCAGAAAGGTGGTCTTCCCCGCGCCGTTCGGCCCCAGCAGAGCGAAGGTCGTCCCCGGAGGGATGGACAGGCACACCCCATCCAGCGCGCGGACCTCCCCGCGGTTGGCGTCGTCGAAAATCTTTGTTAGTTCTTGAACCTGGATCATCGGAATACAACCCTTGATCGTAGCATGTCTGCCAACATGTGTCCACATCGAGATTTTGGGTGTACATTTTTCGCAGTTCCTGTGTAAACTTTCTGAGAAGCATGAGCAGAAGGACATCCTGAGCTGTCGAAGAGAACGTGCGATGAAAAACTGTATCTCCCTCATAGAAATCCGGGCATACGCAAGGGGGCAGCTTCCGCGGGAGGAAATGAGCGAGCTCGAACATCACGTGAGAGGCTGCCCAGCGTGCAGGGAGGCGGTAAGATCGTTTCTACAGGTTCGGACGGCAGCTTCCCAAGGGAAGACCGGACCCCCCTCTTCTTGCCTTTCGGTGGATGATATTCTGCATCTGGCAGAATCAGGAGAAATCGAAGGGCCGGACCGTACGATAGAGCATCTGGCCTCGTGCCCGGACTGCCGGGAACGCCTGCTGGCTGTGCGGGGAGAACTCGATCCCGCGCTGCCGGATGCGCCCGAGTCCTGCCTGCGGGCCGCCCTGGGCGCCGTGGCCAATCTGCGCGGGGGGGCCGAATCCAACGCGGCGCCGATGGACTCGCCTCGACGCAGAGTGGGGCTTTTTCTTCGGCCTGTGCTCATCCCCTGGCTGGCTGCCGCGGCCTGCCTCGCCGTGGTTCTTGCCGTCTTCGCCGTGGCGGGCCTTCGCGCGCGGGGATATGGCAAACTGATTGAGTGCGAGGGGACGGTCCTCGTTCGATATGCAAACGGTGTCGAGGAGGAATGCGGCGCAAGGGACGCTATCCCCGTTTCGTGCGAGATTGCCCTTGGCCCTGAATCCATGTGCCGGATCGAGTTCGGCAAGGGGCTGGAGATGGGCGTCCGCGAGGGCTCGCGCCTTCGTGTGGTGGAGCGGGGCCGTTTCGAGCTGGTATCGGGCAGCGTGCACGTAAGGGCCGCAGAAGACGCGGACGCGGGGCTTCAAACGCCCGAGGGGGCGGTCAGGGCGCGGGACGCCGAGTTTACGTTATCCGCACGCGAGGGAAAGACAATCCTTCAAGTAATTAAGGGGAAGGTCCTTCTCAAGAATGGGCGGGGCGAGAGCGCCGTGGGTCCTATGGAGGAATGCACAGCGGTCGCCAATCAGGCCCCGGGACCGCCATGCTCCGTAGGACTGGCGCATGTATGGCGGATTGACAATCCCCATCCCGATCCGATCATCCGATGGGTCCTGCTCGATGGCTTCGACCGTGAGGAGGATTGGCTGGAGAATTGGTGGGCCTATGTGCCGGAGAGCGACGAGCGAATACGGCTCAACACGGAGCAACCGAAGGAAGGCAAGGGGTGCGCTGAGATTCGCCGGCGACGCACCGACCGGGGACTCATCGGCATGTGGCGCGAGATGGAGCTGCCGCCCGACGCCGACCGATTGAGGTTCTGGGTCTGCAGAAAAACCTCCTGTCCGAAGGCCGTCCTTACGATCCAGCTTGGAGCGACCGCCGATCTGGCGGGACCGTCCAACTGTTACCATGTGCCACTTGGCGCCCTGCCGGCCGGTTGGGCGAGAAGAGAGGTGGATTTGAAGAAGGACATGTGCGGGAAGGACGGTATCGCGTTCCGCCCCGCCGCGATCCGGGCGATCAGAATCCTGGGCCCGGATAGCCCCATAGACACCGTTGTGCTCATAGACCATCTGGAATGTCGTGTGGTCGAAAGGAGGTAAGCCCCCGAACGAACCCTCAAACTGAATGAAGTGATGGAAGACAATGTACATTTTTAGAAGAGGAGAATGGGATGAGAAGGGTAAAGATGGCGACGTTGGTAGTTGTCTTGCTTGGCGGCGTAAGCCTTCTGATGGCGGATGGCATGAAGTGCGAGAAGCAGAAAACCGCCCAGGGCGCGGTCAAGGCCGTGTCCCCCTGCGGGACGGTCCTCAAGGTCACCGCAGGAGGGGAAACCCTCACCCTCCAGGCGGGCGGGGGCGGCTGTCCGAACGCCGCGGCTGCCATGAAGGAGCAGGTCCAAGGCCTCAAGCCGGGATCGGCGGTGAAGGTGACCTATACCGTGTGCCCGAAGACCAAGAAGTGCATCATTACCAGCATCGAGGAAGGCGGCGATTGCCCCAAGAAGTGAGCGGGGCCAAAGTGCAAACATTCGGAGAGGACAAAGACCTATGAGAAAACGGATGATGACGACGCTTGTGGTCCTGCTGCTCAGCGGCGTGGGCCTTCTGATGGCGGACGACGCGAATAAGCCGGACAAGAAAACGTGTCCCTGCCCAGGCTGCCAGACGCGGCGGGTATCCCCGGGGACGGAGGTGGTCCAGCCGACGCTTACCGTCAAGGAGGTATCGCCGTGCGGCTCGATCCTCAAGGCGGACATGACGACGTGTTACGGCAAGAAACACACGATCACCTTTGAAGCAAATCCGGGGCCTACCCCGGCGGCCGCCGACGCCCTGAAGGAGCAAATCCGGAACCTGAAGACGGGATCGGACGTAACTGTGATCTATTTCAAGGATCCGGAATCAAAGAAGCTCATCGTCACCAAAGTGGTGCCAGAGGACAGCGACAAGAAGTAACCGAGGCCTTGCCGCTTGCGCAACAGGTTGCCCCGGCCGGCGGATTCTATCCAAGAGAATCCGCCGCCCTTCCATGTCGCCAACCGGAGGAGGGAGATTCTTCGCAAGAGATCGTTTACGCGCATGAATGCTGAGGAAAGCGCCACAAGTGCAACGATGCAAAGCGACAGCGATCTTGTCGCCGCATGTATCCAGGGCGACCGGGATTCGTGGGAGGAGTTTGTCCGCCGCTACTGCCGCCTGATCCATTTCCTGGTCAGGCGAACGGTTGCGAGGCGCAGCGACGATCCCGATCCGCACCTTCTCGATGACATGGTGAGCGAGGTGTTCTGCGCCCTTCTGGAGGATGACTGCCGCCTGCTCCGGCAGTACTCGGCGCGGTATCGCTTCAGCACCTGGCTCGGCGTCATTGCGCATTCCCGGGCCATAAACGCGCTGCGCAAAAAGTCCCCCCCAAGCGCTTCCCTTGATGCAATGGGAGACGAAGAGCAGCAACGACTCGAATCCCTGTTGGTTGACGCGGGGCAGGCCCCGGATCAGATTGCCGAGGATCGCGAGCAGGTCCAGGCCCTTGGGAAAGCGATGCAGGAATTGCGCCCCCGCGATCGCCTTGTCCTCGCCATGTTCTACGAAGACAGCGCAAGCCTCAGCGAGATCGCCTCAGTGATCGGCGTCTCCTACAACAGCGTTCGTCCGCTCATCCTGCGCGCCCAGGACCGGTTGAAAAAGGCGGTAAACAGGGAATAAGTCGCATCTACGGTTCGTCATCGTAATCGTGATCGCAATTGTTCTTATTCTCTATGACGACCGCCGATGGCGAACACGATGACGATAGATGGCACGGCTTGCTTAGAACCCGTGGCTCCCTGGAAATTGCGCGTGCCCGCGCCGTAATCGCCGCGTACGCCCCCAGTGTGCAAATCCCACTTTTTTGCTTGACATTATCCACACGGCGATTAGAATGGGGGGAACTGGTCATATGAGCATATGAGGAGTGAGTATGGCAGCAGCCAATACCATTGACATCGGAAGGCGCAAGACGGTCGTCGAGGCCGTAGCCAAAGCCTTGATCCAGTACATTGCCAATAACGGCCTGCGAGGCGGCGATCGCCTGCCATCGGAGCGCGACCTCGTCGAGATGGTCGGCGTCAGCCGCCTGCCCCTGCGCGAGGCGCTGTCCATCCTTAAAGGCTTGGGCATCGTGGAGGCCCACCACGGCAAGGGGGTGTTCGTTCGACGCCTCGATGCTTCCACGATCTTCGGTATACTCTCGCCGTTGCTCCGCGCCCAGGCCGATATTGAGATGCGCGACATCGTCGAGGTCCGCAGGCACTTGGAGGCCAGCATCGCCGAATGCGCGGCGGCGCATCGGACGGACGAGAACCTCGCCGTGTTGCGCGAGCGTCTCGACGACATGCGGTCTAACCTGATGAACCTGCAGACATTCATTGACCACGACATGGCGTTCCACCTGGAGCTGGCCCGGGCGACGCGCAACCCGATCTTTCACGTATTCATGGCCTCGATCACCGACCTGCTGCGCGAGGTGCAATCAAAGTACCCCGACAAGCGCGAGTATCGTGAGGCGTCTATTCGCTACCACGAAAAAATTTTGGCGGCAGTGGAGAAACAGGACGGGGCGCAGGCCCGGTCGGTGATGGAGACCCATATCCGGGAAGTCGGCGACCGTATATGGCAGGAATCAAAGGAATCGTAGTCGTCAGGATTTCTTGACAAGAGGAGAATGATGAGGATCGCAAGAATCGAGTACAAGGGGAAAAAGACGTACGCAGAAGTGAAAGGCGACACATTGGCGCTGATCAAGGGCGACATCTTCGGGGTGCATAAGGTGACCGCCAGGACCGTTCCTCTCTCGGAGGCATCCCTTCTGGCCCCCGTCGAGCCGCGCCAGGTCGTGGCCATCGGCCTGAACTACCGCGGCCACGCGGCGGAGAGCGGCATGGCCGTGCCCGGCGCGCCGGTCGTCTTCATCAAGACGCCCAATGCCGTCGTCGGCCCGAACGAACCCATCATTCTCCCCGCCATGGCCCCCGATGAGGTGGACTACGAGGCGGAATTGGTCATCGTCATCGGCAAGGAGGCGAAGAACGTCCCCAAAGAAAAGGCCCGCGACTATATCCTCGGCTACACCTGCGGCAACGACGTGAGCGCCCGCGACTGCCAGCTCCGGCTGGACAAGCAGTGGGCGCGGGGCAAGTGCTTCGACACCTTCGCCCCCCTCGGCCCGTGGATTGAAACGGACATAAACGGCGACGATCTGGACATTCGGCTAAAGTTGAATGACAAAATCATGCAGGATTCCAACACATCCGACATGGTTTTTTCCTGCGCCGATCTGGTGAGCTATATCTCCCGGTGCATGACGCTCTACCCCGGCAGCGTGATTATGAGCGGCACGCCGGCGGGCGTCGGCTTCAGCCGCAAGCCGCCGGTGTGGCTGAAGGAGGGCGACACGGTCGAGGTCGAGATCGAAGGCATCGGGTCGCTCATAAATCCAGTGACGAAAGAGAGATAGGACCGAACCATGAGTGAAGAAACGCGCGTACGGCATGAGTGGCTGCGGAAGACATGCAACGCCATCCAGGTCGGCTTCGGCGTTGCCAAGGACCAGGCGGAGACGGTCACCGACCTCTTAGTCGAGTCCAACCTTATGGGCATAGACACCCACGGCGTGATCCGCCTGAAGCTCTACATGGACCGCATCCGCAAGGGCGGCAACAACGTGAAGCCGAACATCCGGCGCGTGAAAGACGCCCCATGCACCGCCCTCATTGACGCCGACAACGCCCTCGGCCCGGTGGGCGGGAGGCTCGGCATGGAACTCGCCATCGAGAAGGCCGCGGCCGGCGGTATCGGCATGGTCCTCGTGCGCAACAGCAACCACTACGGCCCAGCGGGCTACTACGCCCGCATGGCCCTTGTGCGCGACATGATCGGCGTGTCGCTCTGCAACACCCTGGCCTCTATGCCCCCAACCGGCGGGGCGGAGGGACGCCTCGGAAACAACCCATATGCCGTGGCGATCCCGGCAAAGAAGGAACCCCCCATCGTCGTGGACGGGGCGACGAGCAAGGCGTCCTGGGGCAAGGTCTTCCTCTGCGCGCAGAAGGGCGAGCCGCTCCCGGAAGACTGCTTCCTGGATTCGCAGGGCAACGTCACGCTCGACCCGAAGGCGGTCATGGAGGGGGGATGCCTCCTGCCCTTCGCGGGGCACAAGGGATACGGCATCGCGTCGGCGATCGCGTTGCTGACAGGCATGCTGGCGGGGGCGGCTGTGGACCATGAGATTCCGCATCCCTACAAATTTCTCGACGAACCCGGCGTCAACACGTACCTCTTCGCCGCCGTGCAGATTGACCATTTCGCGGAAGTGAAGCAATTCAAGAAACGGATGGACGATTGGATTCGCCTCGTGCGCAACACGCGCAAGGCGCCGGGCGTGGACCGCATCTGGCTGCCGGGCGAGAAGGAGTCCGTTGCGCGCGAGGACCGCCTCGCCAACGGCATCCCGCTCAACGAGAACATGCTGGCCGAGCTGGAGGCCCTGGCGAAGGAGGCGGGCGTGGCGTTCGAGAGGGAGGCGGGTAGAAGGCATCGCGCCCTCCGAGGAAAGGCATAATGGAGATCATGCGGTTTCGGTTCTACGTAATGCTTATCGCCGTTGTGTTCGGGGAGGCGGGGGCAGTATGGGCCGATGATGTGGGCAAAGCGATTGCCTCACATTTCGGCAGCGCGCCGGACGGTTCCCTGATCCGCAAGATCGAGTGGCCCGATCAGCCTTCATCCGTCATTCCCGCGCAAGCGGGAATCCACGGCGGCCTGCTACTCATCGAAAGCAAGCCGACAGCCGCGGGACGCGAGAGCGATCCCCTCCTGGACCTCTCGTTCCGCATCGGCAAACAAAGGCAAGACTCCGCGTACGAACCGTTGAAGTACCGCAACCAGCAGTGGTACGGCTCGACCTTCTGGACCGGTCCCGACTGGACCCGCGTCGGCAAGGACTGGCACCACCCCGGCGAGAGCACGCCGAGCGTCCGATGCTTCCGCGTCCCACGCGACGGGCGGGTAACCGTCACCGGGCCGGTGTTCAAGCTGCACCAGGCGGGCGACGGTATCCGCGCGATGATCCGTCACGGCGAGGAGGAGATCTGGCGGGCAGAGATCGCCGGCGCGGATGGGGAGGGCGTCGAGCCGAAGCTCACCCTCGATGTCCGCAAGGGCGATGCGCTCCGTTTCATCGTCCACAAACGCGGCAACATCAGTTGCGATACGACCCACTGGGACCCCGTCATCACCTATGCCGCCGGCAACGCATTCGAGGCGTCAAAGTCGTTCTCGCAAAAGGCGGGTCAGGACGGTTGGTTCTACGAGATGCTCGTGGATGAGGTCCAGCCGAAGGCGCCGACGGTGCTCGCCATCGGGCGTGACCTCTCCTTGCGGGAGTGGAAGATTGATGCGAAACAGCCGGTGGTCCTGACACACAAGGACCTTCTGCCGTTCATCGCTATCGCCGATGGCGAGGACGCATCGGGTGTCATCCTGGCCCTTGATGCCGACGCGCGTTGGTCATGTCGTTCGGCCCTGAGCAAGGATGGGGTGCTTCGGGTGACGTTGACGGGGGATGCGGCGGAAGGCAATTTACCCCGATTGGCATTAGGTAGCTATGACGGGCCGCGCACGGCATCGTTCGCGATTCTGAAAAATCTCCCTTTGCCCATGTTCGCTTCCCTGCGAAACGAAGTCCGATCTGCATACGACAGGCTGACGGCCGGGCTGCGGACCGCTCCGGAACTCGATCTCTTTCTCATGGCCCAGAGTGAGTGGCGGCGGGATGACAAGATCGAGGAGACGGTGGAATCCTACGCCAAGGCCGTGAACGACCAGATCAACAGGTCGAGAGACCTTCTCGCCGATCTCAAGGTCAACCAACCGGAAGATCTTTCTGCCCACCTCAACAAGTTTGCGGCCGTATCGAAGCAGACGAATCAGTCGCTCGATGCGCTGCGGGGCCTGTATCTGCACGTCCGCCTCCTAAAGCGTGACATCGCCTTCGCCAACCCGCTTTTGGACTTCGACAAACTCCTCTTCTGCAAGCGCAAGCTCTGCCGATGGAGCCACCTGAACATGCAGTACTTCGGCTGGCGCCAGCGCGCCGGTGGAGGAATATTCATCTTGGAAGAACCCGGCCGGTCCATGCGCACCCGCAGCGTGGTCGGCGACCAACTCCCGCCGGGCAACTACCTCGAACCGCGCCTTTCCTATGATGGCAAGCGGATCGTCTTCTCCTACGTCCAGTGCGGCGACAAGGAGCTGGACGCCAAGACCCTCGTGCAGAATGAAAAGGGCGAGGACAACAACTACTTCCACATCTACGAAATCAACGTGGACGGCGCGGGCCTGCGCCAGATCACGCGGGGACCCTACGACGATGTGATGCCCAATTACCTCCCCGATGGCGGGATCGTCTTCTGCTCCACGCGCCGTCGCAGCTACTCCCGCTGTTTCGGCGGCGACTATAGTTGGCGCTGGCACGCCTACACGGTCCACCGCATGGACGCCGACGGCGGAAATGTGCAGCCGCTTTCATTCAACGACGTCGCCGAGTGGTTTCCCACCGTCTCGAACACAGGCCACATCCTCTTCGCCCGGTGGGACTACATTGACCGCGACGCCGTGACGCACCAGAACCTCTGGGCCATGCGGCCCGACGGCGCGAACCAGGTCGCCGTCTGGGGCAACGCCACGCCCAAGCCCCACTGCACCTTCCAGGCCAAGCCGATCCCCGGCAGCAGCAAGATCGTCTTCATCGCCTCGGCGCACCACGCCCTCACCGGCGGGCCGGTGTGCATCCTCGACCCGACCGTGGACAGCAACAGCCGCATGGACGTTGTGACAAAGATTACTCCTCTGCCCTTCCCGGAGGCCGAGGGGTTCAGCCTGCCCGATTACTACGAGTTCGCCTGGCCGTTGTCGGAGAAGTACTTCCTCGTGGGGTACAGCAATACCTACCTCCGGTCGCAAGGGCAGAGCTACGACGACCCTACGCCAGACAATGCCCTCGGCATCTACCTCCTCGACGCCGCCGGCAACCGAGAGCTGATCTACCGCGACCCCGCGCTCAACAGCACCACACCCATCCCACTCCGTCTACGTCCCCGCCCGCCGGTCCTGAGCAGCACACTGGCGGCAAATGCACTCGGCACGGGCGAGATGATCCTGACAGACATCTACCAAGGGCTCGGCGATGTGCCGCGCGGTTCCATCAAGGAACTACGCATCATCCAGATATTCCCAAAGACCACACCCTGGGCGAATAGCCCGCGCATCGGCTTCGCCGGCGAGGAGAACGCCCGCGCCATCCTGGGGACCGTGCCCGTCGAGCCGGACGGCTCCGCCTGCTTCCTCGCGCCCGCGCAGAAACCGATCCTTTTCCAGGCGCTGGACAAGGACGGCTTCGCCTACCAGACCATGCGTTCCACAACCGCGGTCCAGCCCGGCGAGCGGACATCCTGCATCGGGTGCCACGAGAACCGGAACACCACCCCGCAAGGACTTGCGCCGATGGCGATGCGGCGGCCTCCGTCGCAGATCGAGCCGGGCGAGCTCGGTGGACGGCCGTTCTCGTTCGTCGAGGTCGTCCAGCCCGTCCTCGACAGGCACTGCATCAAGTGTCATAGCGGCGACAAGCCGAAGAATGACATTGACCTCACCGGCGCGCTGCACAAGGGATTCACAAAATCCTACTGGTCCCTTTGCGGCGGCGTGGTGGACTGGCAGGAGCGCAGGAAGAGCGGCGACATCATTGCCCAGGACCTCGTCCCACGGTTCTGGCAGCGGAACCAGATTCAGGTGACGCCTCCGGGCGGAACATACGGCGCCCTGAGGAGCCGCTTGATGACGATGCTCCGCAAGGGGCATAATGATGAGGTGAAGCTGAGCGACGGCGACCTGCGCCGCTTGGCGGCATGGATTGACTGCAACGCGATCTTCTACGGCGCATACGATCCGGACGAACAGGCGAAGCAGCTCGCCGGCGAGCGGATTGAGATGCCTGAGATCCAATGAGGAGAACGGACCCATGAGGAGACAACTCAGTCGGCGCCAGTTCCTCAGCGACGTCGTAACGGCGGGAACGGGTATGGCCTGCGCCGGCGTCCTTTGTAGAATCATCGGCTCCTCAGAGGCCTGGGCGGCGGATCGTAAGCCGAACATCGTGCTCCTCTACGCCGACGACCTCGGCTGGACGGACCTGGGGTGTTTCGGCAGCGGCTATTACGAGACCCCGAATCTGGACCGCCTCTGCTCCCAGGGGGTGAAGTTCACCAGCGCCTACAGCGCCGCCGCGAACTGCGCGCCCGCCCGCGCCTGCCTCTTGAGCGGCCAATACGTCCCGCGGCACGGCATATACACCGTCGGCGGGAAGCATCGGTTCGACAAGGATAAGAAGGTCCTAAAGTGGGCCGAGCGCAAAATACTGGCCCCGGAAAATCCGGAGGCGCTGCCCACGGAGAAGGTAACCTTTGCCGAGGCGCTGAAGGCGGCCGGCTACACCTGCGGTATGTTCGGCAAGTGGCACCTCGGCAATGACGAGGGGCACTTCCCCACCGCCCAGGGCTTCGACGAGGCCATCGTCTCCATGGGTCGGCACCACAACTTCAAGACCACCCCCCCGCCAAAGGATAAACTGCCGGAGGACCTCTATCTCTCGGACTATCTGGCTGAGCAGGCAATCCGCTTCATCGAAACAAACAAGGACCGCCCATTCCTCCTCTATCTCCCCAACTTCCTCGTCCATGTGCCGTTGGAGTCCAAACAGGCTATCATCGAGAAGTACAAGAAGAAGCAGCCCGTCGGCGGCCATCACAACCCGGTTTATGCGGCGATGGTCGAGTGCCTTGACGCGAGCTTCGGACAGGTGATTGCGAAGCTGGACGAGCTGGGCCTCGCGGAAAACACGCTCGTCATCTTCTTCTCGGACAACGGCGGCGTGGGCAGCGCAGAGAACCGCGGCCTCAACAAGGGGGGCACGACCACTTCCAACTACCCCCTGCGGGGCATGAAGGGGATGCTTTATGAGGGCGGCATCCGAGTGCCAATGATCGCGCGCTGGCGGGGCGTCATCAAGGCGGGAACCATCTGCGACGCGCCGGTGCACGGCGTGGACCTCTTCCCCACATTCCTCGAAGTGGCCGGCGGAAAGAATCCCGAGAATCAGGTATTGGACGGAGAGAGTCTCGCGCCCTTGATGTCGGGTCGGGCCGACCACCTCAACCGGACGGCCATTTTCTGGTGGATGCCGGGCTACCTGCCTGGCCGCCAGGCCCCTGCCAACGCCATGCGCGCGGGCGACTGGAAGTTGATCGAATACTTCGAGGACGGGAAGATCGAGTTGTTCAACCTGAAGGACGACATCGGCGAGACGAAGGACCTCGCCGCCGAGATGCCGGACAAGGTGAAGGAACTTCACGCGCAGATGAAGCAATGGCGCGAATCGGTCGGCGCACAGATCCCGCCCCGCAATCCGAAGTTCGATCCCAAGAACGAGGGGAAGTGGTAATGCGGAAGGCATGGAGTGTCCTTGTAACACCGGTCACGACGGCGATCCTCTCGCTCGCATTGGCGGTTGCCGGCCGCGCATGGGCTGCGGATGAGTTCACAATCGAGGCGCGCGACTTCGACCGCGGCAACGTCCGGGTGAGCTTGCCCGGCCAATCCTATGCCAAGAAGTATTCCTGCATCTGGAACGCGGGGGAGCTTCCCAACCGGGCGGAGTACGAGATCGAGTTCCCCGTCACGGCGGACTATGCGCTCTTTGCACTCTACACGGCGCAACAGGCGCGTCCGGTGGACATCAGCCTGGATGGGAAGAAGGTCCACACGGGGATCTCGGGCATCACCGGCGACTGGAACACGGACCATGCCCGGTGGGAGCAACAGTGCACGCTGCACATCACCCAGGGCTTGCACACGATCCAGCTCGAACGGCAGGGGGCCATGCCGCATATCTGCGCCGTTCGCATGAAATCGTCCGCGCCGTTCCCCGATGGCTGGCGGCTGAGACGCCCCGGCCTTGAGGAGCGCCGCCGGCGCGAGGCCAAGGCGGCGCGACTGAAAGCGGGCCTGGCCTCGCTGGAGCTGCTCAACGCCGAGGCCATGCGCCGCGCGGTCGCCGATCTCGCGGCGAACTTTCCTGAGAGGTTCCCGGACACCGAGGGGCTGTTCCGGCGCGTGGCAGAGATGGAAGGCCGCAAGGCAACGATCAGGGCGGCCTTGGAAAAAGGCGACGAGTCCGCCCTGCCGATGGTCGGAAAATTGCAGGCGGAACAGCGGGAACTATTCCTGGCCAATCCGCTCATTGACTTTGATCGGTTGCTGGTAGTCAAGCGCGGCCAGGGATCTTCTGCGCTCGGCTTGCCCTGCAACTGGCAGGGAAACTGCGCCTTGCCGAAAACCGGGTTTGACGACGAAATTGCGCTGCTTTCCATGAAGCGGCCGGACGATGCGCCGGCGACCCTGTACAAGCCGAAGTCCCGCGTGTTTGTCGGCGACGTGGACCTGCACTTCGACGCGGACAGGCTGCTCTTCTCCTCCATCGGCGAACAGAACTGCTGGCAGGTCTTCGAGATACGGACGGACGGCTCGGGACTGCGCCAGGCGACGCCGGGGGCGGACGCCGACGTGGACAACTACGACGCCTGCTACCTGCCCGACGGGCGCATCATCTTCAGTTCGACGAGAATTTTCGCCGCCGTGCCTTGCGTCAACGGCAGCAGTCGGGTTGCCAACCTGTTTCGGATGAATCCCGACGGGACAAACATCCGCCAGCTCTGCTTCGACCAGGAGCACAACTGGTGTCCGACGGTCCTGAGCGACGGCCGCGTGCTCTACACGCGCTGGGAATACACCGACACCCCGCACACGCACACCCGCCTGCTGTTCCACATGAATCCGGATGGGACTCAGCAGATGGAATTCTCCGGCAGCAATTCCTACTGGCCCAATTCCATGTTCTACACCCGCCCCATCCCCGGCCACCCGACGAAGGTGGCAACCATCGTCAGCGGACACCACGGCGTGCGCCGCATGGGCGAACTGGTGATCCTGGACACAGCCAAAGGCCGACACGAGACCGACGGGGTCGTCCAGAGAATCCCCGGCTACGGGCAGAAGGTGGAACCGCTCATCGAGGATAATCTCGTGGACAACTCGTGGCCCAAGTTCCTGCATCCTTTTCCCCTGGGGGATGCGTCGCGCCCCTGGACGTCCGGGAAGTATTTCCTCGTCGCCTGCCAGCCATCGCCGCAGTCGCTGTGGGGAATCTATCTGGTGGACATCTTCGACAACGTGGTCCTGCTGCGCGAGGAGCCGGGGTATGCGCTGCTTGAACCGATCCCCCTGCGCAAAACGCCGAGGCCGCCGGTCATTCCCGACCAAGTCGATCTGAACTCCGACACCTGCACGGTGCAGATCACGGACATCTACCAAGGGCCCGGCTTGGCGGGCATTCCCCGGGGCACGGTGAAGGGGTTGCGAGTTTTCACCTACACGTACGACTATCCGGGCATGGGCGGACCCCAGGGCGTGGTGGGCATGGAGGGGCCGTGGGACATCCGGCGGATTCTTGGGACAGTGCCCGTTCAGGCGGATGGGTCGGCCATGTTTCTCCTTCCGGCCAACACGCCGGTCTCCCTCCAGCCCCTCGATGCGGACGGCAAGGCGCTCCAGGTCATGCGGAGCTGGCTGACCGGCATGCCCGGCGAAAAGGTCTCCTGCGTGGGCTGCCATGAACCGCAAAACGCCGCGACCCCGAACAAGGCCACGCTGGCCTTGCGCCGAGGCGCGCAGCCGATCACCCCGTGGCGCGGGCCGGCGCGTGGCTACAGCTTTGCCAACGAAGTCCAGCCCGTGCTCGATCGCTACTGCATCGGCTGCCACAACGGCAAGACGAGGCCGGACGGGACGACCCTCCTGGATCTGCGCGGCGCGGAATTCATCAAAGACTACGACAGTCGTTACCACCACGGTCGCCAGGACGCAGGGAAGTTCAGCGTCGCCTACGCCAACCTGCAGCGCTTCGTGCGCCGGCCCGGGTTGGAGAGCGATTACCATGTCCTGGCCCCGATGGAATTTCACGCGAGTACCGTTGAGCTTTACCAAATGATCGAGAAGGGCCACCACAATGTGAAACTCGATGCGGAGGCGTGGGATCGGCTGATCACGTGGATAGACCTCAACGCGCCCTTCCACGGGTCATGGATTACGATCGCAGGCGAGGAACGTGTCCGCACACCGGCCCGTCGGCGACGCGAGATGCTCAGGCAATACGCCGGTGTGGATGTGGACATGGAATGGACCGGTCCTCCACCCCCACAAGTCACGACGGTGATGCCCGAACCTGAAGTGCAAACAGCAAATGCGCCCATGCGCGCCGCCGGATGTCCCCTTGAGGCCCAAGAGGCCAGGCGACGGCAGTCGCCCGCGCAACGGCGCACCATTCCGCTTGCCGAAGGCGTCGAACTTTCCCTCGTGCTTATTCCGGCAGGTGAGTTCGTCATGGGCTGTGCGGACGGATGCCCCGACGAGGCGCCCCCGGCTTGTGTCCACGTCAATGCCTTCTGGATGGGCCAGTTCGAGATTACCAACGAGCAGTACGCCCTTTTCGATCCCGGGCACGACAGCCGCGTCGAGATTCGCCATGCCATGCAATTCGGCGTCCAAGGCTGGCCTCTGAACGGGCCGAAGCAGCCGGTGGTGCGCGTCTCGTGGCAGCGCGCGATGGACTTCTGCCGATGGCTGAGCAAACGCACCGGCCAATCTTTCTCCCTGCCGACCGAGGCCCAGTGGGAATACGCATGCCGCGCCGGCGCCGCCGCCTGGTTTTCCTACGGCGACCAAGATGCGGACTTCTCGAAGTTCGCCAACCTCGCCGACGTGAAACTGCGCGACGCGGTCAGCCATCCCTACAAGAAGGAGAATGTGCCGTTGCTAAACCCCAGTAAGTACGACGATTGGATTCCCCGCGACCAGCGCTTCAACGACGGGGAGCTGGTCTCCGCCAGCGTCGGAAAATACCTGCCCAACCCGTGGGGGCTGCACGACATGCACGGCAACGTGTGCGAATGGACACTCTCGGCGGCCAGACCTTATCCTTACGTGGACGGCGACGGGCGCAATGACATCAACTCTGCCGAGAAACGCATTGTGCGCGGCGGTTCCTGGCGCGACCGGCCTGCGCGGGCGCGCGCCTCCTTCCGCCTCGCCTACCAGCCGTACCAGCGAGTCTATAATGTCGGTTTTCGCGTTGTGATGAACCCGTCGCCGAAGCCAACCGTCACATCGGTCACCCAAGCAGGAATGGACAGATGAGCCGTCATTCGCAGACGCAGAATATTCCCGACGTCGCCGTCCTGAAGGACCTGCGAGAGTTCTTCGCGGCAGGATACTTTGAGAAGCCGGACGTCTCGCCCGTGATCCGATGGTCGCGCGCGGTGCGCCGCCGCTTCGAGAACCGGACGCCCACGCCCTACGACGGCGGCCTGCTCTATCCCTGCGGGCGAAGGCTCCCCGCCCCGCTCACCGAGGACCGATGCCTCCAGCCATCCTACTCCTTCACGTGGCAGGTCAATGGCGAGGCGCTGAACCAAGCCGTCGAGGGCGCGAAGGATGCGCAACAGCGCGAGGCGCTCCAGGCCCTGCGCGATGCGTTGCGCGTCGAGACCGAGCGCGTCAACGTCGCCCACACGCCCCATACCATCGGCGGCTGGGGATACACCCACAGCATCCCGAACTACGGCCGCATCCTCCGCGAGGGACTGGATGCCCATGCGCTGCGCATCGAACGCGGCCTCTCCGACGCGGAGGGGAATGGGGAGGACGGGGTGGACTTCTACGACGGCCTCCGCGACGTGGTGAAGGGCGTTCGTGCATGGCATGAAAACCTGCTTGCCCATCTCCGGTCGTGGTTCTCGGATGATGCCGAACAGTGTCGGAACCGGGAACGATTGGTCGGAGCGCTTTCCCGCGTTCCGTTCCAGCCGGCTCGCTCCTTTTTCGAGGCGATGGTCGCCTACAATTTCATCTATTATCTTGACGACTGCGACAACCCCGGCCGGATGGATCAGGAGCTTCAGCCCTTCTACGAGAACAACGACGAGATCAGCCGCGAGGAGGCCGCCGCGCTGATCGCCGCCTTTGCCGACAACGTCTGCGCCAACGGCGGCTGGAGCGCCGCCATCGGCGGGACGCGCCCCGACGGGCAGTCCGGTTACAACGACGTGACGCGCCTGATGATCGAGGCTGCCCACGGCCGCTATCGCCCGAGCCTCGAACTCCGCGTGCGACCCGACATGCCGGACGATGTATGGGAGGCCGCCCTCGACGCCGTCGCCACCGGCTCCGGCAACCCGGCGTTCTACAACGAGGAGTTGTTCCTCAATGGCCTGCTCGACGCGGACCTCGGCCTGACCAAATCCGATGCCACCTGGTGGAACGGCGGCGGCTGCACCGAGACGATGGTGCACGGCATGTCGAACGTCGGGTCTATCGAGGCGGGGATTAACCTGCCTCTGGTTTTTGAGAAGACCCTCCGCGAACGTCTTCCCAAGGCGACGTCCTTCGACGACTTCGTGCAAGGGTTCAAGGCGGATGTCGCGGCCACGGTTGCCGAGATTGTGGACTGCGTGAACCGCAACCAGGAGGCCAAGGCCCGATGGCGGCCCCAACCGATGCGCAGTCTGCTCATTGACGACTGCATTGACCAGGGCATTGATTACAACGCCGGCGGGGCGCGATACAATTGGAGCGTGGTGAATGTGGCGGGTCTGTCGAACATCACCGACTCGCTGGCTGCGATCCGCGAGGTGGTATTTGACAAAAAGGAAAAATCGCCGGACGAGCTGATCGGTATCCTCGACCGGAACTTCGAGGGTGACGAGCCCTTCCGCCGGCGGTTGATGCAGTGCCCCCGCTTCGGCAACGACCGCCCGGAGGTGGATGGGATCGCAGCCGACCTTGCGGGGTTCATCTTCCGCGAGTTCCTGCGCTACAGGCCCTGGCGCGGCGGAAAGTTCCTGCCGTCGTGCATCATGTTCGTCACCTACGGTCGCGTCGGGGCGGACATCGGGGCCATGCCCGACGGACGCCTCGCCAGCGAGCCTGTGGCCGATTCCATCGGGCCGGTCCAGGGCCGCGACAAATCGGGACCGACGGCCATGTTCAAGAGCGTGACGCGCCTGCCGCTGCATCTGGCACTGGGGACGCCGATCCTGAATGCCCGCTTTGCGAAGGCGCTCTTTCAGAACGAAGAGAGCCGCGCGCAGCTCCGTCACCTGATCGAGACGTATTTCAAGATGGGCGGAATGCAGTTGCAGATCTCCGTCGTCAGCAAGGAGGACATGTTGGCGGCGCAGAAGAACCCCGAACAGTACCAGGACTTGATCGTTCGCATCGGGGGATACAGCGAATACTTTACGAGATTGGACCGTGCGCTGCAGGAGAGCGTCATCGCGCGCACGGAACATGAAGTGTGAACCGTAGAGGCGAAAAACATGACAACCATTGTTGAGACAGGCATCCAAATTCCCACGATGAGGAAGGAATTTTCCCTCGAACTCCCTCCGGAGATCACGGCGTTGCGTGACAAGGCTCGGGCTCTCCATCTGGGAAAGGGGCCGGGGCTTCCGGAAAATACCCTTGCCGACGCCCGCGCCTGGGCCGAGCATACCGGCAACGAGGACTGGCTCATCTGGCGCGCTCGGCGCACGGCCGAGCGGCTGCGGAGCATGCCCGTCGAGATCGAGCCGGGCGAGCGGATCGTCGGCAAGCCTCGGCTGCGGCACGCGAGGCCCGAGGAGGGACCTGAATTGAAGAAGGCCCAGGAGGTCCTCGCCTCCATGCCGCCTTTCCCCGGGGGCGACCCTGGCCACTTCCACCCGGACTACGAGCCGATCTTCGAGAAGGGCATCGGCGGCATCCTCGACGAGATCGCCTCACGGCAGAAGATCAAGGGGATCGCAGACGAGCAGCACACGTTCTACGACGCCTGCCGCATCGTCATGGATGGCATGTCCGCATTTGTGAAAAACACGGCAGAGGCGTGCGAGGCCATGGCGAAGGAGGACGTGGCGGACGCGGACCGTTGGCGCGAACTCGCGGCGATCTGCCGGCGCGTGGCGACCGAGCCGCCGACCACCTTTCACGAGGCGATCCAACTGATGTTTCTCACCGAGATCGCCCTGTGGTTCGGCGAGGACCATAGCCTTGCCTCGCCGGGGCGCATGGACCAGACGCTGCGCCGGTTCTACGAGGCGGACAAGGCGGCGGGGCGCATCACCCCGCGCGGGGCCTTCGAGCTGATTTGCTGCCTCTTCATCCAAATGAACCGCATCCTCTGGCCCGGTTCGGCGGTGGCGGTCATGGTCGGCGGACTCGACCGGCAGGGCACTGACGTGACGAACGAGCTGACCTACCTCTGCCTCGCGGCGCGGCTGGCGACAAGACTGGTCTATCCGACAGTGGGCGTGGCGTGGCATCGGGACACGCCCGGCGAGCTGACGGATTTCTCCACCGAACTCCTCGCCACCGGTATCGGCGATCCGGCGTTTTTCAACGACGAGGTGATCTCCGAGGGGCTGCGCCGCCACGGCGTGTCGGAGGAGGACAGTCATTATTACATGAACTCGACGTGCGTGGAGATCAAGGTCGCCGGTCGGTCGAACATGTGGGTCACGCAGCCCTACTTCAACATGCCCAAGGCGCTCCTTAATGTCATGGCCGCTGTCGCCGAGGGCAAGCAGGCCGCGCCACAGACCTTCGACGAACTGCAGGAGCAGGTCCGCGAGGACCTCGCCGCTCAGATTCGTTTCCATGCCGATCGCCTCGACAGCGTGTGGAAGCAGCGCGCGAAAACGGGCGGCTTCCCCCTGGCGAGTTGTTTCGTCAAGGACTGCTTGGAGCGCGGGCGCGACTTCGACCGCGGCGGGGCGCGATACAATTGGGTCGAGAACTCCTTTGTCGGCCTGGCCAATTTGGTTGATGGCTTAATTGCCGTGAATGAATTGGCTTACGACAAGATGGAGATGTCCATCGCGGAGTTCCATCGGATTCTTCAGAAGGATTTTGAGGGACACGAGGACCTGCGGCAGAGGATCATCAACACCCTCCCGAAGTACGGCAACGATGATGACGTCGCGGATGCGCTGGCGGAGGAATGGGCCGAATTCGCAATCAACTCTACCGAGTCGCACACCGTCGGCCTGCACTGTTACATGCCGGGTTTCTTCTGCTGGATCGTGCACGAGCGGTTCGGCGCCGAGACGGGGGCGACGCCCGACGGCCGCCGCGCCGGCTGGCCCCTGGCCGACGGCGCAGGCGGCGCGCAGGGGCGGGAGAAGAAGGGCCCCACCGCGTCGGTGAAATCCACCACTAAGTGGTCGCACGTGGAAGCCCTCGGCGGCCTGGTGCACAACGCAAAGTTCGCGAAGGGGATGCTGAAGAAGGCCGAGGACCGCAAGGCGCTGCGCCACGTGATCGAGACGTATATGAAGCGCGGCGGCTTCGAGATGCAGATCAATGTCGTTGGCAAGGAAGACCTGCTGGACGCGCAGGTGAACCCGGAGCAATATCCCGACCTTCTCGTTCGCGTGGCGGGGTACTCGGACTACTTCGTCCATCTGAACAAGAACATGCAGGACGAGGTCATTGCGCGGACGGAACATGAGCTATAGATAGGAGTTTCCCATGAAGGTGTTGATTACGGGGGCGGCGGGCGTCCTGGGCAAGGGCGTGACAAAGTTTGTCGAGCAAGATGGCGGGTATGAGATTCGGCTCAGCGATATGCTTCCCGTGGAGAGCAAACACGAATATGTACAGGCCGACCTGAGCGATCTCGATCAGGCGCGGAAGGCGTGTCATGGCATGGAGGCCGTCGTCCACTGCGCGGCGATTCACCCCTGGAAGAAATACACCTCCGACCAGTACCTGGATTGGAACATCAAGGGCACGTACAACCTGCTTCAGGCAGCCGTGGATTCGGGGGTACGCAAGGTGATCTATACGAGCAGCATCGCCGCGATGGGCTACGACCCGGTCCCGCCTCACGAGCCGCCCATCACGGAGGCGCACTGCCCCAACGCGCCCGTGGAAAATCTCTACGGCGTGACGAAACTTGTGGGCGAGCATTTCTGCGAGATGTTTCGCCGCAACAACAAACTCCACTACCTCGCCGTTCGTCCACCTGCGTTCATGCCGAAGGATATGAGCGATCTCAACATCGCCCTCGGTCTGCTGCGCACCTATATGGTCGCCGATGATGTGGCGCTTGGGCACTACTGTGCGTTGAAGGCCGACGCGCCGAGCGGCGAGGCCTTTATTCTCGCCGCCGATACCCCGTTCCAGCATGCCGACGCCGCGGATCTCCAACGCGACGCCGCGCCGGTCATCGTCCGCTACTTCCCCAAGGCGGCGCCGATGCTCAAGGATCTGCTCCCCGGTTCGCTGAAGTTCCGGGCGTTCTACTCCAACCGCAAGGCCAAGACGATGCTTGGCTTCCAACCGAAGCACAACTTCCAGCAATGGCTCGAGCAGCGAGTGGGATGAAAATTCCCCATTGAGAAAGGAAACACGACATGCGTTTGAAGGGAAAGAAGGCGCTCGTCACGGGAGCCAGCCGCGGCATCGGGAAGGCCATCGCCCTGGCCTTCGCCGACGAGGGCGCGGACGTGGCTATCACGGCTCGCAATGTGAATTCACTAAAGGAGACGGCTGACGAGATTACAGCGAAGGGGCGACGGGCATACCCCATGGCCTGGGATGTCCGTGAGATATCAAAGGTGGATGAACGCCTGGCCGAGGTGAATAAAAACCTCGGCGGCCTGGACATCGTCGTCAACAACGCGGGCGTCCTGAAACTCCCGAAAGACCATCCGAACCCCACACCCGAGGCGGAGTGGGACTATGTGATGGACATCAACCTGAAGGCGCTCTATTTCATCTGCCAGGGCGCGGCGAAGATCATGAAGGAGCAGAAGAGCGGGGCGATCATCAACATCGCCTCCGACGCGGGCCTGCGTCATGCGCCGAACGTCTACGGCATCTCGAAGTGGGGCGTCGTCGGCTTCACCAGGGGGCTGGGCAAGCAACTGGCGCCCGAGGGCGTCCGCGTCAATTGCATCTGCCCCGGACCCGTGACGACGGAGATGGTCGGCTGGCACCCCGGCAAGCCGGCGGACTCGCCCAGCCTGCCGCTGAAGCGTCTATCCTTCCCGGAGGAGATTGCAGGCGTAGCCGTCTTCCTGGCGTCGAAGGACTCGAACGCCGTGGTCGGTGACGCGATCCTCATCAACAGCCACAATACGTAGCGAACGCGCGTGAACGCAGGGAAAAGCAATATGAGAAGAGCCTGGGTATTGGTCGCTCTCCTTGCTATTGGTCCGCTGCCGGTTGCGAGCGCGGCGGACGCGATTCTGCCGGATCGGCCCAACGTCGTCACGTTCCCTGCTCAGGAGGCCCGATTCGTCCGCTTCGCTATTGCAAAATCCTCGTCCTCGCAGCCGTGCATTGACGAGCTGGAGATCTATGCCCCGGATTCCGAGAAGAACCTGGCCCTCGCAGCGACGGGTGCGAAGGCGAGCGCGTCGTCCTGCCTGCCGGGATATGCCATCCACCAGATTCCCCACCTAAACGACGGCCGCTACGGCAATTCGTTCAGTTGGATCGCGCTGGCTGGGACGAACGAGTGGGCGCAGATCGAGCTGCCGCAGGTGATGCGCATCAACCGAGTCATGTTCTCGCGTGACCGGGACGGGAGATACCGCGACCGCCTGCCTGTTGCATTTGAGATTCAGTTGTCCACCGACGGCCAGACGTGGCGCACGGTCAAGAAGGTCGGTGCGTCGTCTGTTGTCGCCACCGAAGCGAAGCTCCTCCTCCCGAACAAGGCGATTGTCCTGGACCTGTCGCCAACGCTGGCGAAGTATGTGCGCCTGGCCATTGCCCAGACCGGCAACGGCTCCCAGCCGTGCGTCGATGAGCTGGAGGTCTACGGCGCGAACCTGAAGACAAACCTCGCCCTGGCTTCTCGCGGAGGCAAGGCATCGGCCTCCTCGTGCATCGAGGGGTATGCGATCCACAAGATCGAACATCTCAACGATGGCAAATGCGGCAACGCACACAGTTGGATCGCCGCAAACACGAAAAACGAATGGGCACAGGTGGAGCTGCCTGAGCCGGCGCAGGTGCGGCGCGTGATCTTCTCCCGCGACCGGGACGGCAGCTACAAGGACCGCATGCCCACGGCGTTCGAGGTCCGCCTGTCGCTCGACGGCAAGCAGTGGACCACGGTCAAGCGGGTGGCCGCGCTGGAGAACGTGCCCATCGACGAACCCCTCGCGCAGGAGTCGCCGAAGGACTGGGCGACGCGCATCGCCATGGACCTGTCCCCGGCAATGAAGGCTGAAGCCGGCAAGCTGATCGAGCGGGTCAGGACGCGAGAGGACGTTCAGCCCGTCCTCGATCTATACCGGCTGGATCGCCGGCGGCTGGACACACTGAAACGCCTCCCGCTCCTCTTCAATCCTGCGGCCCTTCGGCGGGTGGTGGCGGATCTGCGATCCTCCTACCAAGAGAAGTATCGGACGCCGCAGGACTTCGAGGACCGGCTGGCAACATATGAGCGGAAGGTCCCCGATCTCATGGTGCAGCTGACGAAGGAGAACCTATCTCAACTGAAGCAGGCCATGGCGACGTGCGAGGAAATCTCTGCCTTCCAGCGGGACACCCTCCTGGCCAATCCCCTGCTCGACTTCGACGAGGTCCTCCTCCTGAAGCGCCGGACCCCCGGCAAGCCGCAGGACCACACCTACTGGCGCTGGGGGCAGATGTACGGCATGACCGTTAACTGGTCGTGCGACTTCCGACCGAAGAACTTGCCCGTCGCCGCGTGGTGGGATGACGAGATCGTGGCGCTGTCCCTGACAAACAAAGACCATCCCCTCCGCGCGATCTTCAAACCCCAGCCGAATCACATGATTCAGCATCCGGAACTCCACTTCGACGCCGACCGAATGCTCTTCACCATGCCCGGACCCGAGGGTGCGTTCCAGGTCTTCGAGATGAAGATCGACGGCGCGGGACTCCGCCAGATCACGACCGATGCCGGCCCCGACGTGGACAACGGCGATGCCTGCTACCTGCCCGACGGGCGGATCGTCTTCAACTCCACGCGCGGGTTCCAGGCCGTCCCCTGTGAGAACGGCAATTCTTATGTCGCCAACCTCTGCCTCGCCGACGCCGACGGCGGCAACACGCGTATGCTCACCTTCGACCAGGAGAGCAACTGGTATCCCACCGTCCTGAACGACGGCCGTGTGCTCTACACGCGCTACGAATATGCGAATATCAGCCACCAGTTCGCCCGGCTCCTGTTCCATATGAACCCCGACGGCACGGGGCAGATGGAGTACTACGGCAGCAACTCGTATTGGCCCAACTCGATCTTCTACGCCCGGCCGATCCCCGATCATCCGACGATGGTCGTCGGCGTCGTCTGCGGGCATCACGGTCCGAACCGGACGGGCCGCCTTGTGCTTTTCGATCCTGCGCGCGGGCGGCGCGAGACCTCCGGCGCGGTGCAGACCATCCCCGGATGGGGCAAGCCGGTCGAGCGCGTGGTAGCCGATGCTCTCTACGGAAACGACTGGCCGAAGTTCGTTCACCCCTGGCCGCTCAGCGACAAGTACTTCCTGGCGTCGGCTCGTCTCCATCCCGAGCAGACGGAGTATGGTCTCTACCTCGTGGATGTCTTCGATAACATCACCGAAATCTGCCGTCTGCCCGCTCACTCCCTCTTCGAGCCTATTCCCCTGATGAAGCGTAAGACGCCGCCGGTGATCCGCGACAGGGCCCAGCCCGGTGCGAAGGAAGCGACGATGTTCCTGATCAACGTGTATGAGGGCCAGGGCCTGCGCGGCGCGCCGAAGGGCCTCGTCAAGAGGCTGCGCCTGTTCACTTACAACTATGTCTATCGCCATTCCGGGAAACGCGGCTTCGGCCACCTGGCCACTCCCGGGGTGGATGGGCCGTGGGAACCGCGGTATCTGCTTGGCACAGTTCCAGTGCGGGACGATGGCTCTGCCCTGTTCCGCGTACCGGCGAATACGCCGGTCTCCGTGCAGCCAATTGACGACCGGGGCCGGGCACTGCAACAGATGCGGAGCTGGTTCACGGCCATGCCGGGGGAGATAGTATCGTGCGTGGGCTGCCACGAACCACAGAGTAGCTCGCCGCCCAACACGTATGTCTCTGCTTTCCGCGGAGAGCCAGACCGGATCGAGCCCTGGCATGGTCCGCCAAGAGGGTTCGACTTCGAGATCGAGGTGCAGCCGGTGCTGGACCGGTACTGCGCCGGATGCCATGACGGGTCGAAGCCAAACCGCCCCGATTTATCCCGCAAGTCGGAGGAGGAGAAGCTCCGCATCAACAAGGAGTATCATCGCGCGACCGATAGCACAATCACGACGATCTTCACGCCATCGTTCATCGCGCTGCATCCGTACGTCCGACGGGCGCACTCGGAGAGCAACTACGCCATGCAGGTGGCGGCGGAGTTCCATGCCGACACCAGCCCGCTGGTCCAGATGCTGGAGAAGGGCCACCACAATGTGGCGCTCGACGCCGAGGCGTGGGAACGGCTCTACACATGGATCGACCTCGGCGCGCCGGACCTCGGCTCCTGGAAGTACAGCGAGTGGGGCGTGCCGAACGACTACTACGAGCGGCGCCTTGAGATGCTCAAGCGTTTCGCCGAGCGGACGGAGGACATCGAGTGGCTCCCGCCAGCGCCGAAGACGATCCCGAAGTTCGTGAAGCCCCCGGCCGAACTGAAGCCACCCCAACCGCCAGCGTGTTCGGATTGGCCGTTCCCCCCCTCCGAGGCGGAGCACAGGCAGGAGGCCGTTGGCCTGCCGACGACGCTCGCGCTTGAGATTGGGGACAGCCTGAAGATGGACCTTGTTCTCGTTCCGCCGGGCGAGTTCCTGATGGGCGACCCGGACGGGGCGCAGGACGAGCGCCCTCCGGCGCGAGTGCGCATCGAGAAGCCCTTCTACATGAGCCGCCACGAGGTGACGAACGCACACTTCGCGGCCCTGGTCGATCCGGATCACAACAGCGGTCATGTGTCATGGCGGAGCATCGACTGGCGCGGCGAGGGATACCCGATGTACAAACCGGAGCAACCGGTCGTTCGCATCTCCTGGCAGGAGGCGATGGAATTCTGTCGCGCCCTGTCCGAGAAGACGAGCAGGCGCATCGCGCTGCCGACCGAGGCGCAGTGGGAGTGGGCCTGCCGGGCGGGATCGAACGGACCGCTCTGGTACGGCGGGCTGGATGACGATTTCTCCAGATGCGAAAATCTGTCCGGGCGAGAAGCGCAGGGCTTCGCCTTCAAAGGCAAACGGAAGTGGTATCTCCGCGACGACCGATTCGATGACGGCCAAATGGTCACGGCCCCGGTCGGCTCGTACAACCCGAACCCATGGGGCCTCTGCGACATGGCAGGCAACGTGTGCGAGTGGACCCGGACGACCTATCGCCCCTACCCATACCGATCCGACGACGGACGCGACGAACCTTCCCTCGACAGCGACAAAGTCGTGCGTGGCGGCTCGTGGTACGACAAGCCAAACCGCGCACAGTCGGCCTTTCGATGGAAGTACCCGCCCTGGCGGAAGATCCACAACGTCGGCTTCCGAGTCGTCGTTGAGGTGAAGTAGCTGCCCCCTGCGCCTCACTCGACCGGCGGGATGATGCGGACATCAATGCCGCCTTCCTTGAGGATTTCCTTGCTCAGGTCGTCGGGGTAGTCGGAGGAGCAGATGATGTGCTTGATCCCTCCGTTCACAGCCATCTTCGCGCAGAGGGAGCAGGGGAAGGTCGTGGAGTAAAGCGTTGCTTCGTCAATCTTTATGCCGTAACGAGCGGCCTGGAGCAGGACGTTCATCTCGGCATGAAGGCCGCGGCAGAGTTCGTGCCGCTCGCCGGAGGGGACGTTGTGCTCGTCGCGCAGACAGCCGCGCGTTTCGCAGTGCTCGATCCCCGTCGGCACGCCGTTGTAGCCCGTGGCGAGGATGCGTTTCTCGATGACCAACACGCATCCCACATGCCGCCGAAGACAGGTGGAGCGCGTCGCCACCTCCTGCGCAATCTTCATGAAGTACTGATCCCAGCTCGGTCGTGTCATGAATTTCCTCGATGGAAAGGCCGGGGAATCCTACCACCAGCGCCCCGGTTTGTCAACTTCTATTCGATCACGACCTCGCACCAGGGGCTTTTGAAGTTTTTCGTATTTACGAATAATATCCCATCGGAAAACTTCGCCGGCAGCGGATCGCGGCGCTTGCCGGTCTCATTCAAGGGATATAGTTTCGCCGGCCCGCAGGTCTTGATGCGCAGGTCGCAGGCCACCGGCTCCACGATCACGGGCAGCCTGCCCCGCTCGGGAACGATGCGGTGATTCTGGGAGAACGCCTGTCCCGTGTTCTCGGCCCGCGCGACGACGGTGAGCAGAAGGCGCTTCGATTCTTCAATGGGCTTGTCGTCGAGCGATGTGACCATAACACATGCAAACGGTGTCTGACATTCGACACTCCAGTTCTCCATACGAATCACCCCACCTACCTCGCTCAGAAAACCAACCATGGCTTTCGTCCTGGGGGTGTTGATCACGAAGGTGTGGATCTGTCGATCTATGGTCAGCTCACCCGTGTCGCTGACGTACCTCTTATCCATGTCCATGAACTGGGCCAATCCTCGCTTCTTCATCGTCTCGGCGAAAACCCGCTCGTCCCACAACGGCTCGGCCCCCCCCCCAAGCGTCTTCCCGAAATACGCATTCCGGACTTTCGAGATGTAGGTGAGGTGTCGGAATGGGGAGAACGCCGCCCGATCATGCGCGGCCTTTGACGCGAATATGTCCGATTCCCGGTAGCCCACGAGCAAGGTGTTCCGCGCCGCCGAGACATCGTTGCGGTGAAACATCAGCGCGGCGGCGGGGAACTGGCCCCAGCGCTCGGGGTCGGATTCGCTCCTGAACATCTCGACCTGCTGCGATCTGCCGCCGTAGCAGAAGAAGAGTAGGCCGTCCCAGTCCTGCAGGCAGGCGTAGGCCGCCATCATAGGCAGGCACTCGGCGCGGTACTCGATCGGCCACGGCCAGTTGAACTCCGGCACGATCATCGGCTTGCCGACGACGGTGCTCGACGTCACGCTGGTCATTGGGTTCGCGGTGCGGGGAAGATCGGACTGGACGACCGCCTTGTTCTGAAACGTGAAAAACGGTTTGGCGTGCACGTTCGGGTGGCACCAGTAGTTGTTGCGCGACATGAAATCGTTCACCGAGTCGGCGTAGTTGCTCGCGGGGCAGAAGGTCTGGTTTGTGCCGGTGATGGGGACCTTGATGCCGATCTTCTTCAGAAGGCCGCGCATCTCCGCGTAGTATCGCCGTTCGAGGTCGAAGAAGAACCGCAGCATGGCGCCGACCCGCGCGGGGCTTCGCTCGCCGACATAGGGGGCGTCGGCGGGGTCCTGGTAGAGGTATTTCATGGGCAGAACGACGGTGTCTTTGGCCGGGTCTTCCTCGGGCAGGAGGGCGCACTCGCCGTTGGCGTTTGTCCACGCCTTCGCCAGGGCGTCGCGGCTGCCGTGCTTGTCGAGGAGCCACTTGTTCCAGCGCTGCTTCAACTCCTCGATGTAGCACGGCAGCGTCAGCGTGGTGTTCTGGAAGTAGAAGACCGAGTTTTCGTTCGTGGTCTCGACCACCGCGACGCCGGGATCGTCCACGTATTTCAGCTTAGTGTAGGGGTTGTAGTGGGTGAAGAAGTTCTCTGCAAACTCCTTCTGCAGCTCGATCAGCCGGTCGTTGAAGATGGTTGCGCCCTTGATCCCGTTCTGCCACACGACGCCGTGCACGAACTGCGAGGCGTCCTTCACGCCGTCGGCCTCTTTGAACCTGCGGTAGTCGAGCATGTCGAAGTAGATGTAGATGCCGCGTTTCTCCAGCTCGGCGATGAGGTAGTCCATCCGATCCATCGCCTGCTCGTCGAGGTGTCGGCTGTCTTCTCTCTTGTAGTCAATGGCGCACGGTCCCCAGCCCGAGTCCACGGAGTGGATGCGCAGGAGGTTGACGCCGTACTTCGCCAGCCGGGCGGCAAGCTGCTCGGCCTGGTCTCTCTCCGGAAAGGCGGAGCCGCCGCCGATGTTCGTGCCGAAGAATCGGGCGCGCGTGCCGTCCTGGAAATAGAAATGCCCGTCGTCGCGCACGGTGAGGAAGCCGTGCTTCCCCGCGGGCGGGTCGAGGAAGCGGGTCAGGTTGATCGAATCCAGGTTTGTGTCGTCGAGCGGGAACGTGAAGGGATACCAGTTCGATGTGTCCGTAAACTCATACCGGATAGGCAGATCCGTCAATACAGGCGGCCCATCGGCGGCGGTCATGGCCACCAGGATCAGCACCGCCGCGCCGATGGATGTGAACCGAACCTCCCGGATCGTCGTCCCCGGTTTCGGGTTCGACAGCGGAAAGATCGCCAGGCCGATGGCGTTTGACTCGGCGTTGCTCCCCTCCCAGCCGACGGCGGACTCCTTCGTGTCGCGGCAGCTCCACCAGTCGCTCACCTCATAGTCCCTTCGCAAGGGGACTTTCATCGTCGAGCCGTCGTCATACACGATCTCGTATGAGCCGACCTCCGCCCCCTTGCGACCCCAGGCGCAGCAGTGGAGGAAGTAGATCGTTTCGCATTTGCGATGGATCGGGATGGCTGCCGATTCGGGAAAGGTCTCCCGCCCCTTTCCCTTCAGAACGATGCACGACCTCCCATCGTTCTGCGCCGGGGCGATGATCCTGAACGGGATGCCGCGCAGGTTCATCTCGCCCGGCGGGATGTTGCGAAGATCGTTCTTGCCCTGGTCCGTCCAGCCGCCCTTGCCGTCGCCGGCCGCCTCATCCTCGAAGCCGGTATTGCACGCGGCGGAAATATCCACAAATACGAAATTTCTCGGAAATGAATCTCCTCGCGTCATGTGGATGTCGTCAAACCAGACGGTTCCCTTGCTGTCGCCCAGGCCGAGGTAGATGCTCGCCCACTTCGCCCCCGCCGGCGCCTCGGCCGTGACGGAGACCTGCTTCCAATCGGTCGTCCCAAAGATGCGTTCGGTGTAATCCTCCTTCAGCCACTTCTGCTCGGCGAACCATGCGATGCACGCGGCCGCGCTGCCGGTCACGTCCTGGGTCTTAACCCACACGGACAGTGTGTATTTTTCGTCGGGTGTCACCTCGCGCCTTGTGGCCGACATCCACCGCCCCGTTCGCTCGTTCCACTCCTTGGCCGCCGGATTCGCCGAGTCGCTGATGCGCAGGCTGGCCTTGCCGGTGTGGGCTACGCTGCGGTCCCATTCGAGCCGGGCCGGCGAGCGGAACGCCGACGGCGTCCATCCATCGGCGATGCCGTCGCGGTTGCGGTCCTCCTCGGCGGAGGGATTGTCGGCAAAGTCCTTTTCCCAGGCGGCAAGGGGGAGACAGGGAAACAGGCCAAGGGCGAGGGCGAACAGGACTCGTTTCATACTTGCTTCTCCTTTCCGACGCAAGCGGGACTCTCCTCACCTAACGCGCCACCAAGGCCACATACGTCTCCTTCACCCCCGCCTCCCGCAGGGCGCGTGAGCACTCCGAAGCCGTTGCGCCCGTGGTCATCACGTCATCACACAGCAGCACCGTCTTCCCTGCCAGGCTGTTTTTTCCCTCCACGTGGAATGCACCCTTCAGGTTCTCGAACCGTTCCGCACGAGGCATCCTCGTCTGCGATGCCGTCGGCCGGATACGCCGGAGCCGGTTGGCGCATACCGGGATGCCGAAGTGCTGCCCCACCCGCCGCGCCAGCAGTTCCGACTGATTGAATCCGCGCCACAGTCGCCGCTGCCAGTGCAACGGTACGGGAACGACGACGTCAATCTTCCCCATAAAATCCGCCCCCTCCAGGTTCTCGATCATAAGGTGCGAAAGCATCGGAAGCGCCGCCATCCGACGCTTATACTTCAGGTTGAGGATCAACTGCCTCGTCGAGCCTTCATACTTGCACGCGGCGGACGCGCGCTTGAAAACCAGCGCCGTGTCCCGGCAGATCATGCACCGCTGGTCCGTCCGAGCGTGCGGGCCAAGCTGCTCCCCACACTTCGGACAGCGTTCCCCCTCGATCCGCTTCATCGCCTCCTGACATGGGTCGCAGAGGGCGCGAGGATTGTCGTCCGGCAGGCCCTGGTCGCACGCGAGGCACCCTCGCGGGAAGACCAGATCAACGAGAGGGGCAAATACACCAAGGATCCAACTACTCACGCTGTTTCTCCCCCTCCTCCTCTGCGCCGAACAGGTCGCGCCGACGATGGTCGTGAACCTCCATCCGCCCACGTACCTCTTCCAGGTATTCCAGGCTGAGTTCCGCCGTCACGATACACTCCATATCCGGCGCCTTGGCGAGAACTGTGCCCCAGGGATCAACGATCATGCTCCGCCCATAGCTCCGCTTCCCCCCGGGGTGCTCGCCGAACTGGTTCGGCGCGACGAGATACACCTGGTTCTCGATCGCCCGCGCCCGGAGCAGGACCTCCCAGTGGTCCTTGCCCGTTGCGAACGTGAACGCCGACGGGACGAAGATGATCCGCGCATCCCCATCCGCCAGTGCGCGATACAATTCGGGGAAGCGGAGGTCGTAGCAGATTGTCACTCCGACGGGGCAGAACTTGGTCTCAAGCACGACGACCTCGTCGCCGGGGATCATGAAGTCCGATTCGCGGTGCGCCGGGCCGCCGGGGACGTCGGCATCAAAGAGGTGCAGCTTGCGATAGATGCCGACGATCTGACCCTCCGGGCTGATGAGGACGCTCGTGTTGTAGGCCTTTCGTCGTCCGGCCGTTTTCTCAAAGATGCTCCCTCCCACGATGTACATCTGATGCTGCCGGGCCGCGTGGCAGAGTTCGTCGGTCGTGGGGCCGGGGATCGGCTCGGCGTTCGCGAGCATCACCTGCGGGTCGCCGAGGCAGTTGAACGTCTCCGGCAGGGCCGCCATGCGCGCCCCGCCCTGGGCCGCCCGATCCAGCAGGCGCAAGGCCGTCTCGATGTTTGCGGCCTTGTTCTCGTTTGATGTCATCTGGACGGCCGCTGCGATGATCCGAGACATGGTTTATCTCCCAACCGATACGCCACACTCTCTATACCATGCCAAGAACGCCTCGTCAAACCAGTCTTCCGGGCGGGACTCGAAAACACGCAGCTCCTCATCCACCATCTCCTTCGCATGAAGCATGAGGACCTCAGCACGGCCGATGGTCGCGCGGCGGATCAGGCCGACTTGCTCGTGATGCGCCTGCATCTCGACGGCGTTGTAGTCGGGCCACACCCCGCCCGTGCACCACCCCTTCACCTCCGAGGTTAGGGCCTTTCTCTTCCGCGCCGGGGCGCGGTTCAGCGCCCGCTCGACCAGGACACTTTGAATGAAGTGGCGCATCGTGTTGACGCGGAGGTTGACGCCAAGGAACGTGTAGCGGGCGTCCAGATCGTAGAGATTCTGCCACGGCGAACCCTTCGCAAAGGCAGCGTCCCCCCAGGGACCGGGGCGCCCGCGAGCGCGCTTGTGCCCCTGGATGATCTCCACGGCCCGCGGGCCTATCGCCGCCACGGAGTGGGTGGCGTGGTCGCTGCGGACGCTCCCGCGCCGCAGGCGAAATGTCTCCGTGATCTTGCCGACGTCGGAGGGCGATGTCGCGATGTTCCATGTCTCGAACCGGAGTTCCTTGTCTTTGCGGCAGAGCGTCGGCATGACGAGTGTCCCGCCTGGGCCGACGGCCTCCAGAAAGGCGTCAATGACCGTATCGGCCCCGCCGCCTACATACCCCATGCTGCTCAGGGAGCTGTGAACCATCACCACGTCGCACGGCACTATGCCCAGCGCTTTCAGGCCCTGGACGATGTGGGCCTGCGTTACCGTCACAATGGATTCCGGATCGCTCATCTTCTATCCCCAGAGGCCGCACGCCGTAGCCTGGTGCGGAAACAGGATGTCGAGTGTTGCGAGCAACTTTGGATCGGTGGCCGGAGAGAGCATCTCGCGCGCCGAGCACATGCCGAGGACCAGGCGCATGAGATCGGCCTGGCTCAGCGCGATGCTCACACCGGGCTGGCCCCCCTCCACCATGCCGACGCAGCCGTCCTCGACCATCACGCACGCCGTCTCGTCGGCCACAGTCGCCCCGAGCACACCCGTCCACGGCGCCGCCCCGGCCGCCGCAAGACGCGCCTCCAGCTCCGGCTTCAGGTTGCGCAGGAGCGAGGTCAGGTTGATGATGCGGATCATGTTGGACGCAAAGGAGGCGTGAAGTTCGATCGTCTGAAAGCGCACTCGGTCCGCCGTCAGCGAGTCATACACCTTGGGGTCGAACGGCAGTCGCGACTCGACGCGATCCGCCCCCCGCGCCAGGGCGATGTGGAGGATGTGGTTGACGAGGATGCCCGCCACCCTCGGCTCGGACAGGTCGAAGGCCGCATTGCTGATGGTTACCTTGGCCTGGAGATACTTCTCAAACTCCGGGTTCTCGTGGGCCGCGATGTATCCCAGGATTCGACCGTCCCGTTCATAGACAAACTCCATCGCCATCGGGTCAGACCTCAGTTGCTCCTCCGTTTCCGGTTTGGAGGGGGCAAGGGGTCCCGGCTCGGGCGGCTTGGGTCCCTGCGCGGGCGCGCCGGTTCGGTGTTCATTGAAATGCCAGGAAAGCCAGCCCCGCCACGGCCGGTCGGTGTCGGGCCGATAGCGCCGAATGATCCCCGGGGACGGATTGACCGGAGCGAGCACCTCATCGGGGCGATTGGTCCGGCCCCCGCCGCGCACGGGGGTAAGGGGGAACTCAATGGTCCGTCTCGGGAATGGGACGTAGCCGAATCGGCTGTAGAAATGAACCAGCCCGCCGAGACGGGAGAGGTCGTAGCCGTTCTCCCGCATCCATCGGACGCAGTCGTGCATGAACTCGGTCATAAGGCCGCGGCCCTGGAAGTCCGGATGGGTCGAAACCTCGCCCACGTCGCCCTTGATGATGACGGCCCGCCCTACCTGCATGGGGTGGCGCAGGATGCGGACCACGCTGACGATCCGCCCGTCGAGTTCGAGGACGCGGTAGCTCCCGGCGTGCTCGGCGGCATCCTTCTTCCGATGGGCATATTTTGGATCACGCTCCTCGATTTTGAAGGCGCGGGCCATCACGTCGAAGATCGAGTCGGCGTCGTCGGGCCTTCCGTGTCGAAAGACCATCCCCAAGGGCTATCTTCTCCTTCCATCATCGGCATTGATGACGAGATCGGCCAGGGGTCCGATTATAGCCGCGCGGCCTATGGCTATCCACAACAATCCCTCCGGTTGACCACATGGGTCAAGGATCATTGCTACGGTCGCCCTCGGCGGCCCCCTCCTCCCTCGCTGGGATGAAGGAGCTCCCGCCTCGGTCGGCTGGCGCACTCGATGGCGATGACCGTGGCCGGGCTGTCCAATGCCTTGTCGGGCAATCCGGTGAGGAACAGACGGGTCCCGGTCTGGCGCACCTTGACCGGCTGGCCGGTGGTGAGGAGCCGGGCGGAGCGGACCCTGGACCGAAGTCCGCCGAAGACGATCTCCCTTCCGGGCCACGAGAAGACATGCAGGTAGATCGTCTTGCCGCGGACGGTGGTCATGTATGGCGGAGAGCCAGTGAGCCATCGGTCGGTGTTGCGAATGGCCTCTTCGTTGCGGCCCATCCAGTCCCCGATGCCGAGGAAGACCCGCCGATCCTGCGGGGTGATGGAGCCGTCGGGCCGCACATTGATGTTGAGCAGGAAGTTGCCGCCTTGGGAGGCCGCCGCGATGAGATACCGCACGCACTCGTGCACCGTTTTCCAGTGCCGGCACGTGGGGTTGTAGCCCCATTGATCGCTCACGGTCATGCATGACTCCCATGCCCTTCCCGGCGGCGCGGCTTCGATTTTTTGCTCCGGTGTGGAAAAATCCTCGGGGACGCGGGAGCGGTCGTTGATGATAATATCGGGCTGAAGCTGCCGCACCATGCGGTTCATCCTCTCCGACTCCCATCCTTGCGCATCGAGGGGCTGTGGCACGTCGTACCACAGGACATCCACCCTGCCGTAATTCGTGCACAGCTCGCGAACCTGGCCGTGGATGTACTCGACAAACCGACGTCGGGCCCCTTCATCATGCCGGCAGCGCGCTCCGTCGGGGTGGTGCCAGTCCATAAGGGAGTAGTAAAACCCGACGCGCATCCCCTCGGCGCGCGCTGCCTCGACGTAGTCCGCCACAAGGTCCCGCCCGGCGGCGCGCTTGGGGGCGCAGTAGTCGGTGAGGGCGGAATCGAACATGCAAAACCCCTCGTGGGCCTTGGTGGTGAAGACCATGTATTTCTGCCCCGTTTGTTTTGCGAGGCGGGCCCAGTGCCGGGCGGGGTTTCCCTTGGATCTGATCTTATCGGCCAGAGGCTCCCATTCCTGGATGGGCATCTGCTCGTTGCGTATCGCCCAGCCCTCCCGTCCAATTACGGAAAATAGCCCCCAGTGAATAAACATGCCAAACCGGGCTTCTTGCCACCATTTCATGCGCCGTTGCCGGTCACGTTCTTCGACAATGCGTTGAGACATTACGCTTTCCTACGTGCGGGGGATGTGGGCGGCGGCGCGGAGCTTGATCGTGACGACGGATCCCTCCGGCAGGATCATCCGCTCTTCCTTCGTCACGAAGTCATAGCCCTTGACGACCTTCTGGGCGACCCACAGCGGGGCGAGGACGCCAGCGGTGATCGCGTCAATACCCCTCTCAACAAGAAAGTCCTTCGCAGCATCAGCGCCTTTGTCCTTGATCTCCTCGACATCAATCTTCGATCCCGATTTCGGTGTGGCGAAGATCGAGGCGCGCCGCCCGTCCGGCAGGACGATCTCGTCAAAGACGAGGCGCATGGACGTCCGGTTAATCATGTGCTTCACGTCGTCCACTCGGCCCTTGACCGTCGCCCCGGGCGGGATGGCGCCGGCGACGCCCCGGACCACCGTGGACGTGAAGCGTGTGCCCTCTCGCGTGGCAGGCCGGTCGGGTGTGCCGGAGTCAAGGGTCATGTGGAGTTTCACGTCGAAGGCGGTGTCCTCCGGCACGGTCACGGTATTCGGCGGAGGGGCAGGCGCAGGGGGATGATAGGATGTTCGGCTATAGCTGGATCTTCGGGATTCGACGCATCCGTCCAGAATCAGAACCACCGCCGCCAACGCGAACAAGGGGCGTCTCATCACTTCTTTACTCCCAATCGCTGCTCTGCCTCCTTCATCGTCTCTCGGATGGGCAGGTGGAACGGGCACCGCTCCTCGCACTTGCCGCAATCGGCGCAGTCGGCGGCGGTTTTTTCGAGCGACCGGTACTTCTGCCTCATGCGGTGGAGGATTTCCCAGTCGCCCTGAAAACGTTTTACGTAGCCGATAGACTGCATAATTTCGTGAATCTGAATTTCCTCCGGGCAGGGCTGGCAGTACTCGCACGCCTGGCAGAAACCCTCGCCGAAGGAGAGCGCCGCCTTGACATACGGCTCCGTTTCCTCCTTGGACAGGGGCCGGAACGCCTCGGCGATGGCCAGGTTCTTGTCCACCTCCTCCAGCTTCTGCATGCCGGGGATGACGACGGTGATGTCCGGCTGGCCGAGACAGAAGCGCAGCCCGACCTCAGCGGTGATCTGGGGCAGGTCGGCGTCGTCGCCCGTCCGCTTTACTTCGGTGAGGAGCATCCCGCCGGCGAAGGGTTTCATGTTGATGACGCCCATATTTTTTTGGCGGGCGAGGGGAATGACCTTCTCGGCGGCCTTTGGGTTTGCCAGGTTGTAGGCCACCTGGACGGTGTCGAAGATGCCTGTGTTTATTGATTCTATCAAGACGTCGAGATCGTGGCCGGAGACTCCGATGTATTTCACTTTGCCCGCATCGCGCGCGGCGAGGACCGCCTCGAGCGCGCCGCCGGGGCCGATGGCTTTTTCGTAGCTCTCCCAGAGCGAAACGTCGTGGATTTGGTAGAGGTCTATCCGGTCGGTTTGCAGATTGCGCAGGCTGGTCGCAATGTCTTCCTCGGCCTCCTTGCGCGTCCGGCGGATGACCTTGCTGGCGAGGACGACCTCGTCGCGGCGTTTCTTCATGACCCTGCCGATGCGCTCCTCGCTGTTGCCATAGACGCGCGCGGTGTCAATGAAGTTCACGCCGAGATCAATGGCGCGCGCGACGATCTGAGCGGCCAGTTCTGCGTTCGCCACGCGCGGCAGCTTGATAGCCCCGAAGCCGAGGCGCTTGACCTCCAGTCCCGTTCGTCCAAGAATAGCTGTTTGCATAACGTCAACTCCTGCCGCGACTCTTCTGTTTTTCTTGCTTCACTCGCTTCCGGTAAAGGGCGCTAAGATGGTCCTTTTCCCACTGCTTCGCCTGCTTATACATGGGCGATGCACGCTCAAACTCTTTGAACGACATCGTGTGCCGGATGATCCGACCATCGCGTCGCTCGTTCAGATATACGCCGTGCAACATCTCGTGCAGCACAAGCTGCCGGATGTAGTAAGACGGCACGGACGGATCGTCGAACAGCCGGTTGATCCGGATGACGCCGCCGTCCGCCCCCGGCGCGGCCCGCCACGTGCCCAGTTTACGGCGGTTGATGTCCTTCGACCACGTAAGCGTTGCCTGCTGCCCGCCCCCAAAAAATTCCGCGTTCAGTTCGTCGAAGATGGCCTTCAGGTCATAGACCTCGCCGCGGTGGCCGTGGAGCGACGGCCTGCGCTGGGCGAAGGTCGCCAGCTCCTCAATTCGGTTTTCGTTCGCATTGATGAATGCCCGAACCACCTTCCCCAGCCGCCGGCGCGTGTCGCGCCATGTGCGCGTAAAGTAGGTCCGGACGATGGCCTCCAGCACATTGATCGGCGCGCCGCGGAAAATTTCGTGAACGCGAAAATGGACCCGCCCGTTCCGCCTCCGCAGCGAGATGACTATCCGGCGGTTGCGCGTATACTCGACCGTCACGCCCTCCGGCGGATCGGTCCCGGCAATCATCTCTTCAAGTCGGTCCATGGCGCTGCCTCCGGGTTGCGTCACGATGTCGCGGCGACAGCCTTGCGGATCACGTCGTCCGGCACATCGTCTCGAACGACGGCGTTGCCGATGCCGTCCAGCACCACAAGGCGCAGCGTCCCGGAGACCGTCTTCTTGTCGCGGTAGAGTTGGTCCATGATCTTTTCGACGTCCTCGCCGTCCAGCCGCACGGGCAGGCCGAACCGCGATAAGATGCGCTCGTGCCGGGCGACGTCCTCGTCGGTCAGCAGGCCCAGCGCGCGCCCGATCCGCGCGGCGCATATCATGCCAACGGCCACCGCCTCACCGTGACGGTACTTGGTGTAGTCCGTCAGCGACTCGATGGCATGGCCGACGGTGTGACCGTAATTGAGGATCGCGCGCAGGTCCTGTTCCTTCTCATCGGCCTCCACCACCGCCGCCTTGATTTCGACGGACCGCGCGATGGCCCGGGTCATGATGTCGGGATCGAGCGCCTCGACGGCGTCGCTGTTCTCCTCGATGAGGCGGAGCAGCCCCTCGTCTCTGATGAAGCCGTGCTTGATAAGCTCCACCAGCCCGGCGCGGAACTCCTCCGTCGGCAGCGTCCGGAGAACGCTCGTGTCAATGAAAACCGCGATAGGCTGGTGGAACGCGCCGATCAGATTCTTGCCGTGCTCGTGGTCCACCGCCGTCTTGCCGCCGACGCTGCTGTCCACCTGGGCGAGGAGCGTCGTCGGCGCCTGCACAAACGGGATTCCCCGCATGTACGTGGCCGCGACGAAGCCCGCCAGGTCCCCGATCACGCCCCCGCCGAGTGCGACGACGACCGATTTTCGGTCCATGCCGAAGTGGATGAATTCGTCGTAGAGCCGCTCGGCCGATCCGAGGGTCTTCTGGTCCTCGCCGGGAGGAAGGACGATGGCCATGATGTGGAACCCCGCGGCCTTCAGGCTGCCGTTCACCACCGGGCCGTAGAGCGGCTCGACGTTCTCATCGGTGACGAGGGCGGCCTTTCGTGTCTTGCAGAGGCGGACCACATCGGCGCCGACGGCGTGCAGCAAGTCGCGGCCGATCTTGATGTCGTAGCCCCGGTCGCCGAGGTCAATGTGAACCACCTTCACGAGAAGGACTCCTTTGTGCGCGCTGGACGATCCAAAGCAAACGGCCGTGGGATGGATGGGTAGCATACGAGCGACCGGCATCTTTGTCAAGGCCAAATGGCGCACGGCGAAAAAGGATTGAACCTCCGCCGCCCTTTGGCTACAATTCATTTTTTCGATTCTGGACCATTTAGTTGAGACAAGGAAAGCCATGGCAAAGAAACCCAAGATCGGCATCGTGATGGGCAGCGACTCCGACTGGCCCACGATGGAAGAGACGGCGAAGGCGCTGGATGAGTTCGGCGTGGACTACGACGTGGATGTCATCTCCGCTCACCGCACCCCCGACAAGGCGCATGACTACGCCGCCAATGCGGAGGCGAAGGGCTACGACGTCATCATCGCCGGGGCGGGCGGGGCGGCGCACCTGGCAGGGGTGATCGCCTCGCTCACGACGCTGCCCGTCATCGGGGTGCCCATGCAGACCTCGGCACTCGGCGGCGTGGACTCGCTCTACTCGACGGTGCAGATGCCGGGCGGCGTGCCCGTGGCGTGCATGGGCATCGGCAGCTCCGGCGCGAGAAACGCGGGGATCTTTGCCGTGCAAATTCTCAGCAGGGCATACCCCGCGCTGAGAAGGAAACTGGCCAGCTATAAGAAGGACCAGGCGGCCGCCGTAGTCGAGAAGTCGAAGAACCTGAAGCAACAGATCAAGAAGAAGACGAGGAGGTAACGCATACATGCCGGTTCCCACAATCACTTGGGTGGGCGGGCTGCCGGGGAAGATCAAGATGGTTGATCAGACCCTCCTGCCCAACGAATTCAAATTTGTCTATTGCGACAGCGTAAAATGCGCCTGGGACGCGATTAAGCGGCTCGTCGTTCGCGGGGCGCCGGCCATCGGCATCGCCGGGGCGATGGGCGCGGTCGTCGGCATCCAGCGCTCGAAGGCGAAGACCTTCAGGCAGTTCCGCAAGGAACTCGAAAAGGTCGCGTCCTATCTCGCCACGTCCCGCCCGACGGCGGTGAACCTCTTCTGGGCGCTCGACCGGATGGAGCGCGTGGCGGACGAGAACCGCGACAAGTCCGTGCCCGAGCTGAAGCAGATCCTCCTCGACGAGGCAAAGACCATTCTCGAGGAAGACAAGGAGATGTGCCGCCGGATCGGGCGGCATGGGGCGACGCTCGTCAAAGACGGCGACACGCTCCTCACCCACTGCAACGCCGGCGGGCTGGCGACAGGCGACTACGGCACGGCGCTGGCCGTGATGTTCGCGGCCGACGAGTCGGGCAAGAAGATCGCCGTCTATGCCGATGAAACGCGGCCGCTCCTCCAGGGTTCGCGGTTAACGGCCTGGGAATTGATGAAAGCGAAAATCCCCGTCACGCTCATCTGCGACAACATGGCCGCGCAGGTGATGAAGGAAGGCAAGGTTGATCTCATCGTAGTCGGCGCGGACCGCATCGCCGCCAACGGCGACACGGCAAACAAGATCGGGACGTACGGCGTGGCCATCCTTGCGAAGGAACACGGCGTGCCGTTCTACGTCGCCGCCCCGACCTCGACGTTCGACCTGACGCTGAAGAACGGCAACGCGATCCCCATCGAGGAGCGCGCTGCGGAGGAGGTAACGGAGGGCTTCGGAAAGCGCACGGCCCCCAAGAACGTGAAGGTCTACAGCCCCGCGTTCGATGTTACGCCCGCGAGGTACATCGCCGGGATCATCACGGAGCGCGGCGTCATCCGAAAACCCACTACGGCGAAGATTCGCAAGATGCTTGCATGAGGTGAAGCCATGTTGGACAAACTGCGTGAAGATATGAAGGCCGCGATGAAGGCCAAGGAGCAGATCCGGCTCTCGGCGATTCGGATGGTGATGTCCTCCATCAAGACGGCGCAGATCGAGAAGGGCGAGGACCTTGCCGAGGGCGACATCCTTGGGATCATCCAGAAGGCCATCAAGACGCGGGGGGAATCCGTCGAGCAGTATGAGAAGGCGGGCCGCACCGACCTGGCCGACAAGGAGAAGGCCGAGATCGCCGTCCTGGAGGGATACCTGCCGCAACAGATGTCCGAGGACGACATCCGCGCCCTCGTGCAGAAGATCATCGAGGAGGAAGGGGCGCAGTCGAAGGGCGACATCGGCAAGGTCATGCGGCGCATCATGGCCGAGCACAAGGGCCAGGTGGACGGCAAGCTGGTGAACCGGATCGCGAACGAGCTGTTGTCGTGATTTGATTAGTTTATCCTCATTCCCAGGCTCAATAGTCGCTGGTAAGGATGAATAGTCCCATGAAGTACCGCATGACTCGGCGAAATGTTCTTGCGGGGCTCGGCGTCGGCGCGGCGGGCATCCTCATGCCGCGGATATTAACGGCCCAGGACGCGGCCGGGACCGGCGGTCGCAGACCCAACTTTATTTTCATCCTGAATGACGATCATGGCTGGGCCGAGACGTCGGTGCGGATGCATCCCAACATCGCCGAGTCCTGCTGCCCGTATCTGGAGACGCCGAACATCGAGCGGCTGGCCATGGGCGGCATGAGGTTCAGCAGCGGTTACGCCCCCGCGCCCATCTGCACGCCGACGCGCCGCGGCGTGCTCTGCGGCAAGACGCCCGCCCGCCTGCGCGGCACGGAGTTTCCGTGCGACCCTCCGGATTTCTTCGATCCCGCGCAGCATCTGACGATCCCGAAGGCGCTCAAGGCGGTGGACTCGAACTACCGTTGCGCGCACTTCGGGAAGTGGGGGGAACTAATCCCGGCTCCCAACCTGGCCGGCTACGATGCAAGCGACGGCGAGACCGGCAACATCACCGGCGGCGGCATGGCTGACGAGGACCGCAAGCGCCAACCGTTGATCGCGCCGGAGCCGAAGGACGATCCGAAACTCATCTTCAGCATGACGAAGCGGGCGATGGATTTCATGGAGAAGCAGGTCGGCGAGAAACATCCGTTCTTCATGCAGGTCAGCTACTATGCCGCGCATCACCAGATTCAGGCGCGTGCGGCGACCGTCGAGAAGTATCGAAAGAAAGGCCAGCCGCCGCGGGACTTCCCGCTGGAGTGGGCCGCAATGCTCGAAGACCTCGACACAGGCATCGGCCAATTGCTCGACAAAATTGACGCGCTCGGCATCGCCGACAGCACCTACGTCTTTCTCAGCGCCGACAACGGCGGCGCACCGCACGAGAAGGACGACCCGCTCTATGTCAACCGGCTCGCGGCTGCCAAGGAGGGGGCCACGCCTGCCGCCGGGGCGCGACTGCCGGAGAACTATCCGTTGCGCGGCGCAAAGCAATGGCTCTACGAGGGCGGCATCCGCGTGCCGTTCATCGCGCGCGGGCCGCGCATCAAAGCGGGCGGCTTCTCCCACGTGCCTGTGGCGCAGTACGACCTGCTGCCGACGTTTGTGGACCTCGCCGGCGGCAAGGGGCCTCTGCCGGCGGAGGTTGACGGCGGCAGTCTGCGCGCCGTGCTGGAGAACGAGGGCAAGGGCGACGTCAAACGCGCCCTGCCGGGACTCGTCTTTCATCGCCCGCAGCGCGGCTACTCGGCGTTTCGTTCCGGCGACCTGAAGCTCGTCGTCAACTGGACGGAGGGGAAGAAGGAGCTTTACGATCTGTCCACGGACATCGGCGAGCAAAACGACCTTGCCGCGACCATGCCGGATAAAACCGCCGCGCTCTACGACATCCTGACCAACTACCTTGCCTCGGTGAACGCGGAGAAGTTCGACGCAGCAAAGACGGGCAAAGGCAAGCGCAAGCGAAAAGCCGGCCCGAAACCAGAGGATAAAAAATGAAGGGCGCATCGTAACATAAAAAACCTTGCGAGAGAAAAACCATGAACATCATTGTCATCGTCGCCGATACGCTTCGGCAGGACTACCTCGGCTGCTACGGCAACGACTGGGTGCGGACGCCGTGCCTCGACGCCTTTGCCAAGAGGGCCGCCGTCTTCAACAGGGCCTACGCAGGTTCGTTTCCCACCATCCCCATGCGCGCCGACCTGATGACCGGACGATACGTCTTCCACTCCTACGGCTGGGCGCCCATGCCACCGGGCGAGACGGCCATCGCGGAGATCCTCCGCAAGGACGGCTACCTCACCGCCCTCTTCTCCGACCACTTGCAGCTCATCGCCCCGGGCATGAACTATCACAAGGGCTTCGGCCATGTCAACTGGACGCGCGGGCAGGTGCCCGATGTGATCGTGACCGACCCCATCGAGGTCAAGCTCCCCTGCAAGCCGGAGAAGATGCGCAATCCCGCCGGCTGCGCGCAGTACCTCAAGAACAAGACCATCCGCCGATACGAGCGCGACGAATACGTCGCCGTCACGATGCAGAACGCCGCCGACTGGCTGGAGCGCAACTACAGGCACGACAAGATGTTTATGTATATTGACACCTTCCAGACCCACGAGCCGTGGCTCCCGCCGCAGTGGTACAGCGATATCTACGACCCCGGCTACGAGGGCGAGGAGGTGATCTGGCCGCGATACGACTGGACCGACTACCTCACCGAGGCCGAACTCAAGCACGCCGTCGCCCTCTACGCCGGCACGGTGACGCTGGTGGACCGCTGGGTCGGCATGTTCCTCCAGAAGGTGCAGGACCTCGGCCTGATGGACGACACCGCCATCCTCTTCACCGCCGACCACGGCTTCCTCCTCGGCGAGCAGGGCCGCATCGGCAAGCACACCGTCCTCAAACCGAAGGAGGGCTGGCCGCTTTATGAGGAGATTGCCAGGATTCCCCTCCTCGTCTGGATGCCGGAGATCAAGGAGCGCCGCGACCTCGACGCCCTCGTCCAGCCGGTGGACATGATGGCCTCGATGCTCGACATGGCCGGGGTGGACATCCCCGGCAACCTGCACGGCAGGTCGTTCCTGCCGGTGATTCGCGGGAACGAGAGTTCCGTGCGCGAGTGCGCGGTCAGCTCCGGGTCCATCACGGGCGATCCGAGCTTCATCTGCTACAGCGGCATTACCGACGGGGAGTGGTCCTACCACTGCGGCGGCGAGAACGGCGAGACGCAGCTCTACCACCTCCCCTCCGACCCGCAGCAGCAGAAGAACGTCCTCGGCAAGAACCAGGCCATCGCCAAGCGGCTCCACGCCTGGTACATAGACCTCCTCAAATCCATCGGCGCGTCGGAGGAATTGATTGCGTTGAGAGCAAAATGTTGAAGAAAAACGGCGTCTCTGGAAAGCGATGCTGTGTCTTCGAGTAACTGGCGCATTGCTAAATCCAGCATCAGGACCATCTTGAAAGGCAGGAAAACCTGTGCTATACTGCTGATGCCATGGTGAAAATTCTGACACAAATCAAGCAGGGTGATTGCCTCGAAGTCCTCCAATCCTTTGAGGGTGACTTTTTTGACTTGATCTTCACCTCGCCACCGTATGCGGACAGGCGCGAAAAAACCTATGGGGGCATCCACCCGGACAAGTACGTGGAATGGTTCCTGCCCCGTGCTGAACAATTCTTTCGCGTTCTGAAACCATCGGGCACCTTTGTCCTGAACATCAAAGAGAAGGCTGTTGATGCGGAGCGCCATACATATGTCATCGAATTGATCCTTGCCATGCGCAAGCAAGGGTGGCTTTGGACAGAAGAGTTTATCTGGCACAAGAGGAATTGCTACCCAGGCAAATGGCCCAACAGGTTTCGAGACGCTTGGGAGCGTTGCATACAATTCAACAAAACCAAGAATTTCAAGATGAATCAAGAAGCGGTCATGGTTCCTATGGGGGAGTGGGCCGAGAAGCGGTTGAGGTCCCTTGGCGACAACGACAAGATCAGGTACGACTCACAGGTAGGGAGCGGATTCGGCAAGAACATTGCGAATTGGCGGAACCGAACGAGAGCTTACCCGACAAACGTTCTCCACTTGGCCACGGAGTGCGGAAACAAGAATCACAGCGCCGCCTTCCCGCGGTCCTTGCCGGAATGGTTTATCAAGCTTTTCACAGACGAGTCCGATTGGGTTCTGGATCCATTCGTTGGCTCGGGCACGACCTGTGAAGTCGCACAGTCTCTGCGGCGCAACTCCGTTGGAATCGATATTGTTTCCGAGTACTGTGAAGCGGCCCGCGAGAAGGCCGCCGGCGGTCAAAATTATCTGTTTGAGGCTCCTGCAACATATGAAGCCAATAGAAGAACACGAAATAAGAGAGTACATCGAAAGAAACATCCCAAGCTTCCATGAACGCCGATTACAGAGCCTCGGGGGCCTCAGCCTCAAAAGTGTTCTGAAACGCAAGAACCCATACCTCTTCAAAGCGAAGAACATCAAGACCGCTGGGGATTTGGTCAAGACAATCCTCGATGCCCATCTTTCGTCCCAGGAAGAGACGATCTTTGGTGAGTTCCTCGAAGGTCTCGCCATCTTCATTTGCGGCCATGTCTACGGGGGGCGGAAGTCATCGGCGGACGGCATAGATCTTGAGTTTGAGAAATCCGGGGTTTACTACATCGTTACCATCAAATCAGGTCCGAATTGGGGGAACAGCCGCCAGATCAACAAAATGTTAGAGGATTTCAGGAAGGCCAAGCGCATCCTTAGGACAAACGCCTCTGGGAGAGACATACGCGCTGTCAATGGCTGTTCATACGGACGACACACCCGCCCTCAATATGAGGACAAAGGAGATTACCTAAAGCTGTGTGGTCAGAGTTTTTGGTCATTCATTTCGGGAATGGATACCCTGTACACTGACATCATTGAGCCCATCGGCCACAGAGCCAAGGAGAGAAACGACGCGTTTAACGAGCAGTATGCCAAGGTCGTGAACGTGTTCACGAAGGAATTCATCGAGGAGTTCTGCCAACCTGACGGCACAATCCTGTGGGAGAAGATCGTCAGGTTCAACTCGTCTGTCACTGGCGAGTATTGAAGGCTCTTCTACTCTGCCTACAGCGCCTCGATGTACAGTCGCTTGATGTCGTCCTCGCCGAAGTCGTCGCCGAAGACCTTGGCGATGCGGGGGCGGCTGATGGCGGCGACGAGGGCGGGGATTTGGTCCTTCGTGACGCCGTGCCCGCTCATGCGCGTCGGCAGGCCGATGCGCTTGAGCCATGCCTCGATGCAGTCGAGAATCTCCTCGTCCCCGCTCCCTTCCGGCAGGCCCATGATGGCCGCCAGCTCCGGTCGGCGCTTGGGCATGCGCCGCAGGCCCTCCCGCGTGATGACGCGCATCACAGCCGCCAACGCCTGGCCGTGGGGCACATGCGCCACCGCCCCCAGCGGCAGGCCGAAGACGTGCAGGCACGCCTCGCCGGCCGGCGGGGCCAGGGCCATGGCGCACTGTGTCGCCGCCCAGGACATCGCCGTCCGCGCCGCGCGGTTGCCCGGCTCGTTCACGGCGGTCTCGAGATTCTCGACCACCGTCCTCATGCCGGTTGTGGCGAGGACATGGACGAGCATGGACAGGTCGCCGCCGAAGAAGCGCTCGTAGCCGTGGGTGAAGGCGTCGAACCCCGTCGAGGCCGTGAGCTTGGGCGGCATCGTCGAGGCCAGCTCGGGGTCCACGAGGGCGATTCGGGGGAAGATCATCGGGTCGCGGATGGGGGCTTTCTTCGACAGGCCCTTGTTCGTCATGACGGCGATGAAGGTCACCTCGCTGCCTGTGCCGGAGGTGGTGGGGATGGCCATGAGCGGCGGCGTGTCGGGACCGCCCATGCGTCGGTCGTCGCCCGTCTCGATGGTGTAGTCCCACGCGCTGCCCTTGCCGCGGGCCAGGAGGCAGAGGGCCTTGGCGGTGTCAATGACGCTCCCGCCGCCGACGCCGACGAGGAAGTCGAAGCGGCCCTCGCGGACCCTGGGCGCGGCGGCGGCGATGCACTCGATGCTGGGGTCCGACTCCGCGCCGTCGAAGATTTCGACCTCGATCCCGCTCTTTCGGAGGATGTCGGCGATGCGCGGTCCGGCGGGGAGGTCCTTCATGGTCACGAGCAATGCCCGCCTGCCGAGGGGCGCAGCAAGCTCGCCGGCCTCGGAAGCGCGGCCCCAGCCGAAGGCGATCTGTGTGGGAAGGTTAAAATCCAGAGGTTCCATCCCGCATTGTTTCATCTTTGCGTAAATCCTTTGCCAGGCCGCTTTGCAGTGGAAAATCAAAAGCAAATAAGATATAATATTTTTTTCGGCTATGGATGTCAAACTGTTATCTTATCTGGGAGGCTCGCCATCGTGACCGCTTCACCGCTGCGTGTTCTTGCCGTCTTTGCTCTTCCCTGTCTGGTCCTTCTTGGCTTGCCGACGGTTGCTGTGTGCGGAGAGCCTTCCAAGGCGGCGCAGGAGCTTCTGAAAAAGGACCCCATGGATATTCTCACCGCCTGCCTGGCGCGGAGCCAGAAGCTCGACCAGTTCACTCAGACATTCACGAAACGGGAACGGGTCGGAGGCGAGCTTCAAAAGACTGAGACGATGTTCCTGAAGTATCGCGCCGAACCGTTCAGCCTCTACATGAAATGGACGGAGGAGCCGAACAAGGGACGCGAGGTGATATACGTCGAGGGGAAGAACAAGGGCAAGGCGGTGCTCCACGAGTATGTCGGTCCGTTGAATGTGTTTATCAAGCTCGACCCTGACAGCGCCGAGGCGAAGAAGCGCAGCCGGAGGACGATCAAGCAGGCGGGCATCCGCAACGCGACGAAGTCGCTCTTCGACATGAGCGAGAAGGCGCGCAAGCGCGGCGACATGCGGATCAAGGTCATGGGCGTCGAGAAGGTGAACGACCGCGAGGTAGTAGTGCTCTGCCGCCTTCTCGAGAGGCGGGACGACTACGACGTCTACATGACGATGATCTACATTGACACGGAGTACATGCTTCCCGTCAAGGTGGCGGGTTACGATTGGGACCAGCTGTTGGGGTGGGTTTACATCTCCGGCAACATAAAGACCGACGTCAAGCTCAGCGACAAGGACTTCGATCCCACGAACCCCGAGTACGACTACCCCGGCCTCGTCGGCCTCGCCTGGCCGTTCGGGAAGAAGTGAGTCCAAGACGACTTTTCACAACGGCAGCGTGATCTTCTCGCCGCCGCGTTTTGCGGATTCGTAGATCGCCAGGATGATCTCGACGGCCTTGCGCGCCTCGGGGCCGGTGACCATGGGGTTCTTGCCGTCGCGCAACATGCCTACCACGTCCTCGGCGATGTTCGTCGGCCCGTCGTAGGTGAATTCCTGCTTTTCAAACTCCTTGTCAGCGAACTGCCATGTCTCCAGCTCGCCCCGCGCGCTGACGACGGCGCCCGCGTCGCCGTGGATCTCGATGGTCGGCTCGATGCTGCCGAAGGGGTAGGTCGTCGTGCCCAGGATCATGCCGAAGGCGCCGTTCTTGAACGTAAGCAGGGCCATGCCGATGTCCTCGGTCTCGATCTTGTGGGTGAAGATGCCCGTCTGGCCGGCGACGCTCTCCACGTCGCCCATGAACCACTGCAAGAGGTCGATCTGGTGGACGGTCTGGTTCATGAGCGCGCCGCCGCCGTCCATGGCCCACGTGCCGCGCCAGCCCGCGCCCTCGCTGTAGTAGTCCTGGGAACGATACCACTTCAGCCGGGCCTCGCCGAAGATCATCTTGCCGAAGCGACCCTCCTCGATGGCCCGCCGGATGCGGACGTTGTTGGCGAGGTAGCGGAAGTTGAAGTCGGTGACGAGCCGCACACCGGCCTGGTCGCACGCGGCGATAAGCGCGTCGATGGCGTCGAGCTTGACATCAATGGGCTTCGTGGTGACGACGTGCTTCCCCGCCTGCGCGGCATGGATGCCCATCTTTGCGTGCATGCCGCTGGGCGTCATGACCATGACGACGTCGATGTCGTTGCGCGCGAGCATCTCGTCGTAGTCGCGAATCCACTCGGTCTGAAACTCCTTTTCCGCCTTCCTGCCGCGCCCCTCATCGAGATCGCAGACGGCGACGAGCCGCGCGCCGTCGGTCTGCTTGACAAGCTTCGCCCGGCTCCTGCCGATACCGAGTCCAACAATACCAATGCCGATCTCATCGTTTTTCATCGTATGCTCCCTCCCATGCTACAGAGTATGCGCCGTGTGCGGACATGATAGCACGGCGCGGTTGCCTTCGCAACAGCCGAAGGATGGGCATAGTGCGAAGGTCCGGGGTCAGTCCAGACGGACATCCTGCGACGCAAGTTCCCTCCGAACGTGGCTGATGTCCACGCGCCGTGGCGCGACGCCATCCTTCACGGATACCGCTGCGGCTACGCCCGCGCCCTGGCCCACGATCATGGTGACCGGCATCGTGCGGAGCAGTTCCGCCGGGGCCGACGACGTGCTCCGGCCGCTGCCGATGATGAGGCCGTCCACGTTCTGCGGCATGAGGCAGCGCAGCGGGATGTCGAAGGTCCTGTCCGTGAGGTGGAGCGTGCCCATCTCAACATGAACGCCTCTGCCGACGGCGTCGGGGAAGGTCGGTGCGCTGTCGTAGATCTCACGCGTCAGGACGAAGTCATTCTTGAGCCACCGCGTTCGGCGAATCCCCAGCGCATTCGCCGTGGCGCAGACGAAGCTCTTCTTGCACCCCGGTAGATGGTCCTTGAGGAACGCGGCGACGTAGTGCGCCATCTTCCTCCCGCGCCGCAGGTAGTCGGACATGGCGGCGCCGTCGGGCTCGTGCAGCATGAACCAACCTGTGTTGATGACGAGTGTGTTGTTCCATCGGATGCCGTGCATCTGGAAGGCGTCCATGTTCTTGAACCCCTCCCACTCGACCGGATACTCCCCGCGCTGGACCGGCTGCTGGATGGCCTGCATCTTCTTGGCGCCGAAGTGCATAAAGTAGAGGACGCCCGTGTCCTCGTAGAAATCGAGCGCCTCATCGAGCGTCAGCCCGAGGTCCCCCGTCGGCACATACTCGGACGGGTTGTCCTTGATGTATTTCGCGAGCGTATCGAGGTCCACGTTTCCCAGCCGGAAGACGAAGCTGTGCGGCATGGACTGGCCCGGCCCGACGTGGAGCGGCGCGCCGGCATAGTGCGCCACGTCCGCGTCGCCCGTCGCATCAACCACGCATCCAGCGCGGACCGCCTGCTCGCCGGAGCGGTTGGCGATGCGAAGCCCTGTCACCTTGTTGCCCTCCATGATCGCGCCGGTGACGAGGGTGTCGTAGAGGATCTCGACCCCGGCTTCCTCCAGCATATCGTCCATGGCCACCTTGCCCAGCTCGACGTCGAAGACGATGTGGCCGCGGTGCTTGTCCCAGTTCTTGTGGGCGGCGCCGAGCTTGACCATTCGCTCGACCAGCTCCAGCGGCCGGCCGCGCACGACGAGTTCCTGCCGGGTGTTGTGGAAGAAATTGCACAGGCACGGTTCCATGCTCGCGGTGCTCACGCCGCCGGCGAATGGCTGGCGTTCGACGAGCAGCACCGCCGCTCCGGCCTTCGCCGCGGCTGTTGCCGCCGCCACGCCGGCGAGTCCGCCGCCGACGACGATGACATCGGGTTTCATGTGTTTGTTCTGGCTCATATCAAGCCTTCTCCAGATTGTTCAATAGGCAAGGCGAGTATAGCCCATGCGTGCGGTTTGTCAAGCGATAAGAGACGGAAGGAAGTGCAACAGGGGCTCTACTGAAACGATGCGATGGGGTTGACGACGGCGGCGCCGCGGTAGTAGGTGACGATGCCATCCACAATGGACGTGATGATTCGACGGAAGGAGTCGCGCAGGCGACCTTCCTGCAGGCGCACCTCCGGGCCGGATCGCCCGGTGATGGGCATCTTCGCCCTGTCGCTCATGTCGAGCGAGAGGACGTTGATCATGCCGCCCTGGCCCTCGAGCCGGCGGACGATCTCGCCCGGCGGCAGGGAGGCCATGAAGGCGAATGGGTAGGTGAAGTCAATCAATCCATCCTTCTCGAAGTATGCCTCCGGCTCGACGCCGAGGGCCTCCAGGAAACGGACCACTCGGTCGAGCTGTTCCTGATTAACCTTCCGCTCCTTCACTTCCTCGATGTACGCGGACTCGCGGCAGATTTCGGCCAGGACGGACGCCGTCGCCACGGGCCGCTGCATCTGGTAGGCGGTGGCGTCAATCCGCACAGACCTCTCGTCTTGGTATTGCCACCGCATCGTATTCACGGTTCGCTCGCCATAGAATGCGGCAGCGGTGAACTTGGTGCGGAACGAGTTGATCTTGAGCCGCGGGGCCAGAATTTCGAGAGGCACCAGCATCTTCGCCACGGTCATTGCGCCGGGGGTGATCTGCGCCTTCGCGTGGATATCGTTGGGGTCCTTGGTTACGTCGAGGAACCGGGTACCCTGATCGGGAGAGATGACGTACTCGCAGCACAGGGTGAAGTCGTCCCGCACCCGAAGGCGTTGGCCCCTTGGGGTGACAAGAGGCATCAGCCCGGGCTTCTGGGACTGCGCCTTCGAGTCGCGGAGGACCAGATAGTCCGAGAACGCGACGAGCTTCTCAGCGCAAATGTCCACCGAAGCCCTCGGGCCCTTGTAGCTGGTAGAGGTCATTTCGGGCGCCTCAGAGCACGGTTTCCAAAGCTAAATTGCTCGATGTAATAGAGTGTACTCGTGGTTTCAGAATCTGTCAACCTGAAAAATGGGAAAAATGGTCGAAAATGAGAGCGTTCTCATAGAAACGCCCAAATCGGTCCTTCGGAGCGCATAAGGGCTTGGGATCGCGTTTTTTCGCCATGCGGCTCCCCCAGGCCCTCCCCTGTTGATTCCGGCAAAAGACATGGTATAATCCCTCCGGCGTTGATGTCCGTTGGATTGGAGACATGGAAGAGGTGAAGGAAAAACTCGCCATCCTTGCCGCCTTGGTAGTTCCCGGGCTGGGCCAGATTATCCTGGGCCGCCCAGTCAATGGCCTATTTGTTCTGGCAAGCTGCAGCTTCTTCACCCTTCTCGCGGTGTTTCGCCTGCTTGTGGGCAAGGCCGCCTACGTCTGTGACGACCGATGGCTCATCCTCGCCATCGCGGCCGGCGGCGTCGCGTGGGCTATGGGATTGATCGAGACGATCCGTCTTGGCTTTCGGGGGCGAACCCGGCGCACACAGGCCGAACGGGACCGGCATATCCGAAGCGGCATGACCTCATATCTCAAGGGAGAATTCGGCCAGGCCGAGGCCGAGTTCGAAGCGGCCCTGAAGCTGGACCCAAACGACGGCGACGCGCGGTTCCATCTCGCCATGGTCCAGAAGGCCCAGGGGCGCCATGCCGACGCGAGACGCACACTCAAAAAATGCCTCGCCCTTGACGAGAATACCAAGTGGCATCCCGAGATCGCCGAGGAGCTGAAGCAATTGTCGTCATAGGCGGGCATAGGCAGCCTCATGGCTAAATGGCGCATCCTCCTGAACTCCACATTCGCCGCGATCCTTGCATACTGGGCGGCAAACGTCTTCTACACCGGGACAAAAGCGCTCTCGCTGCCGTTCAACGGGCCGGTGGAGCAATACCTGTCGCGGGAGGGGCAGGACCGCATCGCCGCAGCCGTTGATCTCGCGCGACTGGAGCGCAACCTCCAGCAGCTCACATCTACCGCCTCGGCCCTCGATCTGATCCACGCCTGCCACGCCGAAATCTGCCGCCGGTTCTCCGTGGGCGAGACGGATGCAACCGGCATCAACCATCTCCTCCAGACCAAGACCGGCGTGTGCTTCGACTACTGCGGCGCCACCTACGCCCTCGCCCTCTTCACTATGCGCACCCACACCCACCTGATGGAGAAGGCGAAGCGCGTCCGATGGGTACGAGGGTTTGCCACCACGGCGGACACGCTCGGCTCGGCGCACTCCTGGCTTGAGGCCGCGGACGCGCAGGGCCAGTGGCGGGGCTACGACGCCTCCATTGATCTCCAGACCGACCCGAAGGACGACTACATCCACCCCCTCAGCGGCTTCCTCATCCAGGGACAGTACCTCTCCCTTAACCGCAAGCAGGCCGGTCTGGGGGGCGATGTCACGACGTCGCTCTCCTGGGGCAGCATTCTGATAGGACGAAAAAACCTCGTTGAGGAGGTTGCGTCGCGGCTGAGCCTGCCGCGCCTCCTCGTCCTGCCGGGCAAGGCGGTCATCCTGGTCCTATTGTTTCTCGGTGTGCGTGCGGGTTTGCGGCAGTGTCGGCGGCATCGGCAGACCGAGGAAGCGGAAAATCGCAAGGATCGGGAGTAAAGTGCAAGGGGAATGCCTAAAATGTCTTCCCTGTTTCTTTCTCCGCTCCATAGATCGGCTTCCACGCCGATGTGTGGATCTCGCTGGTGAAGACTGGTCCCGCGTAGGCGGCCTCCGCGGGCGGGGGATTGTCCTCTCCAATGTACTTCGTGCCGATCTGGTGATAAATGCGCCCCGACTCGTTCATGAAGAACGCGAGGGCGTACTCCGGGATGGTCCCGCTGCGCTGGGGCCAGGCATAGAGGGCGAAGTGCTTCTCCTGGAAGTTCACCACGTCCCGCCGGACCTCCGGCCCCGGTCTTGTGGGAGTGCCGCCAAGCGTTCGGTCGTCGCCCGCCGTGTCGGGTGTGGCGGGGAGGTAGATGCGGAAGTAATAGCCCTGCCGGTGGGCATAGCCCGGGCCGTTCGCGCCGCCCGTCCTGTACCCCGATGCAAGCAATGGGTTCTTGATGGGCGTTCCGAAGGAGCTGCCGCGCGGGACGATCTCGCCCGCCAGTTCGCCCAGGAGGGCGAACTCGCCCCTGCCATCTTTATCCTGATTGACCAACTTGTCCTGGATGCACTCGGTTTCTCGCATCAGGATGATGCCGAGGCTTGAGGAGGCGGCGGTCTGCGCAGCGTACATCTCCTCCGTAGGCTGGCCGGGATCGCGACTGGAACATCCATGAAAGAGCATCCCCATGCTCAGGCAAATCAGCGAGAAGAGGATCAGTTTCTTCCTGCCTTGCATGACGCTCCCGCGTGAATGGTTGACAGTCGGATTAAACGGCGATATTATACCGCTTGTGAGATCCCCTTTGTAGCAAAAAACGAGGAGGCGGTCATGACCTGTCGGTTTTTTCTCTTTTCCTCGGGTCTGTTCTGGGTGTCGCTGCTGCTCTCCACCTGTCTCCACGCCGCGCCGAAGGCGAGGATCGCCGTCCTGAAAGACGAGACGCTGCCGACCCGAAATAGCGCGCCTTCCTCGCCGGACCACTTCGCATCGCTGTTGCAGTCGGCGGGGCATGAGGTCCGGTTCATTCGTGCGGCTGACCTCGCTGATCCCAAGGTGATGACGGTTGAGAACATCGGCCTCGTGATTCTGCCCCACGGCTCGGCCTTCCCCTACGAAGCCATCGAGCCGATGAAGGCGTATCTCAAGGCGGGCGGCTCATTTTTCTCGACGGGGGGCTATGCCTTCGACGATCTCTACCACCTGAAGGGACCCGAGGCCGCACAGGGTTTCCGGGAAGGCTTCGAAAACGGGCAGATGGACCACTGGGCGCCGCGGTCGCAGGAGGCGGGGGTGTCGTTCGAGCGCGTGTCGGACGTCAAACGCAACGGCGAACACGCCTACCGAATCACGGTGTCCGACGAGGCGAAGAAGAACTGGTATATCCTTTCCCGCCGATTCGCATTCGCAAAACCCGGCGAGTCCGTCATGGGCAAGGCGCACATCAAGACCGAGAACGTCCGCGACGGCTTCGCCTACATCGGCTTCTGCTTCTTCGACAAGGACGGCAAGCGAATCTCCTTCACCCAAAGCTCAACCGACCTCACAGGGACAAACGACTGGACCGAGCGGACCTGCGTTGGCGAGATCCCGAAGGGGACGGCCTACGCCATGTTCAACTGCATCCTATACGGTTACGGAAAGGCCTGGTTCGACGACGTGGATGTGACGGTCATTGACAACCGCATGTTGAACACGCGGTACGGCTACAGCGCGGGCGCGGGGATTCTGCATACCCGCGAGGACCAGGTGGGCGTATTCGACGCGTCGTATCCCCTTGCGCGCGTGGACCATGCTCAAACCAGCAAGGGGCAGCATATCGTCGCCGATGAGGTCCGGCTGACCGGCGATCTGCGCGGCTGGTCGGCGGCGGCGATGATCTGCTCGAAGACCTGGGCGAACGAGGCGTCGCGGCGATGGATTCCCCTCCTCGACGCCTTCGACGGCTATGACCGGCTGCGCGGGAGTATCGGCGCCATCGTGTTCAACTACGGCCCGCCGTTTCGCGGCTCCGCGTGGGCCTTCTTCGGGGTGAACTCGAAGGACATCTTCGCTCCCACGGACGAGGCGATGGGCAAGCTCTTCCTCGCCGTCATTGATCGGATGCTCACGAGGGCGTTCCTGCACGACCTGACAAGCAACTACTACTGTTACCGCCAGGGCGAGCCGGTGACGATGACGGTGAATGTGTCGAACCTCGGGAAGGCGGCGCAGGACATAGAACTCACGATCGAGATCATCGAGACGGAGGGCAGGCCCCCGATTTTCACGATGGCGGAAACCGTCCATGCCGAAGCGGGTTCGACGCAGGCCGTCGAGTTCGCATGGAAGCCGGAGGCGTTCAAGACCGATCTCTATCGCTATCGCGTGACGTTGACATGCGGGGAAAAGGTCATTGACGCCATGACAAACGCCTTTGTCGTGTGGAACGATGCCGTCGTCGCGCGCGGCCCGAAGCTGGGCTATGCAGACAACTACGTGACCATTGACGGCCGGCCGACGCTCCTGTGCGGGTCGAACCACTACGCCGTCTTGTTCCGCTCGCTGGACCAGAACCCGGAGCGGTGGGAGAAGGACTTCGCCCTGATGCGCGACAATGGCATGAACGTCCTCCGCATCCTCCACCTCACAGGCGAGGCGGGGGAGAAGAAGCCGGGCTTCGCCATGCAGGACATTTCAAACCCACCGGAGTGGTTGCTGCGCCGGTTCGACGCGCTGGTTCAACTCTCGCAAAAGCACCAGGTCATTCTCTTCCTCAGCGCCCACGATCATATCAAAGTGGAGCTGAACGACGCCGACCTGGCCGCCGAGCAGCGTTGGTGCGAGATGCTGGCCAGGCGCTACGCCGCCGTCCCGGGCCTCATGTGGGATATCCAAAACGAGCCGTTCCTCTTTCATCCCCACACCACTAAGGACCCGGACGCCGTGGCGTTGTTCAACCGCTATCTGAAAACGAGGTATGAATCCACCGAGGCGCTCCGCGCTGCGTGGGGACAGGTGGATCCGCAGATTGAACTCGGAAAAGTCCCCCTGCCGGGGGATAAGATGTGGCATCTCGCCTGGGACGACAAGTCCGCCCTCGACTTCGAGCGGGCGCGGGTGTGGGCGCTTGAACGGTGGATCAACGCAAACGCCGAGGCCCTGCGAAAGGGCGCGAAAAAGCCGATCACCGTCGGCTACCTCCCAACCGAGACCGCCGCCGAGCGCTGGCTGGGCAACGACGCCCTCGATTTCGCCAACCTCCATGCCTACGTCGAGCCGGACGATCTCGCCAAGCGGCTGAGATTCATTGACCAGCGCTCCCTCGGCCGGTCCCTGAGCGTCGGGGAGTTCGGCGTCAACTTCCATCCGGGGATGTACCGCACGAACGGTTACAAGAAGGCCCCGTGGATTGTGGAGCCGGACGAGGCGAACCGGCTTTTCATGCAGATGGCGCACGAGACCTTCGGCCTGGGCGGCTCGTCGGTCTGCAACTGGCTGTGGAGCGACTCGGCGGAGCTGGTCTTCTCCATGGGCCTGATCCACGCCCATCGCCATGTGCAGCGGGACCTGCTCAGTGTCTATCGCAACTGCGCCTTTTTCTTCCGGCTGGTCCAGCCCAAATACGATCAGCCGGAGATATACTTCGTCATTGCCGACAGCCACCGCCTCGGCGGGCAGAGCAAGCGCGTGACCGAGGCTATCATCAACGGCATTGACATGCTGGTGAAGTGTCATGTCGAGTTTGCGGCGATCAACGAGAGCGGTCTGGACAGGCTGCCGGATAGTGCGCGCGTCCTTGTCTATCCAATTCCGTTTTGTCCATCGGATGATACATACGATCATCTCTGCGATTTCGTGCGCCGGGGGGGAGTGGTTTACCTCTCCGGCGACATCAGCTACGACCCCCATCGGGATCGGACGCGCACCCGACGCCTGGAGGAACTGTGCGGCGTCCGATTCGTCCGGGAGAACTACCCGAACGTGATGGTCGAGAAGGCCACGGCGGTGGATGTGGCCGAGGTCGAGCGACGGCCATGCATCGAGGTGGACCCCATCGCCGCCGAGCGCGTGCCCGAGCTTGACGGCGTCCACCCCCTCGCCGTGGTCAACCAGTTCGGGCAAGGCAAGGTCTATTTCTCCACCGACCCGATCGAACTGTATGCCGAGCCGACCGAGACGGCGCGATACCGCCACTTCCTCCGCTTTGCCGGCGTGGAACGCATCGCCATGACTCCCGACAAGCCGACATTGCATGTCCACCGGCAGGCGACGCCGGGCGGCGGGCGGCTCTATGTCGTGTTCAACGGCGAGGACGACGCCTACGAGCGGGTAACCCTGTCCGACGTGGAGCCGGGCATCTCGCTTGACGTTCCCCCTCGGCTGCCCGGCGCGGTGGTCCTGGACGCAAAGGGGCAAGTGCTTGCGGTCGAAACGCACGGCGATGTGATGCAGGGCGATACACGCCTCGTCGAGGGCAACATCCATGTGATGATCGCCGCGCTCGACGGCATGCCCATCGTCAAGTCCTCCGCATTGCTCGTGATGCCGTTTCATTCCGGCGAGATCAAGGTCCTGTCGGAGGTATTGAGCAGAGGAGCGGCGGCGGAAGCGGGGGAGATGCAAGACGGCAAATGGCGCTGGTTGGACCATGGGCCGTGCAAAATGGACGGGCGATATGTGCGTGTAACAGTACCCAAGGAGCAGACACGGCATCTGATCCTAATCGCTGCCGAGGAGGAACTGCCCAGGGCAATTCGGTCCTTGGAAAAACTGCTTCAACTTGAGTCAGGGGGCGTGCAACAATAGGCGCATAGTTTCCACCCCTTCGCACGGCTGAATTACGTGGGGATTCATTTTGAGCGATCCTATCTCTTCTGCATTCGCTCTTGAATCCTCACCCATTCATCCTTGAGCGTCACCGTGCGGTTGAAAACCAACTTTTCGTCCGTCGAGTCGGGATCAACGCAGAAATAGCCGAGACGCTCAAACTGGCAGCGATGCCCCGGTGCGGCCCCTTTGAGACTCGGTTCGACATAGCAGGGGCCCAGGACCTTGATCGAGTCCCGATTGAACGCCGCCCTGTAATCCTCTTCCTCCATCGGGTTCTCTTTCGTGAAAAGATGGTCGTATAGGCGCACCTCCGCCTCGACGGCGTGGGCGGCGGAGACCCAATGGAGCGTGGACTTCACCTTCCGACCGTCCAGCGCGTCGCCGCCGCGCGTCTCGGGATCGTAGGTGCAGTGCAGCTCGACCACCTCGCCTTTCTCGTTCTTCGCCACATCCACGCAGGTGACGAAGTAGGCGTAGCGCAGCCGCACCTCACGGCCCGGGGACAGACGGTAGAATTTCTTCGGCGGCTCCTCCATGAAGTCCTCCTGCTCGATGTAGATGACCTTGGAGAAGGGGACTTTCCGCGTGCCGGCGTTCGGGTCTTCGGGGTTGTTGACGGCGTCAAGTTCCTCTTCCTGATCGTCCGGATAGTTGTCAATGACGACCTTCAGGGGACGCAGCACGGCCATGACACGGGGGGCGGTCTTGTTTAGTGTCTCTCTCGCGCAGTGTTCGAGAAGCTGCACGTCCACGATGCTGTCCGTCTTGGCGATGCCTGCGCGCTCAAGAAAGGCCCGGATCGCCTCCGGTGTGTAGCCGCGCCGCCGCAGCCCGGATAGCGTCGGCATGCGCGGGTCATTCCAGCCACTCACGTATCCCTCCGCGATCAACTGCCCCAGCCATCGCTTGCTGAGCACTGTATGGGTCATGTTTAACCGGGCAAACTCGATCTGCCGCGGGTGATAGATACCGAGCGCATCGAGGAACCAGTCGTAGAGCGGCCGGTGGTTCTCAAACTCTAAGCTGCACAGCGAGTGCGTGATGCCCTCGATGGAATCCTCCAGTCCGTGCGCCCAGTCATACATGGGATAGATGCACCACTTGTCGCCGGTCCGGTAGTGCGATGCGTGGAGGATGCGATACATGACCGGGTCGCGCATGTTTAGGTTCGGCGAGGCCATGTCAATCTTCGCCCGGAGCACGCGCGCTCCGTCGGGGAACTCGCCGTTCTTCATCCGCTCGAAGAGGTCTAAGTTCTCCTCTACGGACCGGTTGCGATATGGACTCTCCTTGCCCGGTTCAGTGAGCGTACCGCGGTGCTCTCGGATCTCATCGGCCGTCAGGTCATCCACGTAGGCCATGCCCTTCCGGATCAGGTCCACGGCATACTCACACATCTGTCCAAAGTAGTCCGATGCGAAGAAGAGGCGATCCTCCCAGTCCGCGCCGAGCCAGCGCACGTCCTCAATGATGGACTGGACGTACTCCTCTTCCTCCTTCGTGGGGTCTGTGTCGTCGAAGCGGAGGTTGAATTTCCCGCCGTACTCCTTCGCGATGCCGTAGTTGATGCAGATCGCCTTCGCATGGCCGATGTGCATATAGCCGTTCGGCTCGGGAGGAAATCGGGTGTGAACATGGTCGAAGCGTCCCCTTTTCAGGTCCTCGTCAATCGCCTCGCGGATAAAGTCCTTGGCGTGAGCAGACCCGCCGACTTCGTCCTTGCTCTTGTCACTCTTGCCCGCGTTGTCTTTCGCCATGGGGTTTGCTGCCTCGTTGATCCGAATCTGTATTCCGTCATTACGTCTCAGAACATCCGCACGATATTCTACTAATTCGCCCGTGATTAGTAAACCCCCATGCCCGACGCGGCGCACACAATCCAGCTTTCACAGTTTTCCGAGGGGCGAGTTGCTCGCGCCGATCTTGACGTCCATGCCCTGGGTTTCCTTCACCACGTGATTGCGGCACTCCTCGAATGTCTTGAACGGCGCATCCGCCCTGGCGGAGAGGTCGAGCGTGAGGTCGCACTCCCCGAACACCACCATGTCCACCCCCGGTTTGATCAACTTTTCCGCTCCAAGGATTGCGGGAAGGGATTCGAACTGGATCATCAGAATGCCGTGGCTGTTCCACCACTCCGCGTAGGGGAACCCCTTGGCGAACTGCCCCCATCCGTATGCGTTGCCCGGCCCCCAGCTCCGCCTGCCGATGGGCGGATAGTAGAAGGACTCGACGGCGCGGAGGACCGTCTCCTCGCGCTCGACCATAGGCACGACAATCCCGATCGGCCCGAAGTCGAGATACCTGCCCGCGAGGAACGCCTCGTCGGGATGCCTGATCCGGAGGACGACCGGCAGGCCCGCCTCCGCCGCCGCCTTGCAGAAACCGGCCAGTTCCTTCTCGTCAATGGGCCTGTGCTGGCCATCGATGAAGATCAGATCGTGCCCGGCCGCCGAGAGTTCGCACAGTTTCTCCCGGCTCATGCCTGTCGAGCCCGAGGCAACCGAAATGGTCTCCTGTTGGTGTATCCGCTTCTTCAACGTAACTTCAGAATCCTGCATGATGGTCTTCTCTAAAGGGATAAAGAATCACTTGAGAACGTCACCGGGTGCTCATCTCCGCCGTGGTCACAACCAGATTATACCGTGAAGTGAGGCCAACCGCATCCCCCTCTTTTCCAAAAAAAGAACGCCCCATTGAGGGGCGTTCGGGTCGCTCCGAAGAGCGTAGCCTGCGGAACGAAAGTTCCTTGCTGTAACTTGCGGAACAATCGCCGCTCTGGTATAACTACAAACAGTATAGTCCACCAATGGGTATTTGTCAAGGGGAAAACGATGGAAAATCTGTGTGCTGGGCGATACGTGCTGGGGCTGGATGTCGGGGCGAACTCGGTGGGATGGTCGGTGATGCCTGTTGCCGATGATGAGGCGGCCGGCCTCTTGAGCATCGGCGTCCGGGCGTTCGACGCCGGCGTGGAAGGCGAGATCGAGTCTGGCCAAGACGCCTCGCGCGCCGTCAAGCGCCGCGAGGCCAGGATGCACCGCCGGATGCTGGACCGTCGCGCCCGGCGGCTGGACAAACTTGCCACGTTGCTTCAGACAAATGGTCTCCTGCCGAAAGCCGACCTGACAGACAAGGGGGTGCGGCAGCGATTGTGCGAGGCGCGCGATTTGGTCGTCTATTCCTGCTATGGCGGAGGGACCGAAAAGGTCGGGGCTTCGCTCGGACACACTGTCCCATATTTCCTCCGCGCCCGCGCGCTCGACGCAAAGCTGGAAGCCTATGACCTGGGCCGCGCCCTCTACCATCTGGCGCACCGGAGAGGCTTCATCAGCAACCGCAAGACCGCACCCAGGGATGCGGCCAAAGAGAAGGATGAGGGCAAGGTCAAGGAAGGTATCAAAGACCTTCTCGCCAGAATACAGGCATCCGGCGCAAGGACCCTGGGCGAATACTTCTCCAAACTCGACCCGGAAGATGAACGCATCCGCGCCCGATGGACCTCTCGCCAGATGTATTGGGATGAGTTTGAGGCGATATGGGCCGCGCAAACCCCGCACCATCCCAGCATCCTCACAGATGATCTCAAGAAAACGCTGCGCCGCGCCATCTTCTTCCAGCGCCCGCTCAAATGGGACCGGGATACCATCGGCGACTGCGAGCTGGAGAAGGGCCGCAAGCGCGCCGCCCTCGCCCTCCTCATCGTCCAGCGCTTCCGCCTCCTGCAAAAGGTGAACGACCTCAAGCTGAAAGGCGTGGATACCGAAACGGGCGAGATCGAGGATGAGCGCCCCCTGACGCCGGAGGAGCGCGCCAAACTGATCCCCGAACTCGAGGCGAAAGGCGACCGCACGTTCCCGCAAATACGCAAACTCCTCGGCCTCCCCAAGTGGATCGAGTTCAACTTCGAGGCCAGCGAGGAACGACTCATCGGCAACCGCACCGCCGCAAAACTCATCAAAATCTTTGGCGACAGATGGAGCAAATTCTCATCCGAGGACAAAGACCGCATCGTCCAGGATATCCTCAGTTTTCAGAAGGACAACGCCCTCGCCCGCCGCGGCAGGAAGGCATGGGGGCTTGACGAACCATCCGCCCAGGAATTCGGCAAAGTCCCTCTGGAGCAGGGCCACTGCAACCTCTCCCGCCGGGCCATCGAAAAACTCCTCCCCCTCATGGAACAGGGCACGCGCTATGCCACCGCCCGCAAGGAAATCTACGGCGAACAGGGCGCGCCTCAATCCGCCGAGCTCCTCCCCCCGCTCACCGACGACCGCGTTCCCGACATCCGAAACCCCGCCGTCTCGCGCGCCCTTACCGAGGTACGAAAGGTCGTCAACGCCGTCATCCGCGCCTATGGCAAGCCCGCCATGATCCGCGTCGAACTTGCCCGCGACCTCAAAAAGCCCCGCAAGGACCGGCAACGCATCTCCAAACAGTACCAGCAGAACCGCAAGGCAAGGGACAAGGCGGTGGAACGATTATTGGCGGAGGCCGGCATCGCCAAGCCTTCCGGCGCGGACATCGAAAAGTGGCTCCTCGCCGACGAATGCGAATGGCAATGCCCCTACACGGGCAAGACCATCAACCCCGCCTCCCTCTTCGGCCCTGCCCCGCAGTTCGACGTCGAGCACATCATCCCCCTCAGCCGGTGCATGGACAATTCCTTCATGAACAAGACCCTCTGCCACGTCGAGGAGAACCGCAACGTCAAGCGCAACCGCAGCCCCTGGGAGGCATACGGCGCAAACCCGGAGAAATGGGACCAGATCCTCCAGCGCGTCCGAAAATTCCGCGGCGACGCCGCCCGCGCAAAACTCGAACGCTTCCAGATCACAAACCTCGAAAGCATCGAGGACTACTCCTCCCGCCAGCTCAACGACACCCGCTACGCCTCCCGACTCGCCGTCCGATACCTCGGCCTCCTCTATGGAACCGACCAGGCCGGTGTCGCCCCCAACGGCACGCGACCCGTCCAGGCCGGACGAGGCCAGGTAACCAAATACATCCGCGACGAGTTCCACCTCAATGAAATCCTCGGCGACGGCGGCGAAAAATCCCGCGACGACCACCGCCACCACGCTGTGGACGCCGTCTGCATCGCCCTCACCTCGCCCAAGACCGTCAAGATGCTCAGCTCCGCCGCCGCTCATGCCATCCCCGGCAGACGCTTCGATCGGGATGAGATCAAACCGCCCTGGTCGGGCTTCCTCGACGACGTCCGCCGCGCCGTCGAAAACATGGTCGTCTCCCACCGCGTCTCGCGGAAGGTCAACGGCCCCCTGCACGACGAGACCGTCTATAGCAAACTCTACAAAGACGAGTCCGGCAGGGAGTGCGTCCGCGTCCGAAAGCTCCTGGGTGAAAAATTCTCCGAAAAGATGATTGCTCAGATCGTTGATCCTGCCGTTCGGGAGCGCGTCCGAATCCACTTCGAACAGAACGGCAAGGATTCCAAGGCGGCCTTCGCAGACGCCACGAAGCACCCCTATTTGGAGGCGAAGAACGGCAAAAAGATCCCCATCCACAGCGTTCGCGTCCACATCCACGAGACCACCATGCCCATCGGCCAGGGCCACCGCCAGCGCCGCGTCATGTCCGGCTCAAACCACCACGTCGAAATCATTGAGGTCATCGGCAAGGGCGGCAAGCCCAAGTGGGAGGGATATATCGTCAGCCGCTTTGAGGCCATGCAGCGCCTCCGAAACCGTCAGCCCATCATCCAGCGCGAACACGGCGAAGGGAAGCGCTTCGTCTTTTCGCTCGCGGGCGGGGAAACTTTTCAACTGGATGAGCCGGACGGCACAAGAGGGCTCTATGTCGTGCGGACGATCACCAAGATGAAGCAACGGGGAAACGAATACATCAACATCGCGTTTGTCCATATCAACGATGCCAGAAAGAAGGCGGATATCATCAACGCGGGGGAATGGCGCACAGGAATGCTCGAACCCCTCCGCAAGCTCAACTGCCAGAAAGTCACCGTGACGCCTATCGGCGAGGTGAGGCGCGCCAATGACTGATCGAATCATTGACATCGCCGACGAACCGGCCCGATTGAGCGTCTGCAACTCGCTCCTCGTCATCCGCCGCGAAAGCGGAGTGGAGACCACCCTCCCCCTCGCCGATCTCGCCGTCCTCGTGGCCTCCCATCCCCAGATCACCTTCACCCAGGCCGTCCTCGCCGGCATCGCCGCCGCCGGCGGCGCCTTCATCTCCTGCGACAGGGCCCACATGCCCGCCGCCATGCTCCTCCCCCTGACGGGACATCACATCCAGGGGGAGCGCTTCGCCCGCCAGGCCCAGGCGCCCGCGCCCCTGCGCAAGCAACTATGGAAGCAGATTGTTCGCGCCAAGCTCCGGGCGCAGGCCCGCCTCCTCAAGGAACTCCGCGGCGACGACCAGGGCCTCGCAGAGATGATCTCCCATGTCCGCTCCGGCGACTCGACCCAACTCGAGGCCCAGGCCTCGCGCCGATACTGGCCCGCCCTCTTCGCCGATCCCGACTACCGACGCGGCGATGAAGAAGACCCCCGCAACAGTCGTCTCAACTACGGCTACGCCGTCCTCCGCGCCGTCGTCGCCCGCGCCCTCTGCGCGGCGGGTCTCCACCCATCCCTCGCCCTCCACCACCACAACCGCTACGACGCCTTCCGCCTCGCCGACGACCTGATGGAGCCGCTCCGCCCCGTCGTCGACGGCGTCGTCGCCCGAATGGAAGGCCCGTCCGACCCCGCCGCCCCCCTCGACCGCCAAGCCAAGGCGGATCTCCTTCAGGCCCTTATGGGGCGCTTCATCGTCGAGGGGGAATCAAGGACCTTGTTCGACATCGCCGCGCGCACGGCCGCGAGCCTCGCCGCCGCCTTCGCCGGGGAGCGCGACGACCTGATCCTGCCGGAGACGTGAGATGAGTGGGACCGCCATAGCCTTTTCGGAGTATCAGGCCATGTGGCTCTTTACCATGTTCGACCTGCCGGTGGACACAAAGGCGGCGCGAAGGGAATACACCCGCTTCCGCAAGGCGCTCCTCGCCGAAGGGTTCTCGATGCTGCAATACTCGGTTTACGCCCGCTACTGTCCAAGCGAGGAATCGTCGGAGGCGCACCGCCGCCGCGTGCAGGCCGTCCTGCCGCCCGATGGGCAGGTGCGCCTGCTCGGCGTCACGGACCGGCAGTTTGGGAAGATGGAGGTTTTTTTTGGAAAAAACCGCAAACCGGTGGAGGATCCGCCGGTCCAACTCATGCTTTTTTGAGAGTGGAATCCCTCCTAACCCCAGGTTTTACGGCGGCTTGCGAGATCACTATTATACCAGAGCGGCGATTCTCCGCAAGCCACAGT
>JBFMAD010000032.1:0-80546 GCA_040755855.1 Planctomycetota bacterium | reverse complement strand
TGAAAGCGGCGCGTCCCCTCGGACCCCCCGCTTTTCTTTGGCCCATCCTGCATCTTGAGAATAGGGGACGCTTGTGGTATGATGCTGATATGAAGACGATTACCGCCCATCTGGCCCAGGACCCCGTGATCACCGTGCTCGGCGTGACCTATCTGCACCTGCGCCTCCACGACGCGAGCGACCTCTACATCACCGAGTACGGCCGCCCCTTCAGCCGTCACCTCGTGCCGGGCAACTACTGGACCGACGCGGAATGGTTCGCGGCCCACAGCGTCCGACTGACCGGCACAAGCACCATCCACAGGATCACCACCAAAAAGGTGAGCGGGTCGGCCCTGGACATCGTGCTGAAGTGGAACCGCATGGGGCAGGACATCCCGGGAGAGACGCTCGCGTCGGACCTGGCGGGGGCGGAGTTCAACAGCCCCTTTGAAGAGTTCGGCCGCCTGATCGAGCTGCGAAGGACGCGCGAGGGCGCAGGGGACCGGATCAACACACAGAAGCCGCTGGCGATCTATGTGCCGCGGCGGCACGTCGAGGCCGAACAGATGGGGCGAAAGCGACACCGCATCAAGGCCGTCCAGCAGCGACACGACGAGATCACGCTCGACGCAAACCGGAACTACGCCGTCATTTACGAATGGCTCGAAGGCATGGACGCCGCCCACGCCTGCCGGGAGGGGATCATTGACCAGCAGATGATGCGGGACCTGACGCTTCGCTCCCAGGAGGAGATGGGGTGGCGGGGGTTCCGCGTGCGCGACAGCAAACCGAACCACGTCATTGTCCGGCCCACCCCCGACGGGAAACTGGCGAGAGATTCCGCCGGCAACATCCAGTACGGCCTGGTGGACTTCGAGCTTCTCGAACGGACCCCGCCGCACGAGGAGGCGGTGAGGGCCTCCAAGCGCCAGAGCTACCTGGTTAGGCAGGCGCACCGCTTCGAGGCGAAGGAACGGTTCCCCCCCGGCCTCAAGCCCGTGACCATCATGGGGGTGGACTATGTCTATGGGCAGGTCGAGAGCACCGCCGGGGCCTTATGGGTGGTAGGGAAGGACCCTGTGTTGTTCGACTACTTCCTGCCCGAAAAGTGGCGGAAGACGCCGAGGAACCGGCTGCCCGGCGCCTACAAGGCCTACCACACGGTGACGAAGGACAACATCCACCTCGTCTGGCAGGTCTCGCACGTGGGACAGCAGCCCGAGATGAAGGAATCGCACCCGCGGGGCCGACGGGTCAGAGCCCACGGTTTCAACAGCCCCTTCGAGGAAATATCCTTCAGCATGATCCTGGCGGCGAAGGGAATCGAGACCACATACCCCCGCGCCATCTACATGACGGGCCACAAGATGAGCACGCCAACCACCGGCCCCGACGACCGCAGGTATGAGACGCACGACATGTGGACGACGCCCGAAGGACACCCCATCCTGAGCGAGCACCACGACTACGTCCTCATCTGGGGATACTGGAACGGCCCCGACGAGCAGCTGGCCGTAAAGGACGAACAGGTCTATGAGGGAATCAGCGCCAGGGGCGCGCGCAGGCGGGGCATCATCGGCCAGGATGTTTACACGCACCTGCTGAAGTCCACGGCCGAGCGCCTGACCGCCGCCGGCTTCGAGGCGCTCGACCTGCGCGGCGACCATCTCTTGCTCACGCTGGACAGGTCGGGGTGCCTTGTGACGGACCGCGACGGTCTGCCGACGGTGAGGCTGTGCAACTTCGAGCTCCTCAAGCCGGTCCAGCCCCAGCCTGTTGAAAGTTCGCGCCGAGATGGTACAATAGAAAATGAATGAATCCGTGTGATGTCCCGTCTCGTGAGGGAAGATGTTCAGAGGCATACGCTTCAGGAGACTGCTCAAGCAGGTCAACGCGCTGGAGACTAAAATCAGCGCGCTCAGCGACGATGAAATCCGCCGCCTTGTCGAGGACATGAAGGAGCGCCGCTTCCAGGGCGAGCCGCTCCAGGCGATGCGGCCCGAGATGTTCGCCATCGTGCGGGAAGCCGCCAGGCGCACGCTCGACATGCGCCACTACGATGTCCAGATCCTCGGCGGGCTGGCCCTCGAAGAGCGCTGCATCGCCGAGATGGAAACCGGCGAGGGAAAGACGCTCGTCGCCCCTCTCGCCGCCTGCCTCCACGCCCTCGACAACAAGGGCGTGCACGTGGTCACCGTCAACGACTACCTCGTCCACCGCGATACCGAATGGATGCGCCCCATCTACGAATTTCTCGGCTTCCGGGTTCGGTGCATCCTCTGCGACACGCCCGGACCCGACCGCCTCAAGGCGCACCGGGCCGATGTCACCTACTCCACCGTCCGCGAGCTGGGGTTCGACTTCTGCCGCGAGTCGCTCGCCATGGAGCCCGAGCGCCGCGGCACGGGCCATAGCCTGAACTGGATGCTCCTCCCCCCCGGCTCCACGCGAAGCCAGCGGGACAGGCTCTGCCTGCGCGGGAGGTATTTTGCGATCGTGGACGAGATTGACAGCGTGCTCATTGACTTCGCCCGCTCGCCCATCTCCATCTCCGAGCCGTCGAACGAAAAACACTACCCGGAAGTCTTTCAGATCGCAGACGCCGCGGCGCGGAAGCTGATCAAGGGGACCGACTTCACCGTGGACGAGGCCCGGCATAAGGTTGATCTGACCGACCTCGGCAAGAACAAGGCCCAGGAACTCGCCGAGAAGTACTGGAAATTCGGCCTGGCCGACTCCGATTGGCGCGAGCGCCTGCAGGACGCCATCACCGCGGACGTCCTCACCGTCGCCGGCCGCGACTATATGGTCATGAATGACGAAGTCGTGCTGATTGACCAGATCACCGGGCGCAAGATGCCCGGCCTCCGACTGGGCAAGCACATGCACCAGGCCCTCGAGGCCAAGGAGCGCCTGACGATCCGGCCGAACATGATGATCGTTCGCAGCGTCAACATCCAACGCCTCTTCGAACCCTACAAGCACCTCTGCGGCATGACCGGCACCGCCTGGGAGGCCCGGCGCGAGTTCGGAAAAATCTACAAGATCGGGGTCTTCCACCTTCCGCCCAACAAGCCCATGCATCGGACGTACTATCCCGACCGAATCTACCGGAAGGAAGATGAAAAGTGGGAGGCCGTCGTAGATGATATTGTGAAGCAGCACGAGACAGGGCGCCCCGTCCTCATCGGCACGCGATCCGTCGCCAAGTCAGAGCATCTGCACGAGCTGCTGGAGGCTCGCAATGTCCCCCACGATGTGTTGAATGCTAAGAACCACGCCCAGGAGGCGAAGATCATCGCCGAGGCGGGGCACAGAGGACGGGTTACCCTCTCCACCAGCATGGCGGGCCGAGGCACGGACATCAAGCTCGGCCCCGGCGTGGCGGAACTGGGCGGGCTGCACATCGTCGGCACCGAACGCCACGAGCTGCGCCGGTTCGACTTCCAGCTCGGCGGCCGCTGCGGGCGGCAGGGCGACCCGGGGTCGGTGCAGTACTTCGCCTCCCTCGACGACGACGTGCTGAAGATTATCCCCGAGAAAAAGATGGCCCGCGTCCAACGGCGATATGACGCCCACAAAGGGCCGATCCAGTCTCGATGGGTGGGCAGGCTCTTCGACACGGCGCAGGGGCGATTCCGGTACTACTTCTCCACCGTTCGGCAGAACCTTCTGGAGCAGGAGAAGCACATGGACAAACTCACCGAGATCCTCCTGCCGCATGGGTGATCATCGTTGGGAGCAGAAAAGGCAGAAAAGGGGGCAGGCTTCTTTTTTGTTAACAGTCACACGGTGGCTGGGTAGGCTTATGCAATGCCACGTCCCATACGACAATGCGAAGGCGGGTTGTGCTACCACGTTCTGAATCGTGGGAATATCCGTTGCGTGCGAATATAGTGGACCGGGCGGAGGGATGCAGAAAAGTAGCCTGACCCCTTTTCCCCCCGACGCTTGATAAAAGTGTGGATGGGACAAAGCGGATAGGACCATATCCCGATGCGGGTGAGGGAATGGGGGATACATCAACGATCAGAGACACAGCGGAGAACCTTCCTTGAGGAGAAACAAAGATGTGGTTGCTGAAATGTCGCCATTTGTGCGTCTTTCTCGGGGCAGCGCTTTGTCTTGTCTGTGGGTGCAATTGGCAAGAGACTACTGAAACTAAAAAGACCAATGGGCGACATGAGGATTCGTTGAAACCGGGGAAGGCCGAGCCAGGCATGAACAGAGAAATTCAGGAGCTGCAGCAAAAGTATGGCATAGCGATAAAGAGGGTGACGGATGTTAATACCCGCGCCAAGGCTGCTGTGGAAGCGATGCGGGCAATGGAGAAATTCCTGGGGGAATGGAATCCGATGGGGCGTCGGCTAATGGACCTTCAGGAAATAATTGGTCCCGGTATAAAAATCAAAGAAGACGTATGGTTATACAAATTTGACACAGGATGTGGTGGCTGGTCCTGGAAATTTACGTGTCGTGACGGCGTTATTGTCGGTATGGAAAAGATATCTCTCGACTGAAACCCATAGCTGTGGGGAACATTCCAATGAGTATAATACCTTTCTGCAATAACCCCCTCTCCGATGGTCGGAGAGGCTTCGACGGCAACATCTGGCGCAAGCTCAAGTCCGACGGGAAGAAATAGTCGCCGCAGAACCCCAATTCCCATCCCGCGAATCAGCCCCCTTTTCCTCTGACCCCTTTTCCTCCTTCACCCCTTTCCTTCCTTTTCTTTCGGAAATATGATGCCCATCGGCCAGATGGCGTCATCTTCCCCGGGAAAAAATGTGTCCAATGTGAATTTTGCCCCCGCCGTTGGCGGGGTTGCGGGCCAAGCCCGCGTTGGCGGCGACAGGAAAGAAAAAAGCGGCCGAGTCTTGACAGGCCACATGGCAGGCTGTACAATCAGCGCGGGTGAGCGGATAGAACGTAGATCAAATATCGGTTCGAGGTCCACGTTCCGAAGCGTCAGATCTCGCATTCAATGCCTACATGCGGTTTTCCGCAGCGCTCTGACCTCCGTGTTCGTCCGCTCGCCCTTTCTTGTTTTACAGCTGTAGGGTGGGCCTCTGGCCCACCATTATCGCTGCGGGTAAATCGCCCCATTACGGCACGAGCGCGCGGTAGTCCACGTCCGTGATTCGACATGACGTGAAGGCCTGCATCAGCAGATCGCGGACGGCGTCGAAGCCGATGGGGGAGACGCCGCGGGCATAAATCTTGCGCTCCGCGCCCGTGCCGTCCGGCTTCATCTCGCGGATGGTGATGGGGATGGAATTCGGCGTCTCCTGCTCGTTGCCTCGGTACTTCCACCCGCTCTGTCGGGAGACCTGTATCTCATCCGGCAAGAGGGTCAGGACCGCCTTCAGCAAATCCGACCGCAGGAAAGGACAGAAGCGAACGTTGCGCAGGTTGCGCTCCAGCTCGCCCTTGATCCGCTCCTTGTCAAGGACAAACACGTCTTTTTTCTTGAACGCGCCGTAGGTGAACCAGGGACTGTACTCCGCCCAGTTCATCCGCGCCGCCTTACACCCCCAGATATTCACCTCGCCTCGTTCGGCTAAGAAGCAGTGCTCCTCCGGAATGTACGCCGCCTCGCGCTGCTCCAGGCAGGGGAGGAAGCCGAAGAGCTCGTCCCACTCGATCTCCTCGCCCGCCACAAGAGCCTTGCGGTCTTCCACTCCTTTGAGTTGCTCGGCCAGGTTCGCGGCATCCTGCATCTGCCCCATCGGCCAGCTCGCGATGACCCATTTCCTTCCGGAGCGGAGGACCTCCTTGAACACGGGGGCGTTGGCGGCCAGGTTTCGCGCACGACCGAATGCCTCGGACTCCGAAAACTCGATGGCGACCTCCCCCGTCGGCAGGTTGAAAACGGAAAACGGCGTTGCACGCGGCTCGGTGGACGGCGGCGCGGCGGCCTTCGCCACCGGTGGGCTTTCCTGCGGAGGGAGGAACTGCCGCAGGATGCGGTCAATCTGTTCCTGCGTAACCCCTACCTGTTTCGCAAAGGCGATAATCGCGCCCTTCTCCCCCTCCACCATCTTCCCGTCCGCCACGGCCAGTTGAATCATCCCCTCCAGATTTCGCACCTGATCGGAGAAGCGTCCGACGGGTGTGGGTTTGTAGTCGCCGTCTGCCAGCAACGCGGCGGCGGCGTTCATGTCCTTCTGTGTGGCCCCGATGGCGGCGCGGATTTCATCCAGGCATGACTCTTCCTTGGCGTTCAGCGCGCCATCCGATTGGGCCACGAACAGCAGGTTGGCCATGTACCTTGCGGCGTCGTTCCCCGTCATCCCCGGTCCTCCTTCTCCCCAATAAACCCCTCTCATCGTAGCACGGATTGCGGAAAAGTCAAGCCCCTCTACCCCAGGAATCCGACGCCGCGCTCCGCAAGGCGCCGCCGGAGCTCTCCGCCGTCAAGCGCGCGTGGATGGATCCCCTCCTGTGCCGCCCACGCCGCGGCCAGGCCCGCCGCCTGGCCCATCCCCATGCATGTGCCCGTCACGCGGTACGAGGCGTGCGCCTCGTGAGTGCCCGAGATGCACCGGCCCGCCGTCAGGATGCCGTCCACCTCTTGCGGCAAGAGACAGCGATACGGAATCTCGTAGGGCCGCGCCTTTGCGCCGTGGGCCGTCTTCGTCCCCGAACCCGGCGCCGGATCGTGGATGTCCACGCCGAACCCGGCCCACGTCACGGCGTCGTCGAAGCGGCGGCCGGCGATCAGGTCCTCAAGCGTCAGGACATACTCGCCCATCACCCGCCGCGTCTCCCGCACGCCGAGGGCCGGGGCCGTCCCCGTGAGCCGCACATTCTCCAGGCCGGGGATCCTCCTGAAGATCCCGGTCATGGCGTGGGCCTGCCTCCGCCCCTCGACCACGGCCTTTGTCACGTCGCGCGGGTCGAGCGGGTTCGCGCCGTACATGTGCGTGGCCTGGACCGCCGCCGCGCCGCCGCGCGGAATGAGGATGATCCACGGCGCATAGTTCACGCGCTCGAAGGGGAGCTTGAAGTCCATGCCTTCCCGCGCGATGACTTCAACCATCGTGTCGTAAAGTTCGGGGGCCGTGTCGCCTTTGTAATCCCCCAGGCCATCAACCTCGAACATCAGCGTGACCGGCTGCACCGCGCCGTCGTCCGCCCGCCCCATTTCGTACGGCGCGCCGGCGCGGGCCGCGACGTCGCCGTCGCCCGAGGCGTCCACGACGACCTTCGCCAGCACGGCCTCGCGCCCCGCCTTGCTCTCGACGATCGCGCCGCGGACGGTATGGCCTTCGACGATGGCATCCGCGACCAGGGAGTAGTACCAGAACTCTGCCCCCGCCTCGGCCATCATCTCTTCAAGGGTGCGCTTCATGATTTCGACGTCGAACGTGGCGGCGTATCGCCACTTCATCCACGCCCCAGCGGCTTCGAGGCGTTGGATCATCTCGGCGACGACCCATCCCTTCCGGGGAGAGTCGAAGAGCGGATTCACAAGCCCCGCCGTCCACATCCCGCCCAACATGCCGAAGCGCTCGATGAGGAGCGTCTTCGCCCCCTCGCGGGCCGCCGCGACGGCCGCCCCGACCCCCGCCGGTCCCCCGCCCACGACGAGGACGTCCACATCGGCCGCGACGGGCGTCCGGCGGATTGACTCCGTGACGGCCTCCCTTTTCAGGCTGATCTTTTTGCCGTGGACCTCGTCTTTGCGAATTCGATCTTTCATATCGCTATCTCCGCGTTCTGTCTGGACCCGATGTGTGCAGCAGATGTTATCAGACATCGGCTCCTGATGTCCAGATTGATGTGTGTTGACGCTGAAAGATGGGTATGGTACACTGTCGCACTGTCCGATGATCGTTGGATAGGGCGACATGATCCGGGCAAACATAGACAGAAAGGGAGAATATGAAACAAATCCTCATCGCGGGAATCCTCTTCGGCTTCATGGTTCCTCTTATCGCTCAAGACGCAGGGAAGACGAAGGCGGGTCTGCTGGACTTCCTGAAAGAGCGCCGCGACCGCCGATGGACAAAGACGCCGCACCAGGTCCTCGCCTTCTACTACACTTGGTATGGCCGGCCTGAGAACCACGGCAAGTGGGTGCACTGGAGCGATGTCAAGCCGGAGGCGCATGACATCGCCTCCTCGACCCACTACCCTGCGAAGGGCGCCTACGACTCCCACGACCCGGCGATCATTGACTACCACATTGACCTCGCCAAGTCCCATGGCGTTGACGGATTCATCTGCACCTGGTGGGGGCAGGGCGGCTTTGACGACCGCGCCTTCGCAAAGGTCCTCGACCATGCCGCAAAAAAGGATTTCAAGCTAACCGTCTATTGGGAGACCGTGCCCGGCGAGGGACAGAAAAAGATCGAACGCGCGGTGAGCGATCTCTCCTACATCCTGGAAAAGTACGCCGACCACCCGGCGTTCCTGAAAGTGGACGGCAAGCCGGTCGTGTTTATCTACGGCCGAGTTATGGGCCAGGTGTCCCTGACCGAATGGCCGGAGATCATCACCCGCGTCCGCGAGCGGACCGGCAAAGATTTCCTCCTCATCGCCGATGGCTTTCGCGACAGCTACGCCGCCGTCTTCGACGGCATCCACACCTACAACATCTGCGGATGGGTGCGCGGCAAGTCGGCGGAGGAGCTGGCCGAGGCGAGCAAGAAGGCATTCACCGACGCCGTGGCTATGGCCAAGAACCGCGCAAATATCTCCTGCATCACCATCATCCCCGGCTACGACGACACAAAGATCCGCAAGCCCGGCATCAACACGGGCCGCATGGACGGCGAGACCTACCGCATCCTCTGGGAGCAGGCCATCACCGCCGACCCCGACTGGGTCCTCATCACCTCCTGGAACGAATGGCACGAGGGATCGGAGATCGAGCCGAGCCATGAGGACGGCAACAAGTACATCCAGATGACCGGCAAGTATGCGGCGCAGTTCAAGCAGAGGGAGTATAGCCAGGTCCCCGCCCCGGCCGCGCCGCCGGGCGTGTCGCCCGAAAAGGCGAAGGCCCTGCAGGAGATGTATCAGGGCAAGACCATCGGCGTCCTGCCGGGCTTCCAGGGCGGGGCGGTCTTCTGGCTCGTGGATGCGGGGCTGAACGTGAAGGCGCTGAGCGGCGAGGACTTGCTCGATCCCGCCGTGCTCAATGCGAAGAACATGCCCGTGGTCGTTTACGCGGGATTCGAGGACTACGTCCAGAGCGTGAAGGAGGACGGCGACGCCGACCGGGCCCTCGTACGCTACCTGAACGAAGGCGGCCTCGTCATGTCGCTCGGCGCGGGACCGTTCCCGTTCTATCGGAACGAGAAGGAGAAGAGCGTCGTGTCGGCGGGGAAGTTCGGCTTCCCCATCTGCGGCAGCGGGGCGTTTGGTCGGGAGGACGTTCCCCGCGAGGCCGTGTGCAGGGGATGGGAGTCGCCGCCGGACGGCGCGCGTCTGACATTCCATGTGGACAATAAGATTCTGGCCGGTCTGCCCGAGACGGCGCCCTTCCCGACGGCGGGCGACCTGCGCTGGCGGCCGTGCAACGGCGCGGTCCTGCCGGATGGCGATGTCTATCTGCCCCTCGCGCAGTTGAAGGATTATGCGGGTAAGTCCTATGGCGACGGCGTCGTCTATATCGAGCACTGTGTCTCCCCCCCGAAGAACGGGAAGAACATCTACGTCTGGACGCGGATGACGGATGTGCTCGACCGCGAAGGTCTGCTTTTCAACATCTTCCGTCTCGCCGCGGAGAAGATGACGAAGTGATACGATGTTGTTTGTGTCAGGAAACATGAGGAAGGAATGTGTATGAAACCAATCAGGGCGGGCATCATCGGCTTCGGCCGTGTCGCCGAGAAAAGCCACCTGCCGAAGATGCAGGAGTGCGGGTGCTATGATATGATCGGCGTCTGCGACATCACCGAGGCCCGACGAAAATTCGCGCAGGACCTCGGCCTCAAGGCCACGGCCAGCATCAGCGATTTTCTGAACTGGGACATCGAGCTTGTTGTCATAACCACCCATTCGTCGCAGCATTACGCCGACGCCCTGAAGGTGGCCGCCGCGGGCAAGCACATGCTCATCGAGAAGCCCATGTCCATGACCGGACAACAGGCCGAGGAGATGGTCGCGGCCGCGAAGGCAAACAACGTCGTCCTAAACGTCATGCACAACCGCCACTTCGATCCCGACTATCGCCTCGTCAAGGCGGCCGTGCAGGACGGTTTGCTCGGCGATCTTGTCGCCGTCGAGAACCGCACAATCGGCAGCGCGCCGGCCGTCGGCTACGGCACGCCGGACTACAATCAGCAGTGGCGCGTCACCGCCGCAGCCGGGGGCGGCACGCTCCTGGACTTCGGCCCGCACTGGGTCGAGCAGGTGCTCGATCTGATGGCGGGGGAAAAGGTCGTCCAGGTCTTCGGCGACGTGCGCCACATCAAGTGGGGCGACGCGGACGACCTCTTCCGCATTGACATGATCTTCGAGAGCGGCGTCCGCGCATCGGCGGCCAAGTGCGACATCGCCTACTACAGCCCGCCGGACAAGTGGCTCATCTTCGGCACGGAGGCGACGCTGCACGGGCCGGTCTCCGTCGGCGACCAGAAGCAGATCGTCGTCCGGGGTCCCGACTACGAGCTGAAACGGGCGAAGATGGTCCCTGCGATCAACCTCCACGTGAATCTGGCCGAGCACATCCGCGAGGGCAAGGACCTGGTCATCACCACCGAGCACTCCCTCCGCGTGATGCAGGTCATCCAGGCCGGCGTGGATTCGGCGAAGGCGGGAAAGAGCGTGGATGTTGCGATTTGAATTTTCGATTGGCGATTTGCATCTGAGGGGAGGTATGGAGTGGAGTCGGAGCAAGAAATCGCCGATAAGGTCAGAGAAATACTCAAGCGCCTTGGCGGCAAGGAGTGTAGATTCGACGAGTCCATCTCCATATTCGCCGAGCGCCTCAAACTCCTATCCGACTCGGGGCGATATGGCGGCTTGAGGAAACGCATTTTCGCCGCAAATGACTGGAACGGGTTCCGCAGCTATGCTTTTGAAGTGGGATTCGCGTACGATTTTGAGTCGAATGGGCGAGAGATGGCTTATGAGGTCAGGGCACTATCGGAGGGCCGCAGTTCAGTTGATTTCCGTTACCAGTCGGACAAGAAGACGGTCCACTTCGAGCTTCGCCTGATAGCGCAGAAGAAAGAAATCTCCGACTCCATTCGCTCACAGTTGGACGCCACCGGCTCATATGCCATCCTCCGTAATGGCGAAGGTGAGAAAGGTGAGGTCGTTCGCATCCAAAACTTGGCGCTGAGCAAGTGCATGGACGAAGATGGACAGCCTATCAAGTTCCCGCCCCCTAAGATAGGCGAGTATAATGTCATAGTGTGCAATGTCTCGGAAACACTCCTTGGGTGCATTGATACGCAGGACTGCCTGCTCGCTATGTATGGCGATCCGGCTGTGCCGCGCGAGTGTGAACGCGGCGTGTTCGGTCTATGCCAGGAACTGCCGGATAGTGCCCCTGGCCAGATACGTGAGTACTACGACAAATTTAAGCACTTTCGTGAAACTATACATGGTCTCTTGTTTGTCAGAAAACCTCGCCAGTTCATTGAGCCGTTGTTGGAATGGGAGTCTGAGTACAACTTTGTTCCCAATTGCACGCTTATGCGGGAAAATGAAATCGCTGATATCGACCGCGACCTCGGCTCCTTCTTGAAGCCGTGGCGTGATCCCAACGGGGAGACGTAGGGAACCGGTCAAAGTAGAGGAGCTTCTACGTTTCGAACAGATCGAACACGGTAGCCATGACCCAGAAACGTGATTCTTGCCCCTGCTGTGAGGCTGCCGCCGCTGCGGAAAGGGAAGCGATCCCTCTCTGGGGCTCTGCCCCAGACCCCGGGATTTACCGCATTAGAGCCGCCGACATGAGAAAAAAGAGGCGGCATCCCGGAGGGTGCGACCGCGATGAGCAAGAGCGGTGCGGCATGGATGCCGCAAGCACGCCCATGCCGTATGGCACCGTCGCGGCGCTCGAGTCGCTTCCCAACATTGCCCTATCCTCCACGACGGCACGAACACGATTAGGTAAAATGCCGGTGGCTGTAAAGCAGAAAATCCTGGGGGGGAGCGGGGGGCAAAGCCCCTCGATTGGCGGGGACGAAGAGAGGCCCATTGGGAGACAATGGAACGGAATTTCACAGGTTTGGGACAAAGCGAACAAGGTTGTAGAAAGGTCTGAAATGTATAAAGTCGGCATTGTCGGTCTCGGAAACATTGCCCATGCCTACTCCAAGCCGGAGGACCCATATCCCTACTGCCACGCGGGCGGCGCGAAACTGTCGAAGCGCGTCAAGGTCACGGCCGTCGCGGACCTGGACGCGGGACGGCGCGAGGAGTACAACAAGCTCTGGGGACCGGCGAAGCTCTACGACGACGGGCAAAAGATGTTCGAGCAGGAGGACTTGGACATCATCGCAATCTGCGTGCGCGGGCCGCTGCACGAGAAGATCACCCTCGCTGCGCTCAAATCCTCCGGCGCGAAGGTAATCTTCCTGGAAAAGCCCGCCGGTTGCTCCCTGAAGGAAGTGGACAACATCCACAAGGCCGCTGCGAAGAAGGGCGTACTGGTGGTCGTCTCCCACAGCCGCCACTGGGGACCTCACGTCCTGCGCATGGCCGAGCTGATCGAGGACGGTTTGGTCGGCGACGTGCAGACCGTCATCGGCTACTGCCAGGGCGGGCCGCTCTCCTTCTCCGTGCATGAGATTGACATGATCTGCCAGTTCGCCGGGTACAATCCCATTTCGGTCGCCGCATCCACCGGACCGAGCACGAAGGAGGAGAAAATCCCCAATGGCTACGAGCAGGAGCCGGTTGTCCTCGGAGCCGTGATTCGATACAAGAGCGGAGTCACGGGCGTGCATGTCGGCGGCGGGACCAGCTCGGCGGGCGCGTTCTGCGTGGATGTCTTCGGGTCGAATGGCCGCGCCTTCGTGCCGTTCTACGGCGTCCCCAAGGTGTGGACCGGCAAGGGCAAGGAGGAAAAGGCGGTGGACATCGCCACGCTCAATATGCCCGAGAAGGCGAGTCCGTTCCTGGTCGCCTACGAGCAGATCGCCGACTACCTCGACACAGGCAAGATGCCCGACTGCGGGCCGGAGATGTATCGCCCCGTCAACGAGATCGCCTTCGGCATGATCGAGAGCGGCATCCGAGGCGAGACGATTCCACTGCCGTGCAAGAAACGTTATCGGCTCATCTTCGCCAACGGGTGACAACCTATGACCCACAAAGAGCGGATGCTCGCGGCGATCCGGGGTGAGCCGACGGACCGGATCCCCTGGGCGCCGCGGCTCGATCTGTGGTGCCGCGCCCACCGGAAAGCGGGGACGCTGCCGGGCAGATACAAACATGCCACGCTGTTCGACCTCTGCGACGATCTCGACATGGGATTCCACGCCGTCGTGCCGGACTTCCAGGACCTGCGCTCGTCCGAAGACGACTGCGACCGCGCCCTCGGCATCTACAACCTGCGGACCATGCCGTGCCGAACGATTTTCGAAAATGTGAAACGCACGGTCCGTCGCGACGGCGACAGGACCATCGTCGAGTATGACACCCCCGCCGGCGCGCTCCGAACGGCGACGCTCTACGACGAGACGATGCGGAAGGCGGGCATCACCATCACCCACGTCGCGGAGTACGCCTTCAAAGGCCCCGCCGACTACGCCCCGCTCGGTTTCATCTTCGAGCACGCCTGCGTGGATACGAACTACGACGGCTATCTCGCGTTCGCCGAACCCATCGGCGACCGCGGCGTCGCGGTGGCCTTCGCCGCCGTCGCCGCGTCGCCCATGCACCTGATCCAGAAAGAGATCATGCCGCTGGAGACGTTCTTCTTCGAGATGCACGACCACCCGGAGCAGCTTGCGCAACTGGCCCAGCAGATCGAACCTTACTGGAACCGAATGCTCGATGTTGTCAGCCGGTGTCCGGCGGAGGTCGTTTTCATCGGGGCCAACTACGACGCCTCGGTGCAGTATCCGCCCTTCTTTGCCGAGCACATCCGCCCCTGGCTTGCGAAGGCGGCGGCCATGCTGCACAGGCGGGGCAAGTATCTGCTCACGCACAGCGACGGCGAGAACACGGGGCTGCTCCAGCACTACGTCGAGTCGGGGATTGACATCGCGGACTCCATCTGCCCCGCGCCGATGACGAATCTCTCCTTCAAGGATGTGCGCGACGCCTTCGCCGGGCGGATCACGATCATGGGCGGCATCCCGTCCGTGGCGCTCCTGCCTTCCTCCATGTCCAACGCGGAGTTTGAGGCGTACCTCGACGGGTTCTTCGAGGACATCGGCGACGGCACCCACCTGATCCTGGGCATCTCTGACACCACGCCGCCGGGCGCGGACTTTGATCGGATCGTAAAGATCGGCAAGCGAGTCGATGCGTTCGGGCCGGTGGGAAGGCCGTGACCCGCCTCACAGCGCGGCGAGATCGGGCGAATCCATCTTGACGCGGCCAAGGTAGGCGCCGAAGCCGCCGTCGCTGGTCTGCCGAAGGATGTCTTCATACAGGCGCGTCACCAGGTACTCCGCGCTCCACGCCACCCGCCGCATGTGCTCCCCCCTGAACCACCGGCGATCTGTGCAGACGCAGAAGACCCGCCCCTCGAACCGAAGCTGCCCGTCGGCGATGTGGAAGCAGACGAGGTAATCCCGGCTCGTCAGGTTGGCGGTGACCGACTCGGCGCTGTCCTGGAAGAACACGCTCTTGCCGTCGGCGCTGACGCCCATGCGGATCTTGCTGTTGATCGTATAATTCGGCGCGCCGAATCCCGCATCGGCGGTGATCTGATAGGACATGATCTGCCCGCGCATCGCCTGTCCGAGGTCGAAATTTGCCGGATCGGCCGCCTTGGCAGGAAACTGCGTCGGGCGACGGCACGACGACGACAGCACGACCTCGGGGTAGGCGTCGTGGTAGAGCGTCGCATCGCACGTATACATCAGCGCAAGGTCGAGAATCTGGTCGCGCTCCGCCGGCGAGAGGTCCTTGAGCGAGACGGACCACCGGGCGCGCACAGCCACCACGGGCCAGTGTGTTTCGATGCGGAATTCCGGGCCGCTCTCCGGCGAGGGGAACGTCGCCTTTTCCATATCCTTCGGCCAGCAGCATTGCTCATCCTGGAAGGTGAATTCCATGCCGCGCCAATCATCCATCCAGCGGACCTTAATCGGTTCGGGTCGCGCAGGCGTCTGCGCGAGCGCGGCGACGGGCAGCGCCATCACGACAGCCAACGCGATCACGGACAGGGCTTGGCCGCCCGTGGGGGCCAGGGGACCGAAGATCGTTCGTCGCATCTTTTTCATTCTGCTCGACTCATTCATTTTCGTTTCCCTTCGCATCCCATCGCCAAAACTGCCAAATCTATTTGCAATAGTTGTGCCAATACCATGAACGAGTCTAAAATTATCATAACTAACTTAGATACAATATGTTACAGCACATATACGTCCAAAACTATCAGGGGGCATTATACAAATCAGTAAACTTATTTTACTTTACGCCGGGCCGGAACCTACGAGATGGTTCGGCTACAACAGAGGCGTGCCGCAGCGCAGGAAATCGCGCCCCTCCGTCAGGATGGTTGCCGACACCTTCGTGTGCCGGGCGCAGTATGCCTCGACCTCCGCTGCGGTCATCACCATGAACGCCGTGGACAGCGCGTCGGACAGGGCCGCCGTCGGCGCGACAGCCCACGCGCCCAACCGGCCCCGCACCGGTCGGCTCGTGCGCGGGTCAATGATATGGTTCCCTTGAAGCCGAACCCCCGACCCGCTCAGCGCACAGTCACGCAGTGCGATCCTGCCCAATGCGCCGGCAGGATTTTCGGTATCGCGGATTTCGATGGGCCACGACCCTATCGCCAGGACCGTGCTCTCGCCGGCATGAATCAGCGCCTCTTCGATGCTCCAGTCCTTCAGCACAGCCGCCATCTGATCAACGGCGTAACCCTTGCCGATGCCGCCGAGGTCGAGGGTCACCCCTTCCGCCTCGACGCGGACGGCGTGCTCCTTTTCGTCAAGACACAGACGGTCCAGTCCCGTCCCCAGGGACACATCGAATGCGCCGCCTGTCTCCGCAAAGACGGCCTTGGCCACTTGCAGGCACTCGAATGCAGCGATGCCGATCCGCATTGCTTCGCCCCGACGAAGATCGTTGAGCCGAGATATGTCGCTGGACGGGATGAACCGGCTCAGTTCCTTCTCGATGCGCTGCGCCTCCTCCAGCGCGGCCTGAGCCGCCTGGCGGGCATAGCGTTCCTCCTGGCCGCGGATCGCAACCTCGAAGGTGGTTGCCATTGCGCCGCAGGCGAAGCAATAGACGGAGGTCGGATCGCCGCTCATTTCATCCTCGGTTCGGCCCGCCGCTTGATGAACTCCTCCCAAAGGTCGGATCGAATGTAGAGCAGCAGGACCGCGTGCGGTCGGAGACCGTAATGGTTCACCTGGTACTTGTCGCGGAGTTTTCCTTGCAGCGCGAGCTGAGCATCAGCCGCGGCGATGATGACCGGCGCGTCCGGATCGGCCGGCACAGCATCCCAGTAGCCGACCTGCGTGAACCGGCGCAGATACCAGGGAATCGGCCAGTAGTCGGAATGGGGTGCGATGACCTTGACGACTATCCCGCGCCCATCGGGATGGATGCGCGCGATGTCCTCCACGCGCTCGATCAGGTTGAACACATCATTGACCGGATGGGAATAGACATACGGATTGCGGTTGTCCGCATAGAACCGGAAGCTCGCCGCGTGGGCCTGCCAGGCCAGTTGAACGGTCCCGGCGGCGAGGAGCGCCGCGACGGCGGCCTTCGCGGGGACGGTCGGCATCCGCCGCACGATCGCGACGGCCCCGACCCCCGCCAGGAGGATCATCCCGTGCAGGAAACTGAGCATGCACCACGGGGTCTTGTATGGGATTTTCGAATAGGCCGCGGTCATGATGAGCGTGTAGAAGGCCACAAACCGGATCGGGTCTGCGCTGCCGCTATCGTCACTCCGTTTCAGCATGGCAACGACGAACCCCACGACGGCCAGCGCGACGATCAGGCCCTCGCTCCACCACGGGCCGGGAGCGAGCTTGGTGTAGAGGAGCATGCCGAGGTAGTAGTGCCACCACGGATGGATGTGGAGGCCGCTGCCGGCGCGGTGCAGGTAGCTTGCGTAGGTGGCGATGGAATCCCACGGCCCGCGCCAGTTGGTGAAGAACGACGAGAAGAGCGTCACAGACACAATTCCGCCGACGGCCGCCGCGGCGATGAGATGTTTGATCGGCAATACCTGTCCGATGCGGACGGGCCGCTTGCTGATCCACCTTTTCCAGCCCAGGACGAGCGCGAGCGCGAGGAGCATCGAGCCGAAGGCGATGATGCACGTCTCCTTCGTGGCGTGCATGAGGGCGAGCGATGCGCCCGTCAGCATCGCCCAGCCGATTCGGCGGCTCTGGGCGTATCGCCAGGCAAAAACGATTGTTGCAAATGTGAAAAAGACCAGGAGCGGCTCCTGGATGTAGTACCGGCTGTAATAGACGAAGGCGGGGGAGACGGCGGTCAGCGCGGCGGCGCACACGGCGGCCGGTCGGCCCAGCCCGTCGCCGAACAGAAGGAGGAGAAGGATCAAGGCGACGCCGAACGCGACCGGTACAATGCGAAAGGTCGCCTCGTCGGTGTCGGCCAGTGTGCGGGCCGAGGTCAGCCGCATGGGGATCAGGGAGAGGTAGTAGAGGGTGGGGCCGTGGAACTCATCGGGGTCGTAGCGGTAGACGCCATGCTCGAACAGGTCGCCGGATTTCCGGGCCTGCACGGCCTCGTCGCCGTGCATGGGGCGCCGGCTGAGTTGCGGCAGCCGGAACGCCAGCGCCCCGGCTGCCGCCGCAAGGATGAGCGCGCTGAAGATCGCGCGGGATTTCATTTTGCCGGGGTTCCCCAGACTTCCACTTCGGTGTAGTGGTTCTGCTCGTTGGCCGTGCTGCCCTTGGAGTAGAGCCGGACGTAGCGGGCCTTCGCGCCGCCCGCGTCAACCAGCCTGCCCTCGTAGGTCTCGAAGAACTCGCGGTCCTTGCCGATGCCCAAACCGGCCGAGTTGTCGTGATCGTTATTGTAGAGGGTCCGCACGTTCGTGATGAAGTCCTGATCGTCGGCCACCTGCACGATGACGTCGCGGTAGATGCGCGGGTCGGCGTGGTAGTGCCAGAAGAGGATCGCGTGGATGTTGCACTCCTGCTCCAGGTCAATCTGCACCCACTGCAGGCCGGGGCCGAGTTCGACGTAGCTCCCGTCGGTGGCCTCCTTGTCGCCGTCGGTGAGCATCTCGATCTCGCCGATGATCGGCTCTTCGTCGCTGCTGGTGACGGGCTTTTCGTGGGCGACGTTCTTCGTCCCCTTCGGGGCCATGAACGGCGGCCGGGGCTTGCCGGTCGGCTTCTCCACCGTTGAGCCGGGCGGGATGTTCTTCGGCGTGCCGATGAAGACCGGCTTCGGCAACTTGAAGGCGATTTCCTCCTTATCCTCGCCCGATGCGCTCTGCATGAGCGGGAGAATCAGACCAAACGCCGCCAGACACGAAAGCACAAGCCAACTACCTTTTCTCATTCTCCTTACCTCCTTCAATGCCTTCCCACCAGTTGGGGTGATGATGTTTGGCCCAGTGTGAACTCACATACCCTGTAATCATGGCCCAGATCGTGCCGGGATTGGCAAACGCGCCGAGATAGAAATGCGCGATCACGCCCATCACCAGGAGCAGCGCCGCATAGCGATGGACCTGGTAAAGGACCTCCTGCCCCGTCGCCCCAAGGACCGGGAACATCCGGCCAATGCCCGACAGGATCACGGCCATGCTAAACACCGCAACAAACCAGAGGAACTTCTTCTGCCCCGCGTTGAACCGTCCGGCGGGGAGGCCATCCTTCTTCCAGAGGTAGCCGCCCAGGTGGATCAACCAGCGCAGGTCGTAGAGTTCAAACCGACCGTCCTTCGCCCAGATCAGCGCGATGATCGTCACCGCCGCGGCAAAGACCGGCGCAACCAGATAGTGCACCAACCATAGCGTCCCGCGCAGGGGGCCTCCCGCGAATACGGCGGCGAAGCCAGTCGCCGCCAGCGTCAGTAGGCTGAGGACGGCGATGAGGTGGACCAGCCGTTCGAGGATGCTGAAGCGGCGGATATTGCGGGGATCGGTTTCCTTCGAAATGCGCCTTCGGCGAAGGATCACGTGATACACGATCAGCAGCGCCGCGACACCGGCAATGCCGACGACCGAGACGAAGCGATACATGCTGTCCATCTTATCCCACACGGCGCGGCTTCCTCACAAAGATCCCGCGAAGGATCGCCCCGAGACTCATCACGACCGCGTTTCCCAGCACAAGCCCCAGGACGCTCACCGCCACGAGGCCGACGACGATCCACAGGTTGCGGTAACGGGCCGTGCGCTCCCATGCCTTCACATCCGACGAATCATACCCCTGGAGTTCATACATTGGTTTCGCCGTGGGCGGCCCGATCTGGGCGGGGGATGCTGCGGCGACAGAGCCGTGGAAAAACCCCGCCTCTTTCGCGTGGCAGTCCGTGCAGGCGTAGTTCGCCCCCAGCGCCTGGGCCGCGGGCCGGACATCGTGGGCGAAGGGCCATGCGTAGGGCGTAGCGGCCGCGTGGTCGGATGAGGTCAGTTTGCCGTCCTTCGTCCGTTTGTGAATCTTGCCGCCCGCCACGTAGACCGGTTCGCCGTTTTCACCCGACTTGGCGGCAAGGGCTTCGAGCGCCTTCGACACCTGCTCCTCGGTTAGCGGTTTCCAGTCCTCCTCCTTGAACTGCTTTCCGCCGAGGGTGTCCCCGGCCACCTGAGCGACGGCATCGGGGGGGATGATCGAAAGGGCGTCGCCCTTCATATAGGCCCAGAATGCCGGCCATATCATCCGGTGCGGGGCGATCTTGCCGTTGCCCAGTTTAAGGAGCACCGGCTCGACGATGAACGGAGGGACGTCGTCCCGCCGATGCGTGCTGGGGACCCCGAGGCCATGGGCCCGGGCCGTTCGGACGTTGCGGGCCTGCTCCGTGGGCCTTGCCCCCGAGTGGCAGGCGGTGCAGGTCAGCTTCTCCAAGTGGGATGCGGGGAGACCGAGATGGCGGAGCGCCGGCGCGCCGAGTCGGCCGCTTTCATGGCACCCCTGACAGGAGAGCGTTGACTTCTCATCAATCCCGCGTTCGATCTGGTGATTGAGGCCGTTGCGATGGCAGTCGGCGCAGGTCAGCCCCGCGGCGAGATGGACGTCCTGATCGGCCTTCCACATCTCCTCCGCCTCCTGTTCCGCCGGGCGGGCAAAGTGGCAGAAGATGCAGCGTTCGGCGGGGGGCTTCGGCGGGATCTGGAACAGCACCCGTTCGTCGGCGTCGAAGCGCGCAGCGTCGTAGGCCACGGTTGGGCCCTTGCCGGCCGTCGCCGCCGCCGGGTCGGCGTCCAACAGGGGGTCAAAGGTATCGGGCAGCTTCTTGGCCGAGCCGCGGACCGTCCCGATGCCTGTCGTGGCGATGTGGATCCACTTGAAGTTTTGCTCCTCGATCTGCTTCCCCCATTCCGGCAGGTCGTGGCGGGGATCGCTGCTGTGGCAGTTCATGCAGCCAATCTCCAGTTTGCCGGAGATTGCCCAGCGCGCCTTGGGGTCTTTGGCTTTTTCCGCGAACCGATCTCCCAGGCCGCCGCCGGGAAAATGACTGCCGAAGGTCTGGACGAAGGTCCACGGGGTCAGTCCCACATCGGCGGGTTTGTATGCACCCGGCCACTTGCGGCTGGAGACGGGTATCTGCGTCCCGGTCTTCAGGTCAGTAAGAATCCACGGCTCGGCGGGGCGGCCGGGGTCGGCATCGGGATCGGCGGCGTTGAAATGCCGGCCCGATCCGACCGCGCCGTAGTCATGGCACTTGCCGCATGTAGCGACGGCAGAGAAGGGCGGGATGGGATCGTCTTTGGGGCTGATGACCTCGCCGTCTGTGTCATAGAGACTGATGCGGTGGACGTAGGGGGCGCGGCTGCCGGTCTTGAGCGCGCCCTCGGCGGCGAGAAGTATGGGCGCAGCGAAAACCAACACAATGCCCACCGCAATCCACCGGAGTGCACGTGCGTTCGTCATACTTCCTCCGCCTCACACCTTGAACTCTTCGGGCTTGAAGTCGAGCGCCTTCTGCTCCGCGACGGCCTGATTCACGCGCAAGACGGTGACGGCCGTTTCGTAGCCGATCTCGCCGGGGCAGTTGAGCTTCACGTTCTTGGGATCGCGGACGGCGGCGAAGAAGTTTTCGAGGTGCGGCTGGTGGATCGGTTTCTTTGCGTCCTCCTCCATCTTGAGGGCCTTTTCGTCCGCCTTGCCCGTCTTCTTGCGGGTCTCGCCGATCTTGAGGGTGATGGCGTCCTTGCCCATGGTGCTCACTTTCTCGGCGTCGTCCTCCCACTCGCGTCGCTTGGCCTGGACCTCGCGGAAGAAGTAGCCGACGCTCGTGTCTTCCGAGACGACGAGCGATCCCTCATCGCCCATGAACGCCTCGTAGTAGCCGCCGTAACTGGTGGTGTTGAGGACCTGGTAGAAGGCGCGGACCGTGCCCGCCGGGGGCGCGTACTGATAGATCGCCATGACCGTGTCATACCACTCGCGGTCCTTGTAGTAGTCCAGTCCTCCGCTGGCCAGGACGCTCTTCGGCGGGGCATCGAGGAACCAGTTGAAGATGTCAATCTGGTGCGAGCCGAGATCGGCGATGGAGCCGCCGGAGTACTTGCGGAACCAGCGCCAGTTGCGGAACTGCTCCATGGAGTCGTAGCCGTATTTCTTGAGCATGGCGTCGTCCATGGTATACTTCTTCGGCCAGCCCAGGTCCTGGCTCTGGGCGACGGAGCGATTCCACTGGCCGAGGGCCTGCGTGACGCGGCCGAGGATCTTGTCCTTCTCGAGCAGGCGCTTCGCGTGCCAGTAGCGCGGGTTGCTGCGGCGTTGGTGGCCGATCTGGAGGAGCTTGCCCGTCTCCCGCGCGGTGAGGATCATCTGCTTCGCCTTCTCGAGATCGTTCGACATCTCCTTCTCGCAATAGACATGCTTGCCGGCCTTCAGGCAGGCGATGGTCTGCTCGGCGTGGACCCAATCGGGCGTAGCGATTATCACGGCGTCGAGGCCCTGCTCCTTGCCGAGCATGTCCTGATAGTCCTGATAGGCGGTCACCTCGTGGCCGAACTTCTTGAGGATGTTCGCGGCGTAAGTCTGGCTGTAGTCCCAGATGTCGCACACGGCCTTGAAGCGGACGCCGGGGATGTTCAGGCAGGCGGCGATGAGGACGCGCCCCTGGCTGCCGGCGCCGATGAGGGCTACGTTCAGGTCGTCCGCCTTCTTCGCCGGGGCCTCCTGGCCCATGGCGCCGCGCGCCAGGAGCACGCCCGCGCCGGTGGCTGCCGCCGATCTCATGAAATCCCGTCTGCTCAGTTCCGATTTCCCAACTTTTTTTTTCTCGCTCATACGTCCAACACCTTTCTATGGGTCCAACATCTCTTATTCTCAAAGCTTACTTCTGCTGTTTTCCCTTCGGCGTAGCGTCCGCCTCCAGATCGCCCAGCGCGAACTGGATGCCGTCCAAGTAGTGCTGCACGATCGCCGGGTTCCAAAAAATCTCGTTGCGATGCCCCAGCGAACAATAGAACACCCGCCCCGCCCCATGCGCCTTTATCCAGCTTACCGCAAAATCCCCGTCAGTGCGATGAATTTTTTCCCCTTTGTTCATATTGGTTTTCGTAATATCGAGGCTGAGCAGGACACGCAGTTTCTCGCGCGAGTAGGGGGCCTTGAACTGATAGATCTCATCCTTGACGATGAAATCCTTCCCCTTGAACGCCGCGTTGACCGGGTGCTCCGGGTCGTCAATTTTGACCCCCACGTCCTCGTGCCAGGGATGCCCGTCGAAGTAGGCCCCCATCATCTCGCCGAACTCCGGCCATTGGTAAAACGAATCCGTCGCCGCGTGGATGCCGACCAACCCGCCGCCGTTCTTCACGAAATCGAACAGGCTCTGCTTCAGCCGCGCGTCGCGCGCCTTCGCCGCCTCCTGCTCCGCCGCAGGCAGCTTGTCCACATCCTTCGGCAGGAAAAGCTCGCGCGTCGTGTTGTTGAAACAGATCGCGTCGAACTGCTTGATGTTCTCCGGCTCGAAGTTCGACAGGTCGTCGCTCACGACGACCTCGAAGGCGCCTGTCTTCTGCCCCATGATCCTGAGACACTCCTGGCCCCAGGGAATGGAGTTGTGATGGAAGCCGTTCGTCACCGAAAAGACCAGCATCTTCCGCGGCTTCTTCGGGTTCGCGGTCGCCTTCGCCGGCAGGGCCTCCGTGATGTTCTTGATGTCCTCCGCCGTCGGTATGGGCGGGGGCTTGGGGGTCTTGTCCTCGGGCTTGGCTTTCGGCTTCGGTTGCTCGGCCTGCTTCGTCTCGGCAGGTTTTGGGGCCTCTGTCTGCTGGGCGGGGATGAACTTCACGCCCGGCGGCGTCTCCGCCTGGACCTTCAGCCCACCCAATGCCAGCCCGTTCGGGTCGCGCAGCCGCGCGCACGCCGCCCAGTGCCCACCGCCCTGGGTGATCTTCAGCAGCAACGAGTTCCACCCCTCCTCCAGCGTCACATTCGCCGTATCCGAACCGGCGGCGACGGGCCGGCCGGTGTTGTTGGCGTGGACCACCTTGCCGTTGAGCCAAGCCTTGATCCCATCGTCGCTGCCCATTTCGAGACGGGCCCCCTGCTTCTTCGGCGAGTGGACGTAGGTGATGAGATAGGCCACGCGGTTCTCCCCGCCGAGGGCCGTCTCCAACATCATGCACCACGGGTTCTTGGGGTCCAGGTCCTTCGCCATCGGCTTCCACTCCGTCCCCTTGTGGTCGGCGGTCTCCGGCGGGAAGGCGACGTCAAACAACTCGCTCCCCGACTTGCCCTCCTGGGTATATGGGCCGGCGACCCGCCACGCGGTGATATAGTCCTCGTGCATGGCGGCCTTCGAGACCATGTCGCCGATCTTTTTCCGGACCGTCTTGTCCTTGGCAACCTCCATCGCCTTCTTGAGGGCCGCGTTGGTTTCTTCGGGATACGTCCCCGTGTAGGCGTCAATCATGGCGAAGAGTATCTCCACGGCCTGGTCCTTGTGCTGGTCATTGCCGAGGTCCGCGGCGACCGCATCGAGCGCCTTCGGGTCGCCTACGAGAGCGATGCCCGGCAGCGGCGCGCCGTCCGCCGCCCGCACGCGGCAGCATGCGGACCAATCGCCCCCGCCCTGGGTCACCTTCAGGAGGGCCGTGTTCCAGCCCTCCTTCAGGTCAACCTCCGTCTTGTCGCTGCCCGGTTTCACGCCGCGATTGACGTTTTTCTCGAGGATTACCTTTCCGTTGAGCCAGACCTTCAGGCCGTCGTCGCTGCCTGTCTCCAGCCGGGCCTTCTGGGCCTTGTCGGAACGAACCCAGGAGCGAAGGTAGGCCACGCAGTGGCTGCCCTTGTGGACCTCGTCGAGGTCCGCCATCCACGCCTTGGATCGGTCCTTGCCGCCGATAATGACCCGCCAGCCGCAGTCCTTCGGCTTGGCGTCCGCCGTCTCGGGGGCAAACTCCTTATCAAAAAGTTCTTTCTCTCGCTTTCGCTTCTCGGTAAACGCCTTTGAGATCTGCCATGCGGTGATGAAGTCGTCATACTGCTCGACGCGGCCGAACGCCTCCTTCACCTGTTTCTCAATGCCCGCGTCCTTGCACGCCTCGGCCACCTCGCGGAGAGCCGCCTCGGCTTCCGGGCGGTGGGCGAGGCTGATCGCCTCGGCGATCTTGATCATCGCCATCGCCGCCTCGGCCCGGAGGGCGTCGTCCTTCAGATACGGCCTCACAGGATCGAGCGCCGCCGGGTCGGTCATCGTCGCCAAACCGGCGAGGACCATCTTCCTGTCGTCCGGGCGCTGCGCCGCGGCCATGCCGTCGGCGAACATCTTCAGCGTCTCCGCCACGGGCCGTTCGCTCGGCAGGCCCGCCACGCGCACGTAAGCGCGCAGGGCGAGAACCCGGTACTTCTCCTCCTGCGAATTCTTCGCCAGATCGAGCAGCGCCGTCGCCGCCGACGCATCCGGCCAGTCGCACAGGGCGCGGATTGCCGCGTCCTTGATCTCCGCGTTCTCATCTTTCCCGGCGGTCAGCACCTTCTCCAGCGCCTTCTCCCCGCCTGTCTTGCCCAGCACGCGGAGCAGAGAGCATCGCACCGGCGCGTCCAGCTGGGCCAGGCCCGCGAGCACCGGGTCCACGCTCCCCACGCGCTTGCATGCGGCCACGACAGCCTTCTCCGCCTCCTTCTGCGCGCGGCTGTCCTTCTCCTGCATGAGCAGGTCCACCAGCGTCGGCAGCGCCTTCGCATCGGCTAAGTCGCCGAGGAACTTGAACGCCTCGGCGCGCACCTTCGGGTCCTCGTCCTTCGCCGTAGCCAGCAGAGCGGGGACCACCTTCTCCGACCGGCGCATGGCCAGCGTCTTCATCAGTTCGATCCGCCCGTCGGCGTCGGTCTCCTTCAGTCCCTTGATGATCGCGTCAATCACGCCGTCGCCGGGGATGTAGTCGAGCGCCGCCGCGGCCGCCTCACGCTCCTTGTCCTTCGTCTTCACCAGCGCGGTCACGAGGACCTCGCTCGCGGCGGGATCGGCCAACAGCCCCATACCCTTGTATGCCGCGATGCGCACGCCCTCGTCGGCGTCCTTCGCCGCCTCGAGGAACACCGCGAGCCGGTCCTTCGCCCCCCGCTCGGCCAGGATGCGCAGGAGCCGGACCTTAACCTCCGGGGATGCGCCGTTCACCTTCTCCGCCAACGTCCCGTTCAGCGCGTCGTCGGCCATGCCCTCCAAGGCGGCGATGGCTGCGCCCTGGATTTTCACATCCTGATCGGCCAGGGCCTCCATCAGCGCCGGCAGCTCCGCCATCCCCCCGGCCTTGGCCAGGCCGATGATCGCCGCGCACTTGAGTTGGTCCTGCTTCGGCGCCATTTTGCGATACATCTCCAGCGCCGTTGCCTTGTCGCCCTTTGCGCACAGGGCGTCGGCCAGGAGGAGGTAGGAATCGGCGGCCACGGCCTGGGCCGATTTCGAGCCTTTGTCGAGACCGGCGGCGACGACATCCACCGCCGCCTTGTCGCCGATCCTTGCCAGGGCCGCCATCGCCGCGCTGCGGACGTTATCGTCGTTGTCTTTGGCCTGCTCGATCAGGGGTTGCACGCTGTCGGGGTCGCGCCGGAACCCGAGGGTGTTGATGTAGGCCACGCGGGTCTCGTTGTCCCTGGCATTCTGAAGGGCCGTGCGCAGGGCCGCCGACGCCTCAGGCGCCGGGTTGCTCTGCAGAGCGCGGAGGGCGCGGCTGCGGATGAGCGCATCATTGTCGTTCAGGAGCTCCGCCAGCCTCGCCACGGCCTCCGCGCGGCCGATGTGTTCGAGCTGGGTGAGCAGCCAGATGCGCGCGGGCTGGGGCGTCTCCGGCCCGAGTTTCGGGACAATCGCCCTACACACCGCCGCGCGCTCGTCCTCTGCGCCGGGGCGCCCTGCCCGCCAGCAGATGTCCTGGAAGGTCTGCTGCGGCGTCTTTTGCTTGTTCACGTCGTCGCTGCCCATGTCGGGCAGGAGCGAGTCGAGCACCCTGGCATAGGCGGCCTGGAGCTGCTCCGGAGTCCGTTTGACGCTTTCAGCCTGGCCTTTGAACTCCTTGACAAGCTGGTCCACGTTTTCGTCGGCGGCAAGGCACAAGCCCGCCATCAGGATCAACCCAAGAGCAATAATCCTCGATCTGTTCATTCCACAACTCCTTCTGTTAGGTTGATTGGAAGGGTGGTAAGTTGGAAGATTGGAAGGATGGAAGGTTGGGGGATTGGAAGATTGCACGTGCCAGCATTCCACTCTTCCATTCTTCCATCCTTCCATTCTTCCACCCTTCCAGCCATTATAATCTCCACGGCGCGCGCCTCGGCCGGTCGCACATGCGATTGGCCTCGTCGTCGCCGATGAACTCTTCCTTCGCCGGGTCCCACCTCAAGGGCCGCTTGAGGTGATAGGCGATGTTCCCCAGATGGGACACCGTCGTTGACCGGTGGCCGATCTCCACGTCGCACGCCGGCCGCCGCCGCTCGCGGACACAGTTCAGGAAATCCTCCCGGTGGCCGGGGCTTCGATAGAGATGGACGTCGTTCGGGCCGAGCGGCTCCTTAAGAATGTCCTCCGGCCACGCCTTGATCTCGTTGGTGTCCACCTCGATCTTGCCGTCGGTCCCGGTGAAGATCACCTCCCGCGCCCCGCGATCGTAGAGCAGCGCCCCGTTGGCATAGCGATACGTCAGGACCTTCACGTCCCTCCCGTTCGGCGGGATGATCTCGACGGGCCCGCTCTCGTCCATGCCGAGTCCCCACTGGGCGATGTCGAAGAAGTGCGCCCCCGTGTTCGTCATGTTCCCGCCCGAATAGTCGCGGTAGGGCCGCCAGGAGTAGGGATGCAGGCCGCTGTTGTAGGCCCGCCACGGCGCGGGACCGAGCCACATCTCCCAGTCGAGCGCCTCCGGCACCGGCTCGGCCGGCAGGTAGCAATCAATCGGCGGCCCGCCGACGCCTGTGTGCACGGTCAGCACCTTCCCGATGCGCCCGCTCCGCACCAGTTCGCAGGCGAGGCGGAACCGGCCGTTGAAGTGCGACCGCCGTTGCGTGCCGGTCTGGAGGACGCAGTCGTAGCGCCGCACGGCCTTCACCATCTCCCGGCCCTCGCGGATCGTCAGCGAGAGGGGTTTTTCGCAATACATGTCCTTGCCCGCCCTGGCCGCCTCGATCACAATCGGCGCGTGCCAGTGGTCCGGCGTGGCGATGCAGAGGGCGTCAATGTCCCTGCGCGCGAGGACGTCGCGGAAGTCGTTGTATGCCGCGCAGCCCTTGTATTCGCCGCGTCGCCGCCTGGCGTAAGACGCCTCCACCTGCGCCTTTCGGGCCTCGCGGATGTTGCGATCCACGTCGCACACGGCCACGATTTGCGCGTCGTCGAGCTGGAGGAAGCCGCTCACATGGCTGCCCCCCATGTTTGCCACGCCGATGCATGCCAGGGCGATCCGATTGCTTGGCGCCGACGGACCCGACGCCAGCGCCGACGCCGGAACGATCATCGGCGCACCGACCGCAGCCGCAGCGCCGGCCAGGAACCGGCGGCGGGAGAGTGACATTGGTCTTCGTTCGCTCCTCATGTTCTCTTCAGACCATCCTTCGCGCCGGAATACTGGAAGGATGGAAGACTGGAAGACTGAGCAATGCATCCTTCCATTATTCCATCCTTCCACCCTTCCATCTATCACAGCCTCCACGGCGGACGCATCGGACGGTCGAGCCAACGATTGGCCTCCGCGTCGCCGACGAATTCCTCTTTCGCAGGGTTCCATCGCAACGGCCGCTTGAGCCAGTAAGCGATGTTGCCCAGGTGGCACACCGACACGGAGCGATGCCCCACCTCCACGTCGCAGATCGGCCGCCGCCGCTCGCGGACGCAGTTCAGGAAATCCTGCCGATGTCCAGGACTCTTGTAGAGATGCACCTCGCCGGGGGCCAGAGGCACCTCGGCGATCTCCTTCGGCCAAGTCGTTAGGTGCGTCCGCCCCACCTCGATCTTGCCATCCGTTCCCGTGAAGACCACACCGCTCCCCTCGATGCTCGCCCCGCCGTGGTACATCTCCACGCCGTTGGCATACCTGTAGGTCAGCCGCTTCACGTCCTTCCCGTCTGGGGGGATGATCTCCACCGGCCCGGAGTCGTCCATGCCGAGCGCCCACTGCGCGATGTCGAAGTGGTGCGCCCCCCAATCCGTCATGCCGCCCCCCGAGTAGTCGCGGAACGACCGCCACGCCGCCGGGTGCAGCTTCTCGTTATATGGCCGCCACGGAGCCGGGCCGAGCCACATGTCCCAATCCAGACCCTCCGGGACCGGCTGGGCCGGCAGGTAGCAGTCCGCCGACGGCCCTCCGCAGACTACATGGATCGTCAGCAACTTGCCGATCCGCCCGTTGCGCACATACTCGCACGCCTGGCGGAACCAGCCGTGATACTCCGATCGCTGCTGGCTGCCTGTCTGGAGGACGCGCCCGTAGCGGCGGACGGCGTTGACCATCGCCCGGCCCTCGGCGATGGTCAGCGTGAGGGGCTTCTGGCAATAGACGTCCTTCCCGGACTTCACGGCGGCGATGGAGATGAGGGCGTGCCAGTGGTCCGGCGTGCCGACGGCGACGGCGTCAATGTCGTCGCGGGCGACTAGGTCGCGGAAGTCTTTGTAGGCGGCGAATCCCTTGAAAAACCCTTTGCCGGACTGTTTGGCGTAGTAGTCCTCCACCTGTTTCTTGGCCGTGTCGAGGTATTCCTTGTCCACGTCGCATACGGCGACCATCTGCACGCCCTCGGACTGCATGAACGATTTCATATCGCCCGCGCCCATGCCGCCGACGCCGATGGCCCCCATGACGATCCGGTCGCTCGGAGGGACCACGCCGCCCGCGCCGAGTGCCGATGCAGGCACAATCGTCGGCGCGGCAATGGCGGCGGCTGCGCTGGCAAGGAACCGGCGACGCGACACGCATTTCGGTCTTCGTTTGCTCATCATATCCTCCACGGCGGTCGCTTGGGTCTGTCGAGCCAGCGATTGGCCTCGGCGTCGCCGATGAACTCCTCCCTGTCCGGGTCCCACCGGAGCGGGCGGTTCAGCCAATAGGTGATGCATCCCAGGAGACAGACCGTCACCGACCGGCAGCCGATCTCGACGTCGCAGATCGGGCGTTCGCGGCTGCGAACGCACTCGATGAAGTCGGCGCGATGTCCCTTCGTCTGGCGGAGGCGCACCTCGTCCTGGGCGAGGGGCGTCTCCATGATCGCCTTCGGCTCGGCGGCCAGGTGGTCGCGGTTCACCTCCACCCACCCGTCCGCGCCGGTGAACTTGATCCCATCCGCGCCGCCGTGGTACATGAGGATCCCGTTGGCGTACTCGTAGGTGAGCTGCCTCACATCCTTCCCGTTGGGCGGGGTGATCGAGATCGGGCCGGTGTGGTCCATGTTCAAGCCCCATTGAGCGATGTCGAAATGATGCGCCCCGATGTCGGTCATGCTGCTGCCGGAGTAGTCGCGGTAGGGCCGCCAGGAGAAGGGATGCAACTCCTCGTTATACGGCCGCCATGGGGCGGGACCGAGCCACATGTCCCAATCGAGACCATCGGGTACGGGCTGGGCGGGCAGGTAGCAGTCCCCCGACGGCCCGCCGACTCCCACATGCACCGTGAGCACCTTGCCGATGCGGCCGCTCCGCACCCACTCGCACGCCTGGCGGAACTTGCCGCCGTACTCGGAGCGCTGCTGGCTGCCCGTCTGGAGGACCCGGCCGTACCGCCGCACGGCGTTGACCATAGCCCGCGCCTCGCGGATGGTGAGGGAGAGGGGCTTCTCGCAGTAGATGTCCTTCCCCGCGCGCGCCGCCTCCACCGCGATGATCGCGTGCCAGTGGTCGGGCGTGGCGATGCAGACGGCGTCAATGTCGCCGCGGGCGAGGAGGTCGCGGAAGTCGCCATAGGCATCGCAACCCTTGTACAAACCGTTCTTGTACTTGTTGGCGTAGTGGTCCTCGACAATCTTCTTGGCCTCGTCGCGCATGTTCTCGTCCACATCGCAAATGGCGACGACATGGACTTCATCCATGCCGAGGAAGCTCCGCATGTTGCCCGCGCCCATCCCGCCGACGCCAATGAACCCCATGACGACCCGGCCGCTTGGCGGGACCGCGTTCCCCGCGCCGAGCGCGGCGGTGGGGATGACGGTCGGTGCCACGATGGCGGCGGCCGAGGCCGCGAGGAACCGGCGACGGGTAACGATCCTGTGACTCCACTTCGCCATCAGCCCATTACTCCACTACTCCACCACTCCAGCACTCCAACCATCATATCGTCCACGGCGCCCGCTTCGGACGGTCGAGCCAGCGATTGGCCTCGGCGTCGCCGATGAACTCCTCTTTCTCCGGGTCCCATCTCAGCGAGCGGTTGAGCCACCAGGCAATGTTGCCGATGTGACAGACCGTCACCGACCGGCAGCCGATCTCGACGTCGCAGATGGACCGCTTCCGCGTGCGGACGCACTCGAGGAAATCCCCCCGGTGGCTCCGCGCCTCGCGGAGGCGGATATCGTTCGGTCCCAATGGTGTCTTGGCGATGCTCTCCGGGTCTGTCCGTAGGCGACTTCGGCTTACCTCGATCACGCCGTCTGTGCCGGTGAACTTGACGCTGTCCGCACCGCCGCGGTACATCAGGACCCCGTTGGCGTAGCGGTAGGTCAGCCGCTTCACGTCCTTTCCGCCCGGCGGGATGACCTCGACGGGGCCGCTGTGGTCCATGTCCAGCCCCCACTGGGCGATGTCGAAGTGGTGGGACCCGAAGTTCGTCATCTGCCCCCCCGAATAGTCCCGGTAGGGCCGCCACGAGTAGGGGTGCAGCTTCCGGTTGAACGGACGCCACGGGGCGGGACCGAGCCACATGTCCCAGTCCAGACCCGCCGGCACGCGTTCGGCGGGCAGGTGGCAGTCGCCGGACGTCTCGCCGACGCCGCAGTGGACGGTCAGCACCTTGCCGATCCGCCCGTTGCGAACCCACTCGCACGCCATCCGGAACATCCCCCGGTACTCCGACCGCTGCTGGCTGCCCGTCTGGAAGACGCGGCCGTAGCGGCGCACGGCGTTGACCATCGCCCGCGCCTCGCGGATCGTCAGGGAGAGGGGCTTCTCGCAATAGATGTCCTTCCCCGCCTTGGCGGCCTCGACGGACATGATGGCGTGCCAGTGCTCGGGGGTGGAGATGCAGACGGCGTCGATGTCGGACCGGGCGAGCAGATCGCGGAAGTCGTTGTAAACGTCGCAGCCCTTGTATGTTCCCTTGTCGGATTGCCTGGCGTAGAACTGCTCGACCCAGGTCTTGGCCTTCTCGCGGATGCCGCGATCCACATCGCAGACGGCAACCATCTGCACACCGCTCTGTCCGGCGAAGCTCTTCATGTTGTTCTCGCCCATGTTGTGGACGCCGATGGCGGCCATGGCGATGCGGTTGCTCGGGACGGGTCGGTCGCCGGCGCCGATGGCCGTGGCGGGTATGATGGTCGGGACGGCAAACGCCGCCGCGGTTCTCAGGAAGGAGCGGCGGGTGATGGGCGTCTTCGTCATGGCCGGGCCATCCAACGTTCCAACGGGTCACGAAAAAGGGTATGTGATGATAAGGGGAAGGAACGGAAATGTCAAGGGAGGGAAAGAGAGAATCGGCAAATGGTCTGCGCTAAAGCGATTCATGTGATGTTTTCTTGCTTCAGCATGTTTTGGGAGGTATACTTCCAGCAGAAGGGGATCCACGGCATGGTCAAAAGCAGCGGAGGAACCACAAAGCACACGCGGGACACGAAGAAAGAACTTCGAAGTATTCTCCTTCGCGCTCTTCGTGTTCTCTGTGGTGAATATGGTTATGCAGATACCGAGGCGTGCGCGCCGCGAGGCGCAGATGCGACTCATCGTTAGATTGTTCATCGTTTCCACCTGCCTCGCTATTCTCATCTACGACGCTGCAAGCGGGCGCATGAGCGTGTTTCGCGACCTCTACAATGTGCAGCCCCTTAACGATCGGTTGTGGGACGCGGTTGCAGCCCGAGACGAAAAGGCCGTAGTCGCTCTGTTGGCAAGAGGGGCGGATGTGTGGTATAGAGTTGAGAGCGGCAACACGGTACTGCATAGGGCAGCGGAAGGCGGGCACAAGGACATCGTGGAACTCTTGATCCGAAAAGGGGCAAACGTCAACGCGCGATCCCGCATCGGGATGATGCCGTTGCATCTGGCGGCGGAAAAGGGACATAGGGATGTCGTAGCTCTACTGCTGGAAGAAGGGGCGAATGTGGATCCAAAACTCAGAGGCTGCGGAGAAAGGACAGGCTGGTGGCCGGTGTACAGCGATGGATGGACACCTCTGCACTTCGCGGCTTACGAAGGGCACGCGGATGTCGCGGAACTCCTGCTTGCCAAAGGGACAGATGTCAACGCGGAAAACAGGTACGGAGGAACACCATTGGGCTGTGCGGCAGCAAGAGGACACAAGGAAACTGTTGAGCTACTTATCTCGAAGTGCGCTAAACTCAACTCCAGGGGTAAATACGGCACGACATTGCTTGATCTCATCGAGCAAATAAGGCAGCCTCAGATACACGCCCTACTCCGCCAGCACGGCGCGAAGACGGGCAAGGAACTGGACGAGGAAGCAAAGAATCAGAAATCACAAGTCAGAGATCAGAGGTCAGAGGTCGGGACACAAGGCAAAGAGTAAACGGCGACGCCCCCGGAGGCGCACCGTCACCTATCACCTGATACCTATCACCCAAAGCGGGCGATGCCCGCAACCCAAGGGCAAAATTCACATTGGACACATTTTTTCCCGCGAAAACCGATGTCATCCTGCTGATGGGGACCATATCGTTTTCCAGAATCCCTTTCTACGTATACCACACTTCCTGAAGACAGGAAGTGTGGTATTATGTGTCCAATGTGAATTTTGCCCTGGAAGCATGCACGCAAATTGGCATCATGTTACGGAATAAGGTTCTAACACCTGCTCCTTACCGGTATTCAAACACCCGCGTCTTCGGGTAGAAGACGGTCTTGAGGCCGGGGAAATCCTTGCGGAGGCGCGCGGCGAAGCTCTTCATGCCGAGGTTCTCGCTCACCGAATGGCCCGTCTCGATGATCGGCACGCCGGCGTCGGTGGCGAAGACCATGCCGTACTCGTCGCACTCCCCGGCGATGAGGGCCTCGGCACCCAACTCGATGCACCGCGCCTGGTAGCCGATGTTCGAGTCGAGGCCCAGCCCACCCCACGGGAAGCCGAGGACCCTGACCCGCTTCTTGAGATCGCCTGCGACGCGGACATGCTTCAGGCCGAAGACCTTCTTCACCCGCTTCACCAGCTCGCCGACGGTGGTGGGGGGGAAGGACAGCACCTTCCCCCAGCCCGTGCCGGGGTTGGGGTTCTCGACGCCGAGGGCGGCGACGAAATCGTCCCAGATGCAGATCAGGTCCATCGAGCCGTGGACGCGGAGGATGGTTAGTCCTCCATCCGCCGCGGCGGTCAGGCGGTTGCGGTTCGTCGCCCAGGCCATGTTCTGCGCCGTGAGTCCCTGCTGGGCCTGGGGGATGAGGTAGAAGGCCTCGTGGCAGAGGACCACGTTGCAGCCCTGCTTCTTCGCGGCCTTGAGCGACTCGACCGTCGCCATCCAGGTGAGAAGGACGGCCTTGATCTTCGCCTGCGGGTCGCCGTAGAGGACGCCCTCGTCCTGGTTCAATCCCTGGCCCTTGAGCTTGACGATGTAGTCCACCAGATCGTTGACTTTCATAGTTTTGCTCCTTCTCATCCTCCTCATGGGACGGCAACGTGTGTGAGCATACCAAGTTGGTGCGGATTGTCAAGTGGGACGTGTGGTGCCTGCACCAGTAACGAGGAACAATTCATTGTAGGGAGGCACATCGTCATTCCCGCGAAGGCGGGAATCCACATGTAGCGGCAAAATCCCCGAAGTCCTGGATTCCCGCTTGCGCGGGAATGACACCTGATCCCGCCTCATTATGATATGGAGGATTTCGCTTGAAACGTCCTTGGGTATCGTCTATCCTGCCCAGTGCGGGCTTCGCCCGCAACCGAAGGACAAAATTCACATTGGACACATTTTTTCCCGCGAAAAACCACGCTATCTTGCCAATGGGCGGCATATGGTCGGGCAAAATCTTTTTCTACGTATACCACACTTCCTGAAGACAGGAAGTGTGGTATTATGTGTCCAATGTGAATTTTGTCCTGAAAACATACTCGCAAAGTGGCATCGTGTTGCGGAATAATGTTCTAAGGAGGCTTGCGCATGGACGTTCGGGTTGCGGTCGTCGGGATGGGGTATTGGGGCAAGAATCTTGTGCGGAACCTCCATGAGCTGGGCGCGCTCCAGGTCGTCTGCGACAGCGACCCGGGACGCGAGCAGGCCGTCAAGGACAGCTACCCCGGGGTGGAATTCACCCCGGACTACGCCGCCGTCCTCGCCGACGATCGAATCCACGGCATCGTCCTCGCCACGCCCGCCGTCCGCCACTACCAGATGGCGAAGGAGGCCCTCGAGGCGGGGAAGGATGTGTATGTCGAGAAGCCCCTGGCGCTGCGGGTCGAGGAGGGGCAGGAGCTGACCGCCCTCGCCAAGCGGCGCAATCGCATCCTGATGGTGGGCCACATCCTCCGCTACCACCCCGCCGTGGTGAAGCTGGGGGAGCTGGTGGACAACGGCGACCTCGGCCGCATCCGCTACCTCTACTCCAACCGCCTGAACCTGGGAAAGATTCGCACGGAGGAAAACATCCTCTGGAGCTTCGCCCCGCACGACATATCCGTCATGCTGGCCCTCCTGCAGGAGGAGCCGAGCCACATCTCCTGCCAGGGCGCGAGCTATCTGAACAAGGACGTGGCCGACGTGACGCTGAGCCAGTTCGCCTTTCCGAGCGGCGTCCGCGCCCACATCTTCGTAAGCTGGCTGCACCCCTTCAAGGAGCAGCGCCTCGTCGTCGTCGGATCGGAGAAGATGGCGGTCTTCGACGACACTGCGCAGGAGAAGCTGGTCCTCTTCCCGCATCGGGTGGAATGGAAGCACCGCGTGCCGACGGCGGTGAAGGCGGAGGGGCAGCCGGTCGCGATTGACCCCGCCGAGCCGCTGCGGGTGGAGTGCGCCCATTTCCTCGAATGCGTAACGTCGCGCAAGATCCCGACCACCGACGGCGCGGAGGGCCTGCGCGTCCTGAAGATCCTCGACGCATGCCAGAGGCAGTTGGTGGAGACGCAGGGCGTCGCCCCGCCGACCGGCGTGGCCCCGGTGGAGTCGAAGCCCTACTTTGCCCACCCCACGGCCGTGATTGACGAGCCGGTTGAGATCGGGGAGGGAACGAAGATCTGGCACTTCGCCCACGTGCTGAAGAATTCGAAGATCGGAAGGAATTGCACGATCGGGCAGAATGTGATGATCGGTCCCGACGTGACCATCGGCGACGGGTGCAAGATTCAGAACAACGTGTCCCTGTTCAAGGGCGTCACGCTGGAGGATTACGTCTTCTGCGGGCCGTCGTGCGTCTTTACGAATGTGCTGAACCCGCGCAGCGAGATACCGCGCATGGACGAACTCCGGCCCACGTTTGTCCGCCTGGGCGCGACGATCGGGGCGAACGCGACGATCCTCTGCGGCCACAGCATCGGCGAGTACGCCTTCATCGGGGCGGGGGCGGTGGTAACGAAGGACGCGCCGGCCTACGCCCTCATGTATGGCAACCCCGCCGCGCAGAAGGGCTGGATGTGCCGATGCGGGGCGGGGAAGCTGGACTTCGGGGCGGCGAACGAGGCCGCATGCCCGGCCTGCGGACAGGTCTATGTCAAGGTGGACGGAGATGTATCGCCAAAAGAAGGTTGATCGAATATTCCATGCGCTGAACGCCATCCTCCTGGCGTGCGCCCTCGTCGGGTGCGTCGCGCCGGGCGCGGAATCGCTGTCGCCCGAGGAGGCCGCCGGGCAGATGGAACAGGTCCGGACGCTGCTCACCCGGTTCGAGGAGGGCGTGCGCAACGACGACATGGACCTCATCATGTCGCTTTACTCCCCCTCCCTCTCCGCCGAGGAACGCGACAAAGAGCGGGCGCGCATCGCCCAGGCTGTGCGGTCCCAGCGATACTCCGAATATCGCCTCTCCCATGCCGTCAAGGACATGCACGTGCCCGCCGACGCCCTTCGGGAGGGCTTCTTCTCGGCGGCGATTGAATTCTCCAAGCCCGGAGAAAAGGTCGGCGACGATGTGTTCACCTTCCGGCGCGAGGGGGGGCAGTGGTATCTCGTCCATGTCGAGGTCGAGCGCCCCGGGAAGGGCGAGTACGCCGACCTGCGGCCCGACGAGCGGGAGCGCATCGTGGATATGGTGGCCGAATGCAACCAGGCCATCCTCTCCGGCGACATGGATGCCCTGGTGGATTTCCTTCCAAAGCATATCACGCCGTCGGAACGGGGAAAGAGGGTGGACGACCTGAACGACCTCTTCAAGTTCCACAAGTATCAATACTTTAGTTCGTCCTTCTCGCGCACGGGACTGGAGATTGCGTTTGGTGAGAAGGGGACCATCGCCGTGCCGCTCGAATACATGTTCGTCCGCCACGACGGCACGCGGGGGGAGCGGAAGGTGAAGCTATGCTTCCAGCGCGCCGAGGGCGAGTGGCGGCTTGTGGACATCAGCGAGCGCGGGAGCGGCTTCTGGAAGACCTTCGGTCGGGTCGCCGTCCCCGTCCTCATCCATGGGGCCAAGCACGCGGGATCGCTCATGCGGTGATCCCGGCTGGCCGCGCCATCGCGAGCCACGAGCCAGCAAATCGTTTTTCCCTTGACGCTTTTGCCCTGCGTGGTACAATGGAAATGTGTTTCCAATGGGGATCCAGTTGGCGCGATAATTCGCCCCAAGACATCCTGCGCCATGGGAAGGAAGGTGCAACGTGGCTATTTTGACAGTGGAGGGCATTGTCGAGAAGGGCCAAATTCGCCTGCGCGATAACGTGGTACTGCCCGAACACACTAAGGTCTATGTAATCATTCCCGACGTCGCCTCAGCGCCGCAAGCGCGCATCTACAGTCCGCGTCTCGCGCGTCCAGAGCAAGCCGCCGACTTTGCCAAGCAGATCATTGAGGTCCCGGGCTGATGCCGAACTATGACGCCTCGCACTTCGATCCGCCGGCGCCGGTTGTCCTTGTAACGTTGCGCCATCCGCACATCGGAGCGACGATTTCCGATGTTCCCTTGCTTTTGGATACAGGCGCAGACGTCACCATGCTCCCTCGCGCGGCGGTTGAGCGGCTTGGTGTGCCGGTGCTGGGCGATCAGCAGTACGAGTTAAGAGGGTTTGACGGGAGCAAGAGCTTCGCGTCGGTCGTGATGCTGGATATGATTTTTCTGCGGCGGGCCTTCCGAGGTCGGTATCTGTTGACCGAGGAAGAATACGGCATCTTGGGCCGGGATATTCTCAACTATGTTCTCGTGCTGTTGGATGGCCCGAAGCAGCTATGGTCGGAACACTCGCCGTAGTAAGGGGCATATCTCCGGAAACCCTGCTGAACCTGTGGCTGCAAGAAAACATCGGACAAGAACAGCCCGCCAAATGAGGGACAGAAAGAGAGTTCTGTCTGCTGCCACGTGCTGAATAGTGGGATTAACGGGCTTCTGGAAGACCTTCGGTCGGATCGCCGTCCCGGTCCTCATCCACGGGGCCAAGCACGCCGGGTCGCTGATGCGGTGATTCGGCGGAACGTAGAATGGGGCAAACAGACAAAGTAGGCTGACCCGTTTTCACCCAGGACGGGAGATCACGTATGGCGCATGGCCTTTGATTTCTACAGTGAATCATAGCAGCAAAAGGAGCGCAACAATGCCCAATACCGCGCCATGGGAGTGTGGCCCCCTGGAGGACGGCGTCCAGGTTGTTACACTTGGTTTGTGGGCCCATTTCGCCGATTTTGTCCTTACGCAAATGTTGGACTACCGATCCTATCTATGGAGAGGACAGGCATCAGGTGAATGGCCTCTCAAATCTACTTTCGACCGTCTTGTCGAAGACGTCGAGAAGGCGAAGGGGCGTAAGATCGCTTACATCAGAGCAAGACAGAATCACCTGAAGGCGTTTCAGCTGGCGGCACGTGGAAGATGCCGCGATGGGGAACCTGCGCCGGACGATGAATATGCCTGGTGGGCGCTCGGGCAGCATCATGGCTTGGCAACTCCGCTGTTGGACTGGACCGAGTCGGCCTTCGTTGCACTGTATTTCGCATTTCTTGAGGAGGACAGCATCGGGTCTGAGTTCAGGGGTGTTTACGCCTTCACCGAACACGCAGCATTCGAAGCTGCTGAGGAAATCATCACATCATTCACCGGGGCCGGAAAAGGAGGACGCCCACCCTGCATCGAGATATATCGGCCCCCGGCACCAACGAGCGGACGTCTCGTAAACCAAAGGGGTCTGTTTCTGCGGATGCCGGACGAAACGGATCTTGAAAGCTGGGTCCGCAAAAACTTCGCCGGGGAGAAGAAAAAAATCGTGCTGTTCAATATCAGGATTCCGGACCAAGACAGAAAAGGTTGCCTGCGCTTCTTGAATCGGATGAATATCAATCATCTGTCTCTTTTTCCAGACCTCGATGGCGCTGCGCAGTACTGCAACGCAGACCTTGCCATCGAAGAATACCAACAACCTGCCTTCAGCGGATTACTTCCAGAGACGATGGACGAACTGAAAAAGTGGCCCTACCTTAATGAATGCTGAATGTGAAGGGCTATTCAGGGGACACCGATAACCGTAGAACTGAAGGGGCATGTGCCATGGGGGAAAAGGGGTCAGGCTACTTTCTTTTGCGCCCCCTTTTCTTCAGTCCGTCTTGATCCGCGCCTCTTTCCCCGTCTCCGCGCAGAGCGCCGCGTCGCCGAGCGCCTTGGCCACATCCACACTGAGCTGATTGAACAAATGGATGCCCGATGCGCCCTGGCCGTACCAGGTCGCCGCCCGCCGGCAATGCTCCTGCAGGGTCATCGCCCGTGAAGGGGGCCTCACGGCCTTCGGGTCCCGCTCGTCCTGCGGGGCGGGATCGCGCCCCTCGACGATCCCTTCTTCGCTGACGAAGACGAGACAGCCCGTCCCCTCGGCCATCTTGACGAACGGCGTCAGGTCAAAGACATATCCGCCAAGGCCGTGCTGACCGACGACAAGGATGTCTATGAGGCGTTCCTTCATCCATGCCTCGATGTCCAGTCCCCATGCGCGAAAATATCGGTGGTCAATCCGGACGGAAATGCCAAGGGGACGGCCCTTGCTCTCAGCGGCCTCATTGACGGCGCGGCGGACCTCGCGCATGAAGTCGCTCATCACGTCGCAGCGGTACTGCAGCCAGCGCGCATCGTCATCGGGCAGCGTTTTGGGGTCCGCGCTGAATTTTGCCTGGAATCCCTGGACGAGCGGCGCTTCGTATCCGAGGACGGGGGGATGGCGCAGGAAGTCTATGTCAATTCCGTCAATATCGCGTTGCAGCGCCTCGCGCAGGATGGCCAGTTTCCACTCGCGCACCTCGGGGAAGGCGTAGCTCAACGCCGGGTGTTCCTTGCCGGATTTTTGGACGATGCGAAACTCCGGATGGTCCCACCAGAACTTCGCGTTGTAGAAACCCGCCATCGAGCCGTCGGGCCAGCCCTGCGCCTTGAGCGGATAGACGGGGTTGGCGCGGATGGTGACGTAGCAGAGGATGCCCGCCTCGTGGCAACCCTGGGCAACGCACTGCAGCGTGTCCACGCCGTCGGCGCGGAGTTTTTGAAGCAGGGCGGTCAGCCTGCGGTCTCCTTCGCGGACCTGGGAGAGCACTTCGGGTGTCGCGCCTTCGCCGCACAGTTCCACGACCTTCGATGGATAGTTCACCTTGGTTCCCAGCATCACCCCCCATTGGTATATCCAGAGATGGGTGTCGCGGAAACGCTGCGGATGCTTTCGCAGGGCCTCGGCGCGGTCTAATCTGCCGCCGTAAAATCCGCCGTGGCCGTCGTCGTTCACGATGAGCCGCCGTGGGGGAACCGGAGGTTGGATTGCCTGGGCCATAACAGAGACCTCCCATGCCAGGCAGCACGCCGCCGCAAGAACGATCGGGCGGGCGGACTGCTTTTTTCCGACCCATTTTTTCATTTACTTCAGTCCGTTTTGATCCGCGTCTCTTTCCCCGTCTCCGCGCTTTTGAGGAGGGCCTCCATCATCTGCTGAACGATCAGGCCGTGCCGAAGGGGGGCGGCGCAGTCCTTCCCGTCCAGGATGCACTCGATGAAGTGGGCCGCGATGTTGTCCCACGAGTCCGGCCCAGGCGGCAGCGTAACGGTCACGTCCTGCGGCGTGTCGTGCTCGGCGCGGAAGATGTGCATGACGCTCGTCTGCCCGCCGATGGGGACGACCCGCGCCCCGGCCTCCGTGCCGAAGAGTTCCATCGCCACCTCGCTCGGCTGGTGGCAGGCCCAGAAGCTCTCCACCTGGAGTCCGACCCCGCCCTCGAAGCGGATGAGTCCACCGCCGTAGTCGTCGGCCGCGTACTGGCTGTAGATCTTCTTGTCCACCTGCTTGAACCCGCCGTAGCCCAGGCCGCGCGGGCCGAACTTCGCCCCGGCTACGCCGCTGGCGCTGATCGGCTTCGGCATGCCCATAATCCACCACGCCGCGTCGAGCACGTGCACCCCCATGTCGCGGAAGGCCCCGCCGCCCTTCTGGATGAAGCCGAGGTTCCACGCGGGGATGCCGCTGCGCCGGATGCTCCGGGCGCGGGCGTAGTAGAGGTCGCCGAAATATCCCCTCCTCGCCAGCCCGCCTAAGTGCTGGCACGTGTCGCGGAAGCGGGTGGAGAGCGACATCATGTTCACCACCCCGGCCTTCTCGGCGGCCTCGACCAGTTTCGCCGCCGGCTTTTCCGCGTCGGCGAGCGGCTTCGTCACGAGGACGTGCTTATCGCGCCTCACCGCCTCCAGCGCGATGGGGACGTGGAACTGGTTCGGCGTGCCGACAAAGACCGCGTCAATCTCCGGGTCGCGGCACATCTTCTTGTAGTCGCTGTAGAATTTTTGTTCGCCGGGCAGTTCCTTGGCGAAACTCTGCATCCGGTCCTCGAACAGATCGCACAGCGCGACGACCTCGCCGCGCGGGTTCTTTGCGATGGCCTTCCCGTTCGGCCTTCCGATCCCCATCCCGACGATGCAGACCCTTACCTTTTTCGCCGACGCCATTACTACCTCCCTGCAGGTTCGTGTGTCTTTCCCATGATGGGCGGATCATACCAAATCGTCGGCGTGGATGCAATTCATGGATAACAGGAGATTCGCCTGTCGGAGGGTGGAAGCGGCGTCCTGCCGCTTCACGCGAGGCCCGGAAGGACTGAAAGGCGAGGGATTCGATTGCGAGAAAAGCCTGCCGCCCTGGGAGCGCCGCGCTGCCCTAATCCGTCTTCGCGCGCAGCGCCTTGTCAATGAACTCATAGGCGGCTTTGCGCGCATCGGCGGGGAAGCCATGGACGCCGGGGGGATAGGCGGCGACAAGGTTGCCCTCCGCGCCCAGCAATCGGTAGACGGACGTTGCGGCATGGACGCATTTCTTCACGCTGTCAACCTTGAAGTTGCTGTCGCTCAAAGGGGCGTGGATGTAGAGCGGACGAGGGGCGATGGCGGCCAGGACTTCAGGAAAGTCGAAAGGCAACTTGCTCGGGTCCTTGCCATAAACGCTCTCGATCCTCGGCATGTATCGGCCCTGGCACCAGCCTTTCAGGTCGCCGCCCTTGTAGTCGCAAAACGAGTCAAACCCGGAACTTGTGACGATGACCTTGAGCCGGTGATCGAACGCGCCGACGAAAAGCGAGTTGTGTCCCCCCAGGGAAAGGCCGACGACGCCGATGCGCTCGGCATTGACTTGCGGAAGGGATTGCAGCAGGTCCACGGCGCGCATGTGGTCCCAGATTCCCTTCATCGTCCCGCTGGCGTAGTCCAGTTTGTCCAGGTCAACCACGTTGTCGCCCAACGTTATGTAGTCCGGCGCAATCGTCACGTAGCCGCGCTCGGCGAGTTCCAGGGCGTACCGCGAGTAGTCGGGACCGAGGCCGGCGATCCTTCCTCGGGAGCCGTCCGTCCCGTGCAGGCAGACCATCGCCGGGGCCTTGCCCTTCAGATGGTTTGGGATGAGCAGGTAGGCGGGAACGCGATGGTTCTTCTCAGACGCATAGGTGATCTTCTGCCGGGTGACGGCGGGCAGCGTCTCCGTCTCAATGATCTGCACGTCGAGGGGGACTTTCCGTTCGTCCGCGGGCATCGTCCCCATTACGCATTGCATGTTGGCCAGGATGTGCTCGCGCCGTATCCGCCAGTCTTCCACCGTCTTAACGGCGTGTTCCTTGCCGAGCGCATCCAGATAGACGAGAAGGTTGAATTTGTCGTTGTAGAATGGGGGCATCGTTTCCTCCTGAGCGGCAACCGCTCCGAGAATCATTATCTCAAAGAGAAGCCCCATCGCAAAGAAAATCCTCCCCAATGGTTCAAACCTCCGATGCGCGCGCTGGACGTATTAGAACCTTACTCCGTAACATGATGCCATCTTGCGTACATGTTTCCAGGGCAAAATTCACATTGGACACATAATACCACACTTCCTGTCTTCAGGAAGTGTGGTATACGTAGAAAGAGATTTTTCATGACGATATGCCGCCCAATGGCACGATGGCGTCGCTTTTCGCGGGGAAAAATGTGTCCAATGTGAATTTTGCCCCCGCCCGCGGCGGGGTTGCGGGCATCGCCCGCTTTAGGTTATCTTCCTTTTGCGCCGGACCGACGAGCTTTGCGGCCTGGCCGTTGGTCGGCGGCGTCGGCTCAGAAGGAGGCCCCCATGGGGCCGCCGTCGGGGCGCAGGCCCCGCACCGGGCTGTCGGGGGAGAGGCGGTAGTCGCCCCCCTTCGGATTGACGAGTTTCGGGTCGCCGAAGAATGAGCGCCGATCAAGGCCGGTCTTCTCACGATAGCCCGCCACGTCGTCGCCCTTGATGTGCTCTCGGAAGAGATAGCACAACTCTCCCACGGGCACGAACCAGGCGTTGTAGTCCATGTCCGGCAGCGGCTTCCACCCGGCGCTGTAGCGGCTGCCCCAGTTGGTGGAGTTGTAGAAGATGTTGTACTTCACCTCAAAGCCCTGCGTGTCGGCGTGGTTGGAGTAGAACATGAGGTGGCTGCCGTTGGGGTCGGGCCGCTGCGCGTGCGACCAGACGACGCCGGCGTTCACGCAGGTGTTGTTGATGAACCGGATGTTGCGTGTCCGGGCGGTCTCCGGGCCGTTCCAATACTCGAAGGAATACTCGCTGTTCCAGACGATGTTGTTGCGATAGGTGATGTTCTCCTGGATGGATTCCGGCCCGCGCCCCTGGTTGGTGAGCGCCGCGTCATAGACCTCCCAGATGCGGCACCCCTCCACGAGATTGTCCCGGCACGCCCCCCAGAACTCGATGGCGTTGCCGAAGCGGACGGGCCTGCCGCCCGCCGCCGTGAACTGATGTCCGCCGCCGATGTAGGAAAGATCGCAATTGCGAATAATCAGCCGCGCGGTGTTGCCTCCGCCGAAGCCGTGCGCCGCGCCGTACTTGAGCGCAAGCCCGTCATAGACGATGTCGTGCCTCCCGCCCTGATCTATGATGTGCCGCCGGAGGGCCAGCTCGATGCTGGCATGGGCCTCGGCAGGGTTTCTGTCAGAGCACACATAGACGCACATGTCCTTGCCGTCATAGAAGTAGTCATAGGGGCGCTTTACGTCCTCGATCTTCCAGCGCTTCCAGCCGCAGACCTTGCCGTGGTCGAAGATGATATTGCCCACATCCACATCGAGGAGCCGTTTCTCGGAGCACTCCAACGCCACAAGCTCCACGGGCTGGAACTCGAACACGGCATCTTTGGGGAGGAATCCCCCGAGGGAGATATGCAGACGCGCGGCCTCGCCCGTCGAGTGGATGCGAAGCCGCTCCTCGTAGTCCCGCCACTCGGTTCCGATCTCCGGCCCGACAGGGCCGCCCGCGGCATGGGTGGTCCAGGGCGGACTCGATCGCAGGACGCGGATCGGACCCGTGCGGAAGGGCCTGGTGCATCGGGCCCGGAAGCGAAGGAGCATGAACCCAAAATCTCCCACCTTGGCCCGGTCGATCTCCGGTCCCCAGGCCTGGATGTAGTTGCTGCGGGAACCGGATGCCTGGCACTCGATGACCAGGGCCCGGCCCGCTTCGCTCTCCGTCATGCGCGTCGAGATCTTCGCATCGTTCTCCTGATGGCAGCGCCAGTCGGTCCGACGCAAATCCATGATGACGTGCCTCGGCGTCCAGGTGGGCTTGCCCGTGGCCCAGACATTCTCGCCGGTCTTCGTCCAGTCCGAGGGTTTGCTCCTGTCAACCGACCCGAGCAGGAGCGGCTTCTCGCCCTCGCCGTAGCTGGTGTAGGTCACGGGCCGGCCTTCCTCGCCGCTGTGGGGGATCAACTGCTCGCGCCAGCAGTCGCCCCGGCGAAGTCGAATGACGTCGCCCGGCGCGAAGGCGTGGCGGTTGACCCGCGCAATGGTGCGCCATGCGGTCTCCGGTGTGCGGCCGTCGTTGTCGTCCGAGCCGTCGTTGGAGACATAGTAGGTCGCGCCCTGCGTTTCATTCGGGATCATGCTTGCCATCGCGGTTAAAATCACCATGATGACTCCTGTTCTGGTGAGTGACATATTACCTTGCAATCCGCCTTCCAATCATTCGAGGATAGCAATCACCCGCGCCGGCACGGTGCAGACGCCCCGCACGAGAAGCGGGACGACGAGGAGCCGGCACCGGCCCTCGGGGAGCCGGTCCCAGTTCGCCAGATTGGCGACGATGGGTATCTCCGCCTTGAAGAGGGGGATGAAAAATCCCGTCGGATTGACGAAGCCCGTGTCGTAGCGGTCCAGCTCCGCCCCGAGGAGCCTCACGCCGTGCTGGACCATCCACTCGGCGGCCTCTCGTGTGAAGTGGCGATCCCGTCGCCCGCTCGTCGCCACAAGCAGCGCATCGCCTGGAAAAAATGGGGACTGACCTGCCGTTCGGTCTGTCCCCATTTTTTCCTGGAGTTCCGGGACGTCGATCGCGCCCTCCTTCTCCGCCGAGAACCGGATGACGCACGCCTTCATCATCACATCCGAGGCCGACCAGGAGTCCGTGTCCTTGCCGTCGCGGAAGACATGCGACGACGTCTCGAAATAGGTCCCGGTATGGCTCTTGATGGCGAGGTCGTAGGCGTAGCACTCGTGGCCGAGGTAGACGGGCAGGTCGTCCTGGAGCGCCACGGCGATGTTCTCGCCGTGGACGAACGGCTCGGTCAGGTCAATGAATCGCTCGGGAGTCACAGCCCCTCCAGCAGGTCGAAGAAGCTGCGGACGTAGTCGCGGAAGTCCGGCGGCTCGTGGTCAAGCGGCCAGGTGAGGAGCATGTCGCCGCTGTAGGACCGACATCGGAGGATCGAGACGGTCTCCTTGATCTCGGCATTCCCCTCGGCGAGCGGTGTGGGACGGCCGCCCCACGCGCCGTCGCAGACGCAGACCTGGCCGATGCGGAAGCGGCCGGGCATCTTGAGCGACCTGCGGAAGGGATACTCTCCCGCCAGGAGGAAGCCGTGCGGGTCGAAGGACAGGAGGACATCCTCCGCATATTCCGAGAGTATCTCGCCGGCCCGCTCGCCCGTCAGGACGCCGTTGCGCATAAGCACGACGAGTTCATGGTCGGCCGCCTCCAGGGCCTCGCTCTGGAGGCCGGACTGGAGGGGCAGGACCAGCTGCCGCGCCCGCAGCGACCGGCAGGCGTAGAGCACCCGGTCGAATGCCTGCTGCCAGAAGCGACTGGCGACGGATCGAACGGAAATCTCCGCGTCCGTAAATTGCCTGAAAATCTGCGTCCACTCCTCCGGGTCCAGGGCGGCGATGTCCTTGTCGCCGATCATGGTCATCTCGATGTCGCTGATGCCGGTGCGGGTCAGGTTGGCGATGATCTCGTCCACCGTCCGCCCGGCGATGTGGCTGGGGACAACGAGCCGAAAGCCCTCGCGCTCGACGCGCCATCGGTTGATCGCCGCGCGCTGGCGGACGCAGTCCTCGCACCGGGGATTGGCGCAGAGCACGGCGGCGGGGTCCTTCCCCAACATGGCCACGAGTTCGTCTAACAGAGGCCTGGCCTTCATCACACGGACGACGGCATTGCCGATGCGGTGGAGCGTAACGATGCCCTTCTCCCGCAGGCGGCGGTCGAGGCCGATGAAGTCCCGATGGGGACCGGGGAAGTATGGATACGCGCCGGTGTGCACCTTGCCCTGGGCGTCAACGTACTTCTTTCGCTTTTCCGAAAGATAGGGCAGTTCGCACAGCGCCTCCGCCGTGTGGAGGATGGTGCTCCGGTCCTGATCCACCCCGAGCAGGACGACGTACCCGCCCCACTCGGCAAGGCGGTGGTAGGGCGTCCCCTCGCCGTGGGCGGTCTTGGCTGTCTCGTGGTCCTTCACCAGGTCCTCCGCCCTGGCGCCGATGGCGGCCACCGAGGCGAGGGGGTGGCGGCTGCGCACGGCCTTCCGGTCCTGGCGGATCGCCTCGGCGATGGCGCCGAGGGATGTAGGGTCCTTCTCCGCATCGAACACATCCCCCGACGTGGCGAAGGTCGGCGCCATGAGCGTCCCCGATGGGCCCAGCACACCCAGAAAGGCCTCGACGACGGTCTTCGCCCCCCCTTCGACCTGGCCCATGCTCCCCAGGGAGCTATGGAGCAGGACGATGTCACCCTCCTTGAGTCCCAGCGCCTTGACGGCATGGATGAGTTCGGACTTGTTCATGGCTTCCTTCTCAACAAAGACTCCGCGGGATCATTCCGTCACCGTGACCGAGCCGCCCCGGAGAAAGTAATGGACCGCACACGCGGCAAGGACGATAAGGACGACGATGATAATCAGGCCGATCCACTGCCGCGTCTTGTCCCGCTGGTGGATCTGCCTGGACTTTGCGATCATCCGATCTGTGACGTCGGGGTCGCGGTCGGGTTTTTGGAGAGGACTGTCCATCATGCGGGGTCTCCCATGTCTTTGTAAGCATCGCCCATCAAGCGCTCCAGCGCTATGCTATCATCGGCTTTGGGATACTGTCAAGGACGAGAGAGAGAAAAAATCGGTCCGCCGAATTGACTCGCGGAGACAAAAGGGCTACAATAGACTGCGACCGTTGCGAAGGCCCGATTCTTTGGGGAGAAATCACGCCATGGCGAAAACAGGCATGACCATTTACTGCGGCGAGTGCGGCGCGGGGTTTCGTGTGGATGCCGCGCTGGCCGGCAAACAGTTCCGCTGCCCGAACTGCAAGGCGCGGCTGCCCCTGCCGAGCTCCTTCTCGGAGCGCCCGCAGATACGCCTGTTCTGCCCCAACTGCGGGGCAAAGGTCCGCGCATGGGCCGAGCAGGGCGGCGAGGACATGAACTGCCCGAAGTGCGGAGAGGAGATTCACCTCCCAAAGATTGCCAAGGGAGAGACGGCGAAGAAGGAGGACGCCGGCAAGAAATTGGCCGACACCCTTCCGATCATAGAGACCGTGAAAAAGGGGAAGGAACCCCCGCCGCCGCGCCTCGACGAAACGGAAGATGAGGAGGAAGAAGAAAGCGACGAGGGGGAAGAGACGGAAGAGGAGGAGGGGAAAGAGGAAGAAGAAGAAATCGAGATCAAGCCGGACAAGGTGCTGGACCGGCACGCCGAAAGCAAGCTGCCCTCCTTCCGCAAGGCGCGTTCGCGGAAGGTCCACGTCTTCTGCCCCACCTGCGGCAAGAGGGTCGAGCGCGACCCGGCGGAACAAGGAAAACGCCTCCACTGCCCCTTCTGTCACGCGGAGTTCGCGCCCGCCGCCAAGGCCGTGCAAAAGGCCGAGGCGAAGCCCCAGCGCACGGAGATGCTCATCGCGCGGACGACGTGCGAGATCCTCGGCATCCTCCTCGTCTTCATCGGGGCGGCGCTGGTCGGCAAGTCCCTTGCCATGGGGGCCTGGCAGGAGTTGATGGGGCTGGACGCGAGCGGCGCGCGGGTCATGGGCCTGGGCATGTGCGTCCTGGGGCCGATCTTTCTGCTCATCGGCGGGTTCGCGAACTTCCGAGGCTTCCTCGCTGCGTCATTCCTCGTCGGCGCCGTCCTCGCCCTGGCCTACGCGGGATACCTTGGCCGGCAAAAGACGCCCATCAACCGGGTGTTGGAACCGGTCGGCGTGGCGGTGCTGCTCATCGCCTTCGCCGGGGTCCTGAGCGCCCTCCGGCGCAAGAAGGCCGGCATCCGATGTCGCATACTTGGCGCGCTCTTTCCCGTCTTCCTCGCGCTTGTCCTCCGACCGGGCATCGCCGGCGTGCAGAATGAAAGGGCCGTCGTCGAGTGGATGCAAAAGATCGGCGATGGGCAGGACTCCTACAAGGAAGATGTTCGCAGCGACCAGGACAAGGACGGCGTCGGCGAGTACGCCCTGTTCTGCGAACTTACCGGCGAGGTGGTGCCGCGCGGCTCGGAAATAAACGAACCGCTCAAGGTATCCCGCATAGCGAACATGGAGGAGGGCGACTTCCGGACGGGCGCATCCCAGGGCAGCGGCATCGCCGAGAAGGCGGGCTACTGCTTCCGAATCTATGTGCCCGGCCCGGCGGGCGATTCGATGAACGACCGTTCGCAGGACGGAACCCGATCCAAGCCCCCGACGGCCCTCGACCCCAAGGAACACGCCAAAATCATTGACCTGCAGGAGCAGTGCTATGTCCTCTACGCCTGGCCGCGAAGCGCCGGACGAACCGGGCGGAGGGCCTACGCCATGACCCAGGATAAGAAAATCTTCTACACCGACATGAAGGCCGAGCCGTACTCCGGCGACAAGGCCCCCGATGCGCGGACGGCCTATGTCAAGGACGCCGTGCCGGATACCTTCTTCAACAACCCCTTCGCCCAGGGCGAGACCTTCGGCCCGAACCTCTGGCGGTCCCTCGGCGAGGAGACGCCCGCCGCGCCCCCGCCCGCGGCCACGGCCTCATCGGAGACGGGCCTCGTCCCCGGCAAGCCCATCCCCACGCCCTGCGCCTTCCAGCGCATGTCCAGGTCCGATGGAAAAATTTTCACCAGCGCGCTCCTCCTTCCGGAGGAACAGGTGAAGGTGACCCCCGTCGGCCGGGAGAGCATCGAGCTGGATACGAAGGGCGACATGGCCGGCTGGCCCATCGCCAAAGAGGAGTTCTACTGGGCCCCGCCCAAGGAGGACAAGGGGGAGCCGCCGTGCACCGTCTCGTGGGTCGAGCAGAAGATGACCATCTCCTCCCTCACCCAAGCGGACCGGGACTGGCTCAAGGCCGTGATGGAGAAGGCGTCGAAGAAGTAGAGAACCAAGGCGGTTGGAATCATCCGTTCGTAGTGCGGGCTTTAACCCGGCATCGAAAGTAAGGGCTGAAGGGCGTGTTGCCCAAATGGAATCTGGTAGGGGCGGCCCCATGTGGCCGCCCCTATGGTGGCGAATCTCCGGCGTGAAGGGCGGGCACACGGGCCCGCCCCTACAAAATCGGGTTTGGGCAACACGTCCTGAAGCCCTCACTACAAACAAGAGGAGAAACCTATGCCCCCTTCGAAACCGTCCACCATCCTTGACACCCGCGTCATCTACTGCGGCGACAACTTGGATCAACTGAAAAAACTCCCCGACGCCTGCGTGGACCTCATCTACATCGACCCGCCCTTCAACTCCAACCGCAACTACGAGGTCTTCTGGGGCGAGACGAAGGAAAAACGCGCCTTCGAGGACCGCCACGCCTCCACCCAGGCCTACATCGAGTTCATGCGCCCACGCTGCGTCGAACTCGCCCGCGTCCTCAAAAAAACCGGCTCCTTCTACTACCACTGCGACTGGCACGCCTCCCACTACGTCAAGGTCATGCTCGACCAAATCTTCGGGGAGAATAATTTCCAAAACGAGATCGTTTGGAGACGTACCAACTCGCGTACTGAGAAAACGCAGTGGCCCCGACTGCACGACATCATTCTTCTCTACACGGGGAATAAGAAGAGATACACATTCCATCCGCTAACCCTTCCTGGTGAGATCGCCCGAACGCCACATACGCTCATTACCGGTCCGGACGGCAGGAAGTACAACACAGGGGACCTCACAGGGCCTGGCCTTACTCAGGATGGCGAAAGCGGCAAGGAATGGAAGGGCTTCAATCCTTCGAACTTCGGCCGGCATTGGGGCTACACACACTCGCAAATGGACGAGTGGGACGCGGCCGGACGAATCCACTGGCCCAAGAAGAAAGGAAGTGCGGGTGGATTCCCTCGGTTAATCGACGAGGATCCTTTCGATCCCATCGCCAGGATGGTCCAAGTCGGAAGCGTGTGGACGGACATCGATCGGTTGAACCAAACGGCAAAGGAACGTCTTGGATATCCCACGCAGAAACCCCTCGCCCTTCTTGAGCGAATCATCAACGCCAGCAGCAACGAAAACGACATCGTCCTCGACGCCTTCTGCGGGTGCGGGACGGCGCTTGTGGCGGCGGAGAACCTGAATCGCCAATGGATCGGCATCGACATCTCGCCCACCGCCTGCCGCGTGATGGCCAAGCGACTGCGCGACGTGTGCAAACTCCGCGAGGACGAGGCCCTCTGGCGCGCCGGGCGCGGCTTCGTCGTCCGCGACCTGCCCTGGACCGTCGAGCAGTTGCGCAAAATCCCGCCGTTCGAGTTCGAGAACTGGGCCGTCATCGCCCTCGGCGGCATCCCGAACAAGGCCCAGGTGGGCGACATGGGGATTGACGGGCGGATTTACCCCGTGTCCGCGACGCCGAAAAAATCCGGCAAGAAGGCGGGCGAACTGGAGTTCATGGACGTCTGGTATCCGATCCAGGTGAAGCAGAAGGACAAGGTGGGCCGGCCGGACATAGACTCTTTTGAGGCCGTGATGACCCGTGAGGATCGGCAGAAGGGGTTTTTCGTCGCCTTCGATTTCAGCCAGGACGCGCTGAAGGAGGTCTTTGCCTTCTTCCGCAAGAGCCACAAGGTGATCGTGCCCCTGACGGTGCAGGAGATATTGGACGAGCAGGTGGCGAGGAAGTTGGCGTAGCAAAAATGCAAAAATGTACTCAGTACATTTTTGCATTTTGGGACATTTCTCCGCGCGGCGGGTTACGCCTTCCGCCCCTACCTCGTCCCCAGGCTCTGCCTGGGGACGGTTTCGACGGCGTTGCGATTAGTTCCGCCTCTGCGCAGCGAAAGGAGTCAGGCGGAGCCTGACGAATGTGCCGTTCCGAGGCAGAGCCTCGGAACGAGGAAAGATGTTTTTCCTCGTCCCCCGGCTCTATCTCTCGTCCTCTCTCGTCCCCCGGCTCTGCCGGGGGACGGTCTTGCGGTTGGCGCCGCCTCTTGGCAGCGAAAGGAGTCAGGCGCAGCCTGACAGATGCGCCGTTCCGAGGCGGTGCCTCGAAACGAGGAATGTTGTGTCTTGGATTAAGAGGCATAACCGACTTGAAATGCGCATGTTATGACATCACTCGACAACGGCATCGGAAGCGCGTCCGTGGCTTGGGCCGAGGCATTCCAGTTGCGATGACAACTTCCTCCGCCTGAGATAGCGGCCTTCCCTCAAGCCGAACCGGGTCGTCATTCGGTTCACAAACCGTCGGGTCCCCACAAAGTACTCCCTGGCCAAAGACACGGGTGGCCGGGCGGCTTCCTCCCGCACCAACTGGACGTAGGAATCATAGCGCGACGCGGAGTCCGCCCCGGATTCGAGATACAGGGCATGAAGATCAAGCTCTGCCGCGCTTTCGTCCCGGATGGCTCGATGACCAGACCATCGGTAATCGAGCGGGGTGGCCGCCATCCCGGCACGAACCGGATTGAGGTCAAGATATGCCATGCATCGGAAGAAGTAACTCTCGGCCTCGACGATCGTACTGCGAAATCGCCCTTCCCAGAGATGGCCCCGGCGTCCTGCGGCCTTGTTGAATTGTCGGCTGAAGGTATTCGCAATCCAGTGCATCGCCTTGGAAAGCGTGTCGGCGGCAGGCGTCTCCAGGAGCAGGTGGACATGGTTCGTCATGAGGCAATAGTTGTAGAGCGATAGACGGAACCTTCCGCGGGCCTTCTGCAGGAGTTCCAGGAACAAGGCGAATGAGGGGTCGGCAAAGAGGAACTCGCGGTTGTTGCATCGCAGCGTCACGTGATGAAGCGCGTTGGCGTAGGAGAGTCGGAGCGGGGTTGACATCATTGCACCTTGCAGGCACGTGTGGGGCGGACGAGTCTCCTTTGGGTGGACATGATACGCCACTGCTCATTGCGATGCAAGTGCTTTTAACGTTTTAACGCGTTTTAACGTGGCTGCCACGATAACAAGGCACAAGTCACGTGTCGTGAACATATTACGATAGCGCTTAACACAGCCGCGCCCAGCGGAGTTTCCTTTGAACGTGGCTGCCACGATTAAGAGACACTAATCGCGAAATCGCGGCGAGTGGGAGTCCTATCACTCTCTCCTGACATACCTTACAATAATTCCCCGTCCCGAAACCGAGCCGTGCGCACATGTGCAAGCGTATGGGAAAAGGATCATTTTGCGGAACAAAATACGCTTGGCTAACAATCCGGCGCGCGGCGGGTTACGCCTTCCGCCCCTTGGGGCCGGGGGAGTCGAGGCCGAATTTCTTGATGCGGGAGCGAATCTGGTCGCGCGTGATGCCGAGGAGCCGCGCCGCGGCGCTCTGGTTGCCGTCGGTTCTATCGAGCGCCTGGCGGACGAGATCGGCCTCCACCTTGTCTAACTCGATCCCCTCGGACGGAAGCTCGACGCCGCCCCTGCGGTCGCCGTTCTCCGCGCCCCGCTCGCGCGGGCGATCGGGAAACAGGATGTCCGCGTCGAGCGTCTCCTTCGACGTCAGAAGGACCGCCCGCTCGATCATGTTGCGCAGCTCGCGGACGTTGCCCGGCCAGTGATAGTGCATCATCTGGTCCATCGCCTCTTCGGACAGGCCCTTCACGCGCTTGTTAAACTCCCGGTTGAAGTCGTCAATGAAGGCCTGGACCAGGAGCGGCACGTCCTCAATCCGATGGCGCAGGGGCGGGAGCGTGATGGGGACGATCTTCAGGCGATAGTAGAGGTCGGGTCGGAATCGCCCCTCCTCGACGGCCTTCTCCAGCATCTGGTTCGTCGCGGCGATGATGCGCACGTCCACCCGGATGTCCATGCTGCCGCCGACGCGCCTCAGGGTTTTTTCCTCGATGAATCGGAGCAGCTTGGCCTGGAGCGGCTGCGACAGATCGCCGATCTCGTCGAGAAAGATGGTCCCCCCGTCGGCCAGTTCGAACTGGCCTCGGCGCTCGGACTTGGCATCGGTGAATGCGCCCTTCTCGTGGCCGAAGAGTTCCGTCTCGAGCAGGTTTTCGGGGAGAGCGGTGCAGGTGACGGTGAGGAAGGGCTTGTCGGCCCGGCGGCTTTGGGAATGGATGGCGCGGGCGGCGAGGCCCTTGCCGGTGCCGCTCTCGCCCTGGAGGAGGACGGTGGTCGCCTCGCTCTTGGCCACCTTCTCGATGGTGGCGAAGACGTCAAGCATCCGGGGGCTTTTGCCGATGATGTCGCGGACGCCGTATTGCTCCCCCAGTTTGGCGCGGAGCTCGGCCACCTCGCGGCGGAGGCCGGTGGTTTCCAGGGCCTTGCTGATGATGAAGACCAGCTCGTCGAGGTCGAAGGGCTTGGTCAGGTAGTCGTAGGCCCCCGCCTTGATCGCCTCGACAGCGCTCTGGACGGTGCTGTAGGCGGTCATGACGATGACCAGGAGATTGGAATCCTTGGAGAAGATGTCGCGGAGGATCTGGCTGCCGTCGGTGTCGGGCAGGCGATAGTCCATGAGCACCAGGTCGAAGTCGCCGCTGTCGAGGATGTCGGTGGCGGCGGCGCCGGTGGGGGCCTCCGACACACGGTAGCCCTCCTGGGTGAGGCGCTGTACGACGGACCAGCGCAGGAGTTTTTCGTCTTCGATGACAAGAATGCTTTCGTTACTCATTTGTCCTTCTCGCGCGCCGACGCTTCGGCAGGTAGATCGTGAAGGCGGCCCCCTTGCCCACTTCGCTTTCCGCCTCGATCCTGCCGCGGTGCGCCTCAACAATTCGTTTGGAGATGGAAAGGCCGACGCCGCTGCCGCCGGGCTTCGTCGTAAAAAACGGGGTGAACACGGAGGCCATCACATCGGCCGTCATGCCGACGCCCGTGTCGGAGAAGGCGATGACGACCTCCTTCGCGGTCTCGCTTACCTTGACGGTCAGGCGCCCGCCCTGGGGCATGGCCTGGGCGGCGTTCATCATGATATTGATGAACACCTGCGATAGTTGTTTGGTGTCCAGGGGGATGTGGCACACCTCGGGCGGGAAGTCGCGGATGATCTCGACCTCCTTCATCACCGGGTCGCGCTTGACGATGGAGATGACCTCGGACAGGATGAAACAGACATTGGCATCCTCGAGCTGGGGCGCCGTGGGGCGGGCGAGGGTGAGGAGGTCGCGGACGGAGCTGTCGAGCTTCTTGACCTGGGCCAGGATTTCGGCCATGACGTCGCCGCGCGGATCGTCGCGGCCCATGCTGTTTCGGATCACCTGGATCGCCCCGCTGATGCCGGCGAGGTCGTTCTTGATCTCGTGGGCCAGGGCGGCGGCCATCTCGCCCATGGAGGCGAGGTTCTCGGCGAAGAGCAGGTCCTCGTGAAGGCGTTCCACGTTCGACACGTCGCGGATGACCAACATGCTGCCGATGCTTGTGCCGTCGGGTTCGGTGATGGGGGTCATGGTGGTCTCGACGAGGACGCGGCGGCCGTCCTTGGTGAGGCGGCGGGTGCGATAGTTGCGGACGAAGCCGTCGCGGAAGAGGCGCTGCGTCAGCTCGACGAGTTCGCCGTCGCCTTCGACGTCGGGCGGGACGAGGATGTTGATCGGCTGGCGGATCATCTCCTGGGCCGTGTAGCCGAAGAGGACCTCGGCGCCCCGGTTCCAGAAGGCGACCTTCTCGTCGGCGTCAACGGCGATGATCGCGTCGGGCGATTCCATCAGGGCGGTGAGTAGTTTTTGTTCGTCCATTTTGCCGATGGTTCGGGAACCGGACCTGTGGAAAAACCCCCACTTCCCGCTTCCAGACCGCATTATAACACTCCGGAGGGGCGATGCAAGCGAAATCTCAGTTTGTGCGTTTTGACGCAGCCTCTTGCGGAATTTCACCCAATCGGATAAAATGGGGAAAGGCGGGATGCTCTGTGGGGGCCGTGTTCGGCCTCCAGGGGACAGCTTGAGATTGGGTGACGGTTAGCTGCCGCGTGGCACGGCATGTGCACGATCAGACAAGTTACCCATTACAGCGGCCCGCGTTGCCAGCGCAGGATTGACGAATGACCGAGAGTTCGACGCGAACCCAAACCACAATTGCACGACGCCGCATCGCCGTGAAGGGGATCGTCCAGGGCGTCGGCTTCCGACCGACGGTTTACCGCCTGGCCCAGGCCCACGGCCTGGCGGGGTGGGTGCTCAACGATTCCACCGGCGTCAAGATCGAGATCGAGGGCGACGTGCGGGCCATCGAACGGTTCATCGAGGACTTGAGATCCAACCCGCCGCCCCTGGCCCAGGTTACCGGTCTCGCGGTGCAGGACATTCCTCCGCAGGGCGAGGTGGAGTTCGTCATCAAGCCCAGCGCGGATGTGGAGCGGCGGACCGGCCTGATCTCCCCCGACGTGGCCACGTGCAGCGACTGCCTGCGGGAGATGTTCAACCGGCGCGACCGGCGGCACCGCTATCCGTTCATCAACTGCACGAACTGCGGCCCGCGATACACGATCATCCGCACCATCCCCTACGATCGGCCGAAGACGACGATGGCCCGCTTCCAGATGTGCAGCAAGTGCAGCCGGGAATATCACGACCCGGCGAACCGTCGCTTCCACGCCCAGCCCAACGCCTGCGCGGAATGCGGCCCCAGTCTGACCCTCTTGAATGCGAACGGGTCCCCGGCGCGGACGAAGGACCCCGTCGGCGAGGCGGTCCTGCTCCTACACAGCGGGAAGATCGTCGCCGTCAAGGGCATTGGGGGCTTCCACTTAGCCGCCGACGCCGCGAACGAAGGCGCAGTGCGCAGGCTCCGCGAACGAAAACGCCGGGAGGAGAAGCCATTCGCCATCATGTCGAAGAATCTGGATAGGGTCCGGGAGTACGCCGTCGTCTCCGACGAGGAAGAGGAACTGCTCTCCTCCTGGCAGCGGCCGATTGTGCTTCTTCGCAAAAATGAAAAACACGCCGTCGCCCCATCGGTCGCGCCGCGGAGCAAATTCTTCGGCGTGATGCTCCCCTACTCGCCGTTGCACCATCTGCTGCTGGCGGAGGATTTCCTGGCCCTCGTCATGACCAGCGGCAATCCGTCGGATGAGCCCCTCACCGCCGACAACGCGGAGGCGGTCGAGCGTCTGCAAGGACTCGCCGACGCCTTCCTGGTTCACGACCGGGAGATCTACGTCCGGACCGACGATTCCGTCGCCCGCGTGCAGCGCGGGGCGCGGCTGCTCATGCGCCGGGCGCGGGGCTATGTGCCTGCGCCCATCGCGCTCAGGGACGGCGGGCCGATCGTCCTCGGGGTAGGGGCCGAGTTGCGCAACACGGTCTGCATCGCCCGCGGCGCCGAGGCGTTCCTCAGCCAGCACATCGGCGACGTGAAGAACTTCCACACGCTCCGGTATCTCGAGAAGACCGTCGAGCACATGAAGAAGATTCTCGAGGCCGAGCCGGAGGCCATCGCCCACGACCTGCATCCCGATTACTTCAGCACGCGATATGCGCAGGAGCGGGCCGGCGTGAAACTCATCGGCATCCAGCACCATCACGCCCACATTGCAAGCTGCCTCGCCGAGCATCAGCGCGACGAGGACGTGATCGGCCTGGCTTTCGACGGCCTGGGCTACGGCACGGACGGGAAGGTCTGGGGCGGGGAGTTCCTTGTGGCGGACACGGCCAACTTCCGCCGCGTGGGGCACTTCAAGTACGTCCGCATGCCCGGCGGCGACGCCGCCGTCGAGAAGCCGCCGCGCATGGCCCTGTCGCTCCTCCTGGACGCCTTCGACGGCGACCTCAAGGCGGCGCGAATCCCCATGCTCGACCAGTTCAAGGAGGCCGATCTGAAACTGCTGGCGCAAATCCTCGAGGGGGGGATCAACACGCCGGAGACCTCGAGCCTCGGCCGGTTGTTCGATTCCGTCTCGGCCATGCTCGGCGTGTGCGACCGCGCCTCGTACGAGGGGCAGCCGGCCATCGAGCTGGAGGGCGTGGCGGATGAGGCTTGCACCGAGTCGTACGATTATGTAATATCCCCGAACGAGAGCGCGTCGCAGGTGGACATGGCGCAGGCGATCCGGCGGATCGTGCGGGACATCCGTGACGGCGTGGGCCGCGCGGTCATCGCGGCGAGGTTCCACAACACGATCGTGAACCTCTCGCTCGACATGTGCCTGCGCATTCGGGAAAAATATGGGCTCGGCACGGTCGCCTTCTCCGGCGGCGTGTTCCAGAACCTGTTGCTGGCGGAGCGGCTGGGCGGCGAGCTGACGCGGAGCGGCTTCGAGGTTCTCCAGCACTATCACGCGCCGCCGAACGACGGTGGCCTCGCCCTCGGCCAGGCCGTCATTGCGCGGACGAGGATATGACGGTTGGGGGAATGGAAGAATGGAGAGATGGAAGAATGGAAGAGTGGAAGAGTGGAAGGATGAAGGAGTGGAAGATGGGTGTGCTGCGATCTTTCATTCCCCCAACCTTCCAGTCTTCCAGTCCTCCAATCTTCCAACCATCCCCCGGTAGCACAGTGAAAGGCATATGACATCGTGTGCATCGCTATCCCATCAAAAATTGTGAGCATTGAGGGCGACACCGCCGAGGTGGATGCGGCGGGCAACCGCCGCCGGGCGAACATCTCGCTCCTCGAGAATCCGCGCGTCGGCGAGTACGTCCTCATCCACGCCGGTTTTGCCATCTCCAAGTGGTGCGAGGAGGAGGCGAAGGAGAGTCTAAAGCTGTTCAAGGAGCTCGGCCGTGCCCTCGAGCAAAAAGACCGATCTTGACGCCGTCGTCGCCGCCATCCGCGGGACGGCGGACCGCATCCCCGCCGAGCGCGTCAGCCTCATGGAGGTCTGCGGCACGCACACCACCGCCATCTTCCGCCACGGCATCCGGTCGCTCCTGCCCCCGAAGATCAACCTCATCTCCGGCCCCGGCTGCCCGGTGTGCGTCACCTCGCAGGGGTATCTGGACACGGCCATCGCAATCGCCCGGCGAGAGGGCGTCATCATCGCCACCTTCGGCGACATGATCCGCGTGCCGGGGACCGACTCCACCATCGAAAAGGAAAAGGCCGCAGGCGCCGACGTGCGCGTCGTCTATTCCCCGGCCGATGCCTTGAAGCTGGCCCGGGACAACCCGGCAAAGACCGTGGTCTTCCTCGCCGTCGGCTTCGAGACCACCGCCCCCACCACCGCCGTCGTGGTGAGGCAGGCGAAGGCCCAGGGCGTGGGGAACTTCCTCATCCTCTCCGCCCACAAGCTCATCCCGCCGGCGATGAAGGCGCTCGTGTCGGGGGGCGAGGTGCGGATTGACGGCTTCATCTGCCCCGGCCATGTGAGCGTCGTCATCGGGGCGAAGGGCTATGCGGAGCTGGCTGCGGCGACCCGCTGCCCGTGCGTCGTCGCGGGGTTCGAGGCCGCCGACATCCTCATCACGATCCAGATGATCCTGGCCCAACTGGCCGAGGGGCGGAGCGAGGTCGAGATCGAGTACCGCCAGTGCGTGAACCGCGACGGCAGCGCCCCCGCGCAGAGGCTCATGGCGGAGGTCTTCGTCCCCGCCGATTCGGTCTGGCGCGGCCTGGGCGAGATACCGGGGAGCGGACTGGACCTGCGCGACGAGTTCGCGGGGCATGATGCACTGCAGCGTTTCGGCCTGATGATCCCCCACGCCCCCGAGCCGCCCGGTTGCATGTGCGGCGACGTCCTGCGCGGGGCGGTGCTACCCCCCGACTGTCCCCTCTTCCGTTCGGTCTGCACGCCGACTTCCCCCGTCGGTCCCTGCATGGTCAGCAGCGAGGGATCGTGCCAGGCGTACTACAAGTATGCGTAAGCCTGTCTGCCTCCTCTTTCCGATCCCTCTGATGTTTCGCTTTCATCACGCCATACGGATATGATACACTTACGCGCGGGAGGGGCGCCTGATCCTGTGTCCGTTTATTCGTGAATGCAAGGAGGCTTGAATGTCGCGCGGCGTTTCGACGGGGGCCAGGCGGTTCGGCACGGTCGGCGGGGTCTTTATCCCGTGCACCCTCACCATCCTCGGCGTGATCCTGTTCCTCCGCGTGGGCTACGTCGTCGGCGCGGCGGGGATGCTCTGTTGCATCGTCATCATGGCCCTGTCCAATCTGGTCACCACCTGCACCACCCTCTCCCTCTCCGCCATCGCCACCAACACGCGCGTGCAGGGGGGCGGGGCCTATTTCCTGATCTCACGAAGCCTTGGTCCCGAGTTCGGGGGCGCCATCGGCGTCGTGCTCTACCTGGCCCAGGCCATCGCCGTGGCGCTGCACCTCATCGGCTTCACGGAGGCGTTCACCGCGAACCTTGCCCCCCGATATCCCTTCCTTGCTGGCCCCATGGGCATGCGCATGGTCGCTATGGCGGCGTGTTTTCTCCTCTTTCTTGCCGCCTACTTCAGCGCGTCGTGGGCGCTCAAGGTGCAGTACGCCATCCTCGCCTGCCTTGTCCTCTCGCTCGTCTCGTTCATCGTCGGCGCGGCGCTGAAATTCGATCCCGGCCTCTTCAGGGCCAATCTCTGGGCGCCGTCGCCGGACAGCATCCGGGAGGCCTTCCCGGCCGCGCAGCCCTCCGTCAGCTTCTGGGTCCTGTTTGCCCTCTACTTCCCCGCGGCAACCGGCATCATGGCCGGGGCCAACATGTCGGGCGATCTCATCAATCCCTCGCGGAGCCTCCCCCGCGGCACGCTGGCGGCCATCGGCGCAACCGCCGCCACGTACCTCGTCTTTGCGCTCCTCTCCGCGGGCACGGTGGATCGTAAGACGCTCCTGACCGACTCGATGGTGATGAAGCGCCTCGCCCTCTCCGGCGCGCTCATCGACGTGGGCATCTACGCGGCCACGCTCAGCTCGGCGCTCGGGTGCCTCATCGGCGGCCCGCGCATCCTTCAGGCCTTCGCCCGGGACCGAATCATCCACACGCTCAGCTTCTTCGGCAAGGGCGACCCCGTCAAGGACGAGCCGCGCCGCGCGGCCGTGCTCACCCTGTTCCTCGCCTTGTGCGGGATTCTCGTCGGCTCCCTCGATCTCATCGCCCCGGTCGCCACCATGTTTTTCATGATCACCTACGGTCTCGTCAACTTCGCCACGTTCTATGAGACGTATTCCGACAGCCCGAGCTTCCGCCCGCAGTTCCGCTTCTTCCACTGGGCCACCGCGCTGGCCGGGGCGGCGGCGTGTCTGGTCATCATGTTTCTCATCAGCGCACCGGCGGCCGTCGTCAGCCTGATCGTGCTGGGCGCGGTCTATTGGTATATCGCACGCCGGTCGGTTCGGGTCCGATGGGGGGACGCGCGGCACGGCTTCCTCTTCTCCCGCGCCCGCGAGAACCTGCTCAGGATGCTTCGCGTCCCCGCCCATCCCAGGAACTGGCGGCCCACCGTCCTCGTCCTGAGCGGCAACCCCAAGACCCGGCCCCATCTGGTGGACTTCGCCGACGCCATCGGCTGCCGGAAGGGCCTGGTGATCCTGTCTCAGGTCATCGTCGGCGACGCGGAACAGATGCTCCGCCGCAAGGGCGCGCAGGAAAGCATGGTCGGGCGTTTCATCGTGTCGCACAAGCTGGAGGCCTTCTACCAGGCCGTCATCGCGCCCGATTACGACAGCGGCGTGAACGCCCTCGCGCAGGCCTCGGGCATCGGCGGGTTCCGGCCCAACACGGTCCTGCTCGGCTGGAGCGATCGCCCGGAGATGTTCGAATCCTACGGCGCCACGCTCCGCCGCCTCCATTACTTCGGCAAGAACCTCATCGTCCTCAAGTGCGCGAAGGACGAGGAATCGCCGCGCGACCGGACTATTGACATCTGGTGGCGGGGTCAGGAAAACGGACCCATGATGCTCCTCTTCGCCTATCTGCTCCGCCTCGACGACGAGTACTCCGACTGCGCCATCCGCGTCATGCGGATCGTCGGGACGGAGGCAGGGGTCGAAGAGGCCGCGCGGCACATGCGCGAGGTGGTTGAGGCCGCGCGGATCGAGGCCGAGGTGCGCGTCTTTGTCCAGTCCGGCGGCATTGCCGATATGATCCATTCCACGAGCAAGAACTCGACCATCGTTCTGCTGGGCCTCGAGGTACCCGGAAAGGGATGTGAGCGGGAGATACTCCAGCGAATGGACAACCTTCTGAAGGGCCTGCCCACGACGGCCCTCGTCCGCGCCGCGCAGCAGATTGATCTCCAGGCATAGGACAGAAAACGCTTGACAGAACGCCCCCCAGCCCCGATCATGTTCGGACTTTTAGGGGGGGGTGTTGTTCTCGTTCTTGGGGTCACAAACACTCAGAAAGGAGTTGCCCGCGTGATTGACGTGATGCAAAGGAGCATGGTCGTGCTGCTCAGCGTTATGATAGTGTGTCTTATCTGCCCCGCCCAGGACCTGCCGAGGGCCTACACCGAAGAAGCGGTCGGGCTGAAGTTCGAGATGGTCCTCATCCCCGGCGGGAAGTTCAAGATGGGCAGCCCCGACGGCGAGGCCGACCGACAGCCCCACGAGGGTCCGGTCCACGAGGTCGAAATCTCGCCCTTCTACCTCTGCACCAAAGAGGCGTCCATGGAGCTGTTCACCAAGTACTACGAGGAGACCGTCCGCCCCGGCGACCGCGACAAGGACGGCAACCCGATCCCCGAGAACGAGAAGAAGAAGGATGTGGACGGCGTGACCGGCCCGACCCCCGTCTATGGCGATCTGACCATGGGCTGGGGGGCGGAGGGGCGGCCCGCCATCGCCATGACGTGGGAGAACGCGATGTTCTTCTGCGAGTGGCTCTCCAAGAAGACCGGCAAGACCTATCGCCTGCCGACCGAGGCCGAGTGGGAGTACGCCTGCCGCGCGGGGACGACGACGGCCTACTACTTCGGCGACGACGCGGGGCAGGTGGGCGACCATACGTGGTTCGAGGATAATTCCGAGGAGTGCACTCACCCCTGCGGGGAGAAGAAGCCGAACGCCTGGGGGCTGTACGACATGGCGGGAAACGTGCGCGAGTGGGTGGTTGATGTTTACGACGCAGAGTACTATGGCAAGTCGCCGGCGAAGGACCCGAAGGGGCCGGCGGAGGGGACGATCCACGTCGCCCGCGGGGGCGCATGGGACTGCCCGGCGGAGGAGCTGCGCAGCGCCGCGCGGTGCTTCGAGGAGGACTGGTGGCGGTCGTATGACCCGCAGTGGCCGAAGAGCAAGTGGTGGTTGCCGAAGATCGGGTTTATCGGCTTCCGCGTGGCGCGGTCGGCGGAGGGAAAGTAATGGGTTATGGGTGATAGGTGTTAGGTGACAGGCGGTCACCTATAACCTCCCACCTGACATCTGCAATCCCGTCCTCCCCTTCCTGTTGCGCCGCGGCACATGCGGTCATTCGACGACGATTCGGACGGCTTTCCTCAGACACGGCGGGGTGTCGGGAACGGGCGGTCGGGCCTGCTCCAACTCGATCTGCGCCATGTAGTCTCCGGACCGGAGACCCTTCGGCGCCCGCCACGGGCCGGGAAGGATGTTGAACGTCCCGAAGGCAATGACCTGCTCGACCTTCTCCTTCGGCTTTAGGACCTGAAGTTTCTGCTCCGGGCGAAAGCCGTTCGTGCGGGCAATGATCTTGCTGCGCCAGAGCAGCGTGAAGCTCAGGCCCTGAATCCTGCCGTCGGGAAAGGCCCGATAGTGGAAGGGACGGTCGCTGTTGTTCTCGACGACGATCTTGAACACGGGGTTCTCTTCCATGTGCAGCGTGATCTCCGGCGCCGACTCTTGCGAGGCCTCCTTCACGCGCAGGGCGATCTTGTGCTCCTCGTCGCCGAAACAGAACAACGAAGCAAAAAGAAGCAGGGCTGAGACTTGCATGATCCTTCGCATAGTTTCTGCCTCCTGGCTGGGATTATTCACAGATACATCCCCCCTCCATCACATCCGAATCAGCGCCGAGGCCCAGACAAAGCCCGACCCGAAGGCGACCAAGAGAACCAGGCTGCCGTCCTTGACCCTGCCCGCCCGGCGCGCCTCGTCGAAGGCGATGGGGAGCGACGCAGAGGCGATGTTGCCGTACTCCTCCACGTTGATGAACACCTTCTCCTTCGGGAAGCCGGTTCGCTCCAGGATGGCCTCGATCATCCGCAGGTTGGCCTGGTGGGGGATGAGGACGTCAATGTCGTCCATCGTCAGGCCGTTGGCCTTGATGGCATCGAGGGCGGCCGCCGACATGCCGTCCACGCCGTGCTGGAAGACCGTCTTGCCGTCCATGCGGAAATGGACGCGGCCCGCGTCGAGGTCGTCCTTCGAGATATGATTCATTCGTCCGAGGGCGCTGCCGGGCGCGGCGGTGTAGAGGGCCTTGGCGAAGCGGCCGTCGGCGTGAAGGCTTGTGTATCGGATGCCGCGGCCGTCGCCGTCGGCGGGACCGACCACCACGGCCCCCGCGCCGTCGCCGAGGAGGATGGCGATGTTGCGCCCGTCGTAGGAGCCGTCAATGCGCTTCGACAGGACCTCGGAGCAGGCGATGAGGACATGGCGATACGTCCCGGCCCGGACAAAGTGGTCGGCGACGGCGAGACCGTAGATCAGGCCGGCGCACTGCTGGCGGATGTCGAGGGCGCCGATGCCGGGGAGGCCGAGCTTCTCCTGCAGGAAGCAGACGCAGCCGGGGTCGGCATGGTCGGGGGTGATTGTGTTCATGATGAGGAAGTCAATATCGCCCATTTCCAGCCCCGCGTCCCGGACGGCGGCTTGGCAGGCGGGGACGGCGAGGTCGGAGGCGCTCACGTCGGCCTCGGCGTGCCGTCGGCGGAGGACGCCGGTGCGTTCGACGATGAACTCGTTGGACGTTTCCATCATCTTCATGACGTCGAAGTTGGTGACGACCTTTGGCGGAACGCAGCGGCCTGTTCCGAGGATGCGGGAACCGGGCATAGTACTTCTCCTGTTGGGATTACGCCCCCGCGCTCATGCCCTCGTGGGCCAGGGACTGTTGCACCAACAATGCGCAGTTCTTCTTGAAAAAATCGAGGGGCAGAAGCTGAGTTTTTGCATAGACTTCCTCGCCGAGCGCCTCGGCGATCTGCTCGGCGGACTTGCCGGCTCTGGCCTCCGCGATGATGCGCTGGTGATAGCCCTGCGTGGCGGCGATGGCGCGGTCGAAATAGGCCCTGATATCCTCCTTGCCTTTGAAAACGGCATTGTGGCTGAGGCAGAGAACCTCGGTATCCAGGCGGGCGAGTCGGCCGATGGAGTTCAAATACTGTTCGTAGCCGACAAAGTAATTCGGCCAGAGGTAGTCGTGCTTGGGCAGGTAGTAGCCGGTGGCGTCGGAAATGAGGAGGAGTTTCCGGCTTGCCTCATAGAAGCTGAGGCTGCACGGGCTGTGGCCCGGGGTCTCGAATACCTTGAAGGTTGCGTCGCCGCCGACGGTAACGGTATCCCCTTCCTTGATGATGCGGTCCACAGCGATCTGTTTCTCGGTCAGCGGTTCGGGGCGATGGGCGTCGGTGATGACCCCGGCGTCGAGGAGGGCCCTTGTCAGGGCGTCGTCAATTTTGCAGAAGAAGGCAAGGGCCTTCGCGGCGGCGAGGGTCGCTGCGGCCGTCTGGCAGCCGAGGACCTTCACCCCGGGCAGCACCCGGCGGAGGAGGGGGATGGCCATGACGTGATCCGGGTGGGCGTGGGTGACCACAAGGTGCTTGACCGACGCCTTGTCAATGCCGAGGGCATCCATCTGCTGCAGGACGAGGGGACCCATGGCGCCTGTTCCACCCTCAAAGAGGATCGCGCCGGATGTTCCCTTGAAGAGATACAGGGGGTACAGGTTCGACCCCAGCATCCAAAGGCCGCTGATGATCTGAACAGGCGGTTCTTTGACCAGCATGGCTATTCTCCTCTTGTTGCCTGTGTTCGTGCGAGCAAGGCGGCCCCGAAGGCGCCCGTGTATTGTGGATCGGGGGGCGTCAACACCTCCACGTTAAACGATTCCTGCATCATTTTCGCCAGGATTGGGTTGTGGGCAACGACCCCGCCGGTCATCACGATAGCGCCGGCGACGGTATCCATCTCCATGACCCGCTTGACGACGGAGCGGAAGGCGCCTTTAACTATATTCTCCACCTTTTCGCCTGCGCGAATTTTGGCGAGGATTTCGGTGGCGGTAAATACGGTGCAGAAGCTGCCGAGCGTCGCCTCCTGGGTGGCTTGCTCCGCCAGGTTGTTGAGGTTGGAGACGTCGAGGTTGAGCCGGTGGGCGATCTCCTCCAGAAAGGCCCCTGTTCCTGCGGCGCACTTGCGGTTCATCTTGAAGCTCAGGCGGGCGCCGTGTTCGTCGATGTGGATGATCTTGCTGTCCTGAGCGCCGATGTCTATGACGGTGATTCGCCGGGGGAAATGGAAGTAGGCCCCCACCCCGTGGCAGGCAATCTCCGTCTTCGTGTCGTCCGCCCAGGGCACATTCTCCCGACCGTATCCGGTTGCGAAGGAGCAAATGATGTTATGCCGGGCGATGTCCTCGGCGGACATGGCTTCATCCAAGCACCGGTCGGCGGTTTGGGCGTAATCCACGCCGGAATTGCGCAGGGACTTCGCCACGACCTTCCCGTCCTCGTCAATCAGGGCCAGCTTCGCGGCGGAGGCGCCGATGTCAATCCCACAGAAGTATTTCATAACTCCTCACCACTGATATCCCCCTCATCCCACGCATCTGCCGCCAATATCCAACATACGACAGAGAGGGGCGGAAAATCAAGCCCATCCTGCGGAGACGCTTCTCCCGTTGGCGTCGAATCATCGGGACGACTCACGAGCGCGTCCCGCTTCCCCCCTCGACCTCGTCCCCCGGGGAATAGGCGACTACCCGGTTCTTCCCGGCGCGCTTTGCCTTGTAGAGGGCCGTATCGGCCTGGTGGATGATCTCATCGGTAGCGAGGCTGCCGTGATCGTCGGGCAGGAACTCGGTGACGCCGATGCTCGCCGTCAGCCGGAGGGGGGTGGGGTCGTTGGCGAAGCGATCGAACCACCGGTCGTCCACGTCCTTCCGGATGCGCTCCCCGACGGCCATGGCCCGTTGCTTGTCCGTGGCCGTCAGCAGAAGGATGAATTCCTCTCCGCCGTATCGCGCGGGCACGTCCTCCTTTCGCGTGTTTCGGCGAAGGATGTTGGCGGTCTCGACGAGGATCTGATCGCCGAGGAGGTGGCCGTGCCGGTCGTTGACCTGTTTGAAGTTGTCCAGGTCGAGGATGAGGCACGAGAGGGGCGTCTTGTTTCGTTTTGAGCGCGACAGCTCCTCGCCGAAGCGCTGATAGAAGAATCGCCGATTGAACAGCTCGGTCAGTGGGTCGGTGATGGCGACCTTCTCCAGCGTCTCATAGGCGGTCTGCAGCTCCTCCGTCCGCTCGGCGACCAATCGTTCCAGTTCTTCTTCCCGGTGGTAGATGGCATGGATGTAGACGGCAAGCAGCGCCAGGAGCGAAAGGCCCAGGGCCCAGATGGGCAGGCGATAGTAGAGGACCTCGTTGGCGGGGGCCTGCTTTAACAGGGTGGCGAAGAACCAGTTCGAGCCGGAGTTGTGAAAGCTGACGCGATGGCGCCTCTTGAGCCGCAGTTCGGGAGCATCCTCCCCGGCTATTTGGTTTCCCGTGGTATCCTGGATGGAGACCAGGTATGCCTCCTTCAATTCCGGCGGGATGATCTCCGCGACGGCCTTGTCCTGATCGAACACGCCGATCACGAGGCCGTCCAGGTCCTTACCCATCAGGATGGGGGCGACCACAAAGAAACATGTCGCCCCCTTGCCAAGGGTCCAGGGACGGCTGAGAAGGACTGTCTTTTCCCTCCCAGCATCCTGCGCAAGGGCGTGCGTGTAGTCCTCGTTTTTCAGGTCGTAGCCCACGATATTGAGTTGCGGCTGCGGGGGGGAACAGCCTTGAATAAGCAGCTTTTCATCGGCATACATGACAAACTGAAAGCTCGGTTCGCCCAGGGTCGCTCTTGCGACGAACTGGTCGAGCTTCTTCTCGCTGCGCTGCTCGCTGTGCTGGTACCACCCCGCAATGGCAAGCATGGCGGCAATCTTCCGCTCCATGGCGAAGCGGATGCTGCTTTGCAGCTGGGCGACCACGCGCTCCTCCTCCATCTCCTGCGACGTCTGCCAGCGCTTCGACAACGCACGGTCCAGCGAAAAGATCGTGACGATGCCGACCACAAGGATGGCGATGTAGATGAGCTGCTTTTTCAGCGTTTGCATGATGCTCTGCCAGGACGCCGGCCTCGGCCGCTTGATAGCGCCGAATGCGGCTGACTCTCTTATGGAAGTATAATAATACTGCGACCCTTCTGATTCAACCAAAAAAGCAGTCCTCCTGTGATGGTCCGGTCAAAGCATCGGTAGATGTAGGCGCTCCGCTTGGTAAGCATCTCTATTTTTAGACAATGTCCACGAAGTTAGACATCCCCGGCCTATGTCCCGATGTGGGGGGAGATAACGAAACCGCAAAGGGAGGCCGTTAAAGGGCTTAAATGCCAGGAAATGATAATCCTATCTGATTGGTATGGTGTTTGCCAAATATTCCAGGCAGGAACTGGAGAGCAAGAAAATGAACAGATACGAGCTAACATTATTCATCTGCGCCGCAGCGATCTTCGGTTGCGAGACAGAACGATACAGGGCCGTGCCGATTGATCGGACGCCCTATGATATAGAGTGGTATAAGGTGCGAAACGCCCTTGCGGATATTGCAGGCTATCGGTACCATCGCGCCGGGGACGCGGATGCCGTTTGGCAACTGCCTGAAACGACGGAACGCGAACGACGCGGCGACTGCGCCGCGCTGGCCACCCTGCTCTACCAACGAATGCTGAAGCAGAACGTTCAGGATGGTAGAATTGTCTTCGGATTCCGCGGCGGTCTGTGGCATGCGTGGGTGGAATGGCGGGGGCACATCCTCGATCCTGCAATCTCGTCTCGCCCGATGAGCGACGACACGGGAAGTTACCGCCCAGCCTGGGGATACGACCTGGCAGGGAGGTATCGTTTCGAGCTGGCGCCGGTTGGGGGTTAGGCCGTCATGCGGCTTAAGATGGGGGGAGAGGAGAGTTTCTGCGTCGTTATGAGACCGTGGACCGGAAGGCCCACAGGGCGGCAGCCTTGGTGTCGTATATCTCCATTACCTCGTCGAGGCCGGAGGCGGAAAAAAGGCCTCTAATGACCGGCCGCATTCGACAAATGACCAGTCGTCCCCCGGCTGTTCGCAGGACGCGGTTGAAGGATACAATCGTGGCTACGCCGACGCTGGACAGGAATTCAACATTGTCAAGCGACAGAAGCATATTCCCCCCGATCGCGATGGCAAGCTTCTTCAGATCGCTGGAGACCCGTCGGGCGTAGCCTATGTCTTTCACTTCGGGCGTATTGAAGCGAACGATGAGCACGCCGTTTTCGATCTCGGTTGAAATCACCGGAGCCGCATCGGGAGGAACATGCCGCTCAGCGCTAACCACCTCTACTTGACTTGACATCGTCTGTTCTTCCACAAGAATTGATGAAAATCATTTAATGCAAAAACCATACCTTCCTTTCAGGGAGAACAGAACAAAACGCAGAATCGCCCCCTCCTCTGCCTTCTCAGTAGGATACAGGCGATTGAATCCCATACGGATTGCACTTGTGCATGAGAATTTTTAGGCCCTCTCGGATGTGGGCGTTATAGTGAATGGGTTAACCAGGGTCTCGGCCTCTCCGTGCATTTCCGAGTTTGAACTCTGCGCAGGATTGTGCTATAAGGCATGGACTGGAAGTGAGACGGTTCCCGCGGTACCCGAAGAGCAAAAAAAGGCTGGAGAATGAAGAAGGAGATGCCCGGCGTCTTTGACATCATCGGTCCCGTGATGGTCGGCCCGTCCAGCTCCCACACGGCGGGGGCGGTGCGCATCGGAAGGATGGCCCGCGCCATCTGCGGCGGACAAATGGAGAGGGCTGCGATCACCCTCCACGGTTCCTTCGCCCGGACCTGCAAGGGCCACGGGACAGACCGGGCCATTCTCGCCGGACTGCTCGGCTTCGCCGTGGACGACGAGCGCATCGCCGTCGCCTTCGAGGAGGCCGAAAAGGCCGGACTCGCGTTTGAGATGCACAGCGGCGACCTCGGCGACGAGGCCCACCCCAACACGGCGAAGATCGTCATGCAAGCGGGCGACCGCTCGATGGCCGTCGCCGGCTGCTCCGTGGGCGGCGGCCAAATCCTCATCACCGAAATAGACGGCTATCCTGTCGGCCTCACCGGGGATGCGGCCACCCTCATCATCCCGCACAAGGACGAGCACGGCATGGTGGCGCAAGTGACGACGGTCCTGGCCAGGCATAAAATCAACATCGCCCACATGAATTCGCTTCGGGAGAGTCGCGGCGAGGACGCGCTTATGGTCATTTCCGTAGATGGGAAGGTCACCGAAGATACCATCCGCGAGATCAACGAAATCAAGGATGTCTACTGGACGATCCTTGTCGAACCACTCGATCAGTGAGAGGAACAACCCGCCTATGCATGGATTTGACTCGGCGCAAGGGATCCTGGAACTGGCGCAGGAACGCAAGATGTCCATCGCGGACATCATCATCGCCTACGAATGCCATAGAACTCAGGAGCCACGTGAGACCATCCTCAACCGCATGCGCTCCCGCCTCAAAACCATGGAGGAGAGTATCCAGAAGGGACGCGCCATCCGATCCAGGACCCACAGCGGCCTGAGCGGAGGGAACGCCGCGCGCCTCGCCGAGGCGACGGGTGGGCGCGCGCCCATCCTCGGGGACCTTGCCCGGCAGGTGATGACCGACGCCCTTGCCGTGGCGGAGCGCAACGCCTCCTTCGGGAAGATCGTCGCCGCGCCCACCGCCGGGTCGGCGGGCATACTGCCCGCTGTGGTCGTCAACGTGGGGAGAGCCATCGAGGCGGCGGAAGACGATCTGGTTCGGTCCCTCTTCACGGCCGCCGGGATTGGCATGATCATTGCCAGGCACGCCACCCTTTCCGGTGCAGAGGGCGGCTGCCAGGTGGAATGTGGCGCCGGGGCGGCCATGGCCGCAGCGGCCGCCGCTGAGCTGCGCGGCGGCGACCCCGAAACGATTTTCCACGCGGCGGCCCTGGCGCTAAAGAACTCCCTCGGGCTCACCTGCGACCCCGTCGCCGGACTGGTGGAGGTCCCGTGCGTCAAGCGAAACGGCTTCTACGCCGTTCATGCCCTTGTCGCCGCGGATATGGCAATCGCCGGAATTCGGAGCGAAATCCCGTTTGACGAGGTCGTCTCCGCCATGCGCGAAACAGGGCGGCTCATGTCCAACGCCCTGCGGGAGAGCTCCCTGGGCGGACTGGCCGCCACGCCGACGGCGAAAGATGTGGAAAAACGGCTCGCGATGGGATAGGCTTTGTCGCTGGAAGAACAGACACGGTAGAACGGAGTGCAAACGATGGAGAGAGACCTTTTCGGGTGGATTGCCCTTGCGACTGTTCTGCTCTGCGCCAGCTGTGAAATGGCGCCGACCGAGAAACCCTACGGACGCGGCATGACCGAGGCAAACAAGGAGCGCCTCGTCATTGACGACATGGAGGATGTGGCCGACTGGTACTTTGCCAAGGAGGAGGACTCGACGCTCGCTGCGAGCCCCAAGCGCGCAAAGGAGGGAAAGTCGTCGGGCGTCTTCGCCACCCACATCAACCACAAGGGGGGCGAGAAGAACTACCCCATCGGCTGGCCGCGAACGGGGAAGCGCATGGGCGACGGCCTGCCGACGGACTGGTCCAACTATGATTTCTTCGAGTGCTGGATTTACACCGAGACCAGCCGCGACGCCCTGCCCGGCACGCCCCTCACCGTATCCTTCTCCCACTCGGGGCAAAAGAATTCGACGCCGTTTCGGCTGGGCGAGATCAAGAAGGATGAGTGGGTGAAGATCGAAATTCCGATCTCGAAACTCAAGCAGTCGAACGACGTGCAGAGCATCCAATTCCACATGAGCGAATCAGAATACAAGCACGACGACCAGGTGGACTTCTACATTGACGACGTCGTCCTGACCCGCTTCGTTGATCCGACCATCGTCACCTTCGATGTGAACAAGAAGTTGATCTACACCAGCGACCCGCAGATGTCGGCCTCCTATTCCCTCTCCGGGTACAAGGGACTGGACCGGGCCGTGGTGGAGATGGAGATCGGCCGCGGCCTCACCGCGCCCGTGGCAAAGGGCAGCGCCAAGGCGCAGCGGCGCGGCGAAGTCTGGGCCGCCCTGCCCGCGGAGCGGCCGGCGCCGGGGACCTACTGGGCGCGCCTGAACCTTCGCGACGCCGACGGCAGGCTCATTGATCGCAAGCAGGCGGAATTCCGCATCCTCACCGGACCGTTCTAACAGGAGGAAGACATGAAACAACGCATTTTCACCGCCGTCTGCCTCATTTGCCTCATCGCTCAAACAACCCACGCGAAGGTCTTCCGCTTCGACATGGGTTCGGAACAGTCCGAACTCCGCAAGGACTTCACCCGGATCACCGCTAAGTCGCTCTACTCGAAGGAGGCGGGCTACGGCTGGAAGTCGGCCGACGGCCTGAAGGAGCACCACAAGTTCTACGAACGCGAATGGACGATGAACGAGAGCCGCGGGACCAAGGAGCCGCCCCGCATCTACACAAATGAAATCACCTGCGACACGATCCTCAGCGATAAGCCGAACGCCTTTCTCGTGGATGTCCCGCCGGGGGACTATACTGTTTATCTCCTCGGCGGCCTGAGCGCGGGGTCGGCGAGGGATTATCACCTCTACGAAATCTCCGCGGGCGACGCCACCGCCTCGATCAAGATCCCCGGCCCCTTCCGCTTCGAGAACCACGTCCTGCGGACGAGCGTCAAGGGCAATCAGCTTGAGGTTAATCTGAACCCCAAGACCGACTGGCTTGTCTCGTGCCTCATCGTCTACCCGACTGCGGAGGAGGCGAAGGTCCGCGCAGAATTCCTCGACGCCCTCGAAAGGGAAATCTACTTCCTCCCGCCTGACGTCGCCGAGCAGTGGAAAGAGACGAAGCACGTGGACGACCGCCCCATGCCCGAGTTCAGCCAGGCCGACAAGGACCGCGGATACGTCGTCTTCGCCCGCCACTGGTCCGAGATCATCTACCCCAACACCGTCCCATGCCAGGTGGAGCTGAACCCCGAGTTGGCAATCTTCGCCTCCCTCGGCGAGTATGAGCCGGCCACGTTCACCATCCTTCCCCTCGCGGACCTGAAGGGATGCAAGGTCACGGCCAGCGACCTGCGCTCGGACAAAGGCGCCATCCCCGCTGCGAACATTGACATCCGGTGCGTCCGATACATGCTGGTCCGGCCCAACTACAGCCTGTTCTACTCCTACCACATCGCCCCCGACGTCCTCGAACATCGCGACGCGAGCGATATCGAGAAGGGATGCAACCAGAGATACTGGGTCACGGTCAAGGTCCCCGACAACGCCGCGCCCGGCATCTACCAGGGCAAACTCACCTTTACTCCCGCCGGCGGCAAATCGGCGGATATCCCCCTCAAGATCCGTGTCCTGCCTATCACCCTGCGCAAGAACCCGGAGCACTACTACGGCATGTACTACCGCGATCCGCTCAGCAATGTGGATGAAAAGAATACAAAACTCGCAAACGAGTACTTCCAGCGCAAGGCCGAACTCGAACGGCAGGACATGGTTGCCCACGGCATGAACACGCACATCTCCCATGTCGGCGGCCTCGACCGCGACGCGGCGGGCAACTGGACGATCAACGGCGACGAGACGGAGCGGCGCATCGCCCTCGACCGGAAGTACGGCATGGCCGACCGGCCCCTCGTCGTCAGTTTCAGCGTCACCTGGTGGTATTCCAAGGATGTGGACAAGAGAGGAACCGGCAGCCACCTGCGCCTCGTGCGCGACGACGTGCCGCAGTCCTTCTTCGATGAAGTTACCAAGATGGTCCAGGCCATCGAGGCGGAGCGGAAGAAACGCGGCTGGCCGGAGTTCCTCTACTACCCCATAGACGAGCCGAGCACACACGAGGCATCGGTGAAATTTATGGTCAATGTGATGAAGGCCATCAAGAAGGTCCCCGGGGTTCGAACCTATGTCACCGCCGATCCAAGCCACGACGGCTTCGGACCCATGTGGCCCGTCATAGACATCTGGTGCTGCCAGCCGTTTGTCTTCGGCTATGACAAGATCAAGAAGCTAAGCAAGGAGAAGAACATCGAGTTCTGGTGCTACCCGAACCACATCAGCGGCGAGAACGACCACACGACCGTCAAGGGAGCGCGCATGACCTGGGGCTTCGGCTTCTGGAAGTCGGGGTTCAAGACGCTCATCCCGTGGATCTACCAGTCGGATAACGGCGATCCGTGGAACTATCTCGACAGCACGACCAGCGACTTCTTCAATCGCTCCACGCCCGACGGCGATCCGATCCCCGTCGCCATGTGGGAGGCCTACCGCGAGGGCATAGACGACGGACGATACATCCATACGCTCGATCAGCTCGTCAAGGAAGCCAAGGCCAGGGGCGGCAAGGCGGCGCAAGTCGCGGCGGAATGCGAGAAGGAGTTACAGTTCGTCTGGGACGCCATCGCCGTCCAGGAGAAATACAAATACGACGACCTCTGGACCGGCCCGGACTTCGATGCCTATCGGTGGCTGCTGGCGTCGAAGATTCTTGCGTTGCAGGAGACGATGCGATAGTTACGGTTTTGGTGGGCGAAACACCCGCCCCGCGTGTACGCCGAGTCGCCATCAGGCGAGGCGGCGTGCAAGTTCTCTGAGACCCGCCGGGTCGCTCTGGCCGACGACGCGGATGCGGCGAATGGCCGCCCAAACCAGATCCTCCGCCAAACACTCGCGGATCAACTTCACTGTCTCGTCCAACTCCATGCCTTCCAGACTCGACGAGAGGAACACCGCAAAATCCATCAACGCATTGGCGCGGGGATGTGCCGCAGGCGCGACGGACCGGCCAGCATAATAGAGCAGCGCGCATTCGGGCCGGGGGATGCGCAGAGGCAGGTCGCAGAAATCAAACTCCGTCGCCCCGGCCATGAGCCGATCTGCCGAGAGGCGGACCCGCCCCTCCGGCGCGTCAAACACCTCGCTGTCGCCGAGTAACACGTCCGCGCCCCTCGCCTCCTTGAGGAGGTCCGCCGCTTTCCCCATATCCGCGGGGCGGATGACGATCTCGAAGGGCAACAGGGCGCCGGCGCCGAGGGGATGGCCATAGCGCTGCAACAGCGGAAGCGTCCCCAACAGCAGCGGCCGCACCCCCGCATTAACCAGCGCCTTCGCGTAGCCGTGCAGCCTGTCGAGCGCACGGTCCGCCTCGGCCTCCTCCTCCCTGGCCGCCGCGCTGAACGCGGCAAGCCATTCCGCCGGGGCGGAGTTATCGATAGCGTGACGATTGCGATGCGCGGCGCAGACGAGGCCGCGCGACCTCAACTTCTCCAACAGCGCATCCCACGAAGGGACATGCCGGGCCGCAATCTCGGTCGGTCGGCTCGTCGGCCAGACCAGCCGTTTCACCACTCTCTCCTCTCGATAGGTCGAGGTCTGGCCTTTCATCTCGTCGCGCTTCTTCCGCAGGCGCTTCAGGGCCGAGGCGGTCAGCCGCCGGAGCGAGGCGGGAGGGATGTGCGTGGTGCGCGCGTAACAGGCGACGAAGTCCCTGAAGTCCGTCGGCTCGCCGATCATCAGGAAATACTCGAAGGCGTCGAACAACATCCTCATTCGGTCGGCATTCGACATCTTCGGTCGGAAGCCGGCTGCGTCCAGATCAATCATGAGCAGACGGCGCGCCTCGCCGGCCTCCTCCAGGATGTTTCCCGCGTGCAGGCCGGAGTGATACACCCCCCGCCGGTGGAGATGGGCCATGACCTCGGCCAGTTCCTCCAGGATTTCCCCCGTCGTTCGGTCGCCGCCGATTACCCGTTCCGCCGCCGCCTCGATGAGGCAGACGCCGGGCTGGATCCACTCGTGCAGGAAATAGCTGTCCAGGACAATCCCCCATCCCCGCCGCTCGATGGCCGCCACGGGCGCCGAAGTAAGCGCCGGTTCCTCGCGCAGCCGCTCCGCGATTCGCCAACTGTGCATGGCCTTCGACATCCCGACCACCGGCCAGACGAACCGGGAGAGCCGTTGGTGGGAGAAGTGCTTGAGCAACACCTCCCCGGGCGGATGGGGCAGTGGGACGAAGTAGCTCTCATATTTTCCCTCGTGGTCGCTCAGTTTCTGCGATCCCGGCGGGAGCCGACCCTCGTGTAACGCCTTCAGAAGGTCCAAAATCCGACGCGGCGGGACGTCGGACCGGATCACGCCGCGAAAGGGGCGCTCCCTGACGACCCTCGGCTTTTCCCGCGTCGGCTCACCCACTGCCGCCTTCCTCGGGTGCAAAGAACTGAAGCCTGCACAGGCCGGCGTAGATGCCGTCGGCCTTCACCAGCTCGTCGTGCGATCCCCGCTCGACGATCCGCCCCTCGTCCACGACGAAGATCACATCGGCCCGTCGCACCGTCGAGAGCCGATGGGCGATGACGATGGCGGTGCAGCTCTCCATCAATTTTTCCACCGCCTCGCGGACGAGCATCTCGCTCTCGGAGTCCACCTGCGACGTCGCCTCGTCCAGGATCAGGATGCGCGGGCGGGCGTAGAAGGCGCGGGCGATGCACAGGCGTTGGGCCTGCCCGCCGGAGAGCCGCAGGCCCGCCTCGCCTACCTGCGTGTCGTAGCCATCGGGCATCTCGCGGACGAACTCGTCCACGTGCGCCAGCCGCGCGGCCTCAAGCATCCGCTCCTCGTCGCGCTCCTCCGCCCCGAACATGATGTTGTCGCGGACGGATTCGCTGAAGAGGATCGTCTCCTGGGTCACGAGGGCGATCTGAGACCGGAGCGATTCGACGGTGACGTCCCGAAGGTTATGCCCGTCAATCGTGATGCGCCCGGCGGTGGGATCGTAGAATCGGGGGATGAGGTTGACCATCGTTGTCTTCCCGGCCCCGCTCCGGCCCACGAGGGCGGCAGTCTGTCCGGCACGGATTTCGAGGGACACGTCGTGCAATACGTCCTCCGCCCCGTCGTACGAGAACCGGACGCTCTCGAAGCGGATGCCCTCGCTCAGGGGGGGCAGCGCCTCGGCGTCCGGGGCGTCGGCGATAGGGTTCTGTTCCTCCAGGATTTGAGCGCAACGTTCGATCGGTGCGAGGTAGCCGTTGAGGCGGTGGCTCAGGTTCGCCATGAGTTTGAGGGGGCGGTAGAAGAGGACCATGGCCCCGAGAAAGGCCACGAGCGCGCCGGGGGTGATGCTCCCGCGGGCCAGGCGGACGCCGCCGAAGATCAGCACGGCCAACAGGCCGACGACGCTGAGCAGCGCGCCGAGCTCGGGGAGGATGAACGAGGCCAGGAAGATTCGCTTTTGCGAATCGGTCACGCGGGCGGTCTCCGCCTCGTAGCGCGCCTGCAGGCGCTCCTCGGCGCAGTTGATCTTCACGATCTTGATGCCGCGCAGGGCCTCGTGCACCAGGCGGCCGAGGGTGGCCGTCAGCTCATACGACTTTCGCGTCACCTCCCGCAGCCGCCTGCCGAAGACCACAAACAACAATCCGGCGGCCGGATAGACGACAATCGCCATGCACGCCAACTGCCAGTCGAGGTAAAAGATGACCCCCAGCAGCGCGAAGAACATGACCGCCTGCTCCACCAGCTGGTTGCTAAGCAGGCTGAGGCACTTCTGCACGCCGTCGGCCTCGAAGACGGTGCGGGCCATCACCTCCCCCGGCGATCGCCACAGGTGATAGGACAGGGGCAGATGTATCACCTTCCGAAAGAGCGTGTTCCGCGTGTGTTCGGTCACCGACACGCCGACCACGAGCGAGGCGTACCCCGAGAGGAGGCTCAGCGCGGACTTGAGCACCTCCAGCCCCAGGATGCCCAGGCCGAAGAGGACGATGCGGCTTCCATCGCTCGCCTCGACTACAGTATCGAAGAGGGATTTGATGATGACGAGCTGCCCGCCGCGGGCGAGCGAGGCTAGCGCCGCCCCGGCCATTGTCAGGGCGATGATTCTCCAGCGTCGCTTCGCCTCGGGGAGGACGAAGCGGAGGAGGAGGTCGAGCGTGTTCGGTTTTGGCGGTTTTTCGTCGGTCATATCGAGCAATTAACATAGAGCACCCGATGCCCGATGTCCACAAGTTTCTTCCGTCCGCTGCCGGTGTGGGGTTCACCTTCCCCTCTGGGCGACGACTACCTTCAGGTTGTTCGAGCATACCGCGGGAATGCCGAACTCATTGATGATGCGCCCCGTTTCGTTCCTGCAGGTGTAGGCGTTGAGTATTATCTGCTGGCCCTGTGACAGTTCTATAAGATGATAGCTCGGCCCGGAATCATTTAGCGCTTGCACAAGATGGTTGAGGTCGCGCACGGGCCGGCCGTTGATCTTGGCCACCACTGCGTTTCGGATGTCATGGTAGCCGGAGTTCACGTCATCGGGAAGCACATTGGCAAGCACCACCACCCGCCGGCGCTCCTCGCTGGGCAGACCGGATTCCATGTATTGCAGCATCTCCGCAAGGACCGGGGCGCAGGACTGTTCGTCCGCCAGAAGGTTCTTGACATATCTCTGAGTCAACGGCAGAAAGACCAGCCCCCCGGCGATATAGTAGCTGGACTGCTCTGGTTCGTGGCTGATGGACGGGACCAGCGGCGCATGAGGGCGCAAGAGGCACTTCATGGCCATGACGTTTCCACCGCGAAGGACTTCGATATCTATCCCGGCGTTGAGTTGTTTCTGCGCCACCACCTGTTCAAAGCATATCCGGTCGCTTCCATCAAAGGGAATCATGCCGTCGTTGTCAATTTTGCGGCCGTCAACAGAAAGCAGCACGTCGCCGGCATGAACATGCCCGTCCAGCGTGCCGTCGAACGACACACCGGTCACCAGCACGCCCGTGTGCCAGGCCATGTTGTAGAACGCTCTCATGCTGAGGTTCTCCATCGTCTGCCACCGGATGCTCAGCGACGGCACCCCGTCGTACGCCCCGTCTTTCAGGTCGTCGAGGAATCGGCTGATGATGGGGGGCGGGATCATGTAGCCGATGTTGTCCGCCTCGCGCGCCGAAATCCCCTGAAAACCGATCCCCACGATGCGTCCATCCTTCATCACCGGCCCGCCGCTGTTGCCTGCATTGAGGGCCGCGTCAATCTGGACGGCAAGGAGTTTCATGTTGCTGTTGCTATACTCCTGGAGCTCGATCCGCGAGACAATGCCGTTGGTAACCGAGAGCTTGTCCCCACCGATCGGGAAGCCATAGGCCGCGACGCGGTCGCTGATCTTCGGCATCTTGCCCAGGCGCAGCGGCTCTGTGCCCTGCCAGAACCGATCGTCTTCCACGGTCAACATCGCCAGGTCGCAATCGTGGGCGACATGGAAGATTTTGGCGCGGTATCCAATGCCCTCCCCCGACTTCATGACCCGTGTAAAGACCGCGTCGCTGACCACGTGGGCGTTGGTGAGAACCCTCCTCCCACTCAGGATGCAGCCCGAACCGGATCGGCATCCTTGCGGGTTTCGCTGCCACGGCTGGAGGCAGTCTCGTTCCTGGTAAATAGAGACGACCCTGACGACGGACTGGCCAAGATCAGGCCGGGTTTCCGGCTCTCCCGCGTGCGACAGGCGAGCAGCAATGCAGATCCCCCAAATCACGACTATCGCTGTGCGCATCCGTGTCCTCCTCCCACGGCGCACAAGTCACTTGGTCCCCGGGCGGCATAAGTATAGCACATGTCTCCGACGTTTGCGGGACTGGCCGTGGGACCCGACGGATAATGTGCACAATCGGGATACGAGGGATTGGTGTGTGCAGTCCCGAAACGTCAAGATATTGCGCACTTGTGCACATACGCGATTTTTTGTCCCTTTTTCCCAAAAGTCTATCCAAAAACCTCACATTTGTAGCCGCGACCTTACGGTCACTAACCAAATAAACTGACAGGTTTCTCGAAGGGTGGCACAGGTTGCATGCAACCTGTGTCTTCTCTGGAAGCGGAACACGGCTTACAAGCAAGCCGTGCCACTCAGTCATAGTGTCAGAATAATTCGTTAATGACCATTTTGGGGGCGGTCTTCCCGCAGGCATAATTCCGTCCCGCGCCGACGCGGGACGCGGCACTGCGGCTACAGGTTTTCGAATAGGTTCTAACTACGTAGAATGACTGCGCATCCGTAAGGGAAAGTTTTTTTCGGGAGTTCGTGGGCCTGTTGCCCAAATCCCGAACTGGCAAAAATGATCTGTAGCCGCAGGCTTTAGCCTGCGCCGTTTGGCCGTGCGACCCCGAATCGCGCAGGCTAATGGTGATTAACTAAATAAGTTGACATTTGCCTCCTGATGTGGTATAAGAGAGTAGAGGAGGTGAATGAAGATGGAATTGACCCAAGGACAACGCAATGAACTGGAAGCGACGGCCA
>JBFMAD010000031.1:0-83648 GCA_040755855.1 Planctomycetota bacterium | reverse complement strand
GTTGTTGAAAAAGCCTATTCCTGTAGCCGCAGGCTTCAGCCTGCGGGGCCGTTGAGTCGCCAAACCGCACCCATAAAGGGTGCGGCTACAGTTGACGTTGGCCTCGCGGGGGTTTTTCAACAACCCCATATACGCCTCTATATTTGGCAATCCTTGGGGGGCACAGCAATGTGGTGGAGCTTCTCCTTGCCAAAGGAGCGAATGCTAATGCTAAAGATTGCTATGGCGCAACCCCGCTGCATAAGGCATCACACCTCGACAAGAGGGACGTTGTCGATCTACTTCTTGCTGGATGTGCCGATATAAACGCAAGAAACGAATATGGTGCAACGCCACTCAACTTTGCAAAGTCCCGGGAGATGGCCGTCCTCCTCCGCAAACACGGCGGCAAGACGGGCAAGGAACTGGACGAAGAAGCCAGGAATCAGGGAGCAGAAGTCAGAGATCAGAGGTCAGAAACCAGAGATCAGAAGGAAGAAGTCAAAACGCAAGACAAAAGGTAACCATTTGGCCAAGGGCCGTCATTCCCGCGTACGCGGTAATGACCACCGTTGGCCTGCAACGGAATCCTACACGAATTTATAAAATGGTGTGCTACGCCGTCTTCTTCACCCACTCGATCTTGGAGAGATCGTTCACGCCGAGGCCCATCTCGGCGGCGGTCTGGATGTAGACAGGGCGAGTGCCGGTGCGCATGAGGGGCGGCAGGCCCTTTGGCGCCCGCGCCTCGTCAATCAGCTTCACGCCCACGGTATCGAGCGCCACGCGGTCCACGCCGATGAGCAGGCCGTTGTGCGGCCAGCGCAGGCGCGGATTGCCCGTCTCGGGCCCGCCCTTGAAGACCCCCTCCAACCCGTTGATGATCGAGACGCGCAGCTTGTCCTTGAGCGGGGTCTTGCTGTTCATCTCGGGAATATATGGGTTGCACATATTGGGGTGGAAGCGGTCCGGTCCCTCCATGAACGTGCCCCCTGCGTGGGAGAGGTTCTTCATGGACAGCGTCGCGCCGGCGATGGAATGGTCCTTGATGTTGGGTATGTTGATGATCGCGTCAATCTGGTCGGTGAGGAACCTGGTGAGGCGGGTGGTTTGGTCGTGGATCTTGATCTCCGGCCCGAATTCCAGGTTCGGCTCGCCGCCGCCCTCGAACGCGGCGTCCACGGCCTCGACCACGAACAGGTTCTCCTTCTTCGCGCCGGCGCTCATAAGGCCCTGCGTGATAGCGTCCACCAGCGCCTGGTTGGCGAGGGTATAGTTGTCGCTGAGGACGTTGAACTTGACGCATATCTTCTCGTTGGGGGAGACGAACGAGCGCCATGCCTCGTCAATGTTGTCCTTGCCGGAGAAGGTCTTGACGCCGTCCTCGACCATCTGCTTCACAATGGAGGCATTGACCTCGTGGTCGGCGTTTCGCCATGCGGGGTTGCGGATGTCCACCACCTTGCTCGCCTTGTCCTGAGCCAGGGCGGGCGCGCCGACCGCGCCGACGGCGGCGATGGCGATGGATGCCTTCAGAAAATCTCGACGGGTGACGGGATTCGGTCTTGCCATAGTTCCCTCCGTGTCTTTCAACGTCTTCTTCCTAATCCTAATCGTGATCCTAATCCTCATCTTAATCCTAATCCTAATCTCAAATTCCGATGGGGGATTACGATAAAGATTACGATTAGGAACATTCTCATGCCCACACTCCACCCCCTTTCCTCTACTATACTCCGTCGTCCGCGCGCAAAGCAAGGGGAAAACGCAGCCAGCGGATGTTATCTCGCCGGACACCGTTCAACGGCGATCTTTGCTGGCTTCGAGGACCGCTTTGGCGTGGCGCGCCAAGACGCCGCGCTGGTCGTCCAAGTAACCTCGGAGAATTTGTTCGCCGAGGCCGCCGTGGTCCCCACAGCGATATAGCGCGCGGGCGAGTATAATCTCGCGCAGGGGAAGGATGCGGCTGCCCGGCTCTTGCAGGGTCGTGACGGCATGGCCCATGATGCCGGGCTTCCCGATCACGCTCGCCAGGACCGGGGCCGCCGATGGATCGCCGAGGGTCTCCAGAGCGATGGCCACGGCCTGATGATGGGATAGGTCCACGTTCGCATCCAGCGTCTCCGCCTTGCGCAGGATGGCGGGCAGGGCGCGCTTGTCGCGTGCGTAGCCCAGGGCGTAGATCAGCCCGTCCACGGGCGTCGGCAGTTGGGAGTAATCCGCCGCAACCCCGAGCGGCAGTTTCGCGTCCCACGTATCAACCGCGTCGAGGGCGGCAATCAGCGTGTCGATCCCCGTCGCATCCCCGCACATGCCGAGGAATCGGGCATAGGTCAGCTTCGCGTCGCCCTCCGCCGCGCCGTAGGCCTTGCGAAGCAGGGGCAGGGCGATGTCCTGGTGGGAGAGGACGACCGCCGCATTGCGCGGCTGGACCGGCCCGCGGCCCAGGCCCTCAACTGCCGCGGCGATCTCTTCGTTCGGCAGGGGGAATGAGTCCTTGTGCGTGAGGACCTCTTCGGGGATGTTGCCGATCTCCACAAGATGTTTCTGCAGGGCGCGGATATTGATTTCCCGGAGGGGCTTGTTGGCTTTGACCGCCATCGCAGCCGCCACGCCCGCCGCATAGCCCTGGTTCTGCAGATCGGCCTGCATGCGGATCAGGGCCATGGCGTCGCGATGGGCGCTCGCGCCGAGTCCGATGACCAGAATCCCGTCCAGTCCCTTGGGCAGGAGACATCGGTAGGGGGTATAGGGCGAACCGCCCGACGGCCGCCCGTCCTTCCCCGGCGGGACCAGCGCGAAGTAGGGATGGATCGGATAGCCGTGCGAGTCGTAGTTGCTCAGGGATTGGACGACCGTGTCGGGGAACGTCCGCCCCGTCATCTGATCGAGGATTGTCAGCGTGTAGTCGCCGACGATCCGCCGCCGCTCGCGCGTGTCAATGAGCTGCCCCGTGTCGTAGCCCCCCTTGCGCCGGGCGGCGATGAAGGCCCGCCACGTGTCCAGCATGTCCGAGTCATCCACGAGCAGGTAGTCGCTGTTCCTGTAGCTCGCGCCGAGCGGGCGAACGGGCAGGCCGGTCCCCTGCACGGCGATGTGACTCGGGCCCACGAAGACCGTCTCGGCCCCCGCCGCATCGGCCGCGTCGGCGTTGCCGGTGGCGTCCACCACCACCTTCGCCAGGACGACGCCGCGCCCCGCGGGCGTGGCGACGACGACCCCCCGCACGCAGCCGTCGGCGACGACGGCCCCGCATCCCACCGCCCCGAACCATATATCTCCCCCGGCCCTGACGATCTCGCGCCGCCACCACTCCATCTTGCAGTGGACGTTCCACTCGCGCCCCGGCTTGGGTGCGCCCTCCAGCGCGGCCACGCCGCGGTCCACCTCCGCTGTGAAGCCCACCTGCCGACCGCGATGGTATCGCCCGATCAAGCCCAGTGTGCCCACGCCGCCGAGACCGTGGAGGTATTCAACCACCAGCGTCCGCACCCCCTGCCGGGCCGCGGCGATGCCGGCCGGCGCGCCGCTTGTCCCGCCGCCGATGACCACGACGTCGTATTCGCCGAGCACAGGCAGGGCGCGCTCCCCGGCGGGAACGGTCGGCAGGCCCGCGCTCACCGGTCGCACGCCGCGCAGCGTTTCCTTCACTTCGCCCACCCTCGACGATTCTCCCGCCGCCGATCCCGCCAAGCGAGGACGGTCCGGCGGGGCGAGCTGGCTGGCCTCCTCCGCCGCGGCCTCGCCGATGCGGTGGGCGACCTCCATCAATCCCATCGGCTGAAGGAGCTGCCCGGCAACTTCCCTCGTGATGTCCGCACAGCCGCTCAGGACGTAGATGCGCTCGACGCCCTTTGGCCGGAAGATGCCCAAGTCCACCTTGTCCGCTCCGGGCCAGGGCCCCTCGAGTGCGGCCCGGCCGTGCATCGCGTCGGGCGGGACATAAGAGAGCGTCTCCGCCTCGTCGAGGTTGTCGGGCGCGAACGTCAGGTCCCGCGCCCGCTGCTCGGCCCGGGCAAGTTCCGCGAAGGAGCCGTCGGCCACGGGAAGCGTGAAGGAGTATTCGATGAACTCCGCGGTCTTCTGCGCCTCGCGGCTCGAGACGGTGATTCCTGTCCTGCTGCCGCGGACGCCTTCTCCGGTGCGGACGTTGTTGCCGATGACGATGCGCCGGAACTCATGCCTCCCGCCCGGCCAGGGACGGAACTGCGCCCCGGCAAGGCGGGCGACCACGGCGCGGTCCGTCGCGTCGAGGATGACTCTGGCGACGACGGCCTGCCGCCCCGCTCGGTTGGCCATCACGATCCCGGCGGGCTTGCCGGCGCTATCCACCAGCACGTCCGTGGCGTAGCAGCCGTAGAGGAACTGCACCCCCGCGTCGAGCAGCGCCTCGTCGAGCGTCGCCTTGATCTGATGCGGCGTGACGGCATCGCCCTGAGCGGACGGTGAAAAGAGCCGTCGGCCCAGGTCGGTGGCAGGGTCCTTGCCGGGCGGGCGCCAGAGGCGCAGCGTGGCGCACAGGTCGTCGCCGAGGTAGGGGCGCGGCGCGGCCAGAAAGACCGTCGCGCCCTTGCGCGCCGCCGCGGCTGCGGCCTCCACGGCGTGCGTCGCTCCGCCGACCACTACCACATCCACCGAGTATGCAATGGGAATACTTCGCTGCGACTCCATGATGGACCTCGCTTCGCCTATCGAAACCCACAGAGCCAGACACACGGCTACGGCCTTCACGCTCGTGGCTGCTCGGATCATTGCCTCGACCCTTTCCGTCGGCGCACGGTTGATTCCTCCAGGGGTTCAACCTGCGCCTTATCATACCAGCAACAGGAATCCGCGTTCAACGGCAAAGCGGCGGGGGGATTCGCGTGCGAGCAATCCGCTCCCCACGGACAACGCCTTGCGCCCTCTCTTGCGGAATGGTATCGTACTCCGCCACCTGAAGATCTACGCCAGAGGGTAAGGATAGCTATGAGAACCGAACTGAACGTAACGGACACATTTCCGGAGAGCGACGTCTGTGTGATCGGCGGGGGCATGGCCGGCCTGTGCGCTGCGCTCGCCGCCGCCCGCGAGGGGGCGAAGACGGTCCTCGTTCACAACCGCCCCGTCCTCGGCGGCAATATGAGCACCGAAATCCGCATCCCCGCCTACGGCGCAGGGCACCACAATCCCTCGGCCAACGAGACGGGCATCGTCCTCGAACTCCTCACCGAGGAACGCGCCCGCAGCCACGACGCCGCCGACACGGGCACGGTCAACGCGCAATGGGACCTGATCCTCTACGACGCCTGCCGCCGACAGGATAACCTGAGCGTTCTCCTCAACACCCTTGCGATCCGGGCCAATATGAACGGCAACCGAATCCGATCCATCACCGCCATCCAGATGGGCAACGAGAAGGTATGGGAGATTCCCGCGAAGTTCTTCATTGATTCCTCCGGCGACGGCGTGATCGGCGTCAGCGCGGGTGTGCCATACCGCATCGGCCAGGAGGCGCGGTCGGATTACGGTGAGGACCTCGCCCCCGAGGAGGCGTGGGATTGGACGCTCGGCAGCTCGCTCATGTTTCGGGCGCGGGACGTCGGTCGGCCTGTGGAGTTCATCCCGCCGCCGTGGGCGGAGGTCTATCCCGACGAGAAGTCGCTGTTCCATCGCAGCCACCGCCGGATCGAGAGCGGATACTGGTGGATCGAGGTCGGTTATCCCTATGACACGATCGCGCAGGACGAGGAGATTCGCGACGAGCTGCTCCGCCACGTGATGGGCGTCTGGGACCACATCAAGAACCGGTGCGAGCACAAGGACAAGGCGGGAAACTATACCCTCGATTGGGTGGGCATGATCCCCGCCAAGCGCGAGTCGCGCCGCTTCATCGGGGCGCACGTGATGACCCAGCAGGAGATCCAGTCGCGGGAGCTGTACCCCGACCGGATCGCCTATGGCGGCTGGATCATTGACGACCACACGAAGGGCGGCATCCTCAACCGCGAGGAGGGCCCGAACCCGCACGACCATCTGGGGCTTGAGCCGTATCTCATTGCGCCATACAGCGTTACGTTGCGCAGCCTTTATTCCGCAAATGTGAAAAACCTGTTCTTCGGCGGGCGACTCATCAGCGTCTCGCGCCTTGTCTTCAACTCGCTGCGCGTGCAGCGCACCCTCGCCGTCATCGGCCAGGGCGGCGGCACGGCGGCGGCGCACTGCGCACACGAGGGGCTGCTGCCGGGAGATCTGGATGAGATTGACATCCATACGATTCAACAGTCGCTCCTACGGCAGGACTGCTATATCCCGCATTTGCGAAACGAGGACCCGGGCGATGCGGCGCGCTACGCGACCGTCACGGCCTCCAGCTCGCGTCCTCTCGTAGCCGCGGCCGGCGATAATGGCATAGCGCTGGACACCGACCTCGCCCAGATGCTCCCCCTGTCCGCGTGGCCGGAGCGCGTGCGCATCTTCGTTCGCAACAGCGATGCGAAGGAACACCGGCTCAAGGGATGCCTCCACCGCGCCACGGACATCTGGGACCTGAAGGCGTTGTACCAGGACAATTGTCCGACGATCAACTTTGTTGTCCCCGCCCGGTCGAACGGGCCGGTGGAAAGCAAGGTGCAGGGCGGCCCGTGCGAGCCGGGACTTTATTGGCTCCGCATCGGTCAAGCCGCCGCCAACATGGCCTGGCTTTCCCAGCCGGCGACGGTACCCGGCATGACCAGCGCGAAACTCAGCAAGGGCGTATGGGTCTTTGCGCCCGGATGTTTTTCCGACTGGCGGCCGTTCGCGGCGGATGTCCTGCCCGAGAGCCGGCCCTTCGAATCGGAGAACATCGTCAACGGCGTGGCCCGACCGGAGACGTGGCCGAACTGTTGGCTGTCGGAGGACGGCCTGCCACAGTGGATTCGTCTCGATCTCGCCGAGCCAATTACGCTGGATCGAATCCAGATCGCATGGGGGTTCAACTTCAATCGCACCTGGACCGCCGCGCCGCCCTTCCACCGCGCCCCGGAGTGCGCGCGGGATTATCGCATCGAGGTCGTCCTGGCCGACGGGAGCAAGGCCCTCTGGGCGGATGTCAGGGGCAACTACCACCGCCTTCGCATCCACGAAAATGCGCGGGGCGTCCGGGGCAAGGTGAAGATGATTCGCATCACTGTCGACGCGACGAACGGCGCGCCGTACGTCGAACTCTACGAGGTCCGCGCCTATCGCGCGTAAAGGAAAGGATGATAACATGGCCCGACCGAATATCTTGTGGATCTGCACCGACCAGCAGCGCTACGACACGATCCACGGCCTGAACAACCCGCACATCAACACGCCGAACCTCGACCGGCTGATGGGAGACGGGGTGACGTTCACGCACGCATTCAGCCAAAGCCCCGTGTGCACGCCGAGCCGGGCGGCGTTCCTTACCGGGCGGTATCCGCGCACGTGCCTCGGCCGACAGAACGGGCAGGCGGTCTTTCCCGACCACGAGGTATTGGTCACGCGCCTGCTGGCCGATTCGGGGTACGACTGCGGCCTGTCGGGGAAGCTCCACCTCGCCGTCTGTGATCCGCGATCGGTCGGCATGGAGCCGCGGACGAACGACGGCTATCGGAAATTCCACTGGAGCCACCATCCGAGCCCCGACTGGGAGGCCAGCGAGTACGGCCAATGGCTCGCGCAGCAGGGAAAGACCTGGAAGGAACTCTATCAGTTTCCGAAGGGGAAGCTCTCCGGTCCCGGCATCCCGGCGGCGTATCATCAGACCAAGTGGTGCGCCGACAAGGCCATTAACTTCATGAAGGAGAACCGCAGCGGCCCGTGGCTGATGAGCGTGAACCCCTTCGACCCGCACCATCCCTTCGACCCGCCGGAGGAGTATCTGCGGCGGTACGACCCGGCCCGGGTTCCACCGCCGAAATTTCGCAAAGGCGAATTGGACAATAAGCCGACGTTCCAGAAGGTGGACCACCAGGGGGCCTACGGCGGAAAGGGGATGTCGTGCGCCAGGGCGACCGAGCAGCAACTCCGCGAGGTCGTCGCGGCCTATTACGCCATGATCGAATACTTAGATGCAAGCGTCGGCTGGATGTTGGACGCATTGGATGAGACCGGCCAGCGTGAGAACACGATCGTCCTCTTCCACAGCGACCACGGCGAGATGCTCGGCGAGCACGGCATCCTACTGAAGGGGCCGTACTTCTACGATTGCGCGATCCGCACCCCGCTCATCATCTCATGGCACGGACAGTTCAAAGAAGGGCTTCACAGCGATGCGCTGGTGGAGCTGGTGGACCTGCCGCAGACGATCCTGGAGGCGTGCGGCATGGAGGCGCCGCTTCGGATGCAGGGCAAGTCGCTCCTGCCGATCCTGACCGGCGAGGCCGACCCGCATGTCCACAAGGAGTCCATCTACTGCGAGTATTACAACGCCATGCCGGGCCACGACCGCTCGGCATGGGGGACGATGTACCGCGATCGGACGCACAAAATCTGCGTCTATCACGGTCGGGCGCGTGGCGAGGGGGAGCTGTACGATCTGGCGGCAGACCCCGATGAATCAAGGAACCTCTGGGACTGCCCGGCCCATGCCGATCTAAAGCAGGACTTCATCCTCCGTTGCTTCGACCGCGCCGTCTTCACCGCCGATCCGTGGCCGCCGCGGACGGGGAATTTCTAACAGTCAGGTCCTCTTGTTTCGTTTGCGCGGGCGCAGGGAAGAGGACATGATGGGGAAATTCCTTTCGCGGATTGCTTGACAGCGCCTTCAGTGTGTGCTATAATTAAACTAAACTAAGCTAAGTTGATCATGTTAAAGTCGAAACACCAATCCCCCCCGCGTCCCGAACCTGCGGAGACGGGGCGGCGGCAAGGGAAGGGTGACGGCAAGGAGAAGTCAACGCATGATCCGGGTCAACACGCACGAGGCCAAGACGAAGCTCTCGAAGCTCCTGGCGAAGATCGAGCAACAGCGCGAGACGGTCGTGATCTGCCGGAACGGAAAACCGGTGGCGGAACTCATCCCGTGGAAGACGGCGAAGGACCCCCTTCGACAGGACGCAAAGCTCAGAAAAGTGAAATTCCGCGAGGACGCCGCGCTGCCCCTCGACGAGGACGAGTGGCCGGAGGACCTGAGGTAGCCCATGGTCCTCCTCGAGACGTGCACGCTACTGTGGCTGGCCGCAGATCAAAAGAAACTCTCCGCAAACGCAAGGCAGATCATTCGCGACCATGCCGGCGAGTTGTTCGTCTCCTCCATCTCGGCATTTGAGATCGCCATCAAGGCGCGGAAGGGGAAACTCGATCTGCCGATGGCGGCGGGCGCTTGGTTTGAACAGGCCATCGAGTTCCACGGGATTCACGAAATACCGGTCACTGCATCCATCGCGGTCCGGTCCGTTGCTCTGCCGCCGCTCCATAATGACCCCTGCGACCGCTTCATCATCGCCACGGCGATGGAGAACGCCATGCCGATCCTCACGCCTGACCCGCTCATCGGCCAATACGACTCCGTGCAAGTCCTGTGGTAGGTCCCACTTAAACGGCAGCGCTACTTCCCGTCCACCACCGCCTTCTCGTGCACCTCGATCTCCCGCAGGCGGACGATGTCGTCGGCCTTGCATGGCTTGGTGACGTAGAGCCGGAGCTTCCGGGCCGTGACGGGCGGGAAGGTATGCGTCGTGATGCGCTTGTCGTTGCCCTTCGCCGTCGCTACATCCACCCACTGCCCGTCCTTCTCGATCTGGATGGAATAGTCGCGGACGTAGTAGGCCGTGGTGGGCTTGTCGCCGCTGTCCCAGAATCGCAGGCGGACGCACTCGAAGGTCTTCGGCTCGCCGAAGTCCAGCTCCAGCCAGTGGGGCGGCGGGGTCTTGTCCGAGAGCCACCGGCTGCCGGCGCCGTCGGACGCGAAGCCGTCAATCGCCCCGCGCGGTCCGTAGCCGTCCGACCCGTCGGATCGGAAGACGGAATCGGCCTTCGCCTTCGTGCCGCGGGAGAAGAGCGCCAGGTTGTCCGGCACGCGAACCTGCTGCGGGCCCGCGGGGAGGGCGTTGTGGGCGCGGAGCGTCGCCTGCACCCGCTTCGGGTCCAGTTTGCGCGGAGTGATTTTCTCCTTTACGCACAGCGCCGAGGCATAGCCCGCCGCCTCGCCGAGGGCGAGGGTCGTGCCCATCACGCGGATCGAGCCGTGCGAGATATGGTCGCAGGAGATGCATCGCCCGGCGAGCAACAGGTTGTCAATTTTCTTCGGCACGAGGCAGCGGTAGGGAATCTCATACCCGCTCATCGGCCTCATGCCTACGGCGTCGCCCGTGCCGTCGGGGACATGAATGTCAATCGGGTAAAAGCCGCGTGCAATGGTATCGTCAAATGACTTGTGCATCAGGACATCCTCGCCCGTTAGGACGTATTCGCCCATGATCCGGCGCGTCTCTCGCACGCCCATCCACGCCGCCGTGCGGACGACGTAGGCCTCCTCGCACCCCGGCACGCGCTTGCGGAAAAACTCCAGCAGGCCGAGGATGTCGCGCTGGCACTGAACCTGAGCATACGTCAGGTCCCCCGCGTTCAGGCCGTCAACGAGCGGCACGTTGATCGAGTTGACGATGTAGGCCCCGTGCTTGCCGCTCACCGCCACGCCGCCGCACACACCCGACGCAAAGCGCGACTCGAACTCCCCCTTCTTCCGCGAGTCGCGGAAGAGCTCCCGGATGTCCACGTCCTTCGCCCTCATGCGCTGGGTGTCCACGTTGCCGAGGAGGAACATGAGCGTGACGCTCTGCGTCTCAGCGTCGCGTCCGCGACCGATCTCATACGGCGCACCGGCCCGGGCGGCGATGTCGCCGTCGCCCGATGCGTCAACGACGACCTTGCCCATGACGGCCTGCGTCCCGCCCTTGTTTTCGATGAGGACGCCCTTGATCGCATCGCCCTCGACGACGGCGTCCGTGGCCCACGTGTAGAGCAGGAGCTTCACGCCGGCCTCGTGGACCATCTCGTAGAGGACCTGCTTGATGATCTCGGGGTTGCGGTTTTGCGTCGGCCCGCCGAGCCTGTCGAGGCGGTCCACCAGCTCGCGCTCGATGCCCTCCGTGATGGCGACATTGAGGGCCGGAGGCACGAGGCCCGATGTGGCCATGCCGCCGAGACAGCCCGCCCGCTCGATAAGGAGCACCTTCGCCCCCTCGCGCGCGGCGGCGAGGGCGGCGGCCGTCCCGGCCAGGCCCCCGCCGACCACGACCACGTCGGTCTCATAGACGATGGGCGCGTCCTTCTCGACGCGGATCGTCTTGCGATCCTTCTCGATCATCTCCGGCGCGATGCTCGCCAGGTCCGTGCGCTCGGGAAGTTTGCGAGTGCGCTCGGAAGCCGTGGCGTCCTCCTTTTTGTTCGCCTCGGCGATCTTGGCCGCATCGTCGCCGACGAGGCGCATGTGGTCGAGGTAGATTCGGTTCGGCTGGAGGAGTTCGTCAAGCCTCTGATAAATCTGAATCTCCGCCACGTTCGTAAGCTTCACCCCCTGCTTTTTGATTTCCTCGGTCGGACAGACGGCGCGCGTCCAGTCGCCGGGTTTGAGGGCGAAGGCGAACTCCGCCGTCTTCTTCAGGTCTGTGAAGGAGATGTGGAGCCTGACCTCGGTATCCTGCGGGTTGAAGACGTCAATGGCGAACTCGCGGTAGGGCGTCCAGTCCTGGTAGGGATAGTCGCCGGAACGGTGGATGCTTCGGATGGATGTGTTGCCCTCCGAGCAGCAGTCGGTGAAGAACCGCGCCTCGCAGGAGGCCGCGCCGTGGGTCTTGTGCTCGGTCGAGGGCGAGAGATAGACATAGCGAAGCCGCCCCGCGAAGCGGTCCATCTCCTCCGGCGATCCAAAATCGTTGAGGACGGTGACGACCTGCGCCTGAGCCGAGGCGATCAGAGAGACGATCAAGAGCAGCGCGGGTACAAATCTTCTCATGGTCATTCCGAACTCCTTGCTTGGTTGCGTCCTCCGCCCGATGAGTCAGTGTATCGAGCCTATGTCTGCTTTTCCTCAAATTGAATGGGCTTGGCCCTCTTCGTCCCGCCCTTCTTCGCCCTGGGCGCCTTCTTGAACGTCACGTTCACCTGGCCCGGCGCGGGATAGTCAATCGGCTGTCCCGAAAAGAGCTGGATCACCGGCGCGATCTGGATGCGCGGGTGGCGCGTGCCCCAGGGGGAGTCGTAGAATCCCGCGCTCGCCGCCTCCGTCTTCATCGGCTGCGTGGGCGGTTCCATCGTGATGAGGACCCCGATCTCCGCCTTCTCCCGCTCCACTACGCCCCGCAGATCGCGCACGTGCGACGGGGTCACATGCCCCGCCTTCACCTGGAAGACGACCTGTTTCGTCTTGCCCCCCTTCGGCTCGTCGTGGAAGTAGAGCCGTCCGTCAATCCCGCGGTCGGCCCCCTTTTTTTCCTCCATCGGGCGCGCCCCGGCCATCCCCAGCGCCCACCACTGGAACTGATACGGGTCTTCCTTCGCCAGCTTCTCCGCCTCGGATACCGACACCGGCTCCCCGACCACCTTGTAGCTCACCTGATTTGCGAAGGCGTCCTGGAGCCGCCGCTTCATCAGCGTGACGGCCAGGTGGGTGATGTCAATGCCGATCCATCTGCGCTTGAGCCGCTCGGCGACGACGATGGTTGTCCCGCAGCCGCAGAATGGATCGAGGACGAGGTCACCTTCGTTTGACGACGCCTTGATGATCCTCTCCAACAACGGCTCGGGCTTTTGCGTGGGGTAGCCGAGGCGTTCCTTGGCTTGGGCAGAAACTGGCCCTATATCACCCCAAAAATCTGGGATAGCGACACCTTCGATTTGGTCCAAATACCATTTGAGTCGCGGAGTTCCTCCGGATTTCTCTGGCCAGTAGATCATTCCGGATGCATCGAGCAAGTCTAATTTTTCTTGGACGGTTGAACCTTTGATTCCCAAACGTTTAATGATCTTTCCGGGCAGCGCCCAATGACGGCCAACGGATGTTGGGTCAACACCCCTCCAAGGTTTCCCGCTTTCGCCATGCCGTATTCCAGCACCTGTAAGAGATATGGGCTGAAATTTTCGACCATTATCCGGATCAGCGCGGAAGTGTTTCTCGATATACTCAGGGTCGTGCTCTCCCTTTGGGTCAGTCCATTTGTGGTCGGCCGATTTTGCGTAAAAGAGAATAATATCATGCACCGGGCCATACCTTCGGGATGAGCCGTGCGCATGAGTACGTTTCCAACTTATTTCATTGAGAAAGTTGCCATGTCCGAAGACGGCATCCATCAGTTGTTTGAGGTAATGGCTTGCCGTCGGATCGCAATGCAGATATATCGAGCCGGTGGGTTTGAGGACGCGGCGGAGTTCCACAAGGCGCGGGGCCATCATGGCGAGATAGGCCATCATGTCCGATTCGCCGAGGAACATACGGAAGGCCTGCATCGCCTTCGAGACGTTCTCCGGCCCCGACTCGACGACCTCCTGGTAGGCGCGGGCGGAGGACTGGTCCCACTGCCACGTGTCCTCGAAGGCGCGAATCTGCGCGGCGGAACGCGACCCGTTCTGCTCGGCAAAGAGGACGTTGTAGTCCTGGTTGGACTTGAACGGCGGGTCGAGATAGACGAGGTCCACCGTCTCGTCCTTGACGTAGCGGCGAAGGATATCTAAGTTGTCGCCGTAGTATAAGACGTTGTCGGCCATGGCATCACCCTCCCCGGAAAATCAAAGGCATGGGGGTTGTTGAAAAACCCCCGCGAGGCGAACACCGACTGTAGCCGCACCCTTTACGGGTGCGGTTTGACGCATCACGGCCCCGCAGGCTGAAGCCTGCGGCTACAAGAACAGGGTTTTTCAACAACCCCGCATGGGGCATTTTATCCATGACCGGGGTAAATATCAAATGCCAATTCCCGGCGCCATCGAGACGGCAACGGTAGCGAGACGCACGCTCAATCCTGATTCCGCAGCCAAGCCTGGAGCTCGGACTCCGTCGGCTCGACGGGGTCGGGGGTCAGGCCGGGGATGTAGCGGCAGGCCTCGTAGAGGACCGGCGCGACTGAGCCGTGGATGCAGGCCACATGGTGGATGTAGGGGCCTCGGATGATCCGCTCCTCCCACATCGGCCAGTTGCCCACCTCGACCCAGAGGTACGTGCCGCGGTTGAACGGCCCGGCGCAGCCGGCGGCATGACCCATGAGCAGGCTGTACTCGCCGAAGTCGCCGTCGAAGCGGGTGATGGTCACGTCGCCGCCCTTGATCCGCCAGTCGCACACGCCGGGGTATGGGGGATCGAGGATGTAGTGGCGGCCGATGGCCGGCTCCACGTCGTCCGCCGCCAGCTTGGACGGGAAGGGGCCGCAGTGCCAGAGCAGTTCGCTGTTCTCGTTCTCGGGGTGGCGGATGGTCAGGTCGGCGAAGAAGGTCGGCGTCCGGCCCAGGCGCGCCGCCTGGAGCATGACGGCGCTGACGGCGCCGTGGATGTCGGTCTCGCAGGCGACGGGGACGCCCTCGCCGGTTAGCTCGCTGTGGGTGAAGCACGGCATGACGCCGAGGGCCTCCTGCATGGCCGTCCAGCACTGGACGGCGAGGCCGCTCAGGCACTCGCTGTCCACGAACTCCTGCATGGAGAGCTTCATGGCGGCCATGCGGGCCAGCTCGGCGGCGGAGATGGCCTTGGTGTTGACCCGTTTCTTTATGTCCTTGATCGTATCGGCGAGCTTCTTGTCTTTTTTCTTCACCTTATCGAGGGAGGCGCTGGCGAGGTCCACCAGGGTCCGGCTGACGACCTCGATGCCGAAGCGTTCGAGGAGTTCGCCCTCGTTGCACTTGACCGTCCAGAAGCCGTCGGGCCTGGGGGCGATCTGGCCGATGCGCATGGAGCGGAACTCCTTGACCACGGCGGCGGCGGCCATGAAGTTCCTCACGCCGCGCTCGAAGACGGGATCGTCCACGCGGGAGTTGGTGATGTAGGTGAAGGGGACGCCGAAGCGGCGAAGGATTTTGCTGGTGGCGAAGAGACCGCATTGGGTGTCGCGCAGGCGGGTGCCGTCGGCGACGGGGGCCTCGTCGCGGGGTCCCCAGAGGAGGAATGGCTTGCCCATCGCCTTGGCCAGTTTGGCGACGGCGTCTTCCGTGCCGAAGTTGCAGTGGGGGGCGAATACGGCCTCGACGCCCGCCTTGCGGAAGCGCTCGACGATCTTGGGCACGTCGGCGGGACCGTAGAGCAGGCCCTCCTTGTTGACGCCTTCGATGTCAACTACCTCGATGCCCCATTCTTCGAGTTGTTTCTTGATGAGTTTCTTGTACTTGAGGCTGTCCTCGCGGCTGAAGACGTTGCGGCGGGTTGGGGCGTAGCCCAGTTTGACGGCGTATCTCTTCTCCATGTCCATGTTATCCCTCCTAAGAATTTGATTTTGGATTTTCGATTTTGGATTTTGGATTTGAATTCAGATTCGTAAATCCGCAATCCGCATTCCGCAATCCCTGAACTCCGGCGAGTTCAGCTACGTGGAAATCAGTGAACGGTTTTCTTGTCGGGCGGTGGAATGGTCCCCTCTGCCTGCTCGCCGGCGGCGAGGGCGGCCTCTTGCTGAGCCTGCTGCCGCTCCTGGGCCTCTTTTTGCGCCCGCACAACGGTCTGCAGGGCATGGACGAGGCCGGGGACCATCTGGTGCGGGATGGCGACCACCGCCTTCGCCCTGCCTTTGATCCTGCCGGTCTTCTGCGCCTCGGTCTGCTGCGCCTCGGTGCCGGGCGCCATCTCCCCGAACACCAGGGACACGTCGTACGGGGATGTGCGGAGCTGGCAGAAGTTGGCATAGACCCGGGGCATGTACTCCTCGCCCACCAGCTCCACCGTCATCGGCCGTGGAGCATCTTCCTTACGCGCCTTTCCCATCGCCATGACCTCCGATCTCTGGATACCCAATTCCTCGTCTTCCCACTCTTACTCCTACTCCTAATCTTACTCCTAATCCTACTCCAAGAGCAAGAGGGATTAACCGTTTTCATTGGTCGGAAACCTTGGCGGATGAGTCGAGTTTGTGAATGACGAATGACGAAGCCCTAATGACTAATCAATTCCTAATTCCGAATGCCTAAATGCCGAAAGCGGTTTCTCATTCGTCATTGAGACATTTGGGCATTGATTAGTCATTAGTCATTCGGCATTAGTCATTTACGGCGCCGCCTCATCGGTCCGAGGCGAAGTCGCGTTAGGATGATGGATAAGGTCATGAATCGCCATAGAGCCCATCAAGGCGTTCACTTCACCTTCACCACCACCACCGTTCGGTCGTCGTTTTTCGGGACGGCCCCGGCGAATTTGGATACGTGAAAATGAATATCTGCAATCACCTCGGCGGCCTCGAGAGGGGCGCTCCGCCGCACCACGTCCTTCAGCCGCTCCACTCCGAACATCTTGCCGCCCTTGCCCATCGCATCGCTCACGCCGTCGGTGTAAAACACGATCAGGTCCCCCGGGGCGAGCTGGATCCGTTCCTGTTCGAACTCCACCTTCCGACTCACACCGAGCACCGTCCCGCCGGCGTCCAGGTCCCGCGTTTCCCCCCCGTGGACCCAGAGGGGGGGATTGTGGCCGGCGTTGGTGTAGGTGAATCGCTTGTTCGCCGTGTTCAGCACGCCGAAGACCAGGGCCACGAACTCCTCGTCGCTCGTGTCGCGGCAGAGCCAGTGATTGAGCTTGTGGATCACATGATCGGCGTTCACCCCGCTCTCGATCAGCGCCCGGAGGGCAGAGCGGGTGGAGGCCATCAGGATGGCCCCTGGCACGCCCTTGCCGCTGACGTCGGCGATGACGATTCCGATATGGGACTCGTCAATGGGGATGAAGTCGAAGAAATCGCCGCCTACCATCTTGCAGGGCATGCTCATGCCCTTGATGTCCACGCCGTCTCGCTCCGGCTGCGTCTGGGGAAGGAGGCGAAGCTGGATGTCGCCCGCCAGGGATATCTCCCGTTCCAGGTTTCGTTTCTCCACCGCTGCCTGGTAGAGCCGGGCGTTCTCGATGGCCACGGCGGCCTGGTTGGCGAGGGAGGTCATGATTTCGACCTCGGAGTCGGCGAAGCTATGGGGCTTGTCGCTGTAGGCGTGGATGGTGCCGATGGGCTTGTCCTGATAGAGCATGCCCACGCATAGCATGGAGCGAACGCCCTCCCTGGCCAGATCGTCGGGGAACTGCACCCGGCTGTCGTGGGCGACGTCTTCCACCACCACCGGCCTGCCTTGCAGGGCCTCGGAGTCAATCTGGCTCTCCTCGGCGAGGATGGGTTCCTTGCTCAGAAACTCGGAGCTGAGGTTGTACACTGCCTTCACGGTCAGCTCCCTGCGCCATCGTCCGAGCAGCCGGACGGCGCATCCCTTTGCGCCGACGACCTCCGCCGCGTTTTTGGCGATGAGGCTGAGCCGTTCCTCCAAGTCGAGGGTGGAGCGTAGCGCGTTGCTCACATCGAAGAGGGCGGAGAGCTCGCGGACCTTGGCCTTGAGTTCCACGCCCTGCTGGCAAAACCGCACGAGGGTGTTGACCAGCGATTGCAGAAAGCGAACGCTTGTCTGGATTCTGCTCTCGGGCCAGACCTCCATCTCCGCGGCGGCCTTTTCCAAGGCGGCAAGGTCTGCGCCTGCCCGGGCTGCGACGGCCTTCAGTTTTGCCGGGGAGATCGGCTGCGACGGCCGGTCGCCCATGAGGATCGTGCCTAAGCATCGTCCGTCCAGCAGGATCGGGGCGGCGTACTGGGCCATGCCTGCGTGGCACATATAGCGATGGGGGATCCCCATGCGGCTGGCGTATTGGGCCGCCTCGCGATTGGAGGCGGCGCAGAGCCCGCGCCCCCCCTCGCCCTCCAAAATGGCCTGGCAGAAAGGCTTTACGACGGTGCGCTTGGTAATCGCCTTGCCGGACAGGTCGCAGATGCGGGCCGCAACGTTCGAACTGCGTACAAAGAGGTCCTGCATCTCCTGGAGGATGGAGACATCCACGAGGTCCGTAAGGCTCAAATGTTGCGCTGTTTTAGCCATTTCCGTCTATACACCAGTAGCGGAAGTCGCCCGACTTCCGATTCTTACATATCCAACAATAGCTCAAGGCCAAGCAAAATAATTGTAGCGAAATGCGGGTTCGGTATCAAGCATTCCCTTTGCGCATGGAGATAGAATTGGGGTCAGGTCTTCATTCTACATTTTACTATGTAATCTCGGATTGTGAGAAGACAGAATAAACACCTTATAAGTCGCGTGCACCAATAGGTTGCGGCGGTTTTCAGTAAGATGTAGAATGAAGGGCCTGTTGCCCAAATCCCGAACTGGCAAAAATGATCTGTAGCCGCAGGCTTTAGCCTGCGCCGTTTGGCCGTGCGACCCCGAATCGCGCAGGCTAAAGCCTGCGACTACATTTGGGCAACGCGCCCTGAAGACCTGACCCCATTACCTCCACGTCCAGATGTGGGAGCTGTGGGCATACACGAGGAGGCCGTTCGTCAAGGCCCCGCCGGCGGTGATGGGCATCGGCGGGGTCGCCAGTTTTTCCATCTCAAACGTCCCCGGCGCAATGCGGCAGATCGCCTTGGCAAACATGGCATAGAGCCTCCCGTCCGGCCCTATCTGCAGGGCGTGGCGCGGCGGGCCGCCGTAGTCCGCATATCGCTTGCTGTGGACGATCTTGCGGGACGCGGGGTCGAAGACGAAAAACGTCGAGTTGCTCGATAGGCCGTACACCAGCCCGTCCGGCGGGACGTAGATGCTGACGATATTCCGGTCGCCGGGGACGGAGGCGGTATGGAACGCGATCTTCTTGGTCTTCCAGTCCAGAATAAACAGTTCGCCCTCCGTGGCCGTGGTGTGGCCGCCGCCGGGGGCGTCCACCGACGTGCCGCCCACCAGATCGCCGTTCGGCAGGGCCTTGAGCGTGATACAGCTGTGGCCGGGGAGGAGGTCCTTCTCGGCGGTGAGCAGCGTCTCCTCCTTCGTCTCCAGGTTGTAGATGCCGATCCCCCCGCCGCACCAGCCGTAGCCCGCGAAGCCGGCCATCATCACATGCTTCCCGTCAGGATGGGCGAGGGCCGTGCGGGGGCGGCAGATGTCCTTCGGCCATTCGGCGAGGATGCGGGGATTGCCGGGGTCGTGCTCGATGAGCCTCTCGCGCTTCTCCGTGCTGAGGTCCACCGTGCAGATGGAAAACCACGGTTTCTGCCCCGGCGTCTCGATCATCCGCGCCGTCAGGCGATGCGCCCCCGCCTTCAGGTCCATCGGGCCGAAAACCAGCAGTTCGCCCGGCTCGGTCTTCTCGTGCTTCGCGTCGTAGGGCTTGCCGACAGCATTGCCGTCGAAGATGAACCGGACGGTGCAGTAGGTCGTGTGGCGGAGCGGTAGGATGCGCAGGTGATATTTCCCATCCTTCGGCGCAGTGAGTCTGAACGTTCCCTCCGCGCCGAATTTGTCGCCGTGGATGAAGGCGGCGTCGAGGTCGCTCAGATATGTGAAGTGTCCGTCCCTGCATTCGCCGTTCCTAATCAGTTCCTGGGCGGGGATGCCGAGGACCGTTTTCTTCTCCCGGGGGTTGAAGGGCTTCGTCGCATCAAAGGCCCACAGGCGACCGGCGGAGTACTGCGCCCCGACGACGATATTACCCTGCATGGCCATGGCGCAGAAGTTCCCGCCCCCGACGGCCGGGATGAAGCCCAGGTCCGTCAGTTTCTTCTCCTTCACGTCGAAGGCGATCAGGTGCATGGGGTGGCAGGAGGAGGCATAGACGACGCCGTTCGGTCCCTCGGCCAGGCTGGTGATCGTCGCGCCTTCGGTCTCGTATTGGAAGGGAATCTCCTTTGTCTCCTGCGTTTTTGTGTTCAGGATTTTGATGGTTCGGTTCTCGATGTCGTACTGCGCCACGCGCCGTCCGTCGGGGAAGTCGCACAGCCTGCCGCCGTACTTCACATCCCCGATCTCCGCCCTGGGCGGGCGCTTGGCCCAATCCAGGGGGGCGGCCTTGCCGTCGAGGAGGAGCAGGCCCTGTGTCCCAGCCAACGCGCCCACTGTGCCGTCAGCGGCGGGATAAACCGTGGCCGTCCCATGCTGGCGGTCCTCCTCCCTCACAAGCTGCCGTTTCTCGCCAGTTTTCGGGTTATAGGCCACGATATTGAACCGCGCTGTCCCGATGCCGGCGTAGATCCAGCCCGCCTTGTCCGCGGCGAGGAAGGAGAGATACTGCTCCTTTGGGTCGAGGAGGCCGTGGTCCTTCATCTCGCGCGTCTTGGGATCGAAAGAGATCAGGGCCGTCTTGTAGGCGCCGCCCGTCCAGACGACGCCGTCCGGGCCTTCGGTGAAGCAAAGGTAGGAGCTCACGTCTTTGGACGGCTGACCGTGGAAGGTCCACTGCATCGCATTGGGGTCGAATTCAAGGAACCACTGGCCCTGGGTCGTGTAGAACCGTCCGTTCCGGGCCATGAGCGCGCCGAAGGGGGCGGACTGCGGGATGTTATCCGGACAGAAGCACTGTTTTGTCTCGCCGTTGTCAATATCCGTGACCAGCACATACCCGCGCGCGCCTACGTCGAGGGGATTGCAGATGACGAGGTGGCGGCCGTCTTGGGTCGCCGTCGTGACGACGTTCCGAATCTCCGCCACCTTCGCGCCGACGCCGTGGTCCATGAAGCCCTCCTGGGCGACCAAAGCGAGAGGGATTAGATTCACACAGGCAAGAACAATGGCCGTCCTCATTCTCTCCTCCCTGGAATGCAGGAAATCGAAGCTATTCCTCCCACTGCTCCGTATTGGGATTGCGCCAGATGGGGTTGCTCCAGGCCTGGCGGCCTTTCGCGTCGCGGATCATAATGCGGAGGTAGGTGGCCTGCGGGCTCTTCGGCTCGAAGCGGGTGTGCTCGATCAAGGCCCGAGGCGCCGCGACCGTTCGCCCGCCGAACGGGCCGTTAGCGTGCCATACGATCTCCTTCACCGGCGAGCAATCCAGCGTGATTATCCCGTCGTTCATCGTCAGGTTGCGAATGGTGGGGCCCTGGGTGGAGTAGAACCAGCCCTTTTCCATTGCCCCCAGGATGCTGCTTTGGTCGAGGCGCTCGGCCTTGACCATGATCCATCCGCAGAAACCGTCCTTTCGGTGGTTGTGCATATCGTCCACGGCGATCCCTCGCCATCGCCACCCGACGCTGAGCATGTAGTCCCAGTGGACCTCGCTGTAGCCGAGGCCGCGCTGGGCCCGGCAGGTGCTGTTGAAGACCTCGACGCCGAGGGCGTCGCGCCCCTCCGCCAGGTGGCCGGCGCTGTGGCCGGACCAGTAGGGATGGCAGTAATAGACCAGCGCGCCCTGTTCCCGCGCCCATCGGATGGCCGCCCCGGCCGTCTTCAGACATTCCCCCTCGGGGGCCGTCCGGACGCCGAGGGCGATCAGGTGGTGCTCCATTCCGCCGCATCGGGCGGGGGGGTGCATCTCGACCCCGCGGATGACGAGGAATTTCTCCGTGCTGAGCCGCTCCGTTTCCTCGCAGACGGCGTGGTGATCGGTGAGGACCAGAAAGTCGTACCGCCGTTTGCGATACAACGCAACGGTGGTCGGCGGGTCATCCTTTCCGTCGCTCAGCGTGGTGTGCGTGTGGCAGTTGCCTCGGAACCATTCGCCGGGGGCGGCGAACGCGGAAAAGAGACTCACCTATTTCCTCCCTTCGACGCGCAGGCCGCTGGGACCGCTTCCTTCAACATGGGGAACCCCATCCTCTCGCGGAGGGCGAGATACGCCTCCGCGCAGCCGCGAGCGAGCTTGCGCACCCGCGCGATGTAATGCGTCCTCTGCGCCACGCCGATCGCCCCGCGAGCGTCCAGCATGTTGAAGACGTGCGAGCAGTGCAGCACATTGTCATAGGCCGGCAGGACCAGGTCGGCCTCCAGCAGCCGCCTCGCCTCCGCCTCGAACATGTCGAACAACTTGAAGTGCATGTCAATGTCGGCATGTTCAAAGTTGTATTTCGAGAACTGCACCTCGTCCTCGTGGTGGACGTCGCCGTAGGTCACCCCGTCCACCCACTCCAGGTCGAAGACGCTCTGCCTGCCCTGGAGGAACATGCAGATGCGCTCCAGGCCGTAGGTCAGCTCCAGGCTGATCGGATCCAGTTCAATGCCGCCGACCTGCTGGAAGTAGGTGAACTGTGTGACCTCCATGCCGTCGAGCCAGACCTCCCAGCCGAGGCCGGTTGCGCCCAGGGTGGGCGACTCCCAGTCGTCCTCGACGAAGCGCACGTCGTGGGCCTTCAGGTCAATGCCGAGATACCGCAGGCTTTCGAGGTATATCTCCTGCGCATCGTCGGGCGCGGGCTTGACAATGACCTGATACTGGTAGTAGTGGCCGAGGCGGTTCGGGTTTTCCCCGTAGCGCCCGTCGGTGGGGCGGCGGGACGGCTCGACGTAGGCCGCCCTCCACGGCTCCGGGCCGAGGCTCTTGAGGAATGTCGCCGGGTTGAACGTCCCCGCCCCGACCTCGATGTCATAGGGTTGGACGATGACGCAGCCGTAGTCGGCCCAGTACTGCTCAAGTTTGAGGATCACATCTTGAAAATTCATTGCGACTTTTTCCCGATACGAACAGTCTGACCTCCCGGAGGTCCGGGACCTCCGGGAGGTCGAAACCATGGTTCTATTTGTCCTTGCGGGCGCACTCGCCGCCCTGGCCCTTGGCGATTTCGATGCAATGCGGGATGGCCGGGAGGACGGCCTCCAGGCACTCCCGCACGGCCTTGGGGCTGCCCGGCAGGTTCACGATCAGCGTCCCGCCGCGCGTGCCCGCCGTGGCCCGGGAGAGGATCGCGTGCGGCGTCTTCTCTAAGCCCTTTGCGCGCATCGCCTCGCCGAAGCCGGGGAGTTCCTTCTCGATGACGGCCCGCGTGGCCTCGGGCGTCACATCCCGGGGCGAGACCCCCGTGCCCCCCGTGGTGACGATTAGGTCGGCCTCGGCGCAGAACCGGACCAGCGCCGCCTCGATCTCGTCGCGCTCGTCGGGCACGATCTCCCGCTCGACGATCTCGCTCTCGATGTCGCCAAGCATCTGCGCAATGATGTCGCCGCACGCATCGGCCCGCGTTCCCGCCGACGCGGAATCGCTAACGACCAGGATTGCCGCTCGAATCATCCTTCACCACCTCGATGGGCAGCCATTTAGCCGAGTGCTGTCATTCTCGCGTGCGCGGGAATGACGAGAGGCCGAATGCCGCTCACCATACTTGCCTAAATGGTTACCTCGATTATGTCCCCCGGCTTGACCACCCCGCCCTGGACAACCTCCGCGAAGATTCCCTCCCTCGGCATGACGCAGTCGCCCACCTTGTAATAGATGGCGCACCTGTCGTGGCACTCCTTGCCGATCTGCGTCACCTTGAGAAGCGCGTCGCGCCCCAGGCGCAACAATGTTCCGATGGGCAGCGTCTTCAGTTCGATGCCCTTCGTCAGGATATTCTCCCCGAAGTCGCCGGGGTGGATGTCCGCTCCCTTCCTTCGCATGACGTCGGCGCTTTCATCGGCCAGGAGGCTCACCTGCCTGTGCCAGGGTCCCGCGTGGGCGTCGCCCTCGCAGCCGTGGCCCTTCCGTAGTCTGCACTCCGCCACCGGCCTCTTCTGCGTGCCCTTCTTGTCGCTGATACAGACGGCAAGTATCTCAGCCATACGGGGTTCTTACTTGTGGCCTCGGGGCTTGAGCATCTCCAGGAAGGCAATCAACGCATCCATGTTCTGCGGGTTCTTCTCCCACATCTTCTTCTTGTCCTCATTATCCTTCATCAGCATCCGCTCATCGAGGCATTTTGTGATCGCCGTGCGGGCCTCGGCGCTGGTCTCCTCCGTCACCTTCCCCGCCAAGTCCTTCTCGCTGCCCTGGGCGTGGCAGGACTCGCAGGTCTTGTTGTTGCCGGAGAAGTTGCTGGACTGCTGGAACAGTTTCTTCCCGTAGGCGGCCAGTTTCAGCTTCGCCTGAAGGGCCTTCTTCTCCTCTTTCGTCAGCTTGCCCTTTTTCTTCTCCCCCTTCTCAGAATCGTCGGACTTCTCTGACTTGTCCGATTTCTCCGACTTATCAGACTTGTCCGACTTTTCCCCCTCCTGCGCCCAGACCAGCCCCCCCATAAGCATCCATACCAGCAACACGCCCCCCATCCTCATCGCCGCGCGCATGACTTATCTCCTCAACAAGAACGGGACCGGGATTCGACCCAAGGCCTTTACCCTACCACATCGCCCATGCGCTGTCAATGTCCCCGCGTCTTTTCCGCCGGGCAATCCCCGATGGGATCATCCTTGACCCGGCCCCGTCTGCGGCCTATAATCAGAGGGAAAGAAAAATCTGTACTGCACATCGCAAAGGAGGCCGCATATGTCCGACTCATTCCCGTTCGTCCCCCCGCCGCCGCAAGAACCGCCGCCGCGCCCCGTCTTCACGCCGTTTGCGCCGCCGACCGAGCCGCAACGAAGCGGACGGGGCTGTGGCTTCTGGTTCGGCTGGCTCCTCGCGCTGGTCTTCCTTGGCACCACGGCCCTGCTCCTCCTGGCCCTCATCGGCGCCCACGCCGTCGAGGTCGCCGAGCAGCGCACGTTTATCGAAAAAACCATCTCCGGCGAAGGCGACGACAAGATCCTCGTCGTCCCCATCTCCGGCATCATCAGCGACCAGCCCCGCGAACAGGGCGCCTTCCGAACGCTCCCCGGCCTGGTGAGCACCGTCCACAACCAACTGGAACAGGCCCGCAAAGACGCCAAGATCAAGGCCATGATCCTGCGCGTGGACAGCCCCGGCGGCGGCCTCACCGCCAGCGATGCCATCCACAACGACATCAAGCGATACAAGACGGAGACCAAGAACAAGGTGGTTGTCTGCATGGAGGACCTGGCCGCCTCGGGGGGCTACTACGTCTCCGCGCCCGCCGACCGGATCGTCGCCCACCCCACCACCCTCACCGGCAGCATCGGCGTCATCTGGTTCCATGCCAACATCGAGGGCCTGCTGGAAAAACTCGGCATCGCCGCCTTCCCCACCAAATCCGGCCCACTGAAGGACATGGGCAGCATGACGCGCGAGATGACGATCGAGGAGGAGGAGATGTTCCAGAAACTGATTGACCAGATGCACGAGCGCTTCGTCCAGATCGTCCTGGCGGGGCGGAAGGACGCGGGCGTCCCCCTCACCGTCGAGGCCGTGCGCAAGATCGCCGACGGGCGAATCTACTCCGCGCTGCAGGCCAAGGACCTGCGGCTGGTGGACCAGATCGGCTATCTGGAGGACGCCGTGGATGCGGCGAAGAAGCTGGCCAAGCTGAACAAGGCCAAGGTGGTGCAGTACTTCTATCCGGCCATTTCGATCTTCGACATCCTCAGCGCGCGGACGGGCGGCAAGCCGACAATCTCCATTGACCTCGAAAACCTCGTCGCCCCCCAGCCTCCCCGGCTCATGTACCTCTGGCCCGGGGGGGGACGGACAAAGTAATCGCCGGCACTTGATCGGAGAAGCAAGATGACCACCGAAACGAACATTCAAGAGATCATTGAGGAACTGGTGCAGCGCATAGTCCGGACTGTCCATCCGCTCCGAATCGTTCTGTTTGGGTCGGCGGCCAGGTCTCAGATGGGACCCGACAGCGATCTGGACGTGCTGGTGGTGATGCCCGACGGCGCACACCGAAGGCAGACCGCCCAGACGATCTACCGCGGCCTGATGGGGCTTGGCATGGCCAAGGACATCGTCGTGGTGACCGAGAGTGATGTCAGGCAGTATGGCGACAATCCCTCGTTGGTCCTTTGCCCGGCGCTTCGGGAAGGGAAGGAGATCTATCGTGCAGCCGAATAGGCCGATTCCTGGCTCCCCTGAAGAATGGCTGCTCCGCGCCAAGGGCGACCTGGCGCTGGCCCAGGCGCCCTTGCCCAAGGGCGGTTTCTACGAAGACCTCTGTTTTCATGCACAGCAGGCGGCGGAAAAGGCTCTCAAGTCGGTCTACCTCAAACGGGGCTGGGTCTTCCGATACGTTCATGACCTGGAAGAGCTTGTAACCGGCCTCAAACAGAAGGGACTGGCAATCCCCACAGATGTCGAGGATGCCGTGGTGTTGACGGACTATGCCTTTGAGGCCCGTTATCCGGGGCTGGCCGAGCCGCTGACCGAAGAGGAATACCGTCGGGCCGTTGCGATTGCGGAGCGCGTCGTCCGATGGGCGGAAGACCTGGTTACGGCTAAATCACCTTGATCCCGAACGAATGCAACGGCTGGCTGCGAGGAATTGCTGCCACGTGTCCGCCAACGCCGCTATCCGGCTGATGCAGGGGTGAGAGAACGATACGTCGTATGAAGGAGATCGGAAGGCATGATGACCTTTCGTGGTCCACGTCTTCAGGAAACGAAACTGCCGCTTTCGACCGTATGGCTGCTTGAAGCCTTGGCCGAATCAAAGGGGCGCCAACAACTCTACGAAACGCAGTCTCCGCAGATACTCAAGACGCTCATTCAGATGGCCTTGATCGAAAGCACGGAGTCCTCCAATCGGATCGAGGGCGTGACTGTGGGGCGAGAACGGCTTCGCCCGCTTGTCCTGGGAAATACGCGTCCTCGTGATCGTTCGGAAGAGGAGATCGTCGGCTATCGCAAGGCGCTGAATTGGGTCCATACACACCAGCACAAAATTCAAATCACACCGGAGACTTGCCTGCGACTTCATGCGTTGGCGCAGGGCGGGACAAGCGGAGACGCAGGAAAGTGGAAGGAAAAGCCAAATGACATTATCGAGATTCACCCCAACGGCCGGCGTACGGTTCGCTTCCAACCGCTCGCCCCAAAGGAGGTCCCATCGGCGATGGAAGAGCTTTGCCTCGGATACCGCCACGCTCTCGATCAGTTGAAGGTCACGCCGCTTCTTGCGACCGCTTGCCTGACGCTGGACTTTCTGTGCATCCATCCGTTTCGTGACGGCAATGGAAGGGTGTCACGATTGCTGTCCCTGCTGGCGTTTTACCATCACGGTTACAACGTAGGCCGCTACATCAGCCACGAGCGGGTCGTGGAACAGACCAAAGAAGACTATTATGAAGCGTTGCAGCGAAGCTCCACAGGATGGCATCAAGGAAGGCACGATTTTCTGCCGTGGTTCAACTATCTTCTCTCCACGCTTCGCATCGCCTATCGGGAGTTTGAGGAACGCGCCGGTCGGGAACGACCCGACCGCGGGGCGAAGACCGACCTTGTAGCCCATGCGCTGGAGAATGTAATAAGTCCTTTTGGGATTGCGGACATTGAACGCCTTTGCCCGAACGTCAGCCGGGAAATGATCCGGGTTGTTATGAACCAGTGGCGTAAGGATGGCCGCTTAGAGGCCCTGGGACGCGGCAGGGGCGCCAAATGGCGCAAGATTCAGGGAAAATAGGTAATACCATGCTAATGTGGTAATAATAGTAATAATGACCCCGAAGAAATACAAGCGGCTGGCCGAAATAGATATAGTGATGTCCCGAAAACTCACGAGGGAAACCCGATGAAAAGATTGCTCATTCTGCTGCCGTTGCTGTGTATCGCTGCCGGGGATGTGGAATGGGACGCGAAGCTATCCGAAGGGGAATTCACCGGCGACAGGCTCTCTGGAGTCGGTGGTATCATGACAAAGGAAATGTACGGCGACTTCCAGTTTGAGACCAAGCTCACCTTTGACAAGAAGACCGCCGACAAAGCCTCCTTTGGCTTCTACTTCGGCTGTCCGCCCGGCGACGGCACGCCGCGCTATCAGCTCATCATCAATGAAAAGCAAGGAGGACCTTCTATTTACGTGCAAGACTATTACGGGCCGGACAAGACAGGCAAGACGATCTGGAAGTACTCCCTGCCAAATCCCCTGGCCGCCACGCCGAAGCTCAAACTGACAGTCATGAAGAAGGGGGCAAATGTCATTATTGGTCTTGGTCGAAAGCGGACCTTAGGCAAGCTCGTGGTGGACCGCCCCGCAGCCGGTCATCTTCGCATCCTTATTGTAGACGCGCCAATCACCTGTGAGGACATCTCCGTCAAAGGGAATTGAGGAACGCGGACTCTTCCCGGCGGGCTATTCCTGGGACGCCTACAACCGCAGAAGTCAAATTGCCATGCCGCGGCAAGACTTACGTTGCATTTTTTCGCCGAAATTTGACAAATCCCGTTTCGTGTGCTATACTCAAAATGAAGGGGTTGTTGAAAACCCAGGTTGAAGACAAACATTGTCGTTCCGAGCACAGCGAGGAAGGTTGACAGGTCGGTAACTTGAGAACGTTCGCTGCGCTCAGAATGACCCGGTCACGGGTTATTTCAACAACCCCTTGACATCTTATACACAGCCCCGGTCACGATGACCGGGGCTGTCGTATTAAAGGGGCGCGGCAAAAAACGTTAAAATTACCGAACGAACTCCCTACCACATCTTGGGCACCGGTCGGTCGGCTATACAATATAGCCAAATTACGGGGGAAAACGACAAGGGGGGCGTCCTGTCTTGACCGGATTGAAGACCGGGAGTTGACGCAGATTCACGCTGATTCTGGGGTTGTTGAAAAACCCCCGCGAGGCGAACACCGACTGTAGCCGCACCCTTTACGGGTGCGGTTTGACGCATCACGGCCCCGCAGGCTGAAGCCTGCGGCTACAAGAACAGGGTTTTTCAACAACCCCATTCTCACTGATAATCTGATCTCTGATTTCTGACTTCTGTGTCAATCTGCATCCATCTGCGTTTGCTTCTTCACTCCGCAATCGCCCGCGCGAAGAAGCACGTCCGGCACGTCGCCTCCGCATTATCACAGCAGTCGCGGAAGAGCTGGTAGAGGCCCTGCTGCCGCCGCGCGGCGCTCACAACCTTCGCCGCATGTTCCTCGTCGCGGAACAGGACCCCCTCCATGAACCGCGTCACGCTGTTCCCGGCCATCTTCTTCTGCGAGGCGTACATGGCGTGCAGCCTCCGCTCCAGCGCCGCATCGCCCGCGCGGCGGGCATGGAGCAGGAGCAGGGGCAGCGCGATATTCAGGACGATGGCCGTCGCGCGCTCTTTGCCCACCAGGCTCATGGGGCGCGGCATGGGCTTGCCGCCGAAGGTGCATCGCTGCGCCCAGTAGCCCCGGCCCGGCTGCATGAAGGGCCTCTCCATCTCGCGGAAGCCGATGCATCCCCTCTTGCCGGTCGTGCGTTCGATGGCCGTCAGCAGGGCGCGCACCAGCCCGGCTTCCAGGTGGGAGGCAAGGATATAGCTCGCCCCGGCGATGCGGCGAACGGGAAAGTTGGGAGGCCGGACCCCGGAGAAGCGCCATGCCCCCGGCTCCATCGGCTTTTGTTTCAGGCTGCCCCTCATCTGGTCCCACAGGGCGCGCAGCGTGTCCACATACTCCTCGGTCTCCGGATCGCTGGATTCGGGCAGGTCGCTCGGCAGCAGCCCGGCCATGCCGAATAGGAGGGCCTGGATCGTTAGGGCGCGGTCCTCCTCCGGCGCATCGGGCGGGACAAGTCGGCGGATGTCGTCCAGTCCCGCGTTCCGGGCCAGTTCCTTGAAGGGGTCCTTGTTGGCCTTGTAGCCGAGGGCCTCCATCAGGCCCTCATAGAGCGCCCCGTCGAGGGTGCGGCCGGCGAGCGATTCCTCCAAGCGGCGCGAGCGGGCGATGACGCGCTCGTCGCCGGCTAAGTCGAGGAACCGTCCGAGCCATGCGTCGGCGTCCTTGCGCTTCCGCAGGAGGTCGCGGCAGCGTCGGTTGATGTTCTTCGCCGCGCCTGGGTAGGCGCCGAGGTCAATGGAGTCCAGGAGTTCGAGGGGTTCGCCCTGGAGGATGCCCTTGAGTTCGAGCTGGGGGACCTTTCTGCCGGCGCTGGTCGTAACGTGTTTCGCCGGCGTGTCGGCAAACAGCGCCACATGGAGGACCACGTTGTCGTAGGCCGGGTCCTCGTGGTGGCCGTGCTGGACCCAATGGGAGGCCCGGACGTGGACCTCCACATCCCCGCGCAGGCTGGTGAGCGGGGCGAAGGAGACTTCGGCGTCGCGGAAGTCCGGCCCCGCCTCGACGTTCCATCGCCCGGGCGACTTGATCGCAAGCGGCGTCCCGTCCACCGTCCTGAGATCGTCCTCCACGAACATCCTATCGAACCAGATACATCGGACGAGGCTTTCGGGGATCTTCCGCTCGACGGCGTCGTATCCCGCGCCGGCGGGGTCGCGGACCGAACAGGCCGTTGCGATGCGCCGGTAGCCGTCGGAGAAGAGGTCGCTCATGAGTTTTTCGATATCCACAGTGGTTCTCCCCCGTGATGTGCGCGGCGGTCTTATCCGTCGAGCGTACCGTCATTCCCGCGAAAGCGGGAATCCAGGCCCTCGCCCCCTCGTGGATTCCCGCGTACGCGGGAATGACGAGCAGCCCCTTTGCGCCCAAAACCCGTTAGCCACATTTGGCTAAATAGTTGCTGTCGAGCGATGCGAGTCCCCCGGCTGGTGGACTCATACAAACACAAACCAGGATGGCCAGTCTTTCTCCGCCGATGTGACCATGCGCAGGCCCGTCTCGGCGAGGAATTCATCCACGGCGCTCTTCACCCCGATATGGCTGTCGGGCGTGGAGGCGTCCCGATAGTCGTGGCCGCAGATGATGCCGCCCTTTTTCACCTTCGGATGCCAGAGGGCGATATCCTGCTTGACCGCCTCGTAGTGGTGCTGGGCGTCAATGTAAACGAAATCCAACTGGCCGTCCCGGAAGCGGGCGGCGGCCTCCTCGGAGGTTGCGCGCACGGCCTCCGCGCGGTCGCCGAAGGGCCTCAGCCGCTCGACGGTCTGCCGGTAGAGTTCGTCCTGTTTCTCCTGCGACGTGTCGGCCCAGACCTGGTCGGTGCGTTCTTCCTTGGCAAACTGCCGCCAGGGATCCACGCAGTACAACCTCCTGCCGCGCCATGCGGCGAGGATCATCTCCGAGAAAACGCCCGCAAGGACCCCGATCTCCGCCCCCTCGCCGACCAGGCCCATGTTGTTGAGCAGGTGGGGGAGTTCGTTTCGGCTCGGCAGATAAAAGACGCCGAATCGGTAGGTCCGGCGAAGGACGCCTCGCACGAGCCACCGGAATCGCCGGTAGAGGGACGGCTTCTCATCCACGACATGCACCTCTGCGTTGTTTTTGTCGGATACTCGATGTGCGGCCTTGGAAGATCGGAGATGGAGAATATACAAAACATGCCGTCCACTGTCAAGTCCCAGCAGAATACCCGCATTTGTTTTGACACAGGCGCGGCTTTCCGGTAGCCTTACGGAGAGATCGGAAAAAATCCGTATAGACGAGGCGCGGGTCATGAAGACGCGGTCCATTTGTTCCTTCCTCATCGCCGTAATCCCTCTCCTCTCGCTCGATCCTATCCCCGCCGAAACGCCCGGCCCGCGCGAGATGGTGGAGAGGGAGGACCTTCAGATCGTCCGCGTCCAGGCCATCAACGCCTGGCGGCGCGTCGCAAGCCACGGCAGCATCGCGGCCCGCCTGCCCCTGCCCCGGACGACCGCCCCGCCGAAGATTGACGGCAGGCCCGACGACCCGTGCTGGCAGACGGCCACGTCCGTCTTCGACGCGGCGGAGTACTGGGGCCTTGATCTGGCCGAGCCTGTCATGCGCTATCGCTTCTGCGCCGACGACGCGAAGCTCTACATCGCCCTGGACGCGCGGATGCGCCGGTCTAAAGGGGGCACGTCCGACATCAATATCCACGCCTGCGGCAAGGACATGCGCATCGAGTTCAACGCCAAGCAGGCGGCCCACCACGGCCCGGCGAAGGGCGAGCGGTCGCCCTGGCTGGAGTGGGGCCGGTTCGTCGGGAATGAGGAGGCCGGCTGCTACGAGATCGCCATCCCCATGGCCGAGCTATACGGCAGGGAGTGGAAGAAGGACGGCCTTCGCGTGCTCTTCCATTTCGATTGCTTCGCCGGCGGCGATCTCACCCATCAGCGCTGGATTCATCTCGTGGACTCCGACCTCGCCCTGCAGATCAATGACGTCAAGCGGGGCAGCCTGAGCGCGACGATCATCGCCCCGGCGGAGCGCGACGTAAATCTCCAGGCCGAGGCGGACTTCCTCCGCGACAGCGACCTGAACAAGGCCGAGCGGCTGGCCGCGACGCCGGCGGCGGTGAAGAAGGGCGGACAGACGCCGATCAATGTGAAGTATCAGGTACCCTTCCATGAGGGCGTCGGCGCCGTCCGATTAGCGCTCAAGGGGGAGGGGGTGGAGTATCGCTACTCGATCTGCACGGCGACGCTCCCCATCGCGCCGATAGTCCCGAAGATTGAGGCCCTGCTGAAGACCTATGGCGACGGCGCGGCCCCGGAAAGGTTCAAGGAGTGGCAGGCCAGGGCGAGGGAGGTCGCCGATCGTCTCGCCGCGCTTCGGGCCAGGCCCGAGCCGGGGGCCTGGCAGGCCCTCTATCGTACGGCCCGAAGCCTCCAACGGGAGATCCTCCTGGCCCAGTTGCCGCCGGACCTCGACGAGGTCCTTTTCGTAAAACGGTATCCCTACACCGCCGGGGGGCGGTGGTTCACCACGCACTACCACTTCGAGCCGGGCGGGCACAACCTGTGCATCTATTCGATCAAGACGGGCAATCTCCGGAACATCCTGAACGTCCCCGACCACACGGCCCTGCGCGATCCGGACCTCCACTTCGACGGCAAGCGAATTATCTTCTGCGCCCGGAGCAAGAAGTCGGAAATCTTCAAGGGATTCAGCGACGACCTGCACGACGTCTGGAGCATCTACGAGGTGAACTCCGACGGGACGGGGCTGAGGCGCATCACCAAGTCGGAGGCATACGACCTCGAACCCGTCTATCTGCCCAACGACACGATCCTCTTCGGCTCGCTGCGGTCGAACTGCTGGGGCTGCTGCACGGGCCACTCGGCCTACAACTTCCACGTCATGGACGCCGACGGGAAGAACGTCCGCCGGTTCACGTCGAACTACCTCTACGACGTGGCCGCGTCGGTCATGCCCGACGGGCGGATCGTCTTCCTCCGATGGGTGCACGAGGACAAGCCCGGCAACCACATCAACGCCCTCTGGACCGCGCGGCAGGACGGCACGGGCCTGGCGGGCTTTTTCGGGATGAACGTTTACGGCTGCTTCATCGAGCCGCGCGGCATACCCGGTGCGAACGAGGTCGTCTGCATTGACTCGGGCGAGAGCGGCCACTGGCGCCTGCCGCAGAACGGACACCTGGGGATCATCGCCCCGGCGATCAGCCGCGATGTCCTCGCCCACCGCATCGAAACGCCCCTGCCCTTCGGCGGTGGCTGGGGGTTCAAAACGCCCTACCCCCTGACGACGGACCTGTTTCTCGTCTCCTTCGGGAACCTGTGGCACGGCTTCGGGGTCTATGTGGTGGACCGGCAGGGGAACATGGAGCTGCTCTACAAGGACCCGAAACTCTCCTGCGTCAACGCAGTCCCCTTCGCCCCGCGGGTGCGCCCGCCGGTCACGTCGTCGCCGGCGACTGCCGAGGCCGAGGGCGATTCGGCGACGGTCGCCATCCTCGATGTCTATAACGCCCTGCCGGGGATCGAACGGGGGACGGTGAAGGCGATCCGCGTCGTGCAGGTGCCGGACAAGGACATCGTGAATAACGGCAACTCGCACTGGGCCGACCAGACGATCGCCGTGGCCTACGTCTATCGCATGGTGCGGAAGGTGCTGGGCGAAACGCCGGTTGCCGATGACGGGTCGGCGTATTTCAAGGTCCCTGCCGGAAAGGCCGTTTACTTCCAGTTGCTCGACAAGGACGGGCTGATGGTCCAGACGATGCGCGACACGACGTCCTTCCGGCCGGGCGAGAAGGTCTCGTGCATCGGCTGCCACGAGCCGCGCGAGCGCGCCCCGAATCTGATGCCCGAGCCGATGGCGCTGCGCCGACCGGCGGTCGCCCTGACCCCGCCCGAGGGCGGACCGCGCGGCGTGAGCTTCCCGCGCGACATCCAGCCGATCCTCGACCGCCATTGCGTGCGATGCCACGATGTGACGAAGCCGGACGGCGGCGTCATCCTAAGCGGCGACGTGACGGAGACGTTCAACGTGGCCTACGAGGCGCTGAACCAGCACAACCGCGACTGGGGCCACTCGCGCCACCCGAAGATGACGCCGGCGATTGTGCCAGTGATCACCTACGTCGCAGAGGCGATCCCTCCGCGCTCGTCGGGGGCGTATGCCAGCCCTCTGCTTCGGAAATATGTCTTCGGCAAACACTACGACGTGAAGATGGCGAAGGAGGAGATTGCAACCGTGGCCCTGTGGGTGGACCTGAACCTGCCCTACTACGACGACTGGGACTCAAAGCGCTACGAGGGCGGGCGGAACATCAGGCTGACCGCCGAGACGATGAAGCTGATCCGCGATGTGTGCGGGCGCCGCTGCGCGGAGTGCCATGCGAAGGGAAAGCCGTTGGCCTTTGACGTGGGGCTGATGGTCAATCTCTCGCGCCCGGAGCTGAGCAAGATGCTCTACGCCTCCCTCGCCGCCGAGGCGGGCGGCATGGGCAAGGAGAAGATGGCCGTCTTTAGGACCAAGGCCGATCCCGACTACCAGGCCGTCCTGAAGGCGCTGCAGAAAGAGCGGACAAGGATACCATCCCTGGTCACGTCTGCGTTGGACAAGGGGCCGGGCGGCGTCGTCAAGTAGCCTATCGTCTCAAGGGAGGGGGTGATGGTCTCTACGCGAACCAAGGTGCGCGCCGTCGCCATTGCGGTCGTGATCTTGACCAATGTGATCGTATGGGGATGGTTTGCATTCCTGCTCTCCAAGAGTGAACTGGTTGGGAGTCGTCGACCGCGAACGATCGAACTCTCCCCCGATGAGAAGGTGCGGGTCCAAAGGCTCAAGGCAACCATCGAGACACTTCGCCCCCTCCACCAAAAGCTTGGTGAACCTCAGCCCGGCGACTGGCTGGCCGAACACAATGAGGCCGGGCAGACCTTCGACGATTATCTCGGCTGGTGCCCCGACCGTCCCCGCGCGGACCGGCCCTTTATTTACATCCAACCCCTCGGCGAGTTCACGGAGAAGCAGCGGGAAATTGTCACACAGACCGGTCGGTATATGGAAGCCCACTTTTGCATGCCGGTGAAGGTCAACGCCTCCCTACCGCTGTCGGACATCCCACCCAATGCGCGGCGCACACACCCGGAGTGGGGCGTCGAGCAGGTGCTCACCTCCCATGTGCTGCTGCGCGTGCTCGGCCCGCGCCTGCCGGAGGATGCGCGGGTCTTCATCGGCCTGACGGCGGTGGACCTCTGGGCGGGGCGGGGGTGGAACTTCGTCTTCGGCGAGGCCGTCCTCGGCGGGCGCGTGGGCGTGTGGTCGCTTTATCGTTTCGGCGATCCGGGGAGCGGCGAAGAGGCGTTCAGGACTTGTCTCCGCCGGATGCTGAAGATATCGGTCCACGAAACGGGCCATATTTTTGCCATGCGCCATTGCACGCTGTTCGAGTGCAACATGTGCGGCAGCAACAATCTGCCCGAGACGGACCGTCATCCCCTCTGGCTCTGCCCGGAGTGCATGGCGAAGCTCTGCTTCGCCCGACGCGCCGATCCGGCGGAGCGATACAAGACACAGGCGGAGGTATGCAGGACTTTAGGGCTGGAGGCGGAAGCGGCGTTCTTGGAGAAGTCCATCAAGGCTCTGCAGCGAGTGGAGCAGTAGGAGGGGACTCCTTTCCCCGATCTGCTATTATTTCTGCTTGCCTTTTTCTCCGGCCTGTTCGCCCGTCTTTTCTTCCGGCGCGGTGGGTTTGTCCTCCGTCGCTTCCTCGGCGGCGCGGCGTTTGGACTGGAGGATGATGAGGGCGAGGGCGATGACGACGATCCCCGTGATGATGAACCACTCCCAGGGGAGCCGGTTCTTGATGGTGGCCGTCAGGTCGGCCTGTTTGGCGATGTCGGCGAGGCGGAATTCCCAGACGGCCTTGCGGTGACCCCAGAACCAGACCTTGAGCCACTCGAAGGCCCCCGGCTCCTCGCCCTCCTCGTAGTATTTGCCGTTGGTCTTCAGGATGCGGCCGGGGAAGTGGACTACGAACTTGAGTTTGTATTCGGAAAAGACGCTCTTGGCGAGGGTATCGCCGGCGTCGCTGGGGTCCTCGTCGAGGGTGATCGCGGCTTTCTTATCCTCCGGTTTCGGGGTCGGCTCTTTCGGTGGCTCGCCTTTTCCGGCGGCTTCCTTGGCGATCTTTTCCCGGGCCTCCCGAAGGGCCTCCGGGCTGCGGAAGATGCGGGTGAATACCAGGTTGCCCTTCTCATCCTCCTTGAAGGTCATGCTTCCGCCCTCGAAGAGGGGGATGGTGGGGAACTCCTTGTGGTTGATGTCGTCGAACTCGCAGGTGAGGGTGATGTGGCGGTAGCCGCGCTCGCGGGCCTTGTCAATGGTGGGCCCCTCTTTGATCTTGATGACTTTCTCGACATTGAAGACCCGTTCGGCCTGGTCCTGGGAGAAGGGCAGGCCGAGGCCGGTTTGTCCCCCTTTGGTTTCCTTTTCCTTCTGCTCGGCGACGGCGGCGAACTTCTCGCTCACCCAGTAGTGCATCTTGATCGCGCCGGATTTGTCGGACTCGAGGGTGATTTCCTCCTCGTAGTTGATGCATCCGGCGACGAGGGCGATCAGGAGGCAGGCGGGAATGAAGGGGGAGAGAAAAGCCCTACTTCTCATATTCTTTGCAGTCATCCGGTATCTCGTCGTCAGTGGCGTTGACCAGCATACTGTGTTTCTTGCAGCGGAGCGTCCCTTTGTCGGGCTCCTTGTCTGTGGAGTGGCGGCAGGAGAGGCAGCGCTCCAGGTTGATCTGCCTGCCGGCGTCGTCCTTCTCGGGGGCGGCGTCTTCCTCTTCGTTTTTGTCGTTTTCTTCCGGATCACTCATGGGCCACATAGACGCAGGCGGGGTGTCCGCCCCCTGTTTGGATCACGTCTTTTACGGGGACGCAGGTGAAGTGCCTGCCGGTGATAGTTTTATGGGGACCGAAGCGATAGGGATATATCTCGCAGCGATACCCCTCGCCGTTGCGCGCCAGGTGCTCGCAGGGGTGCCCGTCCGTAGCCCCGCAACAGACGCCGCATCGGCGGCACTTCGTCTCGTCGTTCGGGTCATAGCCCGCAGGACGTGATCTCATCACCGAACCCTACCGGCATTCTACTCGCGGTACTTGCGGAGTTGCTGTTCGAGCTCGTCGAGGTCCTGGCCCTTCAGGACCAGCGCGGCCTTCTGCCGATAGTCCTGGGCCTCCTTGCGGAGCTGGCCCGCCCGCTCGATGTGCATCCGGGCGATAGACTCCGTCTGGTCCGCCTCCCGTTCCTTCTGGTCGGCGAGCGCCTCGAGATACTCGATCTGCTTCTTCTGCTTGATGCTCAGCTCCGGCTTGCTGGCGCAGCCCCAGAGACCCAGCAGGACGACGCTCAGCGCCAACGCGGCAATTCTCCTCATTGCCTCTCCTTTCATTGCTGACGCAGCAAAGACCTCGTCAGGAACCGACAAGGTTTACAATTTTACCAGAACTTTTTTCAAACGCAAGTCCAATCACCGGGAAAATTGCATCATCTTCGCCGCCGCGGGCCGCCGGGCGATGAACGCCTCCACCTCCTCCGGCGTGCGCAGCTCAACCCGGGCCGACTCCCCCTCCCCCTCCTCGCAGTCGTCCGCGGAGTGCGTTGTGCAGATCCTGGGCTTATGGTTGTGGATGGCGCACCGATTGTCCGGCGTCAGGTGGCGGCAGGCGGCGTCGAAGTTGATGTACCAGTCGCCGTCCTCTATGAACACGCTCACGTTCTCGTGCGCCACATACCATCGAATATCGTCGAAGTCCGCCTCGGTCTGCGGCTTGTCAATCTCCACGGCCACATACCGGCAGCACTTCCCGCCGCAGGTCCGGCATTTTCCGGGCGATGCGGCCGCGTTGCGGTCATCGTCCATCTTCGGCGTCCTTCACCTTCTCCGAGGTCGTCGGCAGCACAATCCTCTTGTAGCCGACGCCCTTCGCCATGTCCAGCACCTCCACCACCACGCCGTGCGGGACGTTCTTGTCCGCCTTGATCACAAGCGACTGCTCCTTATCTTCGCCCAGCCGCTCCCGCAGGAGTCGCAGCAGTTCCGTCCGGTTTACCGGCTGGTCGCTGAAGTAGAGACGACCTTTCTCGTCTATCAGCACCGCCAGCGATTTTACCTGGCTAACGTCGGCGTGGGCGGCGCGGGGGAGGTCCAGCTTGAGGTTCGGCTGCTCCACAAACGTGGAGGACACCAGGAAAAAGATCAGCAGCAGGAAGAGCACGTCAATCAGAGGCGCGATGTTCAGGATCGGCTTGCGGCGGGGCTTCTGCCGGAAGTCCATCATGGCCGGCTCCCTTGCGCACGATCGGGGAGGGGTCGTTTCTGCCCGCCGGGTCCGTATAGTTTGTTGAGAAGCAGCGTGGCATAGCGCTCGATCTCGAGGATCAGGTCGTCCACATGCTTGCTGAAGCAACTGTAGGCGACCAGACAGGGAATGGCGACGACAAGCCCCACGACCGTGGTATAGAGCGCCTCCTTGATGCCCCCCGAAAGCAACGACGCCTGGCCCACTCCGACCTTTGAGACCACGTCAAATACCTGCACCATTCCGAGCACCGTGCCCAAAAGGCCGAGGAGCGGCGCGATGGCGGCGATGATCTCCAGGGCAATCAGCCCGCGCTCCAGCTTGTGCGCCTCCTGCCGGCCGGCGAGGATGATCTCCTCCTGGTTCTCTAAGCGCGGCAGCAACCGATTCCTGAGGCCCACCTTGACAACATTGGCGAAGGGGCAATTAGCCTTCTCAAATCGTCCCAGCACGCGAGGCGCATCGTCGGGCGAGGTCATGGACTCCAGCTCCTCGACCAGCTTGCCGGGGATGATGCTCCGCCGCCGCAGGGCGATGGCCATCTCGATCATCACGGTCAGGCCCACGATGCTGCAAAGGACGAGGGGGATCATCACCCAACCGCCCTGATGGAAGAACAAAAAGATCGCCGAGAATCGGGTCGCAATGGATTCCAACACTATCCCTCACATGTCAAGGGGCTGTTGCCCAAATCCGCTTCTGTCGGGGCGGGCCCATGTGCCCGCCCCTTGCAGGGAAAATCTGCCGTCACAGGGGCGGCCACATGGGGCCGCCCCTACGGTGTCCCATTTCTGCACACGCCTTCAATAACCATATAGAAAGAAGATCACCGGCTGGACCCGAAGCTCGTCCTCCGTGATGAAGTCCGGAAAGGGATCCAGGCTCGTGCTTTCGATGCAACGGTTGATTTCGGTGGCGATGATGGGATCGCCGCCGTCATTCACCACCTCCACGTCCACGATCTTCCCTTCGCGCGTGACCTTGAACTGGAAGATGAGCTTCACCTTGTTCGGCCCCCCCACCGTCGTCATGCCGGCCTCATAGCGGCGGAGGATGAGCCAGGTCCGTTCCAGGCGCTCCACCATATGCTTATAATATGCCGCGTACTGGTCCACCTTGATATTGAACGACGGCTCGCCTTCTTTTCCGGCGCTCGACTCGGGGAACATGGACTTCACCTTCGCCAACTGCCGGGGCGGGATCGCGGGGTAATCCGGCGCGGGAGGCGCAGGCGGGGCCGCGGGCGCAGGCATCGGCTGCGGCAATTGGGCGACCTCGACCGGCTTCGCCGGCTCCGCCGGGGCGTCCTTCTTCGGCTCCGCGATGGGGATGTCCTTCTTCTCGGGAGAGGCAGCCGCGATGGTCGGCTCGGGGGCCGGCTCGGGTTTTACCGGAGGCGCTTTCGTCTCCTTGGGGGCGGCGGGGACCTCTTTCACCGGTTTGGGCTGCGGCTCGGCTGGGGGTTGCGCGGGTTTGGGCGACGGCGGGGGAGGGACTTCTGGCTTGGCCGCCGCCATCGGCTCGGCCGAGAGGGGCGCCGGCGGCGCAGGCAAAGCGGGAACAGGCGGCAGGGGCTTCGTATCGCCGAGCATCGCCGTCTGATCGCGGGTGGCCAGCATCTCCGAGTCCCCGTCGAGGTTGGGGATGCCGTCGGCGGGCTTATCCTTGGGACCCTGGTCCCTGGCCGCGCTCTGCTCCACGCCCATCAGGTTCGTCTTGCCCGTGGGTTCTTCCTTGTTGCCCTTCTCGTCCACGAACCACTTCCGCTCCTCGGGCTTGGGCTTGGGTTTGGGCGGATCGGGCGGAAGGAGGTCGAAGACCAACGGTTCATCCTTCTCGACCTTTGGGAGCTCCCCCGGTCCCAGGAGGAACCCCATCACTTCCTTCGAGCTTAGTGTGAGGAAGTGAAGGATGACCGAGATCGCAAAAGCAAATACCAGTACTCGCCTTTGCTTCATGGAGAACATTCACCCAGAAACCGTCCTACGGACGAAAAAGTACGCTGAAAAAATGATTTTACTCAAATCCCCTCGGCAATGCAACCAAATTCAAAGCCGCCCCTCTGCGCAGGTGCCACCCTCAATCCCGCGCTTCGCGGGATTGGGGGTGTCTTCCGACGGGCCATGGTCTCCGCCACGCACCCCCAAAGCAAGTTTGGGGGGGGCACACAACATGCAGCAATGGCACGGCTTGCATCATGGGGAATGGGGAAGCTCCTCCGAAATATATGCTTGACGATCCCGCCCTGCAGGGTATAATGCGCCGCCATGAATCTCGCCGATCTGTTCAGCAGGACGTGCACCCGGCACGCCGACCGCGTCGCCGTGGCCGACGAGACCTCCACCCTCACCTTCGGGCAGTACCTCAACGCCGCGCGGCGACTGGCCACGCTCCTCTTCCTCAAGACGCGCCGCCGCCACGTCGGCATCATGCTGCCCACCTGCAAGGAATTCGTCATCACCTTCTACGCCGCGCTCCTGGCGGGCAAGGTCCCGGTGCCGCTCAACTTCCTCCTCAAGCGCGAGGAACTCAAATACATCATCGGCGACGCCGGCCTGGATACCGTCGTCAGCGCCCATTTCTTTGAGGAGACGCTCAAGGGCCTCGTGGCCAAGCCGATCTATTTGGAGGACCTCAAGGGCCGGCGCGGCTTGCCCTTCCCCTGGCGCTTCCGCCGCCATGAGGACGACACCGCCTGCATCATCTACACCTCCGGCACCACGGCAAACCCCAAGGGCGTCATGCTGACGCACCGGAACTTCCTGGAGAACCTCCGAGGCTGTGTCGAGCAGATTCACTTTGACCACACCGACATCATCCTCGGCGTCCTCCCCATGTTCCACAGCTTCGCCTTGACCACGACGGTGATCCTCCCGTTTTACATCGGGGCCAAGGCCGTCTATCTCAAACGCTTCACCGCGCCCGCCGTGCTGCGGATGATCGAGGAGCACAGGGTCACCGCTTTCCTTGCCATCGCGTCTTTGTTCCGCGTTCTGGTGCGGACGCTGGCGACGGAAAAGGGGAAGCACGACACGTCGTCGCTCCGGCTCTGCGTCGCTGGCGGCGAGGCGCTGCCGACGGAACTGAGCAGACAGTTCGAGGAGGTCCTCGGGATGCGCCTCTTAGAGGGCTACGGTCTCACGGAGACCTCGCCCGTCATCTCCGTCAGCAGCCCGGAGCAATACAAGCTCGGGACGGCGGGCAAGCCCCTGCCCAACGTGCGCGTCCGGATCGCCGACGACGACGGCAACCCCCTGCCGCCGGGACAGGAGGGGGAAATATGGACCGCGGGGCCGCACGTCATGAAGGGCTACTACAAACTCCCCGACATGACCCGCGAGACCATCACCCCCGACGGATGGCTGAAAACCGGCGACATCGGCAGGCTGGACGATGACGGCTTCCTCAGCATCACCGGACGGAAGAAAGAGCTGATCATCTCGAGCGGGGAAAACATCTCGCCCAACGAGATCGAGAGCATCATCGCCCAGCACCCGAAGGTCTTCGAGGTCGCCGTCGTGCCCATGCCCGACAAGACCCGCGGCGAGGTCCCCAGGGCCTACGTGGCGCTGCGCCCGGGGGAGACCTGCACGGAGATGGACATCAAGCAGTTCTGCGAGGGGCGACTGGCCAATTATAAAGTGCCCAAGGTCGTGGAGTTCCGGAACGAACTTCCCCACGGACCCACGGGCAAGGTGCTGAAACGAGCGCTGTGAGCAAATCCGACCTCCAGATCGAATTTCTCGATTTTGAGTTCGAGAAGCACTTCCTTTTCGCCCTCGAACACCATCTCGAACTCGTTCGACAGTACTTTCCCGATTGGGACGCCGACGAGGCAGGCGTCAAGCTCTACGAGGCCCATGTCAAGGAGATCACCCACGACCCCTGCCGCCGCCTCTGGGTCGGCGAGCTGGACGGCCGGCCCGTGGCGCTCATCGAGGCGTCGTTCCGGCCGAACTTCAGCCCTGCCGTCGGGCACATCTCCGATGTCTATGTCGTCCCGGAACTGCGACGCAGGGGCATCGCCCGCCGGATGATGAAGATGGCGGAGGACTGGCTGCGGGCGCAGGGCGCCGCGTCGGCGGACCTCAACGTCTCGGCCCTTAACGAGACCGCCATCGTCCTCTACCGAAATCTGGGCTACGCGACCCACCAGTTGAACATGAAGAAGCCCCTCAAATAGACGCAGATTGACAGAGACAACATTCACCACGAAGGCCACGAAGCACACGAAGGGGGGAAAATGATGAATTCCGAATGACGAATGACCAAAGAAACCCGAAGCCCGAAAAAGAAACCGCTTGTGCCACGCTCAAGCTTCGGCTTGAGCGTGTCTTCCTCGCCGCGAGTGAGGAGTGGCGTGCGAAGGGTCGGCGCGGAGAGGACACGCTCAAACAAGTTGGCTTTGTCCCAAACCTGTGAGTTCACCTCTCGCTCTCCCCATCTTCCGCGGTGAAGGCCCCTTCTCTCCCCCCAACACTCGGGGGCTTTGCCCCCACACCCCCAGGATTTTCCGCTTTACAGCCACCGGCATTTTGCCTATGGCATCTGGCATCCCTGCGGTCGTGGGTCTAACCTCCCGGAGGTTCGGAACCTCCGGGAGGTTGATACGCCGTCGTGGAGGATAGGGCAACGCTGGGAAGCGACCCGAGCGCCGCGGCGGTGCCATACGGCATGGGCGTGCTCGCGGCATCCATGCCGCACCGCTCTTGCTCATCGCGGCCGCACCCTCCGGGATGCCGCCTATTTTTTCCCATGTCGGTGGCCCCAATGCGGTAAATCCCGGGGTCTGGGGCAGAGCCCCAGAGAGGGTTCGCTTTCGGGCCACTGCGACCACAGCCCCATGACGGGAGTAAGAATCACATTCTTGGGACAAAGCCAACAATCCCGCGCGGACGCGGGATGAGCGCGGCGCATCGTCCCGCGAGAGCGCGGGATCGGAAGTCTGGCGACTTCCGCTACGGGGCGCGTGTAGATGAACTCGCCGGCGGGAAGACCGCACCCCTAAAGGGCACAGCTGCAAATGCGGGGTTCTCGGATAGGTTCTTGGCTGTCATTCTGAACGAAGTGAAGAATCTCGACCATCCGAAGGATCGAAATCCTGCGCAGCGTTCAACAGCATTGTCGCTGCGATGCCATAGCTCAGCGGATAGAAGACATATGAAGACAGGCTCTCAAGAAAGACAGTCACCCAACCTGCATACCTGCCTGCCGCAGGGATACAGGGAATCAGGTGCGTGGGCGGGGCTCCGTTGCGTGCGAACTCTGCCTATATGAATTGCCAGATAAAGCCAAGTACGAACACAAGGCCGCCCGTGGTCAACGCTTGTGCCACACGTTCCACAGGGACTTGCCGGCATATCTTCGCAAAAATGACGCCGACAAGACCAAATCCCACCACGATCCCCCAAGGAGGAAAAAGCAGCAAGTGGAAGGGAATCAAGAGGAAACAGAGTCTTCCACATACCAAGGGGCCGACCGCCGCGAGCACCGCGAGCGGGATTCCCAAAAGGAAAGGCGTGAGCAGTCCAAGAACCACCCGTTTGCCGGGGCGGACGATGATAAGAAGCACAAGGACCGATAGCATCGGCGCGACACAAGTCAGTAAGTGAAAGTCAACAGGATCGATCAGGAACGGTCGCTCAATGTTGTACATGCGGCGCGAGCAGAATGCCAACGTGCGCCCAACGGCGATCGTCACATTCCCCACCCCCGTCGCGATCGCCACATGCAGCGCCCCGCGCCAGAACGGCGGCCAGGAGCGCGGCCAGGGAGTTCGTGTTTGGTCGGTCATGGTGATTTCATTATACTGACGATCATCGAAGATCACAATCCGAAAGCTACCGCCTCCAGAAAGACGCGAAAAACCGCGATGCCGTGGCATACCGACAAACAGAGTAACCCCTCAGTGACGGGGGGGGTAGCCGCAGGCTTTACGCCTGCGGGCCTGCCTATAGAACCTTCTGCCGCCGAAATCCCGCACCCGTAAAGGGTGCGGCTACATGTCCGTGCCGAACCCCGTCCCGTCACTGGGGGGTTACCAAACAGACATTTTTTCACTTGCCTTTTTACCTGACGGCGGTAGACTGTCTGCTTCGTGATAGGTCCTGTGAACCGGTTTATTTGGAGAGGAAAAATGTTGAAGAGTGCAATGCTCGGATGCGGCGGGCGCGCCAAAGGCCACGCCAAGGCGTACGAACACGTGAAGAAGACCCGACTCGTTGCGGTGTGCGACATGAACGAGCAGCGGCTCCACCCGTTCGCGCAGGAGTTCAATGTGCCGCAAAAATACACCGACGTCCATGAGATGCTCCGCAAGGAGAAGCCCGACATCCTCCACATCGTCACCCAGCCCAACCTGCGCGTCCAGCTCCTCACCCTCGCCCACGAGGCGAAGGTCCCCGCCGTGATCGTGGAAAAACCCCTCGCCCTCGACTCCGCCGACTTCAAGGCCATCCGCGAGCTGAGCAAGACGACGACTACCAAGATGTGCGTCAACCACCAGCTCCGTTTCCATCCGCGACTGCTTGATCTCCTGAGCGATGTCCAGGAGGGCCGCATCGGCGACGTGCAGTTCATTGACGCCAGCTCGCGCTTGAACCTCGCCGGCCAGGGCACGCATGTCCTCAACCTCGTCTTCTGGATGAACGGCGGCATGCACCCCGACCTCGTCTTCGGCAACGCCTGCGGGGCGAGCCAGTTCGCCGGCACCCACCCCGCCCCCGACATGGCCGTGGCGCAGCTCAACTTCCCTAACCGCGTCCGGTGCCTCATCGCCAACGGCGTGAACGCCCTGGCCACGAGCGACGACCCGAAGAACCACATGCACAAGCGCATCGCCGTCTATGGGACGCGCGGGTTCGTGCACTGGAAGATGATGTCGTGGGAGCGCTCGACGATGAAGGTCCCCTTCGAGAGCGGCGAGAAGGAATACCGCGACGAGGACGTCCTCGGCCAGGCCGGCCTGACCGACGCGATGTGCGACTGGCTGGCGGACGACAAGAAGGTGCACCCGAACTGCCTTGAGCAATCGCTTGCCGAGACGAACACCGTCCTCGGCCTCTATGCCAGCACGGTTTACAGCAAGCCGATCAACCTGCCGTACGAGCCGGAAGACGGCCTGCTGGCGAAGCTGAGGGCGAAGCTGGAACAGCAAGCATAATACACGAAACAACGGGCGGACTGCCGGGCCGACTCAGTTCGGCCTGAGCAGTCCGCCCATTTTTCTCCAACCGATCTCATGAGTTTCGCATGAGTTCGGGGGATACAACAGCACACGCGAACGGGTCGGCCGTATGGGGAGGTTCAGGAGAATCATGAGAGAAATCAGATTGCATCTTCTCGCCGTGTTAATTCTGGCCGCCGCCTCGACGGGATCTGCCGCGCAACAGTGGAACGTCGTCGAGGCGGGGGCGGTTGGCGACGGCGCGACGGATTGCACAGCCGTCTTTCAGCGCCTCCTCGACGAGGCCGGCAAAGCGGGCGGGGGCGTCGTGGACGTGCCCGCCGGACGCTTCCGCATCAACGGCAGCCTGTCCATCCCGGCGAACGTGACTTTGCAGGGCACCTACCGCGTGCCGCCTACCTCCGGCCCGACCCTCATCGAGAAGCTAACCGGCTCAGTGCTTTGCGCCTACGCGGGGCGGGGCTCGGAAGAAGGGCCGCCTTTCATCCGGCTGGCGGGAAACAATTCCGCCATCGTCGGGTTCATCATCGCCTACCCGGAGTGGAAGCGGAGCGACGTGCCGCCGGTACCCTATCCGCCGTGCGTGTTGTCGGAGGGAACGGAGAACGTCGGCATCCGCGACTGCTGCTTCTTGAATCCGTACGAGGCCATCAAGCTCATCCGAGCGCACCGGCATATTGTCCGCAACGTCACCGGCTACCCGATCAAGCGCGGCATTTTCGTGGACGAGTGCTATGACATCGGCCACATCGAGAACATCCACTTCTGGCCCTTCGGCCTCAAATACGATCCGCAGGAGCCTTACTGCAAATGGATCAATACACAGGGCGTTGCTTTCGAACTGGCTCGCACCGATTGGCACTACGTCTTCAACACCTTCTGCTTCGGCTACGGCATCGGCTATAAGTTCTCCGAGTCGAAGCACGGCAGCACGAACGGCAACTTCCTGGGGCTGGGGGCCGACTCCTGCCGGCGTGCGGTGGTCGTCGAGCAGGCGCAGCCGCCGGGACTGCTCATCACCAACGGCGAGTTCGTCGGGCGGTGGAGCAGCACCGACTCCGTCTGCCTGGAGATCGGCCCGAAGGTCAAAGGCAAGGTGAGCCTGGTCAACTGCTCCTTCTGGGGGCCGATTGACCGCTGCGTATGGATGCGCAGCCCGGCCGGGCAGTTCACCGCGAACGCCTGCAACTTCGTCCATTGGGACAACGGAGGCGCGGGTTCCCCGGCCATCCAGTTGGACGCGGGCAAAGCCATCGTGCAGGGCTGCACCTTCGGCCGAGACAGCCTGCACGTGCAAGTTGGGGACAAGGTTGTCTCGGCCATCCTGACGGCGAACCAGGCCGAGGGCGGATTCCGCGTGGAGAACGGGGCCGGGGAGCGCACGCAGATGTCCTTGAACGAAACAGATCCCATCGCATGGACGGCAGAGGCGCGGTCGTACTACCGGCTGCAGATCGGTGAGCGGGGCGATGGACGCTACCTTCAGGGCTGGCATGGCCAAGAGTGCTCGGGACGGCCGTTTCGCTGGACCATGCCCGGGTCGAGGCTCATGCTGCCGGTCGTGCCCGACAAGCCCTACACGATCACGCTGGAGATAAACGCGCACAAGCACGCCATCGCGCCGGAGGCGGGCCTTTATCTGGACGGCGAGCAAATCGCGCCCCTGAAGGACGGGGCCGTGTTGACCGCGAACGCGCCACCCAGCCGCGCCGACCACGTGCGACTGGAACTGCGCTGCAAGGGCTGGATCCCACAGCAAGTCATTCCCGGCTCCAAAGACGCGCGCACGCTCGGCATCCAGGTTTACGGGGTGACAATGCGTGCGGAAGGCGCGGGGACGAAGGTTTTCAGCGCCAACACGGGTGAGTGGCTCCCTCCGGGGACGCCCAAGGAGTAGAAGCAGGGCACACGCGTGCGGGGGGCGAAGTCGTTCGCGCCATTCCCGGTTTGCTCCCGGCAAGTTTTCAATAACGTCGGGAAATGATAAAACCAGGTGTATGTAACAAGGGGGCGTAATGTGTGTTGATTGTTCTAAGGACGCGCATAAATGTTGGTTACGACTGTCTCGACAACGCTCGTGACGTTGCTGAGCCTGATGGCGCTCAGCCTTCCCCTTGCCGCTGAGCCGCCTGAGCGGGCGAGTCTCGCGTTCAAGGCCGCCGAGCCGGGCTGCTATGCCTTCGACACCGGCCTGTTCCGCGGCACGCTCAAGCTCGACGGCAAGTTCATGGGCCTGTATCCTCTGACCGATGCGGCGACGGGCGAGACGCTGACGCGGCCGCCGGGCGTCTTCAGCCCCTATCGCGTCTTCAGCGCCAACAAACGCTACGGCAACGCCGCGCGCGACTGGCCCGTCACGACCAGGCTGCTCGCGGAAGGCGCCGTCGAGGTCCACTGGCCCGCCGCGCCCGAGCATCCCGTGGAGATGACCTGCGTTTATCGGTGGAAGGCCGCCGACACGCTGGACCTCGCGCTCGCCGTCACGCCCCAGTGCGACATGCCGAGGTTCGAGGTGTTCATGTCGTCCTATTTCACCAACCGCTTCTTCGCCTCGGTGTATGTGAAGCCGAAGGAGGCGGCGGCCCAGCCCGCATTTGCGCCGGTCAACCGCAGGCCGACCTCGACGGGCGGGTTCGTGATGTTCCCGCGCGACGAGGAGGCGGTCGGGATGATTCGGGACGGGCGATGGAAGCTCGGCTCGAATCCGGTGGACTGGGCGATCGAGTCGTTCATGGCCGCGCCGCTCGCGTTTCGCCGCGACGGCGAACTGGGCCTCACCGCCGTCTTCATGTCGCCGCCGGGGGATTGCTTCGCCGTCGCCAGTCCGTGGAATCCCCCGAAGCCCGACGCCGGCGGCTATCGCTCACTCTACCAGTGTTTCTTCGGCCGCGATCTGAAGTCCGGCGAGACCGCCCGCGTCCATTGCCGATTCGTCATCAACCGCAACATCAGCGACGAAGACGTCGTTGCGCGATACGGAGACTACCTGAAGGGGCTGCGGCCCTGAGGCCGCTCGGCTGATTTTGCAGGGGCTATCGCAGGCGTCTCCAGACCTCGATCATCTTGTGGAAATTCCTCTTCGTGGTCTCTTCCGCCGTCCCAAAGAAATCCAGGCTATCTCCCGGCGCCAGGATGAAGCCGGAGTTCGGCGAAAGTATCCTCATCGCGTCGGCCACCGCGGCCTCGACCTCCGCCTCCGTCCCTTTCTCCATGACCAGATTGTTATTTACCCCGCCGCACAGGGCGATCTGGTCGCCGATTGTGGATTTGATCCTGGCAAGGTCCGTGCCCGGCGTCAGGGGATCAATGTTGGAGTAGATGTCGAAGGCGATTTCCTTGAAGATGTCCAGCAGAGGCATCGCCCCTGAGTTCATGACGTATGTAAATTTCACACCGGCCTGGTGGGCGAGATCAACTTCCTTCTTCAAGGGTTCAAACAAGAATTGCCGGTAGAGCGCGGGCGACCAGAAGTCCGTGCTCTCGTACCAGCCGCGGCGGACGATCAAGTCCACACCGGCCTCAATCCAGATTTCCGTCCTCTTGAGGCTCCAATCGGACACGATCTCGACATATCGCTTGAGAAAGGCTGGGTTCTCCAACGCCGCCGTCAGCACCGGCTCCACGCCGGAGAGATGGATGACGGAATCGCCCACGCCCGCGGAATATCCCGACATGAAAATCTGGCTCTCTTCGCAGAACGTCCTTGCCCTTTTCGCGTTCTGATAGAAATGGTCCAGGTCCTTCCCTGCCGGAGGCGAAAGGATATAAGGCAGTTTGTCAAGGTCCTCCTCCTTCTGAATCAGGTACTCCTTCGACCTCCCCGCAGGGACGTTGTGGTCACTGAACAAGGATATGGCGTCCGGGTAATCTTCCGTCTTGCGGACGACCTGCCGGAGCGACCCTCGCGGCGTGATATATTCCTTGAACAACAAGGGGTAGCGCTCTCCCGGCGGCTCTTCCTTCCACTGCTTCGTCTGCAATCCATTGCCGGCGTAAAGCGGCGGGTTGACCACAATAGCCGTATCCGCGCCCAAGTCCAGATAGAACCGCGCCCTCTCGAACGGATCGGGATGGAGCTTGGTTACGAATCGCACCGATCCGTGACAGAGTCCGTCAAAGCAGAGGGGTACGTGATCCACGGGTTGATGCTGAATCGCTGCCAAGACCCGCTCCCTCGAGGATAGTCTCTCTTTCATTGCTTTAGCTCACCTTTCGGCCCGCGCTGCGCAGGGACTCGATCTTTCCCTGCACATCCGCCTCGGACCACTCGGGGCTGATGGAGACGAACACCGTCCGCCGCAGCAAGTCCAGCGAGCGAGGGCAGGCGCTATCGCTGTAGTCCGCGCGCAGGTCACGGTTCTGCGGGAAGTTGAACGGGTTCATTGCCGGGTGGTGCATGATCCGTTTCTCGCGCACAGGCGTCCATTCCCGGAAGACATGCTTGCCGTGGTCAATGCCGACATATCCGCCGACCCCCGGGCAGCCCTTGAAGGCGCGCGCCTTCTCCTCGCTCTCGAACTGAAACGCCACGACCACGCCGCAGTCGCCCTCCGGGTCGTTGCTCGGCGCGATCTGTATTCCCTCGGCCCCCTTCAGTTCCGCCTCGATCCGTTTCCGGTTCCTCCGCAGGTCGGCGATGATGCCGTCCATGCGCTGCATCTGGATGCGTCCCATCGCCCCCATGATCTCATTGGCGCGGTACTGCTGCGCGACGAACACCGGGGTGCTCAGCCCGTAGTCGGCGGCGCGGAAGGCCGCCCCCGAATCGGCAAACATGCAGGCCCGCTCGTAGATGGACCGGTCGCTGGTCGTCATGGCGCCGCCCTCCCCGGTCGAGATGATCTTGTAGAAGTTGAAACTGAAGGCCCCGGCGTCGCCCCAGCTTCCCGTGCGCCGCCCCTTGTAGCTGCCGCCGACCATCTGGCAGGAGTCCTCGACCACCTTCAGGCCGTGCTTTCGCGCCACGGCCATGATCCGTTCCATGTCCGCCGGGCGGCCCAGCATGTGCACGGGGATGACGGCCCGCGTGCTCGGCCCGATCCGGCGCTCAAGGTCCACAGGGTCGAGCGCCATGGATTCGTCCACATCCGCCAGCACGGGAATGCCGCCCACCATGAGGACCGAAGTGGCGGTAGCCATCCATGTGTAGGCCGGCACGATCACCTCGTCGCCGGGACCGACGCCGATCCCCGCCAGCGAGCAGATCAGGGCCGCCGTGCCTCCGCCGCACATCATCAGGGCGTGAGCCGTCCCGATCTTATTCGCCCACTCCTGCTCGAAGCGGACCACCTCCTGCAGGTGTCCCGCCTTCGGGTCGCCCACGCGCAATAATTGTTTCGAAAGGATAACCTTCTCAACTTCCTTGGCCTCCTCAATTCCCATTCGGTACATCGTTACGTTCCTCCTCTCAAAAGCGAATCGCCGTCCGTAAACTTAGTTTTGAGCAACAGTTTTGAAGGGTGCGGCCCCGGCGTCCGGTTGATGGCCGGCCAGAGCCGATTCAGCGTCTCGGCGGCAAGCGCCTCGAAGCCGATTTCTATGGTGGCAAGCGATGGAGTCATATACGGGCACAGCGAAAGGCCGTCGCACCCCACCACGCCAAGCTGGGAAGGAATGGCTATGCCCAGCTCCCTCGCCGCTCGATATACCCCGATCCCGCCGTCATCGTTGGTGAAGATCAGGTCCGGCCTGTCCGGCCGGCGAAGGATCTCCAGAGCGGCTTGATAAGCCTCCTCCTTCCTGGTGGCCGGGGTCTGACAGACGCACGCCTCCGGGGCGTGGCCCTCCTCGATCAACGCCCGCCGATAGCCCCTCCACAACATGCCGCTGAACGTCATCTCAGGATTCTTCGGGCATCCGGCCAGCAGGAAGGGGCGGCGATACCCGCGAGCCAGCGCGACCTTGGCCGCCTGGTAAATCCCTGCCTCATAATCCGGCAACACACCGGGGATCGTGGGGTCGGGCGAAAGCCAATCCATAGTTACCTTGGGATGATCTGCCAGGGCCTCTGTCTCGTATCGGCCCATCATGACGAAGCCATCGCAACCGTCGCGCCCCTGACGGAGAGGCGTTACCACGACAACCACCCGGTATCCCGTGCCCGCCGCCTTAACCGTCAGGGCGGACAGCGTCTCGGACGCTGCCACGGATTGAGCGAGGGCCGGATTGGTCAGTATTGCGATGGTCTGCGTCGGGATGGCGGCGTGGGGCCGACCGCTGGCCATCCGCCGCGCAGCCGCGGAAGGGACGTAGCCGAGCCTGCGAATGGCCCGTTCAACCTTTGCCCGTGTTTCGGGGGAGACGTCCTGCCGGTTGTTCAAGACCCGGCTCACCGTGGTCACGCTTACCGCGCAACAACGCGCGACGTCTCCAATTCGAGCAGTTCGCTTTTTTGTAGACATATACTGCGCTCCAACCCTCCCGGCCTTCCGGTATTGATGCCGGTATCAATACCGGTAGCGTTACCATAACCCTTTTACACTTCAGCCGGCGACTTGTCAAGCAAAATTTTGAAGAAAAAGTGGGAGTTCCGGCCCGCATTATTCACGAACATACTCCCCTCTGCGTTTGCGGAGAGGGGCAGGGGGTGAGGTGCGGGGCGGAGCGGAGGCCGCCCATCCCTCACCCCGTTCCCTCTCCCCTGCGTCCCGCGCGGACGCGGGACAGGGGAGAGGGATCCCGGACACGTTTGTAGAACTTTTTTGTCGGGCACCCATCGTTGGCGATATGTTTATGCAAACATATAGCCAGATTAATGGCCTGTTGCCCAAATGGAATCGGGTAGGGGCGGCCCCATGTGGCCGCCACTACGGCGGCGAATCTACGGTAAGCCTGCGACCACAGGACCGCCGCGGGCTGAGGCCTGCGGCTACAGGAAAACTGAGGGGAGCGCTCTTTTCCGCGTGGCGCTTATCGCGCCTTGTCCGCGTTGCAGATGACAAAGACCGTCCGGCCGGGCTGAAGGAATGAGGGATCGGGGATGTCGTTCAGTACTGTCAGCGCGTCCGCCCCTACGCCGAAGCGCGACGCAATCCGCCAGAGCGTCTCGCCCTTCTGAACGGTGTGCTTCACCAGCGCCTTGTTTCCTCCCGGCACTTCGAGAAGCCGCCGGCAGAGGTCCGCGTCGGCGTAAGGCTTCGCGTCGCCGGGGACGCCGCGGAAGGCGTACATCTTCAGAAGGTATGGCGTGCCGCGCTGATAGTCCATCAGCGCCTTCTCCGTGGCCTCGTCGAAGACGCCGTCCCGGAACTCCTCGTGGACAAACCCCGCCAGGCGCAGGCGCTCCTGCAGCACCCGCACGTCGTCGCCGGTCATCCCTTTGCGAAGGACGCGCGAACCGAACTCCGCCTTCTCGACGGCGGACGGAGGGGCCACTACCCTCTCCGGCGGCGGCGGTTGTTCAACGGGGGTCGGTCGCGGGGCGACGGGCGCCGGCTGGGGCGGAGCGGCGGACTTCTCCTTGGGTGGAATCACCGTCATCGGCTGGTCCACCGGGGCAGTCGGGGGCGGCGGGGACGGGCGCTGCTGGAAATAGACCCGATAGCCCAGGGTCAGCGCAACCGCCGCCAGCGCGAGGATAGTCAGGTTCCGAAGCATGGGCATATTTTAACTCCCACGCCCGGTCCAGTGCAAGGGAAAACGGCCCGCGTCATTTCTTTCCCTGTGGAAATCGGCGCGCAAACATGCTATTTTATATTGTAGAGTTACGAAAGTAATTATGAGGACGGATTGAGATGATTTGCGCCTCGCTCACATCCCCCACCATGGATGCGGCCCTCGCCGACATGGAGAGGGCGAGTGAACTGGCCGACATCATCGAGGTACGCTTCGACTACATCCATTCCCCCGCCGTCAGGCCCTTCGTCGAGAGGCGAATCAAACCCATCATTGCGACCAACCGCCCCGCGCGCGAGGGGGGGAATTACAAGGGGGATGAGGAAAATCGAATCGCCCTCCTTCGCGAGGCGGCCGCCGCGGGCTTCGACTACATAGACATCGAGATGGACAGCGTGGACCGCCTCGGCGGCGCCGGCGCGAGCAAGGTGATCGTGTCGTACCACAACTTCGAGAAAACCCCGGATGATCTCGAAGCCATCCACAAGCAACTTGTCGCCGCAGGCGCGGACATCGCAAAACTCGCCGTCATGGCCAACGACATCCGCGACACGCTCCGCATCTTCGACCTGCTCCGGGGCGCAGGCGCACCGACCATCGGCCTCTGCATGGGCGAGGAGGGGGTCATCACGCGCATCCTCGGCCCGCGCTTCGGGTCGTTCCTTTCATTCGGCGCGCTGGCGGACGGGAAACAATCCGCCCCCGGACAGATCCCCATCCGGGACATGCGGGAACTCTACCGGGTGAACGAGATCAACGCCGATACGAAGCTCTACGGCGTGATCGCCAATCCCGTGGCCCACAGCATGAGCCCCGCCATCCACAACGCCGCCTTCCGGGAGAAGGGCATCAACGCCGTCTATCTGCCGCTCAAGGTCGCCGACGTCCGCCGCTTCGTAACCGAGTTCAGGAAGCTCGACATGCAAGGCTACAGCGTGACGATCCCCCACAAGGTGGATGTCATCGCCGTGATGGACGAGGTGGACCAGTTCGTCAAGGACATCGGCGCGATGAACACCGTCGTCAACCGCGGCGGCAGGCTGCACGGCTACAACACCGACTGCCTCGGCGCGCTGAGGGCCATCGAGAGTGTGATGGGCGGCGACGAACCCCTGAGAGGCAGGCGCGTGGTCATGCTCGGGGCGGGCGGGACATCCCGCGCCATCGGCTACGGCGTCAAGGCGCGGGGGGGCAAGCTCATCATCCTCAATCGGACGGTAGCCAAGGCGGAGAAACTCGCGGGCGAGATCGGCTGCGACTGGGGACCGATGGACCGGCTGCCCGAACTCACGTTCGACGTGCTGGTTAATACCACGTCGGTCGGCATGCACCCGAACGTGGATGAGACGCCTGCGCCCGCCGATGTGCTGAAGAAAGGCATGGTCGTCTTCGATGCGGTGTACAATCCGATGGAGACGCGCCTCCTCCGCGAGGCCGCCGAGCGCGGCTGCGTCACCGTGAGCGGAGTGGATATGTTCGTCAACCAGGCCGCCTCGCAGTTCGAGATGTGGACCGACACCGACGCGCCGGTGGAGGTGATGCGCAATGTGGTGATCGAACGGTTGAGGGGGCATTAGAACGCAAGAGTTCGAGCCATGAAACGAAAACAAATCGTTTTCCTTTCCATCTTCGTTCTCCTCCTCGCCGGTTCCGCTCCCGCCGAGGACATCATCAAGCTCAAGAACGGCAACAGTTTCCGGGGCTTCATCCGCGATGAGAGCGACGACATCATCAAGGTCGAGATTCAGCCCGGCATGTCCATGTCCTTCCCCAAGGCCGACGTGGCCGAGATCATCCGCGGCAAAGGTCCGCCCCCGCCCCCGCCCCCACCCCCTGCGCCCAAGCCGGAACCGGAGCCGCCGGAACCGCAGCCCGAACCCGAGAAGCCCACCATCGAGAGCATCCGCCAAACGGTCGCCCGCCTCATCCACGACGGCAAGTTCACGGAGGCGGGGGAATGCTGCCGACAGGCTGCGAACACCCCGCAGCTCCAGGCCGCGCGCGACGCCATCGCCGCCCTCCAGAAGGACGCGCAAGACGTCGCCGCGATCTGGCAAAAGGTGCGGGAAGCACTGCCGGCAATGGTCGGCAAGGAGGCCCTCTTCCGCGACGGCATCGGGACGCAAATGGTCGCGCTGGACGGAAACAGCATCTCCGCCGCCGCTGGCCTTAGCCGCCCGGTGCACGAGCTCGACCCGAAGCTCGCCCTGTCCCTCGCGCAGATCACCGATCCCGCCGCGCGCGGCATGTTCTTCCTCTACGCGCGCAAGTGGGACGAGGCTAAGCAGGAACTGCAGGCCGCAGCCGCCGCGGGCGCGGACGTGAAGGACTACCTGGACCGAATCGCCGAGGCCGTCGCCGCGGCAGCAGAAAAGGCGCAGGGCGAGGCAGAGTCCATCGAGAAGAGAAAAACCCAGCACGAGTTGCTCGCCGCCCAGCAGAAGGCGACAGCCGATGTCTATAGACTCACCCGCCGCGCCCAGGAGGCCCTCGACGATCGGAACTTTCATGAGGCTCTCAAACTCCTGCAGGAGGCGCGCGCGATTGCCGCCCAGGCCCTCCCCACCGCCCGCGTCAAAAAGATAGACCAGAACATCCAGGAAATCGTCGAAACCTCCCGCATCATCCTCGAGATCGAGATACAGGATGTCTACGTTCCCCCGGGACAACTGGAATTCGGGGTGGAGATGGAAAGGAAGGCGACCCGCGAGCGGGGGGAACGATGGAGCAAGGAACAGCGAAAGGAAGTGGAGGAGCAATACCGGGCGGCTATTACCCAGCAGGTCGGGAATGGGATCGCCATGGCCGTCTCGCAGTCCCTCCATGCTTTCGGCTATCTGGTGATCCATCCCGAGCAACTGCGCCGGGGCGACCGCGCCTCCACGCTCAAGATCGCCTACCGAGAATGCGCCATCGTGGACGCCATATATCCGTGGACGCCCCCCATGCCCGGCCCCGTCTGGCCGGTCTATGGCGTGGCGATCCAGCTCGACGCCAGGCTGGAGATCCTCGATCCGTTCGGCCGCGAGGTCTGGAAGGACGAGGTCATCCTGACAACCCCCTTCACCACCGGCGATGGAACGTTCATGAGCCAGGGCGGCCGCGACCTCTTCCTCCAGCGGCTCCAGATGCTCACGTTCCGGCCAAAGGAGGAGTAAATGGCCCGATCCCTGCCGATCCTGTTTATCCTCCTCGTGAGTCCGATCATCGCCCAGGGCCAAAAGGACGAGAAGGCCCCCGACCCATCGCTCTTCTTTCGTATCACCGTCGTTGACGACGAGACGGGCCGAGGCGTCCCGTTGGTCAAGCTGACCACCATGACCAACACGTCATGCTATAGCGATAGCGCCGGCGTCGCGGCCTTCTACGAACCGAGCCTGATGAACCGCAAGGTATTCTTCCACGTCGAGAGCCACGGCTACGAATTCCCCAAGGACGGCTTCGGCCAGCGCGGGCGGACGCTCGACGTCGCCCCAGGCGGAAGCGCCGTGCTGAAGATCAAACGCATCAACATCGCCCAGCGACTTTACCGCATCACCGGCAACGGCATCTACCGCGACAGCATCCTCCTCGGCGACGCCGCGCCCATCCGCCATCCGCTCGACAACGCGGGCGTCATGGGGCAGGACACGGCCATGACCGCGATCTACCGCGGCCGCCTCTTCTGGATTTGGGGCGACACGACGAATATCCGCTATCCCATCGCGGCGAACTTCCGCACCACCGCCGCCCGGTCCGACCTCCCCGACAAGGGCGGCCTTGACCCCGAGGTAGGCATAAACTTGGACTACTTCCGCGAGGGCGATTTTGTCAAGCCCATGGTCCCCCTGCCGAACAAGAGCATGTATTGGCTCAACTCCCTGTTCGTGGCCAAAGACAAGGCGGGCACGGAGCACCTCCTTGCCGATTACGCCGAGGTCAAGGCGCCAATGAATATCGTCGGCCGCGGGCTGGTCGAGTTCGACGACGAGAAGGAGGTTTTTCAGGAGATTCGCAAGGACCCCGTGGACCCGCTGATCCCGACCTCGCTCATGCCGTCCGTGGTCGAGGATGGGGGAAAGACCTGGTTCTACTTCTTTCAGGAGGTCCTCAGCCGGACGCCGACGACGTATGAGGATGTGATTGACCCGAAGACGCACGAGGCATTCACCTGCCTGAAGGATGGCTGCCGTTTCGACGGGTCGGCGGAGCAGCTCGACCGCGCCGCCGACGGGACGCTGCGCTGGGCCTGGCGGAGGGGCGCGTCGCCCATCGGCCCAAAGGAGATGGACAAACTGGTGAAGGCCGGCCACATGAAGCCGGACGAGTGCCGGATGCGGCTGGTTGACATCGAGACGGGCAAGGACGTCGCGTTTCACCGGGGCGCGATGGCTTACAATCCATACCGCAAGCGATGGATCATGATCGCATGCCAAGTGCAGGGGACATCCGCCCTGGGCGAGATTTGGTACGCTGAGGCTGACGCGCCGACGGGGCCGTGGCGCTCTGCCCGGAAAATTCTCACCCACGACCAGTACACCTTCTACAACCCCATCCAGCATCCTTACTTCGCAAAGGAAGGCGGGCGGTTTATCTTTTTCGAGGGGACCTACACGAAGATGTTTTCCGGCAACAAGGTCGCCACGCCGCGCTACGACTACAACCAGGTCATGCACATGCTCGATCTCGCCGACCCGCGGCTACGGCCTCCACGGTGAACATTCAAATCCTATTGTTTGGGGCCTATCCGAAAACCTCGCATTTGTAGCCGCACCCTTTACGGGTGCGCCCCTGCGGCTAAGGGAAAATTGCAGGACAGTGAACTTTTCGCTTTTTGCTTCAGGTCGTAGTCGCGGGCCTGCAAATAACTTGCGTCAAGCCCCAGGTGAATGTTTCACGTGAAACATTGACCGAGAGCGGACCAGTGACGGGGCGAACATGGGTCGGTCCTGTGGCTTGGCCGGGGGGCCCACCCACAACTGCTTGGTAGGTCAGGAGACCAAGCCACAACCGCCTGTGGTTTGTGGTAAGAGCCTATCTGAAAACCGGTGAGGTTTGCTTCGAGGGCGTCCGACGACTGTCATGCTGAATCCCGCGGTAGCCTTTGGAGTGCGCAAGCCCTGCTTGCGCCTTGACATCGGGAAGCCCTGCTTTCCGACGAGGGCGCAGGAACCGTGCGAGGGTGCAGAGACGGCCTGGCGGCAACGCCCCGGCAACCGAAGAGCGGGAAGCACGGGTTCCCGCAAGAAAGGCGGCAGTCCCGCGCGACGCGGGACTGCCGCAGTCCAAAGGGCCGGTTCCATGAGAATTCTTGATACCCCCTAACGAGTTTGTCCGCGGCGCCTGCCCGATTTCAACTCTCCGAGTGTGCCACGCTCAATCCCGCGTCCTCGCGGGATTGAGCGTGTCTTGGCCTCATTCGCTCACCTTGAATTCCTTCACCTCCCCCTTGTCCGTCGCCAGGAGGACGGATGCGTCGTCGAGCGCGGCGATGCAGGTGGGCGCGCCGGTGATCTTGCCCGTGCGGATGATCGCACCCTTGCCGTCGAGGACATAGACGCCCCCGCCCTCGCAGCCGACAACGATCTGCGGCGTCTTTGCATTCAGGACCATTACCTTCATCACGGTCGGCGCGGTGGGAAGCCTTCTCGCCCAGACCTTTTCGCACTTGTGGTTCAGCGCGACGACCAGCCCGCTCGACGTGGCGGCGAGGATCTCCTTCTTCCCGTCGCCATCCAGGTCGGCGATGTCCAGGTCGCGCATATTCTGGTATCGGATGGGTTTGCCCGGGCCGAACTGCGCGTTGTAGAGCGCCTTGCCGTCGGCCGTCCAGACCGTCACGCGGTTCCATGTCCCGTTGATCTCGCTCGCGACCTCTTTCACTCCGTCGCCGTCGAGATCGTCGTAGAAAATATGTTCGCGGCTCATGCAGGCCCATCCGCCGACGTAGGTGTGCCCCGCAGGGACGCCTTCAAAGCCGCGTCGAACCGCGTCCGGCGAACGGCTGTTGATGATCGCCAGGGCATGTCCGTCCGTGGGCTGGCGGGCGATGAGCAGATTCACGCTCCCCTCCGGGCCGGCGATGAGGGCGAACCGCCAGCCCGGACCCCAGAACACGGGTAGGCGCTTGACGAGTTTTCCGTTCTCGTCGAGGATCTCCAGCGTGCACGCGCTGCCGACGAAGGCCTGGCTCTTGCCGTCGAGGAAGACGCCGGTGGAGAGGCCGTGGATGCCCTCATGACCGGGCGCCGTCTTGAACCAATACGTCTTCGCCGCGCGGAAGACGGCGGGGTCCATTTCCGACACGAAAACCCACTTGCGGTTGCCGTCGCGGTCGAAGGCGATCACCTTCTCGTCCTCGCAGCCGACCAGCAACAGATTGTGCTCCGCCCACCAATGAAGGACGCGGATGTTGCCGTCGGCCTCCATCCGGCGGACCTCCTTGCCGTCCGGCGACAGGACGTGCACCGCCTTGCCCTCCGCCGCGCAGATCATCGGACCGCCGTCCGAGGGGATCGTCACAAGGTCCACCACGTTCCCAGTCACATCTGCGACAAACCCCTCCTTCATCGCCGGGGCCTCGGCGACCTCCTTCTTGCCCAGTGCATCGCACCGTTCGACGCGCGCCGCCCGGGCGGTGGCGAGCTGCTCCCGCAGCATCGCCCTCACCTTGTCCAGTTCCGGCGGCGGGGGCTTCAGGCCCGTGAGCGGATGCCGCCCCTTGTCGAGGGCCAGGTGAACCGTCGCTCCCGTGAAAAGTTGAATCTTGACGGGCCTATCGGCAACGACACAAAGCGCGCCGGATGCAAAGTCCCAATCGAGGTCAACCGGCGCGTCGGCCTGAACGAGGGCTCCGGCCTGTTTCAGCCCCTTGCCGAAGAGATGGTCCTCGGCGAGGACGACGAGTTCGCCCTCGATGTCGTCATGCTTGCCCGCCACGACCAGCGCCGCCTCCGGCAGGGCCGCGGCCGCTGCGTTGTCGGCCAGCCGCGCGCACGCCGCCCCGGTCTTGGCGTCGAGGGAATTGCGGGCGATGGCGGTGATGAAGATGCGGTGCTGGTCCTTCTTCACGCCGCCGAGCCAGGTCATGGTCGTGACGCGGCCATCCGTCGTCATCTCTGCGGTATCGGCAAGGCAGACATCGAAGGCGGGGCGGCGCTCGGCCTTCTCCCCCGTGTGTGCGCTCACGCCGATCAGGCCCACGTAGCACTTGTCCGAGTTCGGGTTGCGCCCCACCGCCTCGACGCGGAGCACATGCCTGCCCGGCGCCACATCGCGCCCGAGGGAGACATGCCCCGACGCGACATCGGGGGCGTAGAGGTCCACCGGCCCGCCGACGGGCCTGCCGTCGAGAGAGACCTGCACGATTGCGCGGTCCTTGAACTTGAGGAAGTCCACGAAGAGGTCGTCCTTCGGCTTCTCCTTCATCTCGAAGGGCATCTCGATCCAGCCCCCCGGCTCGGGGCTGCGGAGGAGCACGGTGTCGTGGTCCTCTAAGCGCACGAGCGGCCGGTCGGTCTTCAGATTGTGCACGCACTCGACGTCGAGGGCGCGGAAAAATGGGGACTGGCCGGGCCGGTCTGTCTTCATCTTTTCCCCGCGAAGCTCAAGGGCCAATACCCCCGGAGCGGGCAAGGAGCGTCCGACGAGGCCGGAGTTCTCCCACTTGATCTGAACCTCCATGTTCTCGCTGTCGGCGCGGAAGGTGAGGTCATCCACGAACAGGGCGTACTTGCCCGTGCGCAGGACCAGCGCGCGCCGCCAGTTGCAGTAGGCCATGTCGGGCACCTCGCCCACGCAGACGGCCGTGGGACCGATGACGTCGCGGCAGCGCAACGCGCCGTTCATGGCGACGGCCGGCTCCACCATCCCGTCGGCGCGGGTGAGGACCTGGTTCAGGTAACCGTCGAGGAGGGAGTGCCCGCCGATGCGCAGCCGGAGCACGGCGAAGCAGTGATACGGATTGCGCGACGCGCCGTTGAAGCCGTCAAGGAGGATGTAGTCGCCGGAGGCGTCGAGGGCGGTCCGGAAACTGCCGAAGGCGAAGGAGTGGTCGAGGGGGAAGCCGTTGTTCCGCGCCTCCCAGGCCGGCTCGGAGAGCTGGTGGATGCTCCACTTGCCGACGAGGTCCGTCGGCGGCGTCGGCTTCAGATGGTCCTCCGGCCAGAAGGACTGGCCGAGGCGAAAGACGTTCATATCAACATCAGTCCGTTCGCGATACCATATCCATCGCCCGTCCTGCATGAGGTAGGCGGCCTTGTGCAGGAAGTCAATGGCGGCGGAGTTCAGGTCCCAGTCTTTCTCCTGCCCGGTGAAGAGGATCTCCTGTCCACGCAGCAGGTCACCAAGCGCTCCGCTCTCGAGCGGCTTCCGGTCGCCGGTGAGGAGCATGTAGGTTAGGATGGGCGCGTGGCCGGTGTTATACCAGAAGAGATTATCGCTCTCCCCGCCGACCCAGGCGTACTCATGGAGCGACCCGAAATGCAGTTTCGACGCCTCGGCGCAGTGCTTCCAGATCGGGTTGGGGTAGTAGGTCTGGAAGTAGCGGCCGAGGCAGTAGAGCGAGACCGCCGACCACTGCCCGTGGCGCGAGCCGATGTGCCGCGGCGGCGCGGTCAGGCCGTAGATGCCTTCGTCCTTGCGGTGGAGTAGTTGCTTGGAGAAGGCGTTCGTCACGCGCAGACGCTCCTCATCGCTGAAGACGGGGCTTTCCTCGATGAGGTCCCAGAAGAGGATCATCATGTGCGCGTTGTAGTGGTAGGGGCCGCTGAGCGGCTCGTCCTTGTTCTCGATGCGCTCGCCGTCAATGTCGCTGATCTCCTGCCGGGCCTTCGCGTCCGGGAAGGCGAGTCGGATCGCCTCGCGGGCGTTGTGCTCGTTGCCGGTCATGTAGTACATGGCCATCTGCTTGCTGATGCTGTTCCAGCCGAAGTAGCCGGTGGAGCGGTAGCCGCGGGATGCCTCCCAGATCTCGAAGTCCTTCACGTCGGTCGGGACCTCGACGCCCTTGCCGAGGCGGATTTCCATGAGGCGGCCCAACGTCCAGGACCTCCCGGAGGTTCCGGACCTCCGGGAGGTCAGGATGTTCAAGAAAGCGTCGGTCGCGGCTTTGACGCCGACGTCGTCGCTTCCCCCGACGAGGACCACGTTATGCCCGTCGCCAAAGGGATTGTGGAGGGTGCGGACGACGTAGCCCTCCGGCCCGGGGTAGCGGAGGTCCAGGAGGGTGTAGTAGAAGTTGTAGAGCTGCTCGATGGTCTTGTTGGTGGATCGGTTGCCGAGGGCGATGAGATGGCCCTTGATCGGCACGGCGGCCTCGGGGTCGGTGTCCTTGACGATGGGCAGCGTCGCGCCCGCGACCTGGGCGATGGCCGCCTGGATGCGCAGGGCGAGATCGGCATAGCGGCCGGAGGCCGGGGCGACGATCGCGGCGTTCGGCCTGCCGTCCTTGACGAGGTCGGTGTGGATGTTCAGGTCCTTCAGTTTCGAGTAAACGGGCGGCTCGGGTTTCGGCGGCGGAGGGGGCGGGGGATCGGCGCCCGAGACGAGTTTCACATCGTCCACGATCACCTTCGGCGTGGGGCCGCGGTGAGTGTAGAGGTAGAGGACCAGATGGGTCGTGCCCGGTGGCGCTGCGCCCTTGACGCTGATTCGGTTGAAGGAGGTCTCGCTCCGGGCCAGGAGATCCGTCTGCGCGAACTCGCCCGATGGCGCGAAGCGCATCTGGAGATACGCCCCGGCGGGCGAGGCGTTCTCCACGCGGCGCACGGCCGCGCTGGCCTCGTATATCAGGCCGGGCTTGGCGGGGACGGTCTGGGTGATTCCGATTTCCTTTCCCATGTCGTTATCCTCGATGAGAATCGCCCGCTTGCCGTCGCCGGCGACGGGGACGAGGCGGATGTTGAGGTCGGTTCCTCCGGTGTACAGCGTCCAACCGACCGGCGTGCCTTTCGGCCCCATGCCGTCTTCGAAGGACGGGTTGGCAAGGGGGACAGGTTCAGCGTCGGCGAAAACATTCGCAATTGCGAATATCGCGACGAGGGGGAGAATCCATCGAACGGAAAGCCGATGTCGCATGGGGCGTCTCCTATTGCGGGATGTTATTTCCGCCATCGGAGATACCAAGGCAGGGGTGGGATGTCAACCGAAAAGGCGGACGAGAAACACCCCCTCCGTACGTCCTCCGGATTTTTGGGGGTAGGAACTCTTCTACAAGATTACAGTCACCACGTGTCCTGTGGCGGCTACGATCATGACGCTTCCACAGAATCCTGAGACATAGACGCGCTGCCCTTCCAGTTTGACGCCGCTCCCTGACCCGAACATGCCGCGCTGGATGCCGATCAGCTTGGCTCTCTGGCTGGCTGTGAAGCCGACCTTGTTGTAGGAGACAAGCTCGCTGCCGATCATGCAGTACCCTCTGTCGGGGAACTCCCACCGGCTGCCGCTGAGGTCCATCGTGTCTCCGTCAAGGGACTCAACCACGCCGCCTCGCGAGCCGAAGCGAACCAGCGTCGGGTCAATGACGTTGACGAAGATAGCGCCGCTGCGAGTCTCTCTGTTCCAGTAGGCATTTGGCAGATTTTTGACGGCGGCGCCCGTCGGCTCGAACGTGATCGTCATGATGTAGTGCCGGGGGGCGATCTTATTGATGCTCCAGCCGGGGGCTATGAAGTCCTTCCCTTCATAGATATAGAAGTAGCACGGATCGGGCAGGATTACCGGCTGGCCGATGGGGACCCACCGGTGGTCCGTCATGACGGCAAGGTTGTCCAGCCGATAGAGGACCATCGAGATGTTGGTGCGTGTGGCGATGGCCCGGCTGCGGGCCTCCAGGAGCGCGGCGTGGATGAGTCGCGTGGCCTGGGAGACCTTGTTGCCCTTGACGAAGCCTGACCCGAGGGAGAAGGTCATGGCTGCGCCGATGCCGATAATCGAGATGACTACGAGCATTTCGGGAAGAGTGAATCCCGAACGAGCGTCCTTTTCCATCGGATCACCTCCTTACTGAACCTGAAGCGGCAAATGAAACAGAGGACGCCCGACAAAAGGCAATTACCATGCCAGGATAGAATTACATATCGAGCGTGATTTGCGCCGCAGACCCCGAAATAACGCGGCAGAGACGTCTCGCCGGAGACCCGCAAGGCGCAGGGCGTGTGTCGCATCGGCACGATCAATTCACTCAATGCGCCGAAGTGAGTAGCATTTTCACGCCGAATCTGGCCTTTATCTGTTTGTTGTGCCAAATGTTCACACGATCGTTTTGTAGAGAAACCTCCAAGATCGGACAATTATATTTTTTGAAAATTTTGGTTGACATGCGCCCGGTGCATGGTAGACCGGTTGCGACAGGATCGGTCTAAAGGAAAGAAGGAGGATTACCCAGATGAACAGAGTCGGCGCGGTGTGCTACAGCTTCCAGTACTGCATCGGTCTCTTTTCCTACAACAAGCGCGAGGGCGAGCGGATGGACGTCTTCGGCTTCGTCGAGGCGACGCGCGATGCGGGCGGCGAGTGCGCGCAAATCTTCCACTCGATGATTGACAATCTCTCGGACAGCGACCTCAAGCGCCTCAATGCCCGCGGGAAAGACCTCGACGTCCTCCTCGAGATCCACGGCGGCACGGCCCTGCGCCCCGACTACGAGAAGACGATCCACAAGGCCGCCGCCGCGGGCGTGAAGGTCCTCGGCTGCTCCTTCGGCATGATGATGCGGCCCGACAAGATCGCCACACTGAAAGAATGGGACGCGCACATGGCAAAATGCCGACACCGCCTGAAGGAGATCGCCGACATCGCCAGGCCCCTCGGCCTGACCATCGGCGTCGAGAACCATTTGGATTTCACCATCCCGGAACTCCACGACCTGATCAAAAATTGCGACGCGTCGAACGTCGGAGTGATCCTCGACGTGGGCAATCCCATCGGCACGTTGGACGATCCCACCGAGGCCGCCGACCTGCTCGGCCCCTACACCGTGGCCACGCACTACAAGGACTTCGCCGTGGAGGAGGTCACACGCGGCTTCGTCCTGACGATGGTTCCGCTCGGCTGCGGCAGCCTGCAACTGCCGGAGATCACGAGGCGGCTCGTGAAGCACGTCCCGCCGGACATCGGCTTCGCCATCGAGATGATGAACGGCCAGCAGCTCAAGATCAACTGGTTGGAGGACCGCTTCTGGGTCCCCTTCCGCGGCGCGACGGCGCAGCAGGCGGCAGCCACGCTCCGCCACATCCGCGGCAAGGCCATTGATATCGCGGAGTATCTGCCGGTTGACGAGGTGGACAGGCTCCCGCACGAGGCGCACCTGAAGTTGGAGAAGGACCGCATCGCGCGTTGTATCTCGCACTTGAAGGGCTTGCTGGCGGGATAAGGGGGGGCAGGTCTTCCCGGCCTGTTGCCCGAATCCGATTTTGCAGGGGCGTGCCCGCGTGTCCGCCCCCACCCTATTCCATTTGGGCAACACGTGCTGAAGACCCGGCCCGATTTACTCCGCCCCCAAAATCCCCTCCAGGAACGCCTTCGATCTGCGGACGTCCTCCGCCGTGTTCTCGCTCCGTTCCCGCTCGATGCACAGCCAGCCGTCGAAACCCGCGTCGCGATAAACCCGGATGAGGGACTCGAAGTCCACGTCGCCCTCGCCGAGGATCGTCTCCTCGGGGCGGCCCCCGGTGCGCCGCGAGTCCTTGGCATGGGTGTGGATGATGTGGGCCGCCACGCGCCGGGCGTCGGCGACGGCGTCGCTGCCGGCGGAGTTGACGTTCGCCGGATCGTAGTTCACGCCCAGACATTCATGGTCCACCGACTCGACGAGCCGAAGGATCGTGTCCGCATTCTTCACGAGGCAGTGCGGCCCAGGCTCAACGGCGTAGCGCGCCCCGATCTCCTGCGCGTAGTTGCATACCTCCGTCACGGAGGCGATGCACGCGGCCCATGAGTCTTCCTCGCTCACGCCCTGCGGCACGGCCTTGACCTCCCCGGTGACGATGCCGGCGCCGAGGTTCACCGCCAGCGTCAGGTACGACTTGAACTGGGCCACGGACTGCTCGGCGATCTTCGGATCTACCAGATTCGGCCCCGCGCTCGTGGCGCTGATCTCGAGGCCGAAGGACTTTACCTTCGCGGCGAACTCCCTCTGCTCCGACTCGGAGAGGTCAACCAGCCCGTGCTCCTTGGGTGCGACCTGGATCCCGTCCAGGCCGATGTCACGGCAGAAGCCCAACGTCTCATCCCACGACATCCGGAGACAAACCGTTCTCACACCGATCTTCATGTTTTTCTCCTAACTCAGGCGAAAGGCAACCTCCCGGAGGTCTCAAACCCCCGGGAGGTTCCGAGGCGACAGTATATCCGATGCCCGCAGGAGTTTCAATTGGGGATGGACAAATCGCGTTGCGGCTGGTAAAGTTCTTGCCCAAGAAACGTAGATATGGATCGGAATTCGTGAAGGACGGCGATGAGGCATATCCTGCGTTTGCGCGCGATCATTGTATTATTCGTATTTGTGAATATCCTCCTGCCGCCATGCCGGAGCGTGCGAGGCGATGGACCGTCCGAGTGGCCCCAGTTCCACGGTCCGCGCCGCGACAACAAATCCGACGAGACCGGCCTCCTGAAGCAATGGCCGCCGGGCGGACCGACGCTCCTCTGGACGGCCAGGGGCCTCGGCCACGGCTACTCCACCGTCGCCATCAGCGGCGGCATGATCTACACCACGGGCAGCATCGTGGACGTCACCGCCCTCACGGCGCTCGACCTGAACGGGAAGGTGGTGTGGACCACGAAGAACGGCCCCGCCTACAAGCGACAGTATCCCGGCACGCGCGGCACGCCGACCCTCGACGGCGACCGCCTCTACCACGAGAACGCCGACGGCGACGTGGTCTGCCTCGATGCGAAGACCGGCAAGACCGTCTGGGGCCTGAACATCCTGGAAAAATTCGGCGGCCGCAACGTCCACTGGGGCATGGCCGAATCGCTTCTCATTGACGGGAAGAACCTCATCTGTTCCCCCGGCGGCGAGGAGGCGGCCGTCGTCGCGCTCGACAAGATGACCGGCGAGACGGTCTGGGTCTGCAAGGGGGCCGGGGACCGGCTGGGATATTCATCGCCGATCATCTTCACGCATGGGGGCGTCCGGCAGATCGTCACGATGACCCACTGCGCCGTGATCGGCGTCCGCGCCGACACGGGCGAGCTGCTCTGGCGGAGCGAGCACGCGACGCCCTACCACACCAACATTGACGACCCCATCCACCACGACGGGTGTGTGTTCATCACCAGTTGGACCACCGGCTCCGAACTGATCCGGCTGAAGGCAGAGGGGGCACGGGTCGCGGCCGAGCGCGTGTGGGAATCCAAGGGGATGGACAACGAGCACGGCGGCGTGATCCTGGTGGACGGCCATCTATACGGCGGCTTCTCGACCATTGACGGCGAGACGCCGTGGGTCTGTCTGGAGTGGGCGACGGGGCGGCGGAAGTACGCCGAGGGCGGCTTCTCGCGGTGTTCCATGACCTGGGCGGAGGGGCTGTTCTACGCCCTGAACCATAACCGGGTGGCGGCGCTCATCCGGGCGACGCCGGATTCCTTCGAGATCGTCAGCCGGTTCACCATCCCCGAGGGCGGCAAGGGGCCGACCTGGGCGCATCCCGTTGTATGCGGCGGCCGTCTATATATCCGCCACGGTGATTTTTTGTATTGCTACGACATCCAAGGGGATTAGCCTGAATGCCCATGGGGAAGAGGCCGCGGCGAATCCACTGTCGCCGTGCTTTCTTTTTGGCGGTCAAGGTTGCGTCGCGTGGAGGACCCTGACCTCTCGGTTGATGCGTTTTGACATCTTGGCTTCCGCCACTTCGAGGTCGTAACGGGCCTGCAGGCGCATCCAGACCGCCGCGCTGGTGCGGAAGTAGCGGGCCAGTCTCATCGCCGTGTCGGCCGTGATCGAACGCCGTCCCCGCACAATCTGGCTGATCCGCAGCGGCGGCACGCCGATGTCCTTGGCCACGCGGTACTGGCTCAGGCCAAGCGGCTTCATGAAGTCCTCCAACAGGACTTCGCCCGGATGAACAGGAGGGAGTCTTTTCATGCCATGCCTTTCATTTGTGATAATCCACAATCTCCACGCTTCTCGCCTTTCCCTCCCCCCACGTGAAGCAGATTCGCCATCGCTCGTTGATGCGGATGCTGTATTGACCGGCGCGATCTCCGTGCAGTTTTTCAAGCCGATTTCCCGGCGGCGCCAGCAAATCGGATAACCCGTCCGCGTTGTCCAGATACAGCAACTTGCGCCGAGCCGCTTTTTGGATATCCAAGGGTAGTCTTCTTGAGGCGATACCCTCGAATATCTTTTCTGTTTCAGAGTTGGCGAACGATTCAATCACTCCATTATAATATCATACAACGGTATTATCGTCAAGCGATAAATGTCTTTCTCTGGTTGTCCAGACGTTCGGGGAAACAGGTAGTTTTGAAGGGACGCCATGGCGAGCGAGGGCGGCAAGGGCGGTTAAAATAAAAATGGTGCCGAAGGGGAGACTCGAACTCCCATGACCGTAATGGCCACTAGGTCCTGAACCTAGCGCGTCTGCCAGTTCCGCCACTTCGGCACCAGGTCGAGACCGACCGGTCTCGTCTTGTTGGTGTCAACAAACTGAAGTATAATTCGACCACAACCGCTTGTCAAGTGTATTCCACAAGAGCGTGTGTTTCCTCAGTCACGAGGAAAGTAGATGTCATTCCCGTCCCGCGCGGCCGCGGGAGGAATCCAGGGCTTCGGGAAATGCGCCGCTCCACGTGGATTCCCGCTTTCGCGGGAATGACGGGGTGCATCCTTTCACTGAATTACTTCCCGTTACTTCACGAGGTCAATCTCGATCGCTGATTCGTCGCCGTCGCGGTTGAGCAGCCCTTGATTCGCATATTCCACGAAACCCAGCGCGGCGGACCGCACGTCATTGAGGGACCCCTGAATGCGCTTCGTGGCGTCGGCCGACGAAAGGCCCGGCTCGTCGGGCATGAGGTAAACGGCATAGAGCGATGACGCCGTCCACTCGCCGGAGGGATTGTCGAGGATGATCGTCGCCTTGTCCTTGAGGAACTCGCCGGCGCTCAGTCCCGAGATGATGTAGCACTTGTCAATCGCATTGCCGGGGTCGCCGATGGGCGCAAGGACTCCCAGTCTCACCTTCTCGCCCGACGGTCTCACGGCCCAGACGGTGTGCTCCGCCTTCTCGCCGTCGCTGTCGAAGTCGTTGCCGTAGAACCAGACGGCGAACCGCTCCGGTCGGGGCGCGCCCTCGGCGGCTCGGCCTGTCTTCACCAGCCATTCCTTTTTCTGAAGCGATTGCACGCGGCTGCCGAAGCCGAGCTCCGGCGCGTCCCACGCGCTGACGACGTACTTTGGATTGAGGAGTAGCGCCACATAATTGTCGTCGTCTCTACCCGTGGCGCCGATCTTGCTCCCCTTCTCCAGGAGGGTCTTTAGTTTTTCGACGTATGGCTTGCCTACCTCCTCGGCTTTCTCGATGACGGTGGGGTCGAGCCACGGCGTGTCCTTCTCTCTGCGCACGTCGTCGAGGGCGCGCAGATACTCCGCGCACATCTTTGTGTACTCCAGCGCCGCCCGGACCATTGCGATCCGCGCCCGCACTTTGTCCTCAACCGGCGGTTTTTTCAGAGCGGCATCGTCCTTCACTATCTCGGTGAGCGTCGCCTGCTCCGCCTCGGCGACGCAGCCGTCCAGTTTCGACAGAAGTTCCGGCGTGAACAGTTGGACGATCTCCGCATACGGCCGCTGCCGGGCGAGGTGGACGCCGGAAGCGATGGCGGCCTGTTCCATGGTCTCGTGGTATCGGCGCATGGGCGGCGCGGCCTCGCGGTAGAAGCGAATGTAGAAGTCGTCGAGGAGGGCGTCCACGTCGAGCGCGGGGTCCCATGCAAGTTTGGCGGCGATGTAATAGCCGAGGCCGTGCGACCCGAAGTTGGAAGTGTATTGCGTGGCGAGGCCGAAGAGCTTCATGCGCTGAAAGTAGGGGAAGTCCTTGCGGAGCATGTGGACGATCGGCCAGGGCAGGTGGACCCAGGATGCCTTGTAGTAGTATTCGTAGAGGCAGACGTTCCTGGCAACCTCGCGCCAGCCGGTGATGTATTTGTTGAACTCCCGGTTGTAGGGGCAGGCGGGGTCGTCGAGGGCGTGGTTGTGGCAGGTGAAGCGGCAGAACTGGATCACGCAGTTGTCGTTCACGCGCATCGCCTTGTCGAGAGGCGGGGCGACGTAGGTGTGGTAGGCGATGCTCTTGAGGAAAAGGTCGGGGCATGTCTTGCCGACGATCTCGGAGACGGCGTTGTAGAAGATCAGGAGGCGTCGGGTCCGGGAGTTGTTCGTCTCGGTTCCATCCTCATCGAGGGCCTTGCAGTTATCACATTCGCAAAAACGCTGGTTGTCCTCGGGGTCGAGGGAGACCATGCTCCAGGAGGGGTCATCTTTCTCGATAGCGATGATGTTCGCGGCCATCTCCTTGATCACGTTCGGGTTGGAGGTGCAGACCTGGAGCAGATTCTTGTTTACACCCTTGCCGATGCGCTTGCCGCCGATGAGGGGGTAGTACTCCGGGTGCTCGTCGAAGTATTTCTCCACAGGCAGGATGTGGGTGAAGGTATGGACGAACCATTTGATCTTGAACTCGCCGTCGCATTTGACGCCGACGTTCATCTTGTTCCGGCGGGCCCAGTCGGACCGGCCGATCCAGCGCATGCGGAAGGCGGGCCGACCGACCTCCTCGATCTTGCCGATTTTGATGGTGGTCTGCCTCGGCACGTCTTCGCCCACATCATTCGGCATGAACCAGCGCACGCCGAGGTATTTTTCGAGGAAGGTATCCACGGCGTAGAAGACGCCGAGTTCCGTCTTGCCGGTGAGGAGCAGGCCGTCGGCCGAGGCTGCGATGACGTATCCGTCGTCGGGGAGGGACGCCCATGCCTCGATGTCCGCCTTTCCGCCCACGCGGACCATGAAGCCTGCGGCCTGGGCGGGGTCGGCGACGATGGGTATCTCAGTGTCGGAGATCTTCTTGAGATACTCGGCGAGTTCCTGGGCGGGGCGCCGGGCCTTATCGTCTGCGGAGATGATGGAGCACGTTGCCTTGCCCTCCTCGGCGAGCGTCGCAACAGGCTCGCCCATCTTTTGATACAACTCTTGCGCTGACGAGACAGACAGCAGCAGTGCGAGGGAGGAAACGATCACGACAAATTGTCCGCGCCGAGTTCTCATGGTCGTTCCCTCCTTTGTCATCTCCAGACAGACTCGAGTTTACTTCTTCGCACGAATGTCGTACTTGCCTTCCACCTCCACCGGCATCGTCCCGTCGTCAATCATGACATCGAGCGGCGACGGGCCGGGGGCGAGGGGGAGCTTGACGACGTCTCTGATCCGCATGGACTCGAAGGCCGCCATAAGGACCTCGGTTGTCGGGAGCACCTTCCGCCCGCTGCCGTTGTGCTCCGGGCCGCCCTCGACCCACTTGACCAGGTCCTCCGCCTGCCGGGCATGGGGGTTCCATTTCGTCCGATCCAGTTGCGCCCAACCCTGGCCCTTGCTGCTCAGGATCGTCACCGTCTTGTGCGACATGACGGCCATGCCCTCCGCGCCCGCGAGGATGGGGTCCTTCACCGGCAGCGGCGGCGTCTCGGGCAGGTCCACCGTCACAATCCCGCGTGTGCCGTTCTCGAAGCAGAACTCCACCATGCAGAAGTCCTCGATCCGCACGCCACGTTCGTAGCGGTCGGTCCGCCGCTCCGCCTTGGCCACCACCCAGACGACGGGGACGTCGCCCATGAGGAACCGGATGCTGTCCACGGCGTGGCTGCCGTTGTTGAGGAGCCCGCCGGACGTCGGCCAGAGGAAGGTGACCGGCGCGCCGACGGCGCCCTCCTTGATCCGGTCGCGCAGCTCGACCCACTCGCACGTGGAGCGGCGCTGGTGGGCGATGACGAGCTTCGACCCGCTCTTCTCGCAGGCGTCCACCATGTCGTGGCACTTCCGGAGGTCCTCGGCCATGGGCTTCTCGCAGAGGATGCCCTTGACCCCGGCCTGAGCGCAGAGGATCGTCTGGGGAGCGTGGAGGCCGGTCCAGGTGCAGATGCTGACGAGGTCGAGGTTTTCCTTTTCGAGCATTTCCTTCTCGCTGGCGTAGCGATGGGGGATTTTGAACTCCTCACATCGGGCGTTGAGGTTCTGCTCGCTGATGTCCATGCCGGCGACGATCTCGACGGACGCCTGCGCCTTCCATCCCGCGCAGTGGGATTTCGAGATGCCGCCGCAACCGATGATTCCGACGCGATACTTGGCCACGGTTTTTCTCCTGAAAGGAATATCCATCACGAACGCATCATGTCTCCGGCCTAAAAGGATAGACGGGCGGGGGCGGGGAATTCAAGCAGAAATACGGACGGGGCTCGTTCTACCGATCCATTGTAGGGGCGGACCTGTGTGTCCGCCCCTCGCCGCAGAAGGCCCTCATTGGGAAGGGCGTCCGTCTCAGGGGCAGGCACATGGGCCTGCCCCTACAGCAGTATGGCCCGCACCGTCGCCGAAGCACACTCACAGCTCGCGCTATCGGTTGCTACCCTGTCCGTTGCAAGCCCGCCAGATCGGTCATCATGTTGCCGAGGGCGAGGTCGAGGTTGGCGTTCAGGAAGATGACCTCCTGCGTCTTCAGGATGGTGTGGATGATGCGCTCGATGCGTTCGCGGCCGAGGCGCTGGCCGCGCTCGAAGATGTCGTGCACTCGGTCGCGGTTGAGGACGACGACATCCCCCCCGCAGGCCGAGACGAGCATGTCGCGATAGTAAAATAGGAGGAAGTTCAGTATTCCAAAGAGGTATTCCCGCTTCTCATCGAGCGTCGCCTTCGACGGCGCGGCGGCGATGAGTTCGTCCGCGACGGCGAAATTATCCGACGGCCCCGCCTTGATCACGCGATCAGTCACGCTGTTTTTCAACTCGATCCCGCCCGTCTCGTGCAGGGCCAGGGCCGCGGCCAGACTGCCGCCGCTCAGGTGGGCCAGATTCTCCGCCTCCTCGCGCTTGATCTCCAGCGCCTGCATGAGTTGCTTCGTCAGCACGTCGGGCGGGATGGCCCGGAAGCGGACCATCTGGCAGCGCGAGAGGATCGTAGGCAGCAATCGGTTCGGTGCGCTGGTGATGAGGATGAGCAGGCTCCGCTCCGGCGGCTCCTCCAGCGTCTTCAGGAGGCAGTTTGCCGCCTCTTCGTTCATCATGTGGGCCTCTTCGAGGATGAAGACCTTGTAGCCACCCTCGAATGCCTTCACGCCCATTGTCGGGATGATCTCGTCGCGGACGACGTCAATCGGAAAGATGCGCTTGCCCTCGGGGGGCCGATGCCAGTGCACGTCGGGGTGGTTGCGCGAGTCCACGCGGCGGCAGATGGAGCACTCGTCGCAGCCGAGGAACTTGCTCTTCTCGCAGAGGAGGGCCTTGGCCAGCTCGCGGGCGAAGAGCGACTTTCCCACGCCCTTAGGTCCGGCGAAGATGTATGCGTGGCCGAGGCGGTCACGTTCGAAGATCCGCTCGAACATGTCGGCTACATGGTCCTGACCGGGAATGGATCGGATGGACATGGATATCGCTCGCCGCTGAGTTTTGCGCAGACTATTTCTCCGGCGCCTCGTCGGTCTCCAGGACGGCGATTACCTCGCCGACTTTTACTTCCGTCTCCTCCTCTGCCACCATGATCTCGAGGAGCGTGCCCGCGACGGGCGAGGGGACGTCGAAGGTGGCCTTGTCGGTGAACATCTCGCAGAGGGCCTCCGCCTTCTCCACCTCTTCGCCCTCTTCCTTATACCAGAAGGACAGCTTCGCCTTGTTCGGGGCGTCTTTGCCCAGCTCCGGGAGCTTGAACTCGTAACGCATATCTGCACCTCATGGACATGTGGAAATGAGTACTTGACCGATTCTCACTTGGCGCGGGAATCATATCACCTGGGGGCGACATTTTCAAGACCACCGGATGCAAGAAAGGAGTTGACCTTGCCCCTTAACTTCCTATAATTAGCCGCGATACGCGCAGATAATTGACCCGTATAAATTTTTTATCTTTCGCAAACCCCGTAGAGTATCAGGAGTAAAAAGGACGTATGGCAAAGAAGATCAATCTTGCGGTCCTGCTGTCGGGCAGCGGGCGAACGCTGCAGAATATCATTGACCGAATCGAGGCGGGGACGCTGGACGCGAGCGTGAGCATCGTGATCAGCAGCCGGGCCGACGCCTACGGCCTGGAGCGGGCGAAGAAGCACAACATCCCGACCGTCGTGGTCCCCTCGAAGAATTTCAAGGGCTGCACGGAGAGTTTCAGCAAGACGATTTTTGCGCACGTTGACAGGCGCCGGGCGGACTTGGTGATCCTCGCCGGGTTCATGTGCCTCCTCACGATCCCGCGGGAATATCTGGGCCGCGTGATGAACATCCATCCGGCGCTGATCCCGGCCTTCTGCGGAAAGGGCCTCTACGGCCACCACGTCCACGAGGCCGTGCTCGACTACGGGGCCAAGGTCTCCGGCTGCACGGTCCACTTCGTGGACAACATCTATGACCACGGCCCGGTCATCGTCCAGAAGACCGCGCCGATCCTCGATGACGACACCCCGGACAGTCTGGCCGCGCGCGTCTTCGAGAAGGAGTGCGAGGCCTACCCCGAGGCGATCCAACTATTCGCGGAAGGTCGGCTGAAGATCGAGGGGCGGAGGGTGAGGATACTGAAGTAGTCGGCAGACCCTCTCGCCATCATTCGCTGCGTAGCTCATAGATGTTCCAGCATTGTCAGCCACTTGCTGAAGTGGGGGCACTCGCGCCGAATGGTCCGCAGACCAATCCTGCGAGCGATCAACGCGCCGTAGAGGGTTTTGCTGTAGGCGGGAAAAATGGCGGCAATCCGCTTCGAAGGAGCCGTTCGGCGATCATCGTTGATATCCTCTGGTGTGGTGAAGCCGTCGCGAATGCGTTGTAGATCAGCTGCCCTTCTCGGGTCGTTCAACGCTTTCGCGATCTGCGGCGGTTCCGCGAACAACATACCCTCGAATTCATGGAGTGAGAGATGGGCAGCGAAACGAGGATCGCCAATGTCTTGCGTGAACGCTTGCTCGATGTGGCGGGCTTTGTCCAAGGGATCCCCACCAGCGTCAACACGTCCCGGGAAATCACGAGGAAGGGCATACAAATCGAACATCGTGGTGACCAAAGCTGCGCTCGTGTCACCAAGCAACCGTCTTGATTCCCGTTTGACCTTAGCATACGACGTCACTCCGCCTTTGAAATCAGGCCCGCATTTCACGCGCTTGGTCGTCAGTATGGTTGGAGTGATCCATACGTCATACGCGAACAGATGATCGCGTAGCACGTCTTTCACGAACCGCTCCTCTGTCTGCCCTTCGACGAGTATCAGAACGCGCTTCATTGTTCAGGGCCGACCTCCGAAGATATTCTTTTCCCAGAGATCACCCAGCCCGTAGTCATCGAGCCAGTCTTGTATTGAAGACGAATCCAGACGCTGGAACTCGCTTCGCCCCTCCTTTCGGTCCACAACAACGATCTGCTCCGGTTCGAATTGGTTGACCAACGTAACGGACTGTGTAGCAACGAGGACCTGGCTTCGCTGCGAGGCAGCGCGAAGTAGATCGGCGAGAACGGCGATGGCGTAAGGGTGCAACCCGAGTTCCGGTTCGTCGAGAAGGATGACCGATGGCAGAGAGGGTTGAAGCAATAGCGTGGCCAGGCATATGAAGCGTAGTGAGCCGTCGGACAAGCTCGATCCATTAAAGTAAGTATCCGTCCCCTTTTCCTTCCACTCCAAACGAATCTTGTCAGGGTTCAGACGGTCCGGCTCAAGTGTAAACCGGTCGAAGAACGGCGCAACCATCCTTACGGTATCCTGGATATTATTGAAGTAATCCGGACTTGTCTGCTGAAGCTGGTAAAGGAACGCCGAGAGATTGCGTGCGTCCGGATGCAGAGCCCGATTGTCCGCCAAGTCGCATGTCTGCTTGATGCGGGCACTGTCGCTGGTGTCATGGAAATGATACAGCTTCCAACTGCGCATGTGCTCGCAGACGTAATCCGCAACACGACTTCCACGCTGCGGCACATGCTGCGTCAATCTGGTCTCCAGATGGCCGCTTCCCAGTGGCACATCGTAAGCCTTATTGGGGTACTTCTGTTTGTCGTGAAACCATACAAGTTCACCTTCGAAGTAGAGATTGTCCTCTGCCCCGGCGGCCAGCGCGCAGGAGTAACCGTTGACTCCTTCTTCAAAGGACAGACGGAACGACATATGCTCGGATTGTTTTCGGCCGTAATGTAGCAGCCTGTCGGCGCCCCCAGCCGCCCTTGTGTAGCTCTGCAAATCGCCGCCAACCAGATGATTGAGGAACTTGAAAGCGCCCACAAAATTCGATTTCCCTGCGCCGTTGGGCCCGATAAAGACGTTCAAAGGGTGCATCTGCAAATCAAGCTTCTGGATGGATTTGTAGTTCTCTATCCGAATACTGTCTAACTTAGCCATCCCTTGGTTCCTTCACCATCCTGCCCATTTCTTGATTCCTCCCCTTGTGCCGATCTCAAGGACCGTCATGTCTTGATCCGCTTTGTGGAGGATCTTCGCCGCAAGCCTACGGTTCTTCATACAAGAGCCGTCCTTCTGTTCTTGCTTTGTGCATTACAGTCCCAGGCACATCGGCCCACTCTTCAAACGCAGACTCACTTGCAACCAGGATGTCGGCCGGAATCCTCATCGGACGTATCGCATCATGGAGCCGGACCATTTCCCGGCGACGGCCCTTCACGCTGCGTTCAACAACCAGGAAGTCCAAGTCGGATTTTTCTCGCGCATCACCACGAGCATAGGACCCGAACAGGTATATCTTTCGCGGCTTCGCGGCGCTTACCAACCTCTTGGTTGCTTCCTTGATGGTCTGTTCAGAGATCATGAAGCTGCTCCCCTGTCAGGTGTGATATTCCGCGTTGATCTTGACGTAGTCGTGGGAGAGGTCGCACGTCCAGATCGTCGCCGCGCTCTGGCCGAGCTTGCAGTTCAGGTCAATCACGATCTCTTTCTTCTGCATCACGCCATCGAGTCGCTTCTTGTCCGCCTTGATCGGGAGGCCCTTGGCGAAGATGCGGATGTCCCCGATGCGCAGCTCCGCCTTCCCTTCCACGAAGGCCGCGTCGGCGTAGCCCGCCGCCGAGACGATCCGCCCCCAGTTCGGGTCGCACCCGTTCAGGGCGCACTTCACGAGGGGCGAGTTGGCGATGGACCGGGCGATGGCGTCCGCGTCGGCCTCGGATTTCGCCCCGCGCACGGTGATCTCGACGAACTTCGTCGCGCCCTCCCCGTCGAGCACGATCATGCGGGCCAGCTCGACCGCCGCCGCCCCGAGCGCCGCGGCGAACTTCCGGTAGTCCGCCCCCCTCCTGGTGATCCGCTTGTTCCCGGCGCGCCCGTTGGCCAGGATGGCCACCGTGTCGTTCGTACTCGTGTGGCCGTCCACGGTGATCTTGTTGAACGACCTGTCCACCGCGCCGACGAGCGCCGACTGCAAGAGCGGCGGGCTGATCGCCGCGTCGGTGGTGAGGAAGCAGAGCATCGTCGCCATGTTCGGGGCGATCATGCCCGCCCCCTTGGCGATGCCGCCGATGGTCGCGGTCTTCCCGCCCAGCTTCACCGTCGTCGAGCAGCGCTTCGGGAAGGTGTCCGTCGTGCAGATCGCCTCCGCGACCTGTGCATCCGTCTTCGCATCGCGCTTGAGGCGGTGGGCGACCTCGCCTACGCCGTGGGCGATGAGCCAGATGGGGAGCAGGTGGCCGATGATGCCCGTCGAGGCGACCAGCACATCGCCCGGCGCGACGCCCAGCCGCGTCGCCGTTAGATGGGCCATCTCCGCCGCGTCGCGCATGCCGTGCGAACCGGTGCAGGCGTTCGCATTGCCGCTGTTCACCACGATGGCCTGGGCCCTGCCGTTGCGCACGTTGCGCCGGCTCAGGCGGACGGGCGCGGCGCAGACCTTGTTCTTCGTAAACACCGCCGCCGCCGCCGCAGGCGTCTCGGAAAAGATGACGGCGAGATCGGGCTTCTTGCTCGCCATCTTGATGCCGCAGTGAACAGCAGCCCCCACGAATCCTTTAGCCGTCAGAACGCCGGATGTCTTCATGTTCCTTTTCCATCCTCTTGGCCCATATTATTGACAAACCGTAGGATAGCAGATGTTGTCGGTAATTCAAGGGATTTCGTCATCCTGCCGGCTTCACGCAGACGATCCTGGCCTTGCGGCCGGGGATCGTTTCGGTGCGGGAAAACGTCGGGCCTTTTATCCGACCAATCTCCTTCTCGCCCTGCTCGGTGATCTCGGTGAGGATGTATTCCTTCGCTTCCGGCAGCCCGTAGGCGACCGTGTTGAAGACATAGGACGCAGAAATTTCGTCTTTGAGAACATTCGTGAACACGATCCCTACCGTCCCGTCCGGGGCGCGCCAGACCGATGATTGGATCGCCGGCATCTCCACCATCCGCGGCTGCCGGAAGACGCGCCACTCGCCCTTCGCAACGGGCATGTCGTTCGTGAACGTCAATGGCCGCAGCATCTCGCCGTAGGCCAGGTACTTCAGGCTGTTCGCCCGCAGCCTGGCCAGGTGGGCCAGGTAGTCTGCGCCTTCCTTATATTGATCTTGCAGGATGTCGCTCGGTATCCACGCCAGTTGCGCGCCGAAGACGAAGTGCTCCCCCATCTTCATGTAATAACTGTTCTCCGTCTTCAGGTCGTTGGCGAAGACATACCGCCCGAAGGTCAGGTTGTAGTCGTGATACACCGCCGAGTAGAACGGCACGAGATGATCCCGCGTCGAGTTGCACATCAGGTAGCCGTCGAAGTACTGCATGAACGGTTCAGCGTTAGATTCCGTGGTGAGGAAGGAATTCGGATATTTTGCCTTCATCCGCTTCTTCATCCGCGACAGCATCTTGAAGTAGCCCTGCACCCACCAGTCGCCCCCGCCGAGGGGGTGGCCGTGGCTTGGGTCCATGCAGAGCCGAGGACTGGCTGCGCCGACCTGGTCAATGTAAACCCCGTTCAGGCCATACTCGTCAATGAGCGTCCACACGATCTCGTTCACCTTGTCCTGCCAGCACTGGGTATGAACGCACATGGGGGCCAGCTTCTGCTTCGAGCCGTACTCCTCGATGTACGGCTCCATCTTTTCATTCTTGGTGCAGAACTTGTGGCCGATCTCCTTGAAGTTCTCCGTGTCCGTGTCCCACAGCCGCCCGTTGATGTAGGGCATCTGCCAGACGGGCAGCGTCTGCGCCTCGGCTACGGCCTCCTTGAAGCCTGGCTTCGCGGGGAAGTAGTTCGGGTAGTCGTTGTCGAAGGGGATCACGTGCCAGCAGTACCAGTGGTTCGCCATATTCACACCGAAGCGTTCCTTGAACTTTCGATTGTCCTCCCTCGCCTCCTCGGGATTCGACCGGGTGCGCCCCCACATGGCCAGGATCTTGAAGAGATTAGGGATGTCCGCCCGCTTGTGGACGGGACCGTACGACGCCCACTCCTGCTTCAGCGCCCACTCGCGGTAGATCCGCGCCGCGTCGTACCAGTCGCCGCCGAAGACGCCGACGACCGCGTCGTACGGCTGCCGGTATCCGACGCCCGGCCTCATCATGTCCGGCGGATACTGCACCCACGAGAAGGTGATGCCCGCTGTCGGGTCCGTCCCCGATAGGTTTATCGTCTTCGTGCACGCCTTCCCGTCGTGGGCGCCGCAGTATAGCCCGCCGCCGGCGGCATAGTAGGCCATGCACTGCATCGCGCACGACCCGCTCGGATACATGGGGCGGTATCGCAGCGTGCTGCGCGGCGTGGGATTGAGCACGCCCCATCCTTCGGGATAGACGACGAACTCCCTGGGGTCCGCGTCGGTCCGCGTATCCATGCCCGCGATGATCGGGAACTCCACCTCCCACAGGCCGTAGTCGCCCATCTCGTTCTCCACATTGATTCGCCATTGCGTGAATGGCGAGTCCGGCGGGACGGTCGCCGTTGCCGTGACGGAGATGACGCCCTTGCCGTCGGGCAGGCTCACGGCCTCCCATTGCATCTCGACGGTGCGTGAGTCGTCGAACGGTCTCGACTGGATCACGACTTGCGGCGGCGCGAGGACGTCGGCGTCCGTCACGACGACGGCGTCGCCCGCCTTGTTCTTCATGGTGATCCGCCACAGTTTGTCTGCGCCGCCCCTCGGCAGCAGATCGCGCTCGCGCGCGAAGTCGTAGATGCTAACGAGTCCGACGCCGCTCTCGGTGGATGCAAAGCCGAGGCCGATCTGTCCGTTGGCTGCGAATATGCAGCCCTCCGCCTGATGGACCTCCACCTTGGGCCGAAAGAGCGAGATCCCTTCCTTCTGCCGGGCGATCTCGCGGATCGTCCGCGCGGCCTTGGCGATGTCCCGGCCGGACTGGATGTCCTCCGCCGCCCGGGCCAGCCGCCACTTGGACATGGGGCTTGCCGTTCGCTTCTTTGCGGACTGGATTTCCTCGTCCAGGCCGGGGATGCTCATCCGCACGCTGGGTACTGCGGCGATGCGCTCGGCCCACTGCCGGATCGCGTCGGGCGCACCGGCATCGGAGCCGAGGTAGAGGTGCGCGCGGACCTGCCACGTCGGCCCGGACCACGTATGGACCCACGGGCCGTGCAGATAGGTTCCGTAGTCGTTCGCCCCGTCATAGACGATCAACCCGCCAGGCACGGCCAGGCCCAGGGCCGCGCCGTCGCCGAAGAGCGCGCCCCACTGGCCGCCGGTATGGCTTTTCTTGCGGTCCTTCTCCTTTGCCGGGTCGTCAAACTTCGTTGCGAATACCCCGCTCTCTCCGTCTGGACCGAGGACCCACTTCGGGAAGAAGGGCGGCTTGTGGAAACATTCGAGAAAGTGAAGCTCGCTCCACGTGAAGGGCTGCTCCTGCCGGACACTGGCCTCCACCTCCACTGTCGGCGTCCCGGCCATGTAGGAGAAACGATAGACCGCCGACGGCCGTGCGTCATTCGACTTCCCCTCGGCCGTCAGATACCGCGCCTCCGTCTCGACGACGGTGCGGAGCGGGCCGCTGTGGGCGATGCGGACCTTCGGCTTCGCGTCGTTGCGGAGGGAATAACCGGTATTCGAAGCCTTGTCATGCAGGCGGTCGTTTAATGTCAGCGTGGAGTCGCTCTTGCCCGATTTCTTAAACGTGATCTCCTTCGGCAAACCGCCATTCGCGTTCTTCGGGTGAACGATCGTAAAGTGCTCGTTCTCGACGGCGACGGCCTCGGCGGATTCGGTTGCCTTCAGGCCCTCCGCCTTCGCCGGGGCGCCGACCTTCTTCACAAACACGGCGAAGCGCCGGGTCTGGTTCGGGACCAGCTTGCCCTTCACCAGCCAGAGCAGCGCGCCGCGGGCGTCCTCCGCGACGTCGAATTGGGACGCGGTCTCGCCCAGCGGCTTGCCGTCGGGACCGACCTCCATGACGCCGATGAGGCGGGGATTGATGGGCTTGCCGCCCTGGAAGGAAATTCCGCCGTTTTCCATGACGGCGCGTTTCGTTACCTCGAGGACCCGCTCCACCTCCGCGAGGTCCACATCAAGCTGGGCCACGTGGTCGGTCGCCTCGACGCCGCGCGACGTGACATCGAGGGTCAGGACGATCCGGGGTTCATCCCCAGCCCACGCGGTCAGGCAGGCGGCCAGGGCCGCAGCAATAAGCGTCAGTCGAGTCATGGCATTCTCTCCCTGTGTTTGAACATTGCTTTCCGGTCCACAGGCGTCTGCAGGCCATATTGTCCCCGATGCGCAGGCGCGAGTCAAGGGCGAGGCGCGTGCGTCCGCAACCTCATGGGTTCCCCCGATCTGGTTCGATCCATGACCTTCTTCCCATGGCTAAATACTCTACGTATGATATGATGGCCAATTAGTATTACGCGACGGCGGGTGGCCATTGTATCTACAGGAATTTGATTCAGGGGTTTGCCGGAGGAATTAGCGGCCATCTTAGCAGTCGGCGGCTATGGGGCGATGCGCCAGGCGGGGCCGTCGCGGATGATTCGCTGGTAGATTGTGTTCCGCTCCACCGGCTCGCGGCCGGCCTCGAGGATCAGGCGGGTCATCTCCTCGACGGTGAGGCGCTGGGGGGTCTTCGCGCCGGCGGCGTGGGTGATGCGCTCCTCGATCACCGTGCCGTCCACGTCGTCCGCGCCGAAGCTGAGCGAGACCTGCGCCAGCTTCACGCCGAGCATGATCCAGAACGATTTCATGTGATCGAAGTTGTCGAGCATCAGCCGCCCGACGGCCATCGTCTTCAGATCGAGCAGGCCCGTCGTGCCCGGCAGGTCGGAGAGGCCCGTGTTCTCGGGATGAAAGGCAAGGGGGATGAAGCTCATGAACCCGCCCGTCTCGTCCTGGACTTTGCGGAGGCGGATCATGTGGTCAATCCGTTCCGCCGCCGTCTCGATGTGGCCGTAGAGCATCGTCGCGTTTGTGCGGATGCCGAGTTCGTGGGCCTGCCTCGCCGTGTCGAGCCATCCCTGCGAGGGTAACTTCTCGGGGCACAGTTCGCGTCGAATCCGGTCGGCGAAGATCTCCGCCCCGCCGCCGGGCAGGGACCCGAGGCCGACGTCTTTGAGGTCGGCCAGCACGTCCTTCACGCTCTTGCGCGTGATCTCGGCCAGGTTCGCGATCTCGACGCAGGTGAACGCCTGGAGATGAATCTTCGGATGGCGTACGTGCAGCCCGGCGATCATCGTCTGGTAGTAGTCGTAGGGCAGGTCGGGGTGGCAGCCGCCGACGATATGCAGCTCCGTCGCCCCCGCCTTAGCCGCGTGGTCGGCGCGTTCGAAAACCTCGTCAAGCGACATCTTGTAGGCCCCATCTTCGCCGTCCCGCCGGCTGAACGCGCAGAAGCGGCACTCGTTCCGGCAGACGTTCGAGTAGTTGATGTGGTGGTTGACGATGTAGTAGGCCGCGTTGCCGTTCTTCCGCTCGCGGACGAGGTTGGCAAGACGGCCGATGGTGAAGAGGTCGTCGGAGGCGTAGAGCGCAACGCCGTCGTCGCGCGTCAGGCGATCTCCGTTCTCCACCTTCGCCGCGATGTCCTTCAGGTCGCTCATGGGGTGGATTCTACCACGCACGGCGGGTCGGCGCAAGGCCCAATTGGGGTCAGGTCTTCATTCTACATTTTACTATGCAATCTCGGATTGTGAGAGGATGGAATAAACACCTTATAAATCGCGCGCACTAATAGGTTGTGGCGGTTTTCTGTAAAATGTAGAATGAAGGGCGCGTTGCCCAAATGTAGTCGCAGGCTTATGGTGATTAACTAAATAAGTTGACATTTGCCTCCTGATGTGGTATAAGAGAGTAGAGGAGGTGAATGAAGATGGAATTGACCCAAGGACAACGCAATGAAC
>JBFMAD010000030.1:0-85242 GCA_040755855.1 Planctomycetota bacterium | reverse complement strand
CGGACGCACCGTGACAGCCATGGCCCTCAAGCTTCGAGAGATGGTCATTCTCCCAGGGTTTACTCAAAACGCTATTGCATGAATCAAAAATCATGACCATTTTGACAATGATCTTAGCGGTAAGGTAATAACCCGGCGTAGCCGGAACCAAACAGGAAAAATCCTTACCATTTTGAGCAGGATTTTACCACTAAGGTACTAATGACGAATGACTAACGAATGCCGAATCGCTCAATGCCTAATGCCGACCCTGCGAGGATAGTCCTCTTAGACATTCGGGCTTCGTCATTAGTCATTCATTAGGCATTCGGGCTTAGGAATTCGTCATTTTTTATTGCCCTTGTCGTCCTTGTCGTTCCCTTCATCCTTCGGCAGGGCTTCGTAGACTTTCACGTCGTCAATGGCGGCCAATTCCTCGACGCTTTGCCAAACAAAGACTTTTATCACCCCTCGTTTGCCCTTCTCGTACGGAACCTGCTCCCATTGGATGGTCTTGCCGTCTACAGTAAGGGCATATCTCCCCGCTATCATCTCATACGCCGCTTGCACCCATCTTGGCTTTTGATAGGAAAGTGGGCCGACAGCCACAGAGTCATTACAGGTCTGAAAGATGAAGTTCCAAATCTCGAAGGTTTTCTTGCTCGGGATAACATGCGCTTGCACACCGCGATCGCCAAAGGCAGATGCGCCGATGAGGCCGCGAGATTGTATCGGCAAAAACATCTTCATCTCAACGATTATGTCCTCTGTCGGCTGAAAACTGCGAGAGACATAGACTTTGTCACTCGCCCCGGTGGATTTGGTAGCAAGCGTCTTGTTGACGACCTTCCAATTGCACCGGTTTGAATCAAAAGTCCACAAGAGTTCCTTGTCCGAAAAATCATCCTCCAGGAGCAGGTTGCCGCGCTTCGAGATTGAGAGTTCCGGCTCTTTGCCTTTCTTCTTGCTCTGCGCCTCGGCGATTATGGAGGCGGAGAGAGCCACAATCACAGACAGGCCTACGAGCGCCATCACACGTTTCATCCCATCCCTCCTTTGCGCTTTCCTTCGATTATTCCAGGATATTGTGCGCCTTCTTGTCTCTTCGGATTCTCCATTGTAGGCGGCACCTCTTGAATGTAAAGAAAAAACCAGGGGCGGAAGGATCGTTGACTCTTGGCTTCTCTTCCTCCCTTCGTGTGCTTCGTGATCTTCGTGGTGGGTGTGCGTGGATTCCCGCTTCCGCGGGAATGACGGACAAGGCACCTCTCGCAAAGGACGCAAAGGACGCGAAGAAAGAGGCAGAGGGGTTGTTGAAAAACCCCCGCGAGGCCAACGTCAACTGTAGCCGCACCCTTTATGGGTGCGGTTTGGCGACTCAACGGCCCCGCAGGCTGAAGCCTGCGGCTACAGGAATAGGCTTTTTCAACAACCCCGCAGACGCTGATTAACGCAGATGGACACAGCAAGAAATCCTATCTGTGGGAATCAGCGTTAATCTGCGTCTGTGTCTTGGCCGTTCTCTGTGTCCTCTGTGGGGAGGGCGTTCGTGGATTCGCGCTTGGCGGGATATCAGAACGTCCGCAGGATGTTTGCCAGGATTTCCGGGTTACGAACGAGCAGGAACGTGGCGATGCCCACGGCCACGAGAAGGAAACTGCCGACCACGGCCCCGAGCGCGGACTTTCGCGCCTCCACAACATACACAGGCTGCGCGACAGGGCTGTCGGGGACCGGTTCGGGGGCGTGTGTAGGCTGCTGCGGCGCAGACGCCGCAGCAGCAATCGCCCCCGTGGACGGGCGCGCGAGGACGTACTCCAGGTCCTCGATGAGTTCAGCCGCGTTCTGGTAGCGCGCGCCGCGGTCGCGCGCCATCATCTTGGCGACGACGGCGCAGATTCCATCGGAGAGGAACGGGTTGAGCGTCTGGGGCGACGCCGGGTCGTTCAGGAAACGGGCGTCCACCATCTCTCGCACCGAGGCCCCATTGAACGGGCGCCTGCCGGTCAGCATCTTGTAGAGCGTGGCGCCGAGCGAGTAGATGTCGCTGCGGCTGTCGAGATTAGGGGTCCCCAGGGCGTGCTCGGGGGAGATGTATTCCGGTGTGCCGAACACGTCCTGGGGCTGCACATCCGAGGCCCAATCAACGGTCTGCATGGCCACTCCGAAATCAGCCAGCTTAGCAGTTCCCTCAAGGGTGATCATGAGGTTGCTGGGTTTGATGTCGAGGTGAACCATGCCGAGTCTCTCGGCGGCCTGGATAGCGCGAGCGATCTGGACGGCGGCGTTGATGCAGAACGCCTCGGACAGCGCCCCGTGCTGCTCGATGAGCGACGAAATGGTCCTGCCGTCCACGTATTCCATGACGAAGTAGTGGTAGCCCTGGGACTGCCCCACGTCTACGGCCTGGATGACGTTCGGATGGGAGAGCCTCGCCGCGGCCCGCGCCTCGCGTTTGAAGCGCGCGACGAACTCCTTGTCCTCGGCGAACCGCGGCGAGAGGAGCTTGATGGCGACGATGCGGTCCATGCTCAACTGCCGGGCCTTGAAGACGCTCCCCATCGCGCCGCGGCCGATCTGCTCGATGAGCTCGCATCCGCCGATGACGGCGCGATGCGCTTTCTGCAGTGCAACCATGCCGATGTTCTGCGCTGCTTTGTTTTGCGCACGGGAAGGGTTCAATTGAAGATCACCCTTTCCGTCGTCCGCTTCTGTTTGGGCTTCACTTCCTTGTTCTTGTTGATGGCGGCATCTATCTGCTCCTTATGCTTTTCGGTCTCGACCGTGACGGGGTCAACCGTGCCCATTGCGCCGGCTTTGTTTTCCTTGTCCGGTTTGCCCTTGGCCACGGCCTTTGTCGTCAGGTCCGCGGTGGCCTTGGCCACGAGGGCGTCCAGGCCCTCCGGCAGGCCGGCAGCCTCGATCTGGACCTTCGCGTTGTCGGCGACATCCAGGTCGCTGAATTCGTGGTACACCTGGCCGGCGATCCGCAGCAGGCCCTCCGCGTTCTTGTTCTGCGCCTGGGTCGCGGCGCGCCCGAGGAGGGCGATGGCCCTGGCGCGGTTCAGGGAGCGGATATCCGTCTCCCGCTCGATGCGGTCTATCTTGTTCTTGAGGATCATTCGATTGACCGTCTTGCCGTCCTTTTCCACAGCGATCTTCACGGCGATGTCGCCCTCGTCCACGATCCGCCCGATCACCGGATCGGCCTTGTCGTCCTTGAGGTGGATCGTCTGCAGCTTCAGCGTCTCGTCCATGCGAAGGGCGGGGAACTCCGCGGGGTTTCCGGCGATTGAGCCTCGCGCTTTGCTCTCGTGGGCGGCCAGGGCGTCATGCAGCCCGCTCAGGGTCGCATCGCCCCGGTACCCTCGGCACAGCGCCACCACGACGAACCAGTCGCCGCGCGCCGCCGCCGCGTTGAGAACAGACTCAACCGCCTGGACCCCCTCCTTCTCCTTGCGTAGCTGGCTCTCCATTTCCCTGCACAGTTGGTCCGCATTGCTGCGAAAACCCTCTTTGGCTGCCAGGGACTTGGCGTTGACGAAGAATGGGATCGCCTCGCGGAGCCTCCCCGCCTTGCAACTCGTCACTCCTTTCTGGTACTCGGTTTCATACTCCTTCAGGCCCTTCATCTTGTGTTCCACGAACGCCTTGTTGTGGATGTGCTCCTTGCAGGCATCGTAGCGGGCGAGGGCGTCGCCTACGCGGCCCTGCTTCGTGTGGTCCAGGGCCTCCTCCACGGCCTTGGCGGCAAGCAGTCTCATCTTGAGCGACTCGACGGGCCAGAGCTTGCGAGCCTCGGTGTACTTCTTGATCGCGGCGGCCCAGTCCTCCTTCATCTCGGCCTTCTTCCCCTCCTCAACGAGCAGGACGCCCTGCTGCTCCTTGCTCGGCTTCTCCTCAGCCGGCTTCGCTTCCTTCTTCTTGGCCTCTTCTTGCGCCTTCGGCTGGCCGAATTGAATCTTTCCAAACTGGGTATCCATCCCCTGGATGTGGGGCCACAACAATGCGGCCGCCGCGCTGCCGACGATCACCACGACGAATGCGATCACCCATCCCGCCTTCATGTCATTCTCCTGTCAACCGATTTAGATAAACCTGGGTCATTCACCCGTTCCTTCATCTACGTCATCAGAAGCAAAACAATTCAGAGGTTACGGCTTTTTTTTCCATACCGGCTAACTTTAGCAACGGATGTGCCGGAAACGGCTTCCGAACGACGGCGGGGGAAATCCGGGGGATTCGGAGAATAGGTCAAACCTAAATAACTATCGTGTTATGATATACTTACAATACAAAATATGACAACCGACGAATCCTGAATTTTCGCCGATTTCTATCTGGGCGGGCCGCTCCCGGGAACGGGCGGAATGTATACGGCGTGAGCGATCGCGCCGCCGGCGGGACGGGGGAAAGCCTTTATTCACCCTTGCCGCGCCGAATTCGTGCGTTTCGCGCACCTGCTTCAGATCGAGCACACCTGTTTGGCGCAGAAGGGTCGAATCGGAACGCGGGCAAACGAGCCGACGCAGTGGTTGCACTGCGGCCTATGGACGATTGCCTATTCTTGACAAACTCCCATCCATAGGGTACACTCCCGTTGTCATGACTCGAAAGGGCAACGGAAAACTTTACAATGTTCCACACCACTCTGCGCAACAAAATACATGCTCAAAATCTACCGTCTGTGGGGTTGTTGAAAAACCCCCGCGAGGCGAACACCGACTGTAGCCGCACCCTTTACGGGTGCGGTTTGACGCATCACGGCCCCGCAGGCTGAAGCCTGCGGCTACAAGAACAGGGTTTTTCAACAACCCCTCTGTCCCTATATTTAGCAGGGTCACATTTCAGCCAGGCGCATCCCTGATAGATCTACCCTCACGTTGGTGATTGCTTCAATAGCTGAGGGCGTGTACGTGACAGAAGGGAACGCAAGGCCATCGAGAACGGAAGGCGTTGACGATGGGACGGAAAACGATAATAGCAATGCTTGTCGTCCTTTTCGCGCTGCTTGTCTTGGGAGTGATTGTATGGCGGATTCACAAGGAAAGATTATTGCTCCGAAAGGATGGCGTAATAGTTGGCAGCTTGAGGCTTATCAGGGAGAGAGAACTTCTGTTTAGGAAAAACGTCAAAGTTGACCAGGACCGTGATGGAATTGGCGAGTTTGCATGGCTTAATGAGATGGTGGGCAGCTTGCCTCCCAGAAGGGCAGATGATGGCTCGCCGCCCGCCCCCATTTCTCCTACGTACATCGCTTCGATTTACGTGGCGCTCTATTATCCAAAGCAAGATGTGGTCTGTGCCGAGCGCCATCCGTGCAGCGTTGTCGTATTCCTGCCATATCCAGAAAAGGGCGGGATGGACGATAGGGTTCTCGATGGGAGATCGGATGCGAGAGCCGCGAAGTGGAGTACGCCTTTGGACCCGGCTAAACATGGGGATATCATAGACTTGCAGGAAAAACACTTCGTGCTTTACGCCGTGCCGAGGCGACATCGGGGGGCGTTTCAGGATCCTTCCTGCCCAGGTTTTTTCCTGGGGCAAGATTCCTTTGGTAGGCATGCGAAAGAGTGTCCCTCGCCGGCCCTAAAGGCAACTGGGCCACAGCCGTCGGAGATTCGCGGCAGGTGCACGTATGTGATCAATGAGAAGGGGGATGTGCATTACACGAAAATGGAACATAGGGGCTATCTGTGGCCCTATTGGCACGTCACCGACTACCGCGCCGCGAGATCCCCCATACCCGTCGTGAAGCCACCACTTTGGATGATGCCGCTCGGCGCACAGCCCCGGAGGTGGAGCAAGCTGCCCCTCTCCCACGATCTACGCTCCATCCCGTTCCCCATTTTCCCCCCACGCTTGCTGTCTTCCCCTGCGGGGAAGGCGGCCAACATACCCCAATAACAATCTGCGTGCCAAAGAACGGCGGTCCGGTAATGGTCTGGTAAATTGGCAGCAAGCCTAATCCTAACCAATGGTCAGTCTTGGGATTGCGCTGTGGAAGGAATTTGGAGACATGGGATGACGACACGATCCGAACTTCGCGGTCTGCGCCAAGTAGGTGGGCGGCGGCAAAGGGCAACCGATTCCTCACGCATCACAACACATTTGTTTGTATGCTGTTGCCGGACGCCAAGTTCCTGGGCAGAGGCCCATGACCAGTTTCTTGGCATTTGCACCCCATTGACACCGCCACATCCTTCGCGATAACCTTCTCCGTTGCAGTTGTTATAGGATGTTCCATTGGAGGACACGCATAGCATGAGCAATGACGCGGGAAAGCACGGGACGAGCGACCTGGCGCGCGGCCTGCCCATGGTGGCCAAGTGGGACCCCGATGCCCTGGCCGAGGAAAAGCAATGGCTCCAGGACCTGGAGGGCAAGGGCGTGCTCACTCGATGGCGGGGCTACCTCTCCAGAATGGGTCCCGGCTGGATGCAGAGCGCCGTTACCCTCGGCGGCGGCAGCGCGGGGGCGTCGCTCTTCGCAGGAGGCTTCCTGGGGTATAAGCTGCTTTGGCTCCAGCCGTTTGCGATGCTGCTCGGCGTCATTATGCTCTCCGCCGTGTCCTACCAGACGCTCACGACCGGCGTCCGGCCGTTTCATGCCATGCGGCGCTTCATACATCCCGGCGTGGCGTGGGCCTGGGCGCTGGCGTCGCTCGCGGCGACGATCATCTGGCACTTCCCCCAGTACGCCTTGGCGGGCGGAATGGCGCAGGACATGGTCAAGGCGCTGACAAAGGAGAACGTCGTGATCCCGCCGTGGGTCTTTGGAGTAGTTATCCTCCTCCTGGCGACGGCGATCACGTGGACCTACGGGCGTAGCTCGCGCGGCGTTCGCATCTACGAACAGATGCTGAAGTACATGGTCTGGATGATCGTCCTGGCCTTCCTGCTTGTCGTTTGTCTGACGGGCATCAAGTGGGGCGATTTGTGGCGCGGCTTTTTCTGCTTCCACATCCCGAGGGATGCACGCGGCGTGTCGGTTATGATGGCCGGGTTCGGCGCGGCAGTGGGGATCAACATGACCTTCCTGTTTCCCTACACACTTCTGGCCAAGGGCTGGGGAACGGAGCACCGGCGATTGTCCCGCTTCGATCTCCTTACGGGCATGTTCATTCCGTATTCGATCGCCGCGTCGTTGATGATCATCGCTGCGGCGAACACGCTGCCGGGGTCCGAAAAGTTCCAGGCCATCCTCGCCGACCCGAACCAGACGTTCGTGCCGGCCACGCTGGCCGCGCAGGTCTTGAGTCCGATGCCCCTGGGGCGCATGGTCTTCGACTTGGGTTTGATCGGCATGGCCCTGAGCACCATCACCATCCACATGCTCATGAGCGCGTTCATCGTCTGTGAGATCATGGGGTGGGAGCCGACGGGCTGGCGCTACCGCCTCGCCGCGCTGATCCCCGCGCCGGGGGTCCTGGGCACGGTGCTCTGGGGGAAAATGGCTATGTGGATCGCCGTGCCCACGTCGGCAATCTGCGGCATATTCCTGCCGATCGCCTACATCGCCTTTTTCATCCTGCACAATCGCAAGGAGTATCTCGGCGACCGGAAGCCGACGGGCGCGGCGGCGGCGTGGAACATCGCCATGATCCTTGCCATCCTTGCCGCCTCGGCCAGTGGAATCTATTACCTGTGCGTTACCTGTATATGAAGTTCGGGGACTCGTGATACTGGGAATGTGACCAACCATACTGAATTGGTGGAGCATGAACCGATGTCGAGAATCCGCATTGCGCTGTTTATGTGGCTTGGAGTGTTGCTGATGGGATGCGAAACCGCACCGCCACGGGCCATCGTCTGGGACTTCCAGAAAGCCGAGACGGGCTGGCATCCGCGCGCTGAGACCATCGCCGTCGCCCGCGCCGAAGGCGTCGGCGCGGAGGGCCTGTTCAAGTCGAGCCTGCACATCCACGGCAAGAGCGATGTCGGCTGGAACTACGCCATCTCCGACAGCCACCCCATGACACCGGGGCAGCTCTATCGCCTATCGGCATGGGTGCGCGTGGACAGGCTCGGCAAGAACACGCCGGCGCCGTATCTTAAGTGCGAGTTCGTCCCCGAGGACGGCAAGGGCAGCCTTGGCCGCGTGGACACCGAACACTACGATGACCGCAAGTTGGGAACATGGCAGCGCCTCGCTGGCGAGTTCAAGGCGCCCGACGGCGTCGGGACATGCTGGGTCGCCCTCGAAAAGGGCGGCAGCGGCCCCATGGAAATCGCTGCTTATCTGGACCATGTCATGATCGAGCCCATCGAGCGATTCACCTACTTCGACAAGTTCGATCTGGTTCCCATGCCCAGGCCGCTCCAGAAGGCGCAGGGCATCCATCCCCGGATTTACCTCACCGGAAAACGCATCGCCGAGTTGAAGGAGGCCATGAAGACGACGCACGCGGGGATATGGAAGGAGATCCAGGCCCAGGCCGACTCCTGCGTGAAGCACGGCGCCCCGAAGTACCGCGAGGACGACGGCTGGAGCGGACACGAGCAGCTCTGGCAGCGCGAGGTGGGCAACGCGATGCCCAACCTTGCCATGGCCTACGTCCTGACTGGCGAGAGGAAGTACCTCGACAGCGCGAGGGAGTGGGCCTTGGCGTCGTGCGGCTACAAGACATGGGGCCTCGGCACCGTTGACGGCATGGACCTGTCCACAGGTCACCAGCTCTTTGGCCTGGGCATCGTCTATGACTGGTGCTACGACGACCTGGACGAGCAGGCCCGAACGACGATCCGCGACACGATCATCCGGCGGGGGACGGTCGTCTTCGAGGCCGCGGCAACGAACCGCGCCTGGTGGCGGAGGTCGTATATGCAGAACCATCTGTGGGTCAATGTCTGCGGCTTAAGTATTGCCGGTCTTGCGATTTGTGACGAGCACGAGGATGCGCGGAAATGGGTCGGCTTCGCCCTCGACAAGTTCAAGCGATCCATGGAGGCCCTCGGACCCGACGGCGCAAGCCATGAGGGCGCGGGATACTGGGAGTACGGCGTCGAATACCTGCTCAAGTTCATGCACGTCGCGCGGCAGTTGCTCGACGTGGACATGTACGACAACGCCTGGTGGAAGAACACGGCGGCCTATGATCAGTACTTGGCGCTGCCTCACCAGGCATGGGCCCCGCGCAACAGTATCGTTGACATTGCCGACTGCCCCCGCTCCCATTGGTACGGCCCGGACCATCTGCTGCGGGCCCTCGCGGCGGAGTACCGCGACGGCCACGCCCAGTGGCTGGCGCAGGAGATTGATGATGCCAATATTGACGCGCCCTCGGCGCGATGGCTCAATATGATCTGGTACGATCCGACCGTGGAGCCGAAGCATCCGCGCGACCTGCCCACGATGCGACACTTCGCCGACATGGAGATCGTCTCGGCCCGAACGGACTGGTCGGGCGGCGAGTCGCTCGTGGTGTTCAAGTGCGGGCCCTTCATCGGGCACAAGGGCGTTCAGGAGTTCGACTACGATCCGGGAGGGGGGCACGTCCACCCCGACGCGAATCACTTCGTCATCTTCGGGTGCGGGGAGTGGCTGATCCGCGACGACGGCTACCGCAAGAAGTGGACCGGACAACATAACACTTTGCTCATTGACGGCAAGGGCCAGCTCAACGAGGGCAGCATGTGGGCAAACAACGGGACGCTTCTCAAACTAAAGGCCCGGCCGCGCGTGATCAAGGCGACCTCGACCGCCGCGCTGGACCACTTCGCCGGCGACGGCACGGAGTCCTACCCGCGCGACATCGGCCTCAAGCATTACATACGCCACCTTCTCTTCCTGAAGCCCGATGTCCTGATCGTCCTTGATGACATCGCTCTGGACGAGGCGCGGGACCTGGAGGTCCGGTTCCATCCCGAACAGCCTAAGGCAACGCGCGACGGCAACGCCTTCACCATGACAGGCAAGGGGGCCGCGCTTCGGCTGGAGATACTGACGCCCAGGGACATCAAGGTCGTGGCGGAAGACGTGAAGGGCGAGGATCGCGAGGGTCACAAGGATCGCAAGGACAAGGATTGGAGCATGTTCACCATCCGGCCGATGACAAAGCGTGCGCACTGGCAGAACGCCGTGGCGCTGTCATGGTCAAAGGCCGACGCGAAACCGGCCCGCGTCCAGTTGCAGACCGACGGCGATAACTGGAGGTTCACCGCCGACGGCCGGACCGTGACATTCGACTGGAAGACCGGGGAGGCCAATTAACCCAGCGGCGCGTCTGCGAATTGTCCACACCTTCGGAGGCGATACCCCGGATTGATGTTGACCGATGGGGAGCTGGGGAATAGAATGAATAAACGGGCGATGCTACCAGGTTCTCCGCAGGGATGAGCGATGTCCCTTCAAATCCGATGCCCTAATCCTCAATGTCGCCGGAAGCTGGCGGTCCCCGCGTCCCTGATCGGGAAGAAGACGGCGTGCCCCGCCTGCGGCTGCGTTGTCCCCGTGGTTGACCCGAACGAACAAACCATGGCGAAGAAAAAGCTTGCGTCTGACCCGCTCGTCGGCAAGGCCCTTGCCGACTTTCGGATTCTCGAAAAACTGGGAGAGGGCGGGATCGCCTCCGTCTATCGGGCGAATAACCTTCGACTCGATAAACAGGTCGCACTGAAGGTCATTCCGGAGAAGGCCGTCGAGACGGACCCCGAGCTGGGGAAGCGCTTTGTCCGCGAGGCCCGCGCCGCGGCGAAGCTCGAACACTCCAACATCGTGCCGGTCTATTCCATTGACCGGGCTGGGGGGTACTTCTTCATCGAGATGCAACTGGTGGACGGCGAGTCGCTGGTCCAGCGGATCCAACGGGAGGGGACGCTTCACGCCTCGGAGGCCGTGCGGATCACGATTGACGTGGCCAAGGCCCTGGCCTTCGCCCACCATCGGGGCGTCATCCACCGCGACATCAAGCCGGGCAACATCATGCTCATGCAAGACGAGAGCGTGAAGGTGACCGACTTCGGCCTGGCCAAGGTGTCGCAGGCGCGCACGCAACTGACGACCGACGGTCAGATCATGGGCACCGCCAGCTACATGAGCCCGGAGCAGTGCGAGGGGCGGCCCACCGACGCGCGCAGCGACATTTATTCTCTCGGGTGCACGCTGTTTGAGATGCTGACCGGCAGGCCCCCCTTCCTGGGCGAGAACGCGATGGCGCTCCTCTTGCAACATAGGGACACGCCGCCCCCCTCGCCGGGGTCATTCGTGGATGGGCTTCCCTCGTGGCTCTGCATGGTCACACTCAAGATGCTGGCCAAGAGGCCCGAGGACCGATATCAGAGCTGTGAGGAGGCGGCCGATGAGCTCCAGCGGGGATGGACGCAGGGCCGGATTCGCCGCAAGACCGAGCGCCAACTGAAGCGGGCCATGCGGCCGCAGCGCGCCGGATTGAGGACGTTCGCATTTGTCGCGGCGATTGGGCTGTCTATGGCTGTGGGGATTGGGGTGGGGGTCTGGATGCAAATGGGCCGCGATGTGCCCGAGCGCAAAGGGGCGCACACCGTGGAGACGCCCCCGAAACCACTCCACAAGCCCACGGAGACGACGCCCAAACAACCGACAGCGGCCCCCGAGCCCGTGAAGGTGCAAGAGGAACCAGTAGCGGAGGTCAAGGCGGAGCCGAAGCCGTTGCCGGTCGAAGCCGCGCCCACGGCGACGAAACCCGAACTACAACCCAAACCGCCGCAGCCCGAGCCGCCGCCCACGGCGAAAGAAGCGGAGAAGACAGCCCCGGTTGCCGCAGTCGCCAAGCCGCTTGTGCGAGAAGAAGGGAAAAAGCCGCCCCCCCTTGCCGCCCAGCCGGCCGAGCCGGAGCCAAAACCTGCCGTAGAAAAACCGGCTCAAGAGAAATACGTCGCCACGGCGGCGACCGGCGAGAAGATCCCCGATCCACTCTCCCGAGCGACACATGTCATCACCAGCAACGGCAAAAAGATCGAAGCGCCGGTAGGGATGGTGTATGTCCCCGCCGGGACGTTCCTGATGAAGGATCGAGGCGCGGACGGACGCGGTCAGGCCACTGAGAAGAAGGTCCAGGTGGATGCATTCTTCATCGAAAAGTACGAGGTGACCAACGCGCAATACGCGGCGTTTGTCGAGGCCACGGGAGCATTCCCACCTCCGCAGTGGATGCAAAACGGCGGCAGACCTCCGGAGGGGCAGGAGAATCATCCCGTAGTGAATCTGCCCTATGAGTCGGCGGCGGCGTATGCGGCCTGGTGCGGGAAACGGCTGCCCACCGCGGCCGAGTGGGTGAAGGCGGCGGGGTGGGATGCGTCCCGAAAGAAGCTGCGGGAGTATCCGTGGGGCGATACGTACGGATCGGGCCGGGCGAACGACTGCTATCAGGCGGGCTGTCGGTGCAAGGGCCAGCGCGAGAAGCACTTTGCGTGGCTGAACTCCCAGGTGGACCCCATGCGCGGGGGCCGGGAGATGATGAAGCTCGGCGGCAAGGCCGCGCCGGTGGGGAAGTTCAAGGACGATCTCAGTCCCTTCGGGTGTTACGACATGGCGGGCAATGTGCAGGAATGGGTCATCGGTGCGGCCGGTTCGGACTCCCGCGGCGACGGGCAGATGATGTGCGGCGGGCACTGGGGCGCGAACCAGGATGACCTGCGCACCTCGACACAACATCCATTCGTGCGGCCGCACCCGCTGTTTTTCGTAGGGTTCCGGTGCGCCCTGTCGGCGCCGCTTCCGGAGGGTTGGAAATCGGGGTCGCCGCGCCGCGAGTAGGTCCGTCAAGGGCCGGAAGGGGCGGCGTCCGGGCTCACATGCACCCCTTTGCGCTTGATCCCTCGATCCCGCCGGGTATACTCTGTGTGGAAACTGGTCTTCCGACAGAAAGGGCAAGGGACAATGAACACAAACGACATTCGCAATCATCTCATCTCCAACGCGCCGTGGGTCAATCCGGAGCGGACGGTGGACACCGTGAAGATCGGCGACCCGGCGAAGGAGGTCCGACGGGCCGGCGTCGGGTGGGTGGCGTGTATCGAGAACCTTCGCTCTGCGCACTCGGCGGGGTGCGAGCTGTTCATCACGCACGAGCCGACGTTCTGGGAGCATGACGCGCCTGAGCGGAAGTACCGCGGCGTCGAGCCGGGCATCACCAAGTTCCGGTTCCTGGAGGAAACCGGTATGGTTGTCCTGCGGGCCCATGATACCTGGGATAACTGGCCCGGGATCGGCATCCGCGATTCGTGGGCAAAGGGCCTTGGCCTGACAGACTTCATCGCCGAGGATACGACGCGCTGGCACGCCGTGTATCAGATCGAGCCGACCGCGCTGCGCAAGTTCGCCAAGCATATCGCCGACAAGGTGAAGCCCCTCGGGCAGGACAGCGTGCAGGTGATCGGCGATCCGGACATGAAGGTCTCGCGTCCATCGCTCGGGGTGGGCTGTGGCGGACCGGACACAGACATGATCGAGAAGGGATCGGACGTCCTCATCGTCTGCTTCGACGGCGCGTCGTACTGGGCCAAGCGGCAGCGCTTCGCTGAGTTTGGTGTCGGGGTTATCACGGTGGAGCACGGCACGACGGAGATGTGGGGGATCGAGAACCTTGCAAGGCACCTCGCCGATGTCTTCCCGGCGATCGAGTTCCTCTACTTCGCCGAACATCCGAAGGCGTGGACGGTTTTTTGACGCGCGTTTCCTACGGTCTGGGCTTGCCCTTCTGCCGCCGGTAATTCCCATACTTCTGGAAGGCTTCGAGGAGAACCTTCTTGCGCTCGATGGGGACGCCGATAGCCTCGCCGTCGCCGTAGTCCGAGGCGATGATCCCGCCTTTCGGCGTGCCCCATTTTTCCAGGAGCAGTTTCACCTCCTCCTCGATATCCTCGTCCGTGCCGTGGGGGAGTGTGGATTGGATGTCGGCGAGCGTCGAGAAGCAGATCTTTCCCCGGCATCGCGCGCCGACCTCCTCAATCCCGAGGGCGCGGGGCTGCTGCAGGTTGATCACATCGAGGCCGACCTCGATGAATTCAGGGATGAAATCGTTCACCTTGCCGCAGGAGTGCAGCCAGGCGTGCATGCCGCAGCGATGGATCGCGTTAAACAATTTCTTGTATCGGGGCTTGAAGACCTCCTGAAACATGGGCACGCTGATAGTCGTGCCCTTCTGAGTGCCCCAGTCGTCGCAGAAGTTGTAGCCGTGAATGCGGCCCTTGGAGATCTCGCCGTACTTCTGGACGGTGGTGATATGGTAGTCAAGGATAATATCCAATAGCCGCTCGACATTCTGCCGCTCCAGGAGCATGTCGGCCAGCGACTCGGCGTAGCCGTGCAGGAAGTAGAGCCGCTCGAAGAGGCCGTTGCTGTTGGTTGCGATGACGTAATTGTCCCCGGCCTTTTCGATGGCCTGGGCGATGTGCACATAGCGCGAGTCGTCGGAAGCGTCGGGGAACTTGTGGCTTTTCAGTTTGCGCCAGTCGTCAAGGGGATGCCCCTTCACCTGGCCCATGTTCTTGACCTCGCTCTTCTCCCATCGGCATCCCCACTCGTCCAAGCGTTCCCTGGCGGAGAGGTCCTGCCACTGCATCTTCGGCCCGATGTGGAAGGTATCGTCCACGCCCAGGGCTGCGAACTGGAGCGGCACTCGCTCCGGCCGTTCAAACTCAATAGCCCTCCGAACGACTTGGTAGCTCGTCATCATTGTACTTCGCCTCGGGGAATTAAACTACGGGACCCATTGTACTAGATCGAGACTGCGTGTCAAGACTGTCTTAATAATTCCGGGCAAAGCCGTATCGAATGGCAAGTGTGGAGATAAATTCGGCCTTGACAAGCGGCCCACAGTCCCGACAATGATGCATGTAGATGGAATTCCTGATTCTTCGGTTGGCAATCATGCTCCGCGCTTCGTTCGTCATGCTCCTTGCGGTCGCGCTCGGCTACTGGATGTTCGCCGATACCGTCCGGCATCATATGCCTGCGGATGAGTCCGCGCCATTGCGCGTCTCCTTCTGGGGCGGCTACGAGGAGTATCGCATGTGGAAGGAGATGCTGGCGAGTTTCGCAAAGGCATATCCCCACATCCCCGTGAAGACGGAGTACCTCGTCGGCGTCCGCTACGAGGGGAAGATTCAGCAGCTCCTGGTCGCCAACGCTGCGCCGGATGTGATCCTCTTCCAGGACGAGCCGTTTCCGGGGTTCGTCAATTCGGGCAAGTTCGAGGACCTCACGCCGTACGTCAAGACGCCGGGGGAGGAGATCGCCCTGGGTGAGTTCTGGGAGACGTCCGTCAAGTCCTTCGGCCGCGACGAGGGCGGGTCATGGCGTCAGTATGGCGTCCCGATCTGGGGCGGGTGCAATCTGGTTCTTTACAACAAGGAATGTTTCCAGCGGGCGAGAGTGCGGGTCGGGAGGCTGCCCGGCCCGGCGGGACTGATTAAGGACGGGCAGGGATGGGTCGTTGATGACGACCGATGGACCGTCGCCGAGTTCGTCCGCCTCTGCGAGATTCTCACCCTCGATGAGGACGGCGACGGCCGGGCGGAGCAGTTCGGCTTCCTCCTGCCGGGGTTCATCTACTGGCTGCCGTGGCACTGGGGGATGGGGGCGCGGGTGATGGAGGAGGACCTCAAACGCATCGCCTTCCTCGGCCCGGAGTGCGAGGCGAGCCTGCAACTCTGGCAGGACCTTCGGTATAAGTATCACGTCTCGCCGTCAATCGCCGAGCTGGGGACGCTGGGCGCGGGCGTCGGATTTTTCACGGGCCGGGTGGCGATGTATTCCTCCGGGCCGTGGGCCATGCCGTTTCTGAATCTGACCAACGTGCAGTACGACATGCTCCACATTCCCCGCCGCTCGCCGGGCGGGCCGAGGTTCACGCGGATCACGTGGGACTCGGTGGTGATTTTCACGGGATCGAAAAAGAAGAAGGAGGCGTGGCGCCTCATCCACCATCTTGCGTCGCTGGAGTGCCAGAGGATCATCGCGAAGTATCAGCGCTCGATCCCCGCGCTGAAGGCGGCGAAGGCAGCCTTTGCGGACGAAAACCCGCGCGTGCAGGCGGGTAAGTTCATCGAAGCGGCGGCCACGTACGCGCGCATGCAGCCGATGACCGAACACTGGAGCCTGATGAGCCGGGCATGGGATCGCGCCACGGACGACCTGCAGAACCCCGACTCGCGCTACCGCCTTACGCCCGCCGAGGCCATCGGGCAGTTCCTGTCCGACGAGGAACTAATGAGGCTCTTTCCGACGACGGACGAAACGGCGGCGGACCGCTACCGCGCCGCATGGCGGCAGAGGCAGGGGGGCGGGCGATGAGGGTGAGGCCATATTCCCCCAATTCCCTCTTTGCGGTGTGCCACCCCCAAACTTGCTTTGGGGGTGCGTGGCCCTGCGCAAGACACGGACAAACAAGTTTGTCCGTGGCACACTCGGTTTGGGAGGTGGATGTGGTATGAGGGACAGGCGGGGTATTACAGGCTACATCTTCGCGTCGCCGTGGCTGGTCGGTTTCTTCCTTCTGATGCTGTTCCCCATGATCGCGTCGCTGTTGCTGTCAATGGTGAAGTGGAACGGCATCAGCCTGTCGCAAATCGAATGGGTGGGGGCGGCGAACTATGCCCGCGCCTTCGGCGACGACAACTTCCGGATCGCGCTCTGGAACACGGCCTACTACAGTTTCATCGCCGTGCCGCTGGGGCTGGTCGTGTCGCTCCTGCTGGCGATGCTGCTCAACCAGAAGCTCCGGGGCATCTCGATCTTCCGCACGATCTTCTACATGCCCCACGTCATCGGCGGCGTAGCGACGATCATGATGTGGATGTGGGTCTTCAACCCCGACTTCGGCCTGCTCAACGCATTCCTGCGGATGGTCGCGGACGTCCTCGCGCGCGTCGGCCTGATCGCCCCCGGCTGGGACCCGCCCCAGTGGCTCTACGACCCGAAGTGGTCGAAGCCGTCGCTCATCCTGATGAGCCTGTGGGGCGCGGGCGGGGCGATGCTCATCTTCCTGGCGGCGCTGCAGAACGTGCCGGAGCAGCTCTACGAGGCGGCGCGCATTGATGGGGCGGGGCGGCTGGCGCAGTTTTGGCACGTGACCATGCCGCAGATTTCCCCGGCCATCTTTTTCAACCTGGTCATGGGCGTGATCGGGAGCTTCCAGGTCTTCGACCAGGCCTACATCATGACCGGCGGCGGGCCGGCGCGATCCACGCTGTTCTATGTCCTGTATCTCTACCAGAAGGCGTTCGAGGATTTCGAGATGGGCTACGCCTCGGCCCTGGCGTGGATTCTGTTTGTCATCATTTTTGCATTCACGATGTTCATCGTCCGGTCGAGCGCGGCGTGGGTCTATTACGAGGGGGAGACGAAATGAAACTGCTCGAACGCCAGTCCGTGCGGGAGCGCCTGTGGAACGCCCTGATGCTGATCATCCTCTGCGCCTTGTCGGTCAGCTTCCTCTTCCCGATCCTCTGGGCGGTGACGGCCTCGGTGAAGCCGCTGGACGAAGTGTATCAGTTCCCGCCGTCGCTCCTGGTGAAGGATCCGCAGTTCAGCAACTACAACGAAGCGCTCAGCAAGCTGCCCTTCTTCCGGTTTCTGTTCAACACGCTCATCATTACCGTTGCAGCGACGGTGGGGCAGGTGTTGTCGAGCTCAATCGTGGGGTACGCCTTCGCACGCCTGCGGTGGCGGGGGCGGGAGGTATGGTTCGTCGTCCTCCTGGCGACGATGATGCTGCCGGCGCAGATCCTGCTCATCCCCCACTACCTCATCTTCCAGGAACTCGGCTGGGTGAACACCTACAAGCCGTTGATCATCCCGCACTGGCTCGGGGGCGGGGCGTTCTTCATTTTTCTGTTTCGGCAGTTCTTCAAAGGCATCCCGCAGGAGATGGAGGAGGCGGCGCGGCTCGACGGCGCGACGGACTGGCAGATTTATCGGCACATCTTTCTGCCGAACGCGAAGCCGGTCCTGGCGACGGTTGGGGTGATGAGTTTCATCGCGCACTGGAAGAACTTCATGGGGCCGTTGATCTATCTCTCGGATTTTGAAAAGTATCCCATCAGCCTCGGGTTGCGGATGTATCAGTCGCTCGAAGGCGCGTGGGTGAACTACCTCATGGCAGCGTCGGTGGTCGCGCTCTCGCCGCTGGTCCTCCTCTTCTTCCTCGCCCAGCGCTACTTTGTCCAGGGCCTGCTGCTGAGCGGATCGAAGGGGTAGGCCGCCACCGCAGACCTGCCCAGGTATGCTACCGAGGTTCGAGCATACTCGTGAGCTTCGGACCGTAGCGCTCGTGCAGGACCTCAAACGCCGCCCGTCGCACATCGGGATAGAAGTGGTTCAGCGCCTTCACCAGCTCCTCGCGCGACGAATCCTCCGGCATGGCGGCCAGGGCATGGACCGACGCGATGCGGACGTAGCCGTGCTCGTCGCGCAGGTGCAGGGCGATGAGATCAATGGACGGCTCATACCGCAGCCAGCCCAACGCCTCGATAGCGTTCAACCGAACCAGGCCGTCCTGGTGCTCGACCTCCTTCGTGATATACCCCATCGCCTTCTCCGCGCCGAGCCTGTGCAGCGACGCGGCCAGCCAGACGGACACGGACAGATCCCCTTCGCCCTCCAAGGCGTCCGCCAGCGACTCGCCTGCGGCGGCGTCCCCGATCTCCCCCAGCGCCTTCGCGGCCGGGCGGCGGACCTCCGGCGACCAGTCGGAGAGCGCTTCGCCGAGGGCGGGAATAGCCTTCGGGTCGCCGATCTTCCCCAGCGCCTCCGCCGACGCGGCGCGGATGGGCACACTTTTCGACTTGAGCATGTCCTGCAACGATCCCTCGGCCGCGGCGTCGCCGACGTGTCCGAGGGTCTTGGCCGACGCCTCGCTGACATTCCACTTAGGGTTCTCCAGGAGCGCCGTCAGCGCCGGCACGGCGGCCTTCGCCCGCGCCTCGCCCAGCTCGACAATCGCCTTCTGCCGGACCTCCTCGGACTCGGTCCCGGCCCACTCGATCAGAATGGGGATGACCGACGGTTCTCCGAGTTGCCGCAGGGCGCGGGCGGCGGACAGTCTGACGTTCCAGCTCTGGTCGGTCAGGCGGTTTTTCAATTCGGGGATGGCCGCCTTGTCGCCCATCAGACCCAGCGCTTCGCACGCCGCGGCCCGGCCCTTGGCCTTCGTCTCGCGCGCGGCCATGCACAGCCGTTCGAGGGTGGCGGGGTCGCCGATCCGGGCCAGGGCCATCGCCGCGGCGCAGCGCACATCCACCTTGCGATCCCCCATGGCGCGAAGGAGCGCCGGAACCCCCTCGCGGCTGCCGATGCGGCCGAGCGCCTCGGCGGCAAAGACGCGAATCTTGGACGAATGGCTCCGGAGGGCCTCGGTCAGGAAGGCGATGACTGTCTCGCCCCGCGCGGTGTATTCGCATTGTAGGCGATACCAGTCCTTTTCTTTCATCTCGCGCCGGAGCGTCTGGTCGGCCTCATCGCAGGAAGCGATGGCGAGCAACAGCGTCAGGGCCACAGCGGCGCGGCGTGACAGGCGGCAATGAGGTCGGCTTTCGTTCATCAGGGTTTCCTTCGCACACAGGCCGGAATCCAGTTGATATCGTTCCTCTCATATTGTATTCATAAATGGACAATAGTCAAGCGGAACTCTATTTGGAAAAGGAGAAACGATGCGCAGGTATTGGGGAGGTTGCCGGCTCATCTTGTTGGCGTTGTTAGCGTTGGCGATGCCTGTTATGGGTTTCTGCGCGGATGGTCCCGGACCGTACGGCCGGGCCGTGACGCTGCTGAAGGAGGGAAAGGCCGACGAGGCGCGGACGATCCTGAAAAAAATCGCCGCGGACGGCAAGTCCCTGCAAATGAATGTCAGCGTGATCGTGCCTCACGACGATCCGTATCGGGGCGGAGGAGGGATCAAGCGCGAGCTTCCCCTGCCCAAGCAGCTCCAAGGCGGTCCGGAGGTGATCGCCACAGGCAAGTCGGAGAAGTCACAGGCGCGCATCACCATTCGCGCGGCGGCGATGACGAAAGAACAGGTAGCCGCCCTTGACCGGAATGTCCGGGGGAACGAACTGCGGAGGGGGATCGCCAGTTATGCATTGAAGGTTTTCGATTCCCAGCTCGTAACGCTTTCGCTCGCGGCGGAGCAGGATTTTTGGACGTTCCATTCTGGAGAAGATATCCCTCGTCCGATTGGTGCGGAACTTACGTTGAGCTTGCGGCCCATCATCAACGAGAAGGGCGAGGTATCGGTCTGGTTCTCGGACGAGGCGCGAAAGGATGACCCCTTTCCGCCCGTGAGCGTGCGGTGCGGCCTTCCGGAGGGGATCCCGGCGGACTATGTTTATACGGGGTCCCCTGTCGCGCTCAAAGCGGCGCCCGAGGCGTGCGTCCTGGTCTGGGGGTTCAATGTGTGGAAATATAGACCCGTCAAGACCGGCACGCCTATTCTGATGGACCTTCCGTTGTTTGATCGTTTCTTCTCGAAGCACTCGAGCGTCAGACTGGATTGGGACCTCTATATGGTTCTGAGATTTGACAGCGGCGACTCGAAGACGGGCCAGAAATAGACCCTGGGTTTTCCGTTGGCGGAGTGAGACATGAAACATGCGCGCCTCTTGATGCTCGTTACGATCTTGCTGCTTATGGCCGGGCGTCCGGGACATGCCCAGGATGCGGACGGCGACGGCATCCCGAACCGTGTGGAGGAGGACCTCGGCACGAACCCGGATGTCGCCGAGACCCTCGACCTGGTTTACGACGACAAATCGAAGGAAGAGGGCGATGCGTCGGTCAGCAAGGACCACTACTTTTCCTCCCATGATATCACGAAGGTTTACTTCGGCAATATCGCCGGCAACCGGTTCATGTGGAGGATCGAGTTCCTGCAGCCGATCAACCCGGACCAGCTCAGTTTCATCATCTACCTCGACGCCGATAACAAAAAGGAAACCGGTCGCAAGGGCGTCGGCTGTGAATTCATGTTCCACACCGCAGGCACGACCGTGTTCTCGCCCGACGGCCAGAGCTCGAGCGATGGAAGGACGCGGGTCTGGATGGACGGCAACAAACTCTGTTTCATCCGCGACGTGGACCTGCATCAGGAGGGCGGCAAGTCCGTCTTCAACATGCACCTCCTCTGCGAGACGCGCGAACCGCACAAGATGGTGGACAGCACCCCCAGTATCGAGGTGAAAGGACAAGGCATGTCCGACAGAAAAAAGATGCCGACGCTCGCCGACGTCGCCGAGAACCAAAACGTGGAGGCGCTCTACGGGCTGGACCGAATCCAGAAGATCAAGGCCGACAAGGACAACATCCGCATCCGCATCGGCGACGCGGATATGGATGGCTACATGTACGACATCTTCGTGGAATACATGGAGTCGTCGGCCCGAATGACGCGGGATAAGGGCAGCGTGTCCTTTGTCGCGCCGAGGGCGGGCAAGTACTATCCCGCCTTCCTGACCTACGACGGCGCGGGCGACGAGAAGTTCATTATCGCCATTGACGGCGTACGGAAGGGCATCGCTGTCGCAACAAACGACAACAATCGCACATGGCTCTTCTGGCTATCGGAGCCGGTCGAGTTCAAGGGCGGCGAGCGGGTCACGATCACGGCCATCGGCGCCTCGGGCGCGCACCGCCTCGAGGACCTGTTCCTCCTGAAAAACAAGCCGACGCCGCGCAGCCGGGAGTTTGCGTTCAGCGAGATTCGCGCCGAACCGATCTTCGACGGCGGCGACGTCTCAGTCCGAGCGACTTGGATCAGCTCGTGGTCCACCCCGTCGCTGGTCGAGTACGGACCCGATGCAACGTACGGCAGACAAGCCGACGTGGACGTTCCCGCCGGGAAGGCGCCGGCCTGCAACCACCGCGTTTACCTGAAAGACGTGGAGGAGGGCAAGGTGTATCACTTCCGCATCGTGGGAGCGGACCCCAAGGGCAATCGAGTCGAGTCGAAGGATTTCACATTTGCGACGAATCGCCCCGCGCCGGTTGTCGGCAGCGTGAAGAACGGCCAACTGGCCATGACATTCAAAAATGATCTGGACGTGGACTACGTCTCTTGGCCGGTGACCTCCGGCGTCCCATTCCCACAAGGCGCGCTGGGGTCGGACGAGAACATCCGCGTCCTCGGCCCGAAAGGCGCGGAGGTCCCCCTCCAGACGAAGGTCCTCGCCCGATGGCCCGACCGGAGCGTCAAGTGGGTCCTCCTCGACTTCCAGGCCGACGTCCCCAAGGACGGCGAGTCAATCTACACGATGGAGTACGGGACGGAAATCAAGCGCGCCGAACCCAAGACGCCGCTCATGGTCGAGGAGGGGGAAGGGGCCGTCACGCTCGTCACCGGACCGATGAAGCTTGTCCTGAACACGAATAAGTTCGACTTCCTCGGCAAGGTGTGGCTCGATGCAAACGGCGATGGAAAATTCGCGGACGACGAGCTGGTCTCCCAGGGCGGCGACGGGGCGGGCATCTTTCTCGCGGCGGATGACGGCGCGGTCTACTCGTCTCTCGGCCCTCCCGACGAAGTGGCCGTGGAGGAGGTCGGTCCCTGCCGGGCCACGATCAAGATCGCAGGGGCGCACAAGGCGGGCGGGAAGGAACTGTTCCGCTATATCGTTCGCATCAACGCCTATGCCGGCCTGCCACACCTGCGCGTCTTCCACACGTGGGAGAACAGCCGAACCGACGAGGACTTCACAAAGATCACGAACCTTGTCTTGAAAACCCCGCTCGCCGGCGGCGTCCGGACGTGCGCCATCGGCGGCGACGAGAAGCCCTTCACCGGCGATCCGGGCAAGGGCGACATCCGCCTCTTCCAGAACTTCGACGATAAGTATGCCGTGACCGTCGGCAACACCGCGACGTCCAAGGGCAAACGCGCCGCCGGCTGGGCCACGGTCAGCGATGGACAGAAGGGGATGACCGCCGCCGTGCGGTGGTTCTGGCAGCTCTACCCCAAGGATTTCATTATTGACAAAAATGGAATTTCTCTCGGCGTCTGCCCCACCCTCGGCAAGGACGACTACGCCGCCTTCCCCTTCGAGAAGGAGCAGCATTACCTCTATTATTATTTGCTCGATGGACGGTACAAGCTGAAGCAGGGCTGCACGAAGCGCCACGAGCTTCTCTACTACTTCCACAAGGGCGACGCCCAGGCCGCCGACGCCGCCCGCCACGCGAAATGCTTCGAGAAGCCCCTCGTCGCCGTCGCCCCGCCGAAATGGTACTGCGACAGCAAGGCATTCTACGACATCTGGCCGAAGGACATGGAACGATTCCCGGCCTACGAGATCGGCGTCGAGAACAGCCTCAAGGGCTACCTCGACCGCCGGGAGAAGGTCAAGGAATACGGCATGCTCAACTTCGGCGACTGGTACGGCGAGCGGCAGGTGAACTGGGGCAACATCGAGTACGACACCCAGCACGGCATGTGCCTCCACTTCATCCGCAGCGGCATCCTCGACTTCTTCTACACCGGCCAGCAGGCCCAGCAGCACAACCAGGACGTGGACACGGTCTATTACTCCAGCGATCCGAGGAAGGTCGGCGGCGTCTACGCCCACTGCATGGGCCATGTGGGCGGGTACTACGACATCCCCGCCGCCCCGCCCGGCACCCCCCGCGGCGGCATGAGCGTGACACACTCCTGGTGCGAGGGGCACATGGAGTATTACTTCCTCACAGGTGACCCCCGCGCCCTACAGGCGGCCAAGATGATCGCCGACCGGTACGACTGGCAGGACACCCTCGAGTACGATTTCACCAACGGTCGCGTCCCCGGCTGGCACCTCATCCTCACCCTTGGGGTCTATAACGGGACCTACGATCCGTACTATCTGAACGCCGCGAAGATCATCGTGGACCGCGTAGCCGAGCGCCAGCGCCCCGACGGCGGCTGGCGAAGGCAGATGGTGCCCGGCCACTGCTACGACATCCCCCGCCACCACGGCAACGCCATGTTCATGATCGGCATCCTCCTCGACGGCATGAAGTACTATCACGGCTTCACCCAGGACCCAAAGACAGCAAAGATGATCGTCGAGGGCGCGGAATACATCATCAAGGAGACCTGGGAGGACGACCCGAAGTACTATACGTTCCGATATACCTCCTGCCCGAACAGCAGCAAGGGGCATGGCACGTCGCTGGCCTACTGCCATCCCTTCGCCTACGCCTATCGCCTGAGCAAGAAGAATCTCTTCAAGGACATTGTGATGAAGGGGGCGACCATCAGCGTGTCGCAGAGCATGTACGGCAAGGGCTTTTCGTCGGCCTATCGCACCGCCCCGCGGGCGCTCTACGACATCGCCCTCTGGGGCGGGACGTTCCTCCCGCCGCCCCCGCCGAAGTTCGTCGAGCCGGAGTGGTATAAGAAGGCGGTCATCATCCAGGCGGAGGACTTCACTGGCCAGGGCAAGGGCGAGGTGCAACTCAAGGATGATCGCTCGACGACCGTGGGCAGGATGCTCACCTATTGGCACGAGCACGTGGGCCACTGGCTGGAGTGGAAGGCGAAGGTCCCGAAGGCGGGGAAGTACTCGATCATCTTCCGCTACGCGACGTCCTGCCAGAACACGCAGCGCGATCTCAAGATGGACGGGGACTATCCCCACCCCGCGTGCAAGGCGATCCGGTTCAAGCCCACCGGCGGCTTCGGCGAGAAGCCGGACGAGTGGCAGTACCTGACCGTGAGCGATGAGAAGGGCAAGCCCATCCTCTTCGACCTGGCCGCCGGCGAGCACACGATCTGGATGAGCAACCTGAATGAGGGCCTCGGCGTGGACTTCATCGCCCTCGCGCCGGAGCGCTGAGCGTTCCCGTTTGTGAGTCCGTGCCGGAGGCGTGACCCATTCGTCATTCCCGCGCAAGCGGGAATCCACGATGCAGGAAGACTGTGGACGCGGATTCACGCTGATATGTAACGGCGGAAGTCAGAAGTCTGCCTTTTTGTTTCTGACCTCTGATTTCTGTGTCCATCAGCGTCTCCCTCTTCTTGTGTGCCACGCTCAGACTTTTGCTTTTCTCGCTCCGGGGTTCTGCCTCGGAACGCCACATGCGTCAGGCTCTGCCTGACTCCTTTCGCTGCGGAGAGGCGGAGCCAAGGCAAAGACCCGTCCCCCGGCAGAGCCAGGGGACGAAGAGAAAGTAGAAAGTTGAGATCAGACCCCCATAGTTCACGAAATTTCGGCCAAGACCTCCCGGAGGTTCCGACCTCCGGGAGGTCGGTTCATGGCTGTGTGCGCAGCACGCGAACGAGCGAAGACAAGAAACGGACCCTTTAAAGGAGAAGCGAAGGAAACCCCGATGGCACTTGGCCCTTGACTTCTACGGTTATGGGTGTCTCCGAAATCCGTCAGGATAAAACAGTGTTATGTCCCCGGAATAGCCCGGAATAGCCCCCGGAATAGCCCGGAATAGCCCGGAATAGCCGGTAATCATCCGAGTGCCCGTCCGCAACACCTGCAATGGAACCTCGCCTTCGGGGGGGGCTTTCTTGAGCTTCCCGGGACGATGAGGGCGAGGGACAATTGGGGTCCGGCTGATGCGTCAAGAATAGAAAAAGGTGGAACGCCTTGTGGGCGCCGGACGATACAGGCTGACTGTTTCCAATAATCTAATGCATGTATTGCCGGAGGCTCTCCAGCATCTTGCGGTCGAGCTTATGGCCGTTGAAATCCTCGTATTGGACGTCGGCGCGGTTGCTGTCGAGGATGCCGAACCCTCCGCGTAGATTCCACAGCGCCCATCCGAAGCGCGCCTTCCGCCATCGCTCCAGCCAGCACTTCATCCACGCGAGCGTGACATCGTGCGGGGTCTTGTTGAACGCGCCAAATTCGCCTACGAACACCGTCTCGCCCTGTGCGGCAATATCGAGCCACGGTTGGATGTAGTCCGAAAGCCTCTTCTCCGGGTCGAAATCCGCGGAGGGTTGAATCTTGCCGTCGGGGGAGATCACGTGGACCGCCGGCTTCGCTCCCCACCAGTCCACGTCGGCCGCAACGCGAAATTCCTTCCCGTCGGGATGCCGCAGGCACAGCTCGGTGAAGGAAAGGAAGTCACCATCGCTATTCTCGATGGACAGTTCCCTGGCCGCATCCGGAAGGCGGAACGCATACTCTTTGTCGTAGATGTTCCGAAAGGCGTTGTACTGCTTGTCGAAGACCACTTCTTTCCACTCGCCCTTCCCGTCCGCAGGCATAAACGTTTTCTCCCAGACGGTCTTCCCGTCGGCCCTGGCAACGATGGCCACCCGCCCGGAGACCTGATAGACTCTGAGCGCGACCTGGGTATTCGCTCCCAGATCGCACTTCAGCGCCAGCGGCCCTGTAAGCCCGGTCTTCTTCTTGATGGGACCATACAACAGTCCGGGGATGATCGGCCACGTGGGCAGAGACCATCTGTCGTTCCCCTTTGCCCAGCTCGCCTTGTAATGGGTCAAGGGCATTGGCGTATAGCCGCGCGTCGCCTGGATGACGTTGGGCAGCGGGACCAGCTCCGGGAAGGGCTTTGCTCCATAGCCGAAGCCGTCCACGACGATGAGACGCTTGGGGTCCACTTGGTGGATCGCCTCGATGGCGCGAAGGAAGACCGCGAGGCATTTCTCCTGCGTCGTGCGCGCGGGCTCGTTGACGAGGTTGAAACTTAGACGCTCCTGGGGTATGCCTTTGTATCGCTTTGCGAACATCTCCCAGTGGGCGAAGAATGCGTCCTGCGCCTCGCGGTCGTCCCAGAGGGAAAACCTGTCCTTGACCCCGCCGATGATGTAGCCCGGCGCACAGTGAAGATCCAGACAGACGTGGACGTTGTATTTCGTCCCGCACTCGACGGCCCGGTCTATTTCCTTGAGAGCATCCTCATTGAAGTGGAGCCAGTCCTCCTTCGCAACGTAGCGGCGGTAGTCGAGGCAGAGGCGAACGAAGTTGAAGCCCAGTTCCGAGACCATCTTGAAGTCGCTCTCGACGGCCTCCGGCTCGACGCCGTAGTATTTTCCGGGCAGATTGAACCCCCGCCAGGTCGAGACATCAACGTTCCCGATCTTTTGCGCGTCCACGCCGCGACCTCCTTTTGCGCCCGGCTGTGCGGCGCCAATGCGACCAAACAGAACTATTGCGAGAAGCATCGTCAGACACGTCCGGCCAAGCATCCTCATCACCTAATTTCCTCTAAGAAGATTCCCATTCGAAACGCCCGGACCCACCCATGACCGAACAGCGATAGTATAAACCATAGGTTGTGAGAATGCAGCGTTGATCTGCGTCTACCCTATCCGGATTTATGTAAGGCCATGGGGAAACTCCTGCAAACTTCACCTTGACAAGCGCGGCGCAGCGACGTAAGATAGATAAATGGTCCAGAAATCCGGGTGGAGATGGAAAATGAAGCGGATCGCCTTGCGTCTCTTGTGCATCGCTGTCATCGCCATGTGGTGTTCGGCCCCGACATGGTGCGATGGGACGAAGGCGGATGAGCGGCCGGCCTATCCCAAGGCCAACGACAAGGCCGCGCCGCTGCGCATCGAAGAGTCGAAGGCTCTGTCGCGCAGCCTTCTCCTGGTCCCGCCGTTCTACAGCGAGGAGATCATCACGACGGCAGAAGGCGTGAAGAAAATTACGACCTTTCTGCTGTTCATCCGCGTCGAGAGCCGGAGTCCGCATTCAACAAAATAGTCGCAGCACAGAAGGGCATCCATGACGGCAGAACAGAATCCTCAACCCATCCCTCAGCCCATCCCCCAAGAAGGGAAAGGCGTCAGCCACGAGCCGACCGAGAAGAACACCAAACAGTCCATGAAGGACTGGGCGAAGTCCATATTCGTTACCCTGGTGGTCGTGCTCCTGGTCAAGGCATTTCTGCTTGAGGCCTACGTCGTTCGCGGCGCGTCAATGGAGCCGACGCTCACGGATGGAGAGCGCCTCCTGTTGGAGAAGGTGAGCAAGCGCTTCGGTGGGTTTGAGCGGGGGGACATCGTGGTGTTTCGATACCCCGAAGACCCACGGAAGCTCTTCATCAAGCGGATCATCGCGGCGCCGGGCGACACCCTCCGTATCGCCGGAGATCGGGTCTGGCTGAATGGAAAGGAAATCCAGGAAAGCTACGTTCCCGATGATTACAAGACCTTCGACCTCCTCCCCCCGACGGTGATCCCGAAGGGCCATTATTTCGTGATGGGCGATCACCGTTCGGACAGCTATGACAGCCGAAGGTGGGGGGCCGTGGCGGAAGACGAGATCATCGGCAAGGCCATGGTCCGCTTCTGGCCCTTGACGCGAATGGATCGGCTTTGATTGCTCCGGGTATGCCCGCTCGCCCTTTTTTCCTGCCTTAGCCGTCGCCGAATGGTTACAATAGCGCAAATGGACGACGAATATCGGCTCTCCCAATACGACTATGACCTTCCGCCGGAACTCATCGCGCAGCATCCGATGGCGCGGCGGGACATGTCCCGGCTCATGATCCTGAACCGGAAGACGGGGGCGATTTCGCATACCCGCTTCGATGCGATCGGCGACCATCTCCATCCCGGCGACGTGCTGGTGCTGAACGATACGAAGGTGATCCGCGCCCGCATGTGGGGCCGGCGCGCCAGCGGGGGGAAGATCGAGGCGCTCGTCGTGCGCCGGCGCGAGGATGGGCTGCATGAAGTTCTCATCAAACCCAGCGCGCGCCTCAAGCTCGGCGAGAGAGTGGTTTTTGAAAACGGAGAGATCGGCGGGCGACTCCATGCCCGAACGGACGAGGGGGGGTGGGTCGTCGAGTTCGAACATGCGGAGCAACTGGACAGAATCCTGGAGAAGGCCGGTCGCATGCCGTTGCCGCCGTACATCAAACGAACCTACCCCCAGGACGATTACGCTGATGAGGACGCCGAGCGATACCAGACCGTTTACGCCCGCGCCCCCGGCGCCATCGCCGCGCCGACGGCGGGATTGCACTTTACCGAGGCGCTCCTCGGTCATCTCAAATCGAAAGGGATCGTCATCGAGTTTATCACGCTCCATGTCGGTCTCGGCACGTTCCGCCCCATCAAGACGGACGACATCCGCGCACACAAGATGGATGCGGAGTATTTCGAGATTACGAGAAATGCGGCCGATGCGATCCGCGCGGCAAAGTGCGACGGGCGCCGGATCGTTGCGGTGGGGACCACCGCCTGCCGCAGCATCGAGACGGCCGGAGAGTCGGGCGAGGTCCGTCCCGGCGGCGGGTGGACGGAGAAGTTCATTTATCCTCCTTACCGCTTCCGGATCGTTGATGCGCTGGTCACGAATTTCCATCTGCCGAAGAGCACGCTCCTGCTCCTCGTCTCCGCCTTTGCCGGGAGGGAGATGATCCTTCGCGCCTACCGGGAAGCCATCGAAAAAAAATATAGATTCTACAGCTATGGGGATGCTATGCTTATCCTCTGATTTTTGGACCCTCAATTCGATTCAAGGAAAGGAAGAGTCGTCATGAAGTTGGGAATCATTCACTACAATTTTCCGGACCATTCGCTGAGCGAGTTCCTGCGGGCCATCAAGGACCTGGGCTACGGCTACTCGGAGATCATGTGCCGCGACGTCTGGCCCGACGAGACCAAGGGCAACCCCGAGGCCGAGGCGGAGAAGTTAAAGAAGGAAATGGACTCGGTGGGGGTGAAGTGCTCGGCCCTGTCGCTGCAGAACGATTTCGTGGTCCTGGACGAAGCGGTCGTCAAGGCCCAGATCGAGCGGGCGAAGCGCGTCTGCGGCCTGGCGCGCATCCTGGGCACGAACGTGCTCCGCACCGAGGGCGGGCGACCGAAGGATGAAGTGCCGCAGGAGAGGTGGGTGGAGGCCATGGCCGGATGCCTGAAGCGCATGGCCGACTTCATCGAGAAGGAGGACTACTACTTAGCCGTGGACAATCACGGCAAGGTGACGAACGACGGCGAGCTTCAGCTCCGCCTCTTCAAGATGGTCGGGTCGAAGCGCGTCGGCGCGAACTTGGACACGATGAACTACCGCGCCACGGGCCAGTATGACCTCGAGACGGTCTACAAGTTCTGGAAGATGGTCGCCCCGTGCACCTTCCACACGCACTTCAAGGACGGCTTCCTGAAGGACGGCAAGTACACGGGCATGGAGCTGGGCGGTGGGGAGCTGGACCTGAGTATCGCCGTCAAGGCGCTGAAGGACGCCAACTACAAGGGCGTGTGGGTGGTGGAGTATGAGAAGAAGGACGGAGATCGCGTCGAGGGCGCGAAGAAGTCAATCAAGCATCTGAAGTCGCTGTTGAAGCAAGCCGGCGTCAGGTAGAGAGGAAAAGACATGAAACTTGGAATCATTCACTACAACTTCCCGAATCATTCGTTGAGCGATTTCCTCCGGGCCATCAAGAAGATCGGCTACGGCTATACCGAGATCGGCTGCCGCGACGTCTGGGCCGACGGCACGGATGACCCGGAGCGGCAGGCCGAGGCGCTCCGCAAGGACATGGACAAGATCGGGCTGAAGTGCTCGGCGGTTTCGGCGGGGAACGACTTTGTATTGCTTGACGACGAACTCATCAAGAAGCAGGTCGAGCGGATGAAGCGCATCTGCGGCCTGGCGCGAATCATGGGCACGAACGTCCTGCGGACCGAAGGGGGCGTGCCGAAGGAATCGGTGCCTGAGGCCAAGTGGGTGGACGCCATGGCGGGCTGCCTGAAGCGCATGGCCGACTTCGTCGAGAAGGAGGACTACTACCTCGCCGTGGACAATCACGGCCACGTGACGAACAACGGCGAATTGCAGGTGAATCTATTCGAGACCGTCGGGTCCAAACACATCGGCGCGAACCTCGACACGATGAACTATCGCTGGAAGGGCCACGACCTGCCGACGGTTTATCGTTTCTGGGAGATGGTCGCGCCCTATACCTTCCACACCCATTTCAAGGACGGCGTCGGCAGCCAGAAGGAGTATCGCGGCACGGAACTCGGCAGCGGCGAGCTGGACCTTCCGAAGGCCGTTGCCGCGCTGAAGAAGGCCGGCTACAAGGGCGTCTGGACCGTCGAGTATGAGAAGAAGGACGGCGACCGCGAGGAAGGGGCGAAAAAGTCGCTGGACTATCTGAAGACCATCCTGTAGTTGCCTCACGAACCATCGAATACTTTTGATTGTCAGGAGTCGGCGATGGGCAAGGCAGATCCTCGGCAGATGGGTTATCTTCTGGGGCTGTGGTTCGTCGTCGCCGTATCGGCAAGCGCGGCCGATCGGCTGTACCCCGCGGGGGGCGGATACATCAACGAAAAGGGCAAGATGGTCATCTCCCCGCAGTTCAAGACAACCGACGAGTTTTCCGAGGGATTGGCCTTTGTGTCCAAGCTGGAGGGGGACGAGTATACATACGGCTATATTGACGCCGGAGGGCGTCTTGTGTTCCGGACACCGGGATTCAAGGGCGAGGCATTCTCCGAAGGTCTGGCAGCCGTTTTCACCGGCACGAGGAAGAAAGGGAAGAAAGGGTTTACGTCGGTCGGAACATGGGGGTATGTGGACAAGACGGGCAAGGAGGTCGTCCCTTCCCAGTTTGGCACGGCCTGCGCTTTCCGTGAAGGCATCGCCCGCGTGGAGTCGGGGGGGAAGTGGGGTTATATTGACAAGTCGGGCCGCCTTTCCGTTGCCGCGCGGTTCGACGAGGCCGCCGACTTCAGCGAGGGCTTGGCGGCCGTGAAGGTGGACATCTGTTGGGGCTTCATCAACCCCAAGGGCGAGGTCGTCATCGAGCCGCAGTTCTACGCGACAGGCAAATTCTCGGAGGGACTTGCCTGGGTGATGAAAGCCACGAACCACAAGTACGGTTACATTGATAAGCAGGGGCGGCCGGCCATGGCGCAGGAATTCGATCGAACCGACGATTTCTCGGAGGGCTTGGCGCGGGTGCTGGCGCCTCGGCAGATACCCGGCACAACCGGAAGAGTCGAGACCCGGTGGGGCTTCATTGACAAGAGCGGACAACTTGTGATTCCTCCGCAATTCCTTGACGCACGTCGTTTCGCCGAGGGCCTGGCCGCCGTGAAGGGCGAACATCACCGATGGGGGTACGTTGACAAGACGGGCAAGCTGGTCATTGACGGCGAGTTTTCCCAAGCCGACGAGTTCCGCGACGGCATAGCCCGGCTCGGTGACGGATACATTGACCGGAGCGGAAAGCACATCTGGAACGGAGACATGCAACAGCCAAAGGCCGAGAAGTCAGGCCCCCAAGTGCCCCGGCAGGAAAATTCGCCCCCCTCGAATGACCAGGGCGGAAGCCACAAGAAGCGCCGTCGCAAGTAGTCACACGCAGGCGAGCACTTGCTCCGAATAGTGCTGCCAGAGTGAAACCACTATGTTTATCTCCATCCAACTTCGCGCCGGTCAGCTCTTCGGATGCTTCTTAGCCGACGGAGGTTCGGCGAACTCCGAAAGGCGAATCCCCGCCAGGTGTTCGCGCACCTTTTTATTGACGTCCTGGAGCATCCCGCCGAGGATGCATTTGCCCCCGCAAATAGGCTTATCCAGGAGACATTTTGTTGGCACGATCTCTCCCTCTATGGCTTCGTAAACATCAAGGAGGGAAATGCTACTCGGGGCCGTGCCCAGGACAAACCCGCCCCTTCGACCCTTGACCGATTTCACAAAACCGACGCGGGTCAGGCGCTGAAGGACCTTGTTCAGATGGGCATGGGAGGCGCGCAGCGCAAGCGCCACGTCCTCGGTCGTCATCACCTTGTCCGGGGTCCTTGCAAGAACGACCATGCCGTGCAATGCCAATGACGCGGCTTCAGAAATTTTGAAGACGCTGGACATGGTTGCTTTCCTTCTAAAAGGTAATGAAAATCAGCGCGGCTTGTCCAAGGGTCCCGATCCCTCCTGCCAGGGGGGCGTCGTGGCGCTGCACCTGCCGGGGAAATCCCTGGCCCGGACCGGCTTGCCTGTCTCGATGAGTTGATCGGACAAGTGCTGCATCTTCGCCAGCCGCTTCTTGAGTTCGTAGAAGCCATGCCACCAGGCGTAGTCGGGGGCCATCATCGCCGCGCCCATCCGGGCCCGCCGGCCTTCATGGTGCCACAGCTCATAGTACTCGACCTCAAATTCATCGTCCAAGATCGGGGTTTTGGTCAGGAGTTCCTTTGCATACAGTTCATCCAGCAGTTTTTTGCCGGGCTTGAAGTATTCTTCGTTGTAGTTGCGCACCACCTGATCGAGCTGCTCAAAGTGACTTTCCACCCAACGTTTGGAGTGACACTGTTTACAGATCTCCTGCATCTTCGATCGCTCCGTTTTCCAGTTTGTCTTGGCGGGAAACGGCTCATACTCTTCAGGGCGGACCGTCAGGGGGGCCTGTAGTTCCCAGGATATTCGCTCCGTCACATCATGTGTTGTAACCACTTTCCCCGAGCCGGACATGTGGCAGGCGGCGCAGGTGGGGGCGCGGTAGTCCACCCCCGGCGTCCAACAGCCCGGGGCGGCGTCCCAGTTGTATTCATGTCGGTAGGCGGTCGTCAATGCCCCATGCTTTGATTCGTTGTAGATTTCGATCTGCGGGTGGTCGGGACCCAGGTGGCACTGTCCGCAGGCCTCCGGCTTCCGGGCCTCGGCGAGGCTGAACCGGTGGCGCGTATGGCAGCTCGTGCAGCTGCCCTTGCTCCCGTCGGGATTCAGGCGGCCTACGCCGACGTTCGGCCACGTCTTCGGATCAATGTCGCCGTTTGTTATCTTGACAACGCTCCCGTGGCAGGCATAGCACCCGGAGGCCCGCTCGGTTTCATTGTTCAGGCCCTGCCTCAACCACGGGTCAATCTTCCACATGATCTCCAGTGTGTTGGCGTGTTTGCTGCGGTCGTACTCTTTGGCCTCGTCGGGATGGCACTGTGAGCAGTCCTTCGGCGTCACAATACCCGCGATCGCGGTTTTGTCGTACTCGAAGTGTCCTTTGCTGACGTCCTTGTCCGTGGCGTCCGCGCCATGGCAGTCGAGGCATGTGATATTTGCCTTCGCGTGATGGCCCGCCGCCCAATCCTCAAACAGCCCCGGGTGCTCCTTGCGGTGGCAGTCCAGACATTCCTTCGCATCCGCGGATATGGCCCGGTCCAATTGGTACTCCCGGCGTTTCGGATAGTTGACGGCTTCCTGGGCAATAACCGTGACGATCAGAGCCGACAGCGCCACTAACATGGTAACGATCAGGGTCGAGCGCATAGCATTTCTCCAGACAGAAAATTAATTCCTTCGCGCGAACAATGCCGCCGTCTTGTGCACGAGGTTTTCGTGGCACTGCAGGCAGGATTTTTCATATCCTTCGCGGGGATGCAACGTCGAACGATGGGCGAGCATCGCGCCGCGAGACATCCCCGGGGCGATCAATTTCTGATGGCACCGCTGGCACCGGTCGTTCGTGATCTCCTTCCGGGCCACAACCTGGTTGTGCTCTCGATTGTACTCCCACCCAAGCGCCGCCATGCCGACATGGGCCAGGATGTCCTTTGTGCCGTGATAGGCCTTGCTATAATAGAAGCTGATCTTCCTGCCGGGGTCGGGCAGGTGGCAGTCCATGCACTCCGCAACCACGCCGCGCTTGTTGCTTGCGTGCGACGATGTGCGCCAGGTCTCATAGGCGCGCTCGATCTCGTGGCAACTGACGCAGAAACGGGGGGTGGAGGTGGCAAGCATGACATAGTCGTTCAAACACAATCCCGCAGCCCCACAGACGCCCCCGGCGACAAGACAAACAAGCAACGGCCAGCGCCGGCGCAATCGCTTCAGGACATCCATTATCCAACCGCGCACAAGGGCCATTCTCCGCCTCGGCCTCGATCCAATAACTGTTATTATGGAACCACTATATCACATTTTGTGCCGAAGTCAAATTAAAAAAGAAGTATCAAGCAATAGGCCGGCTGCAATTGTAGCCGCACCCTTTATGGGTGCGGTTGAGCCGGTCCAACGCCCGCAGGCTCCCCTCTCCCCCGCGAAGACGCGGAAGAGAGGGGTGTATGGTGTGCCAGTTTTTCTAAGGTCATGTGCAAACGTTAATCCGTCACTTCGACCTTCTTGTAGGAACCGGCGCCGGACTTGTTTTTCTTTTCCAGGTCCTCGATGTGCGCGTCAATGACGGACCGGATGCCCTGGAGGAACTCAATCCGAGCGTTGCGCATGTGCTTGACGAAGCCCTCGTGGCGCTCCACGCAGTCGCCCATCGCCTCCATCATCATGCACAGGGGGCACGTGAGGGTCCGTTTTCCTTCCGCCTTCTTCTTAGCCATCTTTTCCTCCAAATGTCACGGTAAGTTTATCTCCATCCAGCTTCGCGCCGGTCGGCTCCTTGCCGGCGATGCTGCGCGGCAGGAGCACGTGGCGTTTGTAATTGCCGATGCGCACGATCAGCTCGTCGCCGCTCTTGCTGAGGTCAATATCCTCCTTCGCAATGAACGGCGTCTGGAGCGTCATCACATACTTCCCATTGCGCTTTCGGAAACTCAACGGGGTCTTGGCGTAGAAGCGCTCGGTCGGGTCCTTGTCCCTATAGAGTTCTTCGCCGAGTCGGGTGAGGTCCTCGATGCCGACCATTTCCTTCCGCGAGAGCTCCACCTGCCAGGTAGGGACGGGGCTGAAGCAGGCGTGCACGTCCTCGATGTACTTCTTCTGCGTCTCGACCCACTCCTCAAAATACCCCCCTACGTTCTCCGGCAGCACGCGGTTGATGATGACAGCGTCCACGCACAGACCGTAGAGCGAGAAGTACATGAACGCCCGCTGGCTCTCCTTGATGACCATCTTCTCGGGGTTAGTCACCAAGCGGACGGTGGTTGTGTCGGCGTTGGTCAGCAGTTGGTCCACGCCCTCTAACTTGTCGTAGAGCCTCGCCAGCGACTGGAAGTAGCTGTCCTCGGGAAGGGGAATTGAGGTCAGTTGCTTCATCAGCGGCCGGGTGACCTTGAACATGGTTCGCTCGATGGTGAAGATCTTCTTCATATACCACTCGAGCGTGGTCGGCAGGCTGATGAACCGCAGCGACTCGCCCGTCGGCGCGCAGTCGAGGATGATGACGTCGTAGGTCTTGTCCTTCACGTAGCGGTTGATGTTGAGGAGCGACGTCACCTCCTCCATGCCGGGCAGGATGGCCAGCTCCTCCGCCAGGACTTCCTCCAGGCCCGACACGTTCAGGAGACACGAGATGTAGCTGTGGACATCGCCCCAGTGCTCCTGGACTTCCTCTTGGACATCCACCTCCTGGATCGCCAGATTCTCGGCCACATCTACGGGCTTGCCCTTCGCGCGGTCCATGAGCCGCCGGTCAAGATCGAAGGAGTCGGCGAGGCTGTGGGCCGAGTCGAGGGACATGACGAGGGTGCGATATCCCCGCTTCGCCGTCTGGATGCCCGTCGCCGAGGCGACGCTGGTCTTCCCCACGCCCCCTTTGCCGGTGAACATGATAATGCGCACAACGTATACTCCAACAGGATATGGTGTTTTTATCATAACCAATGGGACACAAAAGAGCAAGAAAAACCGCGCTTGCACAAAGGGATTGACGGGGGAGAAGGAGGTGATACAATCTCCTGTACAGAGAGGGTGCATTGATGCGCGTATTCTACCTCATCACGGATTTGGACATCGGCGGCGCCGAGAAGACGCTCTGCCATCTGGTTCGCGGTCTGCCCAGGGAGGAGTTCCATCCGGTGGTGGCCTGCCTGACGGGGGCGGGCGCACTCGGGGCGGTCCTTGCGGACGAGGACGTGCCGGTGTGCTACGTCCGCATGAGGAGCCGTTTGGACCTTGGCGCGATCGTGCGGGTGGCTCGCCTCCTCGCGGACCACCGGCCGGACGTGTTGCACACCTTTCTCTTTCATGCCAACTTGGTGGGTCGCATCGCCGCCCGGCTGGCGGGTGTGCCCGTGGTGATCTCATCGGCGCGCGTGGCCGAGCCGAGACTACACCATCTCTGGCTCGATGGTTGGACGCATCGCCTTGTTGATGTGGAGACCTGCGTCTCCGAGTCGGTGCGGAACTATCTGGCCAGGAAGCGCGTTATGCCTGTGCGGAAGTTAATGACCATACCGAATGGCGTGGATGTGAATGCGTTTGCAGGCAACGGCGGCGCCGTTCGGCGGGAGCTGGGCATCGCCGACGACGCGGCTATGGTTCTCACCATCGCCCGGTTGGAGAAACAGAAGGGGATAAAGTACCTGCTCCATGCGGCGGCGAAGGTGGTCGAGAATCGGAAGGACGCGATTTTCGTGATTGCGGGAGAGGGCAGGCTGCGCGGCTCGCTCGAACGAATTGTCGCAAAAAAGAATCTAAGAGAGCACGTTCGTTTTCTCGGCTTCCGGCATGATGCGCCGGGATTGATCGCTGCGGCCGACATCTTCGTCGCGCCGTCTCTGTGGGAGGGGATGCCGAACGCGCTGATGGAGGCGATGGCCGGAGCCAGGCCGGTGGTGGCGACGGATGTAGAGGGCTGTCGGGAGGTGGTCGTCCCAGGGCGCACCGGTCTCCTGGTTCCGCCGCGTGACGCTCGCTCCCTGGCCGAGGGCATTTTATCCCTTCTCGAAAATTCGGAAATGCGAAAAAATATGGGGCGCGTCGGGCGGGGACATGTGCAGGAGCATTTTGCACTCCGCGAAATGATTCAAACCAACGTCTCCCTGTATGGGAAGCTGCTCCGTCACGGGCCATGCGCGCCGCATGAGATTTGGCGCCGCCGAGGGCCGGCGTGACCGGCCGATAGCTACCCCCCTTATATTCTACACCCATTTCCGACATTTTTTGCCCAAATTGGCCTATTTTCCCTCCACTTCGCTCCCTAGGCCGTAAAATGGCTCCATAGGCCAATTTGAGGCCATATACAATATAAGCCAAAACCTGCCAATGCCCATACCACATACTGCTGTTTCGCAGTTGGTGAGTGTAGTAACTCTTTGTAAAAAAATTAGTTAATGGCAAAATAAATTTATTTTTATGCTTGACAATCCGAGATTATATAGTATGATTTCGACATTATGTGGTGAAAAGTGGAGGCAAGTGGTTTCAGGAGAAGCATCTTTGTCTGTTCTGTTCACCGGCACATTCCAGCATGGGATTGATGAGAAGGGCCGCATCATCATCCCGATGAAGCTGCGCGACGCAGTTCAGGAGGAACGCGACGGCGCCGGCTTCTATATGACGCGCGGTCTCGACGGGTGTATCTTCCTCTACACGCCGCGGGACTTCGAGGCCCTGCGGCATCGCGTGCAGGGGGAGCCGGGGACCGTGATGGACAAGGAGCACCGGAACCTGGAGCGGATGCTTTACTCTAATGCCATTCGTGGTCAATGCGACCGGCAGGGAAGAATCGTCATACCGGATTATCTGAAAGAACACGCGAAGATTCAGAAGGACGTGATCATCACCGGCGTGGGGCAGCGCATTGAGGTCTGGGCGAAGGAGCGTTGGGATGCGCTCATGGAGCAGGTGACGCGGACGTTCGAGGAAGATGCCCAGGGATTCTACGATAAAGAGAGGCCACAAGCCAGGGGAGCGACGGCTCCAACACCATGAAAAGTAGGGAGCGCCTGCACTCCCCTGGCACCTAAGGATAAAGAGACAGCGATGGAAGCAGGGGTTGTCAATCAGAAAAACGTCGTTCGCGTGATCTGTGTCTGGTGCGGAGAGGAACTCGGTCAGACGTGGACGCGCGGTCGCGTGCCGGTGTTCCACAGCATCTGTCCGGGATGTCTGGAGCAGATTCGTCGTTCGCATCTGGCGGCGCGTGAAGCAGGATAGGGATCAATCGCTCGTTCACTATCCGGTGATGGTGAACGAGGCGCTTTCGTACTTGAACCTGCAGCCCGGCATGTTCATCGTGGACTGCACGGTCGGCGCCGGGGGGCACGCTCAGGAAATCGTCAGCAGGATCTTGCCACATGGGTTTCTCGTCGGGATTGATCAGGACGACCGAATGGTCGAGGAGGCTCGTCGCCATCTCGCCCGTTTTGAGCCTCATGTTGAACTCGTTTGCGACAGTTTTCGTCATGTGGCAGATATTGTTGCGGCACAGGGCCGGGGAGCTGCTGACGGCATGCTCTTCGATCTGGGTGTCGCTTCTCCACAGATAGCGGACCCGGAACGGGGCTTCAGTTTCTCGGTTGACGGCCCGTTGGATATGCGAATGGATCGCCGGCGGCAGCGCACGGCGGCGGATGTGGTCAATCACGAATCCGAGCAACGGCTTGTGGAAATCATCCGAACCTACGGGGAGGAACGCTTTGCGCGGCGCATTGCAAGGCGCATCGTGCAGCGGAGGGGACGAGGCAGGATTCGTCGCACGCTGGAACTGGCCTCGATTGTCGCCGAGGCCGCGCCTCGATGGGAGAGACGGATTCACCCGGCGACGAGGACGTTTCAGGCGCTCCGCATCGAAGTCAACGATGAGCTCCGCAGCCTGGAAGATGCTATGGCGCAGGTTCCCGGTTGTCTGAAGAGCGGCGGGCGCGTCGTGGTGGTGAGTTTTCATTCTCTCGAAGATCGCATTGTCAAGCAGGCGTTCAAACGTTTTGCGGCTGCGGGCGAGATGAAGATTCTCACGCGCCGCGTGGTGCGGCCGACCGAGATGGAGATCGAAGGTAACCCCCGGAGCCGCAGTGCGCGGCTCCGAGCCGCTGAGAAGGAGGGATCATGAATCTGCTTCGCGGCCTGATCTTGATAGTCTTCTCCGTCGCCATGTCGCTGGCCATCGTGTGGCAGAGGGCCCAGCTCACGCAGGCGCGATACAAGATCGGAACCATGGAAAATACTCTTGGCCAGCTCGAGATCGAGGAACAGCTGCTGCGGCTTGAGATGAGTCTGCTGAAGTCTCCCAGAGTGATTGCCCAGCGCGTGGAGACCATGCAACTCGGCCTGCGCGATCCGGCGGGGTGCAAACTTAGCAAGGGAAAGAAAGACATCGGCGAATACAAACTTATCGCCATGCGCACACGAGAGAAACCGTGAGCCCATAGCACAATCTAATATGGATGGGGGTGGAAATGCTCCACCAAATATGGACAAACCGTTCCGACTCTATTGACAAACCATCCGGCGCCGTCGGGTCCCCCGCGAGTTACCCAATCGAGCGCACCCTCGCGCCCACGGCGGAGTCCGCCGTCGCCATTACGGACCGCCAACGAGTCCGGTGCTATCTCGCCTATGTCTTCATGATGCTGGTATTCGGCGGCCTTCTCGCCCGACTCTTCTGGATTCAGTGCGTGAAGCATGAGAAGTACGTCGAGTACTCCCGCGATATCCACGTCAAGCGGGTCCCCCTCCCGACGCGGCGAGGGCTGATCCTCGATCGCAACGGCCGAACACTCGCCATCACCACCGAGGTCAAATCGGTCTTTGCCGATCCCAAAGTAGTCCGCGACAAGAACCGGACGGCCTCGGTCCTGGCGGCAATCCTCGGCCAGGATGTCCGGGAAATCAAAGAAAAACTGAACAAAGAGACGCGCTTCGTTTACATCGAGCGGAAGGTCTCCGAACAGCAGGCCGAGGCCATCGGCGGGCAGGACCTGCCGGGCATCGGATTCAAGAAGGAAGACAAGCGCTCCTACCCATGCGGCCTTCTGGCCTGCCATGTGCTCGGCTTCGTGGATATTGACAATATGGGCAGGGAGGGCGTCGAGCTCCTCTTCGACCGGGCGCTCAGCGGGGAGCCCGGCTTCCGCGAGGTGAACCAGGACGGACGGCGCAATGACCTTGGGGGCGCCGACCTCCGCCATCGCGCCCCGACCCATGGCTACAGCATCGTCCTCACCATTGACAGCGTCATCCAGGAGATCGTCGAGGAGGAACTGGACAGCGCCTGCATCCGGTGGCAGCCGGTTGGCGCCTCGGTGATCGTCATGTCCCCTGTGACGGGCGAAGTCCTGGCTATGGCCAGCCGTCCGGGGTTCGACCCGAACCACTTCGGCAAGTATCCGCTCGAGAATCTGCGCAATCGGGCCATTACGGACAGCTACGAGCCCGGCTCGACGTTCAAGCCGATCGTGGCGGCGGGGGGCCTGGCCGAGGGCGTGGTCGCTATGGACACGATCTTCAACTGCCACAACGGCGCGTTTCGCTGCGGCGCTCGGGTCTTGCACGATCACCACCCCTACGCAGAACTTTCGTTCCCCGACGCTATTATTAAATCCTCCAACATCGCCATGGCCCAGATCGGTCTGGCCCTGGGAACGGAGAAGCTCTATCGCTGGGTGGAACGATATGGCTTCGGGCGGCAAACGGGCATCGAACTCCCCGGCGAGGTGGCCGGCATGGTCCGGCCGTTGAAGGAGTGGAGCTCCTTCAGCCTTACGTCCGTGCCTATGGGGCATGAGATAGCCGTGACGCCCCTCCAACTGGTTCGGGCATTCTGTGTCTATGCCAACGGCGGCATGGTCCTGATGCCCCGCATTGTCCGGGGAGTGGCCGACAACAGCGGCAAGCGCATCCAGAAGGTCTTCCCCGTGTCCGTCAAGGTCCGCCGGGCGTGCAGTCCCGAAATCGCCCGGGGCAAGATGCACCCCATCCTTGTGGACGTGGTGAAGGATGGCACGGGGAAAAGCGCTCAATGCCGCCACTATCAAGTCGCCGGGAAGACAGGCACGACGCAGAAGCTGGTGGACGGCGAATACTCGCACAGCAAGTACATCGCCTCGTTCATCGGCTACGCCCCGGCGACCGACCCGGCCGTCTGCGTCCTGGTGATGATGGACGAGCCGCAAGGGGCGTATTACGGCGGCTCGGTGGCGGCGCCGGCCGTGTCGAAGATCATAGAGCGAACGTTGAGCTATCTGGGTGTCGAGCCGGATACCCCGAAGCTGGCGATACGATAAAACACATGTCGGACCGGGAGAACAAGGCAGGGGTAACACATTCAATGAATTGCGGCCCGATTGCCACATCCTCCCGGTCCGGCATCAAAACGTAAGAAAGACCTGCATGAATCTTCTGGAACTGAAACAAATCCTGAACGGCGCGCAGGTGCACAACTCCGCCGACGTGGAAATCCGGGGACTCACCTCCGACTCCCGTCGCGTTGAGAAGGGCTTTCTGTTTGTGGCCATTCGCGGGACCGTTCAGGACGGACACCGCTACGTCCCCGACGCGATCCGCAACGGGGCCGTCGCCGTCCTGACAGAGGAGGACATAGAGGTTCCTTCCCATGTCTGCCGGATCAGGGTGCCCGACACGCGAAAGGCCCTGGCCTCGGTGGGATGCAAGTTCTACGGCAACCCGTCCGCAAAGATGACCGTCGTAGGCGTCACAGGGACTAATGGCAAGACCACTACCACCCACCTGGTGAAGTCCATCCTGGACGCCTCCGGGTGCGAAACGGGCCTTATCGGGACGGTGGGCTATCGGATCGGACGGCGAAACGTGCCGTCCACCATGACCACACCCGACGCGGTGGACATCCAGGCGCTTCTGGCGCAGATGCTGGCGGAGAATATCCGCTGCGCCGCGATCGAGGTCAGCTCGCACGCGCTGTCACAGTACCGCACCGAGGGAGTCCACATCGCCTGCGCAGTGTTCACCAACCTCACCCAGGATCACCTCGACTATCACCGCACGATGGAGGAGTACCTGGCCACGAAGGCTCGGTTGTTCGAGGGACTCGACAAGGGGGCTATGGCGGTTTTGAACGCCGACGACCCGGCGTCCGAAAGACTGGCTTCGGTAACCAAGGCAAAGATCATTCGATATGGAATGAAGAACCCCGCCGACATCACGGCCGATATTCGCCGCATCTCGACGGAGGGGGTCGTGCTCGATTTGGGAGCGCCTGACGGGATCGTCCGGATCGAGTCCAGCCTGCTCGGCGTACATAACGTCTATAATATTCTTGCGGCGGCTGGGGCGGCCTGCGCCATCGGCGTAAAACTGCCTTTCATCAAGGTGGGTGTGGAGGCCCTGCCCCACGTCCCCGGACGGTTGGAGCCGGTGCTATGCGGACAGAAATTCACCTTGCTTGTGGACTATGCCCACACGCCCGACGCGCTGGAGTCGGTGCTCCGGACGGTCCGCCAGTTGACGGACAAGCGCGTGATCGTGGTCTTTGGCTGCGGCGGCGACCGGGACCGGACCAAGCGCCCGATCATGGGCCGCGCGGCGGAGCAGATGGCCGATTTATGCTGGGTGACGAGCGATAACCCGCGCACGGAGGACCCGCGCGCAATAATCGAGGGCATTTTATCGGGAATGCAGCGACGGGAGTCGCATCATGTTCAGCCGGATCGCGCGGCGGCGATAGCCGAGGCCGTCGCCGCCGCGCAGGAGGGCGATGTGGTGTTGATCGCGGGCAAGGGGCACGAGCGGTATCAGATTTTTGCGGACCGGGTGGTTCCTTTTGACGATCGGGATGTGGCTCGAAAGGCGATTGAGGCATTGGCCGGCTCGTAGGAATGGCGCTTCGCCCGTCTGTCAGCCCCCATCCGGACGGTGAGTTTCTCCGAAGCGCCATTCCCGCGAGCTGTCTTGAACAAGAGGTATAGTAGTGAATCCATTGACGCTGGTGGAGGTTGAGAAGGCTATCGGGAGACGCCCGAGGGGAGGAGAGGTTGTCGAATTCTCGGGCGTCTCCACCGATAGCCGAACGATCCGGCCCGGCGACCTGTTCGTCGCCATCAAGGGCGAGAATTTCGACGGGCACGACTTTGTGGAAGCGGCCTTCAAGAAGGGCGCGCGTGGGGCTGTCGTCTCCCGGCCGATCAAGTTGACCTCCGATTATGGCGATAAGGCCGTCTTTGTTGTGGACGACACGATCCGGGCCCTGGGCGATATCGCCGGGCGCTATCGCTCACGCCTCGACACGAGAATAATTGGTATCACGGGAAGCAACGGTAAGACCACGACCAAGGAGATGACCATTCATCTCCTCGGCAAACACGCCCGCGTCACCGGCGCGAAGAAAAGTTTCAACAACTTTATCGGCGTGCCGCTGACCCTCTTCAGCGTCGAACCCGGAGACGACTACGCCGTCATCGAGATGGGCACCAGCGCTCCGGGGGAGATCGCCCGTCTGGCCGAGATCGCCCAGCCCGAGATCGGTGTCATCACCAACGTCTCCGCCACGCACCTCGAGGGCCTCGGCAGCGAGGAAGGCGTCGCCAACGCCAAGGCCGAACTGCTCGACGCCATTGATAAGGATGGCGCGGCGGTACTCAACCGGGACAACCGATGGACCGACTACATCCGACCGCGCTGCAAGGGCCGCGTCATCACCTTCGGCGAGAGCGAAGGCGCCGATGTCCGGGCGGAGCGCGTCATCCAGAATGGGGAGGGGCTTAAATTCAATATCGAGAGGCAAGGCTTCGTTGTCCCGGTCGTGGGCCGGCACAATGTCCTCAACGCCCTCGCCGCTGCGGCGGTCTGCCGATATTTCGGGTTCAGCCTTGCCGACATCAGCGAGGCGTTCCGCGACTTCGAGCTTCCCCCCATGCGCCTCCAGCGCTTGGTCATCGGTCGCGTGACGTTCGTCAATGACGCCTATAACGCGAACCCCGTTTCCATGGCCGCGTCCGTAGCGACCTTTGCAGAAATTACGGCGGACCGAAAGGTCTTCGTCTGCGGCGACATGCTGGAGCTCGGGGAGAATTCGGCAAAACTCCACCGGGAGGTGGGCCGGAAAATTGCCGAAGCGGGGGCGGATGTGCTGTGGGCCGTGGGAGAGAAGGCGGAGAACGCCGCCGACGCCGCCGTCGAGGCGGGCATGGCGGCGGGTGCGGTTTATCGGGCCAAGACGTCCGAGGAGGCCGGCGAGCGAATCGCCGATACGCTCCGACCGGGCGACCTTGTGTTTCTGAAGGGTTCCCGCGGGATGGCCCTTGAAAAGATATTGGACCGTGTCAAGACCAGGCTGACGTAGATTTCATCCTCCCGGAGGTCCCAGACCTCCGGGAGGATGCATGGTTCGTTTAGAAGGGAAATCGCCTTAACGTGCTTTACTGGCTGTTCTATCCAAGCAAGGCCGGATGGGTTGCGTTTCACCTGTTCCGGTATATCACTTTCCGGGCGGCCCTTGCATCGGTCATCGCGTTCCTGATCTGTACTATACTGGGCCCCTGGTTCATTGCCCGGCTGCGGCGCAAGCAGTTCCTCGACAACGTGTCGGAACCGGACTCGGACAAGCTTGGCGATCTTCGGAAGACCAAGAAGGGCACGCCCACGATGGGCGGGCTGCTGATCATCGGGGCGGTGCTCTTTTCCACACTGATGTGCGCCGATCTCAAGAACATCTATATTCTTCTTGGGATGTTTGTTACCGCGTGCCTTTGCTGTCTGGGGTGGCTGGATGACTATATCAAGTTGAGGAACGTGGAGAGCTCCGACGGCATGAAGCCGCGATCAAAGCTCTACTTCCAAATCCTCCTGGGGCTTATGGTGGGGTACGTGTTGTATCGCTACCTGGAGGGCATCCCCAACGGCCGCGCCATCATGTTTCCCTTCTTCAAGAACCTGAGGTTCGGGTTCGGGGGGTATATCCTCCTCTTTGTTCCCTGGGTGGCGCTGGTGCTGGCGGGCACGTCGAATGCGGTGAACTTGACCGACGGGTTGGACGGCCTGGCGGCCGGCTGCACGGCCATCGCGGCCATGGCCTTCGGGGCGCTCAGTTATGTCGTGGGCAACGTCAAATTCAGCAGCTATCTGTTTATCCAGTACGTCCCCGACTGCGGCGAGTTGTCCATCTTCTGCGCGGCCGTCACGGGCGCCGTGCTCGGCTTTCTGTGGTACAACTGCCATCCCGCCGAGGTGTTCATGGGCGACACGGGGTCGCTCCCCCTCGGCGGGGCGATCGGATTTGTGGCCATTGCGTGCCGGCAGGAGTTCATGCTGCCTCTGGTGGGCGGCATCTTTGTGATCGAGCTGTTCTCGGTCATCCTTCAGGTCTTGTGGTTCAAGCACAGCGGCAAACGAATCTTCCTATGCGCGCCCCTTCACCACCACTTTGAGTTCAAGGGCTGGTCCGAGACGAAAGTGGTGGTCAGGTTCTGGATCGTTGCCGCTGTGCTTGCCGTTATCAGTCTCGCAACCCTCAAGGTGAGATAAGGGAGGCCGCATGGCGATACTGAATAGCCGCGCCAGGCTGCTCTGCATCACGGCCACGCTCGTCGGGATCGGCCTGGTGGCCATATACAGCGTCTCCGTGGGGCGGGTGTCTCGGCTGGAGGACAGTTACCGAATTCTCGGCAAGCAGGTGCTGTGGATACTCGTCGGGTGCGGCGGGCTGGCGGCGGCCATGAAATTCGGCTACAGGCGGATGAGCAGCCGAGGCGTCTCCTACGCATTCCTCGTCTCTACGCTCGTGCTCCTCCTCTCCGTCCTTCTGTTCGGGACCGTCTGCAATGGCGCAAAACGCTGGTTCCGGTTCGGGGCGTTCAGCTTCCAGCCCTCCGAGATCGCCAAACTTGCCGTCATCGTCTACATGGCGGAGGTCGTCAGCCGTCACCGGGGGCGGTTGGAGAGCTTCTGGAAGAACTTCCTCCCGCCCTTGTTCATTGTCGGGATGGTGTTTGGGCTGATCGTCCTTCAGCCGGACTTCGGGACGGCCATGGTCATCGCCGCGGTGGGCGGCCTGATGCTCCTGGTGGGCGGGGCGCGGCTCAGCCATGCCTGCCTTGTCGCGGGGGCGACCATCCCCGGCATCGTGTATCTCGTCATCTCCTCTCCCTATCGGATTAAGCGCGTCTTCGCGTTTCTCGATCCCTGGGCCGACGCCCGCGGGGCGGGATATCATCTCGTGCAGTCGCTCACCGCTCTCGGCCTGGGCCATGTGCGCGGCAAGGGCATCGGCGCCAGCCTCCAAAAACTCTACTTCCTGCCCGAAGCGAAGACCGACTTCATCTTCGCCATAGTGGGCGAGGAGATGGGGTTCATCGGCTGCACGTTTATCATCCTCATTTTCCTGTTGTTGATGTGGGAGGGCATCCGCATCGCCACCCGCGCCCCCGACATGTTCGGCTCGATGATGGCCTTCGGCATCACCCTCATCCTGGGATTGCAGGCGGCGCTGAACATTGCCGTAGTGACGGCCTCGGTCCCGCCCAAGGGGATCACCCTGCCGTTTATCAGCTTCGGCGGTTCGGCGCTGTTGTTTTGCATGACAGCCATCGGATTCCTCGCGGACATCGCCGCCGCAGGGGACGAGCATGCCCTGCGCAAAAAGATGGCCGCCATGGAACCGTCAACCGCGCATATCATAGGAGCGATCGGGTCCCATGTCTGAGACAGCTATAAATCCGAATTGCACATCGCCTGTCTGCGCGAAGAGCCTTGCCAGGCCCTTGCGCATCGCCTTTGCCGGCGGCGGCACAGGGGGACACCTCATGCCGGGCGTGACGGTGGCCCAGGCCGTCGCCGAGCGGATGCCGGAGGCGGAGATCGTCTTCTTCGGCACGCAAGGGGGGCTGGAGCAGCGCATCGTCGCGCAGCACGGCTTCCGCCTGGAGCAGATCAAGACGGAGAAGCGCAAGTCGGGGTGGCTGCATCTGCCGATGTTCGCCCTCCGATCGGTGGGCAGCCTCTTCAGCGCGCACTTTGCCGTGGGGCGGTTCGAGCCGGATGTGATCGTCGGGCTGGGGGGGTTCGGGTGCGTCTTCCCGGCGCTGTCGGCTGTGCTGCGAGGGATACCCATCATCCTGCTGGAGCAGAACGTCCTGCCGGGGCGGGCCAACCGGCTGCTCTCGCGGTGGGCGCGGTCCATCGAGTGCCAGTGGGAGGAATCGGCGACGTATTTCAAGAAGGGCCGGCCGCTTCGTTTTTCCGGCAATCCCGTTCGAGGCGAGATATTCCCCGGCCGGCGGGAGGCCCGGTACGACTTCTTCGGCCTTTCGCCGGACAAAAAGACGCTGCTCGTCACGGGCGGCAGCCAGGGGGCGCTGAGCGTGAACGAGCTGTTTGTCGGCGGGCTGAAGCGGTACGACGAGATGGCCGATCGCATCCAGGTGATCCACTGCGCCGGCGAGGTCAGCGTGGATATGGTCAAGTCGGCCTACGCATCTTCGGTGGTGGCCAACTACGTGTGCAGTTATCTGGAGGATATGGCGGCCGCGTATGCGGTCACGGATCTTGTGATTGCGCGCGCGGGCGGCACGACGATTGCGGAGCTGACGGCGGCGGGCATTCCATCCATATTGATTCCGTTGCCTACGGCGGCCGACGACCACCAGCGCCTGAACGCGGAGGCCATGGCCGCCCACGGCGCGGCGGTTGTGGCCCATCAGGACGGCCTGACCACGGATAAGCTGTTCGATATGGTTCGGGGACTGCTTTCCGACGAGGAAAGGCTCAAAAAAATGAGGCAGAGTGTTCTGGCAATGGGCAAGCCCAATGCGACGAGCGACATCGCAGCGCGCATCTGCGAGATTGCCCTGGGACATGCGGAGGAAAAATGACCTGGCGAGGGAAGCGCGTTCACTTCATAGGCATCGGCGGGATCGGCATGAGCGGCATTGCGAAGATGCTGCACAGCCAGGGGGCGGCGGTTACAGGCTCGGACATCAACTCGCGGGAGAAGGTCGAGGAACTCCGGGGCCTCGGCATCCAGGTTGAACTCGGTCCCCACGACGCGGCCAACATCCACCCCGATATAGACATCGTGGTCATCTCCGCCGCCATCAAGCCGAGCAACGTCGAACTGCGCGAGGCGCGGCGCTACGGTATCCGAATCCTGACCTACGCCGAGATGCTGGGCTGGCTGATGAGCGAGATGAAGGGCGTGGCCATCAGCGGCACCCATGGCAAGACGACCACCACGGCGATGACCGCCTCGATCCTCACGGCGGCGGGGCTGGGTCCGAGCTTCGTCATCGGCGGAGAGGTCCGCGCCCTCGGCGGGAGTTCACGGGTGGGAACCGGGGATATCTTTGTCGCCGAGGCCTGTGAATACCGGCGATCCTTCCACAGCCTGCACCCGCATGTGGCTGTGATTACAAACATCGAGGAGGACCATCTCGATTACTACCACGACATCCACGAGATTACGGAGTCGTTCCGGGAGTTCGCCTCCCAGGTCCCCGGCGACGGTCTCATCGTGGCGAACACCCAGGACCGCAATGTCCGCACCGCCGTGGCGAAGCAGCAGGCCAGGGTGGAGACCTACGGCGTGCGCGTAGAGGCCGACTGGATGGGGTCCGAGCCGGTGTGGGACGGCGAGCGGACGCGGTTCCATGCGAGTTTCCAGGGGGCGCCGATCGGGGAGTTCGAGCTAAAGGTGGTAGGTGTGCACAATGTGTTGGATGCCTTGGCCGCCATGGCCGCGTCTTCATGTCTGGGGGCGCCGATGGAGGCGGTTTATGAGGGCTTGGCGAAGTTTGAGGGCGTGGGTCGCCGGTTCGAGATTTTGGGCGAGTGCGGAGGCGTGACCGTGGCCGACGACTATGCCCATCATCCCACGGAGATTCAGGTGACCTTGAAGGCGGCGCGGGACCGCTTTCCGGGCCGGCGGATATGGTGCGTCTTCCAGCCGCACCAGCACTCCCGCACGCGGTTCCTGATGAAGGACTTCGCCCGCTCCTTCGGCAACGCGGACAAGATCGTGATCCCGGACATCTACTTCGTCCGCGACAGCGAGGCGGAACGGGAGCTGGTGACCTCACTCGACTTAGTGGGGGAGATCAGCAACCTGGGCGGCGACGCCGTCTATTTCCCCTCCTTCGGGGAGATCGAGCAGTATCTGATGAAGAACATGAGGGCGGGCGACCTCTTGATTACGATGGGCGCAGGGGATGTGTATAAGGTGGCGCGCGCCGTTCTGGATCGGATGAACGGCCATGCCGATGGAAAACCGGATGGCGCGGCTCTTAGAGAAAAGGAGGCGAACCCATGATCAGGCCCCTGCGGGTAGCGGTTCTTATGGGCGGGATGTCATCGGAGCGTGAAGTGTCGCTGAAGTCGGGCAGGGCGATCGAGAATGCTCTGCGGACCGCGGGCTACGATGTGCGTGGGGTGGATGTGACCGACCGCGAACTGTCCACACTGAACGGGTATATGCCGGACGTGGCCTTTATCGCGCTCCACGGCGGCTTCGGCGAGGATGGGGGAGTGCAGGCTGTCTTGGAACGAAAAGGCATCGCCTATACGGGTTCCGGTGTTGTGGCCAGCAAGATGGCCATGAACAAGGTGGCGTCCAAGGAGGTGTTCATCGAACACGGCATCCCTACGCCGGATTACTGCGCGGTGACGAAGAGGGGCACGGACACAGAGCGCAGGGCGTGCGTCGAGTCGCTTGGGCTGCCCGTTGTGATCAAGCCCGTGGCGGAGGGGTCGAGCGTGGGCGTGTCCATAGTGAAAGAGATGTCGCAGCTCCCGGCGGCCCTGGAGGATGGCTTTCGGTATTCCGACCACCTGCTGGTGGAGCGTTACATCCAGGGGCGCGAGATCACCATCGGCATCCTCGGCGATGAGGCCCTGCCGGTGATTGAACTTCGGACCAAGCGGCAGTTCTACGACTACAAGGCAAAATACATTGATGACGACACGGAGTACATCGTCAATCCGGACCTGGGGGAGGAGTGCACGAAGCGGGTGAAGGCGACGGCCCTCCGCGCCCATCGCGTGCTGGGATGCAAGGGGCTGTCGCGGGTGGATATGATGCTGGACAAGGAGGGCAAGGAATATGTCCTCGAGATCAACACGATCCCCGGCTTCACAAACCACAGCCTCCTGCCGAAGGCTGCGGCCGCGGCGGGCCTTGAGTTTCCGACGCTGTGTGATCGCATTCTGAAATCCGCCATAGGTGGAAACGGGAGCGCGTGATGTCCCTGTTCCGAAGACCGGCCCCGCAATTTCCGATGGCGCCTCCGCCTGCGGTTTCCGTTCAGGCGGGCATGAAGCGCGTGGTGGTGTCGGCGCTTCTCATCGTGATTGCCGCGGCGCTCACGCTGAGCATCGGGGGGATCATCATGGGCGAGGTCTGGGAGTTTGTGAGCAACCTGGATGAGTTCAAGGTGGACCTCGGATCGCCTCGGGCCGAGCTGCCCACATGGGCGCGGCCCGCCATCACCCTCGACCTGAAGCGAACCGCCGGTCTGAGCGGCGCCCACAGCATCTTTGAGCCCGGTCTGGTGCAGAGGATCGCGTCTGCCTACTCGGCGAGCCCCTGGGTCCTGAAAGTTAACTATGTCAATCGAGTATTCCCAAACACCATTGAGATCGGCCTGACTCTCCGCGAGCCGGCGGCCCTGGTCTATGTGGGGGATGCCTCATACCTCATTGACCGCGAAGGGGTCCTCCTCTCGGGGCGATTCCACCGATGGCCGTCCGATTCGAATCGGCTGACGACCATCGTCCCGACGGGGCGCGTGGCCCCGTGCAGCCCGGGGCGGACATGGGGCGACGAGAGCGTGCAGGCCGGTGTGGGGTTGCTGCGCCTGCTGAAGGAGTATGCGGTTGTCGAGACGCTAAAGGTCGCCACGATAGATGTCTCGAACTTCCGCGGCGTCCACGACCGCAAGAAGAGTGAGATTACGATCTGGACCGAGACCGGCGCCCACATCAAGTGGGGGCGTTTCGCCGCCGATAAGCGGCCGGGTGAAGTGGACGATCTGGTGAAGCTGCAGAATCTGATGACGGTTGTCAAGCGCGTCGGACCGGAGTTGACAAACATCGAGTACGTTGACGTCCGATGGGCAAACCCCTACCACATGCGCAAAGACGAGAAACCGGAATATCCCCTCACCGCCTCGCCCTGAGTTTTCCGCCCGCGGCTCGCTTTTTTATTTTGCGGACGTTCTTCCCTGCGGTATAATTCAATTTAGAAGGGCGCGTTGCCCAAATGTAGTCGCAGGCTTTAGCCTGCGCGATTCGGGGTCGCACGGCCAAACGGCGCAGGCTAAAGCCTGCGGCTACAGATCATTTTTGCCAGTTCGGGATTTGGGCAACAGGCCCAGAAGGGTCGTGATGTTTACTCGGCTGCTTCGTGGAGGTAGATAGAACCGTTTTTCATGGTTGATTTGAAACGCACCGAACTTTCCGTCCGAACCGAACGGGCAATCCTGCTTGGAGTCATCCTGCCCGACAATACGGATGCGGAGATGGAGGAGCTCCGCAGCCTGGCCCGCACCGCAGGGGCGAAGGTTGTAGGCTCTCTGACACAGCGGCGCACGGCCTTTGACCCGGCCTACCACGTGGGCCGGGGAAAGGCGGAGGAAACGGCGGCGCTGTGCGCCGAGTTGAAGGCCGATGTGGTGCTGTGCGACAACGATCTCGTCCCCGCCCAGGTCCGCAATCTCGAAAAACTGACCGACACCAAGGTCATTGACCGCACCGAACTCATCCTCGACATCTTTGCCACCCGGGCCCAGACCCGCCAGGCGCGGTGTCAGGTGGAGCTGGCCCAGCTCGAGTACAGCCTCCCCCGGCTGAAACGCATGTGGACGCACCTGTCGCGAATGGAGGGCGGGATCGGCATGCGCGGACCCGGCGAGCAGCAGCTCGAGGAGGACCGCCGCGTGATCAGCCGGCGCATTGCCAGTCTCAAACAGGAAATTCAGCGGATTGAACGGCGCAAGGAGTGCGAGGTCCACTCGCGCGGCAACGAGGTGACCGTATCGCTTGTGGGCTATACGAACGCCGGCAAGTCCACACTGATGAACGCCCTCACCGATGCGGGCGTGTTCGTGGAGGACAAACTGTTCGCCACCCTGGAGACGAAGACCCGGGCCTGCGATGTCGGGAACGGCAGGCAGGTCCTGCTCAGCGACACCGTCGGCTTCATCCGGCGGCTGCCTCATCATCTCGTGGCGTCGTTTCATGCCACACTGGAGGAGGCGCGGCAGGCGGACCTGTTGCTGCACGTATGCGACGTGAGCGCCCCGGATATGTGGAGCCAGGTCGAGGCCGTGCTGGGGGTCCTATCCGAGTTGGGCTGCGATAAAAAACCGATCCTCACGATTCTCAACAAGATGGATCGCCTGGACGGCGAGCCGGACCTGCCCATGATCCGGGAGAGGCTGCGGGATTTCGCGCTCATCTCAGCGCGCGACGGGACGGGGATGGATAGCCTGAAACGTGCGCTGGCCGACTTCGTCGAGAGCCATGAGGTTGAGGCCACGGTGTGCTCCGATGCGGGGAACGGTCGTTTGCTCGCGTTTCTCTCGAGACACGGGCGAGTCCTGGAGACCGAATACGCCGACGGCAAGGCAAACGTCCGTGTTCGCCTGAAGCCAAAGGTTATCGCACAGTTGCGCAAATCCGGTTGCGTGGTCCAGACAGGGGGGGTGGCGTCATGACGCGGAAGCTAACGGTCGTGTTTGCTGTCCTGGTCTGCTGTGGCGGTCTGCTGCATAGTGAGGAGATCACGGTCAGGACCAGCAGCGGGATCAAGATGCATGGGGAAATGAAGTCCGTTTCGGAGGATGGCATTGTCCTCCTGTGGAAAGGGCGGGAAAAGAAATTTTCGTGGGCCGACCTGCATCCGGAGACGGTGTATGAAATTCGGAGCGTCCGGCTGAATGCCGGCTCCGCCGAGGACCATATCCAACTCGGCGACTACTGCGCAAAGAACAACCTTCCTGAGCAGGCGAAGAAAGAGTATCAAACGGCGCTGAAGCTCGATCCCGCTCTCCGCGACAGGGTGCAGGAGGCCATAGCAAGACTCTCGCCGGCTGCCGAGGAGAAGCCCGCCCCGGGGCCGACGGAAACTCCCAAACCGAAACCCGAGGAAGAACCCGCCCCGAAGGCCCCACCGGACAAGCCCGCCGAAGCCCCCAAACAGATGACAGCGGCCGAGCTAAAGGCCGCCGGGGCGGAGCTGATGCAAAAGATGCACGAGGACCCCGCCAAGTACTACAACGAGTGGATACAACTGCAGAAGATCCACCTGAAACAGATCGAGGAGCAGTTGGAGTTTAATTTCTTCACCTACGAGACGGATCACTATATCTACCATTCCACCATGAGTCCCGCCGTCACAAAAAAGATCTCGAACGGCTGCGAAGACCTCTACAAGAAGATGACGAAGACCTTTGAGGTCGGCAAGGGCGATCTGCTCTGGGCCGGCAAGTGCATAGTGAATCTCTTTGAGGAACCGAACCAGTTCGCCGAGTTTGCCGTGAAGATTGACGGGTTCGACGACGCCATCACCAAGAATGTGGGAGGCTATTTCTCCCATAGGGGCCGCTTCGTCCACATCGCCATTCCGAAGACTGAACAGGGCGGGAAGGGCTTTGAGTCCACCCTCATCCACGAGGGCGCTCACGCCTTCCTCCAACTATTCAACGAAGACGTCTTCATCAAGCCGTGGATTCATGAGGGGGTTGCCCAGTACTTCGAATACAAGTGCTTCCCGAACGACCCGGAATGGCGCTACAAGAAGATGGCCATCGGCAGCGAGCGCATGTTGCTGGCCGACCTCCGCGCCGCCGACACGTTTATCACACCCGACGCGGCGAAGATGAGTCGCTATTATGCCTTTTCGTGGAGCGCCCTCGACTTCATGATCCGCGCCAACCCCAAAAAATTCGTAAAGTTCATCCGCGCTCTCAAGAAAGGAAAATCCGAGGAAGAGGCGATTGAGGAAGGCTTTGGCTGCACGATGCGCGAGTTCGAGCAGTCGTGGGTCACCCAGATGCGCAAGGGCCTCTGAGCAACAGTTCACTGGGGAGGAGGGGATGCTTTGAATACTCGATCTATGCTCTTGCTGATACCCGTCTTATTGATTGCATGCACCGCCGTCGGGGATGAGACGACGATACAGCAGCTGATTAAGGAGCCAAGTAAGAATTACGAGGAAATCCTCAATTGGCAACGAAACCGGATCAAGGAGGTCAACGAAAAGCTTGGAATCAAGGCGGTTGTCATCGAGACGGATCACTACATCGTAAGTTCGGCCCTCCAGCCGGGCGCCGCCAAGCAGATCGCCAACGGGTGCGAAGACCTTTATAAGAAAATGTCGAAGGTCTTTGCGGTCCAGAAGGAGGACCGCCTCTGGGCAGGAAAGTGCGTGGTCTATATCTTCGAGAACAAAGATCAGTTTGTCCAGTTTGCCGAGAAGATTGACAATCTGGACCCGGATAAGACCCAGGAATTCGGAGGTTACTTCAGCAATCGGGGCGGGTTGGTCCATATCCCCATACCGACAGAGTCCGGAGGCGAGGCGCGATTCGAATCAACGCTGATTCACGAGGGCGCTCACGCGTTCCTTCAGCTCTTTCGGCAGGACATCCGCATCAAACCATGGATCAATGAAGGCGTCGCGCAGTATTTCGAGAACGTTTGCTTCCCCCATAGCGGGCGTTGGAGCATGAAGCGGGCAATGGTCCGGAATCAGTCCGACTTCACCCTTGCCCAGCTTCGAGAGGTGAATTCCGTCTGGAAGGTGGATTCCACCCAGGTCACGTCCTTCTATGCCCATGCGTGGAGCGCCATCAGCTTCATGATCCGCGCCAACCCGAAGAAGTTCGTCAAGTTCATTGACGCCATCAAGGAGGGCAAGTCGGATGACGACGCCCTCACAATCGCCTTTGGCAAAGACATGAATGAGCTCGAGCGGGCGTGGCGGGCCTATGTGAAAAAGTCCTTTTGATATGTTTATTCAACATGCTTGACGTCCGACTCATCCTTGCCAAAGACTGGTCGCTCCTCTCCGCCATCGCCGTCGCCGCCCTGGTCATTCTGTCCATGCTGTTTTTTTATCGGAGGATCGCCGCCACCGTCCCCCGACAGTGCCTCGTGCAGCTGCTCGCCCTCCGGACGGCCGCCATGGCTGCCCTGCTCTTGTGCCTCTTCCAGCCCGTCCTCAGCTACCAGCGCAAACTCGTGACGAAGCCCACGCTCATCTGCCTCGTGGATACCTCGCGCAGCATGAGCGTCCGCGATTTCCCCAATCTCCCCGACCGACTGGAGCGCGTAAAGAAGGCCGTGCTCCGCGGCGACGGCCTGGCGGAAAAACTTGCCCGCAACTTCGACCTCGTCTGGTACTCCTTCGCCGACGTGGCCGCGCCCATCGCCTGGCCGGAGGGAATGGAGAAATGCCAGCCGACCGGCGAGGCGACCAACCTCGCCGCCGCCGTCAAGGTGGCCCTCGGCGCGCGCGATAAGACCGCCATTGCCGGCGTCATCCCCTTCAGCGACGGCATTGACAACAGCGGCGCGGACGTCGTCGAACGGCTCAGCGAGGAGGGTCTGCCCGTCTATCCCGTCGGCGTCGGAACGCGACTGCGCGAGCAGAGCAACTTCCGCGACATACACGTCGTCGGCATTGACGCCAACCGCACCATGGCCCTGAAAAACGCCAACGAGATCAACGTCCTCGTCGAGGCCATGGGCTACCCCGACCGAAAGGTGCCGGTGATTCTGAAGGAGGACGAGAAGGAGATTGCGCGGGAGAGCCTGACCCTCGACAACAAGGAAGGGACCCAGACGATCACGCTGAAGTACACCCCCGACCGCCTGGGCCAGTTCCGCCTAACCGCCTCGATCCCCGTGGACCCGGCCGAGCGCAACACGGAGAACAACTACACCACGTTCCCCATCGTCGTGCGCGACGCGAAGATTCGCGTCCTCCACGTCGAGGGCCGCCCGCGGTCGGAGTACAAGTTCCTTCGCCGCGCGATCGAGTTCGACCCGAACATCGAATCCCTCTCCTTTGTGCGGATGGACGAGGGCGTCTTCCTCCGGCAGGGGGGCATCGAGGACGCCAAGTTCGAGGGCATGCCTCGCAAGAAGGAGGACCTCGAGAACTTCCACGTCGTCATCCTCGGCAACCTGGACCGCAGCTACCTGAGCGACGGCCAACTGAAACTGCTGGAGGAGGGCGTCCGCAACGGCATGGGCTTCCTCATGATCGGCGGCTCTGAGTCCTTCGGCCCCGGCGGCTACGGCGGCACGCCGGTCGAGGCGCTCCTGCCCGTCTCGTGCGGCAGCCGCGACATGGGCCAGGAGAAGACCCCGTTCCTCATGCAGATCACCCCCGAGGGGGAGGAGCATCCGGTCTTCGCCGGCTGCCAGAAGTTCTTTCCGACCCAGAAGCGCGCCGCCGAGCAGGCCCTGCCGGAGCTGCAGGGGTGCGTGATGGTCGGGGGCGTCAAGGCCGGGGCGACGGTCCTCGCCGTGGACCCGGAGAAGAAGATCAAGGGCGAGCCGATCCCCGTCCTGGCGGTCCAGAGCTACGGCGCGGGGCGGAGCGCGGCCTTCACCGCCGACACAACCTGGAAGTGGTACTTCAAGATGCGCGCCCTCGGCCGAGCGTCGCCCTACTTTAAATTCTGGGGCCAGTTGGTCCGATGGCTGGCAGGGCGCGAGAAGACCGAGCGCTCCCAGGAGCCGGGGGTCTTCGTCTATAGCGACAAGAGCCTCTACCTGCCCAGCGAGCGCGTGAGCGTCACCGCCCTGGTGACGGATACGGACGGGCAGGCGACGAACCTGGCGAAGGTGACGGCGGCAATCACGATCAAGGACGAGACCCACAATCTGCCGCTCCATCCCATCGCGGGCCGCACGGGGGAGTACGGCGCCGACTACAAGGTGGAGCGCCCCGGCACGTACGCCCTCAAGGTGGATGCCGAGCAGGAGAAGAGGAAGCTCGGCGAGGCCCGCGTGACCTTCCAGGTCGGCCAGCCGAACCTTGAGTTTGACCGGCTCGACATTGACGAGGACATGATGCGCAAACTGGCCGCCGCGACGGGCGGGCGGTACTTCTCCCTCGTCACCTCGCGCGACCTGCCCGAACACCTTGAGGACCGCCTGAGCGAGAAGCAGGAGCGGACCGAGCGCCGCCTGCCCCAGACCGCCCTCTTCCTCCTCTTCCTCCTCCTCATGACGAGCGAATGGGTCATCCGCAAGAGCAACAAACTGAGCTAATTTAGTTCGTTGGCCCTGGCCTGAAGCGGAGGCACGTTACGCCGAGTCGCGGCAGGGCGACCTCGAACTTCCCGCCGGTCACTTGGCGCGGCTCGCCTCGGGCGAGAATGTCCTCCATCTGAATCGCCGCCGCGGGCAGTCCGCCGACCATCGCCTTCACCGGAACGTTCGCCGAGTTGACCAAGAACAGGTATCGCTCCGCCCCGCAGGCCGCATCGAGATGGCTCACCGATGGGTAGGAGTGCGTCTCCTTGTTGTATTCGAACGACAGCGTGGGCGGGCCTGATGTGACCGTGATCGTGACGTCGTTTCGCCTCTCCCCGAAGAGGAAGATGCGGGCGAGGTCCAGGTCGCCGTTGATCTCGCGCATGGCCGCGGCGTAGCCCTCGTAGTACTTCGAGAACGTCCGCTCAAAACCCTTCCGCCGGTTCCAGCCCGACCAGATGATGATGCCCTTTGCGCCGGAGACGAGACTGAGATACACGTCGTGCCGCGTCCAATCCGCGATCAGCGCGTCCTCCTCGGGCGCGTCGGGGTCCTTGGCCATCCACAGCACGGCGATGGGGATCGCCGGGGGCTTGGCCTGCCGGATCGCCCCGATCTCCTGCTCCACGCCCCAGCGGATCCAGATGCGCTGGTCCTTGAAGCCTATGCTGTTTGCGTACATCCCCTTGCTCGAGAAGTCGAGGTATCGCACGGTGTGGGCCAGGGACGCCGCGTTGCGGTTGTTCGGGTCGTACATCATCACGGGGCGGCGGCGCGGATCGGCCTTGCGGATCGCGTCGGCGGTGACGCGGAGCCAGCGCATCTCGTCCGGGCGCCAGTGGCGCAGCTCCTCGTTGGCCACGCACCAGACGGCGATCTCCGGGCTGTCGGCGACCGCCTTCACCTGCTGCGTGGCGAGGTCGGTCAGCTCCGCGTCGGTCGGCATGACGTATTTCGGGTTCTTGACGAAGTCCACATGCTTGCCCACGGCGTAGAAGCACTTCAGCCCGCTTGTCTTGGCCTTCTCGATCACCTTGCCCTTCGTCTGGTCGCCGTAGTAGGGACCGATGGCGGTGAAGCCGTCCTGCCTCATCCTCTCCAATTCGGGCGAGCCGACGGAGTAGATGCTGCACAGCATCCGTCTGCCGCGCGGATAGAACTCATCGGCCGGCAGGTCCGCCGCGCGATCGGTCGCGGCCTTGAAGAATCCTTCGGCGGAAGGCGTCGGCTTCGCCGCAGGCCCCTCCGTCGCCGCGCATCCGCAGACGAGGAGGATGAGAAGGGCGTTGAGGCGTGTGGGGGTCATTTAGTTAGTCTCCTGTAAATGTACACGGCACCCGAAAAAATCTCCCACTGTCTGCATAACCAGACAAAACGATGCCACGCGTTGAATAGCCCTCTCGATCTCGATATCTCCTCAAGCGCTGGAAACCATATCGTGCCAAGATACTTAAATGACTTAGCGTAGTCGTGCCGGCCCTCACTTGTCTGCACACTCTTGACGAGCGGCTGCAACTTGTCCCACAATTTCTTGATCTCGAGGCCATGCCAATCGAAAAAGGGCCTGTCTGGGACCAAGCGGTGCTGAATGAAGAAGCCGAGCCGATCGTACGCTACCGCCACTCGACGATATGCTATGATTAGTTCCTGCTCCGACTTGGTCAGTCCCTCTGTATTGTGCGCATCTTGCGGGATTCTGCCTGGATTGACCAGAATCATGTATCGCGCCTTTCGCACTTCCTCACAGCCAATCTCATCAAGTATATCGTTCATGGCTTGTGCCAAACGCGCCTTAGCTCCCTCACGGACCTGCCAGATGAGGCCAATAAGGCCCAAAAAACCAATGGGCAAGCTGAGAACTGTGACGATGTTTGCAGCTTTCTCCCACATAATAATCTCCTCCCAATTCTCGGGTTTGGATTTGCCGAGCGTGTCTTGGTTGCCAAGCATCCCCCCAATTTCTCTTATCTAATACGATCCAGAACGTAATTCCAGGCACGTTCGACAGCGATCTGCAAAGGTAATTCCATGTCAATATCCATATGCTCAAATGGAATGGTAACGTCAATCGGCTCTCTCCTGCAAAACTCCTCCCAGTTATCAAACTTCCAAGCATCACGTTCTTCCTTACGTTCAGAGAGCCGTTTACGCAGACAGTCTTCCGAGCAGAAACTCCTGAGCACTATCAGCCTGGCTCTGCGTCCGTCAGCCAGCCCTTGGATAAAATCACACCATTTGGGATCCTGAACATCCTTGACATGAGGGACATCCAGGAGTACCGAGTTCCCAACTGCAAGGTTCTCTTCGGCAATTCTATAGAGCGCACTATACAAGTGGGGTCTTAGCCGCACGTATTGCGGGTCTGTACGTGTATTGGCATAGAACGCATCGGCGATAAAGTTGTTGTCCAGGTAAACGCACACCATGCGTTCAAGCAAAGCTTTCGCCAGCGTGCTTTTTCCGGAACCTGCTACCCCCATAACAAGAACGAGAACTTTCCTCGTGGGTACGATTCTATCGGCCATTTTCACCATTGCCTCGCCGGGGTAAACAAAGACTTGGTCGGAAAAGAGAACTCAGACTGTCCGTTGGTGCCGTTTCTTCCCCCAGTATACCCCATCTTCCGGCGGAGTCAAGGGGAGGGCGGGGGTGCGCCTGTGGAGTGCGCAAGCCATGCTTGCGCCTTGACATCGGGAAGCCTTGCTTCCCGACGATGGCGCCGCAACCGTGCGAAGGCGGAGAGACGGCTCGAGGATGACTCACCCGAAATCGAAGAGCCGGAAGCATGGCTTCCGGCAAGAAAGGCGGCAGCACGGCTGCCGCACTCCAAAGGGCCGTCCGCGCTGAGGTAACCCCGCCGTCCTATTTCTCCGTTTTCTCCGTCGGCTTTGCCTTGATCCTGCCCCAGATGATCCATGCCAGGGCGAGGATGAAGACGACGATGCTGATGCACTGGGAGATGGTCGGGCCTTCCCAGAAGGGGGGGAGGTTGTTCGTCGCGCCTTGCTTCGCCCACGCGCGGAACCAATCCACAACCGGCGGGTTGTCGCCCCGCCAGAATTCGAGCGTGAAGCGGTTGATGGAATAGAGGACGGCGAATCCCGCCAGGACCTCGCCGTTCCGTTTCTTGAAGCGATAGAGATACGAGATCAGGACGAACAGGAGAAACGCGCAGACGGATGAGTAGAGCTGCGTCGGGTGCACAGGCAAGGACGCGAGGGCCGTCGGCTCGATGAGGCCGAGCGCGACGTGCTGCGCGTGTGCGAAGCTGCCGGCGGGGAAGCGAACCGCCGGGAGCGCGCCGGGATGCCGGCAGATGTCGCCCCAGCAGCAGCCGTTGAGGAAGCATCCGATCCGCGTGAAGGCGAGGCCGAGGGCGAGGGAGGGCGTGACCATGTCGAGGGCCTGGGCGATGGACAGCCCCTTCCTTCTCAGATAGACGGCGACGGAGATCACCGCCGCGATGAACCCGCCGTAGAAGACGAGGCCGCCCTGATCCACTCGGATGATGTAGAGTGGTCGTTCGAGGAACGTCTCGTAGTTCTGCAGGACGAACAAGAGCCGCGCCCCGAGGATGCCGGAGATGATGGCGATCCAGCCGACATCCACGATGACGTTGGGGTCGAAGTCCTCCCGCTCAGCGCGGCGCGAGGCGAGGTAGATGCCGAGCAGGAAGCCGATGGCCATCATCAGGCCGTAGGAATTGATCGGCAGGTGGAAACGGTCTCCGATGGCGATTTCGAGGATTCGCCGTCTCATGGCGCGTGGCTATTTCCGTTTGACAATCCGGTTCTTCTCGTCCAGCGTAACGACGCGGCACTTCCATTTGGCGACTTCGTCCTCATCGGCGAGGGCGTAGCAGAGGACGTGCACCTTGTCGCCGACCTGCGCCGTCCGCGCCGCCGGGCCGAGGAGGCAGAACGTGCCTGACTTGCGCGGGGCGGGGACGGCGTAGGTGTCTATCCGCGAGCCGGTGTTCAGGTTGACGATCTGGACCTTTTCGTACGGCAGGATGTTCGCGGCGTCGAGGATGGCCCGGTCAATCTGCACGCTCCCGCCGTAGTGGAGTTTCGTGCCGGTGACTGTAGCCCCGTGAATTTTCGATTTGCACATATCGCGCAGCATGCGTCAGTTCTCCTCGAGAAGAATCATGTTATCTATCAGGCGCGTCTTGCCGATGCGAACGGCCACGAGGGCGACATCGCCCGGCCGGACCTGCCGCCGCTCCTCCAGGGTCTTCGGGTCGGCGATGGTTACGTAGTCAATCCGGGCCAATGGGTTTTCGGTAATGAGGTTTTTCATTTTTGCGACAATTTTTCCGGCGTCGCGTTCCCCGGACTGCGCCATCTCGCTGCCGAGCGACAGGGCCTGGAAGAGGCAGAGGGCCTGCTTGCGCTCCTCCGTGTTCAGGCGCACGTTGCGCGAGCTCATGGCCAGGCCGTCCGGCTCGCGCACGGTCGGCAGGACCTTAACCTCGATCGGCATGTTCAGGTCGGCGACCATCGCCCGGATGATCGTCGCCTGCTGGAAGTCCTTCTGTCCGAAGTAGGCGATGTCCGGCTCGACGATGTGGAAGAGCTTCGCCACGACGGTCAGCACGCCGCGGAAATGCCCCGGACGGTGCTCGCCTTCCCATCGCTCGGTCAGGCGGTGTTGATCCACAAATGTGACGGCCCCTTGGGGATACATCTCGGCATCTGACGGGGCGAAGACGAGGTCCACGCCGACCTGCTGCGCCATTTTCGCATCGGCATCGAGCGTGCGAGGGTAGGCCGCCAGGTCCTTCGGGTCGTTGAACTGGGTGGGATTCACGAAGATGCTGACGACGAGGAGGTCGGTTTCGCCGCGCCCTGCGCGCATGAGGCTGAGGTGTCCCTCGTGCAGCGCGCCCATGGTGGGCACGAGGCCGACGGACTTGCCCTTCGCCCTCGCGGCGCGGACCTTCCGACGCGTCTCCTCGATTGTGCGGACGATTTTCATTCGAGCCGGGCTATGTCAATCTCACGCGGAATCCCAAAGCGGATGATTATAGCACGGGCCGAACGGTGTGTCAATCCCGCCTTGAAATGTAATGGGGTCAGGTCTTCAGGGCGCGTTGCCCAAATGTAGTCGCAGGCTTTAGCCTGCGCGATTCGGGGTCGCACGGCCAAACGGCGCAGGCTAAAGCCTGCGGCTACAGATCATTTTTGCCAGTTCGGGATTTGGGCAACAGGCCCTTCATTCTACATTTTACTATGTACCATCGGATTGTGAGAGGATAGAATAAAATTCTTATGAGTCGCGCGCGCCAATAGGTTGCGGCGCTTTTACATAAAATGTAGAATGAAGACCTGACCCCAATCACAACTTCCCCGCGGTAATCCGATTTGCCGCAGTCAGAATTTCCTGCGCGTGGGCGGCGTCGCGGGCGCCGACTTTGAGGAGGAGCCTGCGCGGGTCGAGCTCGGTGAGGATGGTTTCGAGGTCCGCAGCCGACGCGCCAAAGACCGCGATCTTCCCCGCCGCCTGGACGCGCTTGTAGAGGTCTATCGTCTGCTGCAGGGTGAACTCGCGGTTTGCGCCGACGACGTAGTTCAGTCCGTCCAGCTCCGGCAGCGCCAGGATCGTGTCCATGTGCTTGAGCGCATCGGGACCGTCAAGGTGGAAGAAACAGTGGTCAAGATACTCCGTCTCGATCCGCGTCTCGTTCAGGAAGAAGCGCTTCACCATCTCCGTCGAGATGAGGGCGATGAAGTCGCACTGCACCATGCACGACGTCCCCGGCATCCAGCACCCCATGCACGGCGTGCCCGCCTGGCATTTTTTCAGGATTGCTAAAACACGATCGAAGTAGGGGATGACCGCCCGCTCGATCTTCGCCATCGCGGCCTCGACCTTCTCCGGCACGTCAATCAGATCGAGGCAAAGTTTCCCCTGTCCCCGCATGGCGGCGAGGCAGTCGCCGCCGGCGTGGGTATCGGGACAGCCGATGAGGTAGCGATCCTTCGCCCGAGCGGCAGCGTGATCGAGCGTCTTCTCCATCCGCGTCCACCATTCGTTCTGCGGATCGAACTCGAACGCCGGGGGATTGTCCCAGTCCGTGATGTTCGGCACGGCCCAGGAGGTGAAGCGGCTTTCCATATATTCCAGGTCGCATCCCAAGTATGCGCTGAAGGTATCCGGCCCGAAGGAGAGCGACGCCGTCGGGAACGCCTCGCCGAGGTATAGGCGCGAGTTGAAGTGCGCCTCGAAGCGGTCGAGCAATTCGTCGAGGTCCGTCTCGCGCGGGTCGTGCAGCCCGCGGGGCGCCTCCACGTTGACCTTCTGGTCCTTGAGGCATGTGATCTGGATGCACGGGCGGTCGAGGATCTCCCCGTGCAGCAGGGCCTCCATCCGCTCCCTGGCCTTCTCCCAATCCGGCGTGTTGATCATGTGTTACTCCTCGTTGAAGTCCAGCACGACGCGGCGCGTGTCCTTCTGCAGGACGACCACGCCGCTGTCCCATTCCGACTGGATGAACGGGCTGTCATAGACCATCTTTGGTCGGAAGTCAATCGCTTTCCCGTTCATCTCCGGCGGTTTCGTCCAATCGGTGTAGAGGGTCAGTGTTCCCGCATCGCCCATGCCCGTGTATTGCAGCACGGCATCCTTGAGCGAGAGCTGGTTCTTCTTAATCGCCGTTTTGAATTCGTCGCAATCGCGAAAATCCGTTTTCCTCGCCGCCTCGATGATGATCGGCGAGTATTCGTCCTCGCAGGCCAGCCACATCCCATCGTCGGTCTTGTCTGTCTCCTCTCGATGCTGCTCCGGCGTGTCGGGTTCCCATCGCGTCCCCCCGCGCGCCACGCGAACGGCGGCGTAGGCCGATTTCGCCTCTGCGAAGGTCCATCCGCTCTCCTCCGTCCGCTTCAGATCGCCGCTGAACCAGATGCGGAAGCCGCGCGCGCCCTTGTGAGTTTTGAGCTTCTGGACGATGAGCGCCCCCTTGTTCTGCACGGACCAGTGCGTGTTGTAAACGCTTCCCTTCTTTGGCTTTAGGGACTGGACGAAGATGCGCGAATCCGGATGCCCGGCGAAAATCACGCCATCCCATCGGTTCTGGCTGCTGATGTTCGACCAATCGGTCTGCGGACGCACCTCGACCATGCTCGCGCCGATGACAAAGTCCGGTGTGCAGTAGGTGTATCGGAGGATGCCGCCGTAGTCGGGGCGGAGGACGTAGGTATCATCGTCGGCCCCTTCCGGTTTGGGCAGCAGGTTCAGCCCCGGTCGGCGCGAGATGTACTCATACGTTCCGCGGCCTTCGACATCGAGCGCCATGTCAACCACGCAGAGCGGCGGGCGGTAGGCGCTCGTTGCGCCGCACATGAGGGACGGGTGCTGGCTTTTCGGAGTTCCCAGGTCGAAGTAGAACCACGCGAGCCCTCGGCCCTGCGAGAACTCTCCTTGCGTAGACGTGCGCCCGGTGTAGATCCGGTGCTTCCCCCCGCCGCGCACAGCGTCGAGTTGTTCGATGGCCCAGTCGGCCCAGAAGAGATCGAGGAGCATCTTCATTCGCTTTTGTAAAATTTCATCCTCGGCGAAGTCGGCCATGTTGTACCACCCCTGGAGGGTGTACTTCGTGTAGCCGGAGCCGTTCTCGACGAGCATCCCCTTCCCCACGCGCTCGCGGGCGTAGCGGCGGTAGAATCGGTTCCACGCCGCGGCCATCTCGGCGACGGGTGTGCCGTCGGAGTACTTTCTGTCGCGGTAGTCGGGGGCCTTGCTTAGGATCTGCGCCGTGCCCCAGAAGCCGGACCAGCGCATGGCGCCGTGGTTCTCGCTGCCCCAGATCCACCACGTCCGTTCCGGGTCGGCGTATTCGATCTTGCATCCCTCCCGCGCCGTGTTCCAGAAGCGCTCCAGCAGCGCCGCCTCGGCCTCGGGCGTGAGGCGGCCGGGGAAGAATTTGCTCTCCCGATGGAACAGGAAGTAGATGCGGTGCAGCAGGTTGATGTGCCAGTGGTACTGGTCGTCTATGGGGAACTCCCGGCAGATTTTCAGGATTGCGTCATTCGCATCCCCCACCCGCTCATTGCGAAACAGCGCCGCGAGGGCGAAGTCGGCATAGCGCCATACCCCGTCCGCCGGATAGGGATTTGCCACCTGCTCCTTCAGCATGGCGTCGCGCCGGGCCTCGAAGCCGGTGAGCACATCCGTCAATTCCTTGTCCTCCAGAGTGAGAGCGATGCCAGGAAACAATAAGGTGCATAACATCAGATTCAGAAATATGTTACGCATTCTTGGTCTCCACGTCGTTTCTTCATGCACACGAGGCTGGCCCTATACCCGGTACCCGTTATTCCCTCGATCGGTTTATTTTCGAGTACATAGATTACCCTCTCTTGGTCTTAATTTCCACATGTTGGTTTCTGCGTTTGATTTTCTCCCAATTGCGGTATGATATGCCGGTGAATCGTGGCACAAAAGAGAGGAGGCGAACGATGTTGAAGACAACCATCGTGCTTTTCTTGTTCTCTCTTCTCCTGGCAAGGGCGGCCGATGCTCAGGACGCATTCGAATGGCGCGACGACTTCGACGCGGTCGAAGCATGGGGCGCGCAGCCGGGGTGGCTGAGCAATGCCTCGCCGTCGCCAAGTCTGACCACCGCCGACGGCATCGCTACGTTCACCATCGCCGAGCCGGGCAAGGGGATGAAGTGGCGGCGCGAGCTGCCGAACGTCTGGCTGCCGGAGCAGCGCTTCCTCGTCGTCCGCTACCGGGCGCGAAACGTGAACACGGAGCGGATGGACTATTTCATTTACGTGGACGACTCGGCGGAGGGATCGCCGTGCGAACCCATCCGCCTGAATGACGTCAAGTCCGACGGCGCGTGGCGCACCGTCGCCGTGGATGTTCTGCCCCTGGCCGCGGGCGAGTCGGCGAAGGCCCTGGCGATTCAGGTGCAGGCCACAGCCGAGGGCAAAGCGGAGGTGCAGATTGACTTCATCGCCCTCTCCGACCGCACCCCCGAGGGGGCGGAGGAGCTGCGGGCGGGCGACTTCGCGGCGAAGCCGGACGTGACGATTCCGCTTGCCGATGCGACGTGGACCGCGCAACCGTCGTGGCTGTCGAACCCTTCTGAGAAGCATGATGTCATTCGCAAAAACGCATGGACCACGTTCCAGATCGGCGATCCCAACCGGGGGATGAAGTGGAACGCGCCGCTGCCGGGCGAGGTCGATCTTGCGGGGCACCGATATGTCTCGATGCGATACCGGGCGAGGAACGTGAGCAAGGGCGGCGACTACGCCCTATGCGTCATGGGCCAAGCGGCGAAGGAGGGCAGCCCCGGATACACATCGGCTGTCGCACTGGGCCTCCTAATCAGCGACGGACGTTGGCACACGCTCACCACCGATGCGCTCAAGACGGCGAACCGGATTCCGAAGGTGAACGGCTTGGCCGTCCAGGTGCAGGCCGAGGGCGCGACGGCGGATCTGGACGTTGCGGAGATTCGGTTCACAAACGAGTTCACGCCGTCGCCTCTCACTGATTTTATAGACATCTCCGATGGCGCGACATTCAACGGGTTGCAGCCGGTCAATCTCGCCGGGGCTTGCGGCGCAGACATTGCTCCCCACCTGAAGCGCCTCCGGATCACGGGCTGGCCGGAGAAGAAGGAGGTCACTGTCGCCAACATTCCGTTTCGCCTCGTTCAGGGTTCGCCGAATTGCGTTGCATCGGCCCTCCAAGACAAGACGGATATTCGCATTCCCGTAAATGTGAAATCGAACGAGGTGTTCCTGCTGGTGACGGCCACCTACGCCGGGGCGGAGGAGCCGGTGTATGCCCATCGCCGCGAAGGAGAACGACTAACGGCGATCCGGCAGGTGGACCGTTTCAAGCTCCGCCTTGTTTACGACGACGGGACGGTGGACGAGTGCATGCCGGTCTGCCTCCAGACGAAGGACTACGAAGTCACGACCGGTCCCCAGGTCCTCTGCGCCTTTGCCGACCCGATCAGGACGCTCAAGGAGATCGTCCTCTGCGATAAGACGGAGCAGGGCGCATTCGCCGTGTCGGCGGCGACGTGCCGGGGGGATGGCAAGCGAGGTCTTGGTGAGTTCGCGGAGGAGATGGCGGCGCTGCCCCACACGTTGCTCGCGAAGGATAGGCAGATTTCCTTTCGTGTTGAGGGCGATCCGGTTCGCATCAAGATCAACGGCAGAGAAGCGAAGCCCAAGAGCGTTACCGGTGAGGATGCCCGACTTCTCACCTTTGACTTCGAGGGTGATGTGCGCTGCACCTACCGACAGGAACTGGTCACTGAAACGGAAGCGAGGATCACAATCCGCGTGGAGAACCAGGGAGACGCCCCCGTCAGGGTCCAGCTAACCGGCCCGGTGGATTCCGGCCAGCTTGGGCAGAGCATCGAGGACAACTATTACCTTTTCCCCAAGAGCGGAGCCGTCTTCAGCAACGCGCCCTGTAATCACCACCAGCGATTTTGCGGCAGCTTCGGCGTACAGTTCATGCATGTGTTCAATCTGCGGGAGGGTTTCGGCACCTACCTCCGAACCGAGGACCGAATCGGAATGCCTCGATACTACATGCTTCAAAAGACCGAAAAGGGGGTGACGTACGGCATCGAGTACCCGGAGATCACGCTACGCCCAGGCGAAACATTTGAGGCATTGGATACATACTATGGTCCAACTGGCGGCAACTGGCACGACGGGTTCCTGGCCTATCGCAACTGGGTTCAGTCGTGGTATCCCAAGCCCAGGCCGGAGAAGCAGTGGTTCCGCGAGGTCTTCAACTTCCGGCAGAGGTTCCTGTGGGGACACGACCCGATGTACGATCAGAAGGCCGAGAAGTTCGTCCTGGACGAGGCCGTTGCGAACGACGTGAAGGAATTCGGCGGCGTGGACTACCTGCACATCTTCGACTGGGGCAACTACTTCGGCGTCGGGCGCATCTACGGACGCACGGGCGACCACCCACCGTACACCATGTGGAAGGGTGGACGCGAGGCGTTCGCAAAGGCGATCAAGGGGGTCCAGGACAAGGGCATCCCTGTGGGGCTTTACATCGAGGGCTATCTCCTGTCGCAGAAAGGTCTGCTGGGACAAGAACATGGAAAGGAATGGCAGCCGATCCAGCGCGACGGCAAGGGGCAGATGTGGCCGAACAGCACGGAGCAATACGTCTGTTCGTTCGTGCCCGCGTGGCGGGAGGTTCAGGCGAGCACCTACGCCGCGCGCGTGAAGGAGCTGGACGTCAACGGCATGTATCTGGATCAATTTGGGTTCGCGCGCGCGCAGCGCGATTGCTGGTCGGCGGAACACGGCCACCCCGTGCCCGGTTACTCCGTCGTCGGCGAGCGCGACTGCACGAAGATGGTTCGCGAGCGAATTGACGGCGTGAAGCAGGGCGTGGCGCTCTACTCCGAGGAAACGCCGTGCGATCTGGCCTCGATCTACCAGGACGGCAGCTTCACCTACACAATGCGGCATGCCTACTCGACCGACACAATGGTCCCGCTCAACGTCTTCCGATTCGCCGTGCCGCAGTTCAAGACGATCGAGATTCTCGTCTGCGACCGGCCGACGGGGAGCTGGGCCGAGGGCGTAAAGTGGATCTTCTTCAACGGCGAGGCGATGTGGATCGAGGGCAAGCCCGAATGGTTCTCGGAGGATACGCGCGCGGCGATCCGAAAATGCTACGGCATCCTGAGCAAGCACAAAGACGCCTTCACGTCGCTCGATCCCATGCCTCTTGTGCCGACGGAGATGGGTGGGGTGTTCGCCAATCGCTTCCCAGCGGGGAAGAAGGTCGTCTATACGCTTTACAACTCTCGCCACCGCACCGTGCGCGGGCCGGCGCTGCGCATTGCGCGGAGGCCGAACGTGGGCTACTTCGATGCGTGGAACAATGTCAAACTCGATCCGAGGACCGACGGCGACGACGACATCCTCTCCGTCGAGATCGGGCCGAGGGATGTGGGGTGTATTGTCTGCACGGAGGAGTAAGATACATGCAAGGTGGCATCAGGTAAGGCAATGAGATCCCGGTGAGGGTTGTTCCCATGCAGATGCCGGTGCGCAGGCCGATGGTCGGCATGGCGGTGTTCTTCATCGCCGGCATCCTGCTTGCCGAATACTGCGCCATCCCGGCGGCATGGGTCTGGGGGGCGGCGGCGGCGTTTGCCCTGTGCGCGACCATGTCGCTTCTCATGGTCGAATTGCCCTGGCTGGCCAATGTGTGCATCTTTGCGCTCGTCGCCGCCGTCGGCGTTCTTTGCCAACAGTCCACCACGCGGACGCTTCCGCCGAACGACATCCGATTCGCGGCCCAGGCCACATCCTCTTTCGCTAAATTGAGGGGCGTCATCACAAGCCCGCCGGAGAGCGAGCGCCTCGAACCTGTGCTTCCCGACCCGTCGAAGGACTCGGACCCGGACATACGAACCACCTTCGACGTCCGGGCGACGGCCATCTGCATCGGCAGCGAGTGGAGGAATGTAACGGGTCTGGTGCGTGTGCGCATCTATGAAAAGGCGACGGACCTCCGATACGGCGACGAGATCGAGTTTTCCGGCGGCCTCAAGCGTCCGCCCCCGCAGACGAACCCCGGGCAGTTCGACTACGCCCGGTTCCTTGCCCGACAAGGGATTTTCGCGGTCGCAAGTGTTGGTTCGAGAGAGAATGTCCAAAGGCTCTCAGCGGGCCACGGCTCATGGGTCAAGAGGCGGCTCTTCGCCGTCCGCCGGGCCGCGCAGGCGGTCTTCGATCGCTTTGCCGGGCCGCAGACGGGAAGCATCCTCTCCTGCATGTTGCTGGGCCATCGCCAGGCGGTGCACGGACGTCTGGCGGAGGCCTTCGTGCGGTCGGGGACCGCCCATGTGCTGGCGATCTCCGGGCTGCACCTGATGATCCTGGCCGGGACGCTCTGGCGGGTGCTGTGCCTGACGCCGTTGGATCGGCGGCTGAATGCGGTGCTCCTTCTCATCTTCATCGGGTTCTTCGTTGGGCTGACGGGCATGAGGGCCCCAGTCGTGCGTGCGGGCGTCATCGCAGGAATGATGTGCATCGGCGAGATACTGAGCAAACGCAGCGACACCCTCAACAGCCTCGGCGCCGCGGCGGTATTGATCCTGCTCGGCAATCCGAACGAGATCTTCTCAGCAGGATTTCAGCTCACCTTCACCGCTGTTTTGGGCATTGTGTGCTTCGCGTGGCCTATGGGATCGTTTATTTTTGGCCAACCGACCGCCATTGACCGACTGGCGGTCGAGGATGAACGTAGCGTCGCCCGGGAATGGCTCGGCCCATATGCTCGCACCAATAGCGCCGTGTCATGCGCGACTATGCTAACCACGGCCCCATTGGTGGCCTGGCACTTCCATATCTTTGCGCCCATCGCCATTTTCGTGAACCTCCTCGTCTTTCCTTTTCTGTGGATCATCATCAGCCTCGGCGCGCTGGAGATCCTGGCAGGTATGATCTACCTCCCCCTCGCGTGGCCTCTTGCCCAGTGCGTCAATGGGACGACGTATCTGTTCGCTAAGATGGTGCTGCTCGCGGAGAAGATTCGCTTCGGCTACGCCTATCTCCCCGGTCCCTCGGACATATGGCTCATCGGGTGCTACGGCATCCTGCTCATCGCCGCGTGCCGATCGCTGCTCCCGGTGAAGCGGGTCTATGTATGGGCGATGATGGCAGGGCTGTTCATTCTTCCTTCGGCTTTGCGCGCCGTGTCCACGCCGCCCGATGAGCTGCGCGTCACCTGCCTCGACGTGGGGCGCGGGGCCGCCTTCGTCGTGGAATTCCCCAACGGCAGGAACCTCCTCTACGACGCCGGGACGGCCCGCCGGTACGACGTGGGCCGGAGCGTCGTCGCGCCGTTTCTCTGGAGCCGCGGCATACGAAAGGTGGATGCGCTCGTCATCTCCCATGCCCACGCTGACCATTTCAGCGGTGTCCCGGCCATGTGTGAGCGCTTCCCGGTGAAAAGCGTTTTCATCAATCGCAGGTTCGCGGAGCAACCGACTCCAGCATGGGTCATTGATTGGCTCAGACTCCACAAGGCCGGTGTGGAGATCGTCGCCGCCGGCGACCGGATCGCCGGCTATGGGGAGTGCAGCGTCGAGGTGCTCCATCCGCCGGACGGTCCGATCCTCGACATGCTCGCACCCAACGATCAATCCTGTGCGTTGAGGATTCGCTGGCGCGATTTTTGCCTCCTGCTTACGGGCGATCTGGAGGACCAGGGCGTGTGCATGGTTCGGCGGAATTTCCCCGGCCTCCGCGCCGACGCCATGCAGGTCCCTCATCATGGACGCCTCTCTGCGGCGATACGGGATTTCGTGGAGGGCTGTTCACCGAAGGCGGCCCTTGTGAACACGGATGAAACGGACCTCTCGCCTGCGGTCCGGCAACTCGCCAGCCGGGGCATCGAGGTGTATGCGACGCCCGAGGCCGGGGCTGTCACGCTGCGGCTTGATCGCGGGGGAAACGTGCGCGTCGAGGCCTTCTGTTCCTGCAAATCGTCTGTGGATGCCATGCGGCCCAAAAAAATCCCTTGATGGCGGCGGGAACCTATGGTATCGTAATCTGTTACCGGGTGGTACAACTCATGTCAGAGGCGAGATTCATATGGGCAATAAGGAGGGTGATATGAAGACGAGACGGGCAGCATGGATTTTCGTTGGGTTGCTGGTTGTGTCGGCGGCTTCCATGGCCTTTGCCTCCGGCGTCAGTTTCGATACGCCGCGGATCACCTACAATCACTGGGTTGCTCTCATGGAGCAGTACGAGGGCAAGACCGAGTTCATCAAGAGATGCTATTCCCAGCAATTGCGCGAGCAGCTCGAGGAGAGGGCCAAGAGCCCGGAAGGCTCGCGGATGATTGACAACAGCCACATTTACTACAACCGCGAGATTACGAAGTACGACCCCAGCGAGACGGAGAACATCTCGGACACCGAGGCCCGCATCTGGCTTATCCCCAAGGACGGCAGCGGCGGCAAGGCGGAACTCCGGTTCGTCCTCGAGGATGAGGGGTGGAAGATTGATAACATGCCGAACATCGGGTCCGAGAGGGGCCTGGGCGCCGCGAAGCTGGCTATTCTCGGAGTGATTCTCTTCGTTATTATTATTGTCCTGGCCAAGAAGGTGCTGCTTACGTAAGCGCCGTGCTGCCTGCGTTAAGTTGATGTGGGTATAAGGCGATTTATTTACTCACATCCCCAATCGCCTCATCCATTACCCCCGCCATTGCGTCCGCTTGCGCGTCTGTCATGATGAGTATGAGAGCCGCGGTGGGGATACGGTAGTCCGGGGAAGGCTCGGCGATGGATATCGCCGGCCCCTGTCCATATTACTCCCCCTCTCCTTCCAGGTTTCGCAGGCGCATCTCCTGGAGTTCCGCTTCATTGCCCGTCTCGAAATAAACCTCCAGTCCATTGATCGCGGCGGGGCGGTTCTGCTGCTCGCTGAGCACCTTGAGGCGCATGTGGCGGAACTTCACGTAACTGCCCTGCAAGCCGTCAATTACTGCGCGAAAGTTCTTCGCATCGCAGCGCGGATAGAGCGGGTCTATCTCCACGCCCGCGCCGGGGCGCTCGAAGACCACCTTGTGCCAGTCCGCGTGCGCCTCCCAGCCGTCCGCGACGTTGGGTTTCTCCGCCGCCGAGATATAGACCTCGTAGCGGTACTGGCGAACCACCGGCGCGCCGCTCGTGTTGAGGACGCCCTGCTGGCGGCTCTTCAGATCAGGGCCTTCGGACATGCTGACCATGCCCAGATTGGGGATCAAGCGCGACCCGTAGATGTTCAGATTGCTTCCCGTGTTGATAAGCATGGCGACGCCCAGCCGCCGCGCCACGCGCATCATCGTCAGGCTGTGAAAGGCGGACGGCGCCTCCCAGACCACTTCCCCCTTGTATCCGAAGTCGCTGCGCAGCGTCGTAATCAAATCTTCTACCTGGCGGAAGATGCGTTCCTCGTAAGCCGACGAGGACTCATACTCGTTGCGCTGTGGATCGTAGAGGGGGAAGGCGACCGTCGTGTTCCCCGACAGCGGCCCCTCGTCAGGGCCGAACCGATGCGTCGTCCACTTCGTGTAGATGCCCGGCTCAAAGAGGCCCGACTCCATCATCTCCCGAATCTGAGGCGGTTTCAGAAACCGCTCGTCCTGCCCCTTCACATCCCAGCACGTGGCGACGAACTTCATCCCCCGCTCTTTCAACGGGCCGAAGGCGTGCTCATACACGCCGCGCTGCCCCGTGCAGAACATGATGACAATCGGCTTCGTCACCCCGTCCGGCAGATGTTTTGCCCGAATGAACCGCAGGAAATCCGCGTAAAAGATCGTCTGGTATCCCTGCTCCTTGATCCAGTCGAGCATGAGGGCGAGGTTCTCCACCTTCATGCTCCCACCCACTCCTTTGCCCTCGACGTTGACGTTGTGCGTATAGACGATAGGACAGGCAAGGATCTCCGGTCCAAGCGCCACGCGCATACGATTGACCCGGACGACCTTGCCGAGGTCCCGATGGATCACAACGGGGTATCCTGCCCCCTCCGGCGCGGTCCAGCCGCGCAGCCAGTTGCCGTCAAATGCCTCGCGGACTGGAGACTGCTTGCCTCCCGCAATGGCGTAGGCTTCCCCGCCGCGGCGCATGGCGGCGTAATCCAATGTCCGAAACATTGCCATCACGCATCCCTCCGGAACTTGAGCGTCGTCAGACTGGCAGTTAGGAGTCCCGATAGGCTGGAGAAGAGCTGCCGCTATCACGCTTGCCGTGAGCGGCAACCATCCCAAGAACAGATCTTCCTTTGTCATCCAAAATTCCTTGTTCAGTATTTAACGTTGTTTTTCTTGGTTTGCGAAGCGTCAAGGGTTGCCCGCCTTCAACGTGTGAGCAATCGCCTCCTCCATCATCCCCACCATCTCATCCGCCTGCTCGTCTGTCATGATGAGGGCGGGGGCCAGGACGAGGAGGTTGCCGTTGTTGCGGAGGATCATGCCGTGCTCGCGGCACCAGGTGTTCACCGCCGCCCCGGCCTTGGGATGGGGTTCGCGCGTCTTGCGGTCGGTCACCAGCTCGACGGCCCAGAGCGTGCCGATGCCCCGCACGTCGCCGACGATGGGATACTTGTAAAGTTCCTCCAACCGCTTTTTGAGGCGCTTGCCCAACTCGCCGGAGCGCCGGACCAGGCCCTCCTTCTCGATGACCTCGATGTTCGCCAGCGTCGCCGCGCAGGCCGTGGCGTGGCCGGAGTAGGTGTGCACATGCCGGAACCCGCCGCCCGCGCGCAGCGTCCGCGCCACGTGCTCCCGGCAGATCGTCGCGCCGAGGGGGAGATAACCGCCGGAGAAGCCCTTGGCCACGCAGAGGATATCGGGCGTGACGCCCCAGTTCTCGCCGCAGAACCACTTGCCCGTCCGACCGAAGCCGACCTGGATCTCGTCGAAGATGAGGAGAATGCCGTGCTTGTCGCACAGCTCCCGCACCGCCGGCAGGTAGCCGTCGGGCGGGACGGGGAAGCCGGTGTTCGAGCCGGGGATGGGGTCCATGATGATGGCGGCGACGTTGTGCGGGCCTTCCCATTCGACGGTCGCCTTCAGGTTCTTGAAGCAGATCATGTCGCACGTCTTCGGGTCGAGGCCCAGCTCGCACCGGTAGCACCGCGCGGGCATGACCGACGTGAATCCGGGCATGAGCGGCTCGAAGACCTCGTGCGCCCCCGGCAGGCCCGTGGCGGACAGGGCGCCGAGCGTCGCCCCGTGGTAGGAATAACGGCGATAGATGATCTTCTTTCGGTGCTTCTCTCCCTTGGCCCAGAAGTAGTTGCGCGCCATCTTAAGGGCCGCCTCACACGCCTCCGACCCGTCGCAAACGAAGAAGGTGACGGACAGGTCGCCGGGCGTGATCTGGGCCAGCTTCTCGGCGAGCTTCACCGTCGGTTCCATGATGCAGTCATAGCCGCCGGGGAAGTAGGCCAGTTTCTCCATCTGGTCCTTGACGGCGTCAATGACCTCGCGGCGTCCGTGGCCGCAGAGGGTGGTCAGGAGGGAGGCGAAGGTGTCGAGATATCGCTTCCCCTCCGAGTCGTAGACATAAATGCCCTCGCCGCGCACGAGTAGGGCCGGGCGCTTGCCTTCCTTCTGGTCGGGGAAGTAGTTCTGCCAGAGATGCCGCGACGCCGCTTGGATCAGATGTTCGATGTCCGCTTCGCTCATGGCGTTGTCCTCCTCAAGTAAGTTCCTTCCGCGCCCGCTCGACGACGGCGCGGAGTTTGTTCAGCATGTCCTCATCCACGTCCGGCTTCTCGTAGGATGCGACGAGGTCGTTTACTCTCTCTTGCGCCCGCTTCAGCACGCGCTCCTCGCTCTCCGGGCCGATCCATCCATTGCGGTCCAACAATTCGGGTAGCCACGTAGCCGAGCGGAAGTGCTTGACCGTGTGCTCCGCCTCCATGTAATTCGTCTTCTCCGCATGGCCGACGTCGAGGATCGCGTCGAGGCCGATCGTCTCCTCGTTTACCTCGATAGGACTGTTCAGGTGCTCCAGGGCCTTCGACATCTCGCAATCCAGGAGGAACTGGACAGGGCTGATCGCCAGCCCGCCGTCGAGCAGGCCGATGCCGATGCCCGGATGGCTGCCGGCGAAGGCGGACACCGCCATTGCGCGGTAGGCCTTCTCCAGCGTTGCGTGGATGCCGGGGACCTTGGCGGGGCAGTAGGACCCACCCCCCGCGCCGGTGGCGATGCCCGTCCACCGGCGCATGAATTCGCGGATGCCGAAGTTGCGGACTATCGCGTCGGGGGTATGATAACTCGCCTCGCCGGAGTGCATATCCATCGTCGCGATCCACGACCCGGCGGAGAGTCTCGCCGTCGGGCTGATCGCCCGGCCCGCCATCCAGTTGGCCATGAACTCCGCGGCGGCGAGGACGATGGTTCCGGCTACGGTGACGGGGGTTCCGGCGCCGCTGATCGTCATGATGTATAGGTTCGCCGTGTCGTCGCGCTTGATCTTGCGGACAAAGCGGTCGGCGATGTCCTTGCCCAACCGCAGGGGGCTGGAGAAGCCGCAGTTAGCGAGCCACGTCAGGTCCTTGACGCCGGAGATATCCTCCATCTCCATGAGGTACTCGATCTGTCGCACGTCCTGCACATAGGCCCCGCGCGGGCGATGGACGTGCTCGAACTGCATCAGCGTCACTTCCAATGGCTCGACCAGCGCGGGGACATCGGACAGAAGCAGGCAGTGGCCCACGCCGTCGGCGCGATGGAGCGCGTCGCCGAATTTCAGGAGATGGATGTAGTCCTCCCGGTTGCCGATGCGCCGCTCGCGTTTTTCGCAATCGTAAAAATACTGCGCGAGCTGGTGGAACAGCTTCGGTTGGCCGGGGGCGGTGAACTTGTGGTGGCCCTTGTCATCGCCCTTGCCCTGGACATGCTCCTTGCGGATGCCGTCGAGGAAGTCATGCGTCATCCTGTGGGGGAATGTGGCGACCTGTCTGCTGTGATCCACCTTCGCCCCCTTGGCTTCGAGGGCCTTCAGAATCTCATCGCTCTGGTACTTGGCGCCGACTTTTTCGAGCACAGTAAGGACCGCCTCGCCGATCCGTTCCATGCCCTCGTCCGTCAGCAGATGCCTTTCGAACATGGTCCCTTCTCCTCATGCGCAAGACCGGAACAAATGTCATGAATGCAACGACATGGGCCGGTCAATACCGCGTTCCCATATCCGACGTGTATTTCTGCCCTTCAGGTTCTTCCTCCGGCAGGCCGACGTGGTCCCAGAACACCGTCCCCCCGTACGGCTTCCGTCGCATGTCGGGCACGGCGATCGGCTGGCCGCCGATCTCCGCCGAGCGCGCCGCCAGGATGCCCGGCAGCGTATAGTCGCACATACGGAAGACATCTATGGGAACAGCCTTCCCCGCGAGGATCGCCTTGGTGAAATAGTAGGCCGTCTTAATGTCCGTGCCGCCGTGGCCGGCCTTTTTGTCGTCGCCCTTTGCGGCGGTGCCGATGTCAATCCGCTCCCAGCCCTCCTTCTCCTCGCGGTCCCGATCCAATCGGCGGCAGAAGCCCTCATGGCTGTACCACTCCACGCTGCCGAGCGTGCCGAACAGGCGATAGTTGTGCGCCCCGGGGCGGCGGGTGTTCAGCGTGACCAGGATGCGGATCAGGCTGCCCTTCGCCGTCTTGAACAGGGCCATCTGCCCGTCGGCGCGGAGCGGCGCCTCGACCTGCCACCACGGGCCGTCCATGCACGTGACGGAGACGACGCGGTCGTCCATCACCTCCAACAACGGGCCGAGGTCGTGGGTCAGGTATTGGATCGGCGGCTGGTCGGAGCGCCAGGACGGCTTTACGTCGCTCCGCCCCTGCTTTCGGGCCTCGGTGGGGGAGAGGGTGCTGCCGTCGGGGGTGACAAGCGAATTTGGCAGGTAGTGGAGATACTCCCCGTCGGCGAGGGAAATCGCGCCGAACCGATCCGCGAGAACCCACTTCCGCCAGTAGCGGAGGAAGTCGAGGAATGAGGAATTTTCCGCCAGCATGTATTGCTTTCCCGTCCGCTCGGCGGTCAGGATGATGTGGACGATCTCCTCCTGAGTGAACGCGCCGGGGACCTCCGAGATCACATGGCAGCCCGCCTCCATGGCCTGGATGGCGTGGGCCGCCTGGCACCGGCCGTTGGTGGCGACAGCCACGGCGTCGGGTTTCATGTCGAGCAGTTCTTCGAACTCGTTGACGATCTTCACCGGGCGGTCGCCGATCATTTGCTTTGCCTTCTCGCGCGGTCCCTCCAGGCGGTCCGCGCAGCCGATGACCTCGGCCTGTTCCACATTCAAAAAATTACGCAAATGCGAAATACCTCTCCGCAGCCCCAGGATGCCTACCTTCAGCTTCTCCACGTCCGATCTCCTTCGAGTATGAGATGTTTCCAAACAGGACGTACGATAGCGACTCAGGAAGGGCTTGTCAAAGCCAAAAATCACGCCCCAAGCCGACGGGGCCGGGCGGGATTCTCGCGCTGTCCCTGGACGCTGAAATGAGCAAGGCGTTCCTCGGACCGCATCAAAAATAACAGAAAAAGAAGATTGACTACCGGTTTGATTATGATATAATTCATATAACATTATAAGTATTATATCGTTGTTCGGTAGGCGGTTTTTTCATGGGAGAACATACCCATGTCCACGTTCAGGCCAAAGTATCGGCATGTTGTGAGGACGGCCTCTGAGCACAACGCCTTGCGGCATCCGACTGCGGGCGCCCTGATCCAACTCATGCAGGAGCAGGAGATGACTTTGACGCAGGCGGCGGACCGCCTCGGAATGAAGGCGGGACATCTCCAATACTACCTTCGGCGTCTGGTGCAGGCAAAGCTCGTCAAGTTGGTGCGAAAGAAGGACATCGGCAGAAACGTCGAGAAGTATTATCGGGCGATTGCCTATCGCTTCTCTCTTCCGGCGAAAAACGAGAGGACGCCGGAAACGGAAAGAATGTGCGTGGAGATGATGGCGGGCGCGATCGCCGAATACGCCGCGCGCATGCACCGGACGGACGGCGACTGGACGGGGGCGGTGAACCGTGTGCGGCTCTTGCCGGAGGATTTGGAGGAGATCAGAAAACAGGTCGAGAGATTGATCATCAAATACCGCAGAAAACGGCTTAGGAACAAACGAGCGTTGGACTACAGATCGGTTTGGGTCATGTTCCCCCTGAAGGGCGTAGGAGGAGGCGCATGAATTATTTGGCATCCATACTGCAAAATGCCGGGTTCGGATTGGTCTTGCTGGCTTGCTTTGTTTCCGGACCATGCCTTGTCATCGGCCAAGAACAAAAACCGTTGCAAAAGGACCTGCAAGGAGGAGAGATGAAATCTATCGGCAAGAATTCAGGATCGTCAAACATTTCGCAACACAATCCCGTGAAAGCAAACCGCGGCGAGCCGGCGCTGCTCAGCCGCCGGATTCTTTTCGGCAATCCGGATCGCGAGTCCGTCAAGCTCAGTCCCGATGGTGCGCACCTCTCTTGGTTGGCGCCGCTTGACGGTGTGCGCAATGTGTGGGTTGCTCCGCGCGACAACTTGGCCGCCGCCCGCCCTGTCACGCGCGATACCGGTCGCGGCATCCGTTTCTTCTGGTGGGCGTACACGAATCGTCACATCCTGTACATACAGGACAAGGACGGCGACGAGAATTGGCGCCTATACGCCGCCGGGTTGGAGTCTGGCGAACTCAGGGACCTCACCCCCTTCGACGGAGTACAGGCGCGGGTGGTCGAGGTCAGTCATAAGTTTCCTGAAGAAATCATTGTCGGCCTAAACAACCGCAATCCCCAGTGGCACGATATTTATCGCCTCAATCTGATTACCGGCAAATTGACCCTGCTCTTGCAGCACGACCGCTTCAGCGAGGCGATCATGGATGACGACTACCGCTTGCGCTACGCCACCCAGACCGCGCCTGGAGGCAGCGTGGACTACTACTTCCCGGCCGGGACGGACTGGCAACTCTGGGACTCCATTCCCGCCGAGGACATCATGACGACCGGCCTGGTGGGCTTCGACAAGGGCAACCGCCTTGTTTACATGCGGGACAGCCGCGGTCGCAACACCGCCGCGTTGGTGGAGATCTCCCCCGACACGAAAGCCAAACGCCTGCTTGCCGACGACGCCCGCGCGGACATTGACGATGTGCTGCTCCATCCCACTGAGAAGCGTGTCCAGGCCGTCGCGTCCACCTATGAGCGCAAGTCTTGGCGAATCCTCGACCCGGCCATCCAGGCGGACTTCGACTACTTGCAGAGTGTGGCGGACGGCGAGGTAGAGATATCCAGCCGCAGCCTTGACGACCGGTTCTGGGTGGCGCGCTACGTGATGGACAACGGCCCCATCCGCTTCTACCTCTACGACCGGGAATGCCGCAACGCCCGGTTCCTCTTTACCCACCGCGCGGGACTGGAAGGACAGCCGATGGTCAAGATGCACTCGACGGTCATCAAGTCCCGCGACGGCCTGGACTTGGTAGCGTACTATTCCCTCCCACTCGGCAGCGATGCAAGCCGTGAGAGTATTCCGAACCGGCCCCTGCCCATGGTCTTCACGCCGCACGGCGGGCCGTGGTCGCGTGACACCTGGGGCTTTCACCCCTGGCATCAGTGGCTGGCCAATCGCGGCTACGCCGTCCTGTCCGTGAATTTCCGCGCCTCCAGCGGTTTCGGAAAGTCTTTCCTCAACGCCGCTAACCTCGAGTGGGGCGGAAAGGTCATGGACGACCAGCAGGACGCCGTCCAATGGGCGATCGAGAAAGGCATTGCCGATCCCAAGCAAGTGGCGGTGTTTGGCGGCAGTTTTGGCGGATACTCCGCTCTTGCAGGGCTGACGTTCACTCCGGAGGTCTTCGCCTGCGGAGTGGATGTTGTCGGGCCGTCCAATCTCATCACCTTCATGGAAACGGTCCCACCCTATTGGAAACCAATTTGGGAGATGTTTGCCGCCAGGATCGGCGACCCTCGGACGGCGGAGGGCCGGGCGCTTCTCACAAGGCATTCGCCCCTGACGCATGTTGATCGCATCTGCCGTCCACTGCTGATCGTCCAGGGCGCCAACGATCCGCGCGTCAAGCAAGCCGAGTCCGACCAGATCGTGGCGGCTATGCAGGCCAGGAAAATCCCTGTCACCTATCTGCTGTATCCGGACGAAGGCCACGGTTTTGCCCGTCCGGAAAACAATCTGTCGTTCTATGCGGTTGCCGAGGCGTTTCTCGCCAAGCACATCGGGGGGCGCCATGAACCGATCGGCGACGACTTCAAGGGATCCAGCATCAAGGCCCTGGCGGGCGTGGAAGAAGTTGACGGTCTGAAGGAGGCGATATCACAGGCGCATCTTGGACGCTAAGTTGATGCACTTGGCGCGAGAATGGGACATGGGTGGAAATACTCAGAAATAGACAAGTAAGGAAAAACAAGGATGAAAAGAGGACTATTGGTGGTGGTATGTGTGTTCTTGGGTGCTTGGCGCATGGAACTTTCGGCCCAGAGCGCGCAGGAGTTGTTGCGGAGCGCAAAGAATAGCGAACGCGACAATCCTGCAAAGGCCGTGGAGATCTACCAGAAGATCGTCGCAAATCACCCGACGGACGCTCCGGCATGCGCGGAGGCGTATCTCGGGATGGGATTGTGTCTGACGGAACAGGGCCGTCGTGATGAGGCAAAGACAGCTGTTGAGAAGGCCACGACGCTCTGCCCGGATAACGCGGACTTTCGCAAAGTTGCGGATGTCGTGCTTTTCCGACTGCGTGAGGGACTTCGCCAGGTCCACCTGGTTGAGGTGGACAAGGAGGGGCGAGTGAGGTTTATCACCGATATGCGCAATAAGAACTCGACCGGAAAGGAGCTAAAGGTATTCAAGTTTCACACCGACATGGGCACACTGATTGAGGTAAAGGACGCCTTGGGAAACAAGGTTCCGTTCGACATGGAGGAAACGGAGCGTGGCGCCGATTACAGAATTCAGTTGCCCAATCCCATCCCGCCGGGCGGGGAGGTGTTTTATCAGACGGTTTGGGAGATGGATTCGCTCCTTGCCTGCAAGGAAGGCAGCCTGCGCTATCATTTTGGCCCGCACTGCCCCGGTCCACGCGCCCTCTATGAGCACGTCTTGACCCTTCCGGCGGCTTCGGATATCCGTGTTGTCTCCCCGCCCCCGGCGCTTGTCCGCGACACGGATGCCGCAAAAACCATCGTCTGGCAGCAGGAGATCGAGGCGGGTAAATCCATGGATGAGGTAAGGGCCGAGTTTGTCATCCCGAATGTGGATGCTTCTCGCCTTCCGGTCCCCGATTACTTCGAGGTCATCCACAAACAGTCGAATGTGACCACCGTGGACTCGGCCGGCAAGGCGATCTGCTGCGTGGAGGAGACCAGAAAGAATAATGTGACGGTGCCGCTTTCGAGCATCCATTTTTCCAGCAGTCCCCAGGTGAAGCTGACGCGGATCCTTGACGAAAGAGACAACGAGCTCCAGTTTACTGCAACGCCGGGCGCAAATCCTGCCGAGAACACTCATTACACGGTCAGTCTTCGAAACGCTATTCCCCCGGGGGAGGAGCGGAGTTTTCGGTTCTTCTTTGAGTGGGACGGCCTTGTCTCTCGCGAGGGCGACTTGTGGGTTTTCCAGTATCGCCATTCCCCCAATCGGGACACCTTATACTCCCATACGCTCCGGCTGCCGGGCGGCGCGGAGATCGTCGAGGTAGTCCCGAAAGCGGATGACACGGCCGTCGTGGATGGGATGAAGACGATCGTGTGGACGAGCACCGTCACAGGGGCGGGGCATTTCAGTTGCCGGGTCAAGTATCGGCTGCCTGCAGCGAAATAGGTTCGGGAGGTTCCGGGGATGTAACCATATTTCCGCCATTGCCGCCGCCCTCTCTCCGCAACAGGCTGTGTCACAATTCCAACGGCGGAGCGGTGTTGATTCCCGCGAGGAATTTGCCTATCCTTTGGAGGGGCAATATCCTTCGGAACCAACCACGTGTCCAACAGGGAGAAGCGATGCTGAACGGATGCAATCTCATGCCCGGCGCGGAATTCTACATCGCCGCGGACAACCGTGGCCTGTGGCCGAACCTGACCGTCCTGCCGAACGGCGAGATCGTCGCCGCCGTCTACAACCACCCCAGCCACGGCTTCGGCTGCGGCGACGTGGAGCTGTGGGCCAGCGCCGACGGCGGGCGGCGGTGGATCTATCGCAGCACCGTCTCGGACCACGCGGAGGACCCCGACCTCACCCGCATGAACCACGCCGTCGGCCTGAACGCGCGCGACGAGCTGGTCGCCCTCGTGAGCGGATGGAGCGCGGGGCGCAAGCCGCCGACGCTCCCCGTGCAAGTATGTATCTCAAACGACAACGGCGAGACATGGCAGCGGCACGTCCTGGAGGACCGCCACGTGCCCTTCGGCGACATCCTCCGACTTCCCGACGGGCGGCTGGCGTGTCCGGTCTATGAGAGAATGAGGCAGGACGTCCCGAAGGTCTGTCAGTCCTCCGTCATCTTCAGCGAAGACGGCGGAAGAACATGGGGCGACAAGGCCCCGATCGCCGCCGCCAACGAGACCTTTGTCCTGCGATGCACGAACGGCAATCTGCTGGCCGCCGGGCGCACCGACTGCACGGACCGCCTGGACGACATGCTCCCCCACGGCGAGGGGACGATGCTATACCGATCCACCGACGACGGCAAGACGTGGGGCGCGGGCAAGCGCCTCTCCCCCCAGGGCCAGGAAAACGCGCACCTGTTGGAACTGCGCGACGGTCGCCTGCTGCTCTCCCTAACGAGCCGCATCCCCGGACTATTCGGCGTGGTCTTTCGCATGAGCGAAGATGTGGGGGAAACATGGTCCGCCCCGCGCGTGCTGGTCTCCATGCCGGGCGAGACCTGGCATAGGACCGACTGCGGCTATCCCTCCAGCGTCCAGCTCGACGACGGGACCATCGTCACGGCCTACTACTTCGGTCCCAAGGACTCGGCGCATCCATCCGGCGGCCTCCCCTGGCACCAGCGCTACCACATGGGCGTGGCGCGCTGGCGGCCGGAGGGCTGGTCGGCCTATTCCAAATAGGCGGCTTTCCCTATATCCACAGAGGAGTTCGTTGGCTGCGTTGATGGAGTTCCGGGATATTCCGGGCAGATATTCCGGGGACATAACATTATATAATGCTTGACTGGACGGGCTGGGCGGGGTAGAATAAAACGATGGCGAGAATAGCACGTGTTGTCGTTTCCGGGTATCCGCACCACGTCACCCAGCGCGGCGTGCGGTCCATGGCGATCTTCCGCGACGACGAGGATCGCAGGGCATACCTGCGCTTCATGGCCGAGCAGACCGACCGCTTCGGCGTCGAGGTCCTGGCGTGGTGTCTGATGACGAATCACGTCCACCTCATCGCCGTGCCGAGCGACGAGGCGGGACTGGCGCGCGGCATCGGCGAGGGTCACAAGCGATTTACGCGAATGCGAAACTTTAGGGATGGAGTGCGCGGTTACCTGTTCCAGGGTCGTTTCGGATCGTGTGTGATGGACGAGGCGCACGCCGTGGCGGGGGTTCGGTATGTGGAGCGCAATCCGGTGCGGGCGCGATTGGTTCGGAAGGCGTGGCGTTATCGGTGGTCGAGCGCGGCGTATCACGCGGGTGAGCGGGCGACGGACCCGCTGGTGAAGGAGCGCGACTTGTGGGATTTGGGCGGGGACTGGAAGTCGTTCTTGGAGGAGGAGGACGAGGAGTCGAACGCGGCGTTGCGCCTATCGACGCGGACGGGTCGCCCGTATGGGGAGGAGGATTTTGTGACGTTGCTTGAGGAGTTAACGGGTCGGATGCTCCGCCGGGGCAAGCCGGGTCGCCCCCGCAGGAGAAAATAGTGTTATGTCCCAATACTGTTCGGCACTTTGCTTGCATGGTCTGTGCGGGGGATGCTCACCGAAAAATAAGCGAACGCTAACCGATTCCTAACTGTACTTTTTTCGCCGTTCTGTCA
>JBFMAD010000029.1:0-86391 GCA_040755855.1 Planctomycetota bacterium | reverse complement strand
GCACCGTGACAGCCATGGCCCTCAAGCTTCGAGAGATGGTCATTCTCCCAGGGTTTACTCAAAACGCTATTGCATGAATCAAAAATCATGACCATTTTGACAATGATCTTAGCGGTAAGGTACTAACCGTGTGCTAACATAAAACTGGTATCTTTTAGGGATAAGAAGATAGGAAATCGTTTTTCGGCGAGGCAGATTAATGGCGAAAGAGCGCATCCTCGTAGTTGAAGATGAGGAAGACATTCTGGAACTGGTCCGGTACAATCTCGCCAAGGAGGGGTATCGGGTTATTGGCGCGGTCTCCGGTGAAGAGGCGCTGGCCAAGGTGAAGGCAGAGCCGCCCGATCTGGTCGTGCTGGACCTGATGCTGCCGGGGGTGGATGGGCTGGAGGTGTGCAAGGCGCTCAAAAGCGATCCCAAGACGGCCGGCATTCCCGTGGTTATGTTGACAGCGAAGGGGGAGGAATCCGACATCGTGACGGGCCTGGAGCTTGGGGCTGACGACTATGTGACCAAGCCGTTCAGCCCGAAGGTGCTGATCGCCAGAGCGCGGGCGGTCCTGCGCAGGAGGGCTAAGGGCGCGCCGTCCGAGAGCGAGACCGTCCGGGTGCACGATCTTGTTATTCATCCCGGCCGGCACGAGGTGCTTGCGGGGGATAAGCCGATCTCGCTGACGGCGACAGAGTTTCGCGTGCTGCATTTCCTAAGCCGAAGCCCCGGATGGGTGTTCACCCGTTACCAAATCGTCAATGCGGTTCACGGGGAGGACTACCCTGTAACGGACCGTTCTATTGATGTGCAGATATTTGGTCTGAGGAAGAAGCTTGGTCCGGCGGGGAAGTACATCGAGACGGTTCGCGGGGTGGGATACCGCTTCACGGAGTAGGCCATGCGTCCAAGACGGCTTTTATGGCAACTATATCCGTCGTATCTGCTGATTACACTCATCTCTTTGCTGGCCGTAATGTGGTATGTGTCGTGGTCAATCCGCGAGTTTTACCGCGCCAACACGGCGGTTGACCTTGAAGCGAGGGCCGGCTTCGTGCGGGAACAACTGGCCCTGCCCTTGGGCGAGCAATCACCCGAGTCCATCGGCAGGCTGTGCAAGCGGTTAGGCCAAGCCTTTTCGACACGCGTCACGATTGTCCTGCCGGACGGGAGGGTGCTGGGCGACTCCGACCACGATCCCCTGGCGATGAAAAACCACATAGACCGGCCCGAGATTCAGGAGGCCCTCGCCGGGCGCGTGGGCGCTTCTACCCGATACAGCTATACGCTGAAGAAGTACATGATGTATGTAGCCGTTCCCGTAACGATCCAAAACAAGATCGTTGGGGCGACGCGCGTCTCCATACCGATGACCGCTTTTGAGCAATCGCTCCGGGCTATCTACGTTCAGATCGCCGTCGCCGCGTTGATTGTAGCTCTGGTTGCCGCCGCGGTGAGCCTGGTGGTCTCGCGGCGCATCAGCCGGCCTCTGGAGGAGATGAAACGTGGCGTGGAGCGTTTTGCCAAGGGAGACTTTTCGATCAAACTCCCCGTGCTCGACTCGCAGGAGATCGGCGCACTTGCCGAAGAAATGAACACGATGGCAGAGCATCTCAGGCGGCTGGAGACCATTCGCCGGGATTTCGTGGCGAACGTCTCCCATGAACTGCGGACGCCAGTCACGGCGATCAAGGGCTTCGTTGAAACGCTCCGTGAGGGCGCCTTGAAGGACCCGGAGGCTGCGAGTCGCTTCCTCGACATTATTGCCAGGCAGGTGGACCGCCTTAACGCGATCATAGGCGACTTGCTGACGTTGTCCCGGCTCGAGGAGGGGGCCGATGCGGCGGTGGTTCGTTTCGAGGAAAACCGGATTAGGGACGTACTGGAGGCGGCCGTGCAGGTCTGTGACATGAAGGCATCGGCCAAGGGCATAGCTGTCAAACTTGACTGCGAGCCCGACCTCCTATGCAAATCGAACGCGCCTCTTCTCGAACAGGCCGTCGTGAATCTCATAGACAATGCCATCAAACACAGCGAGGAGGGGAGCTCGGTTCGCGTCGTGGTCGCTTCGGCGGAAAAGGAAATCCGCATCACCGTCGAAGATCACGGCTGCGGTATCGAGCAGGAGCATCTGCCTCGTTTATTTGAGCGCTTCTATCGCGTGGATAAGGCGAGAAGCCGAAAACTTGGGGGCACAGGGCTCGGCCTGTCGATCGTGAAGCATATCGCCCAGGTGCATGGCGGCAGCGTCTCTGTGGCGAGCACCCCGGGCAAGGGAAGCACGTTCGCCATCTCCATCCCCAAAGGTTGAGTTCGTTTTTTTCCTTCCTAATCGAATACTAATCCCCCTCTCACAACCGGCTAACGCCCCGCCTATAAAATTGTCCTAAGAGAAGATAATTGGATTATCGAACGCTTTTGCGAAAGGAAGAAGATGTTCACTTTTTTGTGTGTGGCGGCGCTGGTCGGGTTGGCGTTTCTCGTTTGGGACTGTGCGGAGGTTGGTCGCAACGATGCAGCGAACCTGGTGAACGCCGTGTTCGGCGCCCGCGTCCTCCCGCGACGCACGGCGGTGTGCATCGCAGGAGTAGCTGTCGTCCTTGGTGCGTCGTTTTCCACCCCGGTGATGGAGACGGCGCGGGAGGGAATCTTCAACCCTGCGGTGCTGACGATCCACACAGCCATCGCCATTTACATTAGTGTATATTTCGTAGATACGGTCATGCTCTACGGCTTCTCCGGGTTCGGCATGCCCGTGAGCACCACCGCCTGTCTGGTCTTTGAGCTGGTTGGCGCCGCCCTTTTTCTGGCCGGTCCTGGGAATGTAAACTGGAGACAGGTCGGGATAGTTGTCCTGAATATCATCGTTTCCATTGCCGTCAGCGGCGGCGCTTCGTTTTTGGTCATGCGCGTCTTCCGAGGGGCGATACGGGACAAGACGCACGACGAGGAGACCCTCCTGCTGCACGGCCCCTGGATCGCCGGCGCCATTCTCACCGGCCTGACGTGGTTTATGGTATTCAAGGGGCTGAAAAACGTGACCGCCGTCAAGCTCATGAAGGTCGCCCCTTTGAGGCCTACGGCGAGGGCCTGGTTCTCCTGGTCATGTGGGGGATGTTTACACTGCTGACCCACGTTGTTCTGGTGTTCACACATCGCCGAGGAAGTCGTTATCTCTTTTATGCCACCGCCATCCTCGGTATGGTCTGCATGGCCTTTGCCTTCGGCCAGAACGACTTGGCTAATGGCGCCTCGCCGGGACTGGCGGCGTTCACTCTCTGGCGACACGGCGGGGCCCCTAACGACCTGGCCAACATCGCCTCTAAAATACCGATCCCTCTTTGGGCGCTGTTCGGCTGCGGGGTGCTCATGGCCGCGGGCATGTTCACGCAATACGCCCAACGGGTCACGCGCGCGGAGGTCAACACGGGCAGCCAGTTCGATCATGTCGCGCTGTATGCCCCTCAATGGTGCAAGGTGCTGGCGAGGGTATTCATCCGCCTGCGCGGCCGGGGCCCCGCGCTCGCGCCGGAACCGGAGTTGAGCGAACGAGGAAAGAAAATCCATTACGACACCTTGCGCGCCTCGGTCATCACCGCCGTGGGCGGGAGCGTGGTCGCTTTCGCCTCCGGGCGGGGCCTTCCGGTTTCGACAACCTACGTGGCCTTCGCGGCGGTGCTTGGGACAGGGATGGCGGACCGCGTGTTTAGGCGCGGGGACGCGGATGTAAAAATCGGTCGGGCTATCTGGATTATTACCTGTTGGTTCCTGTCGCCGGTCATCGCCATCATGGCCACGGGCTGCATCGCCCGGCTGATCTATCACCTGTCCACTCCGGGCCTGGCTCTTGCAATCGTGTTGAATGCAGGCGTGCGATACGGCCTGAAACGCCAAGCGGATGCGCACGAACGCAGGCACCACCCCAGCACGATACGACATCCAGACGGCAAAGAGGAATCGCAACGTCACGAACCGAGCGGGGCGGACGACGCAGATGAAGCATGATGATAAATGTGGTTTTTCGTTGCAAACAGACTTGCAATATGCTAACTGTTTGCCGATGAAATGCCCGCGACTCCTCGGCTCTCCAAGGGTGCATCGAGGAGGCAAGAACCGCTCGCAGCGCAGGGGCGCGCCAGGGCAACGCGGCGGCGCACCTGTGGCATCTACCCCGGAACAAGAGAGGGGTTGTGAGGCTGGGTTGATATGTTCGTTTGAACATATCGCCTGCCTGCCCGTCTCAACAGGGATGGGGCGAGGCCCCTTGGCTTCCGCTGTGGGGACACGGCGGCAAACCGTGTGCGATATTGGCGGGGCGGGCGGCGCAGTAGAAGATGTTTTTTGATGAGGAGATGATCGGATGACATCCGCAAGGCGGCTCGTGTGCGTGGGGGTTGTTGCGTGGCTTGTCGCATGTGCGGCGATGGGGCAGGACACGACGGACAAGCGCATCGGGGAACTGGAGCGGCAGATTCTCACGCTGAAGAAGCAGACGGAGGAGCAGATCCAGATGCTCACAAAGCAACTGGAGCAGGCCCGCCAGGCCCAGGAGATAGATCGGCGCATTGACGAGCTGACCAACCGCATGAAGGGACTCGAGGACCAGAAGCCCGAAGCCACGGCCGGCTACAAGAAGGGGTTCTACCTCAAATCCGCCGACGATATGTTCCAGATCAAATTCCAGGGCCGTGTCCAGGCGGACTGGTGGAACTACGAGGGCGGCCCCATCGAGCCGTGGGGCGGGGCCGATTTCGCCGACACCTTCTTTCTGCGCCGAGCACGTATGATCGTGGACGGCCACCTCTGGGGCAAGCCGCACAAGTTCAGGGTGGATGCCGAGCTCACTGAGGCCGGCGGGCAGGAGATCCGCGACGGCTATCTCGAACTGGATTATGTCCCCTGGCTCAAAGTCCGCTTCGGCCAGTTCAAGGCGCCCTTCGGGCGCGAGTGGCTGCAGTCCAGCAATGACATCCAGTTCGTCGAACGGTCCCTCGCGGTGGATAATCTCGGCCCGGACCGCGATATCGGCATCATGGCCCACGGGGACATCCTCGACGGCGCGCTAAGCTATGCCACCGCCGTCATCAACGGCGCAGGGCCGGGACGCCTCGACATGGACGACCACAAGGACTGGGCCTACCGCGTGGTCGTGAAGCCGTTCAACAAGTCCAAAAATCCCTGGCTCGAAGGCCTCGAGATCGGCCACAACCTGACGACCGGCAACCAAACCGAACATCCGGCCATCCGCGGCCGCACGGCGGGGGACGTGGATTGGTATAATCCGAACAACATCGCGGGCGTCCTCACCCAGACCCAGGTCGCCGACACCCGCACGCGCGTCGGCGTGGACGGGGCGTGGTACGTCGGCCCCTTCGGCCTGGTGGGGGAGTACCTCCATGTGGATGAGCACCGCAAGAACGTGAACCAGTTCGGCAGGACCAGCCTCGGCAGCGTGGAGCACAACGGCTGGTATGTCACCGCGTCCTATCTACTGACGGGCGAGAAGAAGACGGCCAAGTTCACCACCCCGAATAAGAATTTCGATCCCGTCAAGGGCGGCTGGGGCGCGTGGGAGATCGCCTGCCGCATAGAGCAGTTGGAGGAGCAATCCCGGGACACCCTGTTCACCTACACCTACACCGACCCCTTCGGCGGCGCGGTGACGGAGCCGCATAAGCATGTGCAGGACACGGCGTTCACGCTGGGCGTGAATTGGTATCTCAATCCCAATGTGGGGATCAAGTTCGCGTGGGTGCACGACATCTTCGGCGAACGCCTCATGGCCCCGGAGCACGAGATAGACACCGTCCAGACACGCTTCCAGATATTCTGGTAGGCCCCGGATGTGCACGGTTGTGCATGTCTCTCAGAGTCATCGTTAAATATTTTTCACGATTCCCTTGCCAACCGCAGATTCGCCGGGTATGCTTCAGCAGCACATCTTGCAATGCCCGGGGATGGAGATTGACTTCGGCCGCCGATGGTCCGCTGCAAGCGGAGGAAGGGGGTCGCCATGCGACGCGCCTTGGTCTGCCTTGTCGTGTGCGGTCTGTCGGTGCTGGTGGTTTGGGGCTGCAAGTACGTCCTCGACTCCGATGAGGACGCCTCTACGGCCAAGGATGGGAAGCTAAAGGAGGAGGACTTCCGCCTCGTCCGGGCGGGACGGCGCGACCCGTTTGAATCGCTCTTCACGCCCACGACGACCCCGCCGGATGATCGCTTCACGCCCGACGATTTCCCCCGCGCCTGCGGGATGCTGAGCGAGATTCAGGCGGATTTCCGCCGGTTCCACGGCAACCCATCCCCCCACGCGGCCAACCAACTCCGCAAGAACATTGACAGCTTAGAGACATTCCTCGGCAGACCGTGCGATCACCTGGAGACGACGATCCACATCGCCGAACTGCGGCGGCGCACTCGAAACTACGAGACGCAGATTGATGCAACCCTCCGCGCCCACGACGCCGCCGTGCATGTGGCCCAACTGGAGGTCTGGCTCGATGAGGCGCTGGACCTCGCCGGCAAAGGAAAAGTGGACGAGGCGGAGGCGGCGCTCTCCAGGGCCGAACGGCTCCTTGCCGACTCGAAAGTGAGCCTCGCCATGGACTCCGCAGCAGGGCGAACGCTCAGAAAAAAGATCGAACTCGTCCGCGAAAAAACGCGGCCGCTCCGTTTCGCAAAGGGAATCCAGGGGGCTGAGGAAGCCCTGTCCCTCATGCGGGTGAAGTTTCAGACGCGCGAGTTCGAGGGCGTGCTGACGAATTATCTGACCTTCTGCAGCCGGATCGAGTCGGTCTTGAAACCGCCCGCCCCGCCCCTCGACAAGGATGAGCGGCAGAAGATCGAGTATCTGGCCGCGAGAGCGAAAGACATCTACGGCCAGGCCCGGATCGCCATCGCGCAGAGGAAGCTCGACGAGATCGAGGCGGTCGTCTCCCAAGCGGAGAGCAGTCTCCTCTGCGACGAGTTCGACTCCACCATCGAGCACGCGAACGACGCCGCCCAATTCCTGCGCGCCGTGGAGGTCCCCGCGCCTCTGGGGCCGAGGAAAAGCGAACTCCTGCTGAGGGCGCAGGGGCTCGCGCGCCGCGCCTCGATCCGTAGGGAATTCCTGAAGCATCCGCCGGCCGTCGCGGGCGTGGGGATCGAGCCGGGGAACTCGGTGGCCCTCGTGAACAACAAGGTCCTTCGCGAGGGGGACTATCTCGACGCAAACACGCGGGTCAAGATGGTCGCAAGCGGTTACGTCGTCTTCACCTATAAGGGAGAAGACATCCGTGTGGGGACGGGGCTATAGGCGGAGGCGCGGGCAAGCATATAGAACTTTTTTGTCGGGGACACTCGCGGAGGTTACACGCGCGATTGTTCTTGAAATGGGCGGGGGGAATGTGGTAGAAGATGCTTCCATGACCACCTTTCCCCAGACCCGATGGATTTTCCCAAACCGCGACACAAAGCTCGAGGCCGAGCTGACGCAGCGTCTGCGCATATCCCCCATCCTGGCGCAGATTCTGATGAATCGCCGCATCGCCGACGTGGACGCGGCGCAGAAGTTTCTCCGTCCAAACCTCTCCGGTCTGGAGGACCCGTGGACGCTGCCCGATATGCAACGGGCCTCCGACCGCATCCGCGAGGCCATCGAAGGGCAGGAAAAGATCGTCATCTATGGCGACTACGACGTGGACGGGGTCACTGCCACGGCCCTGCTCCTCCGTTGCCTGCGCATGGCGGGGGCGGTGGTTTCGTGCTACCTGCCGGAACGGATGGAGGAGGGCTACGGCCTCAACGCGGGAGCCCTGCGGCAACTGAAGGGCGAGGGGGTTCGCTTGGTAGTGACGGTGGACTGCGGCATCAGCGCCATCGAGGAGGCCAAGATCGCCCGGGAGCTCGGGATAGACCTGATCATCACCGACCACCACGAACCCGGCCCCGAACTGCCCCGGGCCTATGCCATTGTATCGCCGCGCCTCCCCGGCTGCGCCTATCCTTTCAAGGACCTGGCCGGGGTGGGCATCGCCTTCAAGTTGGCCTGGGCCATTGGGAAGAGCTTCTCCCGCGGGCTGAAGGTGTCCGATGAGTTCAAGGATTTCCTCACCGACGCCGTCGGCCTGGCGGCGCTGGGAACGGTGGCGGATGTGGCGCCGATCTGCAGCGAGAACCGAATTCTGGTCGCCTACGGATTGAGCGCACTGCGCGAGTCGCGCTCGCCCGGCATCACGGCCCTGTTGCTGGTCTCGGGGGCGGAGGATCGGCCGCTGACCACGTGGGACATAAGCTTCCGTCTCGGTCCCCGCCTGAACGCCGCCGGGCGCCTGGGGGATGCGCGACGGGGAGTGGAACTGCTTGCGACCGAGGACACAACCGTGGCCCGCCAAATCGCCGATCTGCTGGACAAAGAGAACACAAGCCGCCGCGAGATTCAGGAGGAGATTTTCCAGGAGGCCCGCGAGAAACTGGAGCGCGAAGTGGACGCCGCCTCGGCGCGGGCGATCGTCCTGGCCGATCCGAAGTGGCATCCGGGGGTGATTGGGATCGTCGCCTCCAAACTCTGCGAGCAGTACTACCGCCCGGTCGTCCTGATCGGCATTGACGAGGATAACATCGGGCACGGATCGGCGCGGTCCATCCCCGGCTTCCACATCTACGAGGCCCTGTACAAATTCCGGGACATCTTTCTCTCCTTCGGAGGGCATGAACGGGCGGCCGGCTTGAAAATCGAGAAGGATGCCATCCCTGCGCTTGCGGAGGGTCTGAACGAGTTTGCATCCTCGGTTTTGTCCGAGGAGGACCTCGTGCCCCGGCTCCATGTGGACGCGGAGGCGCGGTTGGCGTCGCTGTCAAGGGCCGTGGTGTCGGAGCTGGAGATGCTGGCCCCCCACGGGGAGGGCAACCCGCCCCCTGTCCTGGCCTCGACGGAGGTGACCGTCGCGGGGCGCCCCCGGCGGATGGGACGGGGCGGTTCGCACCTGAGTTTCCATGCCCAACAGGACGGCACTACCGTCCGGGCCGTGGCCTTCGGCATGGGGGATATGGAAGACGCCCTCTCGCAGAAGGGGCGGCCCCTCTCCATCGCCTATGAACCCTATCTGGACACGTGGCAGGGCGGCGAGTCGGTGCAGCTCAAGATCAAGGACATCAAGACCGAACCGTGAGAGCGGAGAGAACGCCGTGCGGCATTGCGCATTAATTCCTGCTTACAACGAAGAGAAGAACATCGCCCGGGTGGTGAGGGGCTGCCTGGCCCACTGCCCCCGTGTGCTGGTGGTGGACGATGCCTCGGAGGACAACACCGCCATCCGGGCCGCCGACGCCGGGGCGGTGGTGTTGAGGCACGCGACCAACGTTGGCAAGGGGGCGTCCCTCGACACAGGCTTCCGATACCTCGATCGCGCCTGCGTGGACGGGGTCGTCACCATTGACAGCAACGGTCGGCACGATCCGAACGAGCTTCCCCGCTTCTTTGAGCGGGCCGAGAAGGGCGATGTGGATGTGATCGTGGGGTGCGGCATCCGCTATTTCCGCGACATGCCGTGGCTGGTGCACCTGCTGAACCGCGCGGCGTCGCGGCTCGCGTCCGTCCTTTCGGGCCAGTTGGTAATGCACTCCCAGTCGGGCTTCCGTTGGATTCGCAAGGATGTCTGGCAGCACGCCGGCGTGACGGGCAGGCGGTTTGACGCCGAGACGCAGTTTCTAATCAATGCCGGCAAATCCGGCTTCCGAATCGCAGAAGTGCCGATCTCCCTTCGCGCATCCGGCGGCCGCGGCGGGAGCAGTCCCCTGGGGGATGTATTCCGCTTCCTGGTTTTCATGGGAAAACACGTCCTTTGAAGCGCTGATGAGCAGAGCGTCCGAGCACCATCCTGAATTTGCGCGCGAGCGCCGGCGCATGGTCGAGGAAGACCTCAAGCGGCGGGGAATTAACGACCCCCGCGTCCTCGCCGCGTTTGAAACCGTGCCGCGGCATCGCGTTGTGCCGGAGGAGTTCCGCCTCCAGTCCTACGACAATCACCCCATCTCCATCGGGGAGGGCCAGACCATCTCCCAGCCCTACATGGTGGCGCTTATGACCCAGATGCTCTGCCTCAAAGGCGACGAGCGTGTTTTAGAGGTAGGGACGGGGTCGGGCTACCAGACGGCTATTCTCGCCGAGTTGGCCCGAGAGGTCTATACCATTGAGCGCATCGCCGTCCTGTCCCGGCGCGCCGAGATGGCTCTCAAGGAACTTGGATACCAGAACTTTCACCTCCGCGTCGGGGACGGGACGCTCGGCTGGCCGGAGGAGGCCCCCTTTGACCGCATCCTGGTCACGGCCGGGGCGCCGCAGATCCCCAGGCCCCTGCTCGATCAGGTCGCGGAGGGCGGCTGGCTGGTCATCCCCGTGGGCGATACGTATAGTCAGACCCTCGTCAAGGCGGAGAAAAGGAAGGGGACGATTATCGAGTCGAGAAGCACGGCCTGTGTCTTTGTCAAGCTGATAGGAAGAGAAGGATGGCAGGTAGAAGAGTAAAATCGGGATCGAGAATAGACAGCGCATCGCTCCTCGCCGACCTATCCAACGCCTTCGGCGTCGCGGGGTTTGAGGAGGAGGTCCGGGAGGTGATCCGGGGTTACGTGACGCCGATGGCCGATGAGGTTGCTGTGGACGCGCTCGGCAACCTGATCGCTACGAAGAGAGGCAAGTCGGACTTCACCCTCATGCTCGACGCCCACATGGATGAGATCGGCCTGATGGTCAGTTTCATTGACAAGGAGGGGTATCTGCGCTTTACGAGCCTCGGCGGCTGGGACCCGCGCGTCCTGCCCTCCCATGCCGTGACAATACAGACGCGAAGCGGTCGGAAGGTTCGCGGCGTGATGGGCACGGCCCCGCCCCACGTGCAGAAAGGCGGCGACACGGACAAGGCGTACAAAATGGAGGAACTGTTCATAGATATCGGGGCGGCATCGAGGGAGGACGTCGAGAAGATGGGCGTGCGCGTCGGCGACCCCGCCGCGCCGTGCTATGCCTTCGAGCGGCTTTACGGCGATTGCGTAATGGGCAAGGCCTTCGACGACCGCACCGGATGCGCCGTGATGGTGAAGGTGCTTGACACCGTCCGAAAGGACAAGCTCGACCTGACCCTCGTGTGCAACTTCGCCGTCTGCGAGGAGATGGGCATGCGCGGGGCGAAGACGGCGGCGTTCCGAATCAAGCCAGATATGGCGCTGGCCTTTGAGGGGACTACCGCGTGCGACATGCCCGGCGTCTCCGAGGAGCGGCAGGTGGCCCGCCAGGGAAAGGGGCCGGCAATTACGGTGGCCGACCGGTCAATCATCGTCAAGCGGGAGATGGTCAAAACCCTCGAAGATCTGGCTGCGAAGAATAAAATCCCGGTTCAGCACAAGGCGCCCATCTTCGGAGCGACCGACGCGGGCGAGATTCAGCTCTCGCGCGAGGGAGTGCTGGCCGGGGTGCTCTCCGTCCCGTGCCGGTATATCCATTCGTGCCATTCTACGCTGCGGTTGTCGGATTTTGATTATACGGTTGATTTGGCGGCGGCCTTTGTGCGAGAATGTAGGCGACGTCTTTTCGGGTAATTTCCTGAGGAGCGACTGTCATGCCGATACGAATTGAATGCTCTTGCGGAAAGGTGCTGAACGTCCCTGATACCATGGCCGGTCAAAAGGGCAAGTGCCCCGGATGCGGCGCAGTCCTTACCGTTCCCAAACCGGGAGAAGCGGGAAAGGAGGAGGCGCCGCAATGGAAATATCGCGGGCCGGATGTCAGCGTGATGCCGTTGATTATGGGGGTAGTCGTGTTCATCCTGCTCCTCGCCGGCGGGGTCATCTTCTACATCAAGAAAACCGGCTCGCCCGACGCCACCTACCAGGAGGCCATGGAAAATATCCAGAGACGCAAATTCTACGAGGCCAAGGAACTGCTGGACAAGATCATCGCAAAGGATCCGAAACACGTTGACGCCTACGTCACCCTTGGAGTCATGGCGCTCGATTCGGAGAACTATAAGGAGGCCGAGGAAAAACTCAAGAAGGCGCTCGAGATCAAGCCCGACTACCCCAGGGCATTGGAGCGGCTGGGCGAGACATACCTGCGGCAGGATAATGTCAAGAAGGCGCAGGAGGTCTATGGCAAGCTAAAGGCCGTGGATGAAAAACTGGCCCAGTCCCTGCTCGATAGTATCAAGATAAGAACCGATCCAGACTCTGTCGGCGGAACGAATCCCACCCCACCGGGTAAGGATGCCGGGGCGAAACCGCAATCGGGAGAGAAGCCATAAGTTTCGGCTTTTCCGTCCCTAATGGCCCGCTCAACGAGTCGCTAACGATCCTGCCGCAGGACACAAAGCTTCAGTTCTTTGCTGAATGCGTCGGGTCAAAGATCAGGCCCATCTGACCCCGACAGTCGTTCCGCTTCGCCTGGTCGTGTCTGTGTGCTGCCACGCCCTTGAGAGCCTCGATCAGCGCGCTCTTTTCGCGCGGGGTCAGTTCCGACAGGTCGCGCTTGCGGCCGTGGGTTTGACGGCGGATGAAGCCGCTCAGCCTCGCCGGTTGCCCGTACCAGCCCAACACCTTCTCCAGGCCGTGGATCTTGTCGTCCTGGGTGGTCCTGTGGCCAAGGCGGTGGGACTGCTCGCGGATCACATCCGCCATCTCGCGGCTGTCCAGCTCGGATGTCGAGCGCTTGCCTGTCAGTGCAAACAGGAGCGCCCGTCGGGCCTCATCGTCGAGGCCAAGTTCGCGAACCTGCGCCCGGTATTTGCGTTGTTGTTCGATGCTCCATTTCATCTTGCGCGCCTCCTTTATATCTTTTCTCTTGTCAGTATATCCCACGGCTCCGACATTTTTATCCACAACCTATCCACAAAGAATGTAAACCCCTCAAAATCCAAAAATTTCGTTGTAAACCATTGCCGTACAATGTATTGAGTCACGGCGTAAAAACAAGGGACGTAAAGTATTGCACTTTTGAAGGATACGCTTAGGCGAGGAAAAATCTCTGTGCCCCGTATGGTGGGTTTCGCCTGGCCTGCCGGATCGCAACAATGCCCTTTCCAGAACGTAAACGCTGTTTTCGTCTTCCTGTGCGGAATATGCGGCGCTAAGGCATGGGCGAAACGGGCGACACCATTGTGCTTGTGACAGTATTGGTCCGTCAGCGCCTTAAACAGTAACGGCAACGAAGCGCTATCCGATATGGTACGGGGGTTGCGATGCCTAAGTGCAATTGAGATAACACGGGTACTGAAGGAGGCACGTCAATGTATTCACAAACACGCATCAACCGTTTGGAAGGCCGGGTGGCGGGCTCAATTGCCATATTCGTCCTCGCGCTGGCGCTGCAACTCCCGGCCGATGAGCCGTCCGATCTGGCGTGGCAGATTCGACGTTTGAAGAATGAGGTCGGCAGTCTTCAATTGCTTACGAGACTCGATCTATCCGCCGCGCAAAAGGAGCGATTGCGTCCGATCGCGGAAAAGGTGGCAGCAACTGTAGCGGCGCATGAGAGGTCCGTCGCCGACCTGCTGCCCGAGGCGCTCGACGCTTATACGCAGTATAAGAGCCAGGCTCAGAAAAACCTGGGGGTATCAAAGGATGTGATCGAACGGGCAGATGACTGCTATCGGACAGAGATCGAGATGAAAGTAGATCTTGCCAAGGAACTAAAGGAGATGGAACCCACTGTGCGGGCCATTCTCACGCCTGCGCAGTTGGCGTTTGTGGAGAGCTACAGTCCGCAGGGAGGTCGAGGAGGCCGCCCGGGTGGGCCGCAGGGCGGCCGCGGTCCTGGGCGGCAGGATGGGGGACAAGCGCCTCCATTCGGCGAATCAAACCTCGCATACTTCCTTCTCTCCCCTACCACCCTACGGTTCGTGAATCCCCAGGCAAACTCGTCCGAGCAGATGCCTCTGGATGCCCCCCAGACCGCGGCCCTGATGGGCAAAGTTGAAGACGTGAAAAGCGATGCCAGGATGCTCAATCTGATCAACGGTCTGAACCTGACGGCGGATCAGATGCGGCAGATCATGTCATTGGTCCAAAATGCAAAGAGAGGAAGATGGAGCAATGGCGTGGCGGCTTCTCTGAAAGCGGAAAGGGATGCGTTGCTTCAGGCCAGGCAAGACCTGCTGACCCGGGGCGGGATAGCGCCCGAAACCCTCGATCTGCTTCGCCGCACGGCGACAGAAAGTGATCGAGGACAGTTCATGGGCAGGCGAGGAGCGATGGCTGATCCGGAGAATGAGCGTCTGGTAAGTGAGGTGGAGAAGATATTGACGGCTGAACAGCGACAAGTCTTGTCCCAATTCAAGCCATGCGTGGTTCCGCCGGAGGACCATCGAGACCCTGTTCGCGCGGGGCAGGCGGAGACGGATTCACGCATGGCCGGTTTCCTCGAGCGCATGCGGCGCGCGCCGATGGATCGGGTGGAGCGCACCGTTGGGCAGCTCGTGGCGGATGAGGAGCAAAAGATGGGAATCCGCACGGCAGAACAACGCCAGGCCCGCATCAACGAAATTCTGGACGTTATTCAAAAGGCGCGCGCCATGTCCGAGACCGAATTTGCCATGAACAGGGACCGGCTCGCTCAGCAGATTAAGCCGAGCTACGCGCCACCCGGCAGACGCGCCGGCGACGATCCCGTCGGATCGGCGATCAGAACCTACCTGCTGGATGAGCGGGTGATTCCATTTTTGAAAGAGCGGCTTAGCGGCAACCCATGATACCTCGCCTCCGAATTCCACTGGTCTTGACGACATTGCTCTGCGCAAGCTGCCTCTGCGCTGCGGATTGGCCCCAGTGGCGCGGGCCTAATCGCGACGGAAAGTCTCTGGACACGGGACTCCTGAAGAAATGGCCGGCCGGCGGACCCAAATTGCTCTGGCATGTGCAGGGCATTGGACGGGGCTACTCCAGCGTCGCCGTAGCCCAGGCCACGGTTTACACAACCGGCCTGATTGAAGATCAACTGGTCATCTCCGCCTTCGACATGAACGGCAAAACGAAGTGGCGGGTCCCCCACGGTCCCGGATGGACGGAGGAACACCCCGGCTCACGCGCCACGCCGACGATTGACGAAGGGCGATTGTATCTTCTGTCCGGCCCGGGTCTGCTTGCCTGCTACAACGCCCGCACCGGCGAACGAGCATGGAGCATAGACCTCCCGGAGACCTTTCAATCGCAGCCCGGCAAATGGGGATATGCGGAGTCCGTGCTGATTCACAAGAACTTGGCCATCGTCACACCCGGACGGCCGAACTGCATCGTGGCGCTCGACAAGCGCAATGGCCGCACTGTCTGGAGGAGCCGGGGCGTGCACGACCCCGCCGCCTACTCCTCCTGCATCGCGTTCACCCACCAGGGCGTGGACATGATTGTCAACCTGACAGCGCACGGTCTGGTTTGCGTGGGCGCGGACGACGGTCAATTCCTCTGGCGCAACGACCGCGCGGCCGCGCTGCCGGCGGGATGCCCGACTCCTGTCTATTCGGACGGGTATGTGTTTGCCGCCAGCGGCTATGGCAATGGCGGGGTCTGCCTGCGGCTCTCCGTCGCCGGCAGGTCGGTCCGGGCGACACAGGTCTGGGAGACCAGGGAGATGGACTGCCACCACGGGGGGTTCGTGATCGTGGATGGCTGCATCTATGGCAATCACGGACGGGGATGGAACTGCCTGGACCTGCACACCGGAAGACAGAGGTGGTTTGCGCGGGGCGTCGGCAAGGGGTCCATCTGCTACGCCGACGGCATGCTCTACACCTACAGCGAGATCGGCGGGAGAATCGCGCTGGTTGCCGCTTCGCCGAAGGGCTTCTCGGAAGTAAGCAACTTTGCCGTCCAGGGGCGGGGGCAGAGCTTCGCCCATCCGGTCGTCGCGGGGGGAACACTCTACCTGCGCTACGACGATAACCTCTACGCCTATGACGTCCGAGGTCCGGCCTTTCCGCATTGACAATCCCTCACATAGTGTTATATTGGCAGGGATGAAGCGTTTTTTGCTTGTTGCCCTTTGGTTACGGGCGTCGCCCGCGTTTGGAGAGGAGATAGCGATGAACGGGACCGGACATTCGTTGCTGAGCCTTGTCGGTCTGTTTGGACTTCTACCCATGAGTTGTTTCGTCGGCGGAGAGTCCCGCGCGGAAGATCCGTGGGTCGTGTATGATGGGTTCGGTGGGCCGGGCAAAGGGAAACATATTGTGCTGGTCAGCGGCGATGAGGAGTACCGCTCCGAGGAGGCCCTGCCCCAGCTTGGAAAAATTCTCAGCAGGCGTCACGGCTTCAAATGCACGACGCTGTTTGCCATTAACCCCCAGGACGGGACGATAGACCCAAACAACAACGCGAACATCCCCGGACTGGAAGCACTGGAGACAGCCGACCTGATGATCCTCTTCACGCGCTTCCGCGATCTGCCCGATGAACAGATGAAACAGATCGTGGACTACGTCGAGTCCGGCAGGCCGATCATCGGTCTGCGCACGGCCACGCACGCCTTCAAAGTCGAAAAGTATCCGACCTACGCCCGTTATAGTTTCCGCAGTACGGAGTGGGACGGGGGCTTCGGCCGGCAGGTGCTCGGCGAGACGTGGATCGCGCATCACGGCAAACACGGGACGCAGAGCACACGCGGGATCATAGCGAAGGACGCCGTAAGCCATCCCATCGTGCGAGGCATCCAGGACGGCGACATCTATGGGCCGACGGACGTCTATGCGGTTCGTCTGCCCCTGCCGGGTGATTGCCGTACGCTCGTCCTGGGCCAGGTGCTCGAGGGCATGAGTCCGACCGACAAGCCGGTCGAGGGCAAGCCTAACGACCCGATGATGCCGGTCGCCTGGACGAAGAGCTATACGACGGCGAATGGGAAGAAGGCGCGAATCTTCACGACAACGATGGGCTGCAGCCGGGACCTCCTCAGCGAGGGCTTTCGCCGCCTCCTCGTCAACGCCTCCTATTGGTGTGTCGGAATGGAGGACCAAATCCCGTCAAAGAGCAAGGTGGACATCGTCGGCGAATACAACGCCACTCCCTTCGGCGGCGGGCGATTCACGAAGGGCGTCAAGCCCTCCGACCTCAAGATGTAGCTGAAGTCGCAAGACTTCAGAATGCAGCGTGGGCCTGGCCCGCAGAAAGGCCGGTGGAGGAGTCGAAGCAATGGCGAAACTTGTTCCGAGAACGATCTTGGCGATGATTCTGCCCGCGATGGCGAGCGTTCCTGCTGAGAAAGAATTTGTCAACTCCATCGGCATGAAACTGGTGCGCATCGAGCCGGGAAGTTTCCGCATGGGCCAAGACGGGCCGCTGGCCGATTATAAAATGTGGGCGCATCCCGACAAATGCGACGACGCCGATTGGGACGAACGTCCCGTCCATCGCGTCACGATCAGCGCGCCGTTTCACATGGCCGCGACCGAAGTGACCAACGCGCAATACCGGCAATTCAAACTTGATCATCAAGAAGGCCATGGCGACGACGATGAGGCCGTCACGTCTGTCAGTTGGCACGACGCGATGAAGTTCTGCACGTGGCTCGCGGCGAGAGAAGGAAAACTATATCGCCTGCCGACGGAGGCCGAGTGGGAATACGCCTGCCGCGCCGGCGCGAGCACGCTGTTTCATACAGGCGACCGACTGCCGGACGGTTTCCAGAAGTGGATCGGCGACAAGGGCCGCCGCGACCGGTATTTCAAGGACGGCAAGCTGTCGGCGGGATACCGCGATGCGGCCGCCAAGTCGGCGCTGCGCGTGGGCCAGACGCCCCCCAATGCGTGGGGTCTGTTCGACATGCACGGCAACGTCGAAGAGTGGTGTCTCGATTGGTACGGCCCCTATGAGGCCGGTGACCAAACCGACCCGGTCGGCTACGCCGACGGCGACTTTCGCATCACGCGCGGCGGCTGCCACTCGGAGTTCACGCGCCTTTTGCGCTCGGCTAACCGGAGCGGACGGCTGCCCAAGACGGCCAACGAAAAGATCGGCTTCCGCGTCGTGCTGGCGAACCCAGTGACGACCAAACCTCTGCCTTCGCCGCCGCCCACTTTGAATGCACACGACGTGAGCCAGAAGCCCGCCGAATGGCCGGCGCCTTCCCCCCAACCGTTCTTCTCCGGCCCGAAGCCCTTCGTCAAGGTCCCGCCTGACTCGTTCGGGCCGATGTTCTCGTCGCACAACCACAGCCCGGCGATTGCGCAGTGTCCGAACGGCGACCTGCTGGCGGTCTGGTACTCGTGCGTGGATGAGGGCGGCAGCGAACTGTGTGTGCTGGCGAGCCGCCTGCGCCGCGGCGCGCAGGAGTGGGAGGAGGCGTCGCCGTTCTGGAACGGACCGGATGTGAACGACCATGCCCCGAAGCTGTGGTTCGACGGCGAGCGGACGCTGTGGTTTTTCGCGAGGGGTATGTCGGAGAACGTGCTGCGCATCTCCAGCGACAGCGGCGCGACCTGGTCGAAGGCGCGCATCCTTCACCCCTGCTGTGAGATCGGCAACATGCCGATACGCACCCGCGAGGGTTTTCTCATCCTCCCGCTCGACGGCAACAAGCCGGGCGCCAGCCTGAACATCAGCCGCGATGGAGGACAGACATGGACGTTTACGCCGGCATCCGGCAAGAGCGATGTCCGCCCCGGCGGGAAGGGCTATCGGCTCGCGGGCATCCACAACGGCATCGTCCAGCTCGATGACGGCCGGCTGATGACGGTGGGCCGGCTCGACAAACCGGAAGATCAGGAGCGATTCGGCTTTTGCACGCCCATCAGTTTTTCGAGCGACTGGGGCGAGACGTGGACCTACGAGGCCAGCCCATTCCCGGCTATCAGCAGCGTCCAGCGCCAGGTGCTCATGCGGCTGCACGAGGGGCCGCTCCTGTTCTGCTCCTACACCGATCAGTGGCGCGACTGGAAAAACCGCAAGGGCATGTCGTTCCCGGATGCGGCGGGTGGGCAATTCACCGGCTACGGTCTGTTCGCGGCGCTGTCGTTCGACGACGGCAGGACGTGGCCGGTGCGCAAGCTGCTCACGCCCGGCGGCCCGGAGCGCAAGATCAACGGCATTGATCGCGTCGAGTTCACCTTGAGCGACACATCCGCCGAGCCGTGCGGATACCTCGCCGCCTGCCAGACGCCCGACGGCATGATTCAGTTGATCACGAGCAGGAACCACTACGTCTTCAACCTCCCTTGGCTGAAGCATTTGCCTGCGCCGATAAGGAGCAGATAAGAGTCCGGCGATCCTAATAGGGCGGGAGTAAACAGATGAAGATTACGCTCAGACCTTATCATCCGACGGGAGTCATCGCCATCATAGGCGGCGCAAAGATGACAGGGTTCAATAACAGGGGAGTAGAGTATGTAATCGCACAGATCATGGCCGACCCCGATCTCGACGTGGAGATCGTCCACGAGTACGACGACATCTGCAAACGCTGCGACAGGCGCATCGAGGATGAACGCGGCTCGGTCTGGGGAGAGCGCCATACCTGTCCGAGTGCCCAGGATCAGAAGATGATCGAGAAGGTCAACAGTGATAACCAGAGGTTCTTCAGCGCGACGGGGCTGTCGTTTGGCTCCGTCATGAAGATGAGAGACCTTGTGGGACTGCTGAAAGAAAAGATCCCACCGAGCGAGCGCGGCGGTCCAGAAGGCCCTTATGCGAAAGGCCTGGCCAAACTGTCCGAGATGTATGGCGAACGGGCGTCCTCGCAGATCAATACTCTTTAACCACCCCGGGCTGCGGCAGGGGGTAGTTGCCGTCCGGACCGGGCTGGATCGGGGCGGGGGAGTCCGCCGTCCATGTGTCAATGCCCGGCGTGAGGTCGAGGGCCGAGTTCAGGGCCTCCTCGCGCGTGACCAGCGTGCCGGAGTGCGCGGCCATGCGGCCCATGACAGCGGTCAGGCCCGCCTCGGCGGCGCGACGGGCCTCGTTGTGCGGCTTGTTCTCGCGGACGGACGCGACCAGCGTATCCCATTCGAGCTGATACATATTCGGCGGGCGCTTCTCCTTCTCCCACCGCCAGACACTCTCTTCCTTCGTCATGTTCTGCCCTCGGAATATCTCCACCCTGCCCGCGTGCACCCCCGTGCTGATGAGAGCCGATCCCTTCGCGCCGTGGGCGTAGCTGGCGAAGTGCTCCTGGCAGCCGGACATGCAGCGCCCCTGGGCGAAGAGCTTCGTCCCGTCGGGGAAGGTGTACTCGACGCTATAGTGGTCGAGCACCTGGCCGGGGTTGCGGCGATAGTAGCACCCGGCCATGCCCGACGCCGACGCGGGCCAGGCGTTCTTCATCCAGCAACATTCGTCTATGTTGTGGATGAGCCAGTCCACAAAGAAACTGCCGCTCGTCCAGGTGAAGGCGGGCCAGTGGCGAATCTGGTGGAGGAGTTCGGTCACATCATCGGGCCGCTTGCCCACGCCGCCCACGGGTCCGTGCATCCGGTAGGCGCGCAGGAGGATGACGTCGCCGATCTCGCCGCGCCGGATGCGTTCAAAGAGTTCCTGCCGGGCGACGCAGTGGCGGCACATGAGTCCCGCGACCACCTTCAGGTTCTTCTGCTCCGACAGCTCGGCATTCTTGAACATCCGGCGGAGGGCGGGACCGTCCACGCCGAATGATTTCTCGATGAAGGCGTTCACCCCCTTTTGCACGGCATACTCGAAGTGGAGCGGACGGAAGACCGGCGGCGTCGCCAGGGCCACGATATCGCCGGGACCAAGACAGTCAATAGCCTTCTTGTAGGCGTCGAGACCGATGAACCGGCGCTCCGGCGGCACATCCACCTGCTCCGGCTTGGCCTTTTGGATGCTCTCCAGGCTCTTCTGAAGTCGCGCATCGAAGACGTCGGCCATGGCGACGAGCTTGATCGGGCCGCCCTGGGTGGACAGTGCGTTCATGGCCGCGCCGCTGCCGCGTCCGCCGCAGCCGACCAGGGCCAGCTTGATCGTATTGTCCCCCTGGGCGTGAACGTGCGGCAGGGCCACGCTCGCGAGGGCGGATACGGCGGCCGCGCTTGCAGAGGTCTTCAAGAAATCACGACGGGTCGGCTTGTCCATGACGCCACCTCCATAGAGTCGTTACACAGATCCAACCGATGGCCAGATTGTATCCCCTTTGACCGGGATCAATCAACCTTTTTCGGGGACCATCCCTCGCAAAACCGATTGCAACGCCGCCCAAAACGGGGTATAATACGTTCGTTTGAGGCAAAGGTATGTCCATACGAATCACGTGTCCGAACCCCGAATGCGGACGGCGGCTCAAGCTCAGGGATGATCTGGCCGGCAAGAGGGTCCGTTGCCCTGAATGCCAAGGGGCCATCCGCGTCCCCGGCAAGGAGAGCGCCGCCGACGAGCTTGTGGGGAAGAAACTTGCCCATTACGAAATCATCTCCAAGATCGGCGAAGGCGGCATGGGCGCCGTTTACCAGGCGCGGAACCTCAGCCTGAACAAGATCGTCGCGCTCAAGGTCCTCCCCCCATCGCTACAGAAGGAGGACCCGTCGTTCGTCAAACGCTTCGTCCGCGAGGCCCAGTCCACGGCCCAACTCGACCACCCGAACGTCGTCACCGTCCACTACGTCGGCCGCGAGGGCGATTACCACTTCATCGAGATGGAATATGTGGACGGCAAGCCGCTCCGTGAGCTCCTGCGCAACCCGGACAACATTACCGTCGCCCAGGCCACGCGCATCACCGTCGAGGCGGCCAAGGCCCTTGCCTCCGCCCACGAGAAGGGGATCTTCCACCGCGACGTGACTCCCGACAATATCCTCATCACCACCCACGGCAAGGTGAAGGTGGCCGACTTCGGCCTGGCCTCCCTCGGCGACGACGAGGAGCGCGTGCGGAAGGGCAAGGTCTTCGGCACGCCCTACTACATGTCCCCGGAACACTGCCGCGGCTTGGCGACCGATGGCCGGGGCGACATCTACTCCCTCGGCGCCACCTACTACCACATGCTCACCGGCCAGCCGCCGTACTATGGTGAGCGACCGGAGATCGTCGTTCGCATGCACGTCAAGGCCCCCGTGCCTTCACCTCAGGCGATCCGCAAGGAGATCCCCGACGAGGTGGATAAGATCGTCGGAAAAATGATGGCCAAGAACCCCGACGAGCGATACCAGTCGTGCGACGATTTGATCGGCGACTTGAAGGGCGAGACCCTCGCGGGCGATGAGATCACGCGGCGCATGGTGGCCGAGGAGAAGGGGGACGACGAGGTCGAGGTGGTCCTCCACTCGCCCCTGGGCAACGTCCTCGCGGGGGTAGCGGCGGTGGCGCTCGTGGCGATCCTGTCCGCGCTGTTCATCGTAATTTTCGATCCCTTCCCCCACGCGGCCAAGCCGGAGGCGGCGCCCAAAGCGGCTCCCGCCCAACCGGAGCAATCTCAGACCGCCAAGACGCCTGCTCCCGCGAAGCCCAAGCCGGTCCGGAATAAGCCAGAGCCGGAACCCAAGGAGATTGCGGCGACGCTTAAGACGGAACCGAAGCCCAAACCCGATCCGAAGGCAAAACCGCCCGCACAAGTTCCCAAAGCGCCCGAGGCCGCGCCTCCCAAGCCCGCGCAGTCCTTCGACCCAAAGGCATACGCCGCAGCCGTCGGGGATATTGATAAACTGGTGGACCTGCGGAAGTTTGATGGGGCCCTCGCAGGGTTGAAGGAACTTCTCGGAAAAATGCCCGCAGCGAAGGGGCATATCGCCATCAAGCAGGACAACATCGCCCGGCTCAAGAAGCAATGGGGCGATCTGCTATCGGCGAACCTGAAGGAAAAAGGGCCGATCCCCATGGAGAGGATTGCCAAGCAGCACGCTTATGCGGGATTGGTGATTAACGTCCAGGAGACGGGCCTCGTCGCCGAGAACAAAGGCGCCGCCCATATCATCAAGTGGGATCGCTTGTCGAAGGACGAAAGTCTTCTCCTCATTGCGAGCGTCTTCCCGCCCAGGGACGCCGATGCCGCCCTCGGGCTCGCGATCTTCTGCATGGAGGGCGCAGAGAAGCTCCTGGACAAGGCGGAGGGGTATCTCAGCGTGGCGAAGGGCCTGGGCGCCGACACGGCCAAATGGACCGCGGAACTGGCATTCCTCCGGTCGGTGGATTCCCCGGTCGAGGCGAAACCCGAGCCCAAGCCGCCCCCCGCCAAGCCCGCGCAGAAGGACGAGGCCGAAAAGAAGCCGGAAGACACGGATAAGAAGGACGAAGGCGCGGCGCTCAAAGATCTGCGGAAGACATTCAAGAATGTCATGCATTGCCCCTTCTCCGCGGCCGGTCGCCTGACGGCGATGAAGGTGCAGATCCCGCCGAATCCTCGATTCGCCCGCGGCAAAAGCGGGAAGGCGCTGATCATCGAGCCACGGCAGACCGTCGAGATGCCGGTGCAGACACCGAAGGCCGCCGGCATGATCGAATTCTGGGTCCTCCTGTCCGGCGCCAAGGCTGAGTTTCCGTTCGCCACCGGGAGCGAATCGCCCCCTGAACCGGCCGGACAGCGCAAGGCGCGGAGGAGCGACTTGTTCACGGTGCAGATCGCCAAGGGCCTGCACGTCGCCTTCCAGAAGACCGCCGACGGCAAGCCGGCGCGATTGGAGACCAAGGACGAGTTTCCCTGGGAAAAATGGATGTTGGTAAGCATCTATTGGGGGCCCGACGGTTTCAAACTCTTTCTGAACGAAAAGCCTGTCGCAGAGGGGGAAGGGAAGGGCTTGGGCGGGGATTTGCGATCCATCTCCTTCGCCAATCGCACCCAGGGCCGCGGCAAGCAGGACCAGAAAGAGGGGCAGCCCCCATCCACCGACACCCTGGTTGTTCTCGAAGAAGTCATCCTCTACGCAGGGACGCGCTGAGTCGTTGCCTGCCGCATCCATGCGTCCGACACCCCTTCCTGGACTGACGGCGGCCGGTTAATCAATCCAACCTCCGCTCCGTTGATCTTGCCGTGGGTCGCGCAAAAATTCCCTTGACTTCCGACCGGCTGGGGGACAGACTGCGCTGCGATAAGAGTGGTTTGCTACACGTGAAGTTCGACCTTTTTGGAGGACCAATCGTGGGAGACACATCCAGCCGTCGGCAGTTTCTCAAGACGACCGCTTCCGTGGGGGCGGCGATGGCCCTGAGCGCCGCGAGCTACGCCCGCGCCGCCGGCGCCAACGAACGGATCCGCATCGGCGTCATCGGCTGCGGCGGCCGGGGATTCGGCGCGCACATGCCGCCTGTTCAGCTCCATGCAAAGGAGCAGAACCTCGAGATCACCGCCGTCTGCGACCCGTGGAGCATCCGCCGCGACCGCGCCGCCGCCCAGGTGAAGGAGTGGTTCGGACGCGAGCCGGCGAAGCTGGTCTCCTACCGCGACATGATGCCCATGAAGGAGGTGGACGCCGTGATGATTGCCTCGTGCGACCACCAGCACACGACCCACCTCGAGGCCGCGGCACAGGCCGGCAAACACGCCTACGTCGAGAAACCCCTGGCGATGGATTTCGAGAAGCTCAAGCGCGCCTGCGACGCCGTCAAGGCCGCCAAGACCGTCGTCCAGATCGGCACGCAACTGCGCAGCCTGCCCAGCATGACCGGCTGCCGCGAGCTCTACAAGACCGGCATCCTCGGGACCGTCAGCCGCATCGAGCAGCGCCGCAACAGCGCCCAGCCCTACTGGTACTCCCGCGTGGCCGAGGCGAAGGAGCAGGACGTGGACTGGAAGGAGTTCCTCATGGACCGGCCGATGCGCCCCTTCGATCCCGTCCAGTTCACCGGCTGGTACGGCTTCCGCGAGTTCTCCGACGGCCCCGTGCCCGGCTTCGGCAGCCACTTCATTGATTTGGTGCACTACATCACCGGCGCCGCGTTCCCAAAAAACGCCGTCTGCCTGGGCGGGACGTATGTCTGGAAGGACAAGTACAATTTCACGTGCCCCGACCACGTGCAGGCGCTGTGGGAGTATCCCGAGGGGTTCCTCGTGTCCTACATGACGAACTTCGGCAACAGCGGCGACTGCGCCTTCAAGTTCCTCGGCGACCAGGGCACGCTCGATGTCCTCCACTGGAACCTGCCGGTGCTCACGGCGGAGGGCGGCTTCAAGAACCGGGGCGTCATCCGCGGCAAGAAGGACGTCGAGCCGGTCGAGCGGCCCGACCATTACCTCGACTGGTTCCAGTGCATGCGCAGCGGGCAGACGCCGAACGCCTCCATTGACGCCGGCTACCAGCACGCCGTGGCGGTCATCATGGCGATGAAGGCGTTCGACACGGGCAAGCGGCAGATATACGATCGCGAAAAGCGAGAGATTCGGGAGGGATGAGTCGGGAGCAGGTGATGGGCGTCAGGGCTTGCCCTCCTTGAAACGTGCGCTCCACCGGGCGATCCGCGCGGGATCAACGCCGGCGCAAAACGCCCCGATAAACGCCTGGTGCAGGAGCGTGACCTGCCATACCCCGAGACGGCGCCAGGAGCGCGCCGATGTGACGGCGGGCGCAGGCGCTATGACAATGCGTCCCAACCGCCGCAGCCGTCGCACCATCTCGAAATCTTCCATAATGGGCACGTCCGGAACGCCCCCAACGCTGTGGAACACGTCTCGGCGCATGAAGATCACCTGATCGCCGTACGGCAACTGGAGACACCGGGCGCGGATTTTCACCCCCAGTTCGACCAGCCGCAGTCCGAAGGAAGACGCATCCAGGCGGAATTCAAATGCGCCTGCGGCCGTCGCCGATCGTGAGAGGATGCGGCGAACCTGGCCGCCATATCCCTTGGGCAGCCGCGTATCGGCATGGAGGAAGACGAGCAGGTCGCCCGTCGCCGCGGCCGCACCGACGTTCATCTGCCTCGCCCGGCAGGCGTCTTGGATAACCACGCGGGCGCCGTTGGCCGATGCAATCCCCGCCGTGCCGTCCCCGCTCCGACCGTCCACAACGATGGCCTCCACGTCGCGCTCGCCCCCCACACTCTTCAAGGCGGCCGCGATGTGGTCCGCCTCGTTGAGCGCTGGTATGATGACAGAGATCATTTCCACAGAGTTTAGCCTGAGACGAATCCACTCGGATCACTTACCGCGCAGGTGAGAGTATAGCACCGCGAGGGCGAGGTCAAGCCTCATTCCCAAGATTCCGGTTGACTTCGCTCCTGGCCATTCCTTAGACTGCGCCCATGGGTCGATAACTCGCCTCATCCCATTGGAGAGAAATGGAAGCGACCGTCCGACTCGGCGTCTTTTTCGCCGTACTGACGTTGATGGGAACCTGGGAGATCATCCTGCCCCGCCGGACGCTCACCGTCTCAAAGCTCGGCCGATGGCTCAGGAACCTCGGCATGTCGTTCCTAAACACCGCCGCCGTTCGCTTCTTATGCCCCCTCCTTCCGATGGCGCTGGCCGTTCTCTGCCGCGAGCGGGGCTGGGGCCTGCTCAACAATGTCGCCCTGCCCGGCTGGGCGGCGGTGCTCCTCGCTGTCCTTGCCCTCGACTGCGCCATCTATCTGCAGCACGTCCTGTTCCACGCTGTCCCGCTCCTCTGGCGCATCCACCGGATGCACCACGCGGACATGGATTTCGACGTAACCACCGGCGTGCGCTTCCACCCCTTCGAGATTCTTCTGTCCATGGGGATCAAACTCGGCCTTGTCGCCGCGCTCGGCGCGTCGGCGCTGTCCGTGCTCCTCTTCGAGGTTTTGCTGAACGCCACGTCGATGTTCAACCACGGCAACGTCCTCATGCCACCGTCCGTTGACGCGCTGGTGCGGCTGTTCCTCGTGACCCCCGACATGCACCGCGTCCACCACTCGGTGGTCATCCGGGAGACGAACAGCAACTTCGGCTTCAACGCCCCCTGGTGGGATCGGATCTTCGGCACCTACAAGGCCCAGCCCGACGCCGGGCACGAGGGCATGACGATCGGCCTGGCCCAGTATCGGCAGGCGAAGCACCGGACCTTTCGATACATGCTGGCCATACCGTTTCTCGGCAGGCCGGTGGGCCACCCGATCAACCGCCCCCGGCCGTCGGAATGATCAAGACATGTGAACCGACCTATTCAGGAGGAATGACGAATGATGTCGAAAGGATGCCCAATCGCACGAAGGGAGTTCCTCATGCGAACGATCCATATTGGAGCGGGCAGCGTGCTCGCTTCGCAGATGTTGACCTACACATCGCAAGAAGCAGGAGGTGAGGAAGTGAATGCCTGGCAGATCGGCTGTTACACGCGACCCTGGAGCAATCAAGATTACCGCGTGGCCCTCGACGCCATCGCCGAGGCGGGATACAAGCACGCGGGTTTGATGACGACCAACTCCAAGACGAAGCTGGTCCTCTGCGCGGAGACATCGCCCGAGGAGGCGCAGCAGGTAGGCGAAGAGGTGAAGAAGCGCGGCCTCCAGGTCCCGTCGGTTTACGGCGGCGGCATCCCGGTGGCCAAGTCGCTGGAGGCGGGGATCGAGGGGCTGAAAAAGATCATCAACAACTGCGCGGCGGTGGGCGCGAAGAACCTGCTCATGGGCGGCGTCGGCGACCAGAAGCTATACGACCTCTACTACACGGCCATCGCCGAGTGCTGCGACTACGCCGCCGAGAAGGGCATGGGCATCAGCGTCAAGCCGCACGGCGGCCTCAACGCCACCGGCCCGCAGTGCCGCAAGACCGTCGAGATGGTCGGCCACAAGAACTTCGGCATCTGGTACGATCCGGGGAACATTTTCTTCTACTCCAACGGCGAGCTCAACCCCGTGGATGACGCCGCAACGGTGGACGGCCTCGTCGTCGGCATGTGCGTCAAGGACTACCAGCATCCGAAGAATGTCGCGGTCACGCCCGGAACCGGTCAGGTGGACTTCCCCGCCGTCATGGCTCGACTGAAGCAGGGCGGCTTCACGCGCGGCGCACTCGTCGTCGAGTGCCTCGCCCCGGGCGACCTGCCCCAGACGCTGGAAGAGGCGAAGAAGGCGCGGAAGTTTCTGGAAGAACTGACGGCACGCGGGTGACAGGTGACAGGTGACAGGTGATAGGTGATAGGTGGTAGGTCACAGGGAAGATTGGTACCCTAACACCTACCACCTGACACCTAACACCTTCTTATAAAGGTCGTCGTCGGCATCCTGGGCAGGCGGCACAATGACGAATGACTAAATCGGTAATATGTCGCCGGAATAACCGTGGTGGACTTCAGCGCATTTGATTTTGTGGTTACCGAAGAGGTTAAAGCTCTCGCGGCGGAAGTCGAAAAACCGTTTGGCCGCGGTATTCCCATCGTAGAAACACGTGAAACGAAGTACCGCGGTGAGACCCGTCTTGAGAACGGACAACTTCAAATCCGCATGGGCAACCGCTTCAAGTTGTATGATCTTGCCCATGAGCTATGGCACATCAAACGATGGATAGCCGGGATTCCTCTCATTTCCCCGGAGGGTGGAAGCAACAATGAAAAGTTCTGGACGGAACACTATGATCAGCACATCGAACACGTGGCCATCTATCCCAAGCTGGTCGAAATGAATCTCGGCCACGATCCGTACTCCGACTTTGGATCTTGCTGCTCTATCGCCTGGTTTTTCGCAAAACTCAATCAAAGCTCCATGCGCGACGAGGAGAGAAGTCTTCGAGTATCCTCAATTGTGTGGCGCACCTTACTCCTTCAAAAGGATAGATCGGTGAGCGAAGCCGTAAGAAGCCACGCCGTGCGCCGAGACCGCAAGGCATTTGACATTGGGCAGCGGATTGCCGATAAAATCATGCAATGTGGTGTGGAATCCGCCTGTCAGAAGGGATGCGTTATTCAAGCTCTTTGGGATATACTTTCTGTTACGGACATACACCGCCCAAAGATAGTGTGCCTAAGCCCCTCGAGAAAGGGCAATTGGTATGAGTGCTTAGCGTTCGGACAGACCTCGAAGCACAACCTCCGGGGAAACCTGGACCTGGAGGGACACCCATAACCATAGAGGCCCAGGACAACAGGGGCGTATTCCGGGAACATATCGCTGATTTTCAGTTGATGGGGCGCATGAAATGAGGCAGGCTTTCAACATCGCACGAATAGGCAGAATTACGTCTTGGGGCGCTCACCGAGCAGAAGGGAGGGTGGTTTCGTGAAACAGAAGATGGCGCGGAGAAAATTTCTGGAGGTCGGTGCAGCCGCGTCCGTCGGCATGACGCTGGCGAAGGCCGCCACGGCGCAGGAGGCTGCCGCATCGGAAAAGCCCGTTCGCCTCGGCTTCATCGGGGTCGGCGGCCGCGGCACGGGGCTGCTGCGCCTTGTCATGTCCATGAAGGGGACCGACGCGCCCGCCGTCTGCGACATCAACCCCGCGGCCGCCGAGCGCGCCCAGGGCATCGTCGAGCAGGCCGGCCGCAAGAAGCCGGAGGCCTATACCAAGGGCGAGACGCACTACAAGGAACTCGTGGCGCGCGACGATCTCGACGCTATCATCATCGCCACGCCGTGGGAGTGGCACACGCGGATGGCCGTGGACGGCATGAAGGCGGGGAAGTACGTCGGCGTGGAGGTGCCGTGCGCCATCACGCTCGACGAGTGCTGGGACTTAGTGAAGACCCACGAGGCGACCGGCGCGCAGTGCATGATGCTGGAGAACTGGAGCTTCCGCCGCGACAACCTGGCCGTGCTCAACATGATCCGCAAGGGCCTCTTCGGCGAGATCATTCACTGCCACTGCTCCTACTCGCACAACTGCGTCGGTTGGTACTTCGACGGCAAGGGCGCGCCGCGCTGGAGCGGCGAGCACATGGCCCGGCGCAACTGCAGCCAGTATCCGACCCACGGACTCGGCCCCGTTCTGAGCTGGATGGACATCAACTGCGGCGACCGATTCGACTACGTCGTCTCCATGGCCACGCGGTCGCTCGGCATCAACCGACAGCTCGCCAAGAAATTCGGCGCGGATCATCCCAGCGCGAAACGGACCTACGCCCAGGGCGACGTCGTCACCACACTCGTCAAGACCGTCAAGGGCAACACGATCGTCGTCAACAACGACATGCAGACCCCCCGCCCCTACGACAATCGGTGGGAGGTCGAGGGGACGCAGGGGATCTACAACGAGCAGCGCGAGGCCGTGTTCATCGAGGGCAAGAGCGCCAAGCATGGGCAGTGGGAACCCTTCGCCCCCTACCAGAAGGAATACGACCACGCCTGGTGGCGGGCCTTGCCCGCCGACGCGCAGGCTGCGGGGCACGGCGGGACCGATTACGTGGAGATGCAGCAGTTTCTCCATGCCGTGCGCTCAAAGACCCCGACGCCCCTCGACATCTATGACTCGGTCGCCATGAGCGCCATCATCCCGCTCTCGGAGCAGTCCATCGCCGCCGGCAGCGCGCCGATCAAGTGCCCCGACTTCACGAATGGGAAGTGGCAGACGAGGAAGCCAACGTTTGCTGTGGAGACATAAGCTATGCAAGAAAAGAAGATCACCCCGAAGGAACTTGGCATCCCCGAGAGCATCCCCCTGCCGAAGCGGAAGGACTGGCGCATCGGCATGATCGGGTTCGGCGGCATCGCGCGGTCCCACACCAAGGCCTACCAGACCGCCGGGTGGAATATCGTCGCCGTGGCCGACCCCGACCCCGCCGCGCGCGAACGGGCCAAGGAGATAACCGGCGCCAAGCGCATCTATGAGGATTACCCCGACCTGATCCGCGACGAGGAGGTCGAGATCATCTCCCTCCTCACGCACCCCACGCTGCGCGAGCCGGTGGTCAAGCTCGCCGCCGAGGCGGGCAAGCCCATCCAGACGGAGAAACCCCTCGGCCCGAACATGGACGAGTGCGAACGGATGGTGAAGATCGCCGAGGACGCGGGCATCCCCTTCGCCGTCAGCCAGAATCGCCGATGGTCGCCCGCGAATTTTTTCGCATACCACATCATCCAGAAGGGCCTCATCGGAAAGCCGTTTTACGCATTCATCGAGATCCACGGCACGCAGGACGTCCGCCTCGCCCAGCACGCCTTCTATTCCGTCTGCACGGACTTCCTCACGATCCAGTGGAACAACCATCTGGCCGACCTGCTCCGCTACTGGACCGGCCAGGATGCGAAGCGCGTCCTCGCCCGCACGGGGCGGATGGAGGGACAGAACTTCGTCAGCGACAATCTCTTCACGTCCCTGGCCGACTTCGGCGATGGGCTGACAGGACAGATCATCCACAGCGAGCTGCTCCGCAGCTCCCTCCGCAGCCAGCGGTGCCGCGTGGACGGCGACGAGGGGTCGGTGGTCTTCGACCTCGACGGCGCGACGGTGCAGTTCGAGTCGAAGCAGCTCGGCGAGGGGGCGTATGTCCTCGAGACCGGCGGGGCGGAGTTCGCCGTCTCCATGTGCGGTCCCATGGGCGACTTCCTCATCTCGATCGAGGAGGGCTGCGAGCCGATGGTCAGCGCCCGCCGCAACCTGGCCACCATGCGCCACATCATCGCCGAGGAGAAGAGCGTCCGCGCGGGGGGCATGTGGGTGGAGGTGTAGAGGGCGACACCTGTCACCTGCCGTTAGTAATGCACGGGGTGGCCGTCGAAGGGGAAGAAGGCCCAGTCCACAAGGAAGGACACAAAGACCCCCGCCGCGAAGCCGCAGAGGATTCCAAGGAAGAGTGGCCGCAACCGGTTGGTGACCTTGGCCCCGCCCAGCCCCAGGAAGGTGACCTTCACAAACCAGACGATAAAAATGGTCATCACCGAGATGCGCGTGGCCCACATGGTGGCCACGGTGAACCCGATAGGATGGAGCCGCCACCAGGTGAATTGGTAGCGCATGAACGTCATGAAGGCGGTGATGAGGAAGCCCGCCCCCACGAGCATCATCTTCGGCAGGTCCACGCCCACAGGCTCCGTCATCTTGGTCTTGACCTTGCCATAATAGTAAACCGGCCCGCTGCGATAGCACCAGGTCTCCGAGTTGTAGGCCCCATAGGTGTATCCCATGTAGAGGACGAACCACAGCCCCACGACGATGCTGAACGTGAATACGAGGATGAGCAGAAACGATAGTTTGCGCCTCTTCGTCTTCATGTAGTCAATCGCCTTCGCCACGTGGGTGAACCACATTACTCCGAATATGCCCCAGCCGTGCGCGATGGCCAGGCCGGCCAGGCTGCCGGGGTGGGCGTCTTTGTAGCCCAGCGCGAACTCGGCGAATTCCCGATCGTTGAAAGGGCCGGTAAAATAGACCAGGCCGCTCTCCGCAACCATCTTGCCGAAGCCGATGGCGAAGACGACGGACGTGCCCACATAGAACAACAGATAGCGCCATTCAATCCCCAGGGCGCGCAGCCAGAAGCAGACGTAGGCCGTCGCCAGCGCCAGGCCGATCACCGCCGTGCGGTGGGACATGAACTCGTCGGAGTCATCCACGTCCTTGGCGCTGGGGTTCCATGCCTTCTTGACCACGTCCCAGAGATGCCGCCGGGCGATCCACAGCGCCCAGAACGCCAGGAAGATATAACCGCCGCAGCCCTGCAGGTTGACCAGCTGCCAACTGCTGGAATATTCGCTGGGGCGGCCGATGTCCACGCCGAGGCGGTCATAGATGTAGCACTGAATCGCCCCGAGCAGCCAGAAGAACCACATGCTGAACAGGATGTCCACATCGCAGAAGAAGCAGAACCCGACGAGGTAGGGATTGATCCGTTGATAGAGATAGGGGAAGTAGGGAAGAATTCGCTGCCATCGGGCCTTGATAATGCCGATCTCGGGAAATTGCGGGCAGAAGTATCCGACCACGTTCCACATCACCAGGCCGAACGTTATCGCAAAAGCGAACCAGAACATGCGGCTGGTGTATATCTTCGGGACGAGAGACGGCTTGTCCGGGTTCTTGACGATCTCGGCGGGCACATCCACGAGGGCGAAGTTCAGCCGTTCGCGATCCACCCACTGTCGGCGGAGGATGGAACTCAAGCAGAGGGAGCCGATCACGCCGGCCACCATGAAGCCCACCCACCAGAAGAGCGGCTGCAGCCAGATGTTCCACGGGATCTTCATCCCCTCGGGCAGGCCGTCGTAGAACCACTTCACGGCCTCCGTGTCGAGAGGAATCGCCCAGGAGGCAAGGTAGGGAAAGAACGTCTCCTCCCACTTGTTCTCCGGCGTGGCGAAGTATCGCGGACACCCCATCACCGACACCAGCCAGTTCATGCCGCACCCGGCGTTGCCCACGAAGGCGATGATGAAGATGCACATCATCTCCTGGGGCAGCAGGGGGTAGAGGAGCGGGGCGTCAATGCCCCACCCGCGCAGGATGCGGTCCATCACCCGCCACAGCACATTCACCAGCCCCACCATCAGGAAGAAGGGGAGGAAGACAGACATGGGAATCAGGCCCGTGCCCATGTTGGAGGAGCGCATGTAGAACTCGGCGAAGGTGGACCAGACGGTGTTGAGGGCGACCAGCGCGAAGCCGATGAGCACGGCGCGGACGGTGAGGCCGGTCTGGGCGGCGCTATCTTGTTCTATGGTGTGTGAAGGCATCCTACTCTTCTTGGCTGCAAGACGGCCCCGTCGAAGGGGAGGGAGTATACCAGCCTATCGGGATTGTGTCAAACGAATAGTGCAGGGTCGTGTTACTCGGGTGTAAGCGTTGTTTCTGGCAAGGGGGCGGACCTACCCCTCTCTCCCGTCCCGCGTCCGCGCGGGACGCGGGGGAGAGGGGGTGTGCCGGAAAAGATTTCTACACCCTGTTACTCTCTCAGAAAACGTGAAAAATTGTAGGCGCCTCTGAGGCATCGGGCATCGCCGCCGAGAGAGGATTTTTCTTGACATGAGTTTGACTCAGGTGTATAAGTAAATTGAGCAGTTCCCGAGTTGACAGCCCGCCAGAACAAGGGTGGAGTCTGTGGATATTAACCTGAAATGCCCAAAATGCGGCAATGGGGTATCGGTGCCGCAACAGTTGGCCGGGTACGCCACGTCATGTCCTCATTGTGGCGCGCTCTTGAATATTCCATCCTCTCCCCCGGCGGCGCAGGCCGCCCCCCTTCGCGCCACGCCCCAGCCCATGCGGCCCGTAGCGCCGGCGCGGGCGGTCGGCCCGGTGCAGACGGCAAGACCTCTTCAGGCTCGACCTGTGCAAGCCATAAGGCCCCCGGTGCCCGCCGCCCCGGTGTATCCGCCGCCCATGGCGCAGCGTCCGGCCCCCGTTCCCCCGGCGGCGGCCTACCCCGCACAGCCTTTCCCTGCGCCTGCGCCTCCTCCTCCGCCCTCTCATCAGGCGGCGTATCCGGCGCCGGCGCCTGTTCAGCAGTATGCCCCTCCGGCATATGACATAACCCAGGATCAGCCGCCTCCCTCGGCGAGTTCGACGCAACAACTGCAGGAACTCAGCGAGCGGCTTCGGAAAAAGAAGCAGGGCAAAAAGCGGGCGATGATCCTCCTATTCGTCCTCCTGTTCTTCGGCGGCGCCGGCGCGGGCGTCTTCTACTATGTCAAAGATAAACAGAATAAGGCAGCAGAGGCTAAGAGAGCGGAAGAAGAAGCAGCCAAGAAGGCGGAGGCCGAGGCTGCGTCTAAGGCCCGCAAGGCCGAACCGGCCCAGGCCGCGGCCGCGCCCGATCAGATCAAAGGTGGCGTGCCGAGCGCACTGGGCGCACCCGCTGCGGCGGGGGGCACGGCTATTCCGGATATCCCCGCGATCCCATCAATCCCGACGATCCCGACGCTGGCGGCTCAACCGAAACCCGCCGCCCAGCCCGCTCCGGCTGTCCCGGCGGTTCCGGCTGCACCGGCGACGCCCGCTGTCCCAGCGGCGCCGACGCCTGTTGTCCCACCGGTTCCTGCGGTCCCTGCTGTCCCGGCGGTCCCCGCCGTTCCTGGGATGCCTGTCGCTCCGCAGGCGACGCCTGCACCGGCGCAGCCGGCGGCCCCCGCTGCAGCTCCGACGGCGAAAGCTGATCAGCCGGAGATCAAGGAGGAGGTGGCCGAGGGCGATACGATCACCACCGAGGAATGGGAGATCAAACGGTTGGCGGTGCAAAAGGTCGGCCGAATCTTCCTGAAAAAGGGCGGCATACTGAACCCGGAGGGAGAGTCCGAATTCCTTCTGGTCCAATTGCAGATGAAATGCCTGAAACTCAACAAGATGCCCATCAAGGGCGTCACGAAGCAGGCAAATATCCTGAACCTGGAAAAGACCGTGATCCGGGACGACACGCAGGGGATATACGTGTGCGGCGGTTACGGACCCGGCGACGATCAAATCACCCCCCAGGCGCCATCCTTGGTCTTTACGGAGAAGGAGATGGAGCGCACCGAATTCCTCATGTTCCAGGTCAATCCGCTTGCCAAGGGCCTCAAGCTCCATTTCCCCAATCTGCCGGCCCTCGCGCTGCCACTGCCGGCTAAATAGGAAGTATGGGCGTATGGGAGTGTGGGCGTGTGGAAGTATGTGCGGGGATCCTGCCGGCTACTCCAGCTCGACCGACCAGTAGGCGTTGTCCAGAAACTGCTTCCAGGACTCGTATTTCTGCGAGCGGAGCTTCAGCCTGAGTAGTGGATTGCGCCGGGGCTTGATGGCCTTCCGGATGAGCTTCATGTGCGCTTCCCGCGGCGTGCGCCCGCCCTTCTTCTTGTTGCAGTCGGTGCAGGCGCAGACGACGTTATCCCACGTGCTCTCGCCGCCGCGCGAGCGGGGGATGATGTGTTCCAGGCTCAGTTCGGAGGTGGGGAACTTCCTTCCGCAGTACTGGCACCGGCTCTCATCGCGCGCAAAGATGTTGCGACGGTTGAACTTTACCGTCTGCTCCGGCAGGCGATCGTAGAACAGGAGCCGAATGACCTTGGGAACCCGAATGGCGACGGACACGGTGTGCACCCAGTCGTCCCGCTGGTACTGCTCGAACTGGGCCTTGAGTTGGGAGATCTCGATCCAGCTCTTCAGGTCGTAGAAATTGTACTTGTCGTCGTCGTCCACCGACACCACCTGGGCGCACTCCTTGCATAGCAAGGAAAAGGCCTTGCGGGCGGACACGATGTGCACCGCCATAAACAGGCGATTCACCACAAGCACACTTGCATCAAGAGCCGGCGCGTAACTCATCCCATATTTCCCAAAACAATAACAGTAGAAAATATTATAGAGAAATTTCCGGCGCGTTGCAAGTGGATTTCGGTAAAAAACGGGGCTTGCAGTATGCGCCGGCTTGTTGTAGAGTTCTTGCCCGTTGCGGCATTTCAACCCTCAACGCGACGGGAGTAACTCAGACTATGAAAACAGCCGTTCCAAAGCCACGGCAACTGGAATACCAGGACTGGGAAATGGGGATGTTTCTCCACTTCGGCATCCGGACCTTCTACGAGGGCCACCGCGACTGGGACGGCAAGCCCATGTCGCCCGCAGCGTTTAATCCTGCCGCGTTTGACGCTGACAATTGGGTCCTCGCCGCCAAGAACGCGGGCATGAAATACATCGTCCTCACCGCCAAGCACCACGACGGCTTCGCCAACTGGCCATCGAGGTACACCGACTTCTCCGTTGCCTCCTCGCCGTGGAGGGGCGGCAAGGGCGATGTTATCCGGGAGTTCGTCGCGGCCTGCCGTCGGCATGGGATCAAGCCCGGCCTCTACTACTCCCCCGCCGATGCGTCGTCTCCGGTCTACTCCGACGAGAAGGCTTACGACGATTACTTCATCAACCAGATCAGCGAGCTCCTCGCGCCCTACGGCGAGATTGACGTCCTTTGGTTCGACGGCTGCGGCTCGGCCGGGCACAAGTACGACTGGTCCCGCATCACCGGCGAGATTCGCCGCATGCAGCCGAATATCCTCATCTTCAACATGGGCGATCCCGACTTCCGGTGGGTCGGCAACGAGGCCGGCCTCGCGCCCGTCCCCATCTGGAACACCGTGGATCGCGTCCAGGTCGCCATTGACACCGCCCGGGACGAGAAGGTGGCCGATGACGCCCCCCTCTGGCTCCCCGCCGAGTGCGACTGCCGCATGCGCCTGCGCAACTGGTTCTATAGCGACCAGGACGAGCACACCGTCAAGAGCGTCGAGGAATTGATGGGCCTCTACTATTACTCCGTCGGCCGCGGGTGCAACCTGCTTCTCAACATCGGTCCCGACCGCCGCGGCCTCCTGCCCGATAAGGACGCCGCGCGCCTGATCGAGTTCGGCGAGGAGATCCGCCGGCGCTTCGGCAGCCCCTTTGCAAGACTCAACGACTTCAAGCAGCCCGAGCCGAACACATGGGACTACTCGGCCGAGGAGCACTTTCTCGTGGACCATGTCGTGATCCAGGAGGACCTTGCCGAGGGCGAGCGCGCGCGGAGATTCAAGATCGAGGTCTTCCCCGGCCGCGACCCCGTGACGCTCTGGGAGGGACGTAACATCGGCCACAAGGCCATCTGTCCCTTCCCGCTGACGGCGGCGAGAAAACTTCGCGTGCAGATAACCGAATGCGACGGCCCGGTGAGTCTCCGGTACCTTGAATTGCACAACGTCGCCAAAGCATAGGAGAGGAGATTGGGATGCGCACGGCAATTGCGATTTTCCTATCGTGCCTCGTCAGCGTCGGTCTCTTCGCCGAGGAGAACCTGGTCGTCAACCCCGGCTTCGAGGATATATCGTCCGACAGCAAGCCGCCCTCCGAGTGGACCCAGGAGCGGGGCAGTCCGGTCCAGGTCCCCGATGACGGGGGCCATACGGGCAAGCGCTATGTCCGCATGACTGACCGGACGGAGAAGGAAGGCATCCCCCTTGGCTCCAAGCCCGTCCCCGCGCGACCGGGGGGACAGTATCGCGCCTCGGCCTGGGTGAGGACGGGGGACAAGGGCGGGCCGGGGGTCTATATCAATTTCTTCGATGACGTCGGCACGCGAATCCACAATGTCTTCCAACGGGCCAAGGCCCCGACGGACGGATGGGTGAAGGTCGAGGTTGCGGCTGCGGCCCCCGATGATGCGGCCTCGGTTTCGGTCTGGCTCTACTCATATGTCGGTGACGTGGGGACGTACGATTTCGACGATGTGACGCTGACCGTCCGGGGCGGCGGCGAGCCGGGCATTGGAAAGGTCCCCCGATCAGAACCAAAGGAGAAAGAGATGGTCGAGATTGGATCGCGTCTCGAACTGTTTGTGGACGGCTTCATGGTGGACAGCATGACCGGCGACGCAACGCGCCTGTTACACCATCCTGAGCATCGGGAGGTCGCTGTTACGTTCGACAAGCCCTGGGAGGGGATCTTCTGTGGCTATGTCGTTGTGATGTCCGACGATGATCGGATCCGGATCTACTACCGCGGCTGGCCGGGTCCGAAAGGCCGCGACTGCGAGTGTGTCGTGGAGAGCGCCGACGGCGGCGTGACGTTCACCCGCCCGAACGTGGGCATCTATGAGGTGGAGGGGTCGAAGGAGAACAACATCGTCTGGATGGGGCCGGGCGGCCACAACTTCACCCCCTTCAAGGACGCAAACCCCGCCGCCCCCGCCGAGCAGCGCTACAAGGCCCTGGCGAGCGCCGGGCCGAAATCCGCCCTTGTTCCCTTCACCTCGCCCGATGGATACAAATGGACCATGATCCAAAAAGAGCCAGTCATCACGAAGGGCGCCTTCGACTCGCAAAACCTGGCCTTCTGGGATACGGTTCGCAAGGAGTACGTCTGCTACTTCCGCATCTTCAAGGACGGCATCCGCGACATCAGCCGGTGCACCTCCCAGGACTTTATCCACTGGACCGAACCGCAGCCCCTCGACTACGGCGGCGCGCCGGCTGAGCATCTCTACACCAACGCCATCGCCCCCTATCCCCGCGCCCCGCACATCCTCATCGGCCTGCCGTGCCGCTTCGTGCCGAACCGGAAAAAGATTCAGGAGCATAAGGAGGGCGGCATCAACGACGGCGTCCTCATGAGCAGCCGCGACGGATTGCACTTTGAGCGGTGGGTGGAGGCGTTCCTCCGGCCCGGCCCCGATCCCCTCTGCTGGACCGACCGGAACAACTATCCGGCATGGGGCGTGGCGCAGACCTCCGAGACCGAGCTCTCGGTCTACTGGAACGAGCACTACCGCTACCCGACCCATCGCCTGCGCCGCGGGACGATTCGCACCGACGGGTTCGTCTCGGTCCATGCGGGGACCGAGGGGGGCGAGATGCTTACGCGGTCGTTCACCTTCGAGGGAGGCAAGCTCATCGTCAACTACGAGACGTCCGCCATCGGGTCGCTCCGGTTCGAGCTGTGCGACGCCGAAGGCAAACCCTATGACGGTTTCGGTATGGGCGAGAGCGAGACTCTATTCGGCAACGAGATCGCTCATGAGGCCACGTGGAAGAACGGGGCGGATGTCAGCGCCCTGTCGGGCAAGCCGGTGCGCCTGCGCGTGCGGCTGAAAGATGCCGATCTCTACTCGTTCCGGTTCGCAAAGTAGAAGGATAGATCCATGAAAAAAGCCGCTATTGTCGGTGAGTGCAAGGCCGAGCTGGTTGACGCGCCCGACCCGAAGGCGAAGGAAGACTGGGTCGTCGTCAAGGTCCACGCCGCCCCGATGTGCACGGAATACAAAGCCTTTGTCGCCGGCAACAAGGGTGCGTTCCTCGGCCACGAGGCCGCCGGCGAGGTCGTCGAGGTCGCCCAGCCGGGGAAGGTGCAGGTCGGCGACCGCGTTGTCGTCATGCCGCTCTACGCCTGCGGCAAATGCGCGTTGTGCGTCTCCGGCGACTATATCCACTGCCAGCACACCATCAACTTCGCCAAGTTCACCGGCTCGCCGGAGGGCAGCGCGACGATGGCGCAGTACCTCCTGAAGCCGTCCTGGATGCTCCCCAAAATCCCGGAGGGCATGTCGTACGAGCACGGATCGCTGGCGTGCTGCGCCTTGGCGCCGTCGTTCGGCGCGTTCCAGCGCATGCGGCTCAGCGCGTTCGATACGGTCCTCATCACGGGCATCGGGCCGGTGGGCTTCGGGGCCATCGTGAACGCCCTCTTCCGCAACGCGCGCGTCATCGCCGTAGAGTCAGAGCCGTGGCGGGTGGAGCGCACCAGGCAGATGGGAGTCGAGCATGTCATTGACCCGCGCGACGAGGGCGCGCTGAAGCAGGTGAAGGACCTGACGGGCGGCGTCGGCGTGGACTGTGCGCTGGACTGTTCGGGCAATGTGAAGGCCGAGCGTTTCTGCATAGACGCTGCGCGCCGACGCGGGCAGGTGGCCTTCATCGGCGAGTGCAACGACGACCTCGCGATTCGCATCAGCCCGGACATGATCCGCACGGGCCTGACGCTGATCGGGTCGTGGCATTACAACATGAACGATGTGCCGCACCTGATGAAAGTGATCGAGCGCTCGCCGCTGATCGGCCTGCTCATCAGCCACGTGATGCCCATGAGTCGAATCCAGGAGGCGTTTGAATTATCCGCCTCGCGACAGTGCGCGAAGATCATCCTGAAGCCTTGGGAATAACTGCGGGGAGACGCGCCTACAGCCGTTTCGCATAGACGTAATACGCACCGCGGGAGCCGCCGTCCTTGCCGTCGAGCCAGGTTTGAAGGCGGGTCTTTTCCGACGAGAGTCGAAGTCGGAATGTCGCGCTCGGCGCCTTCTTGTCAATCGGCTGTGCGAGATCCGCGTCGCCGAGCTTCATGCGCGCACGGTCTATCCGGATCGGCGTGCAGCCGGACGGGGCGGCGTTCATCGGCTGCTCCACCCCCTGCGGCCAACGGCGCAGGGCGAATTCATACTCCCCGTCGCGCTCGACCTCCACGGCCCAGAACCCGTTCAGCGCCGCGCCCTCGCAGACGTGACTCTGGTTCCAGGCGGTCGGAAAGGCGTGCCAGTCGTGACCGGTCAGACGGACCGGGTTCTCGGCCCGGTTGCCGAGGACGATCCGGCAACAGTCGTCGAACTGCGTGGAGACGCTCCGCCACCAGGCCTCATAGGCGTCGCGCAGGCGCTGCACATCGGCCGGTCGGTTCGCGGCGGTGTTGGTCCGCTGGCCGGGGTCGGTCGTTATGTCATAGAGCTCGTCGCCGTTGACGAGGCGCAGGTTGTTTGTCATCACCGCCGCTCGCCACTTCGTCGGCGGATCGCAGCTCTGCTGCTGCTGGACGATGACATATCGGTCGGGCCAGTTCTCCGCCCGCCCCCGGATGAGGGGCGCGAGGCTGACGCCGTCGAACTCGACGCCCTCGGGGGCCTTCAGGCCGCACAAGTCAATCATTGTAGGGAGGACATCAATGTGGGCGGCGAGGCGGTTGATGTCGCGGCCTCCGGCCATCCCGCCCGCAGGCCATCGGATGAAGAAGGGGTCGCGGTGGCCGCCGTCGTAGGCCGAGCCTTTTTTGCCCCTCATGCCCGCGTTGAAGCCGCGCGTGACGAGGCCCTGCCGGTCCGTCTGCGCGCCGCCCGATGTGCCGTTGTCGGCCATGAAGATGAGGATGGTGTTGTCCTCCAGGTCGAGGTCGTGCAGGAACCGCCTCAGACGGCCCATGTTCTCGTCAAGATTTGCTATCATGCCGTAGAATTCGGGGCTGACCACGTTCTCATTGTCGCGATATGGCGCGGCGTACTCCTCGCCCACGATGTAGGGCGCGTGCGGCGCGTTGGTGGGCAGGTAACAGAAGAACGGCTCGTCTCGGTTCGCCTCGATGAACTTCATCGCGTGCTCAAACCAGATGTCGGTGCAATAGCCCGTGAACTGCCTCATCACGCCGTTGTGGCAATAGACGTCGTCGAAGTAGTCGTTGCCCCAGGCATCGGGGACTTGCCCCAGCCCCCCGCCGCCGTGGACGAGCACTTCCTGGAAGCCGCGATCCTGGGGGCGGTAGGGGTAGTTGTCGCCGAGGTGCCACTTTCCGAAGACGCCGGTCCGGTAGCCGCTCGCCGCGAAGACGTCGGCCAGAGTGATTTCGTCCCTTCGCAGGAGCGAGCGGCCCCATGTCGTGCCCCAGATGCCGGTGCGGGTGGCGTAGTGCCCGGTCAGCAGCCCCGCTCGCGTGGGGGCGCAGAGGGGATCAACGTGGAAGTCGGTGAACCGCACACTCTCCGAATGCAGTCGGTCAAGATTCGGCGTTCGGATGATGCGGTTGCCGTGACAGGCCAGGTCGCCGTAGCCCTGGTCGTCGGTGATGACGAGGACGACGTTGGGTTTCGTGGGTCGTGATTGAGCCATGTCTATTCCCTATTCTCCAAAAGGTGGTGATGGAGATAATAGCAAATGTGCGAAGGTCGGGCAAGGGGCGTGGGAAGATTTGCATTTGCGGAGGTCGGACCGATGGTGTAGCATGACGCGGCAAGCATATGACACCTTGAGGCGATGGAGAGAAGCCATGATCCAGGCAGGCGCAGCGCGAGCCGACATCACCCCCGACCCCAAACTCACCGACATCCCGGTGCACGATCCCATCGAGGCCAGGGCCCTCGTGGTCCGCGATGAGTCCACGGCCGTCGGCGTCATGTCGTGCGATGTGCGGTCAATTCGGTGGGACTTCATTGACCGGCTCCGCAAGCGGGTGGAGGAATCCACCGGAATTCCCTTCGACCACGTCGCCGTCCACTGCACGCACAACCACACGAACCTGGCCGTGTGGAGGCATCACTTCAACAACGTGCCGCCCGACGCGCCGTGGGAACCGGCGGATGTGCTTGACGACCTGATGGACCGGATGCTTGCCTGCTTCCGCGAGGCCCACGCCGACTGCCGGGAGGTCCGCGTGGCCACCGCCTCCGGCGCGGCCGAGGGCGTCGCCGCCTCGGCGCGGGTGGCGCTTAAGGACGGTCGCTGGCACTGGGTGAAGGGCAACAGCCCCATGCCGCATGACGACGAGATCGCCGGGCGCGGGCCGTACGACCCGCAGGTCCTCGTCCTCCGCCTGATCGCTCCGAACGGCGAGCATGTGGCGCATGTGGTCAACTTCGCCTGCCACCCGACGGCGGACATCGGCGGCAGCCACGGCATCAGCGCCGACTACCCCGGCTTCGCCATGCGGAACATCGAGCACGAGTTCGGCGGGATCGCACTCTACCTGAACGGTCCCAACGGCGACATCCACCCGGCGGATTACATGAACCGTCGCGGGATGGAGTTTGCGCGGGACCTGGGGAAGATACTGTCGGATGCGGTCATTGCGCTGGACGGGCAATTCAAGGAGGACCACGCTCCACGCGTCGGCGCGGCAAAGGTCCCCCTGACGCTCCCCCGCCGCAGGCGCAGCACGAGCGCGGAACTCCATGCGCTGATGGAGGAGCGGCAGCGTCTGTGCGATGAGCTGGCCGTGCGCGTGGGACCGGCGATGAACCTCGAGCAGTTCCTGCCCCTGTATCGGGCCTACCTCGCCGGCGATCTATCGCAGGCGGGGCGGGTGGCGGATTATCTCCGGCTGCTTCGGACGATGGAGCGGATCTGCGCGAACGCGGTGGATGTCGGGACCGTACACGGCATGCCGGAGGAGGGCCTGCGGCACATGCTGCCGGCAGGCTCGGACGAGAATCAAATCACCATCGAGGTGCAAGCCTTCCGCGTGGGCGACATGGCCTTCGTCTTTCTGCCGGGGGAGCAGATGGCGGAGACGGGGCTGCGCATCAAGGCCGACTCGCCCTTCGATGCCACGGCGGTGGTCTCCTACACGAACGGCGGCATCGGCTACATGCCGACGGACGACATGTTCGAGCACTTCGTCTATCCCGTCCAGTACTCCATCACCGGCAAGGGGGCAACCGAGGTCATCCGTTGCGGGGCGCGGCAGGCGCTGGAAGGGCTTCGGCGGCGCAGCTTGTAGTTGCGCAGGCCTGGCGGGGGAGGATCATCGGTCCTTTGCCGTGTCAGGAACGGGCGCGCTGCCTGATGAAATAGATCACAAGGCCGACAAGAATAACCGCGCCTGCGGCGAAATAAACGGCGTGGAATAATTTCGGCACATCGCTTCGCTCCGCAAACATGAACACACCGCCCCACAAGTATGCGGAGGCGAATAGAAAAAGCAATGTTAGCCGAACCTGCCGAAACAAGATCAGCAGGGCAAGGATGCTGATATAGATACCCGATCGCCAGTCCGGCACCCACTTGAACAGGTCATGAAGCGTATCAAGAAACGGATTCATCACGTCTCCACAATCAAGAAGCGTTCCTGCGTTCCTGTTGTTTTCTACTACGTCGTCAGCGAATAGTCAATGACAAAAAACCGTTTACCGACAAAGCCGTTCTCGGTAGAGCCGTACCGTGCTCGAAACCATTGTCTCCATGCCGAACTCCCTCTCAACAAACTCTCTCGCGCGATCCCCCATTCGGCGGCATTCTGACGGCGACTCCAAAAGACGTTGCATCGCCTCTGCGAGGTCCCGGGGCGATCGCGGCGGGACCAGCAGCCCCGTCTCGCCGTCCTTCACCGCCTCGCCCGTCCCGCCCACGTCCGTCGCCACCACCGCCACGCCGCAGGCCATCGCCTCGATCACCGCGTTCGGCAGCCCCTCCCATAGCGACGGCAGCGCGAAGACATCGAGGACCCGATAGAAGTCGGCCATGTCGTCCATGTGCCCGAGAAACCCAATATGGGGTGAGTCATGATAGCGCGCCTCCAGCCCCGCGCGCAGATCCCCCTCCCCAGCCACCAGGAGCAACACATCCGGGAGCTTGCGTGACACAAGCTCAATCGCCTCAATAAGATACGAGACCCCCTTCTCCGGCACGAGCCGCCCCGCAAACCCCACGACCCGGCGCTTGCCCTCGATCTGGAGATTCCCCTGCAAATCCTTCTTCCCCGGTTTAAAGCGATTAAGATCTACGCCGTTTCTTATAAGCACAATCTTCTGCATCGCCACGCCGCTGCGCACGCAGGCATCCTGCACCGCCAGGGAGTTGGCGATCGCCGCATCCGCAAACGCCCCCACCGCACGGTCCACCAGCCGATGGATGAACCCCTTCCAGGGATCGGTGGACCGTCGCGAGCTGATGATCACCCGCGCGCCCGTCGCCAGCGCCGCCGCGCAGCCATAGGCGTCCGACGTGAAGAGCCATGTGTGCACGACGTGCGGCCGCAGCCTCCGCATCAGGGCCATGAGGCGGAGCAGCGCGGGGACATCGCACCTCATCTCCTTCCCGATCACATGCACCGGAATACCGGCCTTCGCCAACAGGTCTTCCATCGGCCCGCCGCGCGTCAGGCAGCACACGTGCGGGTCGAACTCGCGGCGGTCGAGCCGCGTCGCCAGCTCCACAAGCTGCTTTTCCGACCCGCCCGCGTCGAGCGTGGCAATGACGTAGAGAATCCGCTTCACGTCCCGACGCACTCCATATAGACCGCCTCGTATGCGTCCACCATCCGATCCCAGGAAAACGTCGCCTCGACGAACGCCCGGCAGGCGACGCGCAGGCGCGGCGATAGCGTCGACGCGACCTCACACACCTTGTCGGCAATCGCCCTCGGAGTCATGTCTGCAAAGACAAGCCGCTCGTCGAACCGGCGGAGAATCTCCGCCGTGCCCCCAACCGGCCCGCCGATTACCGGCGTGCCGCACGCCAGCGCCTCCAGCGTGACCAATCCGAACGGCTCGCGGACGGACGGAACTATCAGGAGGTCCAGCGCATTGTAGAAGGATGCCATGTCGTCAACATGGCCCATGAACCGAACTAGATCGTCAACGCCGAGTGATCGAGCCTGCTCCTCAAGCGCCGCGCGCTCTGGGCCCTCGCCGGCGACCAATAGGATCGCCTCCGGCATCTCCCGCCGGAGCAATGCAACCGCCTGAAGGAGCATGGATACCCCCTTCTCTCCCGACAACCGCCCCGCGAACCCGAGCACGGGCTTGCCCTCCGGCAGACCCACGTTGCGCCGCGCTTCGAGCTGGGCCACCGGCCGGAACCGGCCTAGGTCAACGCCGTTGGGGATAGTCGTAATTCTCTGCGGAGCAATTGAATACAGATCGACAGCCGTCCGCGCCATGAACCGGCTCAGCGCCACCAGCCGGACCGATCGCCGCATCGCCAACCGCTCGATCCCACGCAGGTAACGTGCGAACCACCGCGCGGCCAGGCCGCCGCTCCGGCTGCCGTGCAGGCGCGCGTCGAGCCATTGCACGCTCCACTGGCCGTGGAAGGTATAGATGGTCGGAATGTCCGTTCCCGTCAGTGCGGACGCCGCCCCCAGGCCCGGCAGCGGCTCATGGATGTGAACGATATCCGGTCGTTTCTGATTGAGCACGCGCTTGAACGCCCGCCGCGATGACAGAAACTCGCTGACGTGGAACTTGGCCATGTTATCCGTTTTCGACGCGAACCGGATAACGTGGATGCCCTCGACCTCCTCGCAACACGGCATGTCACCGCTCAATTGCCGGGTGATTACGGTGACATGGTGGCCTATCTCGACCAACCCCCTGGCAAGATGATACACGACCCGTTGCACCCCGCCCGTCGAGTCGGGGTAGAAGTCGCCGGTCACCATTGCGCAGCGCATGGGGTCAGATCTCAACTTTCTGCTTTTTCAACAAGGCGTTCTCACACGCCTGCACGATTTTCCCCATTCCTCGATCGCGCCGAATACGACCCGCCGCTTGGGCTGCCGTCTTGCTGATCGCTTGGCCGCACACGCCGCCAAAACGCTCCCCCAGCGTCCCTATCGGCTCGTCCGTCAACTTCCGGCAGAGATAAATCGCCGCGGCCCGCCCCTCGTTCCCCCACTTCCTTGGCCGGCAAATGTCCGACTCCTCCACCCCGAATGCCCTGCTCACCGCCGCTATCACCGAGTCCACATCCACCCGCCGACGCAACTCCCTCGACACGGGAACGTCGCGATCGGGAAGCCGCTCCTCAAGCCAATCCCGGACCTTCGCCACAAACGATTTCGATCCCAGAACCGTTGACGCCGTCGCATCCAGCATGGGCGATTCCGGCGGCGACGTGATCCCGTCGGCCAGGAACCGCATATACCCACGGCGCGCCCTCCCCATCTTTCGCCCGTGCTCGCGCAGCACCTCCTCCCATGCAAGCCACGCCGGGGCGCCGTTCGCGTTGATATAGAAGCGGCAGCTCCCCCAGACGTAGCGCTCCGGACGTTTCACCATCCCCGCCCGCACGGGGTTCAGGTGGATGTAGCGAGTCAGCTCCCAGTAATGGTAGTCCCGCTGGACAAGGATGGCCTTGAAGCGCCCTTGAAACAGCGGGCCGGAGCGACGGTGGCGGCGATTGAATCGCGTGGCGTAGCCGGAATTCAGATCATGCATCCCCGCCGAGAGATCGGCCTGCGGCGTCCGCAGAAAGAGATGGAAATGATTGTCCATGAGGACCCAGGCAAACACCCGCCACCGGCGACGAGCGGCGACGGCGTCGAGCAATTCCAGCCACCGGAGGCGGTCCTGGTCGTCGCGGACAATGAGGCGTCGCGCCAATCCGCGGCTGGTTACGTGGTAGACGCCGTCGGGAATCTCGATTCGCAATGGTCGTGCCATAGTCTTAGCATACCCTCCACAGACGAAATGTAAAGGATAAAAAGTAGAAAGTTAAGATCTGACCCCTTTTGTGACGCTGGCCTCAACGGTCTCATTCTATCCTCATATACTTTCTCCGATAGGGCGAAAGTGTATTCAACTGGTCTTGGAAAGACCCATCGATCTTAGACCACTCCTCCAGGCCCTTCTCGGCGATGAATGCCTTTGCAGCCATGGCCTCAACCATGTCGCCAAAGAGCCAGGAGCATTCCCCCCGCCCATTCCGAAACTCACACCACTTTCTGAATTCCTCGTCATAGACTTGGTCCAATAGCCTGTTCAAGCGTGGATTTTGGAGATACACGATACCTTGTGCGGCTTGCCCCCGAATTTTTGCCACCACACCCTCCTTGCCCCCATCGGAGTAGTCCTTAGCCTCTTCTATCCATTCCTTCGCCAATTCGGCTGCTCCCTCCGGGGTGAAGGCATTCTCGAGGACCTCTGTCGCTTCATTCCCGCCGACCATGCCAAGGCCCTGCAGAGCATACGTCTTCCGGATCACCATACACGCTATAGTATCATTCTTTTTGCATTTTGCCCACTGCGCGTTATCCGGTCTCCGCAGATAGTCCGCCAATACCTTGACCGATTCAGCGTTGCCCAGGTCGCTAACGGCTCCAATGAGCTGAACTACGAGCCCCCAATACTCGTCGCACGTGGGGTCTTCCAGCAGAGGATATATCCGAGGCAGGTCCTTCATGGTGTAACATTGTCGCGCTATGTGGCAGGTGAATCCATGCGCACCGTCCGGCCACATTCGAACAAACTGGCCGGGGTCACGAACTGATGTTTCATACTCCGGTTGCTCGACATTCTCCTCTGTCTCTGGTACTATGCGATCAAGAGCTGTCGCTGGTGGAGAAGGGACGACAGTGTCAAGGCCCGTCTTAGAGCCATTTTCCGGTATTTCTCTCTGGTGCGGTGGTTTCCTCCCCTCCCGTTGAACCACATAGCACACAACCGCCAGCACGCTAACTGTCAGAACACCGATCACAACGAGTCTTTTCATCTCATCATTTTCTCGCCCCAAACCAAGTAGCTTCAGCGGTCAAATCTCAACTATCTACTTTTTGTCGGCGCACATAGAGCAATCCCACAGACGACGTCTGAAATCTCAGTTCGCAACGGTCGAACCATAGCCTTAGCATACCCCATCCCGAAGAAATGTCAAGCCCAAAAAGTAGAAAGTTAAGACCTGACCCCATAACCTTTCCATAACCTTTCCATAACCTTTCCTAACCTTTCCGAATTTGTATTGCCTGAGTCCATAAATGTCAAACAGAACTTTTGCCTTGAAGATGCGCCTCGGAGACGATAGGGTTAGAATGCCTTGTCTTTTTTCCATGGGAGGAAGCCAACATAAGGAGTAGAATCGTGAAGCGATGGATACTGACGTCGGCGATAGTCGGGTGTCTGTTCATGGCGTCTTGCAGGGAAACTAAAGTCAAGATGGAGAAGGGAACGCCGAAGCTCCTTGTGGGCGACCGGCTTGCGTCGCCCCTGGTCCTCTACGCCACCATGCGCCCGGCCCCGAGCGAGTTCACGGTCTCCGGCGACTGGCAGGAATACAGGCTCGCCTTCGAATCGCCCGAGACCGACCGGGGCGGCGCGGCGGTTCACGTCCGGAGCGGTCTCGACAAGGGCGACCTGTGGGTGGACGATGTGAAGTTCGTCTGCGAGTCGGACGGGAAGAACCTGATCCGCGAGGGGGATTTCACCCACGGCCAGCCCGCCTTCGAGAAGGAGTGGCAGACGTTCATCAACAAAGGCCAGGGCGTGGACGCGAGCGTCGTCGAGAGCGGCGCGCTTCGTTTTTCCGTCCAAAAGCCCGGCAAGAACATGCACGACGCGCACGTCTACCAGACCGGGCACACGGTCGAGAAGGGGAAGAAGTACGTCATCTCCGCGCGCATGAAGGCGTCCGCTCCCCGGAGGGCCGACTTCCTCGCCGTCCATCAGGGCGAGCCGTGGACGCAGTACGCAATCCATCCCCCAAAGGCCTGGCATGAGATCGAGCTGGCCGCCGGCGCCGGCATCCACATCCACTCCTTCGGTCTGCACATGCCCTGGCCCAAGCCGGGGGAGGCGCCGAACTTCAGCGGGGTGGGCCGCACGATGGAGGAGTTCATCAAGCACGATCCCAGGGGCATGCTGATCCCCCGCATCGGCATGGAGGCGCCGGGATGGTGGACGCGGGAAAACCCCGACGACTGCATGTTGTATGACGCCGGCGAGCGCGGGGGGAGCAGCGTCGCCTCGGAGAAGTGGCGGCGCGACGCGACGGCCAACCTCTGCGCCCTCGTGGCGTATCTTGAGGAGAACCACGGCGATCATGTCCTCGGCTACCACCCCTGCGGCCAGAACACGGGGGAGTGGTTCTACAGAGATTCATGGATGCGGAAGCTCTGCGGCTTCAGCCCGGCGATGGGGAAGGGCTTCCAGAAGTGGCTGAGGGAGAAGTACGCCAATGACATCGCGGCGCTCAACCGCGCATGGGGCGGGAAGATCGGGGACTTCGCCGCCGTCGATGTCCCGACAAAGGAGGAGCGGCTGGAGGCCCTTGCCGGGGCGTTCCGCGATCCCATCAAACAGCGGAAGGTGGTGGACTTCACCGAATACATGCAGGTCGCCATGATCGAGCCGCTGGAAATGTTTGCAAAAGCAATCAAGGAGGCGTCGAGCCGGAAGAAGTGCGTCGTGTTTTTCTACGGGTATCTCTTCGAGTTCGGTCCCCTGTGGGCTGGCGCGCCGAACAGCGGCCACTACGCCCTCCGGCGGATGCTCGACTGCCCGGATGTGGACATCCTCTGCTCACCCATCTCCTACGGCGATCGCGGGCTGGGCGGCATCGGCGCGTTTATGGTCCCAGTGGACTCCATCCAGATGCACGGCAAACTATGGCTGAACGAGGACGACACGCGCACGCACATCTCCCCGGCGGATGCGCACAAGACCGACCCCGCCTGGCACGGCCGCGTGGACACGCCGGAGCAGACGTGGTGGGTCCATCAGCGCAACTTCGGCCACATCTTCGTCCGCCGCGCCGCCTGCTGGTGGATGGACCTGCCCGGCCTCGGCTGGCTCGACTCGAAAGACATCTGGGATAACATCGCCAAGCTCCGCGGCATCTATGACGAGGGGCTTGAGCGCGGCAGCCAATACAAAAGCGAAGTAGCGATCATCATTGACGAGAAGAGCGCGTTCTACCTCAAGCCTTCGCCCCATGTCACCGGCGACCTCATCTATCGCATCCGCATGGACTTCTACCGCATGGGCCTGCCGTTCGGGATGTATCTCCTGGACGACCTGGTGGATGGAAAGGTCCCCGACGCGAAGTTCTACATTTTCCTCAACGCCTTCTGCGTGACGAGGGGCCAGCGCGACGCGATCCATCGCATCGTCCGCCGTGGTGGTCGGACAGCCCTCTGGTTCTACGCCCCGGGCATCATCTCCGACGGCGGTCTCGATGTGAATAACATGGAGGCGCTGACGGGTATCCGGCTCATGCCGCTCCCGTCGGGCATAGTTCCCGATGCGACCCTCGTCGCATCGGGCGACCCCATCGGCGCGGGGTTAAAGGCGGGCGATGTGTTCGGCCCGCAGGACAAGAGCGCCATCGAGACGATCTTTGCCGCCGTCGAGCCGCAGGCGGGGATGGCTGTCCTTGCCCGCTATCACGCCGCCAAGAATACGGCCGCGGTGGTGGTGAAGCGGCAGGAGAACTGGACGTCTGTCTTCTGCGGATCAACCCGGCTGCCTGCCAGGGTTTTTCGCGCCGTCGCCCGCGACGCCGGGGCGCATGTATGGGTGGACAGTGACGATGTGTTTGCGACCGACGGCCGCTTCCTGGCCCTTCAGGCGTCGGAGGCGGGGAGGAAAACGATCCATCTTCCCGCCGCCGGCGATATGGGCGACGCGGTCACAAAAAACGTGATTGCGAAAAACGTCCTCACGATTGACCTCGACCTGAAGAAGGGCGAGACGCGGATGTTTCTTGTCGGCGAAGGCAGGGACTAAGAGCTTGTCCGTAAACTGGCAGGTGCGACCCCACATGGCCGCACCTGCAATCACTTGGCCGAATCCGGCTTAGGCGACGCGCCTTTGGGATTGGATTTTTCCGTCGCTGCCTTGGGTTCGAGTGGGAGGATGATCGTCTTCCCACCGGCCTCGATCGTCACATCTCGAGGCGAGATCTTGATCAGCCGCGCCCCATCAATGGCGCTTCCCTCGCCCACTAAGCGCTGCCGACCGCTTGCGTCCTCGATGATCGCCATCCGCCCTGCCCCTTGCGACACGATGCCCTTGAGACGAAACACGGCTGCCGGCTTCGGCGGCTCGGCCTGCGTCGGCTGCGCCGCCGGAGGCCGGGTGATCGTCTGCCAGAGGGGCGAGTAGTCGTTCTCCTTCTCGCCCTTCCCCGCCAGAGGGGCCGGTCTTGCTTCCACGCCCTGCTGCGTCGGCGTGGCCGTAGGTCCATCTTGGGGCGATCTCACAAAGGCTACGTAGCCGCCCACGCCCCCGAGGACCAACGCCACAATCACCAGAAGCACAACCACCTCTTTCGCGCTCATCGCGGCGCCTCCATGCCCGGCCCGGCAGACGGCGCCTCCTCAAATACGAAATAGCTGATGACGACCCGCGCATCCCATCCGTTCGGGTCGGTCTGCGAGGGCATCAGCGAGAGGAGCCTCGGTTTCAGCGATGGGTCCTCCTCCTGCATGTCGGCCATGAAGAGGATTATGTTTTTCAACGGCGCCTGCTTGATGCGAACCACCGTGTCCACTTCCTTGTAGAACTTGTTGACCCGCGCCGCCTCCTTCACCGTGCCGGGGTCAATCGTGATGGATGCCATGGAGATATGGTTTTTCGTCGCCATCTCCTCAATGAAGGAGATAAGCATCTTTTCGCTCTTCGTTTCACGCTTGGAGAGAGACTCGCGCAGCTCCATGATCTGCGCCGCCATGCCCGTCGCCTGGCGTAGGTCATCGTCGAGCTGGTCGGCGCGGAGGGCGAGTGCATCCACCCCCTCCATGTGCAGGTGTGTGGCGTAGAGGGCCAGCGCCGCCGCCGCAACCAGCAGCGCCGCGAGAGTCGCCGAGACGGGCTTGCGGTCAGTCATGCGCCGCCTCCCCCCGGATGGCGATGGATAACTGAAAGGCGAAGGTGTTGTCGCCCACGGGCTTGAGGTCCTTCACGCTTGCGGAGAATTGCGGGTCCGCGCCGACGGCCTGGGCGATCTCCTGCGCTGCGCTGAACGACGCGGCCCGCACGTCCATCTGGATCTCCTCCTGAGAGACGTTCACGCGGGCCACCTCGACGATCTTCTCGCGCGGCATCCGCTTCACCACCGCCAGCAGCAGGTCCAGGGCCGACTCCCGCGCCGGCAGCAGCGACTCCCGGTCCTGGATGGCCAGGCGGCGGCGATCAATCCGGATGCGCCCCGCGATGTCCGCCGGCGGCGCCTCATTCGGGTAGAGCTTCCGCCAGAGATTGTCCAGTCCTGTCTGCGCGGTTTTGAGCCGTTGCTGCGCCGCGCGGGCGGAATGAAAGAAATACGCATTTCCCACAAGACACGCCAGGAGCGCCGCGACCGCACACAACACAACCGGCCGGCGCGCCTTGACCGCGAACCGCGGCCCGGCGAATTCCTCCTGCAGGAGGTCGGGCGCTCCATCCAAGCGCATCAGCAGCGCATAGGCCGCCCCGAAGGCCGCCGCGCCGAGGCGGTTCAGACGAAGCGCCGTATCTTCGTCGGACCCAGGCATGAACGTTGATGCCAGGTCGAGGGCCGACACCGGAAATGGAAAGAGACCCTCCAAAGCCAGCATGACCCCGACCCCCAGCGACGCCCCGCCGGAGACGATCACGCGGTCCGGCTGGCCTATCCCGGCGCCCTTCAGCATCCGCTCCATCTCCCCGACGATCTTCCCCCCGTAGCTGTCCGGCGGCCCCGCCTCCCCCGCCGCTACGCGAAGGGTCCGGGCTTGCGCCAAGCCGCCCTCCTCCAGAACGACGGCGTTGCAGGTCTTCGCCCCGAGGTCGAGCAGAAGCGTCCGTCCATCCCCCATCGGCAGGGCCTTTGCCATGGCGACGCTGTCGGTGATATTCACGCCGACGCGCGCGGGCCGCACTCCGAGCGACTTGAGCAGTTCGGTCTTTTCGCGCAGCATGTCCTTTCGGGCCATGATCGCGAGGAGGGGAATCCCCGGTCCCTTCGATGGTGATGCAGACAACCGAGCGAAATCGGCCACCGCCGCGTCCATGTCCACCGGCACCAGCGCCTCCACCTGTGACTTGATCGTGCTTCGGATCGCCCGCTCGCCCTTCATCGGCGACGCGAGGCTCCGAAGATAGACCCGTGAGGCGGGGAGGGACAGCGCGATCTTCTTTCCGGTCAGGCCCTGCTCGGCCGCGACCTTCGCCAGCGCCTCGCGTTCGCCGCACTCCTCCTCAATCGGGACGCTGCAGAAGGACGCCACACGGACGCCCCGGCCGCGCCTGACGAGCTGCACGCACGTCACCGCGTCGTCGCCAATCTCGATGCCGAATGCACGCCTCATGAATCCCGTTCCCTCATGGGCCTCTCGGGTGTTTCCTCAAAAAAGATGATCTGCATGACATCCTCGTCCCGCCGCAGCACCGCCCGGACCGTCCGGCGCATGGGGCCGATCTCGGCCCGCGACTCGACCATGAACACCGCCCCGCCCGTGCACGTCTTCTTCTCCATGCGCTCGTAGGCTTCGCCCGTCATGCCCGGCACGCTCTGAAGCTCCGTCGCCTTTGCGAAAGGCGCCTGCTCCCGCCGTTTGATGATGTCCTCGGCCAGGTCCGCGTCGTCCTTTGGCAAGATGGCCTCAAGGACAGGTTTTGGCGCGGTGTTGATATTGACCTTGCCATCTGACCATACCGTGATGTGCGGCCCCAATCCATTGTCGCCATAAAGCGCGGCCCTGTCAATCCCGTTGATGAGCAACAGCTCGGCTGGGCAGAGAAAGAGGCGGTTGGCCGCACCCTTCTCAAACGATCCGTCATCGTCGGCATCCATCCAGTCCTGCGCCTTCGCTCCGATGTCCTTCACGTCCAGTTTCAGCGCCATAGTGAGGCGGTCCAGCTCGTTTCCTTCGTCCTTTGCATCGGGGGTAAGGTGGTTGATGCTGATCTTGCTCGCCTCATCTGCGATCCAGACTGTGACGGTCGCCGCGCCGATCTCGATCTGCTGGTCCTTCGCCCAATCCTGGTCGGGTGAGATGGGGGCGTCCTCCGGGATGTCCCGCATCAGGAGGGCCATGGCATACTGCACGCCGCCCAGGGCGGCCTGGAGGTTCTGCGCGTCGAGGCCCGTGTTCTGCACCGCCCGCGCGTCTATCGCGATGGAGTGGGACAACTCAACCACGATGATCCCCAACAGCACGATCATCAGCAGGGCGATGAGCAGCGCAGCGCCGTTTTCATTGTGGTCTTGCATTACTTCTACCGCGCCTTATTTTTCGTTTTGTCCTCGGGAGGTTCGAGGGAGGCCGTCTGGATGACCACGGAGCTATCGAATTGGATGGCCCCCTCGCCCGTCTCCCTGCCGACGCTGAGCGCCAGGTTAATCCGCACAGCCCGGGGGAGACAACCGGCCGCCTGGCTGTCCCAGGCATCCACCCACTTCTTCCCATCAGTGAACTGGAGATTAAGCGTTCGCACCCGATCGGTCACGTCCCATGCCTCCCCCGCGGCCGCATCCAGGGATCTGGACGCTCGCGCCAACACGAACCGGTCCTTGCCGATGGGCTTGAGGGAGTATTCGATAAGCCGGACGACCCTGGGCGCGTCATCCCCCTCGCCAAGGCGGGGGGAACTTGTGGCGAAGCGGACCGCGCCCGCCGCGCCGACAAAGGCGTTTGGGTCTTGCTCGGCGACGGACTTCTTGTCCTGGTCTTTCTCGCCGACCGGCTTGGGTGGGACGAGGACCGCGCCGCGCATGTCGGACTCGATCAGGGCCAGGAGGTTGCGCCCCTCCAGCGCGGTGCGCGCCACGGCCCGGCCGTGTTCCGTACTGGCCAGGATTGCCCCCAGGCAGGCATGGAGGACGCCGAGGACGAGGACCAGGAGGACAAGGGTGAGAAGGACCTCCAAGAGCGTGAAGCCGCGCCGGGTCATCACGGGGCCTCCTCCGTCGGTCGCAAAGCGGGCTGGTCGCACCAGAGGGTGGAAAGGGAGAAGTCGCGCTTCCCTCCCTCGTCGCTGTAGGCAACCGTCGCTGTGATCTCGTAAAGCCGGGCCTTGCCCTTCTCCTTGTCCTCCTCTTTCCCCTGTTCCTTTTCTTCCTGGCCTGTGTGTGGGAGGTTGCGCTCCCGCGTGGTGATAAGGTAGGAATAGCCGGGCTGCCCCTCGATCAGACCCTCTCTGGTCCCGGGCGCCTGCTGGGGCGAGACGACCTGCTCCGCAAGGAGGCGCTCGGCGAGGGACTGGGCCATTGAGGCGCGCTCGATGCCGCGGATCGAGCGGAGCGTCCGCGCCCTCACACCGAGTAGCACTGTCAAGCCCACCCCAAGGACGGCCAGGGCGAGCATGATCTCGATGAGGGTGAAACCGGCGCGGCCTCGGATGATTTTGGATTTGCGATTTTGGCCCGGATTCCGCAATCCGTAATCCGCATTCCGCAATTCCTGAACTCCGGCGAGTTCATCTGCACGCCGCGCCTTTATTGGACATTCGGACCTCGTCATGCATTCGTCATTCAACATGGGCATAGGCATTGAGCGGGTCCACTTTGATCAAGATCGTCCGGCCGTCGTCGCTCGCCATGTTCACCTGGGCGGACCGCGCCCCGCCGAGGGGGGTGTATTCGACGGACGCCTTGCCGGATGAGCGCGGCCTCCCCGCGACGGTCACTCGCGCAATGCGGACGCCTTCGGGGAGGGGGCGCTTCGCGGCGGGTGCGCCGCCCTCTCGCGTCAGCCAGAACGCCTGGTCGTCCATGTCGAAGACCACGCGGAACGGTTGCTGCTGGGAGACGGCCTGGGAGCGGGCGAGTTGCATCGTGGCCAGCACATCGCGCGCAGCCCCGCGGAGGCGGTAGCGCGTGAGCACATGGTCCAGGCGGAAGAAGACGAGGCCGTAGACAAGGCCCAGGATCGCGAGGACCAGCATGAGTTCGAGCAGTGTGAAGCCCCTCTGGGCCAAACGCTCATCGGAAGTCTGGCGACTGCCGCTACGGGGACGCTGAAATGACGAATGACGAATGACGAATGACGAATCAATGACGAAGCCCGAATGCCTAATCGAGACGCGGTCTGGTTGGTTTTGGTCATTAGGCATTCGGCATTCTTTCGTCATTAGAACTTCGTCATTCGTCATTGCCCCCTACTCTTCCCTCTTCTTGATGGTCAGGTTGCTGATGTCCTTGTCCGGGCCGTCGCCGCCCTGGCGTCCGTCGCGGCCGAGGCAGACGATCGTATAGGGGGCGTCGGTGGCGGGGGAGGTGTAGATAAAGTCATTCCCCCACTGGTCCTTGGGGATGATGCCGTCCTTCAGGTACCCGCCCTCGGGCCAGAACTTGACCTTCTCCGGCTTCTTGACGAGGGCCTGTAGGCCCTGCTGGGTGGAGGGGTAGTAGCCGTTGTCGGCGTAGAACATCTCCATCGAATCCTCGAGGATGCGAATCTGCGCGGCGGCGGCGAGTTGCTTGGCCCGGTCCACGCGGCCGGAGAGACGCTGGGCCACGATGGCGGCGAGGATGCCGAGGATGACCAAAACAACCATGATCTCGACGAGGGTGAAGCCGCGGGAGGCATGACGCTTGCAGATGCCAACCTCCCGGAGGTTTGGGGGCGTTTCTCTTTGTGCTTTGTTTCGCATGTCATTTCCTCAGAAGGTAACGTTGCTGATCTCGAGGATCGGCAGAAGGATGGCCAGGACGATGAAGGCCACGACGGCGGCCAGGGCGACGATGATCGCCGGCTCGAAGAGGGCGGTGAGCCGCTGCACGGTGATCTCCGCCTCCTCCTCATAGGTCCTGGCGATGTGGTCGAGGGAGTTCTCCAACGATCCGCTCTGCTCCCCGACGGCGATCATCTGGATGAGGAGGGGCGGGAAGCCGACGCCGCCCCCGAGCGTCTCGGCGATGTCCGACCCGGCGAGAATCCCCTCGCGGGCGGCGCGGATGGTGCGCGAGATGACCGCGTTGTTCGGCACGTCCTCGACGATCTTCAGGGCATCGAGGGCCTTCACCCCGCTCTTGAGGAGGACGGAAAAGGCCATCGTGAACCGGGCCATGGCCAGCTTCTGGCAGAGGGGGCCGATGACCGGCAGCCGCAGCAGCAGGCCGTCGCGCCACAACCGACCGCGCTCGGTGCGAAAGAAAAGGCGCAGGAGGATGTATGCCCCGATCACTGCGGCGAGGAGGACCGGCCACCAGGCGGCGACGACCCCGCTCGTTTGCACGAGGATTACGGTGGGAAGGGGAAGCGTCTTGCCGGCGGAGAGGAGCACACTCGTGATTTTCGGGATGGCGAAGGTGAGAAGAAATCCGACCACGGCGATGCCGACGATCACCATGACGATGGGATAGGTCATGGCCGTGGTGATTTTGTTCGAGAGCTGCTCGCGGCTGCGGAGGTATTCGCTGATCCGCCCCAGGACCTCATCGAGCTTGCCCGACCCCTCGGCGACGCGGACCATGTTGGTATACAATGCGCCGAAGTATGCGGGATGGGCGGCCAATGCGTCGGCGAGGGATGCGCCCCGGGTGATGCGCTGGTGGACGTCGCGGAGGACGGCCTCGAAGGCGGCATTGTTGGTCTGGTCAATGAGTGCGCGGAGGGCGTCGGCTACGCGCATGCCCGCGGCGAGGAGGGCGGCGAGCTGGCGGGTGAAGCTCCCGACCTCGCGGCGGCCCCGCTGGGTCCGCAGCCAACCGAGCGGGGAGAGGGCTACCGAGGCGCGCCCGGCCTCCTGGATGGCGGTGACGAAGACTCCCTGGTCGCGGAGGAGGCGGCGGGCCTCCCGCGCGCTCTCCGCTTCGATGGCGCCGGAGACGCCTCGGCTACTCTTGTCCAGGGCCTGGTATTGAAAGACCGGCACGGAGCCAACTCCCTTTGCACAACTTGCAGCGGAAGTCGCCAGACTTCCGAGAAGACAATGACGAATGACGAAGCCATAACCCGGCGTAGCCGGAACCAAACAGGAAAAATCCTTACCATTTTGAGCAGGATTTTACCACTAAGGTACTAATGACTAATGAATGCCTAATGCCCAAATGCCGAAAACGGGTTCTTTTTCGTCATTGAGGCATTTGGACATTGATTAGTCGTTAGTCATTCGTCATTAGTCATTTGCAACGCCGCCATTCCCGGTGGGTTACAGCAGATCCATCTGCGTCACGCGCAGCACCTCCTCGGGGGTGGTCCCCCCCGTGAGGATCTTCTGGACGCCGTCCATTCTCAGAGTCGTCACGCCGTTCTCGACGGCGGCTCGCTTGACGTCGGCGGCGCTGGCGCGCTCGACGATCTGACGATGCACGATATCATTGTTCATCAGCAGCTCGAAAAGCCCCGTCCGGCCGCTGTAACCCGTCTGCATGCAGCGCTCGCATCCGCGTCCGCGATGGATCTTTCCGTGGGCTGCTTTGGGATCGAGACCGATCTCCTCCAGGACGGCGGGTTCGGAGTCGGCCGCCTCCCGGCACGCCGGGCAGTTCACCCGCACCAGGCGCTGCGCCAGCACCGCCACCAGCGACGAGGCGACGAGATAAGGCTCGATGCCGAGATCGAGGAGCCGGGTGATGGCGCCCGCCGAGTCGTTCGTGTGGAGCGTGCTGAAGACCAGGTGGCCCGTCTGGGCGGCCTGGATGGACATGGTGGCGGTCTCGAGATCGCGGATTTCACCGACCATGATGACGTCCGGGTCCTGGCGGAGGATGCTTCGGAGGCCCGACGCGAAGGTGAGGCCCTTCTTGCGCTCCACCTGGATCTGGCTGATGCCGTCGAGGTGGTACTCGATCGGATCTTCGACGGTGATGATGTTGCGCTCCGTCGAGTCAATGCGGTTCAGCGTGGCGTAGAGCGTCGTGCTCTTCCCGCTGCCGGTGGGGCCGGTGACGAGGACGATGCCGTGGGAGAAGTTGACGAGCCGGAGGAGATGGCGGCGGATGTATTCGTCCATCCCCAGCTCCTCCAGGGTGTAGAGCTTCTTGCTCTTGTCGAGCAGGCGGAGGACGATGCGTTCGCCGAAAGACGTGGGTACGCTGCTGATGCGCAGGTCAATCTCGTTGCGGCCGATGCGGACGGTGAGCCGCCCGTCCTGGGGCAGTCGTTTCTCGGCGATGTCCATGCCGCCCATGACCTTGATGCGGCTGGTGATCTCGTCCTGCATGCGCTTGGGGGGGGTGATTGTGTCGTGGAGGATGCCGTCAATGCGATACCGGACCTGCATGCGGTCCTCATAGGGCTGGACGTGGATGTCGCTTGCGCCCGCGTTCACCGCTTTGAGGAGGATATGGTTCACCAGCCGGATGACCGGGGGCTGGTCGGATACATCCAGGAGGTCGGCCCCGCCCGCCGTGGCCGCTTCCTCGTCGCGGATGTCGTGGATGGCAGCCTCGCCGCGCTGCGTCACGTCCTCCCGGTAGCCCTCGGTGATGAGGTCGGCTATCCGCCCGGGGGGCGTCACAACGACCTCCGCCTCGCAGCCGAGCATGTCGAGCACATCGTCGAGGGCGTGCTGCTCGATGGGATTGGACGTAGCGATGCAGAGGCGCTCGCCGCTCTGGAGACCGACGAGGTTGTAGGTCCGGGCGAAGTCGAGGGGGACGCGCTGGATGAAACGGTCCGAGACGGCCATGCCTTCGGCGGCGGGATCGGGCGCATAGCGCAGGTTGAGGTAGCCCGCGAGGAGGGCGAGGGCCTGTTCCTCCTCGACGAAGCCGCCCTTGACGAGGGCCTGGGCCACGGGTAGGTGGTCGGTCCGAGCCAGCTCCTCGCACTGGGCCGCCTGGTCGGGGGTGATCAGGCTGCGGTTGACGGCAAGTTCACATAACTCATGCATGATTTTCGATTTGCGATTGGCGATTTTCGATTTAGACGACGATTGAACAAGCCCCAAGTTATTCACGAACATCGCGCTCGTAATGAGATGTCAGCGCGTAGGGTGGGCCTATGGCCCACCATCATCACTCCTTGACGAACAGTTTCTCGAACGTGGCGGGTTGACCCGCGGCGCACAGTCGCACCTTCGCCCCATCCAGCGACACAGGGAGCTTGGTCTTGAGCTGTGCGCGGCCAACCGCAAAAAGAATCTGGTTTTCAGCAAGAGCGCAACGGAACGACACCGGCTTCTTGGCGGTGCGTGGACACGCAGTTGTGCCGAGGGTTTGCGTCGCGCCCTCTTTGGGTTTCAACCGAATGGTCATTTGGCTTGAACCTTCCACAAAGACGGTAAGGAAGGACCCATCGGATGGGTATAGGCCAAATCCCCAAACGCCGTCCGTCTGCAAGTCATACTGAATCTTGCCGGTTATTTCCATCTTGCCCTGGATGGTTTTTTGATATTCAAGATACCCCTGGCCGCACACGGGGTCATTCTTCCATTCCCCTTCTATGGTTCGCCATCCCGGGACGTCGTCGGCCTCGGAAGGGACGGCGAAGCAGAGCAATGGAACCAGAAGTAGCAGTTGTTTCACGGTCGTTCCCTCATGTTGATCGCGGGGGGATCAATCGAACCAGTCCCTGAAGTGCCTCGTCCACCCCCACCATCCGTCGCCCTGGTCGAATGCCTTTTGCTTTCCCTCGCCGTGCTTGAGGGGCTTGTCGGTCAAGGCGTCGGCCCGCGCGAAGTCGCGCCCCCTCACGATCTGGGGGGTGATGAAGACGTAGAGAACGATGTCCTGGTCGCCGACCCCCGTCGAGCGGAACAGGGCCCCGAGGACAGGGATGTCGCCGAAGAGGGGGACCTTGCTGAGCCGTTCGGTCTCGCGCCGCATGTTCAGGCCGCCGATGACGAGGGTGGAGTCGTTGTCAATCGTGACCTGGGTCTCCACGCGGTCGGTGTCCTTCGGCGGGGGGACGTTCGCGTTGGCCGCCGGGCCGCTGAAGCGGGAGATTTCGAGGGCCACGTCGAGGCTCAGGTAATTGGCGTCGCTTATGTGGGGGGTGACCTCGAGGGTGATGCCCGCTTCCTCCTTGCCGCCGTAGGAGGTGGTCGAGGTGGATGTGTTGATCGCGTTGGTGGAGGTGTAGGGTTCCTCGCGGATGCTCTTGAAGTTCGCCTTCTGGTTATCGTTCACGGTCAGGTTCGGCTTGGCGAGGATGCGGCCCTTGGCCTTGGTGGTCAGGGCGTTGACGATGAGGGGAAGTTGACTGGACTTGAAGAAGCCGGCCGTCAGGCCGCCGAGCGGATTGAATGTGCGCTGGCCGCCGGGTAGTTGGGTGACGGACTGGGGCGTGCCGGTCTGTCCCGGCCCCATGGAGGTGTAGCCAAAGGTGGTCAGGCCGTGGCGGGACATGGGGAAGGTATAGACCTCCACGCCGAGATCGGTGGCGACATCCTTTGCGGCCTCCACGACCATCGCGTCAATCAGGACCTGGGGCCGGGCGAAGTCGAGGCCCTTGACGACGGCCGCGATCTCCGCTTGGTCCTCGGGGGGCGCGACGACGATGATGGAGTTGGAGTTCACGTCGGCGATGGCCTTGATCCCGCCGCCCTCCTGTCCCTCCTTGCCCTCCTTCGCGGCGGCGGCCTCGAGGATGCTGGTGAGCGTCTTGACCGCTTCCTCGGACTTGACGTTTTCGAGGTGATAGAACTGGGTCCGACCAGGGCCTTGAGTTGTCTGGACGTCGAGGCCGGCGACAAGTTGCTCCACCTGCTTCACCTGGGAGGCGTAGCCGACAACGATGAGGGAGTTGGTCCGCGCGTCCGGCTCCACGAGGGCGCGGGGCAGTTCGATAGTCCCGCCCGCCGCGGGCTTCTGGGCCTGTGTGCCGGCGGCGGCCGAGAGGATGCGGTCCAGTTTCTCGGCGGTCGCCTTTGCGAAGACGTGCTTCAGGGGGATGGTCTTCGTGAGGACGGCGGGCTTCTCCTGGTCCATCAGTTGCACCAAGTTCACAATGCGCTTGAGGTTTGGCCCGTAGTCGGTGATGATGATGAAGTCCGTTCCCTGCACGGCTTGGACGCTGCCGCCCGGGGCGGTGAGGAACGGTGTGACCAGTTGGACGGCGTCCTCGACCTTGGCATGCTGGAGCTGGATGACCTGGGTGGCGACCTGGTCGCCCTCGGGAATCTTGGCGGTTTCCTGGGGGCTCAGCACCGGCGTGGCCTGTTTCTGGATATCGCTGCTCTTGACGACCTTGATCCAATCCCCGGCCGGGACCATGGCAAAGCCCTTCATCTGGAGGATGGACTCGAGGAGGGAATAGAGCGACGCCAGAGGCACCCGGCCGGGTGAGCGGATCGTAACTGTTCCCTGGAGGGTGTCGTCATAGAGGAAGCGCTTGTTCAGGCGGGTGCTGACGTAGTCCACGATGACGCGGATGTCCACGTCCTCGGTGAACGTGAGCTCGACAAGTTCCTCCGCCGGCTGCGCTCGACACAGATCAATAGACACAACCGCGAGAAGCAGGATAAACGACGCGCACGCCGCATGTCGGAAGCCGCAGGGCAACATGATCCTCCTTGACGGCGGCAGAAGAATGGTCTTCCGAGGCGATCCTCGGACGGTACAGATTCCATCCGCTTTTGATTCAATACTTTATATCACTTTTTGGTCGCAGAGTCAAGCGATTTCGGGTTAGTAAATGCACGTTGGCAGCATAATAATATTAAGGGGTATGATTCTGGAAATTATTGCATTCTTGACATTCTCGAGTCTTCGGGTAGACTTGGGATAGGTGAACGTCTGCTATTCATTCTGTCTAACAGAGCAGGGGAACGATGCTCCGTTATTACGCCTGTGCGCTGATTTTCCTGGTGCTTTGTAGTGTGTCCATGGTGGGGGCCAAGGATGCCGGCCCCGTCACGCTCACATGCGGCGACCTGACCGTCGTCCTCGACGACACGAAGGCGTTCACCATCAAGCAGATCACTTACAAGGACTTCCCCATGCTGGCCGAGGGGGCCGGCCTGCACTCCGGCACAGTCCTGAGCCTCGGCGGGGACAAGTGGATCGGCTCGGGCTTCGGCGACGAGAAGGTCAGCCTCCGCCTCCTCAAGGTGGACAAGAAGCAGGAGAAATTCAAGGAGGGGGCGACTTACACGGCGAAGGACAAGATCATCTATGAGAAAAAATCGAGTCTCGGTCCCTTCAAGTTGAACTGGGCGATGGAGATTCGCACAAACGAGATCAGCCACCATCTCGAGTTGAAGCGATCAAGGTCCGTGCCGGTCGAGAAGATGTATGCCTTCCTGTTCCCCTTCACCAAGGAGTTCAACCTCTTCTGTGGGCAGGTTTGGGGCGATACCGACTTGGCGAAGCGCTTCGACGGCGCCTTCTACGGCGAGAATGCCGATCTGTTGGGGGACAACATTCGATGGTTCACCGTCTACTGCAACGAGCGCCACACGGGCATTGTCTGCGCCTACGGCAAGGAATACAAGGGCGAGGAGGAGCAAACGATCCTCATTGACAAGCCCGAGCTTCGTGAATACCACTTTCGCCCGAAGATCATGCACGACGGTCGCGGCGAGGATCTGGAGTTCGAGCTAATCATGCATTTCCTCGAGTGCAAGCAGGGCGAGCTGGCGAAGAAGTCATGCCAGATCGTCGGCTCGAAGTGGGGTCCGGACATGGGCAACGGCAAGTGATCATGGACACTATCACCCCCATCATCTCCGCCGACGACATCCGGCGCCGCGTCCGCGAACTGGCCGAGGAGATTGACCGCGACTACAAGGGATCGCCCCTCACTGTCATCGGCGTCTTCAACGGCAGCTTCATCTTCCTCTCCGACCTCGTGCGCCATCTCAAGACCCAGTGCGTTATTGACTTCGTCGCCGCGGCGAGCTACGGCGACGGCACGACCTCCGGCGAGTTGAAACTCATCAAGAGACCGACCGTGGAGATCGAGGGCCGGCGCGTTCTCATCGTGGATGACATCCTTGACACCGGCCGCACCCTCGCCCTCATCCGCGACGTGCTCCGGGCGCAGAAGCCCCGCGACCTCCGCATCTGCGTCTTCCTGTCCAAGCAGTGCAAGCGCCGTGTCGAGGTCCATGCCGACTACATCGGCTTCGACGTCCCCGACCGGTTCGTCGTGGGCTACGGATTGGACTATGCTGGGCGATATCGGCAGTTGGGGTATGTGGGGGTGGTTGACGTCGAGGGGCCGAGGCCACTCGCCTGACCTCGCGTCCATATTCACCACGAAGTTCACGAAGAACACGAAGGGGAATCAGGGGATAGGGGATAGGTGACAGGTGGTAGGTGTCAGGAGCGAAAGCGAGGAAGCGCCTTTTCGCCCTTTGACCTTTTGGCCCTTCGACTTTTCTTCCGTCCGTGTCCCTGCGCCTCCGCGAGGCATTGCCGTTCCCCCTAACACCTCACACCTGTGCCACCTATCACCTTCTTCCCCTAAAACCGCGACTTCCGCTTGATAAGGTACGACATCAGCGCCTTGTCGAAGGGGACTGAGGTATCTATCTGGACGTAGTCAATCTGCGCGTTGAAGCACTCCGTCTTGTAGGTCTCGACGAAGTCCTGAATCTGCCGCAGATACTCGCCTCGGATGCTCGCGGCGTCGGCGCGGACGAACGCGGGCGACTCCACGTCCTCGAACCGCGTCGGGCCGTCGAAGGGGAACTTCGCCTCGGCCTCGTCGAGGATGTGGAAGACGATCACCTCGTGCCCCGCGAAGCGGAGGCGGTGCAGGCCGGCCAAGATCGGCTCGGCGTCGCCCAAAAGGTCGGAGAAGAGGATCACCAGCCCGCGGTCGCGCATCAGCCCGGCGGTCTGCATGAGAACGCGGGCCACGTCGGTCGGCTTAGGTTCGCTCGGGCGGGCCAGCTCGCCGAGGATGTTGGGGAGCTGGGACCGCTTGCTGCGCGGCGGGAGGTACATGCGCACCCGCTCGTCGAAGGTGACGAGGCCCACGGCGTCCTGCTGGCTGATCATCAGGTAGCCCAGCGACGCCGCGAGGCACGTGGCGTACTCCAGCTTGTTCATGTGGTCGCCGGAGCCGTAGTGCATGGACGCGCTGGTGTCCACCACGAGGTAGCAGTTCAGGTTCGTCTCGGCCTGGAATTTTTTGATGTAGAGCTTGTCGGTCTTGGCGAGGACGTTCCAATCCAGGTCCTTCGGGTCGTCGCCGGGGGTGTATTTGCGGTGTTCGGAGAACTCGACGCTGAAGCCGTGGTATGGGCTTTGGTGCAGACCGGTGATGAACCCCTCGACGATGAACTTCGCCTTCAGGTCCAGCCTTGCGATCTGGCGGATGACTTCGGGTTTCAGGTATTGCGTGCTGGTCATGCTGCAAACCAGCATACCAGCGGCGGGGCGGCATCGCAACGCTTTTCAGGAGGATCAGCGCATGAGGGCGACGTGGGTCGTCGCTATCTGCCGGGCATCCACGGCGCTGAAACCCAGATGCGCGCGCCCTGGCCCGGTTTGGACTCGATGTCCAGTCGTCCTCCCAGGAGCGCGGTTCGTTCGCGGATGCTCCGCAGGCCATGACCGGGACCGACCTGCTTTGGGTCCGGGTCGAAACCCCGTCCATCATCGGAGATCTCCAGGATCACATGGCCGGACTCCTCGAGAAGGCGCACCTCGACCTGCTTGGCCTCGGCATGGCGCACCACATTCGTCAGCGCCTCTTGTGCGATCCGAAACAGAGCAAGCGCCATATTCGAGCCGATTCGCCGGCTGCCGAGGGAGAAGGCGCACCGGATATCAATGTCGGTTCGGCGCCGGAGATCGCGGATGAGCGACTCGATGGCGGAGGTCAGTCCCACCTCATCAACGTTCGGGGATCTCAGGTTGCTGCAGAGGCTCCGCAGCGACTCCGTGGCGGCGCGCACAATTTCCCTCGCCCGTCGGATGCCGTCGCCGGCGGTCTCCTTCCCGCCGGCGAGCTGCTTGCGTATGGTCTCAAGTTCCAGGTCAATCCCCATGATGAGCTGGCCCAGTTCGTCGTGAAGCTCGCGCGAAACGTGGGTCAGAAGATCCTCCTGGGAACGGATGATACTCTGTGACAGCTGCTCCAGTTTTTCATGCGCCTCGATGCGTTCGGTTATCTCCGATGCAATGGCAAGCACAGAACGGACTCGGCCATCGTCCCCGTTCAACGGCTGTAGTGTGGACTCGAACCAGCGTTCTTGCCCTTGTAGGATTGACCTTCGTTGCCAGGATAGCGGCTGGCCTGTCTCAAACACCTGGGCGATGTCGGCCATCTGACGGTCGGCTGCTCTCTTTGGGAGGAGGTCCCACAGCGTCTTTCCGATGAGATCATTCGCGCTCACCCCAAAGGTTCGAGCCGCCACCTGGTTCATAAACAGAAAGACGCCATTTCGATCAATGCGAGCGATAATCTGGCTGGCCCCCTCGACCACGGCGCGGTACTCCTCCTCGCTCCTCCGCAGGGCGTCTTCGGCGCGTTTCTGGTCCGTAATGTCCCGGGCGATCATGGTCAGGCCGACGACCTTCCCAACCTGCTGAAGAGGGGCGACGCGCGTGGAGTAGCAGGCGTCGGCGCCATGAGGCCCTCGGCCGACGATCTCATACTGGTCGGGCTGACCCGTCCGGAGCACGCGGGCGATACAGTCGCGGACCGCGCTGTGGTGCTCCGGCCGGATGTAGTCGAACACCTTTCTGCCCACGGCCTCATCCACGGTGAAACCGGGCACGGCGCGATTCATGAAAAGGATTGCGCCGTCGGTGTCCGTGACCATCATGATGTCCGGAGTGTGCTCCACCAGCGAACGGTACTTCTCCTCCGATTCGCGCAACGCCCTGTTCGCCTCGGCAAGCCCGTCTGGCCGCCTTCGCCTGGAGCGTTGCGTGCGAGGTTCGTCGAACTGTCGCATGATGCCACCCTCTTGCCAATCGCAATCGTATTAGTCCCATCGGATCACGAACGTCAGCACAATAGCCGGTGAATTCGCTCAAAGCAAGAGCAAAATATCTCGCCACACGATGAACAATGTAGTATAATCCCTTCGGCTTTTCTGAGATCGAGCACGGTAAAGGAGAATGATGGCATGGCAGAGCGAATCAAGATCGGCTGGGCGGCGCGGGATGTGACTCCCCGACGTCCGGTGATGGTCCGCGGTCTCTTCAATCTGAGGATCTCGACGCGCGTCCGCGACCCGCTCACCCTCACGGCATTGGCGATCGAGGGCGATGGCGACCATGCGATCATCGCCTCCATTGACGCATGCGGCGCCGACGACGAGGTGATCGCCCAGGCCCGCGATGTCGTCGGCCAGAGACTCCCCGGCTTCGACCCGAACAAGCTGGTCGTCAGCGCGACGCACACGCATACCGGCCCGTTTGCGGGCGGCAGGATCGGCCTCCAGAAGGAGGAGGAATACCTCGACGCCATCCGTGCGAAGCACCCCGACTACATGACCGTCGCCGAGTACACCCGCCTGCTCGTGGACGCCCTCGCCGACGCCGCCTGCGAGGCGTGGGAGACGCGAGGCAAGGCGTCCGTCGGCTGGGGATACTCATACGCTGTGGTGGGCGAGAACCGCCGCATCCGCTACTTCGACGCGCGCGCGGTCATGTACGGCAAGACGAACGAGCCGGACTTCTCGCACGTGGAGGGGCACGTGGACCACGGCGTCAACCTGCTGTTCACCTACCGCCCCGACGGCGCGCTGACGGGGGTGGTGGTCAACTTGGCCTGCCCGTCGCAATCAAACGAGGGCGGGCAGGACTACATCTCGGCCGATTTCTGGCACGACACGCGCAACGAAATCCGCCGACGATTCGGGGAGAAGGTCTTCGTCCTTCCGCAGTGCTCGGCTGCGGGCGATCAGACGCCGCACCGCCAGATTGCGCCGCAGGCCGAGGACCGGATGCTGCGGCTCAAGCACGGCGAGGGCCTGAGCAAGGGGAGCAACCAGGCCCTTCGACTGGACATCGCGCGACGAATCGCCGACGCCGTCTCCGACGCGGAGCCGTTCGTCCGAAAGGACCTGCGCGAGAACCCGCCTGTGCGGCATGTGCACCGACCGCTTGCCCTGCCGCACTGGAACGTGACTGAAAAGGAATACAAGGAGGTCCGGGAACAGATCGGGCAGCACGAGGACGCGCTCGCCGCGCTCGGCGACGACGATCCGCTCAGTGCCCGGGTGACGAGCCTGCGGTCGCGCATCAACTGGTGCCGGCGGGTGGTGGAGCGCTACGAGGACCCGCCGGGAAGCATCCCGATCGAGATGACGGTGATCCGGCTGGGCGACATTGCGTTCGTGACCGCGCCCTTCGAGTACTACCTGGATTTCGGCGATCGGATCAAGGGCCGCAGCCCGGCGATGCAGACTTTTGTGGTGCAGCTTGCAGGGGGCGGCACTTACCTGCCCACGGAGCGGGCGGCCGCGGGGCGCAGCTACGGGGCGGTGCCGGCCAGTTGCCGCGTGTCGCCGAAGGGCGGGCAGGTGATTGTGGACGAGGCCGTCCAGATCCTGACGCAGATGTTCGCGGCGCAATAGATTGGCTTCCAGGGCAAAATTCACATTGGACACATAATACCACCCAGGAAGGGTGGTATCCGTGGAAATAGCTTCTGCAAAGCAATATAATCCCTATCGGTAGGATGACGCCGGTTCTCGCGGGAAAAAATGTGTCCAATGTGAATTTTGCCCTGGGATGGCCGGCGAAGCCCGTGTTGGAAATGGAGATAATATGAAACACCCCTGTGCCGTGTTTGCAGTTTTGTCCGCGGCGCTATCGGCGGCGGGTCAAACCCCGCCTTTTGAAGTGCGCGTGGAGGTCGAGGAGACGGTCTGCCATCCTCCTCCATATCAAGTCACGAACAACGGCTCGGGCATGTTCTGGGGCTCCGGCAGTAGCCAGATCGTGCGCATTGGCGACAAACTGTTCGTCAGCGCCTTCGAGCATGTGCCGGGCTGCGCGCCGCTGAACAATGCCCGATGGGCCCTCTACGAGCGCGGCGCGAGCGGCTGGCGTCTGTGCCAGCGCGATGAGAAGGACCGCACCCGCGAGCCTTGTCCGCTGTGTGTCAGCCATGCGGGCCGACTTCTCATATCGGCAAACCCCACGCTGGCCCCCTGGGTGGACGCTCCGCCCGATGTGGAGAAGACGGAGATGACAAAGAGCGGCGGCAGCATCCATCACCAGTTCAAAGGCGGGCCTGCCCGCCCGGAGTTCTTGGAATTCAACCCCACCCATCCGGAGCAAGCGCCGAAGCACCTTGTTCCGCAATGGACCGACAAGCAGGAATTCTCCGAGCACACCTATCGCGCCTTTGCCGCCGATGGCAAGAACGGCGAGTTCATCCTCTTCCAGAATGCCGGCACAACGCATCGCGTGTGGGCCTTCCTCGACAGGAATGGCAACTGGAAGACTGGGCAACTGATGAACCCAAAGGGCGAGGACCCGAGGTATTCGGTGGACCGCGGCCCGTATGTGCGAGTGAACTACCCCCAGGTGATCCTCAACGATCGCGCGGTGCATTTCATCGGCCAATCCCCTTACAATATCTGGAACCGGATTGATCCGCTCAAGACCGAAACCTGGGGGCGGGACAAGTGGGGCTGGCGCATGCGCAAACTACACTATGCCTGGACGCCCGATATTACCACCACGCCGTTCAGGGAATGGACGGTGCTCGACGACACGATGGACGACGGCGGCACCGTCGGCCTGGGGGACTCCTGGCTCGCGCCCGACGGTCGGCTGCACGTGGTATGGCAGAAGGAACCGATCCATCCCAGACTGCGCGACACCCACTTCCCAGACATCAAACGCGACTGGCGCATGTGCTATGGCATCCTGAAGGACGGGAAGGTTCTTGAGAAGCGCATCCTCCTCGCCGGGGGGGAGACCACCGGTCCGCTGCACCCCACCGGCTACATCGGCCATCCGCGATTCCACATCACCCCGGACCACACGATCTACATCCTGTGCAATCTCATCGGGACCACACCGGAGACCAAGGCGCAGAGCGGGACCTATGCGATGAAGGTAGGGGCCGATGGCGCCGTGTCGGCTCCGGTTCGCATCCCTCTGGAGCGTCCTATCACCGGCACGTTCTTCACCGCCACGCCCCGCGCCGGGAACCCGCTCTCCGAAAATGCGCACCTCCTTATCGCCGACACGGTTGACGACAAGCCGGCGGCGCGCTATGCTCGAATTTGTTTCTCACCGGCCGCTTCCCCCGCTGTCCCGGACAAAGGCAAGGCCCTCCCATGAGAAGGTGTTTGGTTTCATGGAGGCAATGTCGGACCGCTTTGGTATAATACGACGGACATTGACGGGCGAAAAACCAATGGGAGGAAGGAATGGAGATAGCCGCGTTTGCCATCGGACTTGCGCTCGGCTTGGTAGTCGGCATCGGTGTGATGTTGATTGTGGATCGGCTCCGGAAGAAGGAGGCCGGGGAACTGGCCCGCGAACTGGTGAATCAGTCGCAGACCGAGAAGATCGAGGACTTGAACCGGATCATTGACCAGTTGCGCGATTCCTTCGGTCGGCTGTCGCAGGATGCGCTGAAGGAGTTCCAGTCCTTCGCCGACCGGCAGCTCCGCGTCGAGACCGAGGCGGGCAAACAGGACCTTCAGCAGAAGAAGGACCTCATCACGCAGAACATCCAGGGCATGTCGGAGCGGCTGGGGAAGCTCCAGGACCTCGTGGGCAAACTCGACAAGGAGCGCGAGGCGCAGTCGAAGGAGTTTTCGGCAAACCTGGGCAATGCGATGAAGGCCGTGGAGAAGCTGGACCAGACCTCGCAGCAGTTGGCGACGGCCCTCTCCGGCACGCAGAGCCGCGGGCAGTGGGGCGAGCGGATGGCCGAGGACATCCTCCGCCTCGCCGGGTTCATCGAGGGGGTGAACTACGTGAAGCAGCAGGCGATGGAGGGGGCGAGCGGCAAGCCGGACTACACCTTCTTCCTGCCGGACGGGTTCAAGATCAATATGGACGTGAAGTTCCCGCTCGACAACTTCCGCCGCTTCCTGGAGGCCGAGACGGAGGGCGACCGCGCCCAGTATCGCGCCATGTTTGTGAAGGACGTGCGCGACCGCATCAAGGAGGCGACGAGCCGGGAGTACATCAACCCGGCGGAGCATACGGTGGACTACGTGCTGGTCTTCATCCCGAACGAGCAGGTCTATGGGTTCATCCATGAGAGCGACGGTTCGATCCTGGACATGGCGCTGCGGGAGAAGGCGGTCCTCTGTTCGCCGCTGACGCTCTACGCCGTGCTGGCGGTGATCCGCCAGGCGGCGGAGAGCTTCAACCTGGGCCGAACGGCGGGGGAGATCATGTCGCTTCTCGCCGCGTTCGAGAAGCAGTGGCGAAAGTTTGCCGAGTCCATGGACAAGATGGGCAAGAAGTTAGACGAGGCGCAGAAGGAGTATCTGAACCTGACGACGACGCGGACGAACCAACTGGAGCGGGAGTTGCGGAAGATTGACGATCTCCGCCGCCGGGAGCATTTAGAGGGCGATGAGGCCGCGCAGCTCGCTCTCGGGCCGGGGGACGAAGAGAAGCCCCGGACCGATTCCTGACGGGGGCGTGTCTGAAATCCAAGAGCGAAATCGCGCCGCGTTACAGAGCAAGAGGTCCAACGAAAGAGGGGAAGGAGACCGATGGCTCCTTCCCCTCCGAAGGTCTGTCACGGAAGGTTGTTGTGGTTCCCCGCCGTCATTGCGCGCGGGCGTCGGATTTTGCCTTTTCTTCCTGCTGCCGATGCAGGGCGAGCTGGATTTCCCTTTGTCGCTCCACCATATCTTCCCGCGGTGGGGTGTGCTTGCGGGAGAACCCGGTGAACAGGTCGTCATCGGACGCCGCAAGCGCCTTGGCCTCCCTAATGTGGCGATAGAACTGTTCCGCCTTGCCGTCATAGCCCCACGAGACGATGACATCCCCCAGGAGTTTTTTGGTCATGTCCGTGACGGGCGTTTCGGCCACGTCAATCTTTGCCACCCCATCCAGGAAGATATACGCAAGCAACTGCTTGCGCGTAAGGCTTCGAATCCTCCTCCTCATGTTGCGAGATAGTCTCAAGATTGGTCTCCTTCAGAAATTCGCTCCCACAGAAACATACATCCCCAAATGCCAACTGGTTCAAAAGGTTAGACGGAATACGGCTCTACAAATTACTCCTCCTCTTTCTGAATTGTCTCGATGCCTCGGTTTTTCTTTTCGATCTCCTCTTTCAGCTCCCTCGCCATTTCGGGGGCTCGAACGCCGCCCTTCTTCCGAAAGCGTTCAAGCCGATCTACTCTTTTTTCGATCTGCCGCTTCTTGTATTCCTCCGGGCTCATATAGAGTTCGGCTTTTTCCTCATCCGGGAGCGCGTCGGCCTTCGGCGTTCCGCCTTTTGCCGCCGACCGGGCGGCCTCCTGGAGTTCCGTGGTTGTTCGCAGGATATCGCTCCGAGGGATGCGCTGAACTTGCGTCCCCCCCTCGGTCTGGAACATGAGCGCGTCCACGTTGTCCGAAATAATCTTCCCCTTGAGCTTCTTGCCGCTCTTGAGATACACAATATCCGCAGACGATTCGGGGGCTTCTGCGGGCGTGGATGGGGCGCTGTAGCCGCCGCTCAGGACCAGATTGCGGAACTGGAGCTTTTCACTATCGGAGGCAGGGGGAGGGGAGGCAGGTTCCGCAGGCGATTCGGGGGCGGGCGTGACCTGCTCTGCCGGCGGCTTGGTTGCGTCGCTGGATTGCATCTCGGTGGGCGGCTCTTCTGCCACGCCGAAAAACAATAACCATGCGACTGCCCCGACTAACACGGCAATGATGACCCAGAGGAAAGCCCTCAACATGGCTCCATTCCTCTCCACCCGCTGCAGTGACACGGTGCATCGTGTCCGATGCTCTGACCCTCGTGGCGCGTCCACGGCAAGGATACACATCATCCTCACCGCCATAGTGTCGCAAAAATTCCTACAAAAATCAAGAAAAAAAGGCCATTATTTAACTTCAGTGCTGCGACAAGTATTACGGCACATTTGCCCGCTCGTTCAGGACCAAGTCAAATGGATCGGGGATGCCGCGTTTCTTCGACCGCTGCTCGTGCTCCCACTCGGCCAGGTAGTGGTCGCATAGCCGAAGGGCGGTCGGGTCATCGTCGCGGATGTTGCGTGACTGCCAGGGGTCCTTCTCCATGTCGTACAACTCCACCGGCTCGAACTGGCGGTACTGCCAATGGTGGTATGTGCGGACCATGAGGCGCGTCCGCGTGCGCACCGCCCGCTGCACGGTGTAGAGGGCGTGGCCCCAGACGAGGTACTCGCGCTCCAGCCCCGGCTCGCCGCGCAGGTTGGCGGCGAATGACCGCCCGTCCCACTCCTCCGGGATCGGCGCGCCGAGCAGGTCGCACAGTGTGGCGGAGAGATCAACGTTGTAGAGCAGCGATGAGCACTCCCGATTCTCCTTCGTCACACCGGGCCACCGCACAATGAGCGGGATGCGGTGGATGCACTCGTCGGCGCAGACATGATCGGAGTAAATCCCGTGCTCGCCGAAGGCGTCGCCGTGGTCGGCGGTGAAGATGATGACCGCGTCGTTCAGCGCGCCCTGCCGGTCCAGCTCGTCGAGGATGATCTTCACGTGATGATCCACGTAGGCGATGGCGGAGTCGTAGCCCGTGACCATGTGATCGAAGTCGCGCCGCGTCTGAATCGCGCTCGGCATCAGAGGGAACGGACTCTTGCCGCCTGAATCAAAGATGTTCTTGAACTGCCCGGTGGCGGTGAAAGGTCCGGTGATCTCCTTCGCCTGCCGCTTGACCTCCTCCTCATCGGGCCATGTCTGCGTGACGGGATGGTCCTTGAACCGGTCGGCCCACGACGCGTCCATCTTGTAGCATCTATGCGCGTCCCAGTAGTTAATGTGGAGGAGGTAGTTCTCGCGCGCAGCGTTGTGCCGGAGCCATCGGAGGACGGGCGCGGCGACCTCCTCGGCCGTCTCTCCCCCGCTCTTCAGGTTCGGCGTATGGAACTCGCTCCATCCGCACATGAACCACATGCCGAAGTGCCGGTCGGCGAAGTTGGAGAAGCTGATCGTATCGTAGCCGATGGACCGGAGCCGGCGCATGAGCATCTCCTGACTCGGGATCGGTCCGCCGTAGGGTTTGGTTCGGATGTTGAAGTGCGCCCCGGCCCCGATGTTGGAGACCACGCCGTTGTTGAAGCCAAGCCGTCCCGAGACAAATCCCGCCCGCGACGGCAGGCATGGGGAATCGGCGCAGTAGTAACGGGTGAAGCGCATCCCCTGCCTTGCGATTGCGTCCATTGTCGGCGATGTAGGCCGGTCGTAGCCGTAGCAGCCCAGGTGGTCGGGCCGCAGGCAGTCCAGGTCGAATAGGATGATTCTCATGGGTCTCCTCTCATTCGCCGATGATCTCGTATGCGCCGATGCCTTCGCCGGAGAAGCCTACCTTCTCGGGCGATATGTCCTTCGTCTCGGCCTCCAGTCCGCCGTGGCAGATGACCACGGGCCGCGCCTTGAAGGGCAGGGAGAACGCGACCGTCTCGCCCGCCGCCGCGCGTCCCACGATGCGCCGCTCGAATGCCCGGTTAGACCGGGAGTCGTAAGTGAATACACCGAGGATGGTTACAGGGCCGTCAGCCGCCTCGATGCGGACGGTATGCAGCCCGTATCCCAGGCCGAGGATGCCCTTCCGGTTTTCCATGAAATTTTCCTTCTTCTCAATGTCCACGAAGGGGACGCTCGTCGGCTGGACGAGTCTCTCGACGCCGTCAATCGTCGCCTTCAGCGTCCCGCCCTTCGGCGCATCGACATAGGCCACGGACACGTCCGTGCAGACCACGTCGATCTCGACGGCCGAGCCGGGCCGGAGCGCGACCTGCTTCGCCCCGTACGGCGCGCCCCATTCGGACTGGAAGTCGGCGACGCTCGCGCCGTTCAGTCGCCATCGGGGATTGTCCATACCGAAGAACTGCCGGTCGGGGCAGACCTTCGCATCCACCGCTGTCAGCTTCGCGTCCTTGCCCTCGAGTTCCAGGATGTGCCGGTCTCCGAGGCGGCATCGCCCGTGGCGGAAGAGGGAGTTGCGCACGTTGCGCCCCGGAAGGCTGCGGCGCGCGTGCAGTTTTTCTCCATCCACATAGGGGGTCGGCTCTACCTCCTTGTCCGCGCCGCCCCAGCAGTTGATGGCGGTGTCGTCGAAGATGAACTTGGCCCCTTTGATTCGCGGGCTTTTCGCGTCGTAGGTCGTCATCTCCCCCTCCCATCCGTAGGCGTTGGGGTGGACTCGTTCCGGGAGTTGGAGCTGGGCCTGGCTGGGGAGGATGGGGTCCCAGCACTCGAACGCCTTTTCGAGCTGCTTGAACCAGAGGTAGTGGGAGGCGGCCTGGGGGTGGCCGTCGCGGGGGACGAGGGCGTAGCGGTTGCACCACCGGGTCGCGTCGTCGCCGACCTTGCCGTAGTCGAGGACGGGGATCTGGTATCGCAGCGACAGCGCCTGCAAGTCGCCGGGGTTAGGCGTGTATCCGCCGCAGTTCTGGAACTGACAGAAGATGAACTCGGTGTTCGGATAATGGCGCTGAATCCATCGGATCATGCCCTCGAAGACGGCGACCTCGTCGGGGGTGTCGGTCTTTTCGTTCGCGCCGCTGCCGAAGATGACGAGGTCGGGCCGCGGCCCGTCGGGGCGGGCGAAGAGATCAGGGTAGAGCTGCTGCCACTTCGTCCCGGCCTTGTGGCCGTTGTCGTTCTCGCTCGGCGGCAGTGCAAGGGAGCAGTACTCCGTCAGTCCCGAGTGCGCCTCGCCGACGCACGAGCCGTCGCAGGCCATGAAGTTGAGGCATATCTTGCTCACGGGCAGGTTGAACTTCCGCATCAATTCCAGCCGCAGACGGCCGGCGTAGTCCCAGTAGTGCTGCCACCAGCCGACGTAACCGTCGAGGTCCGGGCGGTTCACTTTCTCCGGCTCGAAGGTCCGCTCGGAGATCGGCTGCTTGAACGTCGGGGAGTTGGGGTCCTCGTCATAGAGATACATCGGCGGGTTGGCGCTGCCGCGATCAATGCTCGATCCCATGACGATGATATGGATGGTCTCGCCCTTCCACAGCTTCTGGATCGTGCGGGGGATGTAGCGATACCAGGGGACCATCTCCCGCGCCGGGGGCAGGCCCGCCAGCGCCTTCGGTCCCTTGCACAGGCAGGGGGAATAGACCCAGACGTCCCCCTCCGCGCCCGCGTTCTGGAACTCAACCTGGAGGCCGATGGTGTTGATGTCGCTCGAGTGGGATGCCTCGCCGTCGGTGAAGCGGCCGATGATCTCGGCGTTCTCGACCTTCAGCTCGACCGGTCCGGTCTTGTCGGACGCGGCGTCATAGCTCCTGGCGACCACCAGTTCGCCGCGAGAGTGCTTGGGGAAGGTGCGCTTGTCGGCATAGCCGAAGTCGGCGGGGGTCCAGGTCCCGTCCTCGCTGTCGAGTTTCATCAACTTGACTGACGCCCGCAGCGCGCCGGGCTTGGATTGATTGCCGTATGCCATCAGGCTCACACGGTCGCCGTGGCCGAGACCGGCCTCGGGCAGCGTGAAAAACTGCCACATCCTCTTGCCGGGCGCGATGGAGACCATGTTGCGCGTGGTGAAGGGCGGGCGAATCGTCGCGTCAACATGGGACTCGCGCGTGACCGTGACGTCGCCCCAGGCATCGGTGTTCCAGAAGGCGACGTTGTGCGAACGGAAACTCTCGGCCTTCCCTTCGCGGTGGTTGAGGAATGTGTGGAACTCGAAGCTCGGGTTCAGCAGCAGGTTCATGGATGGTTTCTCTTCCTGTGCGGTCAAGGATACAGAAAACGATGCGAGAAGCAGCGCAAGACGCAATTTCCTCATCCGGGACTCCTTTTTCCAGCGCGTGGAGGTGCGAAAGCCCTTGACATACGGTGGAATTCGACTATAATCAACTTCGTTACCGGGGGCGGCATAGCCAAGCGGCTAAGGCAGAGGATTGCAAATCCTCCATCGCGGGTTCGAGTCCCGCTGCCGCCTCCATCGGTCACGTAATCCAGCTCAAAATTCTCCGGCTTCCCGTTCTCGCAGAATCCATCTTTGTTCGTTGTGTAACCAATATTGAAAGTTACCGATGTCACCCACACCGGAAGATTCGTAGCAACTAACTTCATCGCCTGCGGCTGATGGTTGCCGAAAGCCGGGTCCGGATTGAAGAGCCCTACTTCGTCCCCTCGATACCCCGGCAGATAATTCGCCGCGCCGTCAACGTCATCGGCAAGGTCCTCATCATTGTTCACGCTCAGATCAAAGACGGGCACGGTGATCAGGATCGCGTCAAATATCGCGGGGTTCCCCGTCCACGCTGCGGTGATGAGGGCGCTGCCGCCGCCTATCCCCTCCACCCACAACGGATGACCCATCCGAAGATCGAGCAGACTCCCGCTCACAACGGCTGCGAAAACGGAAAGGCGCTATTTCTCCTCGACGAGAATGACACGGCCGGTCGAGAGGAAACTGAAGAACTATCATTTGCCCCCCGTCTCTCGTGTTCTTTCGTCACCGATGACAACGCTTACGTTCCCATCGTCGGACTTTTGCAGACCACGCTTCTTGTTATCGTCAAATGTCTTCGAGGAGAGTACACGCTGCGGCGACAGGCAGATGACGCTGTACGTCTGTTGTCCCCCAGGTCTGCTGACCAAGATATGCACTTTCTCCGCCCCGTCGGCCTCTGCGCTCAACTGGCTGCCTTGAGATGTCTGGCCAACCCGGATAGTCCCCTTTGTGTTCCCGTCCTTGTCCTTTCTGATTACAACTACTGTACCACGGTTGTCGCGGTCCGGAACTATGCCAACCAATAGCGTCTCATGCCATCCCTTCTCATGCCATGCCATCCGCTTGACTGTCAGCACTCGAGGGTTGATCAGGTCATCCTTGTCAATCTCGACTATGTTCAGCGCTATCGTGTTCGAACTGAATCTTTCCCGCTTGTAGAACAACAAGACTCGCAGTTTGTATTTCCCAGACCTTGGCAAGTGAAAGCCGTGTTCCTCTTGGATGTCCACCACACCAGTGATTGTCTCAGCGGGCTTAAGCCTTATGCAGTCTTCTCCTTCTCTCGCGTAGCCGCCATACTCCTCCATCACCCCCGGCTCGACATAGTGCCCATTCTGGTCTACGAGCTCAAAGGCGATCCCATCGGTCTTGGGGGGCGCACTGCGCACGAGGCAAACAAACTTTAGCATATCCAGGTCAAACTTGCTCTCATTGCGGATGCTTACCTCCGCCAGAATGTGCTCGCCAACGTACAACTGTCCATCCTGAACCGACAGATTGACCGACAAAAGCTGGCGACCCGATCTACACCCATTGATAACCAGAACGCAAGCACATAGATATACCACAAATCTAGTCGTACCCATCATATTCCGGGGACATAACACTATTTTCTCCTGGCCTTCCGAGGGGGCCATGTTTATGCTCTCCGCCGACAGCCGGCTCGATGATGGCGCAGGGTTCAGATTGAGGGAAGTATATCACACGCGACGAGGACTGTCAAATCCCCGGACCTCCGGTCTGCGTTAGGTAGTCATGCGCGACCCGCCGCGCCGGAGGATGCCGTCACATCGCAGGCGGGATGATGATCGGGATAAAACAGTATTATGTCCACTGAATAACCCCCTGAATAACCCGGAATAACCCGTTGAGCGTGGCACACATATGGCCTCCACAACTGCCTACATATCGCGCCTTTATTGGACATTCGAGCTTCGTCATTCTTTAGTCATTCGTCATTCGACATTCGTCATTTCAACCTCCGAGGGAACGTACAAATGGGCCGGATGGTCTTAACTTAGCGCTATTCCCCCCCGTCCCCCTTCTTCCGCCTGACCAGACGGACGTCATCGAAATAAAACTCCGCCTTCTCCGGGACCGATACGCCCAGCAGTATGCTCAGCTCCTCTGCCCCCTCCGGCGGGACCAGCTCCCATCGGCATTCGGTCCACGCCGTCGCCTTCGGAAAATCGAAGCGCTCCGCCGCGATTCGTTTTCCGCCCTTGCGCCACTGATACCAGAGCCGGCCCGGCGTCTCGCTCCCCGCAGCCTGTTTGATCCATGCGCTCAGTTCATACGTCGTGTTCGACTGGAGGTAGGCAAAAGGGATGGTAATGTCGGCGGAGCCTTTCTCGTCGGGATCGCGGAAGCGGAGGCTCCTCTTTCCCGCGTGGGCCTCTGTATCCACGACCTCGATCTCCGCGTTGCCGTGGACCGCAACGCCCCACCCGGCGGGCCGGCCGTCGCCGCCCACGGTCTCAAAGCCGGAGTTGTCCAGCAGATTCCCGTCGCCGGATGCCTGCTCCTGCAGGCGCAGGACGCGCTCGATCACTTCCTCCCTGCTGAGCTTGATCTCCTCGGGTGGCGGTGGGGCGTCGCCTACCTGGAGGGTGCGCAGGCTCTTCGGTGGGATCGATAACTCGACTGAAGCTCCCTTCCACGTCTCTCGCGTAACGAGTTCCTTGATCGCAACATCCGTCGGTATCTCGAGCGCCTTCAAATCAATCTGGATCGTCACGCGAACTTCCTCGGCCAGCGGATTATAGACGTTGAAGAAGAGGCCGTTCGACCCGCCGCCGAAGCGCTCCAGCCAGACGCGGCTGTCCGAGGCCCGGGCGTGGGTGATCGGCTCCCACCCGGCATGCATGGTCAGGCGGTGGATGGGAATGAACCGATTGTAGAGGTCCATGTCGCGCTCGATGAATTTCCCGAAGGGCCGGACCTCCGGCGCGATGCCGTAGGCGATTGCGCTCTGGATATACTCGCTCGCCGCCTCGCGCGGGCAGTCCTCGCTCGGGTAATTGTAGTAGTAGAGCAGGAGGAACGGCTTGCGATAGGCAATGGTGCGGAACCAGCAGTAGTGAAAAACGCTCTGGTGGACCGTCCGGTTGGCCTCGACGCCGTGGACATCGCACTCGAAGGCGCACCACATGCGCTGGTTGCGGATGCCGTTGCCGAAGAGGACCTTGCCCCTCGCGTGGAGCATCTTCTTCAGGGCGCGGAGGAACTCGACCTGGGCAAAGCGGTTCCAGATGATCACGTTGCCCTTGTCGTCGTGGGTGAGGGAGAGGTCCGCATAGGCGAAGTGCTCGCGGCGCGCGTTCTGGTATGCGCCCCAGGAGCCGAGGGAGTCCACGTAGATGCCGTCCACATAGGGGTTGGAGTCCACGACCCGCGTGGCGTGGGCGATGGTCTCGCCGCCCGCCGTCGGCTTTCCCTGGTCCTCCCACAGGCTTGGGTCGGGGTTCATGGGGAACGTGGCGACGGCGGGCCCATCTATGGATCCCCCCTTGCGGCGCAGTTTGATGATGTGCCTGCCGGTGGGGTCACGCAGGGAACAGTTGTCAATGAGGGCCTTCACGCTTTCGCCGTAGTAGGACGTCTTCGCCGGGTCCAGCCGTTCCAGTTCGGCCATCGCGCCGTCGTAGTCCGCAGCGGAGGAATCGAACTCCCGCTGGCCGACGATGACATAGGGGCAAGTGTAGATGTTGTATATCTCGTCCATCTCCGCCCCGCGCGGTCCGCCCTCGTGGAATGTGTAGTGCTGAGGATTCTTCGCCTCCGGCACAGTGCCTACGAATAGCCAGAGGCCGTAACGGTCCGTCCGCGTCCGGAAGGCGTCGGGGCAGATGGCGTAGTACCGCCGGGCGGCGTCGCGGAAGCCCCACGCCGGGTCCACGCGATAGAGCACAAACTTGAACGGGGCGCCGCCCTTGATGTCCGCGTTGCGCGGCAATTGGCTGAGGCCGAACTTGAACGTGATCTCCACGCATCGCTCCGCGGGCAGGTAGCTCATGCTGAAGTTGCACGGCGAGTCGGCGGCGACGGCGAGGGCGATCCCCGCCCGGCCGCCGTCGGTCAGGCAGGCGAAGGGATAGATGTCGTTCTCGAGTTTGACCTCCTCGGTCTCGAACGACGCCTTCTCGGCGTCGCCGAGGGCGCTCACGTTCTGCGCGTCCGCCGGGGCGGGCTTCTCCGCAGGCGGCTTCCGCGCCCCCGATACGGCCACGGGCGTGCGGATGTCCTGCCACCAGGTCAGGTCCTTCGCCTGGAAGGGGAGGCGGAAGAGGACGTCCACCGCCCGGTCGTCCGTCTTTCGCTCGTCCGTGACGGACCCGGCGAATTCGATCCTGTCGCCGGCGGAGCGCGCCTCCATCTTGAAAGACAACCTGACATTGTCGAGCACGCCCTGTTGCCGGAGGCGTCCGTCCTTCTCGGCAACGGGAAAGGCGACGGGTATGACCGCGGCCGCTGCGACATCGCGGATGGCGAAGCCGGATGTCGGCGACGCCTCCGGGGCAAGTTCTGCGTCGCCCACGGTCACCCCGGCGACGCGGCCGCCAGCGTCGAGGCGGCAGCGAAGCCCGTCGGCGGTCCTGATCTCGGCGGCGGCGCAGAAAGCGGGAAGCGCGAGCAAGAGCAGAAAGAGCGGAAGCCCTACGCCACGGCTTGCCGGAGCGCGATCTCTCATAATGTTCTCTCCTCGACCAACGTATGATGCGCCTTCTCGGAACGCGGGTAACATAGCATATCAGAAAGAGATGCGTCAAGAAGCGGGAGAAATGCCTCGTAACAGAGAAGGTGTGACCCGAAGCCAAAATTTTCCCTTGCCTTTACCGGCAAAATATGAGATAATATGCCCAAGATATAGGGGTATGAGCTGGAGCAGCACCTACAGATAGAGGTTCCTCCCACCCGCGTCTGTAGCGCTTTTTCCGTTGCAACTTCACTTCCACCCGCGAGGAAAGTATGTCTTCGCCTCATGTCAAAGGAGAAGGTTTATGAAAAGGTATACCGTGGCTGTCCTGTGTGCGGCGGGGGCACTGATCTGCGGTTGCCAGGTGTCGAGCACGTTCAACGCGGACATGATGGAACCAAGCGTGAAGCGCATCGCCGTCGCGCCGTTCCAGGGACCGGAGGAGCCGCCCTTCATCAAAGACATGGTCCGGCGGTCCATCCACAATAATCTCTGCGTCCTCGGCTTCGCGGATATGAAACTGGGCGAGGTGGACTACCGGCTCGAGCAGGCGGGCATCGCCGCCGCCGATGTCGGCCCGCATAACGCCGACGCCATCGCCAAGGCAATCGGCGCGGATGCCGTCCTCTTCGGGACCATCCGCAAGACGAGCAACGTCACCGCTGTGGTCTACTCCGAAACCCAGATCAAGGGGGAGTTCATCCTCGTCAACGCGCGGACGAGCCAGACGATCTGGCAGGCGACGCACGGCGACGGCCAGCGTGGGGGATTGCTCCTCGACGCCCTCCACGTGATGGAGACGATCGAGGACCAGTGCGCCAACTCGATGAAGGAGGAGGCATACCAGCGCGCCGCCGACAAGCTGGCGCGAAAGGTGATCGCCACCCTGCCCGACGTGGGGGCGGAGCGCATCGCCCAGGCCCCGCTGCCGCAGATCCAGTCCATCCAGAGCAACGCCGACGGCCGCGGCCTGGCGACGGGGCAGCAGGTGGTCGTGGTGGTGAAAGGGACCCCCGGCATGACGGCAACCATGAACCTCTACGGTATGCAGGACTACATCCCCCTCACGGAGGCGCCGGCGGGCGTTTACACGGGGGCGTACCGCATCGGAGAGGATACCAAGAAGGCGGACGGGCGGATCGTCTGCCGCCTGCAGGACCGCAACGGCAACGTCGGCCAGAAGACCGCTCGAATCAACAAGGCATTCGCCAGCAAGTGACGCCCTTTCTGAAAGGTGAGAGCATGATGCGAAGAAACATTGCCCTGGCTTGTAAATGGATTCCGGTTCTTCTGTTGTGTGTCGGGTGCGCGCACCCGTTGAAGACGCGGATGGCCGAGGAGTTTGACCCGGCGAAGCCGATGCGCGTGGCCGTCCTGCCCTTCACCGTGAAGAAGGAATCCCAGCGCGACGGCGCCGAGAAGATCCGCCGCGCCTTCGCCGCCAAGCTCCAGGAATCGAACCTGGACGTGGCCGACATCCCCTACGTGGACCGCATCCTCGCGGCCAACGGCTGGAAGAACGTCGGAGAACTCCAGACCATCCCCCCCCAGGAACTGGGCGAGAGCCTCGGCGTTGACGCCCTCATCTACGGCGAGGTAACGCAGTGGGACAAGTTCTACGTCGTCGTCCACGCCCACGGGGCCATGGCCGCCAAGACGGACATGGTGGACGCGCACACGGGCAAGTGGCTGTGGACGGCGGAGAAGGACGCCATCCGCATGAAGGGCATCCTCAAAGCCCCCGTCATCATTTACATAGTTCCCATCCCGCCGACGCAGTTCGCGCTGGAGGGGTTCCAGATGGGCGAGATGACCGACGAGATGACCCGCGAGATGGCCCGGCCGCTTGTGGATGCCGCGAAGACGGGCCCCTCCTATGCCGCGATCCTGAACAGCCGGCCGAAGGCCCTCTCCACGGAGCGGGCCCTCGCCCTCCAGAAGACCGTCCTCGATCCCGACCGGCGCTATGCGGCCGCGGAAAAGCGGCTGGCCTCCTCGGCCACGACGGCTACGTCCGAGTCGAAGGACGACTACTCCGTCCAGCTCTGCGCCACGCGGCGGCCGGAGGGCGCGAAAGAGTTCGCGGCGGCCCTGCGCGCCAAGGGATATGCGGTCTATACGACAAGCGCCGACATCCCCGGCCTAGGGCGGTTCCACCGGGTCAGGATTCGCGGGTTTGCGACGAGACAAGATGCCCTGGATTACGGGTTCGCTCTGCGGGCGAAGGAAGGTCTGCTCTTCTGGGTGGACAAGGCCGAGTCGCCCGCACAACTGGCTTGCTGGTAGAGGTCGTACCTGTCGTACGCGCCGCCATCGGGTCGCAAGGACCGGATGGCGGCGCATTTTTTCCGAAGCAATCCCATCCGGCGAGTTTCCGCCCACCTCGTCATACGGAAAGCGAAAGTCACGAGTGAACGGCTGCCCATTCACGGAATACGTGAACCGCAGCTCCGCCGACGCCCCAAAGTCCTTCGCATACACCGTCACCAGCGCACGATGATTCGCCGCGTCCAGCACCACAAACGGCTCTGTCGTGATATACCAACCCGCCTCCGTCGCCGTCGGATCGGGAATCAGCGTGAACGCGGAACCCTCGACATGAATCACATCCCTCGGCGCACTGCTCGGATCGAAGATGCGGATGAAATACAACTCGAACATCCCCCCGCTGCTGCTCCCGCCCAGCGTCACAGAGTCTATGCTCACGTCCCACGGCACCGGCGCGTCCGGGTCGCCGCCGAAGGGGACCACGTCGAACACCCGACCATCCACATCCCACTCTTGGAGTGAGAAGGCTTGGCTCCCTGACCAGGCGTTACTCACCGATACGAACGATCCCATGTAGTCCACGTCCGACGGATTGATTCCCGTAAAGGCCTGGACATCTACACTGATAGTGCCATAATCCGCCGCAAATCCCTCGAAGATTCTGGTGTTCACGTCGCTCTCGGTCAGCGCGATTTCCCGCTCCCCGTAGAACTCCCCCGAACCCACCCCGAACTCGCCGAAGGCGTATTCGAGCGCCGCGCCGATCAGTCGGGAATCTTGAGGAAGACGTAGAGGAAGCCTTGCCAGATGGGCAGTTCCGTCTCCTTGTGGAACGACGTTTTTCCCTTGACCGATGCCGTCAGTTTGCCTTTGTGCCCAAACTTCTCTGCGTCAAAGTACATTCCCAGGTCAACGTATTCTGCCTGATCCGGAATCCTCATGGTGGTTTGGGTTACCAAGGTACATCCACCTGGAAGCAGAAGTGTACGCAGGAGACTGGTATGCAATTGGATCTCTTCACAGTGTTTCTCCAGTTCTTTTCGCTGCAACTCCTTGCTCGGCGTCCCCTCATAGAACGTGAGGAAAAATCCTCCCGGTGATGTGGCCAGCCCTGGTATGGTGTGCCCAAAGTCACCACGGGGATCAAATGGCCCCAAGAGAAAGAAATTGCGCCAAGACGGTGCCAGATCACGCTTGATGTCCTCCTCTCCCCTCTTGGCCAGCAAACTGGTTCGAACACTATTGGCGTCAAGAAAATCCGGCATGAGGAAGAAGTCAGGCAGTACTACATCCTTGTCTGCGGTCGTATTCCGTATGGATATTTTGAAGGTGCACTGAGCGCCCTTCCTGAAAGTACCAGCAGCAAGTTCGATACATAGCCCCAAGGAATTGCACTCATCCTCCGAAACATGTTTCGCGGACGGAGCTAAGGAACCCGCCCGAGGTGTAATGCCGAAATCACATCCGGCAACAAGGGGAATCCACAATGCAAGGTAGGTATGCCACTTCGCTATCACCGCGTCTCCACTGAGTCTTGTCAGTTTCCTATGGAACGCATGTCTGCATCGGCACTTGCCCGGCCGTCAACATGTGTCCATAGTGTCGTCCATGTATCGGCTGTTTCACCGGTAGGCAGTATTATCCGGAGAGTTCCGGGGACACCATACACAATTAGCCCTACAGCCCATTCCTGCCTCGACGCCGGGGCAGGAGTCTCAAGAAGTTTACCATACGGGACGGAGAAACAAACTATAGGGGTCGAGTCTCAACTTTCTACTTTTTGGGTATGTCATTGCATTGTCCCCCGGAGCGACCGGGATTGGATATCCCATTGATGCTCACTTGTGTAAGTATATCCCGAGATTTGGGATTGTCAATGCGAAAGTCGCCCGGCCCATCGTCCAGGCCGACGGGATTGAGATCAGAAAAAAATCATGGACAGAGCAAGACAGAACGTTGTCGCCCCTTCGGACGCAATCGCCTAAAAAGTAGAAAGTTGAGACCTGATATAATGATTCCCTAAAGGGCGAGATAGGGGTTGTCTCCTTTCCGCGAAGTCGAGTAAAACAGTGTTGTCAAAGTTACTGGTTTCTCGGTTTCAACGGAAAGGAGACGGGAATGGAAAA
>JBFMAD010000028.1:0-87632 GCA_040755855.1 Planctomycetota bacterium | reverse complement strand
CCCCGCCAGATTGTCTCGAAGTGGCGAAAACGGTTCTTCTACGAACGCTTGGCTGGTCTCCAAGACCGACCGAGGCGCGGGAGACCTCGGACTTTTTCCCCCTGAAATTATCGTGGAGATCAAGGCACATGTGAAGGTGGCTGTGTGGCAGCGAGATGGAGGGAAATGTGTGCGGTGCGGCGCTGCGGACTATCTAGAGTTCGACCATATCATACCATTCTCCAAAGGAGGCGCAAGCACCGAGAACAATGTCCAGCTTCTCTGCCGCCGCTGCAACCTGAAGAAAGGGGATGAGCTCGTTTAGTTAGGTTGCCGCTGAGACTCGGCACAGAGTGAGCAAGGGAGTATCGGCCATCCATTACTCCATCACTCCAACACTCCATCCCCCCACCCCGCCCCCTCACCGCCTGACCGGGATGCCTTGCTCGGCCAGGTAGTCCTTCATCTGTCGGATCGTGAATGTGCCGAAGTGGGCGATGGAGGCGACGAGAACGGCGTCGGCGTGGCCCTCGATAATCGCCTCGCTTAGGTGCTCCAACTTGCCCGCCCCGCCCGAGGCAATGACCGGCAGGCTCACCGCGTCGGCGATGGCGCGGGTCATGGGGATGTCGTACCCGGCCAGCGTGCCGTCGGTGTCCATGCTCGTCGGGAGGATCGCCCCCGCGCCAAGCGCCTCGCACTCCCTGGCCCACTCGACGGCGTCGAGGCCCGCCGGCTTCGTGCCTCCGCTGACCACCACCTCGAAGCCCGAAGGCATTTTCTTGTTTTTGCGCGTGTCAATGGCGACGGTGATCTTCTCGCCACCGAACTTGTCCGCCCCCTCCTTCACCACATCGGGGTTCTTCACGGCGGCGGTGTTCATGGACACCTTCGAGACGCCCACGTCGAACAGGCGCTGCATGTCCTCGACGGTGCGGATGCCGCCGCCGACGGTGAGGGGGATGTCAATGGCCTTGACAGTCCGCCTTACTGCATCGAGGATCGTGTCGCGTTTCTCGATCGTGGCCGTGATGTCGAGGAACACCAGCTCATCGGCGCCTGCGTCGCTGTAGGCCCTGCCGTTCTCAGCGGGGTCGCCGATGTCCTTCAGATCCACAAAGTGCACGCCCTTCACTAAGCGTCCGCCCTTTACGTCGAGGCACGGGATGACTCGTCGGTAGTCCATGATCCTTCCTTTCACTTACTTTCTTTTCTTTCGCGCTCTGCCAATTCTCAGATACGTGGCGATGTTCGCATCCTTGCGGATGACCGGCTCGATCTTCCCCTTCGCCGAGGCGAGGAGAGTCATCACGCCCGGCCCGTGCCCGGCGGTGACGCAATCGCTGTGGACGATGATGCCGACGGACACCGCACCCGTCTGGTAGATGCGGCCAAAGGAATGGTCGGTGTCCATGATGGCCACAAGGTCGCCGAAGCGGAGCGTCTCGAGGCCGTGCCTCGCCGCGATCTTTTTATCAAAGAGCTGGATGTCGTAGTCGCCGGTGTGGCAGTCGCTCGAACCGAGGCCCGATCCCATGATCGCGCCGGGGACCATGTGGGTGACGGGGACCTTCATGATGCCGGTCTTCTTGTCGCCCTGGATGGGCCAGGCATTGAGCAGGTTGGGGGCAAGGTTCATGGCAATGACGTCGGGAAAATCCAACAGCTCCATCCCCAGGCCGAAGGCGCGAATCTGCACCTTGTCGCCGATCACGAGTTTGTTGACGGTCTTCTCGTCGAAATCCACCATGACATGCTCGCAGCCGCCGTGTTTCCCGGTGACGACGCCCTTGGCGCCCTTGGCCGCGCCGGAGACCAGGGCGGCCTCGTTGCCCGCGCAGGTGAGCGTGTTGTAGCCGGTGTTGTCCGAGGAATCCTTGGCCTTTGTGGTGGCGCACGGTTCGACGTGATCGGCCTGGAGGCCCACGCACCGGTCGCCGACAAACAGGTTATACGTGATTCCGCCGACGCCGGGCAGGACGTTCGGCTTGCCGTCGGGTCCGACGCGGTAGGGGGGGCGCGAGCCGCCGGGGGGGCTGACCTCGCCGAGGACGCTTTGCATCACGAGCTTGTCTTCATTGGTCCTGAGAGCCATTTCTTTCTCCTCTCAAACTTGAAGCATTGGTTGTCCAGGTGGATGGATCATACAGCCTTGCCATACGGCGGTCAAGACGATTTGCCGGTTTTTGCTTGACCATCGCGAGGGTGGGGGGGTAGCATGTCGGCCTGTGTACTGGAGTCACTTGTTTCAAGGAGCATGAGTCATGTTGAATCTCGCACTGGTGACGGCCGCGGAGTGGCCCCATGGCAAGACGTTTACGGCCCTTTACAACGGCGTCTTCGACCCGGAAACAGGCAAGCCCACCCAGGTCGCAGACCCGCGCTTGAAGAATGCGCGCATCATCAAGATCTGGGACGCCAACAGGGCCGCCGCGGAGGAGCTGGCCAAGACGCGCCGCATCGAGACGGTCCTCGACCGCTACGAGGACGCCGCCGAGGGCGTGGATGGAGTCATCATCGCCGACGACTGCACGCAGCAGCACCAGAAGTTCGCCCCCGACTTCATTGATCGGAAAATTCCCCTCTACGTGGACAAGCCGCTCAGCCGAAAATACACCGAGGCGAAACAAATCATAGATCGCGTCAAGGAGAAGGGCGGCCTGTTCCAGTCGGGGTCTTCCATCCGCTACGCGAATGAGGTCCTGGCGTTAAAGGGTTCGCTGAAGGATAAAGTCGGCAAGCCGCTCCTGGCCTCCGTCTTCGGCCCGAACGAGCTGATCTTCTACGGCGTCCACTCCCTCGAGCTCCTGCTCGGCGTGGTCGAAGATCGCGTCGCGACGGTGCAGCACCTTGGCACGGAGACGCTCGACTTAGTGCTCCTCAAGTTTGAGAGCGGCCTCATCGCCACGTGGATGTGCGGCGAGGGGACGGCGCGCGGGGCGTGGCGGTTCATCATCCGCGGCGACAAGGGCGAGGCGGAGATCACGACCGTCACCGATTTCTACGCCAACATGATGGCGCGGTTCGTGAACATGATCGAGACGGGCCAGCCGCCGCTGTCGCTCGACGACACGCTTCACGTCATCGCCATCTTGGACACGGCGCAGAAGTCCGTCGAGTCCGGCGGCAAGGAGCTCAAGGTCCCGCAGCCGGATAAACAGAAAAGCAAAGGCCGGAAGAAGAAATAAAGCGGAGTAGCGTCTTGACAAACGGGCTGTGAGAATGCGATATTAAAGCATCGTCAAGGCAAAGGGGTGGGGGGGATATGGAGGGGTCATATAGGTGCCAAGAAGCGCCGTGGGTCTTGCGGAGCTGTTTGCCTCTGTGGTAGGCGAGCTGCGGACGCTTGCAGACCAAAATGCCGTTGCCGTTGCTGTAAAGATACCTGAACCTCTTGTCGTTCGCGGCGACCGAGACCGTCTCGGTGCGGCCATTCATGCGGTCCTCCAGCGCATGATCTCGTCCGCGCCCGGTGGAGAGATCCTCATCTCTGCCGTCCCGCGCGAGCGCAGCGTGGAGATCGTAGTGGAGGGCGCCGGGACCAGCGTCGCGCGCGACCAGACAGAGTTGGTTTGTACCCAGTCCACCCGCCTGGGCGTTTCGGTCGAAGACGTGATCGTGTCCGAACACCAGGGTGCGGTCCATGTGGAAAGCGGCCCCAGCCTCACAAGTCGTCTGGTGATCACCCTCCCCACCACCGATGCCGCAGAGCGGCCCCGAATTCCCATACCGCCACCGGCACCCGAAGCCGCCGCCAGGCAGATCCTCGTTGTGGACAACGACGAGGAGATATCGAGCAAGGTGAAGGGCTATCTGGTCAAGCGCGGCTATGAGGTCGAACTGGCGCGGAACGGCAAGGAGGCCCTGATCATGGCGAAGAGCGTCGCCCCCGACATGATCATCCTCGATGTGATGATGCCCGACATCAGCGGCTTCGACGTGATCCAGGTTCTGAAGGAGGACCCCGCCACCCAGCACATCCCCGTTATGTTTCTCTCCATCCTGCCGGACAAGGAGAAGGGCTTCCGGCTCGGGGCGGTGGACTATCTCGTGAAGCCGATCAGTGAAGATGCCCTCGTCGAAAGCATCAAGGCCGTCTTCGCGGGGCAAAGGCGGGGGCGCGCAAAAAAAGTGCTGGTGGTGGACGATGATCGCCGCGTTACCATGCTCGTCTCCAAACGCCTCGCCGAAGAGGGGTTCATCACCCGCCAGGCCTACAACGGCTACGAGGCCCTCGCCTGGATCGCCAGGGAAAAACCCGACCTCATCCTCCTCGACATGAACATGCCCGTCATGAACGGTCTGGAGACCCTCGATCGCATCCACGCCAACGAGGAGTGGTCGAAGATACCCGTCATCGTCGTCACCGCCACCGGCTACGCCGACAAGGAGCGGTGCATCAACCTCGGCGCCGCCAAGTACCTCACCAAGCCCTTCATCGAGGAGGACCTCCTCGAAGAGGTGGCCAACATCACCGATCAGGTCACCGGCGGGGCGCGGAACAACGGGCCTCGCCAACGGCAATGAGTCCGCCTCGCCGGTAGCGGGTTGACATTATCGCGCCTATTCAGTACCCTTGAGTTGGGAGGCGTGCGCCGCCGATCTCTCAGGGATACATATGCTCTACAGCGACCATTATATCCGACCGCCAAATGAAGCCGCCAGCGCCATCATCCGACTCACGCGGGGGTGTCCGTGGAACCGATGCCGGTTCTGCGGCATCTACGACGCCATGGGCACACCCTACCGCATACCGCCGAAGGAGGAAGTCTTGGAGGACATCCGCCGCGCACGGCATCTCTACGGCGCGGGGGCCAGGCCCGTTTTTTTCGGCGACGCCGACCCGATAGCCATCGCCCCGGACAACTTCGTCGAGATCACCCGCGCCGCGCGGGAGGCGTTTCCCCTCTGCGAGCGCATCACCTGCTACGGCCGGATGGCCACGGTCTGGAAGCAGCGGCGCTGCCTCGCCCGATTCGCCGAGGCCGGCCTGACGCGGATCCATGCCGGGCTGGAGACGGGGTCCAACGACCTGCTTCGCTTCCACAAGAAAGGCATCGGCCAGGCCCGGATGATCGCCGCCGGGCGGGCCGTCGTCGAGTCCGGCTTGCAGTTGTCGCTCTATGTCCTCCTCGGCCTGGGGGGGAGTGATCGCTGGGAGGAGCATGTGGCCGAGACAATCAAGGTCCTCAACGCGATCCGGCCGCAGTTCGTGCGCTTTCGGCGGCTGTGGGTCCATCCGCGCTGCTCATTGGCCGGGGCCGCCGAGGCGGGGGTGTTCACCCCCCAGACCCCGGAGGGGACGGTGATCGAGACGCGCGACATCCTGGCGGGGATGGACTTCCCCTGTCAGGTCGAGTGCATGCACGCGAACAACTACGTGAACTTCGAGTGCCGCCTCCCGGAGGAGCGGGAGGAGGTCATCCGCGAAATCAACGGCTTCCTGTCTCGCAGCAACGAGGAAAAGGAACGGATCTACAGCGTTCGTTCGCGGATATGAAGCTCATCGCGGGCTTGGCCTGCAACCGAAGGACAAAATTCACATTGGACACATTTTTTCCCGCGAAAACTGACGTTATCCCACCGATGGATATCTATACCGTTCTGTGAAATCTCTTTTTACGTATACCACACTTCCTGAGGACAGGAAGTGTGGTATTATGTGTCCAATGTGAATTTTGTCCTAAGAACATGCACGCAAATTGGCATCATGTTTCCGGGGAAGGTTCTAATGGAGAAAAACATCATGAGCGCCAGACTTCCGAACATCCTGATTCTCATGCCGGACCAGATGCGCGCCGACTGCATGGGGTGCGCGGGCCATCCGCAAATCAGGACCCCGAACATTGACCGCCTGGCGTCCGAGGGAGTCCGGTTCACGCAGGCGACGACGGTCTGCCCCATCTGCCAGCCGGCGCGGGCGTCGTTCATCAACGGGCTGTACCCCCACAACCATCATATGTGGACGAACGCGGGGCGGATGCCCCCCGACGACGAGACCGTCTTCCACCATCTCAAGCGAGCGGGGTATTACACCGCCCACGTGGGCAAGTCCCACTACTATCCCCACACCTTCGGCCACATGCGCGACCACGAGGGCTACATGCACGCCCGCGGGCTGGACTACGTCCACGAGACGACCGGCCCCTGGTCCACGCTCACGATGGACTCCTACATGACCGACCGGTGGGCCAAGTTCGGCCTTGTGGAGAAGTTCCGGCACGACTATCACGAGCGCCGGAAGCACAAGGGGATCGGCGTATGGCCCAGCCCGCTCCCGATCGAGGAATTCCCGGATACCTACGTCGGGCGGCAGGTCGTGCAATTCATTGACACATATAAGGAGGACAAACCGCTCTGCCTCTTTGTCGGGTTCCCCGGCCCGCACGAGCCGTGGGATGCTCCGGCGATGTATTTCAAGATGTACGATCCGATGAAAACGCCGAAGGCGATTCGATCCGGCAGCCCCGGCGAATGGATGCCGGACCATGCGAGGGAGCGGATGATGTCGGGACGGCAGGAGAACCTCGACCGGGAAATCATCGGCATGATCCGCGCCAACTACTACGGGAAAATCTCGCTCATTGACCACTGGATCGGCGAGATCATGTCCGCCTTCGCGCAGCGGGGATGGCTGGAGGATGCGTTCATCATCTTCTGGTCCGACCACGGCGAGATGGCCGGCGACCATCTGCGCCTCCACAAGTCGGTCTTTTACGAGTCTTCCATCCGGGTGCCGCTCCTTCTCCGATGGCCGGGGCGGATCGAGTTTGGCAAGAGCAGCGACTCGCCGGTCGAGATCATTGACGTCTTTTCCACGATCCTCGAAGCGACCGAGTCGAAGCCGTCGGATCGCTGCATGGGCGAGTCGCTCTGGCCCCTGCTGCGCCACCCGGACGTCCACTATCGCGACGCCGCTTACAGCGAAATCTTCCACGACGGCCATCGCAATTTCATGATTCGCACCCCCGACTACAAGTACGCCATGGACGACGAGGGGCGGGGCTATATGCTTTTTAACCTGGACAACGACCCCACCGAACAGGATAATCTGCTCGGGCACCCGAACTTCAGAAACATTGAGCAGGAGCTTCGCGAGAGTCTGTTCCATTTCCTTGTTAGGACGCAATACCAGCTATGAGCAATTCAAGGACCATGCGTGCGGCGGTGCATTCCGGCCCCCTTCAGTTCGAGATGAAAGAGTTCCCCATCCCGCAGGTCCCCGATGGGTGGGCGCTTGTGCGCGTGGCGCGCTGCGGCATCTGCGGCAGCGAGAAGCACGGCCTCAACCGCGCCCCATCGCGGGAAAACTTCATCTGCGGCCATGAACTCAGCGGCGTCATTGCCCGGGCCCCGGCGGGCGGGGAATTCGCCGAGGGCGACGCCGTCATTGTCCATCCCGCCCTGAGCTGCGGGACGTGCGGGCCGTGCAAGAACGGCCTCTGGCCCCACTGCGAGAAGAGGCCGGCCGCGAGCCACGGCCCGACGAACGCCTTCGCCGAGTACATCGTCGCCCCGCCGCACATCGTCCGGCGGAAGCCCGAGGGCATGGACTTCGGGACGGCGGCCATGGCCGAGCCGGTGGCCGTTGGCCTGCATGCGGCGAAGAAGATGGCCGAGCCGGGCGGGAACGCCGTGGTCTTCGGGGCCGGAGGGATCGGCCTCCTCGCCGCCCAGTGCCTGAAGGTCCGCGGCGCGGGACGGGTCTTTATCGCCGATGTGAAGGAGGAAAATCTGAAGGCCGCCTGTGAGATTGCCGATCTCGAAACGATCAAGTCCGACGACAACGCGGCGTGGGCTGCGCTCAAGGGCGTCCCCATCCACTTCGTCTTTGACGTCGTCGGTCACATCCCCGCCATCACGTCGCGGGGGCTGGGGATGCTGGCGCGGGGCGGGACGTTCGTCGTCGTCGGCGGACAGGACGAGATGCCGATCAACCTGATGCCCCTGCTGATGAAGGAGCTGCGCATCCAGGGATCGGGCTGGACCACGCGGGAGGACTTCGAGGAGGCCATCGCGCTCCTCCGCGACGGGCGGGTGCGCGTGGACCGGATGATCGGGGCGACGTATCCCCTGGCGCAACTGACAGCGGCCTTCGCCGCATCGAAGAACATCGTCAAGGTGATGGTCGCTTGCGGCGGGGCGTGATCGGCCCAAGGGCAAACCCCATGAAATTCTATTTCGTCCGTCACAGCGAGACGCCGTGCTTAGAGGACGGGCGTTTCCAGGGGCAGTCCGACCAGCCGGGGTTCAACGATCTGTCCGAGGCGGGCCGCCGGACGGCCGAACGGATCGCGGATATTCTCGAACACATCGCCATTGAGCGGATCTACTGTTCTCCCCTCCGACGAACCCGCGAGACGGCCCGGATCATCGGCGAGCGCAAGGGCCTCGATCCGATCCCCGACGACCGGCTGATCGAGGTGAACTACGGCGACTGGGAAGGGAAGCGGAACGAGGAGGCGTATAAGACCCCCGAGGCCGAGATGCGTCAGAAGGACAAGTTCCGCTTCCGACATCCCGGCGGCGAGAGCTATGCAGAGCTATACAAGCGCGTCGCGCTGTTTCTCCACGAGATGAAGAACAACGAGAATCAGACCCCCGCCCTCATCGTGGGCCATGCGGGGACGATCCGTTCCGCGCTCATCTACTTCGGCGCCTGGACCGTCCCTCACGCCATGTCCACCAAGCCCGACCACGATGTGGTCTACGAGTTCGACACGGAGACGAAGGAACTCCGCGAACACAGGCACGCCAAGTAAGCAGTCCCCTTTTCCCTCATGCGCTTTCGGCGGCCCCATTGACGCCGTCCCTTGAACTCATCGCGCCCCCAGGCCGGTCTTCAGCTTGAACTCCTCCAGAGCGCAATAGAGAACGGGCGCGAGAAAGATGCCGATCAGGTCCAGGGTCATCGCCGCGACGATCGGAAGCGCCATGGGGATCATGACGTCCGCCCCGCGCCCGGAGGAGGTCAGCACGGGCAGGAGGGCCAGGACGGTGGTGGCCGTCGTCATCAAGCAGGGACGGACGCGCATCATGGCGCCGGTGACGACGCCGGCGTGGATCTCCCGGATGGAGGCGGGCTTGGTCCGCGCAAACACCTGGTTGAGGTATGTACAGATGACGACTTGGTCGTCGGTGGCGATTCCAAAAATAGCGATAAACCCGACCCACACCGGCACGCTCAGGTTGTACTCTCGCAGGTGAAAGACCTCCCGAACATTCGCCCCCCAAATCTCGACGTTGAGAAACCACGGCTGCGCCGCAAGCCACAGGCCAAGGAAGCCGCCGGCCCAGCAGAGCGCGATCTCGACGAAGCAAATCAGCGAAACAGGCGTGGAGCGGAACTGGAAATACAGGATGAGAAATATGGTAAACAGACTGACGGGCAAGATGACGCGGAATCGCTTCTGGAAGTTAAGTTGATTCTCGTAGCTCCCGGCAAAATGGAAATAGACGCCTGCGGGCAGGACCAACTCGCCCGATGCGATCTTGGCCTGGAGGAAACGCTGGGCCTGTTCTACCACGTCAACCTCTGCATATCCCGGTCGCTTGTCGAAAAGCACATAGGAGACGAGGAACGTGTCCTCGCTCTTGATCTCCTGCGGGCCTCGCACATATTCGATGCGCGCCAACTGCGAGATGGGAATCTGCTCCTCTCCCGCGCCGGGGACGAGGATGCGCTCCAGCGCCTCGATGGAGTCGCGCAGCTCGCGCTGGTAGCGCACGCGGATGGGATAGCGCTCGCGCCCCTCCACGGTCGTGGTGGCGCGGATGCCGCCGATGGCGATCTCGATGACGTCCTGCACGTCGCGGATGTTCACGCCGTAGCGGGCGATGCGCTCCCGGTCAATGTCTATCTCGATGTAGGGCTTTCCGATCACCCGGTCCGGGATGACCGCCTCGGGGCTGACGCTGGGGACCTCTTTGAGGAACTTGGCGATGTCGTATCCCGCGCGTTCGACGTCTTCAAGTCGTTGTCCCTTCACCTTCACCCCCATCGGAGCGCGCATGCCGGATTGGAGCATGACGATTCGCGCCGCGATGGGCTGAAGCCGGGGGGCGGACGTGCTGCCGGGCACGGCGGCGGCCTTCAGAATTTCGTTCCAGATGTCGTCCGGGGTCTTGATGGAATCGCGCCAGAGGCGAGGCCGTTCCCCGGACATCGGATCCGGCGGGCCGTATTCAGGTTTATAGGTGATGAGGGTTTCCACCATCGAGATCGGGGCGGGGTCGAGGGGCGTCTCCGCCCGCCCGATCTTGCCCACCACCATGTCCACCTCGGGGATGGCCCGGATGGCCATGTCCTGCTTCTGCACGATGTCGAGGGCCTGGCCGATGGAGGCGTGAGGCATGGTCGTCGGCATGAAGAGATACGACCCCTCGTCGAGGGAGGGCATGAATTCCCGTCCGATCCCCGGAAACCTGTGACGCCCACCAACCCAGATTGTCGTGGCGCGCACCTTTTCCTGGGGGATGCCGGCCTTTTCGGCAAGAGGAGGGACGAACGAGAAGACGCGATCAAAGCCAAGCCACACCGTAAAGCCCATCACGGTGATCGAGACGGGCAGGACGAGGAACACGAGCTTGTGACGAAGAGCCGCGCCGAGAATCTTGGGATAGAAGATGCCCGCAAAGGGGATGCGGATGGACAACCAAATGGCGTTCGCCGCGAATACGAAGACGAGGTTGCGAAGGATTCCCTGGCCCAGGCCGAGGGGCATCCAGTGATGGGTCAGGAAGTAGAGGACGACGACGGCCGCCAGCACGCTGACCACCGCGGGCATTCGCCTGGGAATCGCCGACGGAAGAAACGGCGCTACAAGGAGATAAATGGCGTAAGCGGCCAGCGCGATCCCCGCCCACCGGAAGAAGAATAGCGCGATGACGATCCCCGCCGCCAGGAGACCCAGCTTCGCAATCCATTTTGCCTTTGCCCCGACTTTCGGTCTTGTGAAAAAGATGTGGGCGAAGGCGGGGAGCACCGTAAGGGCGACCACCACGGAGGCGAAGAGGCAAAATGTCTTGGTGTAGGCCAGGGGTTTGAACAGCTTGCCTTCGGGTCCCGTCAGGGCGAAGATCGGAAGGAAGGAGACGAGCGTCGTGGCGATGGCGGTGAGTACGGCGCTGCCGACCTCGCTGGAGGCTCGGTACACGACCTCGAGTTCGCTCTCTCCCGGCTTTGCCTCGTCGAAATGCCGGACGATATTTTCGCAGAGGATGATGCCCATGTCCACCATCGTGCCGATGGCGATGGCGATGCCGCCGAGGCTCATCAGGTTCGAGTCCACCTTGAAGATCCACATCATAATGAAGGCCATGAAGACCGCGATGGGCAGGTTCGCGCAGATGAGGATGTTGCTCCGAAAGTGGCGGAGCATGAGGAAGACAACGAGCATCGTGATGAGCATTTCCTCGATCAGGGCGTCCTTGAGGGTGTCCAGCGTCTCGTGGATGAGCTGCGTGCGGTCGTAGAAGGGGACGATCCGCACCTGGCTTTCGGTCCCGTCCGGGAGTTTCTTTCGTGGAAGCCCCGGCTCGATCCGTTTGATGGCATTCTTCACATTCTGGATGACGGCCAGGGGGTTCTCGCCGTAGCGAACCACTACGACGCCGCCGGCAACCTCCGCCCCCTCCTTGTCCAGGAGGCCGCGGCGCAGGGCGGGCCCGAGGACGACGCGCCCGACGTTTTTCACGTAGATAGGAACGTTCTCCTCCACCTTGAGGACGATGTTTTCGATGTCCTCCGGCTTTTTGACAAATCCCTTGCCCCGAATGATGTATTCCACGCCGTTGAACTCAATCGTCTCCGCGCCCACGTCTATGTTGGCCTTCTGCACCGCCATGAAGATGTCCCGCAGCATCACGCGGTGGGCGCGCATGGCGTCGGGGTCCACGTCAATCTGGTACTCCTTGACGTACCCGCCGATTGACGCGACTTCGCTGACCCCGCCCGATGCCAGGAGGGCGTAGCGCACGTACCAGTCCTGGATGGATCGGAGCTCCTGGAGGTCGAAGCCTTTGCCTTCGAGGGTGTACCAGAAGATCTGCCCCAGCGCCGTCGCGTCCGGCCCCAGGGCGGGCACGACCCCTTCCGGCAGGCGCTGCTGGGCCACGTTCAGGCGCTCCAACACCCGCGAACGCGACCAGTAGAAGTCAATGCCGTCATGGAAAATGACATACACCGTCGAGAAGCCGAACATGGAGAAGCTGCGAATGCTTTTCACGCCCGGTGTGCCCAGGAGGCTTACCGTGAGGGGATAGGTGACCTGATCCTCCACATCCTGCGGGGAGCGCCCCGGCCAATCGGTGAAGACGATCTGCTGGTTCTCCCCGATGTCCGGGATCGCATCCACTGGGATCGGGTGGCGAGGCAGCCCGCCGAGCTCCACGTCAAACGGCATAAGGATCAAGCCGGCCCCGATGACGAAAATGAGGATCAACACCACCACGAGCTTGTTTTCGAGGCAAAACCGGATGATCCGGTCAATCCATGACGGGTTTTGCGTTGCTCTCGGTTCAGACATCAGCGATGCCCCTATTTCTCCTGTCGCGCCGGTGCAAATTCCTCTACCTTTTCCCCGCACAGAAGCATGGCGCCCCCGAAGTATGGATTCCGAAGTTCCGGCGCCACCTGGAGCCACCACGCCCCGCGCCCGTTGAAGGCCATGGGACACTTGAACCGGATCAACGGCGCTTTCTCCGCATGGCTCAGCCGCCGAATGGTTCCGGTCAATCCATCGCTAAGCAGGGCAAAGCCCTCCCGCATTGCCTCGATGGTCTTGGCCTCGGAGCAGGCTTTCAGCGCGGCTGACAGGTTCTTAAGTTCCTCCATCCAGATCGTATGGGCCTCCCCGTCCAGCAACTTCATGTCTACTTTTTCCAGGGCGGTTTGCATCTTGAGGACTTCGGCCCTCGCCGCGTCCAGTTGATCCGAGGCCAGCGCGTTTTGCATAGCCAGATAGCCTCCGATCTCCGCCGAAAACTGGCGATGAAACTCGGCGGGAACGTCTCGCGCCGGAGGGGAAGGCCCCTTGCCTTGCGGGGCGACCCCCGGCGCCTCCCTGGCAGGCGGCGACATCATGCTGGGCCGGGCCTCGATCTGGAGGGCGCTGTCAATCTTGAAGTTGCCCCTGACGACCACCCGCTCGCCTTCCTTCAGACCTTCATCAACGATGTAATAATCCCCCGCTCGCGGGCCGAGGACGATCTCACGGCCCTCGTAAGTCGGTTTCTCCTGGTCGGGGACCGCGACGTACACCACTGCGCGTTTGCCGGTGGCCAGCGGGGCCGAGGCAGGGATGACCAATGGCGGCTCTTTCGATCCGTTCGCGGTCACATAGCCGAGCGACTCCGTCGTCACCAGGGGCATGTGGCACATGGGGCATTCCCCTGCACTATCCTTCACCACTTCGGGGTGCATGGAACAGATCCACTTTCCGACCATTTGCTCGGCCACTACCCGCCCGCCCTGTGCAAGCCTGGCGCGGACGAGGCCGTGCACGAACATGTTCGGCTTGAGCCGGCCGTCGGCGTTGTCCACCGTGACCCGCAGTTTGACCGTGCGGGTCATTTCCGTCAGTACAGGTTCGATGAGGGAGATCCAGCCCGGGAAGGTCTCGCCGGGGTAGGCCTCCGCCGTGATCTCCACCTTCTGGCCGTAGCGAACCCAAACCAGATCCGACTCGTAGGCGTCCAGCCGCGCCCACAGCCTCGAGAGATCGGCTATCGAGTAGATGACGGTTCCTTCCTGGACATAGGAGCCTTCGAGCAGATGCTTCTGGATCACGATGCCGGAGAGGGGGGAATAGAGGGTGACATGATCGGACGTCTCGCCCGTCTTTTCGATCCTGGCGATCTGCTCGGGCAGCAGACCCCACAGCAGCAATCGGCGGCGCGACGCATTGACGGCGCTCTGCGCCAGCCGTTTTGCCGCGTGAAATTCATCGTCTTTCATCTCCCGCGCCCGCTGGATGGCGGCCAGCAACTCCTGCTGGGTTGACAGGAGTTCCGGGCTATAGATTTCCGCCAGATGCTCCCCCTTCTTGATGGGGATGCCAGCGTATTCCACGAACAGACGGTCAAGGCGTCCGTTGATGCGCGCGGAGATGGTCTCCATCCGCGTCTCGTCATAATCGAGCTTGCCGACCATGCGGATCTCGGCCTCGACAAATCGTTTCTCCACGGGGGCGGTCTCGACCTCCGCGAGGAGTTTTGCCGTCTCGGATAGGACAAGGCGACGGGGATGTTCCTCGCCCCCACGCTCCGTTTGCAGGGGGATAAGGTCCATGAAGCAGATCGGGCACTTGCCGGGCTTGGGGAGCTTGATCTGCGGGTGCATCGAGCAGGTCCACGTCATGGGCCTTTTCTCTTCCGCCTCGGCCTTTGGGGCCTGCTCCCGGGAAGGGGGGGCGGGCGCTCCCCGCAGCCAGTACCCCACCCCGAAGGCAACGACAACAGCCGCGAGAAAGAACAACTTCAACACGCCCTTGAGGAGGACGGCGAGCTTGCTCGGTTTTCCTGTGTTATCGCTCATGGGTAGCGCCTCCGGATGGTTTGATTTGCCCCTGGGGCGTCAGATCCGCGCCGATGGCGCGCTCCAACTCCGCAAAATTCTGCTCCAGGCCGGACTGCGCCCGGTAGAGTTCCAACTCGAAGTCCAGCACTCCGCGCCAGTTGTCCAACACCGTCAGGAAGTCCACCTTGCCGACCTCATAACTGGACTGAGACGACTCAAAGGTTTCCTTCGCCTGGGGGATGACCGTGTCGCGGAACAGGCGCACCAGCCGCTCCGATGTTTTGACGCGCACGATGGCGTCTTTGACCTCGAAAAACGTCAGGTTTTTCTGCTGCTCGTAGTCGGCATGGGACTTGGCCAGCATGTCCTTGGCCTCGCGGACGCCCTCGGTCAGCCGGTCGTACCAGAGCGGCACATTGGTGGCGACCGTCACCTCCCACATCTCCTCGTTGATCATGTACTGGAACCCCACCATTGGGTCGGGGAAAAAGTTGAGGATGGACAGGCTCTTGTTCGCCTCCTCGCGCCGCACGACGTGGGTGAGCGCAAGCAGTTCGGGCCGGCTTTGCGAGGCGATCTCCAGCATGGCGCCGATCTGCACGTCCACCTCCGTCGCCTTGAAATCCTCCGGCGCGCTGAGCGGCGCGTTCACCGGCCGGCTGAGGAGCATGTTCATCTTGGCCTCGGCTGTGCCAAGCTCCTGCTCCGAGCGGATCAACTGGTCGTCCAGTTTCGACAGCTCCACCTGGGCGCGAAGATAGTCCGGTTTCGTGCCTCGGCCTGCCTCATACTGGACTTCCGCCAGCTTTGCCAGCGATTCGAGCAGGATGTGATTCTGCTTGGTGACCTCGATGGTCTTGTGGGCCACGTAGATGTTGTAGTAGGTCTTCTTGACATCGGCGAGGACCCGCCGCTCCACGCCTTGCGCAAGCCGCTCGGCAGCGTTGGCGTCTTCCTCGGCAACCTTCCCGCGGAGAGACAGTTTGCCCGGAAAAGGAATTTTCTGGGAGAAGCCGACCATCGTCTCCGAGTCCCCCGCCTCCGTCCCGATCACGCTCATGACCGTCGGGTCCTCAAAGGAACTTGCCTGTCTGATTCGATGGCGCATGGCCGAGGCCAAGAGCTTCGCCGACCGGACTTCGGGATTCTGAAGGAGCGCGAGAGCGATGCACCTTTGGAGGGTCAGAGATTTGGCGAGACCGTCGCCCCTATCATCGAGTTGCTCGTCTTTGAGGGCCGTCGGCGCTTCCGGAGAAGTCTTCTGCTCCTCATGCGTTGTCCCGGAGCGCGAGGGAGGCGGAGGAGTCTCTGCCGCGGGCGGGATTTTCGGCTGACTGCTGCAGCCAAGGGTCAGGAGGATACCCACCAACACTCCCAAAGTCTTGCGCATGGCTCTCCCTTCCTTTGGGACTTTTTTCGATATTGTAGCGCCCGAGGCTCGGTAATCTACGTATTTTATAGTCTACCAAAACTTCTCCCCGTAGCACAAGCCCGTTCCGTATATCTATACGGCGCTATGTCGAAAACGTCTTTGGGGTTATGGAAATTTCTGCCGGAATGATTCGGCGGCCGCGCCGGGGCGGATTGCGACCCCCGCGGCGCGGAGTTCCGCCTCGATGGCCTCGATGGTGGGGAGGAGATGTTCGGCTGATGCCGTCCACGCCATATGCCCGACGCGGATCACCGTGTTCTTCGTCGCCCCCAGGCCCCCGGCGATGAGGATCTTGTGTTTGGTTTGCATGTTCTTTCGGAGCGCTGCGCCGTCAATCCCCTCGGGCAGGCGCACGGCCGTCAGGGTCCGGCTGGCGACGGCGTCCTCCACAAACAGTTCCAGACCCATCGCCCGCATGGCCGCGCGGAAGGCGTCGCGGGCCCCGGTGTGGCGGGCAAAACGCGCCGGCAGACCCTCCTCGATGACCTCGTCGAGAGCCTGGTCGAGCGCGAGGTAGAGCGGCACGGACGCCGAGTTCGGCCCCTGCGGGTGCCAGTCGGCCCACTCGCCGCGGTACTTCGCAAGGATATTCAGGTTCAGATACCACGAGGGGACCGGCTGCCTTCTACTGCGGATGCGCCCCCACGCCCGGTCGCTCACACTAATCAGGGCCAGGCCCGCCGGCGCGGCGAGGCACTTCTGCGACCCGGTCAGGCAGAAGTCAATGCCGAGTTCATCGGTGGGGATATCCACCGCCCCCAGACTCGACACGCAATCAACAATGGTCAGGACGTCGCGCTCCTGCGCGGCTGCGGTGATGCCCGACAGCTCCGTCTCGACCGCCGTGGACGATTCGTTGTGGACCACGGCCAGGGCGCGGATGTCCGGGTGTTCCTTGAGCGCCGAGCGCACCTGCTCCTCCGTGATTGCCTGCCCGTGCTCGCTCCGTGTGGTCACAACCTCCGCGCCGACGCACTCGGCCATCTCCGCGAAGCGGTCGCCGAAGAAGCCATTGTTGCAGATGAGAATCTTCTCGCCCGGCTCGGTCGCATGGCTCACGGCCAGCTCCATCGCCGCCGAGGACGTCGCAGCCAGGATGAAGAGATCGTCCTTTGTCTGAAAAACTTTTTTCGCTTTTGCGACGACATCGAAATAGAACGCGCTCCACTCGTCGCCGTAGTGGGGCATCATGGGGAGGGAAAGCTTCTCCAGCACCTTCTCGCTCACGATAGTCGGTCCGGGAATCATCAACCTCAGTTCCGAGTCCATTGCTTATCCTCATCGGCATATTGCAAGTTCGCATTCCGTGGCCACCCCATATGTCATTCCCGCGAAAGCGGGAATCCACGAGACGCGGCCAACCAGACGCCTGCGCACATCTTGGCCCCCCAAATACGGCCTTTCGCATTTTATTGCAAGCAAAAACTCCCGTGAACGGCCTTCGTTGGCCGTCAGCGCCCTTGTTACAAACCCTTTACACACAGACGCAGAAACGTGGTGTATGCTTAGGGCAGGGGGAAAGGCGGTAACCGGTTCGGCGGAACGGAAAACCGGGAGGATAGCGATGCAGAAAGCATGTTGGATATCAATCGCGCTCTGCGTTTTTATCTGCCTTGCCATTTCCTACATTGGCTGTTGTTGTTTCGGTTTCGTTCTCAACGGCAGTGACACGTCGGCCAGTCGGTGCGAACAGTTTGCCTTGGTTTTCAGCGCCCTGATGGTCCTTCTGAGCACAGCGTTTGTTGTCGTTCTGGCTTTGGTCCAACTTGTGCAAGGCCTGTCTGATTGCGCCGCCGCTGCGTTCCGTAGTCTCAATCGGATGTTCTCTTCGCCTCCCCCCAAATCGTCAATAGTCGCAGTGGCGAGCGTCACATTGGGGACGATTAGTCTATTGAATCTTCTTCTTCTGTCCTTCTGCCAACCACGCGGCTATGTTTCCTGGTCGCGCCATTTTTCGCGTTTGTGCTCGACGGCTTGGTTGACAAGCGGAATATGTGCAGCCATCTTGGGAATCATCGCATTTGCCCTCATCATGTATGAAAGGCTGGCACGTGAGTACAGGGGCATGAGCATATGGGGGATCGTTCTCGGAAGTCCGGCAATGTTTGCCGCCTTACACTTCAGTCTCATTCTCCCGCGGTCCCGACTTGCCGCCAACGAATCCGCCACCGTCGGCTCGCTCAAGACGGTCGCAACTCAGCAGGCCATTTTCAAGCAACAGCGTGAGGTGGATCAGGATATGGATGGGACAGGGGAGTATGGGTTCCTGGGAGAAATGTGCGGAGAGTTGGCTCCGCGCAAGCAAGGGGTGAACTGCCCGGTGTCGCCGGTCTATCTGAGTGCGCAGTTCTGCACAGGCGGTAGCACCGGCCCGGGCTATTCCGAGAAGTCCGGGTATTTCTACCGCATCTATCTCGCGGGACAGGGGGACTTTCCCGTTGACGACCGAGCAGCCAGTAGCTCGCCCATTGCTCCAGGCCCCACACTCAATCCCATCACAGACCAAGCTGCCATTGACTCTCAGGAGCAACATTTCCTTCTCTACGCCTGGCCCGTGAAGTATGGCAAGACAGGCAAGCGCGCCTTCGTCGTCAACGAGGCGGGTGATGTGTACGCGACGGATATGTCAGAGAGAGTTTACTCTGGCCCGAATTGCGGCCCGGCGATGGACGCAGCCTTCATCACGAAAGGCGACGGGGCGGATGGATGGTTCAATGACAAACTGGCCGATGGGAGAGAGGATCGGGGGAATGATGGGAATGTGTGGTATGCAGTCGAAAGGTGAACGCGCCCTTGCATTGCGGGGAAAATCAGGTACACTAAAGGACGGCAAATGGGAGGGAACGCCTATGACGCGATCGCGTGTTCTCGTGGTCGAAGACGACGCCGCCATCCGCGCCGGCATCCTCGACGCGCTGCAGTTCGAGGGATACCACACCCTCGAAGCGAAGGACGGCAACGAGGGCCTCGACTCGGCCCTTCACCTGACCTACGACCTGCTCCTACTGGACCTCGTCCTCCCCGGCCATGACGGGTTCGAGATCCTGTCCGAGGTCCGGCGGCGTCGCCCCACGCTGCCCGTCGTCATCCTCACCGCCCGCGGCGAGGAGGGCGACCGCGTCCGGGGACTGAAGATGGGCGCCGACGATTATGTCGTCAAACCGTTCAGCGTGAAGGAACTCCTCGCCCGCGTCGAGGCTGTCCTGCGCCGGACGCCGGAGCGGCCGATGGAGATTTCCGAGGTCGCCGTGCCGGGCGGGATCGTTGATCTGGCTCGCCGCGAGGTGCGCTTCGACGACGGCGAACGGACGGACCTGACCGACCGCGAGCTGGCCGTGCTCCGCTACTTGGCCGCGAACGCGAACCGCGCCATCTCGCGCGAGGAGCTGCTGTCGCGCATCTGGGGCATCGAGCCGGCCCACAGCCACGCCGTTGACACGCGCACGATTGACATGCACATCGTTCGCCTCCGCGAAAAACTCCGCGACAACAAATCCAAGCCGCGCGTGCTCCTCACCGTCCGCGGGAAGGGGTACAAGTTCGCCACCGGAAAGGACGCCCCATGAGGCGAATCTGGGTCACGTGGCTGGTCTTTGGCGTCTGCCTGACCATCGTCCTGTGCTCGATGGGATGGATCAGCTACACGGCCGTGCGCTTGGGCCGCCGCGAGGCCGAGGCGCGCCAGCAGGCGCTCTTGGAGGAGCACATCCGACTTGCCCTGTGGCGGATGGACTCGGCCCTGCTGCCCATCCTGGCCGAGGATGGTGCGCGGCCCTTCGCGTCCTACAGCGCGTTCGTCACGACCGCTCCCCGCGCCTCGGCGCATGTGAAGGGTGCGCCGGAGAGCGAGCCGGTGATGATCCCCTCGCCGCTGCTGACGTACCAGTCGGATCATATCCTGCTTCATTTCCAGATTGATCCCGACGGGAACGTGACGTCGCCCCAGGTCCCGACCGGCGAGATGCGGGACACGGCAACGAAGCGCCATGTGAAACACGAGACCCTCATTGCGACAGAGGAGCGGTTGGACCGTTTGCAGGGGATCGTCCGGCGGGACGAGCTTCTTGCTGCGCTTCGGGCGAAAAGTCCCACGTCGGCGGAAATCAGTCTTTGCCCGATGAATGAAGAGAACGGAGAAGCCGAGCTCACCCGCGGGAAGATCGAGTGGGGCTACCGGACAAAGACCCATGTGAAGGTGCAGCGGAACCTGACATCGGTCCGGGGAAGCGCTGATAGCGGGGGCGTGGCGCGGGGCCTGATGAAGCCGGTGTGGGTGAAAGACGAGCTTCTGCTGGCGCGGCGCGTGACGGTCGAAGGCAAGGAATACGTCCAGGGCTGCTGGCTGAACTGGCCTGTGCTGGAGCGATGGCTTTGGCGTCAAGCGATCGATCTCCTGCCGTGGGCGCGGCTGGAGCCGATGCGGTCGGAACCGGGCGGGGAGGAGCGGGGCCGGGTCCTCGCCGGCATCCCGGCCAGGCTCGTTCCGGGCGCGCTGCCGTTTCACACGAAGAGCTGGGTGTCGCCGATCCGATTCTCCCTCATCATTGCATGGGCCTGCGTGGCGCTGCCGGCCATCGGGGCGGCGCTCCTGCTGCTCGGCACGGTGACGCTGAGCGAGCGGCGGGCGTCGTTTGTGTCGGCGGTGACGCACGAGCTGCGCACCCCCCTGACGACGCTCCGCATGTACACTGAGATGCTGGACGAGGGGATGATCCGCGACGACGAAAAACGAAAACAGTATCTCAAGACCATGCGCGCCGAGGCGGACCGGCTCGCGCACCTGGTCGAGAATGTCCTGGCCTACTCCCGCATCGAGCAGGCGGGGGATGCGGGGCGGGTGGAGGGCGTCGTGCTGGGGGACCTTCTGGACCGCATAAAGGATCGGCTGACAGCCCGGGCCGAGCAGGCGGGGATGCGGTTGGAGGTCGAGGCGGATGACGAGGCGTCGGCGACGACCGTGCTTGCCGACCCGTCGGCCGTCGAGCAAATCCTTTTCAATCTGGTGGACAATGCCTGCAAGTACGCCTCGTCCGCATCGGAGCCGGTGATTCACCTGGATGCGGAGGCGACCGAAGGCGCGGCTCTGATCCGGGTCTGCGATCATGGGCCGGGCATCACGAGGAAGGAGGCGCGACGTCTGTTCCGCCCGTTCTGCAAGTCGGCCCATGAGGCGGCGCACACCGCTCCGGGCGTCGGCCTCGGTCTCGCGCTCAGTCGGCGGCTTGCGCGGAAGATGGGGGGCGACCTTCGCCTGGATGCGAGCGTGGACGAGGGGGCGTGCTTCGTCCTGTCCCTCCGAGAATCGAAGGAGAGAAAGTAGAAGGTCCCCCTTTCCCGCTATTTCATGGACGGGATCATAATGCCGCGCATGATGATGCGGTTCGCAAAGAGGAAAACGATCATCGGCGGGATGCTGACGAGCGCCGTCGCCGCCATGATGTAGTTGTTGCCGGGGTTCTGCGTCTGGAAGTCATAGACCCACACCATGAGCGTCCACATCTCCTGTTTGGGACAGATGACAAAGGCCCACATGAAACTGCTGTAGGCCACAACGAACGTGTTCAGCCCGATGTAGGCCATGATCGGGGTCACAAGCGGCAAGGCCACCATTCGGAAGACCTGCAGCTCGCTCGCGCCGTCAATCTCGGCGGCCTCGTACAACTCCTGCGGCAGCGAGTCGAAGAAACCCTTGAGGAGGAAGATGGCGAAGCCGTTGGCCATGCCGGGAAAGATGAGAGCGGCGTAGGTGTTCAGGAGTCCCAAGTCGCGCAGCAGCAAGAAGTTAGGGATCATCGCCACCTCGGCCGGGAAGGCCATCGTGGCCAGAAAGAAGATGAGGACCTTCTGCGTGTGCCTCATGGGGAAGCGCGAGAGCGAATAGGCAGCGATGGGATTGACCGTCAGCGCCGATAGCAGCGAGAAGACGACGAGGACCAGCGTGTTCTGGATCGCCCGCCCGCGGCCGGTCAGATACTCGAAGACCCGTTCGAAGGATTCGGTCATGTGCGACAGGCGGACCCGCGTGGGGTGGAAGCGGATTGGTGCGTCGTCGTAGAGGCCCAACGGCAGGGGAACGTCGTCGAAGGATTTGAACGATCCTTTCCAGACATTGTTCAAGGCGGCCAGCGTTTCCCCGGGGCCGACCTCCCGGAGGTTCCGGACCTCCGGAAGGTTCGGCGCTTGGTTTGCGGATGCTATGCGCGTGTATTTCTCGCGAAGGAACTTCCGGAAGTTCAGTTCCGGCGCATCGAGGACCATCCGATCTGGCGGGATCGCGCCTGTACTGGTGAATTCGCACCAGTATAGACCCAGCGTCTCATCGTCCGGCAGGTTTGTCGGCAGAGGGAGGTCATCCCAGTGGGTCAATGTCTGTTCGATGAGCTTGCCGGCTTCCGAGAGGCCGTTCTCTTTCCCGACCTTCGCATCGAGGCGTTGCCTGACGTACTCCCGCCACCGGGGCGCGTAGTCGGCGGGGATAGTCAGCAGGCGCCGCGGCCATCGCTTCACGATGAACTCCTCCCAGTCAGCGCGGAGCTTCGGCTCGCCCGACGGCGATAGAGGACACTTCAATCCGTAGAAGCCCTCGTGCGATGTCCCCCACGCCTCATTGAGCAGCTCGATCTTGGGATATTTCAGTTTCAGGAAGGTGTGCCAGTAGGTGTCCGACGAGATGATGAGTTTACCCTCCGGCGGGAGCGACCGCTTGAACTCGCTCCACATGAGGTCCTTCTTCGTCCGGCCCGGCCGCCAGAAGGGGACGGTGAAGTTGCCCGGCGGCAGGAGTTCCACGCCGTGGTAGGTCAGATAATCGCTTTGGAAGTCATGGTTCATGATGGCAAGGCCGAGGCGGTCGCGGCGGGATAGGATGTGTTTTCGCTCCCGCTCGTCGGGATAGGTGCGCTCGATCCATGCGGGCCATCGCCCGGTCTCCTTAAATTCTTCCCGCAGGGCGTCGGCCTCTGCGCCGTATTTCTTTTGCAGGAAGGGCCGGTAGTAGTCCTCCGCGCGGAAGATGCGCACAAACATGGCGTCGGAGTCCATTGTCTTTTTGAACTCGTTGAGGTCGGCGACGATCCGCTCGTGGGCGTCAAGCGACAGCCCCTGCTCGGCAAAGGCCGCCGGCCGCGTGGCGTAGAAATGGTGATCTTCGCGCATGTTCACCTGGCTGGTCCATTCGTTTCGGTTGTGCCGGCTGGCCAGGAGGTCAAGCTTCTGCGGCGCCATCGAGAAGATATGCTTCAGCGCGAGTTCGTTCCGGTCGCGGAGGTAGTGGGGGATGATGGTGTTGTCGCGCAGGTCGAAGATGTCGCTAAAGGTCTGGCCCAGGACTATGAGGAGCGGAAAGATGATGCAGACGGCCCCGAGCGTGAGCAGGCCGTAGATGCCGAGGCGGAGGGCGATCTGGCTCGGGTGATTTTGCCCGACTTTTCCGAGGATCGGCATTACTGGGCCCTCCTGAACTCGACCCTGCGGAGGAAGCTCAACTGATAGACCGTGAAGCCGATCAGCAGCGAGCCGAGAATCCACGCCAGCGCCGTGGCCGACCCGAACCGGAGATAGCCGAAGGCCTCCAGAAAGATTTGCAAGCCGATGACGTTCGTCTCGAATGCGCCGCCCGTGAGGACAAGGATGTTGCCCATGCCGTGGAAGGCGCCGATAAACGCGCCGACGAAGTTAATGATGAGCAGAGGCTTCAGGCTGGGGATCGTGATGTGCCACACCTTGCTGAGCATCCCCGCGCCGTCAATGTCGGCCGCCTCGTACATCTCGTCGTCAATGCTCTTCAGTGCCGCCAGATAGACGAGGCACGCTGATCCCGTCCCCGCCCAGATGCTAGGGATGGCAAGGAGCCACTTGTTGATGCGCGGGTCCTGCAGCCACCGCACCGGGCCGAGGTTGAGCTTGAGCCCGAACCACTCTTTGAGGCCGTTCCCGAGCGACATGATGATGTGGTTGAGCAGGCCCTCCTCGGTGGGCAAGTAGAAGATGCGCCAGATGAAGAGGACCACCACGCCGCCCAGCAGGTGAGGCGCGTAGAAGATGGCCCGATAAACCGTCGAGCCGCGCCTTGCCTCGGAGAGCAGGATGGCCAGGACCACCGGCGCGAAAAACCCGAGCGACAGCACGGCGCAAACGTATATTACAGTGGCCCTTATGACGCCGGCAAAAAGCGGGTTGGTTACGACACGGACGAAGTTCTCGATGCCGACAAAGCGCGATCCGCCCATCATCTTGACGTTCTGAAACGCCATGACCGATCCGCGAACCAGCGGATAGTAGGCCCAGACGAGGATCAGAAACACGGCAGGCGCCAGGAGCAGAATCGAGGCGGCCCGACGGCCCAGGGAGATCCTTCGTCCGGGAATCCGGTAGGCGCCGAACCGGCCCGCCCCCTTCACGATGAAGTGATACACCAGAAACACCACATACGCCGCCAGCGCAATCAGGATGCCGATGAACGGCAGGCGGTATTTCTGCATCGCCTCGGCCACAATTTCATCTTTTTGAAAGACCTGGGTGTTGGCCAGCGCGTTGCATTTCTTCAGTTGCGCGTCAATGTCGTAGTTGCGGTCGGTGCAGATGCGGCTCATGAGGACGTGGCCCAGCACCTCCTGCTGGACGCGCGAGTAGCCCTCGGTCATCGGGAGGAAGGTGTAGTGATTCGGATCATGGATCAGCCGCTGCATCAGACGGCTGCCCTCCGGGATCTCATTGGCGTATTCCTTCAACCCCGCCGCAATAAGCTCATCGTAGGAGCAGAGGTTGAAGAAACCGTGATTGACCAGCTCGCGCGCCTCCATCTTGTCATACTTGAGATAGTTCGGGTCGTCTTTGGGCACGTAGAACTGGGACTCGAAATCCAGGACCATCTCGGCGCAAACCCTGACGCGGTCCATCCCGCCCGCGCGATTTCTGCACCCGCTGTAGATGCCGTAATGGTGATAGGCGCTCGCCCCGCCCTTCTCGGGGAAGGGCATGATGCCGACCACCGTCGAGTCCACATTGCTGTTGGCAATCCAGTCAATGACGTAGTAGGGCACGATGGCGACCTCTCCATTGGCCCAGAGCTCCTGCCAATTTGTGTCTTCATCAATCAGGGGACGCGCGCAGCCGTGGATCACATCCTCGTCGGAATCTACGATGAGCGCCGTCTTGCACTGCCCGCAAACGGCCTTGAGCGGGAACGTCAGGACGGTTTTGGCGTCGCCGAGTTCGACCGGTTCGCCGCAATTGCGGCATTTGACAAAGGGACCCCACAGCATGTCCTGATGGAGCTTGAGGGCCTTGCGCGCCTCCGGGCTGTCCAGTTCCGCCCGTTCGCGTCCGCGAATGCCCTTCAGGTCGGCCCCGCATTTCCCGCATCGCCAGAGGAACTCCTTCTGCGGGAATCGGGTCTCCGTGCCGCACGAGGGGCAGGTCTTGAAGGTTGCCATGGACTGTCCGCCATAGGCGTATAAGTATCCCTGGAAGATCCACCCGTTAGGCATGATGCCGTAGCCGTGGCGGCCCTTGGGTCTCTGCGCGCCGGGAATCCGCGCCTTGGGATCGGTCAGCTTGCGCGCGACGCGCAGAAGTTCTGAGAAGGTCTCGATACGCTTTTCGGGATCAATGCCCGCATCGCGGAAGAGGTCCTTTCGGTACACGATCCGCTGAATCCACTGGAAACGCGGCAAGGTGAAGATATGCCCGTCTTCGAGGATGAAGCCCTCGCGAATCTGCTCGGGAATGTTTAGGAACGGTTTCCAGATCACCTCGTCCGCGCCATGGGTATATTTGCCGTCTCCGTCCGAGTCCTTGTAGATGTAGTCGTCAAGTTTCTCGAACACGCCGTTGCGAATCCATGCCTTGACTTCGTGTTCATAGACGCGCAGGATATCCGGTGCCGTGCCGCCGGCGATGGACATCAACAGGCTGCCGCGCTCGAGGGTCTGCACGCGGAGTTGCGTCGTCCGCGCGGGCCGGACGTTCGGATGGTTGGCGAACCACGCGCTGAAGGGGGCGTACTTCGGGTCGGCCGGGCTGGGCAGGTCGTGGATCGTAATGGTATAAATGGGCGCCTCATCCTCGTCGGCGCGCACAACCGGGAGGATGCGGATCAGGAGGACAAGACAGAGGACGACCTTCTTCATGAACCGCGTTTCTCTGCTCACGAGGAACAAAAGGGTGACATTCGGCGATCCAGAGTATATCGCACGTACGCGGCCGGGGCAAGGTGTTTCTGAAATGCAGGCCCAGGTTCGGGTCCCAGGTTCACCCAAGGGCAAATTTACTTGAAAGGCCCGGCGGCCTGTGATACGGTCTTCTTTTTCGGAGGAGTGACCGTAGTCGTGGCCGTTCTGATCTACGTATTGGTGGTACTGGGGCTGGTGCTGGCCGCCTATATGATCTTTGTCGAGACGCGATGGTTCCACCTGGGCGAGGTGACAATCCATGTGCGGAAGTCGTTCCCCCGCCGGCTGACGGTCCTCCACCTGACCGATGCGCATTTCAGGAAGGGCCATGGGTGGAAACGACGGTTCATCGAGGGCCTCGCCGAGCGCCCTGTGGATTTCGTTTTTGCCACGGGCGACATGATTGACAGCCCAGACGGGATTGGCGACTGCGTGCAGGCCCTGGCCGCGCTGAAGCCACGCTATGGCACGTACTTCGTCCTCGGCGGGCACGACCACTATGCCATCACGCTGATGGATACGATCCATCACCTGACGCACTTTACGACGAGCCGGCGGGCAAGCCGGAAGAACGAGACGGAGGAGCTCATCAAACGCCTGACGGAGATCGGCGTCTCGGTGCTGGTGAACGAGCACCGGCGCGTCAAGGTGGACGAATGCGAGATCGTCATTGTCGGCCTCGACGACCCGTTTCTCTCGCGCGATGATCTGGATGCGGCGATGGAGGGAGTGGCGGCGGAGGACCACACGATCCTGCTCGTCCATTCGCCCGATGTGACCGAGGGGGCGCCCGAACAGGACGTGGACGTGGTCTTCGCGGGCCATACCCACGGCGGGCAGATACGGCTGCCGTTCATCGGGGCGCTGGTCACGCGGAGCACGCTGCCCCGCCGCCGCGCCTGCGGTGTGTTCAAGGTGAAAGAAACGGTGTTTCATCTGAACAAGGGCTTGGGCGCGGGACCGATTACGGACTTTCGATTGTTCTGTCGCCCCGAAGCGACGATTGTGCATATTGTCCCAGGAGAGAACTGAGCGATGAGTCTTCGAATGGCCCAGGCCATCCTGAGGTTTCTGTTCCGGCTCTTCTGGCGGATCGAGTTCCACGGCCAGGACAACATCCCCTCCTTCGGACCGGTCCTCGTGGTCTCGAACCACCCCAGCTACCTGGATCCCATCTCCGTCCACCTCGGCGTGCGCAGGCGGCCGGTGCAATGGATGACGTGGAACGCGGTCTTCCGCGTGCCGATACTCGGGCGGCTGGTCCGGCAGTTCGGCGCGTTTCCGGTGAATGTGGACGGCTCGCCCAAGGGCGCGTTCGAGTCCTCCCTGGCCATGCTGAAGCGCGGCGAGGTGGTCGGCATCTTCCCGGAAGGGGGGCGGTCGTATCAGCCGATCATGGGCGACACGCGAACGGGCGCCGTCCGCCTGGCCGTGCGGAGCGGCGCGCCGATCGTGCCCGTGAGCGTGGCGGGGGCGTATCGCGTCTGGCCGAGGGTCTGGTTTCTCCCCCGGCCCGGACGGATCGCCGTCACTTATCATCCGCCCATCCATTTCTATGTGGATCAGGTCGCCCACGACTTCTACGAGAAGGCCATGGACCAGGTGAAGCGAACCATCAACGACGGGCTGCGCGAGACCTATGTGGACTGGCACCTGCGGCGAATCTATGACCCCATGCCGGAAGAACTCGGCCTGCTCGTTTGACGGATTCAGGAAAACATGAAGCAAGTCGTCTTCGAGGCAGCGCGTGCGATTCGGGTGCAGGACGCGCCCACACCCCGGCGCGGAGAGGGCGAGGCGCTCCTGCGGATCAGGCACATCGGCATCTGCGGCAGCGACCTGCACACCTACCGCGGCCTGAACCCCTACGTCGAGATGCCCCGCGTCCCCGGACACGAACTCTGCGCCGAGATTCTGGAGATCGGCAAGAACGAAAAGGGGCTGCGACCGGGCGATACGGTCGTCGTCGAGCCGCTCATCCGCTGCAGCGTGTGCTATCCGTGCCGCCTGGGGCGATACAACTGCTGCGAGAACCTGAAGGTTCTGGGCGTCCACGTGGACGGCGGGATGGCGGAGATGATGGCGCTTCCCGTTGTCTTGCTGCACAAACTGCCGAAGGATGTCGCCCCGGCTCTCGGCCCCCTCGTCGAGACCCTGTCCATCGCCCATCAATGCTGCAAGCGCGGCCGGGTGGCGGGGGGCGACCGCGCGGCCGTGATCGGCGCGGGGCCGATCGGCCTCTGCGCGGCGATGGTGGCGAAAGGGCAAGGGGCGGAGGTCGGGGTGATTGACATGGTGGATTCGCGTCTGGCGCTTGCCGGCGAGATCGGGATCGCCCATCCCCTCAAAGCGGGCGACGACGTTGCGTCGCGAGTCCGCAAGGCCTTCGGCGGCGCGCCGCCGACCGTCGTCATCGAGGCGGTGGGGCGGGCGGCGACGCTGGAGGCGGCGGTGGACATGGTCTCCCCAGCGGGACGGGTGGTGGTCGTGGGCCTGACCGCCGAGCCGAGCCGCATCCGCGCGGATGTGATGATTAAGAAGGAGCTGGATTTGGTCGCATCGCGGAACAGTTGCGGCATCTTCCCCGACGCTATCCGGTTCCTCGCCGAGCATCAGGACGAGGCGCGGAAGTTGGTGACCCATCGTTTTGATCTGGACGACGTTGGTACGGCGATGGATCTCCTCGACAAGAATCCCTCCGAGGCAATAAAAATTATTCTTACGGCGTAGTACCAATAGAACGAAATCCTGCGCATCGAAAAGGAGTGGCCATGAGCGACAAACACGGGCAAGACGACCGCGAGCAGGAGATGACCGAGCGGATCGAGGAGATCAAGGAAAAAGTGGACCAGCTCAGGAGGGTCCAGGCCGCGACGATCCAGCAGGCGATGGGCTACGAGTATAAGTCGGAGGCCACGCTCTTCGGCCTGCCGCTCATCCACATCGCCCAGGGCGTTGACCCGGAGACGGGCAGGGTCCGCGTGGCCAAGGGGATCATCGCCATCGGCGGCGTGGCCGTGGGCGGGTTTGCCGGCGGGGGCATATGCCTTGGCCTCATCACTTTTGGCGGCTTGTCCTTCGGCGTCATCGCCGTCGGCGGAGTGGCCATCGGTCTTCTGTTGGCGCTGGGCGGAATGGCCGTGGGGACGATCGCCATCGGCGGGATGGCGATCGGGTACATTGCCATAGGCGGCCTGGCATTAGGCTATATCGCCGTCGGCGGCGGGGCGTTCGGCGTCCATGCATTCGACAGCCGGAACATGCAGGATCTCATCCCCTTCCTCAAGGAACACTTCGGTGTTGGCGGAACATAAAGGAGCAAACCATGGCCTCAACATCAGAACCAATCTACGTCTCGCCTCGCTCGGCGAGGAGCCTGTGGCAGGAATACCGGATTTATCCGGACAGGATTGAGCTGGAGTGTCGGTTTGCGCTGCGGACCCTGGTCATCCCCGCCGATGAGATTCTTGAGATCGAGATTCGCCCCGCGTTTGTGTTCGGCGATCTGTTCCGCGGCAAGGGCCTTGTGTATTCCCTTCCCCTCAAGCTCGATGGGGCGGACCTCTGCCGCCATGTGGCAATCCGGCGAAAGTCCGGATTCTGGAAGTATCTTCGGTTTACACCGGACGATCCCGACCGGTTCGTGGAAATCTGCCGATCCATCATGAAGAAGGACTGAAACGCGGGAAAGGGGAGAAACTCACCATGGCGAAATGGATTGGCGTTATTGCGTTGACCGGTCTCGGGCTTGTTGGCGTCGCCTTCACAGGCGACGACGCCAAGGTTCCTCTGGACAAGCGGAAACAGATCAAGCCGAAGGTTCTTGTCATCAACTTCGATCCCTCATGCGGCAGAGCGCCCCTGCACGAAGCAGCACGTTGGAATGATCCTCGCAAACTGACCAAGGAGTATATCGCAGACGTCAAAAAGTGCAGCGGAGGTTACGTTCAGTACCAGGTTACGGAGTGGAAAGACGTAAACAACTTTCCCGTGTTAAAGGACGGATTTCGTTATACCGCAAAACAATACATGGACTGCCTTCAATCCGGAAAGGGGTGGCACGATCCGGATAATGTGGACTACGTTGCGATCATTAAGGAATTCGATCTGGCAAAACGAGTCGAGGAGCGGGAGATTGACGAGGTGTGGTTGTGGGGAGGGCCATACTTCGGATATTGGGAATCCACGATGGCAGGCAAAGGGGCCTATTGGTGCAATTCCGGGCCAGTGGAGGGCGTCGAGTGCCCGCGCATCTTTGTCATCATGGGGTTCAACTACGAACGCGGGGTTGGGGAGATGCTGGAGGACCTTGGACACCGGACCGAAAACATCCTGGCGAAGGTCTTTGGCCGATGGGACAACTTGAAACCGATGGAAGAATTAAATGCTTGGGAACGCTTCACCCTGATTGACAAGCATAGGCCGGGGCACGCCGCATGTGGCAACGTGCACTACGCGCCCAACAGCGAGTCGGACTATCAGTGGGGCAATCAGAGGAAGGTATTGAGCAGCGGCGACGACTGGCTCCACTACCCCCGACTTACGGGAAAAAAGCGGCTCGTGAACTGCACCGAGTGGGGCAACGGCGACTGCCGCGAGCATCACAGGTGGTGGTTCCGACACCTTCCCAGAGCCTCTGGCAGGACGGATGGCAAGCTGAACAATTGGTGGGATTACGTGATTGATTTTAACTCCTACGAGGAGAGCCGGTAGCAGGCGACTTGTCTCGATTCAGGAACTCAATCCGGCTCTTTGAAGCCGAGGCAGACTGATTGGAATCCGCCGTGCACCTCCACGATCGTCCCCGTGACGAAGGTTGACGCCGGCGCGGCGAGGAAGAGGATGGCCGGGGCGATCTCGTCCGGTTCGCCGTAGCGCCTCATGGCCGTGTTGCCGCGAATCTGCCTGCCCCGCTCGCCCTTCAGCGCCTCGCGGTTCTGTTCGGCGGGGAAGAACCCGGGGGCGATCGCGTTGACCCGCACGCCGTGCGGCGCCATCTCCCACGCCAACTGCTTCGTCAGGTTGTCCACCGCCGCCTTCGCGCAGGAGTAGGGGACCGACTCGGCCAGGGGCATCTGCGCCCCCATGGAAGAGAAGTTGATGATGGTTCCGCCGCCGCGTTCCTTCATGTGCCGGCCGAAGACCCGGCATGGGATGCGCATGGCGTCGAGCGTGGCGTTCATCACGCTCGTCCATTCCTCCTCGGTCAGATCGAGGAAGGGCTTCTTGATCATCGAGCCGGCAGCGTTGACGAGGATGTGAACGCGGTCGAAGCGCTCGCGGTGGAGCACATGGTTCAGGACGCGCGTCATGTCGGGAATGCTCGTGGCGTTGCCGGTGCAGAACCCGGCGGTGATGCCCGCGCTTTGAAGCTCCTCCATTCGGCTTCGGCACGTCTTCTCGTTTCGTCCCACGATCAAGACCGACGCGCCGGCCCTGCCGAGGGCCCGGGCCGCCGCGCCGCCGAGGGAGCCGTTGCCGCCGATGATGACAGCGACGCGGCCATCGAGCGCAAATGTCCTGCAGAGATAATCCGAAGCCAACCTCTTCCTTCCTTTCATGCCTTTGTCGAAAACTGCGGCAGCCACTTGCTTTGCGCCTCCAGCATTTCATCACGAAACCGGCGCGCTGTTTCGATCGTGAACGGAACGCACGGATCGGTCAGCAAGGCATGCAGCAAGATCCTGCGATCCCCCGTCAATGCGGCATCCACGACAAGATCGTGATGGGCGATGTGTGCGCGAATCGTGCTGGCAACACATTCCGGCAGCGCGCCCATGCAGTACCCGCGCACGCCTGTAGGCCCGATGCAGGCAGGCGCCTCCACGATAGCGCCTTCGGGCAGATTGGCGACGGACCCGCGATTGGGGATGTTGACCACGAACATCGCCTCGTCCCGGCCCGAGAGACAGGCCGCGCTCCTTCCCGCCATGTCGAACTTGAATGACTTCAAAAGCCCCATCTCGGAGAGCTTCGGGGATCCGGGACCCCTGAGCGCAGCGGCCAGCTTTCCCCATGCCTCGGCGAGGTTGCGGGCGCGCATCTCCGGATGCGTCTTCTCCGTACCGTCCATTATCCCCTTGGGCGGCTCTTTTTCTTTTTTGCAGAAAGGATAAAATTCACCGACGTGGCTCGTGCCGGGGCAGGGAAAAAGCCCGAACGTCCGGTAGAAGTCCATCGCCGGATCATTCATATCGGCTTTCTCCGCCAGGATCGGGTAGGCATCCTTGCCGCGCACGCGAATCTCCATCACCCAGGTGCAGTGGTTGATCCCCACGGCGAAGATCTCGATATCGTCTTCGGGCACCTCCAGGAGTCTCGACATGCCAGGAAGCATGGCGATGTATCCCGGGCACATGCCGATGGTCTTGATCCGCGTCGTGCGCACAATGGCGCGGCAGATGGGGCTGAGGGGATTGCCGTAGTTCAAGAGCCACGCCTCCGGGCAGCAGCGCTCCATCTCGCGAGCGATCTCCACTGGGAGGGGAATATGCCGACAGGCCTGAAAGACAGCCCCCGGTCCTACGGAAGCGCCGTAATGGTAGTAAACGCCGTACTTCGCCGGGAGGAGGACATCCAGCTTTGCAGCCTCGATCCCTCCGACGGAAAGCGCGGTGATCACAAAGTCGGCGCCTTCGATGACGGCTCGCCATTCCTCGCTCGTCTCGATCGCCAGTCCCGCCCCTTCCGCCTTCATGCGTCGCCGAGCGAACTCGGCCACCACCTCCAGGCGCTCCCGGTTCAGGTCCACCAGCGCGAGCCGCCCTTCGCCGAAATAGATCGCCTGCTGCGCCAGCTCATTGACAATATCAGGCCCAAAACTGCTTCCTGCCCCAATGACGACAATTTTCCTGGGTTTCATCGGGCCTCCGCTATCTCAGGGCAATCATCCACTCCGGCCGAGGGACGTTTTCGTTGGACAGGGTCGGATAGCCGAGGACGACGTCGGCGTTCCAGAAGCGCTCCGTCCTTCGTTCGTTGCTCTTCTTGATCGCCTCGATCTCGCGGTCGAAGTCCTCGACGGTCTTTCGGAAAAGCGTGTGCTGGGAGACCTGGGTCCGGCGGGCCTCGGCGGACTTATGGGCGTAGCCGGAGATATCCACCTCATAGTCCGGCTCTGCGCCTCGAACCGCCTTGTAGAAATAGAGATGGGGCGTCTTCCACGACTCGCCTAACTGGGCCGCCACCGGCTGGCCGGCCTGCCATCGCGCCTCGATGGAGAGGGCGCTGGTAGCCAGGTGGTCGCGGTGCAAGTCGTGGGGACCGTGGGTGAAAATGGCGTCGGGCCGGACGCTCCGGATTACCTTGATGAACTGCTTGAATGTAGGCTTGTTGTTGGTCAGGGCCATGTCGTCGTGGCCGAGGTGGATGCGCTCCGTGCCGAGCACTTTGTCCGCCTCGTCGGCCTCCTTGCGGCGTACCGCGACGATGGTGTCTTTCATGTCGGGCCGGGGGTAGCCCTCACTGCCGTTGGTGGACTGGACGATGACCACGCGCACGCCCAGAGCGGCGGCCTTGGACATCGTGCCGGACATGGCCATTTCGTCGTCGGGGTGCGCGGCAAATACCAGGATCGTCTTGTAGCTCATCAGCGACTCCCTCTCTATTGCGTTACGGGTTGATGGGCAATTCGATGCGTCTTCCTTCCCGGGCCGAGATCAGGCCGGCCTCGAGGATCTCCTGGGCGTCGCGGCAGTTCCTGGCCGCGCACATGCCCTCCGGCTTTGCCCCCGTTTCGAGACAGTGCAGCAGGTATTCGGGTCCGTTGCGTTCGCCCTCGGGCATCGGGTCCAGTTCGACGAGGAAGCGTCCCTTCTTGTCCTTCGTCGCGCCCCAGAGCTTGCCCTCGTCGGTGATCAGCGTGCCCTCACTGCCGAGGATGATCGTATCGTGGTAGGAGGGTATCTGCGTCCACGACGCCTCGGCGACGCCGAAGGCGTAGTCGTAGATCATCGTGATCGCCGCGTTGTCATCCACCGGAAAATTCTCCTTGACCAAGCACCCCATCACGCCCTGGACGGCCCTGGGCATGCCCAGGAGATGGCGGCAGAAGGCCGCGCCGTAGCAGCAGTAGTCCATGAGCGCGCCGGCGCCGTTCTTCTCCGCGTCGTAGAGCCAGCCGTAGAAGTACTCGGAGCAGCCGAGTTCCTTCGGCCCGCAGTGGGCCATGCGTGTGCGCACATGGAAGGGCCGGCCGACGGCTCCCTCCTTCGCCAGGCGGGCGGCGGTCCGAATGGCCGGGCTCCAGGCGATGGGCCAGTTGATGAGGAGGAGCGTGCCGGCGTCCTCCGCCGCCTTCAGCATCCGGTCGGCCTGCTCCAGGCGGGCGGCCATGGGTTTTTCGCTGATGACGTGCAGGCCCTTGGGGGCCACGGCCTCGAGCACATCGGCGCCGGCGTTGTTCTCGACGGCGAGCTGAATGATGTCGAGGTCCTCCTTCTCGATCATCTCCCGCCAGTCGGCGTAGAGCACCTGCACACCGCACGGCTCTTTCATTTTCTTCCGGAGCGGCTCGTTGGGATCGGCGGCGGCCGCAAGCGTCACATTCGGGCATGCCTGCCAGAGCTTCGATTCCTTCCAGACATGGTCGTGCACCATGCCAATCACGCCGACGCGATAGGTCCTGGCCATTTTTCCCTCCTCGATCTCAGAACACAGTCCTCTCGGTTACTCGGTCTTGCCGTTGGTTTGCTCTCGAAGCCATCGTTCGATTTCGGGATAGACAATCGCATCAACATTCTTTCCGCAGATGAGGTCCATATTCCCAAAATCCGCCCCATCGCCGTTGGCCCGGCAGAACAGTCGGAATTTCTTGCCCATGGACGATGCTTTGTGGTAGGTCGCCCGCACCGTTTCCGGCGGGGCGAAATTGTCTCCCTTGCCGCAAATGGCGAGGAGGGGCAGGCGGATCACCCCGCACTCGTCAAGGTACGTCCGCTCACTGTTGCGCGACTTCAACCTTCCTGTCTCAAGCATCTGCATGAACTGGTCGAGCGCGCCGTCGGGGATCGGCTCAGAGCACTGGCGAAAGAGCCTGTCGCGCGTGTCCGGCTCGATGTTGGCTGGATTGATGAACAGGCTCTCCCATCCTTTTGGAGGAGGCGGGGAGAGGTTGGGGATGATGGAAGGGTATCTCATAAGCGGGTCGGCCAGGTGCAGCCGTGCGGCGGACAGGTCCCGCAAGATCGCATCGCGGGGCTGGGGGGCGGTGAGGGGCGAGCCGATCAGGACCAGTCCCGCCGGCATCGGTTCCCGGGCGGACAGCGCATGGATCAGCGCGGCGGTCCCACCCGCGCCGTGGCCGATCACGAATATTTTCCGTCGGTTTGTCGTCTTGGTCACTAGCGCAAGCGCCGCGGGGATGTCTCTCAGAGCATAGTCATCGAGCGTGGTTTGGGGCGACGCGGGGCCGCTCATGCCGCATCCGCGGAAGTCGAGCCGCCACACATCGTATCCCTCGACGGCGAGAAATGCAGCCAGGCCGGGTTTCGCGCCGGCTTCCCAAACCCCTGAATTGAAACCCATGCTGTGGCACAGGAGGACGGCGGCGTCCCTGGGCGGTTTGCTGTTGGCGTGCCTGTGGAGGGCCAGCGACACGCCGTCGTCGCTCCTGGCCGCATGCGTGGCCACCTCAACGCGGGGTGGGAGGACGAGCACGTCCATTACTTTGCTGTTCCTGTACACCCACCCACATCCGAGAAGGGAAGCGCACAGGATCAGTCCGACGGCCGTTCTCATCTATACCTGCCAGGAAATCTTCTCGAAGTCCGAAGTGGGCACAGCAAACTCGACGCCGCCTACGCGGGGCGCGCGCTCCAGAACCTCGCCGTTGCGGATCAACTCGACGAAGAACCCAACCAATTCGTTCTCCGCGAAGCCGAGGGCGGCGAAGGGGCACGAGACCTCAATGACATGCCGAAAGGCCGCCTTCGGTGCGGCGTCGCCGGCCCGTCCCTCGACAATCTCCGCGCGCTGGGTCTCGCCATACAGTCCCTCCACCGCCAGCATGGCTTGTTGGGGAGAATAGAAATGGACGCGGAGGGAGTCGCCCTCATGGATGACCAGTTCCTTCTCCCCCTCCACGTCAATGCGCAGGAATAGGCTATCCGCGCCGAAGCCGAAGTGGAGGTCTCGGAGGATTCGCTCGCCGGTCTGATCCATCGCGCCGGCGCGTTTCAGGTTGCAGCGTCCCGCATCAACCCATTCCAGGAAGCTGGTGATCCGCCCGTCCACCTTCACATCCAGGAAACGGAGAGGTTGGGAGTATTTGGACACCACCCCCCGCTCGGCAATGGGCCGATCCAGCAGCATGGGCGGCTCCTCACCGACGAGGGCATAGACGTTCTTCAGGTGCCGGCGAAACAGGTCATCGAACTCCTTGATCTGGTCGGTGTGGTGATCGTCGCCGAACCACCAGAACCAGTCGCTGCCCTCGGCGATGTATATCTCCTCCCAAGCCCGTTTGACGATCTCTTTGTCCACCTTGCCCGAGCGCTCCACGTCGGCGAGGAACCGTCGGGTCTTGTAGAGGTAGTCCCAGGCGGCGCGGTCTTCCTTGTGGCCGATCCAGATAGAGAAGTTGTGATCAATCCACGACCCGGCGAATATCTTGGGCAGCGCCTCCTCGGCGGGGAACTGATCCAGGTATCGGCTGACGGTGGTCGTCTCGATGTTGGGGTGCTCCGAGAGGCGCGTGTAGAGGTCGCGGAGGAACTCGACGCCGCTCTTCGGGTAGTACTCCCAGGCATTCTCCCCATCGAGGATGATGGAGACAAGGGGGGGCCTGCTGTCGGTTGCCTTGATCCTGGCGATTCGCGCGGCCAGGTCTTCGGCCGCCGCCTCGGGTCTGGAGCGCTGGTACTGGAAGCCGATCAGATCGGCCAGGTTGCGGTCGCGGAAGAGGATGGTCAACGGGCCGGACTCGGTCTTGAAACGATAGGGACGGTAGAGGACCTCCGGGTTGCGGAGGTCGCCGTTTTCTCTTCGCTCGATCTGTTTTTTGACCGAGCGTTCAAGAATCTGTTCGTCGGTCCCAAGCCATTCGATCCCCGCCTCGCGCACCAGCCGGGCCGTCTCCGGGCAGACCGACCCTTCCGACGGCCACATGCCGCGCGGGCGCCTGCCCAGCTTTTCTTCATGAAACCGGACGCTCCGGGCGATCTGCTCGCGCGCGTCGTCAATGTTGGGGTGGGCCTCTTTCGGGAGGAGCACATCGGGCATGGCCTCCCGAGCCGACGCGGGGTTGCAGAGGAGGGGGAGGATGGGATGATAGAAGGGGCTTGTGGTCGTCTCGATCTGGCCCCGCTCCTCCAGCCGCCTGTGAAGAGGCAGTATCTGGGCAAGGATATCCATCTGCCGACGAAGGACCCCCGCCTTTTCCTCCTCCGAAAACCGCCGCCCCTTCAGGATCATGTCCCGGAGAAAGGAATCCTGCTCCAGCGATTTGGGGTGAAACCAGACCAGATTGGCCCAGACCTGGAGGTCGAGAAAGTCCTGCTCGGCGAAGCGGCGGATGGCGGCCGCCATGTCGGGGTCGCGGGGCCTCCGCTTCGTGAGGAGGTCGCGGTAGCGCGCATAGGGGCGGATCATCCACTCGGGGTTGGCCATGAAGAAATTTTGCAGGATAAATTCCTTTTCGTCCCGCTTGAGGTCCGCCGCCGGTTTGCGCGCCAGCCGCAGCGCCATGTCTTCGCCGCAGTTTTCGACGTAGTCGAGGAGTTGAACCAGCATGGACGGGACGATGTTGATTGTCGCCTTGATCTTCGGAAACTCCTCGATCAGGGCCGCCATCCCGAAGTAGTCCTTCACGCCGTGGAGCCTCACCCACGGCATCGGCCACTCACCGGTCACGTTGTCTTTATAGTAAGGCTGATGATGATGCCACCAGAAGGCCACATGGATTTTCGACAAGAGAGTTGCATCCTATGAAAGAGACTATACGCCCACGGTCAATGACGAATTCATAACCCGGCGTAGCCGGAACCAAACAGGAAAAATCCTTACCATTTTGAGCAGGATTTTACCACTAAGGTACTAATGACGAATGTCCAAATGACGAACAAGAGTCTTTCTTCGTTATTGGGGCTTGGGCATTAGACATTCTCTTAGGCTTTCGAGCTTAGTCATTCGTCGTTCACTCGCAAGCATCAGGGCCCTGCCCCATTCCCACTACCTATCTCGATGACTTAGCAAGCTCCTGAAGGAGTTCCTTCTGCTTCTTGCTCAACGACTTTGGAATACTCACCTTCACCGCGACAAAGTGATCCCCCTTTCGCCCATCGGCGTCCTCCACGCCCCGTCCGCGGAGGCGAAGCTTGGCGCCCGGCTGGGTCCCCGGCGGAATCCTGAGCGACACGGTCCCCTCCATCGTCGGCACATCCACGGTTGTCCCCAGCGCCGCGTCGGTCATCGGGACCTCGACCTCCGAGTAGATATCCCGTCCCTTTCGGGCAAAGTCCCGGTGGGGGAGGATCCGGATTCGGAGATAGAGGTCCCCCTTCGCCCCGCCGCCGACGCCCTCCTGTCCCTGCCCGGCGAGGCGGATGCGCTGGCCGTCGTTGATCCCCTTCGGAACCTTGACGTCAATCCGCCGCTGCCGCTGCACCTGCCCTGCGCCCCTGCACGTGGGGCAGACGTCCTCCGCCGTCTGTCCCTTTCCCTCGCACTGAGGGCACGGGCGGCTGAAGGCAAACCCGCCCTGCCCGAACTGCACCGACCCCGTGCCCTGGCACGTGGAGCAGCGCCGGCTCTTGCTGCCGGGTTTGGCGCCGGAGCCGCCGCAGGTGGAGCACGCCTCCATGCGGGGGATGGTGATGCTGGTCTTCCCGCCGCAGGCGGCAAGGTCGAAGGGGACGGAGACATCGGCCTCGATGTCCTGCCCCCGCTGCCGGGCCGTGCGGCGGAAGCTGTCGGCCCCGGCGCCCCGAAAGAAGTTGCTGAAGAAGCTCCCGAAGTCGCCGAGGTCGTCGAAGCTGAAGCCGCCAGTCGTCGGCCGGCCCCTGCCGCCGGCGGCCTGGCGGAAGAAATCGGAGAAGCCCTGCGGCCCCGCCGTCCCGAAGCGATCGTACTGCTGGCGCTTCTCCTTGTGGCTCAGGACATCGTAGGCCTCGCCGACCTCCTTGAACCGCCGCTCGGCCTCCTTATCACCCTTGTTCTTGTCGGGGTGGTATTTCTTGGCCAGACGGCGGTAGGCCTTCTTGATCTCCTCCTGGGTTGCGTTCTTGCTGACGCCTAAGGTCGAGTAGTAGTCCATCGTCAACGTCTATGAAAGGGTTGGAAGCAAGCCCGGCAGAGACACCGCGCCCAACACCACGGGCGCATCCACCCCCACCTGCCGATATTCTAATTCCTGCCGATGCCTCTGTCAATCAGAAACGAATTGCGATGGGAATCGGGCCTTCTTGCCTGCGGTGCCCGGTCATTTTGCCTTTTTTCTCCTCCGCGGTCCTTCGTCCGGCAAGGAAGGCAACTTGTCAATGATCCGACAGAAGGCGTGGCCGACCGTCACGTTTTTCACGCCCTGCGCCTCGCCCTTCGCGCGGAAGATGACTTTTTCTGTTTTTCCCAGTGTGAGTTGCGCGGTACCGTTCACCGTGTTTCCTGGTCCGGCTTTGGACAGGGCTACATACGCGACCACAAGCGTGGCGTCGGCGGGGTCCTTCGGCTGGGTTACCACCTCGTAGCCCTTGCGTATCAGCATCTTCGTCAGGGTCTCGGTGACGTCGCGTTCGTCCACCTGGGCCTTGGACCCCTCCCACTTGCCGCTGACGGAAAGGAGTATCTTCTTGACCTTGTAGGTCTGGAAGTCCGGGTCCGCCCAGTCCTCGCCGCTGTAGTCGGCAATGGCCACGCTGCATGAAGCTGCAACAAGAACGCTCACGACCTGCTGGGTAATCCAGACTCTCATGGCCGCACGCTCCCTCGTCGTGTCAAGAATGCCCTTCTGCGAAAGGCCCCGTCTGAGTGATAGACAGAGTGTACCATACAATGCACAGATTGTCAAACGTCGTCCAAGCAGCCTTGCATTCATCCTCCCGGCGGCCTAAAATCTCCGGGAGCGTCCCCACAGAATTGCGCAGTGAAATACACGAAAAAGGAGAAAACGATGAGAGATTGGCGGAACGGCCTTTTCATCTTGTCGCTGACGGTCTTCCTCTTCGGCGACGGCTTGTGGGCCGATGAACTCCTCTTCCAATTGTCCGGCGACGACCAGGCCAAGCCTTCCTTTGCCGCCGGAAGCGCCGAGCCGTTGGAGCAGAAGGACGTCCTGCCGGTTGAGGGCAGGCACGGCAAGGCGTTGCGATTCGGACAGGGCAGTCTCTTGCGGTTCGCCGCCAAGGGAAACCTCAACCGGCAATGCGGCACGGTCTGCCTGTGGGTCAGGCCGAACTGGGACGCCGAGGAGCAGAGCAACCACGCCTTCTTTGTTGATGACCGCCAGTTCAAAACCGGCAACAACTCCCTCACGCTCTGGGAGTGGCACACCGGCCAGTTGCGCTTTGATGTGCGCGACGAGAAGGATAATTATCTCACGGGCAGCGTGAAGGCATGGAAAAAGGGCGAGTGGCGCCACGTCGCCGCCGCGTGGGACTGCCGGGTGGGAAGCTGGCTCTTCCTGGATGGGGACATGGTTGCATCCAAGAAGTTCACCTGGACGCCGCAGGAGGGCGAGTTCTTCCAGTTCGGGGCGGATCGAGGCGGCGGGTGGGCCTCCGACGCCGACCTGGGCGACATCCGCATCTATGACTGCCCTCTGACGACGGATCAGGTCCGGCGCGCGATGACGGGCAGACCCATCCCCCGCGTCTCCTATCTCGGGGTGACGCTCCCGGAGACCATTGCCGTGGGACAGCCATTTGAGGCGGAATTGCGCTATGAACGCACCGAGGCGATAGGGGACGGCTGCGAGGTTGCGCTGCTGATGGACGACACGCAGATCGCCTCCGCGCCCTTGCCCGCCGATGCGATGCCTGGAAAAGAGGAGCGGGCAGTGTTGAGGGCCGCGATCCCTCCGTATCTCTATCCCGCGCCGGGCAAGCGCACGTTCGCGGTGAAGATCGCGGGCGCGTTTGAGGCAAACGGCGACAAGGCGCGGCGGGAGGCCATGGTCCGACCCACAGAGCCCAGGCCCAGGGGCGTGGGTTTCCAAGCGGAACAGATCGCTGCCCTGCCGGACGACGGCGGACTGTTCCTGCTGGGGGAGTTCATCCCAAAACAGGACGCCCTGCGCCGCCGCGAGGAACTCGCGCGCGACACCCGGTGGGCGGATGCCGTGGCGTGCCGCTTGGTTGACCAAGTGGACTGCGCCCAGACCGATCACGGTTATTGGGAGAACAGCCCGGCCGCCGTGCAGGAACTCGCCCCCGGGATCAAGTTCCGGTGCGTCGGCCCGCAGGAGGCCGTCACACAGAAGCAGAAGCATCGCAAGCGCGAGGTCCCGGCGCTGGCCGCATTTTCCTATCGCTTGAAAGTGACGCCGCGGCCCACGCCGCATCTCATCGTCGTCGAGTCCATCAACGACGCCGAGCGGTACTTGGAGGTCGCCATAGAACACCCGCTCGACAGCAAACCCGCCCCGCATTTGGCGTCCTGCGGCGTCGGCGACCGGACGGCGATCCACCTGAGCGTGACCTACTCCGGGCGCGAGTACCCGACCGACGGGAAGCCGTTCCGCCAGGCGCTCATGCTCTTTCCCAAGACCGACGCCGTTGAAGTCATGATTTCGGGCACAAAGCGCGCCCACTTCCCCGACGCCTCGCCCGCCGCCGTGTCGCGGATTTGGGTATATGAAGTCATCGAGCCGTTTGCCGATATTCAGAACGTGATTCCTCTCCCTGAAGGGACGGCCGCGCGGTCGGTATCCATCTTCTTCCCGGAGATTCGGCTTCTCTTCGACAAGTACGGCTTCCCGAGCGCCGGCGCCGCGATGCGCGCCTCGACGCTTCGGCTCTTTCTGGACTACATGAAGTTCATGGGATTGAACCGCTTCGAGCTTCGGCCGTTCCCACTGAGCAGCAAGGCATACTTCAAGAGCAATCGCTTCGAGCAGGCAAGCGACTTGGACTTCTTCGCTGAGGCGTTGCCGTTGATGCAGGAGGCGGGCATTGCCGTCGTCCCGCGCGTCATGTATCTGCACAGCTACCACAAACTCCTGGAGGGCGATGAGGACAACTTCCAGCGCGCCGTCAGCGGCAATATCCTCAAGTTCGGCCAGGAAGGCCCGCTGCCCGATCCCCTGCGACCGCAGACGCAGAAGGTCGTGATGGACTCCCTTCAGGCCATGCTCGATGCCTGCGAGGGCTATGGCAACGTGCCGGAGATCGGCTTCGACACGTCCATCGGCGGACTCTACGGCTGGGAGTTCCCCACACCCTCTTCGACGGCAGGCTACGGCCGGTGGGATGTCGAGCAGTTTGCCAAGGACGAGGGCGTAAAGCTGCCCGACGGGCTCGACACGCCCGCCAAATGCCACGACTGGCTCAAGGCGAACGCCTGGGAGAAGTGGATCGCCTGGCGGTGTGCGCGCTGGCACGCCTTCTGCGCGCAGATGCGCGACCTCGCCGCGTCCAAGGGCAAGAAGCTGGAACTGAGCGTTCGGATCATGCCCCGCGAGGAGTTCTCCAAGGACGGTACGCCGATCCTGGACATCTATCGCTGCACCGGCTACGACCCCGCGTTGTTCCGCGATGAATCCAACATCTGCATGGATTATTTCATTCGCATCAACTCGGACCGCTACTTCGGGCGGCCGTGGTGGAAGCCGTGGTTCTACGAGCCGTGCCAGACGGGGATGTTTGTCTCCAAAGAGGCGCGCCACGTGGAGATGTATTTCAACTATTGGGAGATACCGTTCCACCCGTGGGGATTCCGCGTGGGGCCGGGGTCGCCGGTGGGGCGCAATTTCTTCGAGCCGTTGACCTACGCGATGCGGACAATGAACCCGCAGGACGTAACGCTTTTCAACTGGTTCGCGGCAACCATTGGGCGCGAGTTCGAGGTGCGCGAGTTCTGCCGGGCCTTCCGCGCCCTGTCCGCCGTCGAGCCGAGGGATTTCGATGGCGTCATCGAGCCGAAGCCGACGGATGACCGTCTGTGGGTGAAGTGGTTCGGCGACCGCCTCGCCGTGGTCAACGACGCGCCCGTTGCGCGTTCGATCACGCTCACGATTCCCCTGCCGGCCCCCAAAGCGGCAGCCATTTTCGACGCCGCCCTGGCCCAGCGCCTCGACTCAACAGTGCATGACGGGAAGCTCACTGTGCCTCTGGCGCTCCGGCCCTTCGATCTGCGCACGCTGATCCTCGAGCCGGAGAAGAAGTGATCGTATTGGGAAGCCTCATCCGCAGGTAGAAAGCAGAAGCGACATCCTACCGTTTCAGGAGGGGGTGAAAGCCTCTTCTATGTGCTTACCTGGAACGGACTTATTTCTTCCGGGCTTTTTTGGCCTCGACCTCGGCCGCCTGCAGGGCCAATTGGACATTGCTGTAGGCGTCGCGCAACGCCTTGTTTGTGGCGGGATCGAGTCCCTTCAGTGATTGCCAGTCGCGCGCCGCCGCCTTCATCTCGTTCCGGATGCGCACAATCTCCGCCATCTGCTCCTCGTAGGTCTGTTTCTGCATCACCTGGCCGGCGGCCTTTATGCAGCTTTCAAACCGCTCTTGCACCTGCGCCGCCTCCTTGGACGCAGTCGGGGCGGGGCCCTTGCCCGGCTCAGGTTTCGGTCCCTCCTTTGTCGGTGGCTTTGGGGTTTCCTTTTGGGCGGCGGCCTGCCGGGCCTTGAGCAACAGCCCCTGAACCGGAGGGGTATTCTTTATTTTGAGGGCGCGGGTGAACTCCTCCACCGCGCGTTCGTAATCGTTCTTCGCCATGTATTGCTTCCCCGCGGTGACGGCGTCGGCGTACTCCCTCTCGATTTTCGCCTGCTGCGCAACAGCCTCCGCCGCCTCCTGTTTCTTTCGTTCCTGTTCCTGTTGCAGTCGCCGGGCCTCCTCTGCGGCCTTGGCCTTCCGCTCCTCTTCGGCCCTCTGCCCCGCGGCCTGCTCCTCCTGAAGCTTCCGGTTCGCCTCATCGCAGGCGGCCTGGGCCTCCGGGGTGTTCTTCACCCTCAACGCATTGGTGAAGCTGGAGAGCGCCGGGCGATACTGTCTCTGCTCCATCTGCTTCCGGCCCGCCTCCATGTGGCGCTGGTAGGCGAGGTCAACGGCCTCGGTCTTGGCCTGCTCGGCGCGTGCGCGCGCAGCGGCATCCTCCTTTCCCTTCTCCTCGCGGGCCTTGCGCTCCGCCTCGGCCTTCTTCGCCGCGTCAATCTGCGCCTGCTGTTCGTTTCGGGCGCGGTTCAGCCAGGACTGGGCCTGCCGGGTCTTCTTGATGTCCAGGGCGCGGGTGAACTCGGCGATTGCCTTCTCGTGGTCGCCGGCCTTCATGTGCCCCTCCCCCTTGGCCATGGCATCGTCATAGGCCCTATCGCTCTCCGCCTGGCGAGCCGTCTCTTCGGTCTTCTTCTGCCGTTCGGCTTCTTCTCTGGCCTTCTGCTCCGTCTCTTTCTTCGCCTGCTCGGCGGCTTGGGCCTCCTTGATCTTGTTCAGCGCATCCTGGTAGGCGCTTCGGGCCTCGTCCGTCTTCTTCACGCCATAGGCCTGGCCGAATAGCCGGGCCGCCCCGGCATGATCGCCCTTCTCCATCAGCGCCTTCGCCTCGGCCATCAGGCGGGCATAGGTCTCCTCCTGCTTTGACGGAGGCTTGGCGGGCGGTTTCTTCTCGGTCTCCGGCTTCCGTTCCGGCTCGGTCTTCCGGGCCTCCGCGGCCTGGGTCCGGGCCTTGTCCAGGAGCGCCTGGGCCTGCGGCGTATTCTTCAATCCGAGGGCGCGCTCGTACTCCGCCACAGCCTTGTCGTACTCTCGGGCCTGCATGTGCCGCTTGCCCTGGGCCAGGGCGTCGCTGTATTGCTGGTCTATCTCCTTCTGGCGGGCGGCAGCCTCGGCCTTCTCCCGGCGGGACTCCTCCGCCTCGGTCTTTCGCTCGGCCTCCTTCTTCGCCTGCTCCGTCTTGATCTTGTTGATGGCCTCGTCATAGGCCGCCTTCGCCTCGTCGGTTCTCTTAACACCGTAGGCCTGCCCGAAGAGCCGGGAGGCCTGGGCGAATTCGCCCTTCTCCATCAAGTCCTTGCCGTCCTTCATCAGGCGGGCATAGGCCTCGTCCTTGGGGGACAGCTTCGGCGCCTCCGGCTGCTTCGGCTCCGGCTTTGCCGTCTCCGCTTCGCGGCGGCGGCGCTCCGCCTCCTCGCGGGCCTGCTCCTCCTGCTTGGTCAGGAGCTGCTGGGCCTGCTGGAGGCCGGCCTCGGCCTCCGGGGTCTTCTTCATCGCCACGGCCTGGGCGAAATCGGCCGCCGCCTCCTGGTAGTCCTTCTGCTTCATGTGCTTGCGCGCGGCGGCCATGAAGTCCGTGTAGGCGCGGTTGATGCGCTCCTGCTGCTCCTTCTCTGCCTTTGCAGTTTCCTGCTTGCGCTGGAACTCGTCGCGCTGACGCTTGGCGTCGTCCAGGGCCGTGCGCGCCTCGGGCGTGGCCTTCACGCCCATGGCGGCCTCGAACTCCTTGATGGCCAGGTCGAACTGTCCGAGCAACAATTTTTTCCTGCCCGATTCCATGTGGGCGGCGTAGTCCTTCTCCGCCTTTCGGTTCGTGTCCCACTGTTTCTGCTGGTCGTCGGCGAGTTTCTTGGCCTTGAGGTAGGCGACGTTCGCCTCGTCGGTCTTGCGCGCGCCCATGGCTGCGGCGAAGGCGCGCATGGCCTCGGCATAGTCCCCCGCCGCCATCGCGGCGTTCCCCTGGTCCATGGCCGTGCGATAGCCGGCCTCGAGCTTCCGCCGGGATACCTCGGCCTCTCGTTCCGCCTCCTTCCGCTCGCGTCCCCATTGCGCCAGATTCGTCGCCAGGCTGACGACGCCCTCCGGTCGGTGTGACCGTTCGTAGCCGCCTTTCGCCTCGTCGTAATGGCGGCGCGCCTGCGTGAGGTAGGCGCGGTCGCGGTCGGGGTCGAGGATGTTCATCAGCTCGCCGAAGAGCCGCATCCCCTCTGCGAATTTGTTCTCGCGCATGCAGGTCTGCCCGTCCGAGAGCAGCCGGTATCGCCGGTCGCTCCGTTCGATCCACGCCATGCGCTCCCCGCCGGGGAGAAAGAGGGCGTGGGAAAAGTCGGCCATGCGGAAGCGCATCTCGTCGCCGTCGTGCACGCGCATGCGGGCGCGGCTCTGCACGAGGCCGGTCTGCGTGTCCACCACCTGGGCCACGACATCGAAGCTGCCCGCGGGCATGAGATACCCCATGACAAAGTACCGGATGCCGAAGGCGCGGCCAAACCAGACCAGACGCTGGCGGCTGCGCATCAGGTCCCGGAGGCTGACGTGCCAGCGCCTCATGTACCAGAACATCTGGTAGCGATCCACCACGTCGAACCGATCTCGGAAGTAGGAGGCGAGCAGGTCGGCTGTCTCCCGTCCCGCGTAGGGATAACCGGGGTCGCCGAAGGCCATGAAGTCGAAGACGGCGAGGCGCTCGCGCTCTGGGACCGGCGGCGGGGCCTGATTCATGCCCCGGTATGCCTGCGCGAGGAGGCCCATCGCACGGCGGTCGTCGGGGTAGATGCGCAGGGCCATCTCGAACTGACGGCCGGCCTCGTAGTACTGCCCCTTGGCCATAAACTCCATGCCGAGGGCCATGATGTCTCGATAGAGGTCCTGCTTGAACTGCTCCTCGCGCCAGGTGGCCGGCGGCTCCTCGGGGAGCAGATAGCCCTCGTCCACGAAATCGAAATCGTTCCGCGACACGTTCTCAAAGATGATCGTCACCTGCGACGGCGGCAGGAAGCCGATCTCCTGGACCGGCTCCGGCCCGGCGGGGCGGGCGTGGGCGGCGAGGTAGGCCTGGTACTCCTCCGGGGCCATCGTCAGTTGCGCGGCAAGATCGTCCAGATAGGAATCCACGTTCTGGATGTCGGGGGCGGTCACCTTTCCCGTGCGGTCAATCAGGCCGGTATTCACCTGCACGAGCCGCGCCGTGACATGGACGCCGCCGAAGCGCATCACGCTGCCGACGACGATGTAATCCAGGCGCTTGATCTTCGCCAGCCGGTCCGAGGCGGCGGGTTCGAGGAGGTCGGTCATCTGAAGATTCTGCTCCTCGAGGATGCGCCGGAGCTGGCTGCGCTCGATGAGGTCGAATCGGCCCTGGAAGCGGGGGAGGAGCAGTTCCGACAAGGCCCCGCCGGCGTCGGGGACGTCGAACTGGCCCTTCGTCTCGAAATCCACGACGGCGATGCGATCGCGCCGGGCGGCGAGGGCCTTCTGCGCCTCGTCCATGCGTCGGCGGACGTCCTGCGTGTCCCAAGCCTTCTGCGCCGTTTCGAGGCTGGCGATGGCGTCCTCGTAGGTGTCTGGGTTTTTCATGTATGCGTCGGCGGCGGCGAGGGATGAGTCATAGACATCCACCCGCGACTTGGCGTCGTCGTGGAGCTGGGCGATCTGGGGGGCGTCGGAGAACTGCACAGCGTCCTCGAGGACGAGATAGGCGTTTCGGAGGTCGTTCTGCTGGTAGTATCCCTGGGCCTGCTGGAACTTTCGCTCGGCGAGGGCCTTCTTGTCGGCGACCTGCCGGGCGGCGTCCGCGTCAATTGCCCTTTTCAGATCAGCCAACTGCCGGCCGCTGGCCGTGCCCCAGTATTTCTCCACGCCTTCTGCGGCCTTCTGCGACGCCTGGTCGAGGTCGCCCGCCTGGCGCAGGCGTTCGATCTCCTGGACCATCTGCGCGGCCTGCTGGTCATCGGCGAGGACCTGCTGAATCTGCTCGATCTGCGCCGCCGCCTCGACGGTGTTCACGGCGGCCTTGGCCTGCTGGAACTCGGCCAGGGCGTCGGCGTATTTCTTGTCGGCCAGGAGGACGAGGCCCTGCGCGTAGTGGCGATCGTAATTCTCCTTTGCCTCCTTGTCGGGGGCCGGGGCGATCGGTTCGGGCGCCGGCTTCGGGGGCGCAGTCTCCTGCTGAGGCGTGCGTCCGCCCCTGTCCTCCGGGACAGAAATGGTTGGGGCCAACCCATCGGGCGTCGGCGACGGCTTCTCCTGCGGGGCCATCCGGGCGAGAAAGAACCCGCCGACGCCTGCGACGGCGATGAGAGAGACGATGAGCACGATTTTTTTCATGGGTCCATCCTCCCAAGAGATAGTCGTTCCACAGTAGCCCCTGTTGCGAAAATGTAGTCGCAGGCTTTATGCCTGCGCAGTCGGCCGCGAGATGCCGAAAGAACGCAGGCTGAAGCCTGCGGCTACAAGACCCCGTTCTGTCGAGGCCTTTCCGCAACAGGAGCAAAGTATCCCTTTAATTATATAAGTTGCGCGAGGGAAAGTAAATGGTCGGTTTTTCGCGGCCTGGATGACGAAGGGGGAAATGGCTATGGTGTGGATTTGTCAGGGTAGTATGCTGCACAGTGAATGGCCGCACTGTGCTCTATTATTCACTCGGCGCCTTCGCTTCCTTTACCGCGCCGATGAGCATCCGTACCGTGACGGCATAGGTGAAGGGATACCAAACAAAGAAGGAAATCGGGCCGAAGAAATCACCCCAAGCAGTGCTGAACCACGGCCAAAAACGGGAAAGAATCACGTCCCCCCACTCCCGGAAAACCAGTGCCCAGAGGGTGCCCCACCAAAGCAGCGCACTGCCGAGAATCCAGACAACGAAGAGTCGCCGCCGACGTATCTGCGGCAGGGCATAGCGCGCGACCATGACAACCACGCCAAATCCAAGAAATGCGATTGGCGGGGTGACGCACAACTGGTTGGTGAGAACTATGGCGAGCCGCAAACCAACAGCCGTTTCAAGCTTCGAGCAAAGCCCTTCAAGGAGAGACGTAAACCCTATCCCATGAGGGAAAACGTAGAGGAGAGGGAGCACCATGACGAGAGTCCCGAGGAAGAACGCCAGAAGCAACCGGGATGCGGTGCGCCATTCTGCACGCATGAGACCAGCGGAGACCAGAATGATCAGAATCATGGATGTCTCTCCGCTGAGAGCTGTCAGAATCCACGCAGTGCTTGCATGGCTCGGCGGCACAAGAAACGCAAAGCCGCCAGCCAGCGCGACATTCCCCACCGCCGTCGCGATGGCGATATGCAGGACTAAGCGCCAGAACGGAGGCCAGGAGGCGGGCCAAGGCTGCTTCTTCTCCTCGCTCATTTCCCCGGCTCCTGCACTCGCCTCTCCCCTTTTGTTCCGCCTTCTGACTTCTGCCCTATATCTTCCTCGTCAAGCTCCATCCTCGTCTTCCCGCCGTGCTTGCGGAGGAAAGTGATGATGAACGACGACCGTGCGACATCCAGTGGCGTTGCTCTTGTCTCGAAGCGGGTCAAACAGGATGACAGGCGCAACGGCAGCCTGGAGGCAGTTCTTGCGTTTACGTCGGCGCCGTTGCGGATTAGTAGCTCGGCAATCTGCTTCTGGCACGTCTTTGCCGCGAAATGCAGCGGGGTGGATCCTGTCCTATCTCTTGCGTTCACGTCAGCGCCACTGGCGATGAGCAGCCTGGCAATGTCTTGTCGGACTTCATCTATTGCCAAATGCAGTGGCGTCATGTCGAGAGTATACGCCTTCGCATTCACGTTGGCACCCCTGTCGAGTAGTAGTTGGGCAACAACTACTGATCGGGCTCGATGCGGTGCCGTACGCCCGCCCGTATCTTTTGCGTCAATGTCCCCCACGATTCTCACAAGTCTGCGCACCTCAGCCAAATCGTCTCGTCCCACTGCGCTGAAAAGGTGATGGATGTAGCGCTCGTCCCGCAAATCCCGAAACGTCCTAAACCGCCCACTCGCCGCATCGTGGATAAGGATGGCAAGACAGGCAAGAATGAAGATTGCGCCGACGAGCCTTCGCATGAACACCCCCCGAAGGGAGAATACACCGGCGAAAAAGCGCCGCTATCCCGTCACTCCACGTTCGCCGCCTTCACCACGGCCAGGATACCCGCCTTGACCGCATTGGAAAGTCGCGGCCAGGCATCCACGACTACTTGAAGGTCGGCCGGGGAAACGGCGGGATCGGCTTCAACCGGCGTCGCCTCTGCCATCCGCCGCAATGCGTCGTCCTGTCTATCGAGCCAGGCGCGTCTGTCATCGAGCACTTTCCTCACGACAGTCTTGATCTTGGGCAGGCCGAGTGGTTTCAGGACAAAATCGCTTGCCCCGCGCTTGATGACACCCGCCGCATCTTCCATGGTGCCATAGCCCGTCATGATGACGACGCTTGTGGCGGGAAAGTACTGCCGGACCAGGTCGAGCAACTGCAGCCCGCTCAATCCCGGCATCCTCACATCGGCTATCACGAGAGCCGGGTTGAACTCCACCATCATCCGAAGCACGCTGCTCGCTCTCTCAGCGGTCTTGCAGAGATAGCCCTCCTTTGCGAGGGACCCGCTGAGGAACCTGCACACGGCCTGCTCATCATCCACGATCAAGATCCGTTCGGCATCGTTGCTTGGCTTTGTACTCATATTGCTTCCCTCCTTGCATACCTTGACTTGACGAGGAACAGCGTCCTCCCACGAAGCATCGCCAGGACTCACCACCCCCAATTCTACTCCGGGATTCCTTCCATTTCAACCCCTGCAAGAGACATTTTCTGTCCAAGCTGTCCGTTTGATGCTCTCATGTATCGGCGCTCAAAAGCATCCTATCAGTCACGGGGGAGCCGGTGTCATTCCCGCGCAAGCGGGAATCCAGGGCATCGGGAACTGTACCGGCACACGCGGATTCCCGCTTTCGCGGGAATGACGGAGCGCATCCTTTCAATGAACTACCCCGCGTTATTGTGCGGTTGCGTTCAGAAGTTGTTTGTCCTTGACACAAATCGTTGCGTGTGTTATCCTAAGGCATAGTAAGCTAGTAAGCACGTGGATGAGTTCACGGTGCGCCCGTAGCGCAATTGGATAGCGTCGCGGCCTACGAAGCCGAAGGTTGCAGGTTCGAGTCCTGCCGGGCGCGCCATTTTTTCTGGATGGGGACCCTCAAACGTCCCTCCCGGCAGATGACAGGATTCCTCGGCGGAGATCGGCACGAGTACTACATGGCCCAGGCCCTGCGGGAGGCGGGGGTCGCGTTCGAGGAAGGCGAGGTCCCCGTCGGGGCCGTGATTGTCCACGAAGGGCGGATCATCGCCCGCGCCCACAACCAACGCGAGCGGCTGCACGACCCGACGGCCCACGCCGAGATGATCGCCATCACTCAGGCGGCGGAGTATCTGCAGGCGTGGCGGCTGACCGGGTGCACAATGGTGGTGACCTTGGAACCGTGCGCCATGTGCGCGGGGGCGATGGTGCTGGCGCGGATGGATCGCCTGATCTTCGGCGCATTTGATCCGAAGGCCGGGGCGTGCGGGTCGGTCCTGGACGTAATCCGCGAGCCGAAGTTGAACCACCACATGGAGGTGATTTCGGGCATCTTGCAGGACGAGTGCGGGGCGATCCTGACAGAGTTTTTCAAGGCGCGGCGCGAGGAACCTTGACCCCCGGCGGCGGGGCGTCATCCTGCGGCGCGAGGCGGAGAGGTGCCAGAGCGGCTGAATGGGACGGTCTCGAAAACCGTTGGGCCCTCTTTGGGTCCCGGGGGTTCGAATCCCCCCCTCTCCGCCAGTTATCCCGGCCAGAATATGTTTACGGCGCCTCCACCTTCTTAGCATCGGGATTCTTCCCCCGCACCGTCTCGCCCTCGGTGATGACCCACACGTAGGCGCGCGGGCGGGCCGGGCCGTCGCTCTCGCAGGTGAACTTGACCTCGTTCGCACCCGGCTCGATCACCGGCGCTTCGCCCTCCGGCTTCACCTCCGAAATCAGCTCGCCCTTGGGACCGTACAGCTTGCAGTCGGCAGGCGAGTTGAACTCGATGCACGAACCCGTCTCGATCTCGACGGGAAAGCGGATCGTCTTCCCGCCGATCGTGATCGCCGGATTGCGCAGCTTCGTCTTCACGAGCGGGATCGCCTTGATCGGACTGAGATAGCACGTCGCCTCGCCCTTGGCCGGGACATTGTTGTAGTAGAGATTGATCTGCTCCACGGCGTTCATCCGGACCGCCTCGCGATAGACTGAGTAGATGTTGCCGTAGGGCCACGAGTAATCGGCGTGCCGCTCCCCCTCGACCTCCACCAGCTCCACGTACCGCCAGCCGGTGAAGTCCACGGTGATATAGTGGTCGCCGCAGGCGTGCGACATGTGCTGTGGGCTCAGCCATTGTAGATTCAGCACCTCGCCTTTGCCGTCGCCGTGGACCCACACGCCGATGGCATCGTGCTTCGACAGGTTCAACGGCGGGTCGAAGGTCTTGCCCGCCTTCGCCCAGGCGCGGACGGGGGTGTCGGTCGTGTTCGATGCCTTGAAATATCCGCTCCGGTCGCCGACCTTCACCTGCGCCGTCGAAGGCTCGATGCCCACCGCGATGCCCTTCTGCGTGATGCGGTCGGGGAAGTCCTTCGGGTCGGCGAAATCAGCGAGGACGATGTTATCCGGCGCATCATAAGGTGCTACGGAATATAGTGTTTCGATGCGCAGCTTTACAGGCTGCCGGCCGAAGCGGTTCTCGGTCTTCCACACGCTGCCCCATTCGTCGAGGCCCTGCACCTTGTGCCTGGCGTACTCGACGCGGCGGAACTGCCACTCGCCCTCGGGGCTTTGTCCCAGCGCGAACTCATCGCCCGGGGCGTGGAGCTTTGCCTTCACGTCGCCGTTGAAGTAATTCGCGTTGCGCAGATTCTCGTACCGCCGCATGATCTCGGCGAGACGCGGCAGCGCCGGGACCTTGCCGACCGTCGTCGGGTCAATGCCCATGATGGACAGGCTTGCATCGTTTGCGATGGCCTTCGCGCAGAGGTACTCGATGTCGTCCGGGTAGGTCGGCTCGCCCTGCGGGCCGGTCCAGGTCTTGAACGCCCACCAACCCAGGTTCGTCGGCAGGAACGACCGCTGCCAGCGCTCATTCGACTCGCAGTGGATGTCCACGAATTTTTTGTGGCTGCGGTTCGGGTGGTCCCACGCCCCCATGCGGGCGCGGACGTACCACAGATGGTGGCCGAATGTGCTCATCTCCATCAGCGCCGGGCGCTTCAGCCGCTTACAGATCTCCCACGTGAACTTCGCCCCGTAGTACCACGACCACTCCCGCCCGGCCACGGCGTCGCTGCCGTCGAGGGCGTCGAGGTAGATCATGTCGAAGCCGCAGTCGTTGTAGATCTCCGCCGTCTTCGCCGCGACCTCGGTGTAGAGGGGCGACTCGCCGTCGGCGACCAGGAGATTGAAGCACCCGCGCAGGCGGTGGACCTTCGCCCCCTTCGCATGGGGCGCGGCCTTCGTCCCGTGCGCGCCGCGCTTGCACTCCGTGAATCCGTACGGCGGCGCCTGCGAGACGGCCTTGAACGTGATCAGCTCATTGTCTATCTGAAGCGTCACGCTGCCGCGCACAAAGAAGCCGACAAGGGCCGACATGTCCTTGGTCGCTTCCTCCACGGGCACGGTCGCCGCCTTCTCGTCCAGGGCCTCGGCCAGCGTGAGCGTGATTTCCTTCCCGAGGTCGGGATGCGGCACAGGGGTCACATAGGGCGAAGCCGGGCTGATGAACTGGGCATAGGTGTGAAGCCCCGCCGCAATCCCCGCCTCGTGCAGCTTGTCAATGACGGCCTTCAGGCTTGCCTTGCCCTTGGGGTAGAGCTTCGGGTCCGGTTCGAAGTCGCCGAAGCGGAACGACCGACCGCCGTGGAAGTCAATCTGCGTCACGCCGAGGCGCTTGCACATGGCGATCCAGTCGCCGACCGTCGCTTCCGTCAGGTCGGTAAAGTTAAAGAGGTAGGACCCGTAGTTGATCGGTCCGTCCGGTGCGCACGGCCCGCCGATGGCGGAGTGGGGCACGTCGGGCGCGGCGGCGATGACCTCCTTGAGCACATTGCGGAGGTCGGTCTGCGGGCAGGCGACGACGGCGGCCTGTGCGCCTTGGAAGCCCAGGCGTTCGTAGGCGAAGGCATGGAGGAAGCTGCTCGGCCCGGGGATCTCCGGCACATTGGTCTTCAGGTTAAACGCGAGGGCGCAGGCGGTGAACGGCTCGTCCCCCGTGGCCTTGAGTGTGAGCGGGATGTGGGGAAAGATGAACTGGTCCACGCCGTCGCCCGCGACGGACTCGACCTCGAAGAGGATGCAATGCTTCTGGACGGCGACCTTGACGACGGCCGTCGCGCCCGCATCGGCGAAGGTGAGCGTCAGTTTGCCGTCGGCATAGGACACGGCCGAGGCGGGGATGTGCTTGCCCCCCTTTCGGACCATCGCGCACGGGCCTTTCTTGGAGTAGTCCGCGCCGGCGGCCTTGTCGGCAAAGCGGAGGTTCTGCCCGTCCGCGCCGATCTCGTAGAGGACATAGTCGTTCTCGAACTTCGCGGCGACCTGGGGTTGAGCGATCACGGCAGCGCCTCCTACCAGGACCATAAGAACACAGCATACCATCGTACCGAACGGGTTCCTTCGCGCCATACCCATCTCCTCTCACGGATTGTGACCGGTGTCCACGCGATGGGACATGATAACACGAAGACAGGGTCCGGGGGCAAGGGATTTTAGGGGCGCAAAGATCAGCGACAGAGGTTGACCCGGCCCGTACCGCTAAGGTATGATACGCTGTGCGTCTAAGACGGAGTCACGGTCCTCTGGAGACACAGGTCATGAACAGAGTACTTTTCATCGTCCTCATAGTGTTGACGATGTCAATCGCTTCCAGCCACGCTCAGATCGTTGACGATTTTTCAAAGGGCGGCTGGACCCAGTTCATGTCAACTCCCGGCAGGATGTCCGTGGAGACCGGGAAACTGCGCCTGAAGGACGGGCCGGAACCTCCGGGCTATATCACCGTCAGCAAGACGTTCACCGTGGACATTGATAAAACCCCATTCTTCGTCGTCAAGGTTTCAACCGCGTCCGACCGCGGGACGGTCAAACTCATTCGCAAGGACCCCTACGACAAGAGGGAGGCGATCGAGATAGACAGACCGGGTCTCTACGCGATTGACATGCGCCGTGAGTTCGGTTGGCAAGGAACGGCCGCCGTCGAGACGTGTCTCTATGCCATCGGCGATGAGGAGGAGATCACCTACGAGTATGTGAAGTACGCCGAACGGCTGACGCAGGAGGAGGAGGCCCTAATCAAGAGCAGGGCCGCCGGCCCGAACGTAAGGCTGAACGTCGCGCCGTTTGAGGTCGTTCCGCTGTTTAATGCCTGCTCGTTCTACTTCAAGAGTCCCAACCGGTCCGGATTGTCCGCGCTCTATCGCAGGAAGGGCGGCGAATGGCTGAAGGCGTTTCAGCCGGTTTACGTGAAAGAGGACGGCATGTTCCGCGGCAGCATCGTGGACTTAGACGAGGACACGCCGTACGAGCTGAAAATCGCCGATGCGGACGGCGACGTGCTGGCTCAGCAGGACTTCCGAACCTGGCGCAGCGAGGTCCCCATTGCCAAGACGATCGTCCTCGATGAGACAAACTTTACGGGACGATTCACTGTGAAGGAATCCGGTTCTCCCGATGGCTGGATCAAGGTCACCGGCAAGGAGGGATTCGTGCTGCGCAACGACCGCACGGCGCCGCTCATCGAAATGGACGGGGCGAAGTATGTCCTCATCGAGGGCCTGACCCTCCGCGGCGGATTCACGGATGCCATCAGCATCAAGAAGTGCGAGCACGTGAGGATCGTCAACTGCGATATCGCCGGCTGGGGCAGGATCGGCGCTCAACGCTTCGATCTCGACGGCAAGTACTACACGCCCGAAGGCAGGGCAATCAACTGGGACAGCGCAATCCTGGTCAGCAAGAGCATCGGTACGGTGGTGGAGCGGTGCTACATCCACGACCCGGTCAGCGCGGCGAACTCGTGGTACTACTCCCATCCTGCCGGCCCGCAGGCCGTCGGCATGGACAAGCCCCGCTCGACCGTCGTGCGCTACAACGACTTCATCGGCAGCGACCAGCACCGCTGGAACGACGCGATCGAGGGGGCGGGGAATTTCCACCTCGACGGCGGCTTCAACCGGGACGCCGACATATACGGCAATCTGATGTGCTTCGCCAACGACGACGCGATCGAGATTGACGGAGGCCAGACGAATGTTCGCGTCTTCCTCAACAAGTTCGAAGGGTGCCTCTGCGGAGTGAGTATCCAGGGCTGCATGTCCGGGCCGTCCTACGTGTTCCGCAATCTGCTGGTGAACATGGGCGATGAACGGGGGGTCGGCGGGCAGACGATCAAGACCTCGTCCCACGCAAACGGACCCAGCGCCGTATCTTTCATCTTCGGCAACACCTGCTACGGGGATTCGGGCGATCTGGGCCTGGTGGACAACATGCGCATCGTTGCGAAGAACAACATCTTTGCCGGCAGGAGCGCCATTGGGGGACGGAAGAGGAGTCCGCAGTCGGAATGTGACTACAACCTGCTCTCGACGGGAGAGCCGGGCGATGAGCCGCATGGCATCCTCGGCAAGCCGGGTTTCGTTGACGCCGACGCCGGCCTCTTCACGCTCCGTGAGACATCGTCCGCAGTGGGCCGCGGGGTCGTTATTGACAACTTTGCTCCGGGAGAAAACGGCCGCGTCGAGATGGGGGCAATCCCGGTCGGGTCCGACCTTGTCCTGCCCGTGCGGCCGATCCCTATCACCCTGGATCGCTACCAGATTATGTTCTCCGCGTCGGACGTCAAGGAGGCCCGGGCGAAGACCGTCTCGGCAACGGTCGGCGGCGAGGCATTCTCAAGCCGCTACCGCATAGCGAAGAACGATGCCTTCGACTGGCTCGATGTCGCCCCGAAAACCGGTGTCCTGGAATCGGGCAAGACAGTGACATTCACAGTGACACTCCTCCGCGAGAAGATGACCGAGAGGACGATCTATAGGGGCGCCTTCCTCATCCGGCTGGAGAGCGGCTACTCCCGGCCGGTCATGGTCTATGCGAAAACCGATGTGGTCCCTGCCGCCAAGCCGGCGCGGGAAGGCGTTTGGGTGGCCTACATCGAGGCAGAGGCGCCAACCGGCGGTAAAGCCTATGACGCCACTGCCGATCCCTCCGCGTCGGGCGGGAAGTGTATCCTCTTGTCCGGGCGCGCCAAAGAGGCCCCTGCCGAGTACCGGTTCAGCGCGCCGAAAGCGGGGAAGTACTTCGTCCTTTTGCGCATCAAGTCGGATAAACCGGCCGTTGGCCGCGGCTCCGTCCATTTCAGCGTGGATGATGGGGCGTTTGACCGGGCGCGGCTGCGGAGCGCCGCAACGTGGTCCTGGACGATGGCCGCCCACAACAGGCAACAGTCGCTCACCTGTCTGCAGGCATTCGATCTAACTGCGGGAGAACATATCCTGAAGCTCGCACCGGGTGAAGCCCTCTACGTGGATCTGGTCGCCATCACAGACAATCCAGGACTATTTGAGTAAAGCGCGAGCGTGAATCCACGAATAATCTCCCTGCGGAGACGCGGGAATGACGAACTATCACCTGCCCCTATCACCTGCCACCCTTCTCACCGCCTCGCCCGATTCTGGACCTTCACCGCCTTGCCTGTCTTGCCGGATTCGAGGATGGCGAGGCAGGCGGCGAGGGCCTGGCGGCCCGTCCAGCCGTCGGTGAGGGGACGCTCGTCGGTGGTGAGGCACTTGAAGAAATGCTCGTGCAGCGAGTCGCACGGCTCGACGGGCATTTCCTCCTCCGGTCCGTCCATCATCCGATGGATGATCTTGCCCTGCCGGACCATGATGCTCCCCTTCGTCCCCATGACGCCGATGGAGTTCTCGTTGATGCCCGTCGGGGCCTTGCACATCACCTGGCCGGCAAAGCCCTGCCGGAAGGTGAACATGCTCACGTTCAGCTCGTCCGTCTCGACGCCGGGCGAGAAGATGGCGAGTTTGGAATAGACCTCCATCACATCGCCGCCGATCTGGCAGAGCCAGCCCACGTCGTGGGAGCTCATCTCCATCACGCGCCCGCCGCTGAGCTCCTGGCTCATGCGCCAGTGGGCCTCCCGGCGGCGCTCGTCCCAGCCCTTGAGGGGGAAGTTGCCCAGCCGCCGCGTCCAGCAGTACACGAGGTCGCCGATCTTGCCGGACTGGAAGACCTTCCGCAGCGTGGCCCACTGCGCCTCGTACGGCGGCACGAAGCCGACGAGCATCTTCACCCCGGCCTTCTCGACGGCGTCAATCATCAGGTCGGCGTCATCGAGCTTGAGCGCGATCGGTTTCTCGCAGAGGATGTGGATGCCCGCCTCCGCCGCGGCGATGGCCGGCTCGCGGTGGACGAAGCCGGGGGTGACGATGACGACCGCGTCGAGGCCCGATGCGATCAGGTCGCGGTAGTCCTCGTAGGTCTTCACGCCGTACTTCTTGGCGGCCTCCTCGCGTTTCTTCTCGTCAATCTCCGCGACGCCGGCCAGTTCCATGCCGTCGGCCTCGACGACGGCCTTGGCGTGGGCGTGTGCGCGGCTTCCCATCCCGATGATTCCGATTCGGCTCATGGCGTTTTCTCCTAAGCGCGGGCGACGCCCGCATCCCAAGGGAAAAATTCACATTGGACACATAATACCACCCTTTCTGTCTTCAGAAAGGGTGGTATCCGCAAGAAGAGATTTCGCGCGGTGAAATCGCCTCTCATCGGCAGGAAGATGCTCGATCTTGCGGGAAAAAATGTGTCCAATGTGAATTTTTCCCGGCAAAGATGTGGGCAAACTGGCATCATGCTGAGGAATAAGATCCTATCGTTGCTCTTGGGCTATTCTCAATTCTCGTCGGGCCTGCCGACGGACGAAAAAGGACTTGTCCTCGGTTGCCGTCTTGACGGTCGCAAGGGCGGCGGGGGAAGCGATCTTCCCCATCGCCCGGAGGATGGCGCACTTCATCAACGGCGACTCGATGCGGGCCAGCGCCCTGGCGAGTTCCGTCGTCGCCGCCTCTGAGCCGATTTCCCCGAGAGCCTCGATGCACGCTCCGACCTCGTCGGATTCGTCCCCAGTAAGGCCGCCGGCGAGGGCGGCCACGGCCCGCGGATCGTCTATGTGCGCCAGGAGCGCCGCCCGTTCGACCGAGATCGAGCCCGGCTCCTGCGGGTCCGGCAGCAGAACGGTCAGTTTGTCCTTCCGGCCGAGTTTGTAGAGCAAATAGTCGCAGGCAAGGCTGGTCGTGGGGTTGTTGGAATTTCCAGCGATCTTCTCGATTTCCGGGATGGCGGCCCGGTCGGCGATGCGGCCCAGGGCGATGGCCGCGGCGATGATCGTCTCGGAGGGCTGGCGGTCGAGGCATTGCAGAAGGATCGGCGCGGCCTTCGGGTTGGCCAGCCGCCCCAGGGCGACGATGGCGGCGCGGTGGATGAGCGGATGGGGGGACCGGACGAGCCGGACAAGCGGGTCAACCGCCTCCTGCGCCTTCAGTCGCCCCAGCGCCTCGGCGGCGGCTACGGCGACTGGTTCGGAGCGCACCGTGCCCGAGGAGTGGAACGGCGGGGCGGGCTGCACATCGGCCAGGGCCTTGAGCAGCGCGGGGATGGCTGCCGGGTCGCCGATCTTGCCCAGGGTCGTCGCCGCGGCCCGGCGCACGGGGGGATAGGGGTCCTCCAGCGCCTTGGTAAGAGGGCCGACCGCCTCACGGGCAGGCATCGCGCCCAGCGCCACCGCTGCGGCGTAACGCACATTCTCGTTCGGGTCGCCCAGGAGTACGATCAGGCGGTTGTGCGCGCGGGGATCGGCGATCTCGCCCAGGGCAAATGCCGCCTCCTCCCGCACGTTCGGCGACTCGTCGGACAATGCCGATGTCAGATCGTTGACAGCGCGCTCATCGCCTGCGATTCGCAGCAGCGAGCAGGCCGCCAGGCGGGTGTCTGCGTCGGGGTCCTTCAGAAGCGCTGCCGCGGGAAGGACGGCCCGTTCATCGGGCATTTGGGAGATGGCGAACAGCGCGGCCACGCGCACGGTCGGGGCGGGGTCGGAGAGCGCGGCGATCAAGGCGTCCAGGCTATCGGAAGCGCGGATGCGGCCCAGGGTCTCTGCGGCGGCGGCGCGCGCCGCGGGGGAGCCCTCCTTGAGGAGACGGAGCAGTTCCGGCGCGGCAGGCCGGCCGATCCGGCTGAGATACTCGATCCCAAGCCGGACAAGAGTCGGGTCGTCGTCGTTGAGAAGATCCACAAGCGGCGGGACAGCGGCCCCGCCGAGCCGGATCAGCCGGCCGGCGGTGAGGAGCATATCCTCGGGCGGGGGCCGGTCTTTGGTCTTTGCGACGCGAGCCGTAGAAGGGTAAACCGCAAGGATTTGGTCGAGGAGCCGACGGGCCTCCCGCGTCTCGGCCGGCTCGGTTAGCCAGGGAATAGCAAATTTCTTCACAAGGACGGCCAGCAGGATAAACAGGGCTGCGAGCGCGAGGATACGGATCAACGAGGGCCTTTTCATTTTGCCTTCCATCCTGGGCCGCGCACGGTCACTGCGCCGGGTTCCGCCGGACGGCCTTCGATCTGAATCTCCGCGGGGAGGAACATTCGGATCACCTCCGCATTGGTGAGGAGGTGCTGCGTGATGCGTTCGGTGGTGAAGCGCGACTCGCCCGCGGCAAGCGCCGTCGGGATGAGCATCTGATCGGCCAGGAAGCGGTCAACGGCCCCGTCGGTCTTGAGGAAGTCGAGCAGTTGCTCGCAGGCCTCGTCGGCGACCTTCTCCGCGCGTTTGCCGATTGCGCCCAGGCCGAAGAAGGATGCGTCGGAGCGCTCGAAGCGCGCGTGGAGGAAGAGCATGGTCCCCTTGCCGGGTGAAGGGAGGTCCGCGATCTCCACTTCCAGGGGAAGTCGCTGCCTGACAAGTTTCTTCTCCGCCCGCGCCGCCTGGCGCTCCGCAATGTGGCGAGGAAGATTGGATATGGTCGAGAGGATGTGGACGTTGACGAGCCCTCCCCGGTCTGTGATCGTCAGGGGTAAGGGGGCGCGCGCGGGGGCGATGTCCACGGAGATCTGTCCGCCGCCTGCCGGGTAGTAGCCTGCGGATTTCATGTGGAGGGAGATGGGGAAGGCCGCCCTGTCCAGGGCGGGCGCCCATTGGCGTTCGAGGTAGTGAAAGCAGGGGGCAAAAGGGACGTGCGTGCCGCCGGTGATGGTGATGGAGGATGGGCCGTCGGCGAGGGCGAGGGGGAAGAAGATGGTATGGAGGACGAGCGACGTTGCTCCCGCCGTGCCGATGTCGAAGCGGTAGTCGCCAGGCCGGGTCGGGCCCGGCTCGAACGAGATCTGCGACGATCCGACCCTGTCGCCGTTGACGGATGCGCCACTGATCCGGGCGGCGGCCTGGACGCACTGCAGGTGCTGCGGGCGGAGGCCGGGTTTGCTCCGGTTGGCGCGGATGTTTGTAATTGTGAACGATCGTCCGGTGATACAGGACAGGGCGAGCGCGGTCCGGAGGATTTGCCCGCCCCCCTCGCCGAAGGAACCGTCAATGTGGATCCCGCCCCCGGTCATTTCGCTGCCGGCTTGCCTTCTTCTTCATTTTCGAGCTTGATGAGGTCGCCGTAAATGTGGCCGATGAAGACCTTGCTCTTCAACTTGATCGGGATGCGGCGTTCGTCGTCGGTCACCCAGATGTGGGCGGTCTTGATCTTTCCGCCTTCTTTTCGGATTCTGCCGGTGAGTTTTTTGATGGTGGGTTCCAATTTCAATGCGTCGAACGTCCCGGCGGCGACGGTGATTCGTTCCTTGGCGATGGCCTTCATGGTGAAGAGATACTTGTCGTTGTCCTCGATCAGCTCCACCCGGCGCTCGTCGCCCACCTTCCAATCGAAGCCGCGGAGGAAATAGGAGAGGCTGATGGGGTCGAGACCGAACTGAAAACTCAATCGGATTTTGTCGCTTTTGTCTTCGTCAAGTTTTTCCCGGAGGCACAGAGCGACCTTGGCCTCTCTGTCGAAGAGGACGACGTGCTTCGTTCGGTGGTCGTTCTCCTGGCGGTAGAACTCGTGGCGGCAGGGCAGGAGCGTATCCTTTTCCACAAGCGTCCAGCCGTGGTCGCGCATCTTCCACAGCAGTTCGACCAGCGGGTTTGTCCGGGTGGAGACCTCGAGGAGGTAGTATTCCTTCCCCTCCCACTTCCGCGTGGTCACCTTCGCCCAGCCGCTCGCCGAGGGGATGCCGTTCCAGCCGAATTGGTAGGTTGCCTTCTCTCCGGGCTTGAAAGGCACGCGCTGAATCTGATATTCTGGAACCTTGACGGGGCGTTCCTGCTGGGCCTCCTGGGCTGCGCACACCATCGAAAGGCAACTCAGCAGGAGCATGATGCGACGGAGAGTTTGTGTCATACGTAATCCATAAAGCGCCAAGATGACCTACAGCAACCCATATATTATACCAGATGCAAACGCCCCTTCAATGAGAAAGCCATGAAAAACGCCGATCTTTTGATGGAAATCTACAAGGCCCTTCTGGCCGCCTTCGGGCCGCAGCACTGGTGGCCGGGCGAGACGCGCGTCGAGATCGCCGTCGGGGCCATCCTCACGCAGAACACGAATTGGTCGAACGTCGAGAAGGCGATTGAAAACCTCAAGGCCGCCGGACTGCTCGACCTCGCCCGCCTTCGGGACGTGGACCTCCGCACTCTCGCGCGCCTGATCAGACCTTCCGGCTACTTCAACATCAAGGCGAAACGCTTGAGGGCCTTCATCAATTGGATATGGAAGGAATTCGACGGCGACTTCGACGCCATGTTCTCGCGCGATCTGCCAACCTTGCGCGAGGGCCTCCTCTCCGTCAAGGGGATCGGCCGCGAGACGGCCGACTCGATCCTCCTCTACGCGGGGGGGATGCCCGTCTTCGTCGTGGACGCCTACACCTATCGTGTCCTTCGGCGGCATCGGCTGATCGTCGAGGATGCGGACTATGAGGAGATCGCCGAGTTCTTCACGAGCAATCTGCCGAAGGACGTTGCGCTCTACAATGAATATCACGCCCTCCTCGTCGTCCTCGGCAAGACGGTCTGCAAGCGCCGAGCGCCGCGCTGCGACGCCTGCCCGATCCACGACGTCTTCGACGAGGCACCGGAACTGGCCGACGAGCCGGACTGACCGGCCTGTCCCTACACGTTCCGCCCCATGAGGCATCGGTTGTTCTCTTCCTTCATCATTCAACATTCCTTGTTCGATATTCGATATTCAATTCGCGCCCTCCGACTCCCTCCCTCGGGGGGCTTTGCCCCCCGCTCCCCCCAGGATTTTCCGCTTTGCGGCCACCGGCATTTTCTTGCGGTAGTGGAAGTCAACGGACTTCCGACGCTTCACCCCAGTAAGACACCAGCCAGGCCACACCTGTGTCAAGCCATGTCGTAAGACGCGCACCGGCAGGCAGTTGCGCCTCGCAATCGTGGCAGCCATGTTCAAACAGAAGCGGCAGGACGCCGCTTCTACGTTGCCTGTTCTTCCCCATGTCGGTGGCCACAATGCGGTAAATCCCGGGGTCTGGGGCAGAGCCCCAGAGAGAGTCCATTCTCATGGGTTTTTCCTTTACATTCACGGAGGGCAGCTTACAATAGATAGCGTGAGGGAAGAAGAAAATGCGTAGTACCCTGGAATATTCGGAGGAAAGTGTATCGGCTTGACCTGATTGTTGACATGACAATTTGAGTTCGTTCGAACGTCGGTCACGACGAAACCGCTACGTATTTTTAGATTGGGCCGGCGCTTGGGTGGACTCCCTGCTTGCAGGGAGTCGCCAGCGCTGTTGTCCAGTCAAGGCCGTAGCGGGCCTCGTCGTGGCAATGGTGTTTGGTCGGCTCCCTTTTCTTTTGGGGAGAAGATGCAAAGGAGGGATGGGATGAAACGTATGGTGACGGTCGTGGGTCTGTCGGCGGCTGTGGCGCTCTCTGTTTCCATGAACGCCGAGGCGCAGAGCAAGAAGAAAGGCAAGGAGCCGGAACTGGCGATCTGCAAGCGCGGCAACCTGATCTTCGAGGATGATTTCTCGGGGAAGGACTTGGAATGGAGTGTTCTTTCTGGTGAATGGAAGATCGAGAAGAAAGCACTTATGACAAGATTCAAGAGCACCTCTTCGGAGGACTGCCCGCGAATCTTCCGACCATTCGTCGGAACGCAGAATGTTACCTTTGAATTCCGTACGATTCTGCCGGCAAAGCAAGGCTGGATGAATATCGGGGCAAGCGAGAAAAGCGTCAGCGCTGCATATGCAAGACCCATGTTTTCTCCAGGCAACCACACCTTGTCCATCCTGTATAAGGACGAGAAAAACGAGCTTATCACTTTTGCCCGTTCTGCCTTCACATATAATAAGCCCAGGTGGTTGGATGTGGTCATAGAAATGTTTGGGAACCAGTATGCCGTGACGGTCGATGGCAAGACCCTCCGGGGCGATGTCCCGCCCTATGAACCTGTGCAGAGAAACGCCTTCTTCATCGGCCTCTCGAACCCGCAAGGCGAACTGTTTGTGTTTGACGACGTGAAGGTTTGGGAGGCCCTGCCGAAGGACGAGGGGGAGGACAAGGACGAGAAGGGCAAGAAAAAGAAATGACGAATGACGAAGCCCTAATGACTAATGAATGCCTAAGATGACTAAGCCCGGATGCCTAAGAATGACCTCGTGGGGTCGGCATTAGGCATTGAGCCATTCGGCATTCCTTAGTCATTCGTCATTAGTACCTTAGTGGTAAAATCCTGCTCAAAATGGTAAGGATTTTTCCTGTTTGGTTCCGGCTACGCCGGGTTATGAATTCGTCATTCGCACGCGGCTCATTTGCCGACAGTTTTCTGTGTGCCACGCTCAAGCTTCGGCTTGAGCGTGTCTTGCGATCGCCGATCGGTCGCGCACCCGCACGCTCAAGGGGAACCCTTTCCCCGACAGATCGCGGAAGGGATTCCGCTCCTACCACCCTGCCCCTGCATCTTCCGCCCCATGTTTTCTGTGGAATCCCAAGGGCCAATCCGGGTAAAGTATATGTGTAGCGGAAGTCGCCAGACTTCCGATCAAACAAGTCGGATGACGTTGCTATGAAATTCAAGGTGATCGCCTGTGGTGTGTTCAAGGGGGTCCTGGAGTATCTCGCCGAGTCGTGCGCCAACACGATTGACATCGAGTACCTCGAGGCCAACCTCCACGCCGTCCCCGACACGCTGAACCGCAAGGTGACCGAGGCGATGGCGCGCTCCGAGGGCAAGGGCTGCGACGCCATCCTCCTCGCCTACGGCCTGTGCAACAAGGGCGTCGTCGGCCTGGCCCCGAAGGACACGACGCTGGTCGTCCCCCGCGCCCACGACTGCATCACGCTCTTTCTCGGATCGCTCCGGCGCTACCGCGAGCAGTTCGCCCGCGCGCCGGGGACGTTCTACTTCAGCCAGTGCTGGGTGGACAACAAGGGCGGCCCGCGCACCCGGCGGCGGGAACGCCAGAAGCACCCCCACTATGTGGAGTTCGTGGAGAAATACGGCCCCGAGAACGCCGAGTTCATCCTGGACTTTTACGAGAGCTGGCGAAAGAACTACCAGCGCGCTGCCTACATCCGCCAGGAGAACGACCGCCCCGATGTGCGCGAGCAAATCGTCCCCGCCGTCCGCGACCTGGCCGCGACCGAGGGCTGGCGGTTCGAGGAGATTGACGGCGACCTCTCCCTCCTCCGCGACATGCTGGCGGGAAAATGGGACGCGGACCGATTCCTCGTCGTCCGTCCGGGGCAGAAGATCGTCGCCTCGCCGACGGGCGATGTCATCGCCGCGATCAATATCGGGACGCCTGAACTTGAACCAACCGCAAAGGAGCGCGCACCCCGACGCGAGGTCAGATTTGATCCGGGCGCGAAAGTCATCGGCCTCGGCATAGACGCGGGCGGCACCTACACCGACGCCGTCCTCTACGACTTCGCCAACGACAAGGTCCTCTCCAAGGCCAAGGCCCTCACGACGAGGCACGACCTGACGGAGGGGATCAAGGAGGCCGTGGATGGGCTGGACAAGACCCGCTTCGACCAGATCAGTTTCGCGGCCATCTCGACCACCCTCGCCACGAACGCCGTCGTCGAAGGCAAGGTGACGAACGTCGGCCTCCTTGTCCTGCCCGGTCCCGGCTTTTGCGACGACGATATTCCCCACAAGCCGAAGATCGTCCTTAGCGGCCGAACGGCCATGGACGGCGGCATCATCCAGGCCCTTGACGAAGACGAGGTCCGCCGGGCGGTCCGGCGTCTCGTGGAGGAAGAGCGCGTCCCCGCCATCGCCGTATCCGGCTTCGCCAGCATCAGCAATCCCCTGCATGAACGGGAGGTGAAGCGGATCATCCGCGAGGAGTGCGACCTGCCCGTCCTCTGCGGCCACGAACTTTCGATGGGCCTCAACTTCATCCGCCGCGCCAACACGGTCGTGCTCAATGCGCAACTTATGCCGCTTGTCGCCGACCTCATTGACTCCGTCAAGCGCAGCCTGGGCGGGCGGCGGATTGACGCCCCCGTCATGATCGTGAAGTGCGACGGCACGCTCGTCAGCGAGCAGGTCGCCCGCGACCGGCCCATCGAGACGGTTCTCAGCGGCCCCGCGGCGAGCGTCGTCGGCGCGACCTATCTCTCCAAGGTCCGCGACGCGATGGTCATTGACATGGGCGGGACCACGTCGGACATCGCCCAGGTCCGAGACGGCGAGGTCATGGTTACGCCCACCGGGGCGCGGCTCGGCGGCTGGGCGACCAACGTGCGCGCCGCCGACATCCAGACGGCCGGGCTGGGCGGCGACAGCTACGTCCAGATTCACGACGGCAACGAGATCGTCGTCGGGCCGAAGCGCGTCGTCCCCCTTGCCTACCTGGCGCACAAGCACCCGGAGACGATGGAGGGCCTGCGGGCGCTGGATAGCCGCGAGAACATCGCCACGGGCGCCGTCCAGCCGACGGATTTCTTCGTGTTCGTCCGGGAGGGCAGGATGGGCCCGTTCGATCCGAAGGAGCGCCGGATCGTCGAGATCGTTCGTGAAGGCCCCATCTCCCGCTTCGCCCTGTCGCGCCGTCTCGGATTGATTCACCCCTCGCTCCTGGCGACGGACCGCATCGAAAACGCAGGCGTGATCATCCGCTCCGCGCTCACGCCGACCGACGTCCTCCACGCCCTGGGCCGGTTCACGGAATGGAGCGTGGATGCGGCGGCGGTCGGCCTGGGCATCTATGCGAAGAAGGTCGGCCTCTCGCCCGACGCGATGGCCCAAAAGATCCTCGACCAGGTGCGCGAGCAGTTGTTGGTTCAGCTCCTCCTCAAGGAGTTCAGCGGCATCGAGGGTGTGGACGCCGTGCCCGGGTGCGCCGTGTGCGAGGCGATTGTGCGGAACATCCTCGACGGAGGCAAGGGCTGGGGGTTCACGAGCCGCATCTCCCTTAATCATCCCATCGTCGCCATCGGCGCGCCGGTGCGGGCCTACTTCGACCGCATCGGCGATCTGCTCGGCACGGAGGTCATCATCCCGGAGCACACCGAGGTGGCCAACGCCATCGGCGCGGCCACGGCGAACGTGGTGATCGAGGAGGAGATCTCCATCCGCCCCACGCCGGAGGGCGGTTTCATCATGCACTCGTCGCGCGAGAAGCGGGAGTTCGAGCGACTGTCCGACGCGAAGGACTACGCCTCGCGCCAGGTGGAGGAGATTGTCTGGGAGAGGGGCCGGGCGGCCGGAGCGAGCGCGCTGGACCCGGAGGTCCGCGTCCGGGATCGCATAAGTTCCGCGGCCGACGGGGTAAACGTGCTGATCGAGACCGTCGTCCGAGGGCGGATCGCGAGCAAGCCGGTGGTGGCGGGGATGGGATGATGGAAGAATGGAAGTAATCATTTGGTCGCGCGTTGTCATTCCCGCGAAAGCGGGAATCCAGGCCCAGGACCACTCGTGGATTCCCGCGTACGCGGGAATGACGAGAGGCTGAATACCGGGTCACCCACTTGGCTAAATGGTTACTCAGTTCGTTTGAAATGAGACGGATCGCATGAAGGCCCATGAGTACCAGGCAAAGCAAATCCTCTCCCGCTGCGGCGTGAAGGTCCTGCCGTCGAGGCTCGCCGCCTCGGGCGAAGAGGCCGCGAGGGCCTTCGAGGACCTCGGCGGCGGGGTGTGCGTCGTCAAGGCCCAGGTCCACGCCGGGGGGCGGGGCAAGGGCGGCGGCGTGCACCTCGTGAGGAGCGCGGCGGAGGCGAAGGAGGCGGCCGACCGGATCCTCTCCCGTCCGTTGGTCACCCACCAGACCGGGCCGGCGGGGGTGCGCGTGCGGCAGGCGCTTGTGGAGAAGGGCGTGGGCATCGCGCGCGAGGTGTATGTGGGCATCACGCTCGACCGGTCGGCGGAGCGGCCCGTCCTGATGGCCTGCGGCGAGGGCGGGATGGAGATCGAGGAACTGGCCGCGCGTTCCCCGGAGAAGATCGTCAAGGAACACTTCTCGCCGACCACCGGCCTGCCCGCCTATCGCGGCCGATGCGTGGCGAAGGCCATCGGCCTGACGGGAAAGCTCATCAACACAGGCGGCGCGCTTCTCGCCTCGCTGGGAAGGATCTTCGTCGAGAACGATTGCTCCCTGCTCGAGATCAATCCCCTCGTCGTGACGACCGACGGCGACCTTGTCGCCCTTGACGCAAAAATGAATTTCGACGATAACGCCCTCTATCGCCACAAGGACATCGCCGCCCTGCGCGACCTGGCCGAGGAGGGCGAGCTGGAGGCGAAGGCGGCGGAGCACGACCTGAGCTACATCGGCCTCGACGGCGACATCGGCTGCATGGTCAACGGCGCGGGCTTGGCCATGGCGACGATGGACATCATCAAGCACCACGGCGGCGAGCCGGCCAACTTCCTCGACGTCGGCGGCGGCGCGGACGCGGAGAAGGTGACGCGGGCCTTCGAGCTGCTCCTCTCCGACCCGAAGGTGAAGGCGGTGCTCGTCAATATCTTCGGCGGGATCATGAAGTGCGACGTGATCGCCGACGGTGTCATCGCGGCGGCGCGGGAGGTCGGCATCGCCGTGCCCCTCGTCGTCCGCTTGGAGGGGACGAACGTGGACCAGGGCAAGGCGAAGCTGAGGGAGTCCTGCCTGGCGATCACATCGGCGGACACGATGGAGGACGCGGCGGTGAAGGTCATCGAGATGGCCAAAGTATCCAAGAGAGGTTAGTGCATCGTTCCAAAAACTCGCATCGGCGTGCAACCTCCCGGAGGTTGTAAACCTCCGGGAGGTTTGGTTTCTCTCCTCACGCGGAGAGGGCCGTCCGTTGTGCGAGAAGGTTGAATGCGACGGACAGATGGTGTAGCATACAATCGTGAGGAGGGATTGATTATGCGCAAGAAGAATAAAAGGGTTAATCGTCTCATGTGTCTCCCCAAGCGAAAAAGGGCCGAATCCGTGAAGCGTCACAGGTTGTGGCAGTCGAGCCTCGATAAGGATAGATTCCTCGATGAAGTCTTTGGGAGCCGGTAGGCAGTTTCCTCACGCCTTTGTCTCCCTCCCCACGATAACCGCGGCGCAATCCGAGGGATAAACCATGTCCATTCTTGTCAACCGGCAAACCCGCGTCCTCTGCCAGGGCATCACCGGCGGCGCGGGCAGCTTCCACGCCCGGCAGATGCTCGACTACGGCACGAAACTCGTCGCCGGCGTCACCCCCGGCAAGGGCGGGACCGAGGAGCACGGCGTCCCCGTCTTCGACGCCGTGGCCGAGGCGGTGGACGCGACGGGCGCGAACGCCTCGGTCATCTATGTCCCCGCCCCCTTCGCCGCCGACGCGATCCTGGAGGCCGCCGACGCGGACCTCGACCCGATCGTCTGCATCACCGAGGGCGTCCCGGCGATGGACATGATCCGCGTCAAGGAATTCCTGCATGGGCGAAAGAGCCGCCTCATCGGTCCCAACTGCCCCGGCGTCATCACCCCGGGGGAGTGCAAGATCGGCATCATGCCGGGCTACATCCACCGCCCCGGCGCGGTCGGCGTGGTGTCGCGCAGCGGCACGCTGACATACGAGGCCGTCTGGCAGTTGACCTCCCGCAACATCGGGCAGTCCACCTGCATCGGCATCGGCGGCGACCCGATCATCGGGCTGAATTTTGTGGACATCCTCGCCCTCTTTCAGGATGATAAGGACACTCACGCCATCGTGCTGATCGGCGAGATCGGGGGGACGGCCGAGGAGGAGGCCGCCGAGTTCATCAAGGCCCATGCGACGAAGCCCGTGGTCGCCTTCATCGCCGGTCGCCTGGCCCCGCCGGGCAGGCGGATGGGCCACGCGGGCGCGATCATCGCCGGAGGCAAGGGCACGGCCGCGGAGAAGATCGAGGCCCTCCGCGCCGCCGGGGTAACGGTGGTCGAAAGCCCGGCCAGGATCGGAGACGCCGTGGTCGAATCGGGATTTGCCACATCATCATAAATACTTGCGCAGACGGAGAAGGTTGCGCGGCATGAAAACCGAAACAAAGAAGATCAAGAAGAAGTTCAAGTGGCTCATCAACCGCGACTGGTGCAAGGCGTGCGGCATCTGCATCAAGACGTGCCCCGTGCAGAACCTTTCGCTCGAGGATCAGACTGTCGTGGACGCGGGCAAGTGCATCGGCTGCCGGACGTGCGAGCGGTTCTGCCCGGACTTTGCGATTGAGGTGGAGGAGGACCGTGGCTAAGCAATTGCTCCAGGGCAATGAGGCCGTCGCCCTCGCCGCGCGCGACGCGGGGATGACCTACTTCGCCAGCTACCCCATTACGCCCGCGTCGGAAATCCTGCACACGTTGATTGACACGGATGTGACCGTCGTGCAGATGGAGGACGAGATCGCATCCATCAACGCGGCCATCGGCGCGTCGCTCGCCGGGGCGAAGGCGATGGTGGCGACGTCGGGGCCGGGGTTCTCGCTCATGCAGGAGAGCATCGGCCTGGCGCACATGATGGAGACGCCGCTCGTGATCGTGGACGTGCAGCGCGTCGGCCCGAGCACGGGGATGCCGACGCTCCCCGCCCAGGGCGATGTGCTCCAGGCGCGCTACGGCAGCCACGGGGATTACTTCCCGATCATCTTCTATCCCAACTCGGTGGCGGAGCTGTATGAGTACACGTTCAAGGCGTTCAACGCGGCCGAGGAATCGCTCAGCCCGGTGATCCTCCTAAGCGACGGCTACATCAGCCACCTCTACGAGACGGTGGAGGTGAAGCCCCTGCGGCGCGCGAAGCGGCGGAAGCAGCCGCTCGGCACGGGGAATCGGCACTTCACCGGCCTGACGCGGTCGCGGAGCACCCCGGCCCCGTCTGACTCGACGATTCACCAGCGCATGATCGAGAGCATGGCCAGGAAGCACGATCGCGTCGCCGCGAAGTACAACGCCTATGAGTACCTCGAGAATCCGTCGTCCCATGTGCTGGTCATCAGCTATGGCGCCATGTCGCGGGCCATGCTCCAGTTCGCGGATGAGTACGGCCTCTACCGCCCCATCCGGATGTTCCCGGTGATCGAGGACCTGGCCGACATCGCGGCCGACTACGACGTCGTCCTCGTGGCCGAGATGAACGCGGGGCAGTACACCTATGTGGTCGAGCGGATTATCAACCGCGACGTGATCTGCGTCCCATTCCTCGGCGGGGAGCTGGACCTGAAGACGATCGGGCGGCGGCTGGGCGAGGCAATCAAACACAGATGACCCTGACGGGGCCCCCGCCCCGTCGCTCAGAAGCGCTTGGGAAGCGGGAGCTTCGGCAGGCCGGGGTAGTTATAGCCGTCGTTATCGGGATCGAAGTCCTTATCGCTCAGGCCGACGTTCAGTTTCAGGTCCACGGTGGTGTAGAGCCAGAGCAGTTTGTGGTCCCAGTCGTAGCCGACGGATTTGACCGGCAGGAGCCGTTCCTTCTCGATGTAGAGGAAGGTCAGATACGCCGGGTAGTCGGGCCGCTCGTCGAGGATTCGCAGGATCACATGCACCTGCCGGCCGTCGAACGTCTCGGATCCCAGATACCGCAGGCGGCCGTCCCGATTTTGTTTTCCCATCTCGACGTACCGGATAAAGGTCCGGATGGAGTTGATCATCCCGCCCTCCGTGATGGGGCTGCGGGCGTTCTTCCGGGCCTCCCGGCCGTGCACGTCCATGGCCACGCTCACATTAAGGGGGCCGATGTACTCGTGGCCGACGACCCTGTCTTTGTTTTTCCCTTTGACGTATATCGCCTCGCGGCCCTTGTGGGCCTCGCCGATCCACTTCGCATAGATGCTGAGCGGTTCTTGCCGAAACTTCAGGAACATCACCTCCGTGTCGCGGAGCTCGCCCCGGAGGAACTCGCGCTTGGTGAAGGTGCCGGTGTAGTCCTTGATCTCTTTGCAGGCCTCCCGGCAGTCGCAGAGCAGCTTCATCGGGTCCGGCTCGTCGCACATGGCGGCGCGGCAAAGCGCGAGGCCGATCAGCGCCGCAAGGACACTCGTCATTTGTCTCATCATCTCATCCAGCCAGAGCAGGATTCTTGTCAATCCGGGCCTGATGTGCTATAATAAACATTTTATGGGTAAATGCAAGACGCAAATTCTGCGGGTTGACCCGGATGGCCCGGATTACGCGGGGCATATCACCCGCGCGGGGCGCCTGCTTCGCGAGGGCCGGTTGGTGGCGTTCCCCACGGAGACGGTGTACGGCCTGGCGGCGAACGCGGAGCGCGAGGACGCCCTGGCGGCGCTCCGGGCGGTGAAGGGCCGACCAGAAGGCAAGCCGTTCACCTTCATCATCTGCGAACAGGAGGAGGTCGAACGGCGGGTCGGGCATGTGCCGCCCTCCGTTCGGGCGCTGATGGGCGCCTTCTGGCCCGGGCCGCTGACGATCGTCCTGCCGGCGGGGGAGGCGATGATTGGGTTTCGGATGCCGGACCATCGCGCGGCGCTGGATCTGATCCGCGCCGCCGGGGTGAGACTGGTCGCCCCGAGCGCCAACCGGTCGGGCGGGGCCGAGCCGGGGACGGCGGAGGATGTGATGCGGGAGTTGGGGGGGGCGATTCCATTGATCTTAGACGGCGGCCATGTGAGGCTGGGCAGGCCGTCAACGGTGGTGCGGGTGTCGGAGGATTCGTGCGAGGTGCTTCGCGCTGGGGCGATCGAGGAAGAGGAAATTCGGAACGTGATAAAGGAGCGCTCATGAAAGTAGCGGTGGCGGCGGACCACAGGGGAGTGGAATTCAAGAAGAAGGTGAAGCAGGTCCTCGCCGGACTCGGTCACGAGGCGGTGGACTTCGGGACGGAGGGGCCGGAGTCGGTGGACTATCCGGACTACGCCCTGCCGGCGGCGCGCGCCGTGGCGAAGGGGGAGTGCGAGCGGGGCATCCTGGTCTGCGGAAGCGGAATCGGTGTGTCCCTCGCTGCAAACAAGGTGCGCGGCGTTCGCGCGGCGCTATGCCACAACGAAGCGACGGCGCGGGCCAGCCGTGCGCATAACGATGCGAACGTGCTCTGCCTGGGGGCGGACTTTGTGGCGGACTCGCTGATCGAGAAGATTGTAGGCGCATGGTTTGAGACGAAATTCGAGGGCGGACGGCACCAGCGACGCGTGGACAAGGTGATGGAAGCGGAAAAGGCGTGAGCGAACGGCAGACCTCTCCAATTGACGCATGGCGGCTGTTCATGGAGACGGGCGAGATCGCCCCGTCGGTGCGGCAGTCTGTCGCCGAGTCGTGGAGGCGCTCGAAGAACGCGGGCGTGGACCCGAACATGGCTACGTTCCCCAATGCCTCGCCCCAGGAGCTGGAGGGAAAGCGCGCAAGCCACGGGGAGTTGATCGGGCGGATGTCGAAGACGCTGGAGAGCATCGAGCAAAACCTCTCGACTTCCGGAGTGATCCTGGCCCTTTTCGACGAGACGGGGTGCCTGCTGTCGAGCGTGGGGGACAGGACGCTGATCGGCTACGCCGCGGGCATGCGCCTGGGGGCGGGGGCGCAGCTCGGCGAAGATTCGTCGGGGACGAACGCCGTGGCGCTCGTCCTTGCCACGGGGCAGCCGTCGCTTTGCTGGTCGCCGGAGCACTACTGCCTTCGCCTTCATCACCTGAACAGCGCGGCGGCGCCCGTCTATGGGCGCGGCGGCCGGCTGCTCGGCGTGCTGGGGCTGCTGGCCCTGGCGTCCGGTTCGCAGGCTCCGCACCTCCTCGCCCTGGCGATGGAGGCGGTGAACAGCGCGCGCTACCAGAGCAGGACAAAGCACCTGACCGAATGGCTGAAGCAACATTACCATCCCATCACGGACCTGTTCGGCGCCTCGTCGGAGGCGATGGCGGTCATCAGTTCGCGGGGCTATGTAAAGCAGATCAATCCCGCCGCGCTGAAGCTGCTGGACATCTCCTCGGCCAAGGACCTTGACAAGCCGATTGACCAGGTTGTGCGCTTCTCCCCCGCGCTCAGCGACCGGCTGCGGAGCGAGAAGCCGTTCAAGGATGAGCGCGTCGAGATGATGACCCAGTCGGATACGTTTGCCTTGCGCATTGACGGCCGCCCGCTCCATGATCCCCTCGGCCAGAGGCTGGGGACGATGATCGTGTTCCACAGCCGCGAGGCGCTGCCGAAGGCCGCGGCGGCCGATCGTCCGCCCTCGGCAAAGTTCACCTTCAATGACATCTGCGGAACCAGCGAGGCCATCGAGCGCGCCAGGGCCGCGGCAAAACAGGTGGCGGAGACGTCGGTCAGCGTGCTGCTGGAGGGGGAGAGCGGCACCGGGAAGGAGATGTTCGCCCAGGCCATTCACAACGCCAGCGACCGGCGCAACGGCCCGTTCGTGACGGTGAACTGCGCGGCGATCCCGCCGGAACTGATCGAGAGCGAACTCTTCGGCTATACGCCGGGGGCCTTTACGGGGGCGCGGCGCGAAGGCATGACGGGGAAGTTCGAGGCGGCCGACAAGGGCACCATCTTCCTGGATGAAATCTGCGAGACCGCCCTCGCGATGCAGTCGGAAATCCTCCGGGTACTGGAGAACCGCACGATCGTGCGCGTCGGGGAGCATGAGGAGATTCCGGTGGACATCCGAATCGTCGCCGCCACCAACCGGAAGCTCCTGGAGGAGGTCGAAAGCGGCAACCTGCGGGAGGACCTCTACTACCGCTTGAGCGTGGCGAAGATTCCCCTGCCTCCCTTGGCGGAGCGGGTGAGCGACATTCCCATGCTGGTGGAATCGTTCATCGAGCAGTTCAACCAGAGCATGGGACGAAACGTAAAGAACGTCTCCGAGCATGTGATGAGCGCGTTCATGAGTTACCACTGGCCGGGCAATGTCCGCGAACTGCGCAACACCATCGAACACGCCGTGATGGTGGCCGGCGAGGAAACGATTGAATGGGAGCACCTGCCGGAGGAATTGGCCCAGAGCCTGCTCTACAAGGGCGCGGGGTATGTGCGCCGGGATGACCCCCTGCTGGACCAGAAGAAGGGACTGGAGAAACTGACCCACGAGTTGCGCGACGGGGCGAAGGAACTATATATGCGGGCCTTGAAGTTGGCCGAAGGGAACCGAACCCGCGCGGCGGAGATTCTGGGTGTAGGGCGGTCCACATTTTATCGCAAGCTCGCGGAGATCGAGGCCGAAGGCGCGGCGGGTCCCGCCGATTTCCTGACTGAGCAGCGACGAAACGTCGAGGACAGCACACGCGATCTTTACTTGGAGGCGTTGCGAATCGCGCAGGGCAACATTCGGCGGGCGGCGGGCCTTGTGGGCGTTGGGCGCTCCACGTTTTACCGCAAACTGGCGCACCTGAAGATTCCCCAACGCGACTTGGAGACCCTCCGGCGGCAGCGGGGTGGTTAGACCGGAAGATGGCAGAACGTCGGCCATTGTCCCATTTACGAGACGTGGGTTGCCATTCGACGGTAGTGCTGAATGGAAAAGTGCAGCCAAATAGGCGTTTTGAGGCGGAATACGGCTTTACAATGGATAACGTTTCTCGTCTGGCACTATCGGTACATGATTGGGACAGTCATAACTTGCGTTATACAAAGATGTTATAGGCATAGTGTCTCTATTATGTATCATCAGCGGGTCAATGAGATGTCCACATTGGCCAGTCCGTTGCACCTGTATCCTATCCATAGTTCTCTTTTGACGCCCTGGGATACTATGGCATAACCTGTTTTGGAACAAATAGATAAGTCCTATCTTTGCATCGTGAAGTCTGAAAAGAACCTCCATGACCATAGAAACGGCATGGAGATTGCGACTTGAAGAAAAGCGATGCGTTAGGGAAATGCGAATCGGAATGAGGTTGCCCAAAGGCTATGGAACGTAACACGAAAGGTTGTATCGAGGGTAATCGGCGCCGAAGCAAATCAACGGTATGATGCTGGCCAGCTGCTCGCGGTCATGCTGTATGTGACCTGACGCTGGCCTCTTTTTATTTATCACGAGTGTGGGCTAACAAGGAAGTAAAATCATGGCGTGGAAAAGAAAAGAACGAGACGAAAGCGAACGCGAAGAACTGGAACTGCTACAGAACCTGGACAGGGGCAAGAACTTCCGCAGGGCCTTCTCGATGGCAAAACCCTATCGCTGGCTCCTGCTTCAGGCCCTTGTCTGCATGTTGGTCCTGGCGGGGGTCGGTCTGATCTCTCCGCTTGTAACCACCCGTCTGCTGCTGGACAAGGCATTTCCCCAGAAGGACCCGTCCGTCCTCGTGGTTGCCCTGGCGGCCATCTTCCTGATCAGCACCTTCAGCCAGGTCATCGGCTACCTCCAGGGATACGTCCTGCGCTATGTCAGCCACAAGATCATCATGGACCTGCGGCGGAAGCTGTTCCGGCACCTCCAGCACCTTTCGATGAGTTTTTACGATGAGCAGCGGTCGGGTAAGATCCTGGCCCGGCTCATGTCCGATGTCAATGCAATCCAGACCCTCGTCACCGGCGAGGCCCTGCATGTGATAACGAACGTCGTCACTTTCTTTGTGCTGCTGGTGTTGCTCATCCTCCTGTTTCCGCTCCACCTGACGCTCATCGGCATGGCGACGATCCCCTTTCAACTGGGCACCTATTTCCTGTTCGAGAGAAAACTGAAGGATGCGAATCGGCGGCTGCGAATCAAGACGGCCGCCATCTATGGCTCCACCAGCGAGGTGCTCAGCGGAACCAAGCTGGTGAAGACCTTCACAGCGGAGGGCCGGGAAAACCAGGCCTTCGTCGGCGAGCTGCATGACCTCTTCCAGCTCTCCTTCTGGTCGAGCCAGATCTCCACATGGTGGCACAACGTGGCGTCCTTCGTACAGCTCATCGGCAGGATCGTGATCCTGGCCTTCGCCGGCATGGAGGTCATCAGGAATGGGGAGGTTTTCACCGTGGGTATGTACATCGTATTCATGGGCTATATCGGCCAGCTCTATGGTCCCATCCTGATGGTCATCCAGTTCGCCAACCACATCATCCCCGCCATGGTCGGCATAGAACGGGTTTATCAAATCCTCGAGACCGAACCGGACATCAAGGACAAGGATGACCCCATTGACCTGGACCAGATGCGAGGCGAAGTCGAGTTCCGGGACGCGCACTTCAAATACAAGGAGGGGGAGGAGGTCCTGCACGGCGTCTCCTTCCACGTGAACCCCGGCGAAGTGGTCGCCTTTGTCGGCCCGAGCGGCTCCGGCAAGACCACGATGGCCAACCTCATCGCCCGATTCTACGACGTGACGGGCGGGCAGATCCTCATTGACGGCCACGACATCCGCGACATCCGGCTCAAGTCCTACCGCGCCCAGATGGGGGCGGTCCTCCAGGAATCCTTCATGTTCAGCGGGTCCATCGAGGACAACATCCGCTATGGCAACCCCGATGCCACCCAAGAGGAGCTGTTTGAGGCGGCCAAGCTGGCCAACGCCTACGATTTCGTCATGGAGTTCCCGGAGAAATTCGACTCCGAGATCGGCGAGCGCGGCGTGCGGCTCTCCGGCGGGCAGAAGCAGCGAATCGCCATCGCCCGCGCCATCCTGAGAAATCCGAGAATCCTGATCCTCGACGAGGCGACCTCCAGCCTCGATACGGCCTCGGAACTCCTGATCCAGGAGGCCCTGGACCGCCTGATGAAGGGCCGGACAACCTTCATCATCGCCCACCGGCTCTCGACCATCAAGAACGCGGACAAGATCGTCGTGATGAGGGACGGGCGCGTGGAGCAGGTCGGCAAACACGAGGAACTCCTGGACCAGGAGGGGCTGTACAGGGATCTGTACGAACCGCAGCTGGCCCGCGAGAGCGATGCCAACCATCGCTTCGACGAGATCCGCAAGCAGGTGGCCTGAGGGGGAGAGACGAAGCCATGAGCAGCGAGAAGTCAGGCGAACCGAAGCCGGCCGAACCGAAAGAAGACTTGGGCCCTATCACGCCGACGGACCTCCCCGACTACATGCGAACCGCCTTCCGGCGGACCTATGTCGTGGGGCGCATGGTCATCTACACGAGTTGCGTCTTTATCCTCGGCCTACTCGCGTTGATGTTTATCGCCAGGGTGGATGAGACCGTCGTGGCGCGGGGAAAAGTCAAACCCCGGAAGGACGTGGACGTTTACGCCCTCGACGCTGGGGTGCTCGTGGAGGTCTATGTCCAGCCCGAGGACGTCGTGAAGGTCGGGGCCGCCCTGGCCAAGTATGATGACAAGGCGGCCCGGGATGAGATGGCCACCTGCGAGGCGGAGATCGCCGAGGCCCGGACGGCCCTCGCCGCCGCCGAGAAGGCCGTCCGCGACGAACTGGCCGCATGCAAGGACGAGACCGACCAGGCCCGGGCGTCCCTCGCCGCCGCCGATGCGAAGATCGCGCGACTTGAGCGCGACCCACTCCCCGAGAAGCTCAAGTTCACCGACGCCGAGCGCAAGATTGCCCAGACCCATCTCGCCACAGCCGAAAGAGAGTTCCAGCGGGTGGCCAAATTGTTTGAATCGGGCATCGCGGCGAAGGCCCAGTATGACGAGGCCAAGAGCAAGTATGAACTGGCGAAGACCGAGAGCCAGATCGCCGAGGGGAAGGAGGCCATCGTGGACCAGGGCCTTGCCAAGGCGATCCTCGACGAGGCAAAGGCCGAACGCCAGCAGATCACCGTGAAGATTGATTCCCTCGTGGATCGGTCGAAGCGGATCGAGGAGAAATTAAAGGCCGAGCGAGAGCGCTTCACGGTGAGAATTGACTCGCTCCTCGCCAAGTCGAAGCGAACCCAGGAAAAACTGGAGCGCACCCTCCTCCGCGCCCCGGCGGGCGGGCAGATCGTCCTCGCGGACAAGGACAGCGGCGACCTGGTGAAGGCCGGGGTGAGCGTCAAACCCGGCGACCGACTCTTCACCATCGCCACGGGCAGCGAGCGGGAGGTCCATCTCTGGGTGTCCGAGGATAAGATCAACAAGGTGGTCGGCAAGGGCCTGCCCGTGCGCATTCGATCCTCCGCGTTCGACTACCAGAAGTACGGCGAGGCCCTCGGCCATATTGACGACGTCGCCCTCTACGCCACCGAAAAGGAAGGCAGCAAAATGTTCTGGGTGCGCGCCGTGGTGGATGAGTCCCCCATGCCCCTTCCCTTCGGCTCCTCCGTGACGGCATACATCGTCGTCAGCCGGCGGACGCTGCTGGACATGTACATCCTGAATCGGGACTGAGCGACACAGCGCCAGCGATAAGCTTATTTCTGCCAGACTTGCCCCACAAGCATGGCCTCGGGCGCAGATAGACTATCCGCGTCATTCCATACAAACCTCGAATCCAGGCCCGATCCTCTTCCGCACTGAAACCGAAGCGGAGCAGGCTTATTTAACACGGCCAGGCGAACTCTATTCCAACGGTCGTCCCCTTTCGTCCGCCTCTACCGTTTGACGCGCGCGTGGGGACGGTCCGCTCCAGCCAAGGGGGGCAAAACACTCACCTTCGCCCCAAGCGACGTAGGCGACGTTCACTGCATACGGGTCGTCTCTAAATATCTTACGCATCATCGCCCAACGACGATCCATCAATTCTCGCGCCGCCGCCCGTTGTTCCGGAGGGAGGGGTCTCACCTTTGTTTGTCTAAGGATCTGATATGCCTCGGCCTGCAGAGCCGTGAATTCCAAGCCGCATCGCAGGAAGGCAATCCGCCGGGTAACCGTCGGGTTATCCCCAACCGCCTTCTTGGCGGCGTCCAGGTAGCCGTGCAACTCGGCGATAACCTGCGGAGTATACGGTTCGGTAACCTCCAATTCCTCGGCGGCTATGCGGTTGGTCAGTTGCTCCAACCGCATCAGGTAGCATTTGACGTGCTCCCAGCCGTCGCCGAAGCCGGCGCGGCAATAGTCATTGATTTCGGCGTCAACATCCAAGTCCGGGTTCCAGTGGAGCTTGGCCAGGATGTAGTAGTTGAGTCCCTGGGTGGACCAGTTGTGCGCGCAGGCGTCGAAATCCGTACCCAAGATGGGGCCGTGCGCCATGTAACGAAAGTCCTCGGCCAGCTTGTGGGCATAGACTACGGGCGTTCCCTCCCGCCGACCGGCGAGGAGGAGGTTGGGTCTGAAAAGAACCTTGGCCGCAACCTTGGTCCAAACGTTCCAGTCCTCTCGGCCTTCGCGCCGGGCGGAGTCGCGGAGGTAGTCTATTCCCACGAAACGTATGACCACGTTTGGATGCAACTTGACACGCACAGGCGGGGCGGAGTACACGCTGTAGGCTTGTCCACAGAAAAGGACGTCCGGGAACTCCTTCGCCACCCGCTCCGCAATAGCGTTGTAGAAGGAAAACATTCGATCGGTCAGCGAGACGTAATCGAATCTCTCCACCTTTCCATTCTCATGGTTGAACGTCCATATCTTCGTAGGCCGCCCGTCCGTCGGATCCATCGCCTTGCACGCCGGGCAGAGGCAGAAGCCGCTGTAGCCGCCGTCGTGCGTCATGAGCGATATGCTGCTCTGTCCCGGATGGGTCCTGAGTTCCTTGATCTTCTCCTGGACAATCGCCTCGACAAGAGCAGGGTTGGACTTGCACAGGCGAGGACGACTCTCGTGTGGAGCTGGCTCGCGCGAACCATCGGCCTGCATGGCGAGCCATTCCGGATGTTCCTTCTGGATGCGGTTCCAGACTTCGCGTGGCAGGATGGAACCGTCGCCCATCTCCAGTCCCAGGCTGCCACCCATGCGATGCCAGTCGAACCAGTCTGCCGTCTCGACTGTTCGGGAGGCAATGAAGTTCTGCTTTGTCAAGGAGAGTCGGTTCAGCCCCTCCTGAATCCGGTCGCTGTACCCCAGCGACCGGATGCGCCGTTGGCGCAGCAAAGGCGTAAAGGCGACATCCAGAAAAGGCACGCTGATGGTCTTCCGTTGTGGGACGGCCAAGCCGTTTTCGCCGGGCCAGAGGAACTTGCATCCAAGCGTCTCGTCGAGGAACCCGGTTACAGCGTATCTTGTGCCCCACGGGTCGGACGGCGTCTTGGCGTCGCCTCCCAGGAACGCCATGGCGTTCTCGAAGGTCTTGATCCGAACGCCGCCGGGTCCCAGCCCCTCGCTTGCAACCCCCAGGCGGTTTGCGAGCAATCCCTCGCCGATCAGTACAAACGCCGCGGCCCCTTTGCCTTTCTGCGGGACAAGGCGACCCCTCTCTACATGCACCACCCCGAGGCTACTCTCGCGCACGATCTCCAGCGTGGCGCCTGACATGCGCAATATCACTTTTTGCATGATCTCCGCCCCGGCGACGGCCGCGGGCGAAGCGTCATCAGGGACCACGATAACCGACTTGGCTTGCCCATCCTCGACCAAGAGAAGGCCTTGAGCAGCAGCCAGGACGCCTATGGGCGTGGTCACCATCAGCACTGCCCCCATTAGCGTGATGCCCCGGAATATCCAGCATCCGCAAGGGGCAAGCCCATATATTTTCGAACAATAGCGACACATCATCTGAAGCCTCCAAAATACTGGAGCCCATCCCTCGAAACAACAAAATGATCAACGATTTACGTGGGAGGCGCTGCGCAGTTACAGAAAAAGCCACACCACGATCATCTGCGCCAGGCCGATGGAAAACCCCAGCACGCCGCCCAGGACCTCGATGTGCCGCAGCTCCCGATGGGCCACCCGCCGGGCGATCTCCTCCAGCTTGTCCAAGTCGAACTCCGCGATGCGCCTCGCGACGCTCTCCCGAATCTTCAGCCGCTCCCCCAAATGGCGCGACGCCTGGTCCACCGCCTGCGGTATGTTCTCCATCACCGACTCCACGATGGAATCCCGAATCTGCGTCAGCCGCTCATCGGAGACAAACGCCGTCAACAACCCGCCGAATGCGCCCCGATGTCGCTGCAGAAACTCATCCACCTTATCCGTCAGCATGTTGCGGAAGGCGCTCATGGATTCCTCGTCGCTCAGGATGGCGCCGATGCGCTCATGGACGGCGAACTCCGCCTCGACGATTTCGCCGATCCGTTCGGCCAGCTCCGGCTGACGCCTCGGCACGAGGCCCTGAAAGGCCAAGCCAAAGATGCGAACGGCTCGCCGCGGGCGAAACAACATCTTGACCGCGAGGAAGTTCGTGAACCAACCGATGCCCGCCCCGATCACGGGCAGGCAGAAAAGGAGAATCCATTCCACGCTACGTCTCCGATGCCGAAGCGTGGGCCTTCTCCTCGGAAGGAGGGAGCGGCGTCGGAGGGGCGGGGGGCGGGGAGGATCCTCTGTGGGGGGGCACAATCACGCCGCCCGATATTGTCAGGCGAAGGGCCTGATCCACCGTGATGTTCAGGTGGACCAACTCGTCCTCGGGCGCGAAGATCACGTAGCCTGTGAAGGGAGTCGGGGAGCTGGGGACGAATACGTTCACGAACTTCTTCGTCTCCACATCCTGAATCTGATCCATGCTTTCCCCCGTGAGGAAGCCGAGGGAATAGATGCCCTTGCGGGGATACTGCACCGCCACGACCTGATGGAACCGCGCGACCTTGTCGGAGAAGAAGTAATCGGTCACCTGCTTGGCGTAGGGATAGATCGTCCGGATGACGGGAAGCTTCAGGAACACGTTCTCAAACCACTGGAACAGCAACCCGCCGATGTAACTGGCCACGAGCCGACCGATCAGGTAGATCAGGCCGATCATAAAGAGCAGATAGCAGAACACGCCGCCGATCCAGATGAGCGTCGAGAATGGGCGAGGGAGGTCCTTCACCCCAACCCACGCCAGCAGATTGTCCGTCAGGGGCTGCGTCATCGTGTCCACATAGCCGAAGAACGTATAGAGTAGGAAGAAGGTGACCAGGATCGGGAGGATTGCGGCCAAGCCCGTTAGGAATGCTCTTCGGAATCTCATGGGTTCACCGATCCGGTATGAAAATTTTCAGCGATCCAAATCATTTACTATATCATATCTCTGCAGCGTCGCCGAGTCAAACAAATCCTTGACCGCCATCCCGCAACCCGATAACATAGAAGGCTGTAACTGTTTCCATCTCGAAAAAGAAAGGCATGTTGTATGAAACTCGGCATCATGTTCCCTAACGTCCTTGCCGACTGCAAGGAAACCGGTCTGGTTGACGAACTTAAAAAAATGGCCGACGCGGGGCTTTACTACCTCCAGGCCCGACCCCAGTCATTCGCCGACGGAAACCTTGCGCCCACGCCGGAAGGGCGGGACGCGCTCAACGCCCTCGGCGACCTCGGCATCGAGATCGTCGGCTGGTGCGGCTACAATCCCCTCATCGGCAAGGACGACGCCGTCGCCAAGAGCGTGGAGACCATCAAGAAATCCATCCAGTTCGCCGCGGCGGCCCGAGAGATTTCGGACAAAGCCCGCCCCATCGTCTTCTCCGAGTCCGGCAACCCCGCCCAGCATTCCGACCTGACCTACGAGCATATGTGGGCGCAGATCGTCTCCGCCGTGAAGGAAATCGCCGACGAGGCCCGGAAGAACGACGCCATCTTCGCCTTCGAGCCGACGCGGGCCAATATCCTTGACAGCTCCAAGACCACCGTCAAGCTCATCCGCGAGGTCGGCTCGGACCGCGTGAAGAGCCTCTTCGACCCGGCCAATATCTGCGGCGACAAGGATACCATCGAGGGCGCCGTCAAGACGCTCAAGCCTTACATGATCCTGGCCCACGCCAAGGATGTGATCCTCAAGGGCGAAGGGGGACGGCCCGAATACCCCCCCGCCGGCAAGGGCGACCTGGACTACCCGCGCATCTTCGATCTTCTCAAACCCATCGAAACCTGCAGGGAAATCATCATCGAATACGTGCGCACACCCGAACAGGCCCGGGAGACGATCCAGTTCCTGCGACAGTTTTGTGAGTAGGCCCAATGCGCTCCTCCGCAAAAATCCTTCTGGCGATCATCATGCTGATCCCCCTCGTCGCCATTCTCTCTTGGCCCGCAGGCACGTTCAGCCCGTCAGACCTCGCAAAAGATGAAACAGCGGGCGCGCTGACCATCTCGGACATCCGTGTGAGCGACATCACCGAACACAGCGCAACCATAAGCTGGCGCACCAACCTGCCGGCCGATTCACAGGTGGTATGGCGAAAGGATATTGCCGAGGAACATGCCTCCCCCCATCTGCGCGGACTCGCCGCCGACCACGTCGCCGCCCTCGACGGACTCCGCCCCGGCGCCCGCTACGATTTCTATGTCATCAGCCAGACGGCCGACGGCCGCATCGCCTCCAAGCAGGGCCCCGGTCTCAAGACCCTGGGCATGTCGCCCTTCGACAACCTCTGCGACCAGGCCGTAGGAAAACACTTGAAACGGCTGCCCACCATGGGGACGGGGATCGCCTGGGCCGATTTCGACAACGACGGCGACCTGGATGTGTTCATCGGCTGCGACCGCATGTTCGGCGTCAAGCTCTTCCAACGGCAGAAACGGGTCTTTGAGGATGCCACCGCCCTCGACCCCTCCCGCTTCGGCGGCAACGCGCGGTCCGCCGCCTGGGCCGATTTCGACGGCGATGGGGACCTCGACCTCCTCATCGGGCGGCGCAGCCAGGTCGCCCTCTACGCCAATCAGGGGCCTCCCGCCTGGCGCTTCCTCGACGTCTCCGCCATCCTCCCGCCCCAGCAATTCTACGATGTGGAGGGGGCGGGTTGGATTGACTACAATAACGACGGCGCCATAGACATCATCGCCACCAACGGAAAGTACGGCATCCTGGTCTTCGAGAATCAGATCGAAAAACAGAAACGATTCAGCGACGCCGGCAAACAAGCCGGGTTCGAACCCGGCGGCCTGGGATCGGGATTCGGCGACTACATCACCATCGGCGACTATGACCGCGACGGTCGCACGGACGTACTCTACAACCTGTTGACCGGAATGCTCTTTCGCAATGAGGGCGCTCTCTTCGCGCGGGCGGCGCAAAGCGGCGTCACCTACTTCTGCAGCTCCACGCGAAAGCTCGGGGCGGCCTTCGGGGACTACGACAACGACGGCGACATTGACATCTTCATCCCCCAGCGCGGCCAGAGCCGCATCTTCCAGAATCAGGGCAACGGCACATTCAAAGACGTCATCAACGAGTCCGGCGACCTGGCCAAAAACCTGAATGCCTCCGTCGGCGCCTGGGGCGATATAGACAACGACGGCGACCTGGACCTCTACGTCGGCAACGAGGGCGCGTCGAACGTCCTCTACATCAACCTTGGCAACGGAAAATTTGAGAACCGCACCGAGCAATATGGCATGGCTGCCGACGAACACGGTCGGGCGAGGGGAATGTGCTTCGTGGATTACGACGACGACGGCGACCTCGATGTTTACGTCCACAACTACACCGCCCCCGATTTCTTCTTCGAAAACGGCCTGATCGCCGAAGCAAATCACAATTACCTGAAAGTGAAATTCTCCCCCTCCCCCTGCCCCGTTGGAGCGCTGATCTCCCTCTACGACGAAAGCGGCAAGAAGCTTCTTGCCGTTCGTGAGATCAGCGGCGGCGAGGGATGGGGAAGCCAACCGCCCCCCGAGGCCCACTTCGGAGTCAAACCCGGCGCATACCGCATCCAGGTCCGCTTCACCAACGGCACGACGAAGGACATCGAGGCCGCAGTCACACCCACCGGCGGAAACGTGATTCAGATCAAATAAAATGCGCAGAAACTTCTACGCCGTCCTATCCACGTCGGTTGTCTTCGGCCTCACCTTCGGGATGTACGAGATCGTCCTCCCCTTCTACCTCCAGGACCAAGGCATCACCACCGTCGGCCAGGGGTACATCTTCGCCGCTGGGCTGCTGATCCCCTTCTTCCTCCGCATCGGCGTCGGGAGCGTCTCCGATCGCCTGGGGCGGAAAATCTTCTACGGCTTATCCATCCTCCTGGCCGGCGTCGCAACCTTGCTGACGCCGTTTTTTGCCAACTCGATCATACAGGGCGCGCTCAAGGGGGCGCGCGAGTCCGCTGTCGAAATCCGAAGAGTCCTCCATCCCATCCTCCTCTACGAATTTGCAAAAAGCAGGTTCATTGATTTCTGGGGCAAGACCCAGGGCTTCGAACGGCTCTTCGAAGCGGCAGGATATCCGCTTGCGGGGTTTCTTCTCGTCTATTGCGGCGCGACCGGCTACCGCAACGCCATGGCCCTTGCGGCGCTCCTTCTTGGGATCAGCTTCATCGGATTTGCCGCGTCTTACAGGGAAAAGATAACACCGGGAAAGGACGAACCCGGCCCGTCACGGGCGCCCGCGCTTCGAGAGTTCCTATCGGTCCGGCTGAACAAAAAGTTGTGGATTATCATCGGCTCCACGATGATCTTCAACGTCGGCCTCATGTGCAGCCACTGCTTTGTCATGCCCTTGTTCTTCACCAATAAATTCGGCCTAAGCAAGGAACAGGCATCCATTGTTCTCATGCTCCACCGCCTCTTAATGGCTGTGCCTCTCATCTTCGCGGGGAGGATCATTCAAGGCGGCATCAGGGTGCAGAAGGTCTACTACATCGTCTTTATCATTGCTGAGGGCGCACTCATCGCCGCCGGTGGAATCATCCCCGGCTTCTACTGGGCTACAGGCGTCTGGCTCCTCCACGATTTCTTCGGCGCCGGCCTTTGGCAGCCCGCCCAGGCTGCCCTCATCATGCACTATGCCAGCGAACGCCGCCGTGGCCTGGACGTAGGCAAGGTCGTCGCCTTTTCTGCTGTCACCATGTGTCTCGGCCCCATCCTCGCCGGTTACTTGACCGCTATTCCCGGCCTCTCCGCCGCCGCATCCATCAGCCTTCCCTTCCTTATAGGCGGTCTCCTCATCGCCGCCTCAGCCCTCCTGCTTCTCCTCCTCTGACTACTCGATTGGGCACAGTAATAGATCAAACCTATATAACTTACATATTTAGCGATATTTATTATTTCGATATTGACAGAATATATTGCGTGTGGTATGATTTCCTCAGCATCTGACAGTAACGATTTACAGGGCTTATAAGAGGAGAAGTTCCATGTTATCAGGCTACCGGGTTTCTTTCGCCGGCGGGGTGTTTCACGTGACCACGCGAGGGAATAATCGCGAAGCGGTCTTCCTCGACAACAACGATTTCGAACACTACCGCTCCCTCCTCCGCCGC
>JBFMAD010000027.1:0-91839 GCA_040755855.1 Planctomycetota bacterium | reverse complement strand
GCCGTTCGACAAAACTGTTCATAGCCCAACTCTTCCACTCCACTCGACATCTTTCACCGCCCCTATAAATACCATGACCCCTACGAAAAGCAAAACCTGTTTGGTTCCGGCTACGCCGGGTTATGAAGATGTGAAATATTCATTATGACGAAGCGTCTTCTCTCCGTCCCGTGCGACCGCAACGGAGAAGATGTATTTGGGGAACTATTTTCGATTACGGGCTTGACTTTTGTGCCGCCGGCGCGATATACTGCATTCGTGACAAGGCTGCGCGGCAGGGACCGTTCCTCGGTCCATCGGCTGGGCAGCTTGATTTTTAACGGGAATGCACAGCATTGTGCGGGAGAAGGCGGATGTATGAGATTGTTGAAAAACGGGAACTTTCGCCGAATGTCTTTCTGATGAAGGTCAAGGCCCCGCGCATCGCGCGCAAGCGGAAGGCGGGGCAGTTCGTCATCCTCCGCGTGCATGACGACGGCGAGCGATTCCCCCTGACCATCGTGGATTCCAATTCGGATGCAGGCACGCTGACCATCGTCTTTCAGGCGGTCGGAAAGTCCACGATCATGCTCAGCCGGCTCAACGTCGGGGACGGTGTCCTCGATCTGGTCGGGCCGCTCGGCAAACCGACGCACATCGAGAAGTTCGGCCACGTCGTCTGCGTCGGCGGAGGCGTGGGCATCGCCTGCGTCTATCCCATCGCCAAGGCGATGAGGGAGGCGGGCAACCGGGTGACGTCCATCATCAGCGCGCGGTCCAAAGACATCCTAACCCTCCGCGAGGAGATGGGCTCCGCGTCGGACGAATTGAAGATCGCCACGGACGACGGGTCGCTCGGCTTCAAGGGCTTCCCCACGCAGATCCTCCAGCAGATGATTGACGCGGGGGAGAAGATTGACCTGGTCGTCACCGTCGGCCCGACGATCATGATGAAGTTCATTGCGGGGGTCACGCGCCCGCACGGCATACACACCGTTGTCAGCCTGAACCCGATCATGGTGGACGGAACGGGCATGTGCGGCGGCTGCCGCGTCAACGTCGGCGGCGAGACGAAATTCGTCTGCGTGGACGGCCCGGAGTTCGACGGCCACCAGGTTGATTTTGATCTCTTGATGAGCCGGCAGAAGACGTACGTGGACGCCGAAAAGCAGTCTGTTGAATCATTGAAGCCCAAGTCTTAATGCGGTGAGAAAGATCGCCATGACCGACACGAGTAAGCCCAAGAAGGAAAGACCCCCCCGGCAAAAGATGCCGGAGCAGGACCCGAAGGTCCGCGCGAGAAACTTTAACGAAGTGCCCTTCGGCTACGACGAGAAGTTGGCCGCGCTCGAGGCGTCGCGCTGCCTCCAGTGCAAGAAACCCAAGTGCATCGAGGGCTGCCCGGTGGAGGTGGACATCCCCGGTTTCATCAAACTGATTGTCGAGGGCGACTACATCGGCGCCGCCCGAAAGATCAAGGCGACGAACAGCCTGCCCGCCATCTGCGGCCGCGTCTGCCCCCAGGAGACCCAGTGCGAGGCGGTGTGCGTCCTCGGCAAAAAGAGCGAACCGGTGGCCATCGGCCGCCTGGAGCGCTTCGCTGCCGACTACGAGCGAAACCAGGGCAAGGTGGAGGCCCCGGCGATGCCCCCGTCCACGGGAAAGAAGGTCGCCGTCGTCGGCTCCGGGCCGTCGGGCCTGACCGCTGCCGGGGAACTGGCGAAGATGGGATACGATGTGACGATCTTCGAGGCCTTCCACAAGGCCGGCGGCGTCCTGGTTTACGGCATCCCCGAGTTCCGCCTGCCGAAGGCGATCGTCCAGGCCGAGGTGGACTACCTGAAGAAGCTCGGTGTGAAGGTCGAGCTGAACTCGATCATCGGTCGCATCTCGACCATTGACGACCTGATGAACAACGAGGGGTTCAGCGCGGTCTACGTCGCCACCGGCGCCGGCGCGCCGAAGTTCATGGGCGTCCCCGGCGAGAACCTCGGCGGCGTGTATTCAGCCAACGAATACCTGACGCGGTCGAACCTGATGCGGGCCTATCGCTTTCCCGACTCCGACACGCCCATCATCCGGGGCAAGAACGTGGCGGTCATCGGCGGCGGAAACGTGGCGATGGACTCGGCCCGCACGGCGCTGCGGATGGGAGCGGACAACGTTTATATCGTCTATCGCCGTTCCATCGAAGAGGCCCCGGCGCGGAAGGAAGAAATCCATCACGCGGAGGAGGAGGGCATCCAGTTCAAGTTCCTTAACAATCCCGTTGAAATGATCGGCGACGGCAAGGGCCGCGTCTGCGGCCTGAAGTGCATCAAGATGAAATTGGGCGAGCCACAGGCCGACAGCAAGGGCCGGATGCGGCGCTACCCTATTCCCATCGAGGGGTCGGAGTTCGTCATTGATGTGGATACCGTCATCGTCGCCATCGGCAGCAATGCGAATCCTCTTATCCGCCAGACGACGCCGGATATGGAGCACAACAAGTGGGGTTACATCGCCGCCGCGGAGGGGACGGGCGCAACGAGCAAGGCGGGGGTTTTTGCCGGAGGCGATATTGTGACCGGCGAGGCGACGGTCATCTCGGCCATGGGGGCGGGGCGGCGGGCGGCGATGGCGATTGACAAATACCTGCGAGAGCGCAAGTAGTCAACGTGGCGAGGCGGGGACGCTTTGCCTTGTTCTAATCGAAGAACGGGAAGAGACGTTTCAGTTCCTTCTTGTCCGGGCGCGCGCCGTACTCGCACAGCTCGAAGGCCTCGGCGAACTTGACCGCCGCGCCCTTTTCCTGGCCGTACCACTCAATAAGCGCGGCGCGGTGCTGGTCCGCAATCCCGCCCTGCCGCCGTTCCCAATTCTTGCGAAGCCACGCCATCCGCTCGGCGGGGTCCTTCGGGACCGAATCCATCCGCTCCTGCGACCCGCCGCAGCCGCCCTCATAGACTTGCGACGCGAGGGCGTCCACGGCCTGCAGCTTCTTCTCCCACACGTCGTCAATGGACACCGCAATGTCCGGCTTGAAAGGGTTCGGCTTCTGGAACCGGTCGGGGAAGTACATGAACACGGGATTGCGCGTCAGGCGCGGCGTGTCGGGGCAGAAGTAGGGGACCGTCACCATGAAGGCCGCGTCCTGGACGAGGATGCCTGTGTAGCGGTGGTCGGGGTGGTAGTCGTTGGGGCGGTGGCAGAAGACGAGGTCGGCCTTCCACTCGCGGATGAGGCGGACGAAGGTCTTGCGGTTCTCCAGCGTCGGCGTCAGTTCGCCGTCGTGGATGTCGAGGACCTGGGCGAATGTGCCGAGGATTTCCGCCGCTTTCATCACCTCGGCGGTCCGCCGCTGGGCGAGCGCGCCGCCCGCTGTCTGCCAGTGGCCGATGTCGCCGTTGGTGGTGGAGACGAGTTTCACCTTGTGACCGAGGGCGGCCCACTTGGCGGCTGTGCCGCCGATCTGGAACTCGCAATCGTCCGGGTGCGCGCCGAATGCGATGATGCGCAGCTTGCCGTCGGCGTCCTGGGCCGTCACTCCCCCAAATGGTATCATGGCGCACACGCTGAACGAAAGGAGTAGGCACAAACCGATTCTGTGGGCCTTCATATCCGCGCCTCCGTGGAATACATTTACTTGGCGAACGCCGCCTTGATCTCGGCGATGCTCACACCGAGAGCGGCCTTGGCAATCGGGTCGAGGTCGGCCTCGGTTCCCTGGATGTGGAACGTGCTGTGCACGTGCGACAGGGATGCGCCCGGTTTCAGCGCCGCCGCCGGGGAGGAGGTCTCCAGCTCGTAGAAGGGGCCGAGGGGCTTCGCCCCGGGCTTTGGCGGGCCGTCGTTGTAGCTGTTGATCGCATCGCCGGCGTAGGGGGCCTTCTGCATCTCCCACATGGAGTTGACGTAGTCGGTCGCGCCCGGCAGCGTCAGCTTGACGAGGGTGAGGACGCCGTTCGCCGCGTCGTAGCTGCCGACGATCTCCTTCGCGCGCCTCGGCGAGATGCCGATCTTGCTGCGATACTTGCCGTCGCCCTTGAAGAACATCACATCGTCTTTGATAATGAGCCGATCCTCCGGGACCTTGCCGAAGTATGCGTCGTTGACGATCGGCCCGAGCTGGCCCACCGGCCCCGGCTTGAAGGGAAGGACGATGGTCGTCTGGGGCGTAGGCGTAAACATGCCGAGGATCCAGATGGAGAGCAGGCCGGTCTCCTTCTTCCATTCGGCCTGGCCGGTGTTGGTGATCTTGTTGTCGGAGAAGTAGCCGACGGCCTTTGCGCCGCCGAGCGATTTGATCCCCAGCGTCTTTAGGATTCCATCCGCGTTGTAGAGAGCGACCTTGCGATTCACCTCGACGTTGAACTCGAAGTCGGAGTAGTTTTTGAGGGTGAACGTTTTTCTGAACGCGATCTCGGCCTTGCCTTGCGACATGATGTCATAGGCGCACCAGTCAATGGCCTCGGGCGTGTGCCAGTGCGCCAGGTCGAAGGGATCGCCCTTTTTGAAGAAGATGGAGAACTGCCCCCCTTCCGGGCCGAGCCAGAAGCGGTCTTCGCCGCCGAAGACATTGATGTGGGGGTCGCGCTTGTCGGCGGCGACCCACTCGCGGTTGATCCAGCCGAAGCTGAGGCCGTCGCCGCCCGCCGCGGCGCTGGTCATGACGCGCCCCTGGTATCCGGGACAGACGGCGACCTGGGCCTTGCCCGATTCGTCGGAGAGCACGATGACGTCGGTGTGCTTCTTCAGGAAGGCCGCGTCGTCAGCAAATGATCCCTTCACCGGGGCCACCTCCTTTTTCCCTGGGCATGAGCATCCCGCGACAACCAATCCGAGACAACCGAGCAGAACGATTAGTCTCGCCATGTCTCCCCTCCTTTCGGGAACCCGTATCACCCAGCCGTCCCCAGGCAGAACCTGGGGACGAGGAATGTAGCTGAAGTCGCCAGACTTCAGACCCCCTCCGCGCACCGGCGCATTAGGTTGCCCACGTCGCACCGTCGCGCGACCGTGTAGTTCTTCAACGGCATGATGTGCTCGTGGATCGCGTCGAGGATGTCCGATGGATAGGGGAAGAAGGCCTCCTCGACCTCGTCGGCCGGGGTGATCCAGTTACGCGCCCCAACGACGACCGGCGGCGCGTCCATCTCGTCGAAGGCGAACTCGCTGATCTTCGACGCCATCGTATGCAGCGCGCTGCCGCGCTCGCAGGCGTCGGAGGCCAGAACGATCTTGCCGGTCTTCTTGACCGACTCGACGACCTTCTCGTAGTTAAATGGGACCAGCGACCGGGCGTCAATCACCTCGCACGAGACGCCGTGTTCAGCCTCCAACGTCTGCACCGCTTCGAGTGCGCGATAGAGCGTTGCGCCGATGGTGAGGATCGTCAGGTCGCTCCCCCGCTTCTTGACGTCCGGCTCGCCGATGGGGATCTCGTAGGCCCCCTCCGGCACGCCGCCGGGGTGGAACTCCTCGGGCTGGTCATAAGTCCTCTGGCTCTCGAAAAATATGACCGGGTCCGTCCCCAGCAGGGCGGAATACATGAGTCCCTTCGCGTCGTAGGGCGTCGCAGGGAAGACGACCTTCAGGCCGGGAATGTGGAAGCAGATGGACGTCCAATCCTGGCTGTGCTGTGCGCCGTACTTCGACCCGACCGACACACGGACAACCACCGGCATCTTGAGCAGGCCGCCGGACATGGACTGCCACTTGGCGAGCTGGTTGAAGAGCTCGTCGCCAGCGCGGCCCATAAAGTCGCAATACATCAGCTCGACCAGCGCCCGGCCACCCTCTAAGCCATAGCCGACGCCTGTGCCGACGATGGCCCCCTCGGAGATGGACGTATTGAACAGTCGGTGGTACGGCAGGGCCTCGGTCAGGCCGCGATAGACGGCGAACGCCCCGCCCCAGTCGCGGTTCTCTTCGCCATAGGCGACGAGCGTCGGGTCCTCGTAGAAGCGATCCAGGATCGCCTCGAAGATCGCGTCGCGGATGCTGACGCACTGCGTCTTGGACAGGCGCTTGCCGCTTTCATCGAAGGCGGACCGGCTGAGTTTTTTGATCGCCAGGACGCGGGGGTTCTTCTCCTTTGGGATGAGTACTTCCGGCTCGCGGTCCTCCATCTTCTCGATCCGCCCGTTCGAGAACATGGTCTGATCGAGCAGGCAACCGTTCGGCATAAGGTCCGCGCGGGGCGAGATCTGCAGATCAATCGCCTTCTTGTATGCCTTCAGGATGATGTCGCCCGCCTCTTTCTTGATCCGCTCGATGTCCTCCTGCGAGCAGACGCGGGCCTCGACCAGGGCATTGGCATAGGTAATAATCGGATCAACCCTCTGCCATGCCTCGACCTCGGACTTCTCACGGTAGGAGCTGGCGTCCGACGGCGAGTGGCCGCAGAAGCGGTAGGTCAGGGTGTCGAGAAGGACCGGGCCGTCGCCCCTCTCGATGATCTCCTTCTTGCGCCGGATGGCGTCAATGACGGCGAGGGGGTTGAAGCCGTCCACGCGCTCGGCGTGCATCTGGTCCGGGTTGAGGCCCGCGCCGAGGCGGGCGAGAATTTTGAAGCCCATCGTCTCGCCCATCGGCTGGCCGCCCATGCCGTAGAAGTTGTTGACGAAGTTCATGATGATCGGCAGGCCGCCGCGGTGCTCCTCGTCCCATAGTTCCTTGAACTGATCCATGGTGGCGAAGCAGAGGGCCTCCCAGACGGGGCCGCAGCCCATCGAGGCGTCGCCGATGTTGCAGACGATGATGCCGGGCTTGTGATTCACTTTCTTGTAGAGCGCCGCGCCGACGGAGATGTCTCCCGACCCGCCGACGATGGCGTTGTTCGGGTAGACCCCGAAGGGGGTGAAGAAGGCGTGCATGGAGCCGCCCATGCCCTTGTTGAGGCCGGCCTCGCGGCCGAAGATTTCGGCAAGCGCCCCATAAACCAAGAAGTCGATCGCGAGGTCCTTCACGCCGCCTTGCGCGTCGCCCGCCACAACGCGGAGCGTCGCGCCGCCCATGTATCCTTCCATAATCTTCTTAAGCGAGCCGTCGTCGAGCTTCTGGATGGCTGACAGGCCCTTGGCCAGGATCTCGCCGTGGCTGCGGTGGCTGCCGTAGATATGGTCCTCGACGCCGAGCAGGAACGCCTGCCCCACCGCCGCGGATTCCTGGCCGATGGAGAGATGGGCAGGCCCCTTGTGGCTGTATGGGATGCCCTGGTAGTTCTGGAGGACCTTGACCTCGTTGAGCATACTCTCGAAGGTCCGGATGATCGCCATATCGCGGTAGATGCGAATCAAGTCCTCCTTCGAAAATCGTTTCAATTCATCCGTCACTGTTTTGTTGTACTGGTTGACGGGAACCGGCTGGAACTCGACGAAACCGGCTTTGCGCACGTCCTCAGGGGTAATCGGCACGGACTTCGGCATAAACGCACTCCTTCACTACAGATCGGGCAATACGACAATCAACGACTAACATATTAAACAACTCGCTCTGTTGGTTCAATTGAAAAAGCTTTTTGCCATCCTCAAAATAAACCAGATATATATAACTATCAATATACCAACTTTTTGTATATTCTATATTGACATATAACTTCAATTTGTTATAATACTCCACAAATGTGAAAACCAAACCACGCAAAGGAGGAGAAACAAAATGGGCTATCCATTGCGGGTCTCATTCGCCGGGGCAATGTATCATGTCACGACGCGGGGGAATAATCGTCAGAAGGTCTTCCTCGACGACGACGACTTCGACCACTTCCGACAACTCCTCCGCCGCTATCGCACACGACACGCCTTCAATCTCCACGCCTACTGCCTCATGCCCAACCACGTCCACCTGCTTTTGGAGACCACGACCGCCGCATCCATCTCACAGATCATGCACGACCTCAACCTCGCCTACGCGAAATTCTTCAATGCAAAATACGACCGCACGGGCCACGTCTGGCAAGGCCGCTTCCACAGCAAGATCATTGGCAGCGAGCGATATTTCCTCGACGCGATGCGCTACATGGACCTCAATCCCGTGCGCGCGGAGATTGCGAAGCGTCCCGATGAATATGAGTGGACGAGTTATCGCCGCTACGCGCGCGGCGATACGGACGATCTCGTCACGCCGCACGATCTCTACAAAAATCTCGGCAAGCAGGATCGGAAACGCGAGCGCGTGTATCGGGAATTTGTCGAGCAAGGCGTCGGCCAGCCGAGTCCGGTGTACGCCTACTCGATCTTTGCCGGCGGCGACGATTTCACGGGCCGGATGGAGCGGGCGTATGGTGAACAAATCTGGCCGAAGTATCGCCGGTTGCTGGAGCGCCTGAGCGAGATTCGTCGGACGACGTTGCCGGAGTAGGTTCGCTGCTGGGCAGATTTCATAACCCTTCGGACGCATTGGCCTGTTGTGTGTACCAATGTCTCCTCTACGGTCCTTCCAAGCAAATCATCGGCCGCCAGACTCTCTCGGTTGCCGCACTTGACTGATTTCACTCGTCCCAAGGCCAATGGTTCATTTCTGCAGTCGGCACATGCCCCAAATCCTGTCATGATAATGATCATAATAAGTGTATTTTCTGAGTCTTACACGTATCCGGTTATTGATTACCTGACTACATACTTCGGATCAGTCGAAACCCCAGAGGCGAATTTCGGGGGAGAGGTCCACGCCAAATTCGCTTTTCACCTTGCCCCGAATCATTTCCATCAGTGCGAGGACATCGGCGGCCCTCGCGCTGCCGGTGTTGATGATGAAATTTGCGTGCTTCGCGGAAACCTGCGCGCCGCCGACCGTCCTGCCTTTGAACCCCAGGCGATCTATCAGCGCCCCCGCGCTCTGCCCCGGAGGGTTCTTGAAGACGCACCCCGCGCTCTTGGCCGAGAGGGGCTGGCTGTCGCGCTTCTGCTGGAGCACGTCCTTCATCTTTGCGGACAGTTCTCGCGGGTCCCGCCGCGTAAATTCCAACTCGGCCTGCAGCACGATGCCCTCAATGTTTGACGAGCGGTATGTGAACTCGATCTCATCGCGCTCCATCCTGCGAATGGTCCCGTCGTAGTCCATGACCGTCGCCGACACAATTACGTCCCCCACGTTGCCGTGTTTTCCGCCCGCGTTCATTATGGCGGCGCCGCCAAGGGTCCCCGGGACGCCGATCACGCCCTCCAGGCCGGCAAGGCCGCGCTCGACGGACTTTCGCACCACAGACGCGAGCGTATAGCCGGCGCCAACGACGGCCCGCGTCGAGTCCTCCGAAAATTCGCAAAAGTCAAAGGCATATCCGAGGCGGATGACGGCCCCGTCAATGCCGTTGTCACTGATGAGCATGTTGGTCCCGCCGCCGAGGATATAAGTCTTTTCCTCGTCCTCGGCAAACTTCGCCAACGCCGCGGCAAGCTCGTCCTTCGTGCGCGGCCGGACGAAGAACTTCGCCGGCCCGCCAATTCTGAAATACGTATGTCTTGCCAGAGGTTCGCCTTCCGTGATAATTTCTGACAGGTCCATCTTCACACCGAGTTCATACCGGGGAGGGGTAAAGGAATCGGCGTCACTGCCTTCAGTATCTCGCGCAGTCCCTCCGGCGCCTCGCCGAGCGAGATCGGATCGTTCGCCGAGCCGAAGAGAATTCTCATCAAGTGCGTCCCATCCGTGGGCTTGAACCGCTCATCGCGGTAACGCAGGATATAATTACCGTCCTCATCGCTGAAGAACAGGTCGCGCGTCGTCTCCTCGCCGAGCTTTTCCTCCAGATAGTGCCAGAAGGTCCCCATGAATCGGGGGAGGTTCACCATCTTCCATGTTCCGGGCATGGAGCCGACCGACGGCTCGACGCCGAACCGAAGCGCCTGCACCTTCATCCCGACGTCATAGGCGGGGACGCGAAGCTCCACCTCGCCCAGTCCGCACTCGGCCAGGACCTGATGAAGCGCCGCCGCCACCGCCTCCCGCGAGCCGACGTACTCGATGAGCCGGGCCAGGCCTTTCTGATACGACCGCGTGGGAAGCATAAGCGCCACATAGGCAACCAGCTCGTCCTTGCGCAGAATCTCATAGAGGGGCCGCGTCCTCGGTTCTTCTTGTCTTATGGCCACGTGGAGCATCTGCTCCCAATGGATGGGCAGACGCACAAACCGAACGGCTTCCTGCTGATGCAATCGCGCATATTCGGCCTGGTTTGCCGGGTCCGCGGGCCTTACGGTAAAGGCATCGTCTCTCGTCTTCTTCGCGTCATCGGCGGGGACTCGGAACAGGAACATCTTGCCGACGGGCGTGGAGTGGATGCGCTGGTAGAGGCCCCGATTGCCGGAGATGAGCATCAGGCTCCCGCCCGACACGTCGAGATCTTCAATGCAGTGCTTCAGTATCTTCGAGGCGTAACCCTTGCCGCGATAGTCGGGATGGGTGCAGACCGAGCCGATGCTGCCGATCTTGGCGGCGCATCCGCACACGGAGATGGGCCATTGCTTCAGGCTGATGTTGCTGACCGGCCTGCCGTCCTCCACAATGACGCGGAGGTTCTCGGTGTTAGCCGGATTGAAGACCAGCGGGAACTCGGACCCCATCGTCCGGGGTCCATCCGGTCGAAAGACGAGATTGACCAGCTCCATTACCTGATCGAACTCTTCGCGCCGTGCGGGGCGTGGACCTTCCATCGCTCACTCCAATTCCTGGACGTCATATCCGGCGGCCGCGATGGATGCCTTGATCTCATCAATATGCTCGCGGCCGCGAGTCTCCATTGTGAAGATTACATGCGCGATACCGACAGGGACATTGGAAAACGCCCGGTCGTGCTGGACCTCGACGATGTTCCCACGGCACTTTGCGATATGCCCGCTTACATCGTGCAACACGCCGGGGGCGTCCTGCATGGCGACCATCAGCCGCACCAGCCGGCCGTCCTGGGCCAGGCCCCGTTCGATGATGCGCGACAGGATGTTGACATCTATGTTCCCGCCGCTCAAGACCAGAGCGACGTTACGCTCCTTGATCCAGAACTTCTCGTGGAGCACGGCGGCGAGCGTCGCCGCGCCCGCGCCCTCGACGACCGACTTCTCCCGCTCGATGAGGACGAGGATGGCCTGGGCAATCTCCTCTTCCGTGACGGTGACCATCTGGTCCACGTAGTTCCGAACGATCCCATAGGTCAGCTCCCCCACGCGCTTCACCGCGATGCCGTCCGCCAGGGACTTGGCCGACGGCACGTCGGTGACCGCCCCCTTCTCGAGGGACGTCTTCATGGAGGGGCAGCTCTCGGCCTCCACGCCGATCATCTTGATCTTCGGGTTCGTCTCCTTCATGGCGATGGCGATGCCGGAGATCAGTCCGCCGCCGCCCACCGGCACGACGGCCGCCTCGATCTCCGGGGCCTGCTCCATCATCTCCAGCCCGATCGTGCCCTGGCCGGCGATGATGAGCGGATCGTCGAAGGGGTGGACGAAGACGAGTCCCTTCTCCTTCTCCAACTTGCGGGCGTGCTCATAGGCGTCGTCGTAGGTCGCGCCGTGGAGGACCACCTCCGCCCCGTGCTCGCGCGTGGCGGCGACCTTGATGAGCGGCGTCGGCTCCGGCATCACGATCATCGTCTTGATCCCCTGCTTGACGGCGTGATAGGCCACGCCCTGGGCGTGATTGCCGGCAGAGGCGGCGATGACGCCGCGGCCCTTTTCCTCGGCTGTGAGGTTTAGGATTTTGTTCAACGCCCCGCGCTCCTTGAAGGAGCCGGTCATCTGCAGGTTCTCGAGCTTCAGGTGGACCCGATAGCCCGTCCATTTGCTGAGCGTCTGCGACACCCCGAAGGGGGACATATAGACCTGGCCGCGAATCCGCTCTCGGGCCCGCTTCACATCATCCAGCGTTACCATTCTCTTCTATCCCTTTAACAACACACTGTAGCTGCCGGGATCGGCGGCGAAGCGAACAGAGCCGTCGTCGCCGCGCGAGTGGGCCACCCGTTCCCTCTGTGGCAGGGCGACGACATCCTCAACATCGCCATCGTCCGGAACGCGGGCCTGAATCCCTTGCCGTTCTTCAGTGAAGTTGCGGCAGATGATCTCGTTCCCATATTTTGCAGACGACATGCCGGTTGTGATGATCTGCGCCACTTCCCAGCTCGTCAGATAGACGGCATCGGGGTGCTCCTTCCGCACCGTGGCAAAGTAACGCTCGATCTGCGTCCAGCTTTCCCTGTCTTCCGTTTCGTCAAGGCTGGTGAAATTCTTCCGGTGGATAGACACAACAGCGGGCTGGTTGGACTTCCACGTCTCCTGCGTCTCCCGATATGCGCCCGTAAAACCGCACGGGGTATCCTCATCTCGCTGGCCGCGGGGTTCGAGGTGCGCGTTCCGCGCCAGGTAGATCATGCCGGTATCGGGATTCACCTCGCCCATCTTGCGCCCCTTGCTCTGCGCGTTCAACCGCGCCCTGACGCCGAGGCGCATCCACACGCGCTCGGTGACATCGCTCCCGTCGCCGTTGATGGCGCAGTTGGGCGTCACGCCGAAGCAGCGCTTGAACCGGTCGAAGCCGACCCTGGCCCACTCGTACATCTCATCCTCGGTCATGTTGTCATACTCGAGACCGACCGAAGTGTTCGAGACGCCGAACATCCGAAGCCGGAAGAAACCGAAGAGCGAATCATGCGGGTTCTCGCGCAGAACGTCCACCCATTGCTGTCCGTGGTAATGGTGCGTGCGGCCATGGTACTCGGGGTACCAGATGCCGAGATTCATGCCTTCGCGGGCCTTCTCGATCGTGCCGTCGGCCTGCCAGGGGACCGGCCACCCCTCGTCAATGCCGATGTCCACGTACTTCGTGAACCCGTTCGCCTCGATGGCCTGGAAGTCCGGGTTGCCCACGAGGACCATCGGCGTCAAGACCACATGCCGGCCGTCGCCGCCCGTGAACGAGCGGAAGAGATCAAAGCAACGTTGCATGCGCGCCACGGTCTCCACCGTGCCCTTGCGCCATGTGTCGTACTTGCCTTTCATCGGCGCCCAGAACTCCTCGGCGCGTTTGCAGGCCTCCGGGCTCGGCGCAGCCGTTCGCGTAACGCCGCCCCAGTCGTCGCTTTCCAGTACGATCGCCTTGTGCTTGGACCAATTGATGGTGGGTCGCACGATATTCTCTCCCGACTACTTCAACAGCGGAAGCCTCACCGGCTTTCCCCTGGCAGCAGACAGATCGAAGGCGAAGGCGACCTCGTGCGTCCGCGCGGCGTTTTCAAGATTGACGAAGGATTCCCTGCCGCGCAGGATGCAGTCAAGGAAGTGATTGATCTCGCCCTCGAAGGGGTGGTGCGTCACGTCGCCGCTGTCGGGCAGGATTGTCGGCACCACGGCGAAATCCATCTGGCCGGGAAAGCTCGTCGAGGAATAGAACTTGCCGTTGCGGATGACCCCCTTGCTGCCATGGATCAGCAGGTTGAACTGATAGGGCATCGGCATCTCCAGGCTGCACCCGATCTTGCCGATGGCCCCGTTCTTGAACCTGGCCACGCCCACGATGGACGGCAGCCACTCGAGGTCCTTCCGGTGGCCGCGGGTGGCGTAGGCCATTACCTCGGTGATGTCGCCTGCAATCCAACGGATCGCGTCAATGGAATGGCATCCCCCCAGGATCATGGGGCTGCCGCCCATCTTCTTCGTCCGCGACCAGGCGTAGCCGGTGTACCAATCGCCATAATCGTGAAAATAGTCCCCCTCGACGAAGAAGACCTTCCCCAGCGCGCCGTCGTCCACGAGGGACTTGACCATCTGGATATACGGATTCCAGCGCAGCACAAAACTGACCACGGTGCGCACCCTGGCCCTGCGCACGGCGTCGCGCATGGCCTTGAGGTCCTTCAGGTTCAGCGCCGCCGGCTTCTCGATGAGGATATGCTTTTTCGCCTTTGCAGCAAGAATGGTTTCTCGCGCGTGGCAGTGCGCCGCGCTGCAGATCGAGACGGCGTCAATGTCTTTCCGATCGAGTAGTTTTTCGAAGGTCGGTTCCACATCGCAGTCGAGGCCGTGCTGGTCGCGCTTGGCGCTGGCGCTCGACTCGCGCCGGCTGCTGAGCGCCACAATCTCTACATGTGGATTTTTTCGATATGCCTTGATGTGCTCATCCGACACCCATCCGCAGCCGTGAAGTCCGATACGAACTTTCTTCATGGTCAATACCCTCTCTTGTTCATCTCGATAGCCTGCCAGAGGACGTGAGCGATGATCCAACTTGGGTTCCACAGGTTCATCCCGCCCCGCCACAGCGACCTGTCGGCCGACGGGCCCTGGACATAGTTCGTCTGGAAGAACTGCTCCGCCTGTTCGCCCATGACGGTGTGTTTGTCCGGCGCGTCGTAGCCCCACATGTCGGCCTCACATGCGATGGTCTGTGTTGTGGCGGCGAACATCATCTTCGCGATTTCGATGAACCGCTCCTCGCCAAGCAGCTCGCCGAGCCGGAGAAATTCCGCGCAAGGCGCAAAGACGTCAATGTGCTGGTTCTGGACGGAGACGGACGTCCACCCCGTGGTCTTCATCTGCCCGCGGCAGGGCGTGCCTTCGTGGAAGCCCGTGTCCCAGAAATACATAAAGGTGAGGATCCACTCCGCGGCCATGCGGGCCCACTCCAGAAATTTGTCCACGTGAGTCGCCTCGTGAACATCCAGCGCCGCCCGCATGAAGCCGATGGCCGCCTCCTTCTCCTCGCAGCAGGCGTCGAGGGTGCCGCCCCAGTAGGGCGTCTTCAGGTCCTTGGCGTTGTAGTTGAAATACGCCTCCAGCCGCTCCATGGCCCGATAGGCCATCTCGGCGCTGCCCATGAGCCGGGCGGCTTTGGCCAGGGGCGATACGCAGAAAACGCCCGCCGTCCCCGTGGGCGCGCCGTCCTGGATCGTTCCGTCCAGGTTCCAGAATCTCGGGTAGAGGCCGTCGCGCGCCACGGACTGCTCCCTCGCCAGGAAGCGGACGGCCTTCTCAAAGACCAGCCGCCATGTGCGCGGGCAATCCCTCATCAACAGGATATCCGCGAGGTTGTTCATCGTCTCCCCAAACTGGCGGCTGGAGACAATCGCCCCCCACTTGGGCGACTCGTTCGCCTGCCACCGGCGCTCGTCAACGAGGTAGCGCAGCCACGTCAGTCCCGCGCGCTGCGACAGGTTGGCCTGGACGAAGAAGTCGGTGGATTTCTCCGCCATCTCCACCATCGCGGGGTCGTTCCTGGACTTCCCCACGTGGAAGAGACACCACGCCAGACGCAGGGCCTGGCCGGTCCATCCCCACAGGAAGTACGGCCGGGCGTGGTAAACGTTCTTCTCCGGCAGGCAGAGGAACCCGGCCACCACCCCATCCTCGTGGTACCGTCCCTTTGCGGCGCGCGTCTTGAGCCGGATAACCTCTGCCGAGGAATGCCTCAACTCGGCCCCGGGTTGCAGGAGGTCCCAGGCGGCCCAGACTGTCCTGGTGAATCCATAGCCCGGACTCTGCTCCTCGCCCAGATCGAGGTAAACCGTCTTCGCAAGTTCCGCCTTGCCGGGGACCCGCAGGGACGGATCGCCGTAGGTCTCGATGGCGTTCTGCTTCCCATAGATTGCGCCGAACTTGCCGTTCGTCCCCACCAGGCCGCTCGTCGCCAGCAGGTCAACATGGTCGTGCCCGATCTTGGCGCCGAGCGTCCACCACTGATTCTCCATGCCGTGCTCGACCGGGCAGGGCATGCTGATCAGCGACGTTCGGACCCGCCTGCCGCGTTTGGCATATTCGAAGTGAACCAGAGGGATGGGAAAACGGTGCTCCTCATAGAGTCCCCACGTCGGCAGGTCGTTCGAGAAGCGCGGGACGACGCGGTTGGGGTCGGCGTTCGGGTTATTGTTGTAATTGATGCCGGGCAGCATGATGCGCAGGTCGCCCCCCGGATGAATGCGCACGCCGAGGCATAGGTGCACCCCCGGTTGATCCTCCTCGCAGAGATAAATCCATCGCCGGCCGATCCGTATCAGGCCGGACTCGAATGAAATCTCGTCCAGTATCTGCCAGTCGCGGCCCAGCCGGAGGTCGGCCTTCAGGAGCAAACGATCCCTGTCAAGCTGCGCGCACTCGGAGTAGAACACCGGATAGACGGTCTCCGACACGGAGATGCCCCAGCAGCTCTTCGGGCTGATCTGCGCCACGTCCACCCAGTTGTCCGCCATCTGGATGCGGGCGGTCACGCGGTAGGTCCCCTTTTCCTGGGTTGCCACGACCCGCGCGTCGCCCGATGGCCTCTCGATAAACAATTCGTCCAAAACTATCGCCTCCACGACCCAACTATGTGTTATCCTGAAATCCCAAGTAACCGCATGAGGTTGCCGCCGAGGATCAATTGTTCCTGTTCTTCCGGGAAGTCCAGGACCTTCACCTTTGCCAGCTCGACATAGGGATGCATCAGCGGGGCGTCCGAACCCCAGACCAGCTTCTCCGGCCCGGCAACCCGAACGGCGTCGGCAAATTTCCAGTAGCAATGGCTGTAGGAAAGGTCCAGATAGACGTTCGCTTTCCGCGCGGCGAGGTCAATAAACTGCTCGGCCAGCCCTTCATCCGTCGGCGAGCCGAGGTGCGCCACAATGAAGGTCCCCTTCTCGCACAGGTCGGCCAACTCGGACATGACGTCAATCCGTCGCCCGCAATCCACAAGGATCAGAAACCCCAGGTCCACGGCGTGCGTAACCACTCGCCGAGCCGCTGCGACGGAGATCTCCTGCATCTCGCCGAAGTGAAGCTTCAGGCCCTTCCAGTTCAGTTTCGCACGCACGCGATCCAGTTCGCGGACCGCAAGCTCCTTCTCGTCGCAGTTCACATGGGCGAAGGGGATGAAGCGGTCGGGGAACGCTTCATACCCCCGGCGCGTCAGTTCGTTCGACTCGTAGCACGGCAGCGACATGGCAAAAATGACGCCCTTGTCCACGCCGGCGCGGTCGAGCTGGCGGACGAGGAATTCGGGAGGGACCTCGCGGCGGTAGCGGTCGCCCCCCTTTAGGTGCATGTGGCAGTCAATGATCATTTTTCCCCTCTATCCCGGATTGCCGATGAAGCCGTCGCTGTAGAAGACGGGCTTGTAGTCGTTTTCCGTGCACCATCTCACCGCCGCCTCGCAGCGGTCGGCGTAGTCGGGAACGTATGCCTGGTAGTTCGGATAGAAGCACTGCTCGTGGATCATCAGCTCCATCACCTCGCCCTGATAGGGATTGGCCGCCACCGCCTGAAGATGGGCCGGTATCTTGTTCGGACCGAGGTCCCGGAAATTGCACACGATCGCATGGCGGATGAAGATCAGGTCCTCCTTCGTATCCTTCCAATAGTCGCGCTGGCTCAGGTGCTCGGTGTGTGCTGCGTCGAGATAATAGGATACCTTGGGTTTCCCGTCCCGGAAAATGAAGTAGCCGCACAGTCCCTTGATGCCGCGATCGCGGACGGCGCGGCAGCCGTCCACCGTCGCCTCGCCCCAATGAATGGTCGTGAAGGTGTTCATCACCTCCTGGCCGGCGAAGCGGAGGATCTCGTTGACGACCATATCATAGTCGCGGGCCACCTGGTCGTAGGGCGCGCTGATGTACGGCTCCTTCGGCTCGTTCTGCAGGGCGTGGAAGGTAAGACGGAACCAATGCGCGTTGTCGGCCCACTCGCCCCTGTGCCTGTCCGGCATCATGGTCAGGTTGAAGTCCTCGCACTGGTAATAGATGTTGCAGTTTGTCTTCGTGCCATAGGTATCGTAGAGGCGCTTCCACAGGGCCATATACGGGTTCTCGAAGATGGACCTGTAGTTGTTCCGCGCGATGTCGCGCAGGAACCATATGTTATCGTCGAGGGAGAAGCGATAGCGCTTGAAGGAATTCTTGTCGTACAAAACAATTACCGAGTCCGACTCGCCCGCGGCCTCGGCAGTCAGCGTCGTCTCGCGCTGCGGCAGTTGCACGATCGCGGAAAACTCCCCGCCGCTCACCGCCGCCGGCTGGCCGTTCAGGCTCGCGCGGGCGCCGGCGGGGCACGTTCCCTTGACCAGGATCTCCAGCCCCCGGTTTGTCTCCCTGCCGTGGAGACGGTTCAGAATGGCCCCGTCAATTGGTTCTGTAATCTTTATGGACATGTCGGTCTCCCCTATCGTTCGCTTTCAACCGCTTTCAGCGTATCCTTGAGGTAGCCGATGCACTCAGCGAGCTTCGCCTCGGTGGTGATGCCCACCGGCTTGCAGCAGTAGCCGCCGCGGAAATCCTCCAAGTTCAGATAGCCGTCGTAGCCGATCTTCTTCAGCGTGCGCAGGATCAGTTTCCAGTCCGTAATGCCGTCGGCGAAGGACATGGGCTGGGTGTTCCACTTGCCGTTCTTGTCCTGGAACCAGCCGTAGTCTTTTACGTGAAAGTGAATCAGGTATTCGCCGAGGATTTCGATCCCCATCTTCCAGTTCTCCATCCCCTCGCGGATCATGTTGCCCGGATCAAAGGTGGCGCCGATGCAGTTGGGATCGAAGCCCTCCAGCAGGCGTCGCATGGCGCTGGCGCTGGGCGCGATGGTCCCCCCGTGGATCTCGATGGCCGCCTTCGCGCCCTTGTCGGCCGCGATCTTCTGGACCGTCTCATAGTCCTTGCGCACCTTTTTGAACAGGTCGTTATAGTCCGACTTGCCGTCGTAGCCGTGGCTTGCCACTCGAACCTTGTCGCACTTCATAATCTTCGCCGCGTCCATGAGGCGTTTGAGTTTATCGAACTCGTCGGACTGGCAGCGCGTGCCGAGGGCGGGGGTATCCAGGTTGTACTTCGCGGCCACGTCGCGCGCCTTCTTTGCATCGTCCTCCAGCTTGCTCTCGCTGATGTGCCATTCCGACTTGCCGTCCCAGACGGCCTTGGGATAGCCCACCGTCCACTCGATGCCCGTGTAACCGGCCTCGGCGACCTTCCGCGCCGCCTCCTCCATGGGATAGTCGGGAACAACAATCGAATACACGCCAAACCTGATCATCTGTTTCTCCAATTCACGAGCCAAGTTTTCGTCCGACTTCGATCATCGCCCGCATGTTCCCCTCGGGCGTCTCGCGCGGCACCATCTCGCCGCTGCAAAAGATAAAGCGATTCCCCTTCCTGCCCGCCGTGACGATCCGCTTCGCCTCCTTCTTAACCTGCGCCACTGTCCCGTTTTGCAGGACGTTTACGGGGTCGAGATTGCCCGAGATCGTCGCGGTCGGCGCGGCCTTCTTCGCCTCGCCGATCTCAATATACGGTCCCACATTGATGATGTCCACCCCCAGCTCCGCCGACTTGGCGATGTAAGGTGGCTTGTCCTCGCTGTTGTGCAGAAAAACGATCAAGCCGATCTTCTTCATTCTGCTCACCAACCGCTTGCACGGATCGAAGGCGAACTTCGTGTATTGCTCCAGCGAGATCAGGTTGCTCATCGCGTTGCAATCGCCCAGCCAAACGGCGTGGGCCCCGGCCTCGTACTGGGCCTTGGCGTAGGCCGTCCCCATCTCGACAAAGAAGTCGCACGTGTCGCGCAGGAGGTCGGGATCGCTGAACATCAACATCATGGTCTCCTGCAACCCATACAAAAGGCCGCAGGACGAGTAGGGGCCGGCCAGGCTGCCGCAGATGCAGGCCGTCTCGCCGAACTCATCGCGGAGTTTTCGGAGCGCCGCCATCTTGATCGGCAGGCGGCCGTCATTCCGCATGTCCGGGATCTTCAAGCCGCTGAGCGTTTCCCGACTCGCGGGCAGGTAGTCCTTCGTGGCGCGGAGGATGTTGCCGTCGCCCACGCACCCGACGCCGAGAGGCTCGAACTCGACGCAGTCGTCAATCTGCAGCCAGACGACGTCATAGCCGAACTCCTTCGCCGCGGCCGCCCAGCAGTCGGCAAGGGTGTCAGCATTGGCGATGATTTCGTTGTACGTCCCCTTGTTGTACCACTTGACGTCGAACTCCTCGCTCAGGGCGTAGATCGGCAGGCGCTTGGGCGCGCCGCCGTCGAGGATCGTTCGCAGGTCGTTCATCATCCCGTCGTATGCCATTGCTCATGTCTCCTCAATCGAATACTTGCTTTGGGGACCGCGCCCCATTCATCCCCTACGCGGCGCAAGTATCGCCTATCCGATGTGAAATGTCAACAAGCGCGTCGGCAACATCCGCCATTGACCCGAAGATTCCTGTACCGTAGAATCATGCCCCGTCGTTTTATGGCTTGCATCGCACTAATGGAGTAGAGAGAGCAATGGCAACGTTTATCACCGCCCCAAAAATCATCACCGGCGCAGGAACCCTTGCCGATTGCGGCAAGGAGGCCGCGATGTTCGGCAGGTCCTGCCTACTGGTCACCGGGCGGGGCGCCCTGCGGAGGGCCGGCGTCACCGACCGGCTTGTGGACCTCCTGGCCGAGCACGGCGTGGCGGCCCATGTCTATGACGGCGTGAGCGGCGAACCCACGCTCGACATGGTGGACGAGGGCCGGAAGTTGGTCCACGACCTGAAAATCCACTTCGTCATCGGCGCCGGCGGCGGCAGCGCGATGGACGCGGGCAAGGTCGTCGCCGGACTGGCCCATGAGGACGCACCTTGCGCGGAGTTCCATCAGGGCAGGGAAGTCGAGAAGCCGGGCATCCCGTTCATCGCCATCCCCACGACCTCGGGCACGGGGTCCGAGGTGACAAAGAACGGCGTCATCACCGACCCCACGGCAAAGGTGAAGCAGAGCATCCGACACGATTCCTTCATGGCGAAGCTCGTAATCGTGGACCCGGAGCTGACGCTGTCCGCGCCGCGAGACATCACCGCCCACACGGGTATGGACGCCCTGACGCAGGCGATCGAGTCCTACACATCCATCCACGCCACGCCACTCACCGATGCGCTGTCCTTCGAGGCCGTCGCCCTCATCTGCCGGAGCCTTGCCGCGGCCTGTGAGGATGGAGACGACATCGCGGCGCGATCGGACATGGCCTATGGTAGCCTGATGGCCGGCATGGCCCTGGCCAACGCGCGGCTCGGGGCGGTTCACGGCCTGGCCCATCCGCTCGGCGTGCGATACGGCATACCGCACGGTCTGGTCTGCGGCGTGTTACTCCCGCGGGTGATGCGCCTGAACTCCGAGGCGGCGAAGGAGAAATATGCGAAGATCGCACGCATGGTCAACAAGGACGCCATCGCGTTTGTGGAGGAACTCTCCGAGAAGGTCGGCCTGCCCAAGGACCTGAGCAAATACAATGTCCCGCGGGACGACTTCGACGCGATCATCGCCGAGAGCATGCCGTCGGGTTCGCTCAAGGCCAATCCCAAACCCGTGACGGAGGACGATCTGCGGGTCATCCTCGAAGAAGTGATCTAAGTCAGGAGATCATTCTTGTCCCAAAGGGAGGGCAACTTAAATGACTGGAAGAATTGGCATTGCACGAATCGGGTTTCTTGCGCTGTTGGCGTGTTCTCTGGTTTTTTCTGACGAGGCGATGAAGTTTACGGCCTGGGACCAGATCGGCGTGGGCGGGAACGGCTACCTGACGCCGATAGACATCGCGCCGCTTGAGCCGCCGCACGATAGTTCTGCCCCGTATGCCATCGCCGTGGGACTCGACTGCGGCGGGCCTTTCGTGAGTTATGATCGCGGCGACTCATGGATTCCCTTGGGCGACGGACTTTATCCGGACCCGAACACCCGGTGGCCGGGCTTTGGCACCGACGCCGTCGCTTTCGATCCGCGCGACGCGAGCCGGTCCACGCTTTGGATAGCTCAGCGTTGGAATACCGGAAGAGGTAGAATTCTGTGTGGCCGGGAACAGGACGGGCGGTTCGTATGGAAGGAGCGCTTCAAGGGCAGCTACGCGATCGGCAACATCGCGTTTGCTCCTTCCAACCCGAAGCGAGTGTACGCGGCAGCAGGATGCCCGCGCTCCATCTTGAATCGCTGGGGATCATTTCCTGCGCGGGGCCGTTATGCGCCGTGCGAGCCGGAAATCTACCGCAGCGACGACGGCGGGGACACGTGGCGAAGGGTCGCCACGCTGCCGGTTCCCGCCGGGTCAAAGGATGGACACGTTTTTACCCTGACTGTGCGGCCGGACGATCCAAATCGAGTCTACGCGGCATCGGATCGCGGGGTGTATCGCAGCGACGACGGCGGCGAGACATGGCAGGAACTCGGACGCGGCCCGAAAAGCGCACTGCCGCACCGCTGCGCCTTCGGCCTGGCGCTCGACCCAAAACGGGCGGGTATCCTTTACGTGACGCTCCTCGCATTTGAGGACCTGAAGGACCTGTCCCTGACAAAGGCAAACGGGACGGGCCTGTTCCGCTCGACCGATGACGGCCGGACGTGGCAGCGCCTCACGGTGCTGGACCAGCCTCCCTTTTTCGCGCCGGGCCAGTGGGGACCGACGACCCATTTCTTCGACGTGGCGGTGAACCCCATGCGCGGGGAATGCCTCTATGTGGCCTGCACCGGCGAGAGAAAACAGAACGCGGTTTTCCGATCCGATGATGGGGGAAAAACGTGGGCGCGTCTCGACAACTATGCGCCGGGGTTCAACCCCTGGTTCTTTCCGCAATTGCTGGCGGTACATGCGTCGCCGCGGGAGGAGGACCACGTCTTCGTGCTTGGGGCCACTGCGGGACACTACCGCAGCCTCGACGGCGGTCGGCATTTTGAGCCGTTCAGCTCGGAAAGGATTGGGACCGACCCCGACGTGCGCTGGCGCGGATACGGGCTGGAGGCGGACGGGGGGAGGAGCATCGCCGTCGCAGGCGACCCCGACAGGCCCGATTGGCTCCTCCGGGTTGATGGCGACAGAGGCATTTCGTTCAGCAAGGACGTGGGGATGAGTTTCCGCGGCGTGGAGGCGAAGTGGAACGAGGGGTGCATCGGCGCATGGGTTGATCCCTCCGACGCCAACATCATCTACGGTCTGTTCGGCCAGTGGCGTCTGCAACATGGGGATGCGCGGGCGCTCGAAGGAAATTTTGTCAAGAGCATGGACGGTGGACGGGCCTTCGACGCAGCGCCACGAACCGGGCTGCCGGGCGTTCCGTTGGTTGACCTGGCGATTGAGACGCGCCCTCTCTCGCCGTCGGACGCCCGAACTAAGCGACGCCTCTACGTATGCGCGCGTTCCGCCAAGGCCAAAGAGGCCGGGACGCAGGGCGGAATCTACACCAGCGCCGACGGCGGGGCAACCTGGGAAGCAATAGCCGATGGATTGCCTGAACGATGGGCGCCGTGGGCATACCGCGTCCTCGTGCACCCACGCAAGTGGGACACCCTCTTCCTGGCGACGGGCGAAGCCAAAGACGGTCTGTTCCAGAAGGTCGGCGACGGCCCGTGGCAACGGCTTGCCGCGGAGAACGGCCTGCCGACAGACGCGGAAGTCTATGCCCTCGCCGCCGCGACCGGCGAGGCCGGCGACGTCCTCTTCGCCGCGGTGGAAGTGTGGGACGCGAAGGGCCAAACCAGGACGCAGGCCAGCGGAATCTACCGAAGCCTCGATGACGGACAGACCTGGAAACAGGTTTTTAGCGACCCTGCCAGACGAATCCATCAGTTCGCTTGCGTGGATGCGAGAGAGACCTACGCCGCGACGACGCGCGGCGTGCTGATGACAGAGGATGGTGGCGAGACATGGCAGGATCTCAGCCAGGGACTCCCGCTCCCCGGACGCACCACCCATATCGCCATCGTTCGCACAAGGCCGTCCCCCACGATCTATGCGGGCATGGAGGGCGGCGGTCACGTGCGTTGCCGACGGCTGCCTTTTTCCGTGCTGGAATACAAGCGCCGCGGCGTCTCGCATTACCTTTGTCAGGCCCGAATGGTCGCGCCTGGCATGCGCGCGCACTTGGACTCCGCATGGAGCGTCGAGTCTTTCCCGGCGGAATGGAACGATCTCGGCGCGTTGGCCAATCTCTCCACGCTCCAGCGCGACGCCCTCGAAGCCGACGGAGATTTCCTCCGCCTGCGATTCGGCGCCGACGCGACCCTCTTTCTGGCAATGGACGAGAAGGCACCGATGGCAAAGCAACTCGCGGCAAACGATTGGAGAAAGGAACAGAGAGACATGCAACTGCGCTATCGCGACGGAAAGGCAGAGAGCCGGTTCGCTGTCTGGTCCCGCCCGGTGAAGTCCGATGAGGCCCTAACACTCGGCGGCCAGTTCTTCGGCGCCAAGCCTACGGACCGACCGACCGCTCCGGTTCAGTATCTCATCTTTGCAGCGAAAAGATGATTGCTGTTGACGGGTTGTTGTTAGAAAATGGATTGTCTTGATGAAAGAGGATGACGCGATGAATCTGATTATGATTGTGGCGGACACGTTTCGCGCGGATTACCTGGGGTGCTACGGCAATAACTGGATTCGGACGCCATCCCTCGACCGGCTCGCCGCCGACGGCGTGGTGTTCACCAACGTCTATGCCGACGGCCTGCCCACCATCCCCATGCGCCGCGTCTTTTACACAGGCAAGAGCATCCTGCCCGAGGGCAAGTGGTGCCCTCTCGCCCCGGACGATGTGACTCTGGCGGAGATTCTCAGCAAGAACGGTTTCACGACGGCGCTCATCTCCGACTGCTACCACCAGTTCAAGCCGGACCTCAACTTCCACAAGGGCTTCGACTCGTGGGAGTGGATTCGCGGCCAGGAGAACGACAAGTGGCGCAGCGGCCCCAAGGACCTTTTCAACCCCAAGGACTACATGCCCGCGCACCTGTGGAACGAGAACTACGACAAGCTGACCCAGCAGTACCTGATGAACAATCAGGACCGCCGCACGGAGGAGGACTACATCGTCGGCCGATCCTGCCGCGCCGCCATGCGATGGCTCGAGCAGAACATGGACAACAAGCCGTTCATGCTGTGGCTGGAACTCTTCGATCCGCACGAGCCGTGGGACGCGCCGCCGCGCTTCCGAAAGATGTACTATGACAACTACCCCTGCGAGAACTTCCACTTCGGCTACGGCGTCCGGCGGGCCGACATCCGCGACGAGGACATCCCCGCCATCAAGGCGCTCTACGCCGCCGAGGTCACCTTCGTTGACCTATGGCTCGGACGACTCTTCGAGCGCGTCCGCGACCTCGGCCTGATGGACGACACGATCATCGCCTTCAGCACCGACCACGGCACGCACCTCGGCGAGGAGGGGTGCATCCAGAAGACGCCCGGCCTGCTCAACTCGTGCGTCGCGCGGCTGCCGCTCATCGTGCGGCATCCCGATTCACAGTTTGCCGGCAAGCGCGTGGGTGCGCTGGTGAGCGGCATTGACGTCGCCCCGACGTTCCTGAAGATGCTCGGCGTCAAGGAGCATTCCCCTATGGACGGGACCAACTTCTGGTCCCTCGCCACGGGCGAAGCGGAGGAGATTCACAAGCGCATCTTCACCGGCTTCCGATGGTTCGGCATGGTGCGCGACTTGGAGTGGCACTACTTCCAGCAGATGCAGAAGGGCGCCGACCCCGGCAAGGGGCCGTGCCTATACAACTTGAAAAAGGATCCCAAAGAAACGAAGAACGTGGTGAAGGATCATCCCGAGGTGGCGGCCAAATTGCGGCGACTCCTCAAGAAGAGGTTCCAATGAGAATCGCGTTCTCTCCATCGGTGTATGAACACGCGGCGTTTCTCCTGGGCAAACGGCCCTGGGACGTGTCGCGCAACCAGGACCTCCTCTGGAAGGCCCACCGGAGGGCCTACCTGACGTATCAGCACGATCCGATCGTCGTCGGCATTGACATCTACAACCTGGAGGCCGAGGCCTACGGCGCGGAGATTCGCGAGCCGCAGGGCAACGGCATCCCCGCCGTCGAGGTCCCGATTTACGATTCGTTGGATGAGACGAGGGCGCTGGAACCCTTCGACCCCGCCGAGGCCGGACGCATCCCGATGGTGATTGATGTGGCGATGACCCTTGCCGATGAATTCGAGAGCGCGAAGGTGCTGGTCCCCCTCAGCGGACCCTTCAGCATCGCCGTCAGCCTGCGCGGAATCAATGGCTTGCTCATGGACATCGCAACCGATCCCGACAAGTCCCGCGACTTCCTGATGCGCCTGGTCGAGGGACAGGTGCGTTTTGCGACGACCGTGGCGAAGGTGGATGGCGTGGATGTCGCGTTCTTCGAGTCGGCGGCCGCGCCGCCGCTGCTCTCGCCTGCACAATTCCGCGAGATCGAGTTGCCCGCGCTGAAGGAAACGATGCGGCGCGTGGGCGAGGCCGTGGGCCATCCCGTGCCGTGCGTCATCGGCGGGAACACGGAGCCGATCATCGAAGACGTCCTCTCCACCGGCACGAACTACGTCATCTGCCCGGCGGAGACGGACCAGGAGAGGTTCATGGCCCACTTTGAGAAGCGAGCCGACGTGCGGGTCCGGGTCAACCTCGATCCGCTCACGGTGGCGAAGGGGTCGCCCGACAAAATCCTCGCCGAGGTGGACCGGATCATTGCACTCGCGAAGGGCCGCCCCAATATCCTGCTCGGCACGGGCGCACTGCCCTACGAGACGCCGCCGGAGAATGTAAAACTCATGAAACTCTACGCCTCCGGGAACCCGGACGACCTGAAGCAAGCAGGGATGAAGACATGAGATTCGACCTTGCCGCGCCAATCGGAGCAGTTCTTATGACCGCCTTGTGCGTGAACTCCCCTCCCGCCCGGGCGCAGGAGCGAAAGCCCCTCGCCATCGTCGCCTTTGGCGACTCGACCACGGCCCTCCGCGAAACCGTGAAAGAGGTCTATGCCCAGCGTGTTCAAAAAGAACTGAATAGCCGAGGCATCGCCGTTGATGTGATCAATGCGGGGGTCGGAGGCAACACGACCGCAGCCGGCCGTAGCCGGTTCGAGAAGGACGTGGTGTCCAGGCAGCCCGATCTGGTCATTATCCAGTTCGGCATCAACGACTCGGCGGTTGACGTGTGGCGGAAGCCGCCTGCAAGCGGGTCCCGGGTTCCAGTGGACCGGTATGAGGAGAATCTGAGATACTTCATTCACGTGCTGAGGTCCCGCCGCGCGAAGGTAATCCTCATGACCCCCAACCCGCTGCGATGGACAGAGAAACTCAAGGCCATGTATGGCAAGCCGCCCTACGACCCGGACGACCCGAATGGATTCAACATCCCCCTCGTCCCCTACGTCGAGGTCGTGCGCAAGGTTGCGCGCGAGGAGAGAATCCCGCTCATTGACGTCTTCGCCGAATTCGGCAAGCAAGGTCAAGCCGTGGACGACTTGCTGCTCGATGGGATGCACCCCAACGACAAGGGACATGCCCTCGTCGCGGATCTCCTGGCCAGGAAAATTGTGGAGATGACTGAAGCAAAGGAATTTGAGGAGAGCAAGAAGATGCCCCCACCCAAACCCCGCGGCTATTCGATTCCATTGGTTGACCTCGCCAGCGACGCCAAACGCCAAGTCATTATTGACCGCGAGCCGGGCCAATACCTCGGCCACCCGACGACGGTCCTACTCGAGGACAACCGGACGATGATCTGCGTCTATCCCAAGGGCCACGGCAAGGGGGCCATCGTCATGAAGCGCAGCACAGACGGCGGCCTGACATGGGGCGAACGCCTGCCCGTCCCCGAGAACTGGGCCACGTCCCTGGAGGTCCCGACGATCTATCGGGCCATTGACCCGAAGGGCGTGAAGCGGCTCATCATGTTCTCCGGCCTCTATCCCATCCGCATAGCCGTGTCGGAGGACGACGGTCAGAACTGGACGCCGCTGAATCCCATCGGCGAGTTCGGCGGCATCGTCGCCATGAGCGATCTCATCCGGCTGGAGGATGGGAGCTACATGGCCCTCTTCCACGACGATGGGCGCTTCCTCAAGAAGGAGCGCGAGAAGCAGCCGTTCCGCGTGTTCAAGAGCATTTCCACCGACGGCGGCCTGACGTGGGCCTACCCAGAGGCGATCGCTACGCATCCCGAGGCGCACCTGTGCGAGCCGGGGGCCGTGCGGTCGCCGGACGGAAAACAGATCGCCGTCCTCCTTCGGGAGAACAGCCGGAAGTTCAACTCATTCGTGATCTTCAGCAACGACGAAGGGAAGACATGGTCGGAACCTGTCGAGCTGCCCGGCGCGCTCACCGGAGACCGGCACAAGGGCCGTTATGCGCCCGACGGTCGCCTGGCCTTCTGCTTCCGCGACACGACGCACGTCACCCCAACCAAAGGCGACTTCGTGGCATGGGTCGGGACGTATGATGACATCGCGCGCGGCCGCGAGGGACAGTACCGGGTGCGGCTCCTCGATAACAAGAAGGGCGGCGACTGCGGCTATCCCGGGCTGGAGTTGCTGCCGGACGGAACCTTTATCGCCACGACCTATTGCCATCTCTACGAAAACGAACCGCCATTAGTCGCCAGCGTCCGATTCAAGTTGGAAGAGATTGACGCAATCGCACGGCAGCAGCGATGACCGGGTGCATGGGTTATCAATCGGAGGCACAGGCACCCCTCTCCCCCGCGAAGACGTGGGGGAGAGGGGAGTATGCACCCCAATGCCAATTTGCCCTTGCCGCGAGCAGGGATGCGTGATACACTGATGACAAGTGGGAATACGGCGCTGCAAGGACTGTTTGGAGGAAAGGAAACGATATCAAACTGACCCGATTTTGACATAACAGTCTGAGTTCGTCTCGAACGTCGTCCGTAACGAAATCACGACACATTTTGGTGTGGATCGGCGTCCGGGCGGACTCCCTGGCAACAGGGAGTCGCCGGGCGTTGCTATCCACACCGGGCTGTCGTGAGCCTCGTTATGGAAGTGATGTCTTGGTCGGCTCCCTTTTCTTTTGGGCAACAAGCAGGAAGGAGGGATGGGATGAGAAAGGCGTTTGCGGTTTTCCTGTGCGTCGCGTTCGGGTTTGCCGGCGTATCTGATGTCAAGGCGCAGAGCAAGAAGAAGGGCAAGGAAATCCCGACGCAGATTTGCGAGCGGGGAAAACTGATCTTCGAGGACGATTTCTCGGGGAAGGAAATCCTCTGGTTGTTCAATGACGCTTCACCGTGGAAGCTCGCTGGCGGGAAACTTGTATCGAAGCAAACATCCACAGAACACAACAAACAGGCATACCTCCATCGTAAGATCGAGTCTTCAAGCGGCATTGTCGTTCAGTTTCTCGTCCCGCCAGAAGAGAAGATTGCGTATATCACCGTTGTGGCCCTCGGAGGAGGTGTGCCCCAGTATCGCGGAAAAGTTGACCTCCGCAATCAAATCTGCGAGATTCAGTTGTGGGGAAAAGAGAAGATAGAGTCGCTTTCTTCAAAACAACTGCCTGCAACAAAACTGAAGGTGATCCCGATACTATATGAGGCCACAGGCGGGAAGTTTGCAGTGACCGTCCTTGGCCAAACTGCGATCCATGACGCAGGCGTGCCGGACATGGTTTTAACGGACATGCGCATCTCGTTCTACGCGCGCTCGGTTCCCGTCCTGATAGCACTTGACGACGTGAAGGTCTGGGAAGCGTTGCCGAAGGGTAAGTGAAGTGCAGGACCCACCAAACCAAGAAACAAACCGTGAGTGTGATTCCACGAGAATCAGGCTCCTTTTTGAGCAGTACAAACTTGCTATAGACCAATGCTGGCAACAACGGCGGCTCGAACCAACATTGGTCGCTATCTTTCTCGCACTAAATACTGTCGTTTCCGCGGGTTTCTTCACGCTGGTCGGACGGAAGATCTCTGATACCAGTGATGCCCCTGAGATACAACTAATGGCGTTAGGCATCTCGATACTTGCCCTGTTGATAACGCTCATTTGGGACGAAACCTGGGCAAGACATGGTGACACAATGCTCATGCGTGATTCCATTGCTCGAGACCTCGAAGCCCGACTGAGAGACGAGGGCTATGAATATTTTGAAATGCAACATATCGAGAGAGAATGCTTCTTCCACAATCAGATTCACAATTTCATACATGCGAACGAAGTATTTCCAGACCGTAGACCACTTGCAAGCAAATATTCAGCGCGACGCCTATATGGTTTACTACCCAAGATATTGCTCATCTTCTGGACTATCATGTCCCTTTGGCCTGTGGTAGTTCTCTTGCAGAGAACCGACCTGTGGCGCTTGTGCGGCGTTCTCTTCATTTGTTTCTTAGCTCCTTTTCTTCCCACAATACTCAGGCGGCTGTCGGCTGCAATTTCTGTAATCTACCCAAAGCTTCTTGAAAAAACACGCGAATCATTGATTTCTTTGGCAGGCATCCTCATGCTACTCCTACTGTTTGCGTTGGCCGTATTATTCGATGAATGAACAGTAGATTCGCAGAGACAGTGCATTCTTAGCAAGGATGCATTTGAGCGTCACGAACTGAACAGGGCGAGGGTGATCCCTCTCGTTCTGTTTATCCCTTCCGGTAGTTGACGCCCCGGAGGTTGCGGAAGTCTGCGTCCTGGGTCCAGAGGGTGAGCCGCGATAGCAAGCCGCTTCCTATCCCTCTCCCTGTCCCCCTCTCCATTTCATCAGGCCGTGTCGCAATTCGCATCTCCTCCCGTATATGGGGTATTGATGTGAATCAATACACCACATACGGTGTACCGAAGGCAAAAATCTGAGATTTCGACACGGGGTCGCGGAAAGGATTCCGCTCCTACGATGAACGAACGGGAGCAATGCTGTAGGGGGGGAATCCGGTCAATGTTTCACGTGAAACATTGGCGGATTCCCGCGTCCGAGGAGAGGACCACGATTGGCATACGCCGAAGCCCCAGATGAACTTATGAGAAGCCTAAGATTCCTCAATCCAGCAACGGCGAGAGGTCGAACTCGATGTGGAACCACCGCTCGGCGCCCTCGGCCGGCGATGCCTATTCTTCCGCCGCCACCTCCGACAGGACCCGCAGGCGCTTGGCGTGGTCCACGTCGGGGACGAGGAAGGGGTGCTTGTATTGCTCCGCCCGCCCGCGCTTCTTGACGTGCTCGGCGCGCATGGCGTCGAATGTTCCTCGCTCGACGAACTTCAGGGCCATGTGCCCGAGGCGGCCGCTCTTGCGCTTGCTGTCGTATTCGATGTTGAGCGCCCGGAGGTTCCGTTCGACGGCCTTGAGAAAATCCTTTCGCACGCCGTCCCGCAGGGCGCCGTCCTCGACGTAGATCGAGTAGTATGGCGCCTCGTCCCATGTGGGGCTGACCTGAAACGTCTCCACCAGGACCCCAAGCTCGGCGGCCACGGCCATGACGGCCTGGGTGACCTGGCTCTCCGTGATCTTCTCGCCCGTGACCGAGGAGATGTGCTTGCCTTTGTTCAGAAATGCGATAATTGGAGTCGCGTTGTAAGAGCCGACGACTTCGACTAAGTCGTAGATGTTGTAGCGGTACAGCCCCGCCGACGTGGTGAGGACGATGAAGTAGCGCTTGCCCTCTTCCAGTTCGTGACAGAGGAGTGTGCTCGGGTTCGGTGCGTTCTCTTCCCCCTCGGGGATGAACTCGAAGAAGGTCCCTTGGATCTCGAGGATGCCGCCGGCGCCCTCGTCCCGGTGGGGGATGGACATGCGCCCCTCGGAGGCGATCAGGCCCAGGTCGCGCACCGGCGCGTCGCCATAGTATTGCTGATACATCGGCAGGTAGGAGACAAGCGGCCCCCCCTTCCAACTGGCGATGAGCGCGAGATCGGGCCAGATATCCTTTGGGTAGAGGCGTCCGGTGCGGGAAACGATCTCCTCAAGTTCCCTTGCCCGCCGCGGGTTCGGGCGGAGGTGCAGTCGAATCGCAAAGCGGATGTCGCGGGCCACGTCGAAGGCGTCCGAAAGCCTGCCGTCGTGCACGTCCTTGATTACCTGTTCGCGGTGGGTGTCCAGCGTCCGCGCAATCGTGATGATCGTGCTCGGATTGGGTGTGGAGACGAACGACACGCTGCGCCCCGCGGCGATCCGCATGAGGGTATAATATCTGGCATCGGGTTCGGCGATGTCGAACACACACGTCGGCACGGCGTACATTGACCGTCCGACGAAGTGCTGCGTCTGGGCGTGGAAGCCCGACATGGCGCCGCAGGGGACGCCGCGGCGGGTGTAGCTCTCGCGCATGGACGATACGACGGGCAGGAGTTTATGGTCCACCATCCCCTTGTGGTCGAGATAGGCAAAGGCGGCCCAGATCAGGGAGCTGCGCTTATACTCCTCGGCAAAGGTGGTGGTGACGGGAATATATTTCGGCGCGCCGGTGGTGCCGCTGGTCATGGAGAACATGATCAGCTTCTCGCTCGGCCCGAAGAGCGCGCTCATGTCGCCCTCTTTGACGCGATCAATGTACTGGTGGAAATGCTGGTAGTCGTCCAATTCCACACTGCGCCGGAAGTCGTCCACCGTCCGAATCTTGGAGAAGGAATGGTCTTGGCCGAACTTGGAATTCCGGTTGCGTCGGACCTTCTCCAGTAGCGTCTTTCTCTGGACCTCCGCGGGCCGCTTCGTGGCCTCCATGAACGCCCGAAGCGTCTTCTTGGCCCGGCGCTCGAGTATGGGGAAAAGCAGCCTCAATAACAGGGGTTTGGACATAGCTCAGTCACACAACACTTTCCGACAGGCGTCGAAAACCATATCGGCCGTAATCCGTTCCATGCAGCGATGATCGGTCCGGCACACCTTCTCCTGGCACGGGCCGCAATCCACGTCCACGCGCACGACCACGCCTCGCTCCAGAGGGGTTTCCGTATAGAGCGGGCTGTTGGGGCCCATGATCGTGACCGCCGGCCGGTTGAACGCGACCGCAAAGTGCCGCGGCCCGGAGTCCAGAGTAACAAGAATCGCGCAGCGTTTCACTAAAGATTTCAGATGATCCAACTCCATCGGCGGCTCGCCGGCTGCGAGATTGATTCCTTGATGCCTCATCAGGGAACATATCGCCTCCGCGGTGGAGACCTCTTTTCGGCTGCAGCTCACGCAGACCTGGAAGCCGTAACCCTCCGCCAGCCGGTCCCCCACCTCGGCGAAGCGATCCGAGGCCCAGCACTTGCTCGGGCCGAAGGATGCGCCGGGGTTCAGGATTGCTATCGGCCTTTCGAGGTCCACACCCCGCAGGCGCAGGAGATCGTCCGTCCGCCGCTCGCACTCTTCGGAAACAAAGAGTTCCGGCCTTCGGTCGCCCACCGCGCATCCGATCTGCTCGCAGAGTCGGAGGTAATAATCGCCCATATAGGTGGGCAGGAACTTCCCGTTGCGTGAGGGGCGGGGGATCGCATCCGTCAGGAGCCACGTCCGCCCGTCGCGGATGTAGCCCACGCGCCGCCGGACCCCCGCGAGCCGGGCCTCCAGAGCCGTCTTCAAGGAATTTGGGAGGAGGAGCGCCACATCGAACCGCTCACGACGAAGCTGTTTGGCCGTGGCCAGAATGGCGGGCAGGCTGGACAAGCCGCCGGCGTCGTCGCACGGAAGGATGTCGTCGAACCACGGGGCGTCGGCGACGATCTTCTTCACGTAAGGACGGATGGCGATGGCAATATGCGCGTCGGGAAAGTTCTCCCGCACGCACCGAAAGGCCGGCGTGGCCATGACCACATCGCCCACCCAGTTGGGAGCCCGAATCAGGATGCGCCCAAAGGAACTCATCCGAACACTGCTTCCTCGACCATCGCGCACAGGGCGTGGCCGATGGTGATGTGGACCTCCTGGATGTGGCAGGTCTCTTTGGCGGGAATAATGAACGCCAGGTCGCTGCACCGCTTCAGCTCGCCGCCGTCGCCGCCGGTGAACCCGATCACCTTTGCCCCCTTCTCGCGGGCGAGCTTCGCTGCCGCGACGACGTTCGGCGAGTTCCCGCTCGTCGTGATGGCGATCACCACGTCGCCCTTCTCCACCAGGGCCTCCACCTGCCGCGTGTAAACGGCGTCAAAGCCATAGTCGTTGCCGACGGACGTCAGCACCGACGTGTCCGTCGTGAATGCGACGGCCGGCATCCCTTTCCGTTCCATCTGGAAACGGCCGACCAGCTCGCCGGCGATGTGCTGCGCATCAGCTGCGCTCCCGCCGTTGCCGAAGAGATAGATTCGCCGGCCGCTCTTGATCGCATCCGCCATCAGGGCCGCCGCTTGTTCGATCTGCTTCGCGCCGCCGTCGGCCAGAAAGGCCAGTTTCGCCTCGACGCTTTCCTCGATATACTTCCTTGCGTCAGTCATTGATTTCGGTTTAACTCCAATATTCTATGGATGATATGACTCGTAGAGGCCCCTTTGGCCAGGGGGGCCAGGACCACCTGGCCGCCGCTCCGCTCGACAAAATCCCGGCCCACGACACCCTTGTCTCGCCAGTCCTCCCCCTTCACCAGGATGTCCGGCTTCACTTTGCGGATCAGCTTCACCGGCGTCGGCTCGTCGAAGAACACGATGTAATCCACGCTCGACAGGCCCGCCAGCACCCGAGCCCGGTCACCCTCGGTCATGACGGGCCGGCCTTCCCCCTTCAGGCCGCGCACGGACCGGTCGGTGTTCAGGCCGACCACGAGCACGTCGCCCTGGGCCTTGGCGAACTCCAGGTACTGCACGTGGCCCGGATGAAGCAGGTCAAAGCAGCCGTTGGTGAAGACGATCGTCTCGTTGCGCTGCCGATAGACCCGCAGGACGTCCTCGATCTCGTCGTGCGACATGATCTTGTCCGAGAGGTCCTGCCGCTGGAGGCGCAGCTCCCGGACGATCTCCTTCCGGCTGACGGGGGCGACGCCGATCTTCCCGACCTCGATCCCCGCGGCCACGTTGGCCAGCTTCGCGGCGGAGATCGCATCCACGCCGGCGGCCATGGCCAGCCCCAGGACGCTGATGACCATATCCCCCGCGCCCGTCACATCGGCCACTTCCCGCGGCGTCGTCTCGATTCGAATGGCCCGGCCCTTCCTCGGGCAGACGACCATGCCCTCCTTGTCCAGGGTCACAAAGACGTGCTCGAACCCGTGCCGCCGGATGAGCATCTGCCCCGCCTCGGGGGCGGACCGAGTTGTGACTGCGATTCCCGTGGCCATCTGCGTCTCGAAGCGGTTGGGCGTGATGACCGTCGCGCCCTTGTAGATAGAGAAATCGTCCTGCTTGGGGTCGAGGAGGACGGGGATGCCCGCCGAGCGGGCGACGTCGAACACGACCTTGAGGATCGCGCGGGAGAGCAGGCCCTTGCCGTAGTCGGGCACGACGACGGCGTCGCAGGAGGGTACGGCGCGCTTGATGTGTCTGACGAGTCGCTCGCGGAGCGCCTGCGGGATCTCGTGGGTCTCCTCTTCGTCCACTCGGAGGAGATGCTGCTCCGCCCGATGGGCCGATTGCACGTAGCCGAGGTATCGCGTCTTGACGGGGGTGGGGCGGTGTCGGTCGCACAGGATCGCGTGGATTGACGCCCCGGCCTTGCGCAGGGCGTTTTTCAGTGTCACACCTGCGTCGTCCTCGCCCACCACGCCGCAGGCGATGACCGTGGCGTCGAGGTGGCAGAGGTTCAGCATGACGCAGCCCGCGCCGCCGGGACGGATGTTGTCGCCCGAGTTCTCGACCTTGAGGACCTGGATGGGGGCCTCGGGGCTGATCCGGTCCACGCGGCCGAAGACGTATCGGTCCAGCATCAGATCGCCGACGACGAATATCTTCGGCCTGCGGATGTTTTCCAGAAGTTCGATGAGGCGTCCGGGCACGTGGCTCCTCCTGCCGTGTCTATCTTACTCCAATCCAAAAAGTAGAATTTCAAGACCTGACCCCCTTTTATGCCTCTATGAAATTATTTGAGGGTTTCTGCCAACTTCATGTCGCTGCGCAACAATTGGTTGACTACCGACGAAAGGTCGGTCTTTCGCTTCTTTGCAATGCTTTGGACAAAGGCGAGAACCTCCGCATCCAAGTAAACCGGCAGGTTCAGCTTCAGTCCGGGGCGGTAGAACTTTCCGCGCTCACCCTTTGAAAAATCGTATTCCTTTTTCATCTGTCATCCCTCATATTGCCCTCCTTCGCGTTTCGTTGCTTTTCGGCTGGAAAAGATTCGGATGGTCGCCGATTCTTCCGATTGCTGCCGGAAGGTATGGCATACGGCCAGCAGTCGGCCCGTGGCAGAGACTCCAAGAGTGATCCATCGGTCCTCGAAATCGCTGTGCTCATCATCATAGAGAACCAACATCTGCGAATCGCAAAACACGGTAGCCGCCTCTTCAAAGCTGACCCCGTGCTTGATTCGGTTAGACCGGGCCTTTACTGGATCCCACTCGAAGTTGTATTGCACCGGCGCCATCCTTGCCAATGAGCTATTTCGCGCCTTGCACCTGGAATCCCCCCTTTCCTACATTCCTTCATTTTACAGTCTGCGGAAGGCTTGTCAAACCCCTTCTTCAGACTGGACAGGACGCGCCGCAGTGACAACAAGGCCGCGTGGGAAAAAATTTCGCGCCGCGCCCGCCTGCGCCCGGCACACAGGAGAAAGAGGTAAAAGGGCAAATCATTTTAACGGCCCGACGGACAGCGCTACCCTAAACCCGTAACTGCTGAAGCGAGGGGACGGGTTAACGAAAAGGCGGTTCGAGGCACGGCAGTAAGCCGAGTAGGAGTTCCATGCGCCACCCCGCACCAGGCGCGCCTTGCCCATGCCTTCCACATCCTCCGCCTCCATTTCGCTCGGGCCCCACGGGTTCTTCTTCGCGTCCTTCAACAGATAGTAGTCCTTCACATACCAATCCTGACACCATTCCCCCACATTTCCTGCCGTGTCCCAGCATCCGTACGGGCTTCTAACCCGCTTGAAACTTCCCACCCCCATCGTGTTCCCGCCTGATGCAATGACCTCCCTGCCTTTCTCGCTCTTTTCCCAGTCTGTCCGCTTCTTAATCCAATTATCTTCTAGGTCCTTCGGCTGAACCCCCAACTTCACCAACATCCATGCGCTGTTGCACAACTTCACATCCCATTGATCCCCCCACGGATGCATCAACTTCTGTTTTCTTTTCGGGTCCCAGCTGGCGGCTTTCTCCCATTCGGCCTCGGTAGGCAACCGAACCTCCCAGCCCGTCCCCTCCTTCACCCACTCACAGTACTTTGGCGTGTCTTCCCACGAAACATAGACAACGGGATGATTCTCCTTCCCCTCCGGCGGCTCGCCCCCCTTCCAGTGCGTCGGGAAGGGACGGAAATTCGTCGCATCCACAAACGCCTTCCACTCCGCGTTCGTCACCTCGAATTTGCCGATGCAGAAGGAATCCAGAAAGACCTTGTGCTCGCTGTTCCCTTCCCCCATGATGAACTCTCCCTCGGGCACGAGGACCATGTTCTCCGGGACCTCGATCTTCTTGCCCTTGAGCCGGACCGTTGTCGTCTTCTTCGAGAAGGGATGCGGTATTTTGTCCCCGCTCTCCGCCTTCGTCACGTAGGTCTCGTCATAGGATGCAGTGGACGGGGTGGACTTGTCGTCCTTCTTTTCCTCTTTCTCCTTGCCCCCCTCCTGGCCCATCGCCGTTCCCCACGCGAGGACCGCCAGCAGGCTAATCCATGCTGCTCTCCCCATCGCCTTCCCTCCTAAGAAACCCATTTCTTGCCATTGCGCAGGGTGGGCCGTGGCCCAGTATCTTCTTCTAAGAAGTAGAGAGCCCCCTTTTCCTCGTGGTTGGTAAACGATCGCACCTTGATGCGCGCCTATGGATTGCGCAAAGCAACCTTACTTGATCTCGATCCCGCCCGATGAACCACTCTCCCCCTCAACTTCCTCCACGTCGGGTCGGTTTGAATTGCTTTCAAGGTCTTCCTACTCTTCTCCTGCCACGAAAGCCCCTCATCCTCACGGTCTATTTCCGCCCGGCACTTGCGCATCCATTCCACGGCGTCAAATCGCTTATTCATACTCCAAGACCTCCTTCGGCGTCCGTATCTCAATTATACCATATCCCTTCTCGACATTCACGGAATTGAAAAGACGGATTCGCCCGAGGTTCACAATATGTTTGAAATTCCAACTGACCAGCACATCCACCCGACCCGTCGTCGCAAGGGCCACATGAAGGGCATCCGCGCGAGAACCCGGCCCCACCACGCCCCTTGCCACATAGGCTTCAGCCAGTTCCGCCGCTTCCAGCGTATCCGCCAATACCACCTGATTCATGGCGGGTATTTTGTTTAGCAGGTCACGAACTTCTTTCAGCGCCCCATGCAGCTCACGAAGGGTATGCGGGGATAGGGCCATGATGTGGCGACCTTCCTGGAACTCACGCCACAAGACGCGGCTCGCCTCCGAAAACTCCGGATCTATGCACCCGCCAATCACGGAGGCGTCCACATAGATCAACAGCTTTCTCACCGCCTGCTCTCCTTCAGGGCTTCGGTGGGCCGTGGCCCACCATCTTCTTCTAAGGACGGTTGCCTCCTACATCTTCCGCAGTTCTTGGAGAACCATCATCCGCAGCAGAGGCAGCATAATCTCGTGGTGGCCCGTGATGGCGTGGGATGCGCCGCCGGGACGGTTGAGCACGTTCTGGCGCGGGCGGTAGTGCTGGAGCATGTCCAGGTTTACGGAAATGAAGTCATCCACCTTATGTCCGAGGTTCCGCGCCACCGTGAGGGCCTTCAGGAAGACCTCCGGCATGATCACCGCCGACCCGACGTTGAGCCAGACGCCGCCCTGCAGGTCCGCCACGACGGAGCAGAGGAGCCGGAAATCGCGCATCGTGGCCTCGCCCAGATTGTCCGCCGGGATGTCGGGGTGCATGTGCACCACATCCGTGCCCATGGCGACGTGCACCGTCGCGGGTATGCCCAGTTTCGCTGCGGCGGCGAAGATGCTGTGCCTTGCATACCTGCATCGCCGTTTGAGAATGAGTTCGCCCAGGGCGCGGCCCAGGCCCCAGCCCTGCCGGTCGGCAAGGTGAGCCGCCTCGGCCATGGCCTCGGCGGTTTCCCTCGATGCGCCGAACATGCCGGTCCTCAGGCCGTCGCCGACGTCCTCCGACGTGGCCCCGATCAGCGCGATCTCGAAGTCATGGACGGCGCACGCGCCATTGCCGGACACGGAGGTGATGAGGCCCCGCTCGATCATGTCAATGAGGATCGGGCTGCAACCGCACTTGATGACGTGAGCGCCGAATGCGAGCGCAACCGTCTTTCCTTTGCGATGCGCCCTGGCCATGCCCTCGGCGACTTCGCGCAGATCGCGCGCGGCAAGGATATCGGGCAACGACTTTGCGAAGGCGGCGAAGGAATCGCCGATAGCGGGCTTGCCGAACATGTCCACGTTCACCAGGTTCCGGCGTTTCTTGATTGACCGCGTTTTGAGTTTGCGGAGGTCAATCGGCTGGTATTTCCTCGGCTTCTTCCTCATGCGCTCACCTTCTCGTCTTGGGACGCCTTCGCTTCCTCCGGGGGTCGCGTCTTCCATCGGCGGTGGTTCCAGAGCCACTGCTCGGGGTAACGGCGGATGTATTCCTCGAACTTCTTTGCATAGGCTTCTACAATGCGGCGCACGTCCTCTTCTTCGTTTCCCGTCCGTTCGGGGTAGATCGGGGCCTCGGCGACGGAAATATAGCGGAAGCGATTGCCGCGTCGATAGGAGAACCCCGGCACCACCGGCACGTTGAATCGGAGCGCCAGGACCGCCGGGGTGGGATACCAGGAGCATTTTCGTCCAAAGAATTCCACGAAGATTCCTTTATCGCGCGCGTCCTGGTCCACAATCATCCCCAGGAACTCTCCGCCCTTGAGCGTCCGCACGAAGCCCCTAAGCGCCCCCCGCTTGTCCTCCACCGGGCGGCCCATGCCGGCGCGACGCTTCTTGACATACGCATCCAGGAGCGGATTGTCGAGGGGCCGGGCGACCGTGTGCAAGGGATTACCGAGGAGTTGCATGACGTAGGCGTTCAGCTCCCAGTTTCCGAAATGTCCGGTGACGAAGATTGCGCCACGGCCGGACGCAGCGAGGTCGTCCACAATGTGCTTGTTCCGAATCTCAACATGCCTGTGCAATGTGTTCGGCTTCAGGACGTCGGACATCTTAAGCGCCTCGACTCCCACCATCACGAGGTGGGCATAGACCCTCCTGGCGATGCGGCGGATCTCGCGTTCGCTCATCTCGCGGCCGAAGGCATGGCGGAGGTTCTCGACGGCCACCCGCCGATGCTGGGCATGGAGGAGATAAACGATGGGAGAAATCCATCGGGCGACCGCCAGGGCGGCGTCAATCGGGATCGCACGGAAGACCATGAACACAATGCGAAAGGCATAGTATTCAAGATACATGATGAAGCCGCGTCTCTTAGCCATGGTCCGGCATGTCGCTCACAGGTTCAAGATGTTGTTCTGCAATTCCGCCGCTCCCTGCACGACCGCGACTTCGATCTTCAGCACGAGCAGCGGCAAAGAGTCCACCGTCGCCATGCCCAGGAGCTTCACGCCGTCCTTCTGCGTGGTGATCAAGGCCCCCGCCCCGGCCTCTCGGGCCTGCCGATGGATGGCGCTCAACTCCTCCGGGGTGTAGTGGTGGTGGTCGGGAAACGCGTTGAACCCAAGCACGTTCGTGCCGAGTTTCTGCAACGATATCCGAAACGACTCGGGGTTGCCGATGCCACAGAAGGCCCAGACCTTGCGCTGGGCCAGCCATTCGCAGGGTTTCTTCTCCGTGTTATTGGTGTTGCTCAGTTCGGTTGCCTTGTGGATCGTGACGATGATGGGCTTGCCGGGCGCCAGGGATTCGATCCGGGCGCGGAGATTCTTGAGCGCGTCAATCGAGACCTGGTTGCTCCGCGTAATGCAGATGGCGGTCGCCCGGGCCAGGGCGGCGACAGGCTCCCGCAAGAGACCGCGCGGGATGACATATCCATTGCTGAACGGGTTGAGGGCGTCCACAACGACGATGTCAATATCCCGGCGGACCTTGAAATTCTGAAACCCGTCGTCCAGGATCACGCAGTCCATCTGATTCCTGGCGATGGCGTCGCGAAGGACGGGGATGCTCTCGGCTCCCATGTATTGGGGCACCTCGAGCAGGTTCTGCCGGTGCACCAGGTACTCATCCGTCACCAGTCCCTCTTCCATCTGCCAGGCGTGGTACCCACTGCTGAGAATGGCGGGGCGGCGCCATTTCTTCGCTATGAGCTTGGCCACGAGCTCCACGATGGGCGTCTTGCCCGTCCCGCCGCACGTGATGTTCCCCACACTCACGCAGGGCACGGCGAACTTTGTCGCCGGCGAGAGGCCCTTTTGAAAGAGCCAAAGCCGCAACTTTACCGCTCCCATGTACGGCCACATGAGCAGCCACGTGATAGCGCGAATGATCTTGCAGCCAATCCCCGGCGCGTTTTCCAGAGTGGCCCTCAGATAGATGGCTCTGATCCTTTGTAGGAAATCTTTCATATCCCTATCGCCTTGGTGGTCCCTCGCCTTAACATCGCACATGCCATAAGGTTAGGATGTGACACAACTTGCCGTCGCACAATAGGTTATCACAAACGCCAAGCCCTGTCAAGCACAATAGCGCAACTGAGGTCCCAGGCACGCCTGGATGTGGGTTCGGGCCTCTTCGATGTGCTGCCCGTCGAGGGCGGTCCGGGCGGCGGCCAATGCCGTGCGCTGCCTCTCGGTGAACACCACCGGGCCGGTTGGGTCGTGTAGCCCTCCGCCATAGCGGCGGACAATGGCGTCTTCGAGGGCGTCCAACCCCTCGCCGGTCAGCGCCGAGATATTAAGGACTTGCGCGCCCTCGATATCCCGAACGTCCCATGCGGGTTCCTGGTCCGCCTTGTTTGCGACAAGTATGGTTTCTCTGCCCATCATCACCCCCAAGAGTTCTTCATCCTCCGGGCCGATGGGTTGGGACAGGTCGAGGAGCAGGAGGACAAGGTCCGCCCGGTTGATCTCTGCCCGGCTTTCCTCCGCGCCGATGACCTCGATCTCGTTTTGCGTCCGGCGGATGCCGGCGGTGTCAATCACCTCGAAGGGGATGCCCCGGAGTTCGGCGGTCTCGCTGATGGCGTCGCGCGTAGTACCCGGGAGGTGGTGGACGATGACGCGCTCCTCGCGGAGCAGGGCGTTGACGAGCGTGGATTTTCCGACGTTCGGTTTGCCGGCGACGACGACCCGCCGCGGCGCGCAGAGGGCGATCCCGAAGTCGGCGGTGGCAAGGACGTCTTCCATCCCATCGCACATGATATGGACGTCGGCCTGCCCCGCGATCTCGGTCAGCCGCGAGGAGAGCGCGCCGCCGTATTGCGCCAGGAGCATGCGGACCGTCAGGCGTGTGGAGGCGCGCGGGAGCAGGCGCAACGCCTCGCGGCGGATTTCATCAAGGCCGCCGCCCATCGTTTCCATCAGGAGGTCTTCCGGCGCGGCCGGGGCGGCGCCGGATCGAAGGACGAGGTCGAGTATCTTCCTCACCGCCGCGACGCCGCCATGACAGTTAATCTCGACGCGCTGCGTCCGCGGGCAGATGCAGAGGATGGCCTCATCAATGGGGCCCTGTTCGTCGTGGACGAATCCATGGCAGAGCCTGCCCTCCCTGACGGCGGCGAGATTGCGGGGGCGGGTTGGGCGGAAGATTCGTTCGACGATGGGAAGTGCGAGGGGGCCGGCCACCTCGATGAGGCCGATGCCCCCCTCCCCTATGGGGGTGACGATGGCGGCAAAGGTGTCGGCGGGTTGGCTTTTCATTTGACACGTGGGCAAGGATGTGCAATAGTAATTATAATGATTTCGTTCCGTCTTAGTGCGGGATTTGCACGGATGGTCAATCCGAAGGCCAAAAAGATCCTCCTGGGTTTGGGGTTCGATGCGCCCGATGAGCACAAGCGCATCACGCGGGGGAAGAATTTTTTCCTCGCCGGCGGCTCCAGGGAAACCCATGAGTGCATGCAGGAGAAGGCGATCAAGTTCAACGAGGAACTGGACAAACGCCGCAAGACCATGGATGAGGTTTGCGAAAGAGAATTCCGCGAGATCGCCCATCGCCTCGACATGCACGTGCCCTCATCCAGGCAGGAGAAAGAATAGTTCCTCTCTCCCGGGTCCGATGGCGTTCACTTCCGTTTCTCTTCCACAGCCTTCATGAACCGCCTGGCCTGGTTTCTGACCGACTCATGGATGTTGCGGTCCTTCGCCAGCTTCTTCAGATCCATGTCGCGCAATTTTTTGACCAGCGAGGAGGCCGCGTGGGGCGGGGTCTTGGGGTTCAGGACCAGGGCCTTGGCGATGGGATACTGATTCGTCCACTCCGAGCGGCTGGCGATTTCCTCGAGCACCTCCGCGTTGACTGACTTCATGGAGGCAATGCTCGCCACCTGCCCGGCGGTGGTCTTGGGCGACGCAAGGACAGCCAAGCCGAGGCGTCGGTCGGGGCTGCGGACGAGGACCATTCGCTCGGAGTCGGACCCCTTCTTGGCCATGAAGAGCTTCTCGGAAAACTTCATGCTCGACAACTGGCTGGTGAGGGTTCCCTTCTTTTTCTCCTTTTTCTTGGTTTCTTTCTTATCAACGGGCTTCTTGGCGCCGAGGCCCTCGTTGCGCGCAATGGCAGCCTTGATCTCCTCGGATCGTTCGATGCGGTTCTTGTATTCCTTGATGATGTGCAGCGTCTCCGGCGTCGCCCGGGCAGCCATGCGGGCGATGGCCACGTCGGAGGCGACCGGGTTTTCCATGACCGCAATCACCACCTCCCGGTCGTCGGCAAACTTCGGGGCCACGTGGTAGAAGATCGGGTCGGGGGTATCCATGTGCTCCAGCACGGCGCGTATGACCACGCACGGCAGCTCGGCGAGGCTCTCGAGTGCCTGCTGCCGGACCTCCATGTTCGGGTCGGTTACCAGCTCGATCAGCTTTTCCACGGGCATGAAGCCGCCCCGAGGGAGGTAGCGCTTGGCGAGGGCGATTCGCATGGGTGCGCTCAGCCTGCCCTCCTCCAGCTCCTTCAGCGTCCTGGCGGAGAGTTCCTCCCGCTTCTTGATTTCCTCATCCTCCTGGAGCCGCTGTTCATCCACCCGGCGCATCCCTTCCATGATGAGGCCGGAGATGGATTCGGTAATCGTCTCGGGAACGTCGCCCTTGACCACCTCCACATCGAAGCGCCCATGCAGCCACGTCAGCATGGCGAAAACGGCCTCGTCGCCCTCCGTGTCCCCCAGCTTGGCGTGAACGGCGCGGCCCCCGCGCACATGCACGAGGCCCGAATCGCCGTTCTTCTTCAGCCGCAGAACGGCGTTTCGGTGGTTCATCTCGAAGAGTTGAAGCAGCTCTGTGGACGAGAAAAGGTCCAGCGGCCCCGTTATGTGATGAGCGACGCTCAACGAAGGCGCCTCAAACCCTTCACTGGCCTGCAGGCCGGCCATCAGGATGTCGAAGTTCGATCCCTGGATGGTGCGTTTGGGCGCATCGGTCAGCCCCACGAGTTCGAAATCGCTTTCCACCCAACGGAAGAGCTCGATGACGGCCTCGTTTCCACGCAGGTCCCCGCATTCCGCATCCAGAAGCACGCCGTCCCGGATGGAGACCGTGCCCCGGCGGCCGCGCTCGGTGATGGCGAGTTGGACGTCGCGCCGGTGGATCTCGAAGATCTGGATCAACTCAAAGAGGCCGGCCAGATAGGTTCGCCCGATGACGTGCTCGGCCATGCGCCTTCACTCTACAAAGGAGGATTAGATCGGGACATAAGCACTATTATATTAGCAAGGGGGACTCGCGGTGTCAATGATTTCTCGGCGAAAGCGGATCGCCGAACCTGGCGAGCAGTGTTTGCGAACGACGCGGGTTACTGCGCTGGATTGTAGACGTTGCCGTCGTTCCCGGGGACGACGCCGCCGGCAGCGAGGCGGTCGTTCCACCAGCCGTCGCTCCCGTCGCCGTCGGAGGAGAAGCAGAAGCGATAGTCATCCATCTGCCGGGCCTCGCCGTTGTAGGTCTGGTTGGTCATCTTGGAGCCAAAGACCTCGCCTACGGGCGTGACGACAAAGCAGCGCTGTCCCGTATTGCCCAGGACCACCGGCCACGCCTGGCAGACAAAGTTGTTCTCCTGCATGTTGATGACGTCCCGCACGGCCATCGGGTCCAGCGGCGTGCCCCACGTCGTTGGCGTCCCGTCGGTATTGCGGTCGTCTCCGCCGTCCGCCGCGACGCCGGTCGGCGAGACGATGGGTAGATACATGCGGTACATGTATCCCGATTTCTCCCCGTACCCTGTCCCTGTCGCCCCGCCGGTCGCGAGGTTCTGGGTGATATACACGGTGTAGAGGGGGGTGGGGTTGGGCGTGCCGGCGATATTTCTCACGCACACCTCGCCAGCCATCTCGCACAGCCAGCCGTACTCCCCGACGCCGTCGCTGTCCTGATCCACCTCCGCCTGCTTGACGAAAAGGGCTTGCTCGGTGGCCAGGGTCCTCAGGGTGCCGATGGTCGCCGTCTCGTTGGCGGCCATTCGGGAGCGGAGGAGGTTGGGGATGGCGATGGCGGCGATGGTGACAATCACCGCCACAACGATCATGAGTTCAACGAGTGTAAAACCACGTCGCGAATCTCCTGTCGCCCTCTTCATGGTGGTCCTTCTGCTCGATTGCTTAACACAGGTGCTTGTCATTCCTGCCCCGAGTAAAACACGAGAGACGATCTTCTCTCGGAAATCATGCACGCGCACGCCGACTATCTGCCTACCCCTCAAAACCGCGTCTGGCAGGTACGCGCTGCAAATTGGGCGGGAATCCCCTCACACGCCCGACCGTGGGCTGACACCGGGCTTCGGAATCAAAAATATATTTTATCAACCTCTCAATCCTCCTGCAACAAAAAATTACAGTATTTTTTATCTGCCATGTTGAACGGCAATACTACGGGATTTCCCAATTCTCTTTTGACATTGAAACACGTTTCTCTTACTATGAACGGCGCGTCCATGCAGCAAGGGGCCACTTCGTGGTCTGGCAAGCATCGCAGCGAAAAACAACAGGACCCGGGAGGAGGAAACCGAATGAAACCGACGAGAAGCGAACGCGGCGAGATGCTCGGCACGGTCGTCATCGTGTCCATCATCATCGCCTTCTCACTCTTCATCATCTCCGTTCATTTCATTGACGTGATCTACACCTTTGTGAAAAAACACGGCCCGCCCTCCGAGGCCGTCACCGGCGCGGTCTTTGTGGGCCTTTACCTCTTCCTCTGGCTGGGCTATCGCCTCTGGCGCGAGTCCTTCCAGAAACGCCAGATGCTGGAAAACATCATTTCCGCCCTCGAACCCGATGTGCTCCTCGTGGTGGATGTGGACCGGACGATCCGCTTCTGCGCCGGGGCGGCGCCGCGGATGTTCGGTTATGCCCCCGACGAACTGATCGGCAAGAAGACGGACATCCTCTATGGGGACCGGCGAGAGGACTCGAGCAAGCCCTATGAAATTCACGCGATCCTCGAAAAAGAGGGATACCACATCGGCTCTGCAGACGGAATAAAGAAAGACGGGGGCAAGGTCGCCCTTGAAATCCTGACGAGCAAACTCGGCGGGCGAGAGGGCGCGGTCCTCCTCCTGCGCGACATCAGCGCCCGAAGGAAGGCGGAGGACGCCCTGCGCGAATCGGAGGAAAAACACCGCCTGCTCTTTGAGGGATCCCTGGAGGCCCTCTCCCTTGTCCGAGGCGGCAAGATCATTGACGTCAACCCCTCCTGGCTCCGTCTGCACGGCTACGCATCGAAGGATGATGTGATGGGGATGGACGTCGTCAACATCGTCCACCCCGATGATCGCGAGACGTTCGAGCGACGCCGCAAGGAATGGAACGGCCATAAGGGCCGGTTCTTCGAGATTCGGGACGTGCGAAAGAACGGCTCCGTGGCCCACGTCCAGCTCTACTCGAGCAGCATTGTGATCGGCGGGGAGGAGACCATCCTCACCACCGTCCGCAACGTCACCGAACTCAAGCGAGCCGACGAGGCGCTTCGGACCAGCCACCGGCTCCTCACAATCACGAACCGGCAGGCCGAGATCAACCCTATGATCGAGTATTTTGCGTTGGAGATCAAACGGTTCACCGGCTGCAACGCGGTAGCCATCCGGGCCCTGGACAAGGCGGGGAACATGGCCTATGAAGCCCATCTGGGCCCCGACCACGCCTTCTGCACGCCCAAAGAGGTCTTCGCCCATCCCGGCGTCTGCATCTGCGGCGCTGTCCTGAAAGGGGAAACCGATCCGAAGCAGCCCCACTTCACCGGGGGCGGCTCGTTCCTCATCAACAACGCAACCGCGTTCTTCGAGAAGCTCCCGGCGGCGGAGAAGGCAGCCATGCGGCCCACCTGTCAGAGCGCCGGCCACCAGTCTATGGCGCTGGTGCCGATCCAGGTCGAAGGGGAGATCCTCGGCGTGATCCACGTGGCCGATGCGGCGACCGAGGCGCTGCCCATGTGGAAAGTCAAAGTCCTCGAAGACGCCGCGCTCGAGTTGGGCATGGCCATCCGGCGGACCCGCAAGTGACCGGGCCGCGCAGTTTATTTCCCTCATCGAGGCCCTCCTGCTCCCTCGACGCCTCGGCAACATTTAAAAAGCGATCCCCCGCGTGAATGTGCGGCAACATGGAATCATCCGGCATGGCCAGTTCGGACCCGCAGGTTGCCGCCGGCACAGTCTCTTGGGCAATCACCTGCATTCATCCCAGATAGCGGAAGGTGACAATCGTCACGTCGTCGAATGGCTCTGTACCCCCTCGAAAGTCATCAGCCGCCGTTACCAAGGCTTGGACGAATTCTCGAGAAGGGAGATTAGCATACGCGCTGGTCAGATCCAACAATCGCTTCTCACCGAACCGTTCCCCCTTGGCGTTCGTTTCGTCGGTAATCCCATCGGAGTAGACCAGAATCCGGTCGCCCGGCGCCAACGAAATGCGATGCTCCCGCAAGATGGGGTCAAACAATGGACCTCTGTCAAACCCTACCACCATCCCGACATCGCGGATCGTGCGGCATTCGCCCATCTTACTGCGCCAATAGATAGGTGGGGGGTGACCGGCGATGCAGAGGAGGAGCTCGGCCTCGGTATGACGCAAGACCATATAGCAGCAGGTGACGAACATTCCGGGGCTGAGGTCGTCGGCAATCTGCTTATTGCTTGCTATAAGGGGTACCCTGGCGGAGCCGCTCCCCCGGGCGTTCATGCGAAGCAAGCTGCGGAACATCACCATGCCAACCATGCCCTGAACGCTCTTGCCGGCAACATCGGCCACGACGATTCCGAGGCTTTCGGGCGTAGCCGTGATGAAATCGAAGTAATCACCTCCCACCTCCTTGCACGGCTGGTAGTACGTGGCAATATCGTAGCCCTCGATCTCCGGCACATGCTTGGGCAGCAGGAAGGTCTGGAACTTGGCAGCGATGTCCAAATCGGCCAACAAGTCACTCAAGTGGACCGATTCGTCATAGTGGATCTTCGATAGTGAATCGAGCTCTGTCTGCAGCAATAGCCGCTGAGATTCCCGTAGAGCCCTTAACAGAAGAAAACGACTGACGGCGAACCATATGGCTCGCCGTAGGTGACCGATGTTTAGCTTTGCCTTGACTAAGTAGTCCTGCGCACCCGCCCATACTATCTCAACCGCCAATGCCTCATTCTCTGAGTCACTCAGCACAATAATCGGCGTGTCCGGGACATGGGCGTGAAACTCAACATAGTGGCGAATGGCTTGGTCGCCTCGCGTGGAGAGATCCAGAAGGATCACATCAACTTCCGTTTGCGTGAGCGCTCGCAACGCCTGTTCGATCGCAGGGACATTCACTACTGTAAACGGCGGGCCGCCGGCTTCCGAAAGCATCTCGCGCAGCCGCTGAACATCGCTCGGATCGTTTACGACCAAGAGCACGTTGGTTGGCTTGTGTGCTGCGTCACTCATTTCAAAACTGTTCCATCTTCACCACTCATGAGGCCCGATGGTTTGCCTATCGCCGCATGGAGAGTCGCCGTACGCTGGAATCAGGACGAGGGGCGCTCGACGATCATGGCCATCCCCTGTCCGCCGCCGACGCAGAGGGTGGCGAGGCCGAGGCGCGCCCCGCGGTCGGCCATGGCGTGAAGCAAGGTGACGACGATGCGCGCCCCGCTGGCCCCGACCGGGTGGCCGAGGGCGATGGCGCCGCCGTTCACGTTCGTGACCTCCGGATTCAGCCCCAGTTCCCGGATGACGGCCAGCGACTGAGCGGCAAAGGCCTCGTTCAACTCGACCAATTCAATGTCGTTCAATGTTAGCGACGCCTTTTTGAGGGCGGCGCGCGCCGCCGGTACGGGGCCGAGGCCCATCCGCGACGGCTCGACGCCGGCTGCGGCGTAGCTGACGATCCTTGCCATCGGTTCGATCCCCCGGCGTTCGGCCTCGTCGGCTGATAGAAGAACCAGCGCCGCCGCGCCGTCGTTGATGCCCGAGGCGTTGCCCGCGGTGACGGTCCCATCCGGTTTGAAGGCGGGCTTGAGCTTGGCGAGTACCTCGATGGTGGTGTCGGGCCGGGGAAATTCGTCTCTGTCGAAACGGATAGGGTCGCCCTTGCGCTGTGGAATCTCCACGGGGGTGATCTCGGTCTGGAACCGGCCGGCTTTCATCGCCGCGGCGGCCTTCTCCTGAGAACGGCACGCAAACTTGTCCTGCGCTTCACGGGAAATTCCAAACTCCTCGGCCAGGTTCTCGGCGGTGATGCCCATGTGACATCCCTCGGTGGGGTCGGTCAAAGCGTCGCGCAGGATGCAGTCGAGGAGATCCCCGTCGCCGAGGCGGTAGCCCGAGCGCACCTTGTCCAGGAGGTATGGCGCGCGGCTCATGTTCTCCATGCCGCCGGCGACGACGATCTCAGCCTCGTCCGACGCGATGGCCTGCGCGCCGAGGGCGATGGCCTTCATGCCGGAGGCGCAGACCTTGTTGATGGTGAAGGCCGGACGCGCCACGGGTATGCCCGCCTTCAGGGCGACCTGCCGGGCCGGGTTCAGGCCGCATCCCGCCTGGAGCACATGGCCCATGATGACTTCGTCCACGTCGCCCGGCACAATGCCCGCACGGTTCATGGCCTCCTTCACAACGATCGCGCCGAGGTCGCTGACGGGGACCGTGGCGAGGGATTCGCCGAATTTGCCGATGGCCGTTCGGACAGCGCCGACTACAACAACCTCGCGCATGTGATGTATCCTTTGAAAGAAACAAGAAAAGACTTGACAGACGAATCAAGTGTAACAGGCGGTAAGCTGGGGAATCAAGAGGACGACACATCGGCAACGACGGCGGACCCGCCTTGCCTTCCATCGGCCATATCCGCTACGAGCGTGCAAATCGAACCCGGCTCTCCGTTACCACCACAAAACTCCCTGCAAGCCGAGAGGAATACTGTTCGAGAAGCAGTCGGATCGCTTCAATCCTCTTCGGTGTCCGTTCGTTCTCGAGCCGTAGAAGAACAATGCCCTTGTGCGGACGGCGTTCTCGATAGACCTTGTCGCCAAATTCCTTGTCGTTTGTGATGAGGATACGGTCCTCCGCGAAGGCCTTCTGGATCACATCATCGTCGCCCATGCCTCGATCTTCTTCATACACCGAGGAGACCTTGTGGCCCCGTTCTCGAAGCCACCGGGCAACGGCCGGGCCGACGTTCTCATCCACAAGAAAGCGCATTCAGCGCGTCTCCGTCGTCAATGGCATGAAGGCCAAGTCTTCCAGAGAACGCGAGGCAAACAGCAGGCACGCCTGAATATCTTCCTTCGTCAACCCTGCGTATTCATCAAGAATCTCCTGAACCGTTGCGCCATGCGCCAAAAGGTTCAGGATGTGCTCGACGGTCAGGCGTGTGCCCTTGATGACGGGCTTGCCCACCATAACCTTTGGGTTGATCGAAATTCGTTCCATCAGTTGTTCATCGGTCATGGCCTCAACCTTTGGCTTGCACGGTCTTACGGACGCCGCCCTCTCTCTTTCCCTTCGCGTCCGCTTGGAAGGAGAAGTTGCCCGCACCTCAAGACCTTAATTCCTTAATTTTATCACATCTCCTGTCTCTCGTCAAATCTATCTCCCAATCACATAGCGGAATGGATCAACTTCGTTTCGAAGGATCGTCAGTTCCTTCTCCGTCGGCGGCTCGGTGACGGCGATCTGCCGGGCCTTCAGGAGTTCAAAGCCCGTGTTCTCCTGAACCTGTTCGAACGAGATGCCGGGGTTCAGGCTCTCGACGCGCATTCGCTTCGTCTCATCGTCAAAGCCCATAACGGCGAGGTCGGTGATGACCTTGTAGGGGCCGGTGTCCTCGGGCAGGCCGGCAGCCTCGCGCGCCCCGGGGCCGGTGAGGTAGCCGGGGGTAGTGAGGAAGTCCAGTTTCTCGACGAACCGCCGTTTGTCGTGCTGGGTCATGACCAGGGTGCGCCAGCAGAAACTGGCGAAGTCGTTCGCCCCGCCGCTGCCGGGGAAGCGGACAGTTGGCTTGTGATAATTCCCTATGGTCGTTGAGTTTAGGTTTCCATACATGTCAATCTGTGCCCCGCCGAGGAAGGTGTAGTCCACCATTCCGCGCTGGCACGCCTCGAGGATATCGCCCATGCTCGTGGCCATGAGGCCCTTGTGGAAGGTGCGCGAGTCGCCGACGGAGATGGGCATCGAGGGGAGCAGCGGCGCCAGGCCCCCGGCCTCGAAGGTGACGAAGAGGTTCGGCGCGTGCATCTTCTGGGCGAGCATCGCCGCCGCACAGGGCGCGCCCGTGCCGACGCCGACGGTGCGCCCGTCCTCGAGCAATCGCGCGGCGATACAGATCATCATCTCCATTGCATTATAGTCGGCCATGGCTCACTCCTTTCCCGGCAGCAGCAGTTCTTGAGCGCGAAGCTCCTGCATCCGCTCGATCCCGCCGCATAGCTGCAGGTAGCTCTGAAAATCCGGCAAGTCGTAGATGTATTTTTTGAGGAACGCCTTGAGTTCCTTTTCGTCCTTCTCGACGGCGAGCCACTGGCGGATGTGGTCCTCGTCGGAGAAGTACTCGCCGGGCATGTTGCCAGGGTACGATCCGTAGGGGACCTCGCACACGGCGTCAACGCAGAAGGATGGGATGACGGTGTAGTGCGGCGCGCTGCGGATCTCGTCGTTGCTGATGATGCGCTCGGTGGTTATGATGAGCCGCTTCGAGCAGCGCGCCAGGTCGAGGTCGGCGATGGTGATGCCCCTGATCCGGCAGTTGCCATAGGCGTCGCTTTCGTGGACGTGAATGACCGATACGTCGGGATAAAGCGCCGGCAGGGCGGCGAGTTTCTTGCCCGTGAAGGGGCACGTGATCTCCTTCGCCGCGCTCTTTTTGAAGGTATCGGTCCCCAGCATGTTCCGGCTCGGGACGAAGGGGACGCCCATGACGGCCGCGCGGAATCGGGCGGCGAGGGCGTAGTTGGTCCACTCGCAGACCTCCACCTCGCCGCTCTGCATGACGCGCCGGGCGTGTGGGGATAAGCCGCGCGCCTCGAGGCCGACGATGTAGGCCGCATCCACGCGGGCCAGGAGTTTTTCCCCGTCGAGGTTGCCGGCAACCATGATCTGGAAGTCGTGGGTGGCCGTGTGGCCGGCGAAACCGAGGTTGCGTTTTCTCTGCCGGAGGATTTCGTGCAGCGGCGCCGTAGCGATGCGGTTAGCGCCGAAGCCGCCGGAGCCGACGTAGTCGCCGTCGTGGACGAAGCGCTTGACGGCCTCCTTGACCGACATCACCTTGTTCGTCAGGGCGCGGGGCTTCTGTCGAAAAATTGCACGCGCGACGTCGGGGTCCGGGTTGGTGAATAACGGCCCGGTTCCAGATGATAAGTCTGCCATGGTGTTCACCTCTCTTCTTGCCTCAGAACTTTCAGGAATCCTAAGAGGACATTGTCTCGTTGCCTAAGGATTCTGCCCAGATCTCGTTTTGAGTATTTGTAGAACCCCTCGCGCGCCTTCGCCCCGAGCCTGCCCCGCTTCACGAGGTCGGCCATGAGCTTCGGCGGCTTCTTGGCGTCGCTCAGGTCGGCGAAGAGGTAGTCGCTGATCGCCTTGAAGACGTCCAGGCCGCCGAGGTCCGCCGTGCGCAGGGGACCGAGCAGCCCATAGCGCAGCCCCGGCCCGGCGGTCATTGCTGTGTCAATGTCCTCCGCCGAGGCGATCCCCTCCGACAGGATGTGCAGCGCCTCGCGCACCACGGCGAACTGGAGTCGGTTGCCGACGAACCCCGGCACGTCGTGCTTCACCAGGATCGGCCGCTTGCCGATGCGCCGGCCGACGTCCATGAGCAGCGTCGCGGTGGCGTTCGACGTCTCCTTTCCCTTCGTCACTTCGACCAGCGGGATCAGGTGCGGCGGGTTCCAGAAATGCATGCCCGCCAATAGCTTAGGACGATTCGTCGCGCCGGCGATCTTCGTGATCGAGAGGCCCGACGTGTTCGACGCGAGGACCGCCCCTCGGGGGCAGAGTACGTCGAACTGGCGGAACATTTTTTTCTTCACGGCCAGGTCTTCCGACACCGCCTCCACGAGCAACTGCACGCCGTCACATGCCGCATCGAGGGATGTGGTAGTCGTAACGCGCTTGCGCGCGGCCCTGGCCTTCGCCGCCGAGAGCAATCCGGCGCCAATGAGGGCCTTCTGCGCCGCGTCGAAAATTTCCATGCCCCGCACGAGGAATTCCTCCTTCACATCCATCAAGCGCACATGGCAGCCGGCCCGGGCAAATTCCCCCGCGATGCCCGCGCCCATCGTCCCGGCGCCGATGACGGCAACGGTCGAGATATGCTCCGCTTTCATCTCCATCTCCTCATTCCAAATGGCCGATATTCACCGCAGAGACGCCGAGAGCGCAGAGGAGGAAATACGGTCATTTGCCGAATTTCTTCGTGGAAATCTCTTCTCAATCGAAAATCGCAAATCCAAAATCCAAAATTTCAGAGCGCCGTCCACCCCCCGTCCACCAGGAGCGTGTGCCCGGTGACCAGGTCCGCGGCGGGGCTGGCCAGGAAGATCACGGCCCCGACGACGTCCTCCGGCCGGCCCACGCGCCCGAGGGGGATGCGACGCAGCAGGTCCTCGCGGATCACCGGATCATCGAACGTGGATTGCGTCAAAGGAGTCAGGATGAATGTCGGCCCCACGGCGTTGACGTTGATCTTGTGCTTCGCCCACTCGATGGCAAGCACGCGGGTCAGGTTCACCACCCCCGCCTTGCTCGAGCAGTAGGCGGCGCGCTTGAAGTACCCCACCACGCCGTTCTGCGAGGCGATGTTGACGATCTTCCCCCCCTCGCCCCGGGCCACCATCTCCTTCGCCACGCGCTGGGAGAGGAAGAAGAGCCCCTTCAGGTTGATGTCGAGCACTGCGTCCCACGCCTCCTCCGTAAACTCCAGCGCGTCCATGGGGATGTTGATGCCGGCATTATTCACCAGGATGTCAACGCGGCCCATCTTCTCGACGGTCTTTGCCACGAGCGAATCAATGCTCTCCATATCAGGCAGTTGGAGAGGAAGACCGATCCCCCTCCGGCCCATCGAGGCGATTGTGGCGCAGACCTCGTTAAGGCTGTCAATCCGATCCGGCAGGTCCGTAACGACACAATCGGCCCCTGCCTCGGCCGCGGCCACGGCGATGGCCCGGCCAATGCCGGAGCCGGCGCCGGTGACGATGGCGATTTTCCCATCGAGCCTCATGCTGGGCAGTATCATCATCTTCTCCCTTCCAAGGTTGGAATGGTCCGATTCCGCAGGAAATAGTAGACGAGGCTCCGGCAAGATGCAAGGCGAAAAAACCTTGACGACGTTACATGGGCCAAAAATTAATAGGATTTTAAGAATTTGCTTGACACGATTGAGGCTATCGAACATAATTAAAGCATATTGTACATTATGTTAATTGTACATCCGCGGCATTAAGGATGAGCACGCGATGGATGTGAAGCGGAGGAACCCCGCAACCAGGATGGCGAGAGGGGCGTCCATGAGGGGCAATTCGAGTATGAGCATCTCGCAGGGCCCACATGTGGGCTTGCGCTATGCCCGGGACACGGAATGCCTGGGCGAATACACGTCTTCGAAAACCCTTTCTGTCGTCTTCTCTGGTGGAGAATGCATCAACATCCGTGTCGGCAGCATCATGCAAAGGAAATGCATCCAATGATCCATAACTCCTCCCGATCCGGTAGGGTCTCTGCAAGCCGCCTCATGACGCTCGGGTGCATAGAGGTCCTCGTCTTCCTCCTGTGCGCCAAGTGGGTCTCCGCCGACCTCACCGACACGCGCATCAACTGGTCGCTCTTCAACATCCTGCCGGTAACGCACCTGGGTTCGCAGATCAGCGACTACGAGAGCTCCGCCGACCCCACCAACGGCGGCGCAGCCGTCCAGCCGAAGTGCATTGACCTCGCGTCGGCGTCGCCCTATCCCGCCAATCCGGGTGTCGCGCCCACCAGCCAGATCGGTTACTATGACGGGGGCACGGATTACGACCCCAACGATCCCGCCACGATGACCGACGACGTCGTCATGTTCCGCATGCGCATAGACGACAATCCGAGCAAGAGCACGGGTTTTGAACAATATCACTGGAACGTGGTGCTCGATGTTGACGGAGACGGTTTCAAGGAGTTTTGGATTGATGTCAACGGCCCATTCGCCGCGAATGGCGACGACCGACTCCACATCCTGTATAACAACGATAATACCCAACTTATGCCCGATCGGGCCAAGAACCCGCAGATCATCCGAGAAGAATATGTGGCAAGGAACGATGAGGACGCGCCGAATCTCTCTCACACGAGGGTCGTCGCCTGCAACGACGGCAGCGGCGACTATTGGGTTGACATTCAGGTCCCCATCACCGCGTTCACCGACCTGAACGGAAACCAGGTCGTCTTCCCGAACTCGCCGCTCATCCCCTACTATTCCACGGGCGCGTCGAATCAGGACCCGCTCCAAAAGGACTGGTTCAAGGTCCTCCAATCCGGCGCTGCCTATGACCCCGCCAACCCGATCGCGGCGGACGATCCCGTCGTCCCGGACGGCTCGCCGCTCATCTACTTCACCGACGACATGATCATGGAAAAGGTGGAGTATTACTGGGTGGGGGACAATCTCTACGTCTCTGTGGTCCACGCCGACGCAAATACCAGCCCCAACGTGAACGAGACCATCACCGTCAGCGTGGTCAATCCCGCCACGGGGGACACGGAAACGGTAACCCTGCGCGCCACCAGCCCCGACGGCAGCATCTTCTCCAACCAGGGCGGCGCGTCCAAACCCGTCTCATCCAACCCGACTCAAGGGTGGATTCCGAACGTCTTTACCTCAAGTACAACGGTGGATGAGACTTGGACCGTGGCCTACAACAGCGCCACCGGAACCTACACCGTGACTGGAAGCGTCTCCGGCGTCCAGGCCAATCCCATCACCCCCGGCGTGGAATACACCTCGGACAATGGCGAAATCCGTTTCACCACGCTCTTCCAGGGCCGCAATCCCGCCAGCTACACCGTCACCTTCGACACCTACGCCGCCGACCCCCTCACCTGTTCCACCGCGAGCGGGTCCAACGACAACGGCGACCTCCAGGTCAACGCCGGCGACACGATCTACACGACGTACACCTACGACGGCGAAGACTACATGGACTCCGCGCTTATCCTTGGTCCGGGACAGCCGCTCATTCAGTTCACGTGGGGCGACGGAACACCGACCGACCATTACCAGCTAAATCCCGATCCCAACATTAGTGACGAACTCTACGTCACCGTCACTCACGCCGCCGCCAACACAAATCCCAACACCATACAAACGATCACGATATCCCTCGCCAGCGCGACGGATTCGGAGAGCACGATCACGCTTACAGAGACCGGCCCCAACACCGGCATCTTTCGCAATACGTCCGGGCTTACCTCAAAAGTCTCCGACGGGACCGTGGTGCCTAACGACGGCCTGTGGGAAGACGTGGACGGCGCCATGGTGACGGCCACCTACAACTACGGCGGCACGCCCTACACGAGCCAGGCCGCCCTCTTCTACACCGCAGGCGGCGGCAGGGTCGAGTTCACCAACGCGGCGGGGACGGAAGACGTCGAAGGCTACTTCCAGGACGATCCGGTCTGGCTTAAGGTGACCGACCCCAACCGCACCGGCGCAGGCTCCCTCTCTGTGACAGTCGTCAGCGCCACGGGCGACTCGGAGGTCGTCACCGTTTACGAAACAGGCCCCAGCACGGGCGTCTATATGAACATGAGGTACGATCTGGTCACAACGGCCAGCTCAGCCGTCGTCACCTCAGCATCCTCAACATTCATCACAAGCGGCCTGCAGCCGGGCGATCCCTTTGTCATCGGCACCGGCCCCGACGCGGGAACTTATATCGTCCAGAGCGTGGACAGCCAGACGCAGGTTACGCTGACCACCGCGCTGACCTCAAGCCGCACGGGGATCCGATTCAGCGACAACCCCCTGTTCACCCAGACCTACCAGGGCAGTTACACCCCCAACGACGGGATCCTGCGCGCGCAAGACGAGGACCTCCTGACGGTCTCCTATGTGGACAACAACGACGGCGACAGCGATCCGAACAACAACACAAAGACCGACACGGCCCACTACTACGACAATCCCACCGCCATCATGCTGGCCTCCTTCCGGGCCACCAGTGACGGCGGGAGCGTTATCGTGGAGTGGGAGACCGCCGCGGAATGTGGAACCGTCGGCTTCTACCTCCTCCGAAAGAACGAAACCACGAAGGGCTACGAGCAGGTCAATGGCGAGATGCTCCCCGCCCTCGTTTCCTCCCCCCAGGGCGCCGTCTATCGCCTGGCCGACGATGGGGCGAGCGCGGACGGCAGGCTCACCTACAAACTGGTTGAGGTTGAGAGCAACGGAAAAAAACGGACCTATGGACCCTTCCACGTCCAGGTGGACGGCAAGGGACCCTCCTCCCCCACAGCCGAGAAATCGGACCAGCCCCGATTTGAGCGCACGGCGCGGAAGTCCTCCTTCACCGAACGGGACCGCTCGCGGGGCAGGAAGGATTCCGAAAGAAAGCCGAAACCTCCCAAGTCGCTCGGCAATGACGCCGCCGTGAAGATCGCCGTCACCGAGACCGGTCTCCATTACCTAAGCGCCGACGAGATTGCCGCGGCCTTCGGCTGCACCCCCGAAGAAGCAATCGCGGCCATCGGACGAAAGGCCCTCCGCCTCAGCCACCAGGGCGCGACCATCCCCTTCACGCCCGCCGAGGAGAACCGGGGGATATACTTCTTCGGCGAGAAGATTGACAGCCAATACACCAACGAGAACGTTTACTGGCTCCACGTCCGCAACGCCTCTCACATGCCTGTGGTTCGCGGCAACGGCCCAGGCCCGGCCGCTCCGGGGGCTTCGTTCAAGGATACCGTCCACTTAGAGAAGGATGTCTTCCCGGCCACCGGCTTCTTCACCGACCCCGAGGCCGATTTCTGGATGTGGGACTACATCTTCGGCGGCTTCGCAAACATGGACACCAAGACCTACACCATGCCCGTCCGAGGCGTGGCCGCCGTCTCCGGCAAAGCGAAGCTCACCGTCCGGCTGCAGGGCGGCTCCGACGCCCCGGTAAACCCCGACCACCATGTGATCGTCAGTCTCAATAACACGCCCATAGGCGAGGCGCGCTGGGACGGCGCGCAGCCCTGCGTCGTCAATCTGGAATTCGCCCAGAACCTCCTCCGCGAGGGCGACAACAAGATCACGGTCAAGGGCCTCCTCGACACCGGCGCCCCATACAGCCTGTTCTACGTGGATTCCTTCGACTTGGCTTACCAGCGCCTCTACCAGGCCGATGCGGACGCGCTCCTCTGCCGATCGGGGACCAACCATGTCCTCTCCATCTCCGGTTTCTCCAGCCCGGAGATTGTCGTTCTGGAGATCAAGAAGCCCGCGCAGGCAAAGCGGATTGACGCACTGACCATTGACCAGGTCGGCGGGAACTATCGCGTCAGCTTCCGGTCCAACGGCAAGGACGTGACCTACCTCGTCGCGACCCGCGCCGCAGCCAGACGGCCCGCCTCCGTGCTCCCCGATGATCCCTCGGCGCTGAAGGAGCGCAAGAACAGAGCCGACCTCGTCATCATCGCCCCGGAGGTCCTCAAGGACGCCGCACAGACGCTGGCCGCCTATCGCCAGGGACAGGGCCTGTCCGTCATGGTGGTGGACCTGCAGGACATCTACGACGAGTTCAACGACGGCATCGTCAGCCCCAAGGCGATCAAGAGCTTCCTCGCCTGGGCGCACGGCAGATGGGCCGTCGGCCCGAGCTACGTCCTCCTCGCAGGGGAGGGGACGTTCGACTACAAAAACATCCAGGGCTACGGCGACAACCTCGCGCCTCCGCTCCTGGTCGGTACGCCCTTCGGCATCTTCGTATCCGACATAGCCCTCGCCGACGTCCGCAGCAACGACGGCGTGCCGGAGATGGCCATCGGTCGTCTGCCCGCCGCCACAGCCGCGGAGTTGAGCTCCATGATCGCCAAGATCACCGGCTACGAAAGCGCAAGCGGCGCCTGGCGCGACCGCGTCATGATGCTGGCCGACTACGACGACCCCGACGCCGGGGCCTTCCGCGCCGATAGCGACGTCCTTGCCCGCCTGGTCCGCGCCCCCTATACCGTGAACAAAATATACCTCGACGACCAGCCCTCTGCAACCGCCGCGAGAAGCGCGGTAAAAAATGGCATACTGAGCGGGTGTTATCTTGTCAACTATGTCGGCCATTCCTTCATTGACAAGATGGCCAAGGTCGGTCTCCTCTCCATCAACGATGTGAAGTACCTGACCAACGGAGATCGGCTGCCCATCGTGACGACCCTCACCTGTCTGACGGGCCGGCATGGCCTGCCGGGGTACGACTCCCTCGGCGAGGCGCTGGTCCTCAAGAACGGCGGCGGGGCCGTCGCATTCTGGGGACCGTCCTCCCTCAACTTCAACAGCGAGTCCAGAATCCTGGGCAACGGCTTCTTCAAGGCCGTCTTCCAGGACGGGCAGGCCGTCCTCGGGGATGCCGTCGTGGCGGCCATGAAGGACTTTGCCGCAAGCCGCCCAATGCCGGAAACGATCAAGACCTACGCTCTGCTCGGCGACCCGTGCCTGCGAATCAAAGGCGCAGCCGGCGGCTCCGCATCGAAGGTGGCCAAATCCGACGCGCCCCCGGAGGAACCGAAGGCAAAATCCCGCTCGTCCGATCCGACGTCTGATAGTACAGCGACCGAAAACGCAGGGAACAACGAAACACAAAACACGCCCGCCGGCGACCAGACCACTGCCTCCCAGGGCGGTACGACGTCCGGCGGCGGCTCAATCCTCTCCGCGCCCGGGCAGACAATTGCCTCCGGCCTTGTGATGGTGGAGAACACCGGCAGCGCCATGACGCTTGAGGTTTGCCCGCCGTCGCCCGTCCGCTCCGACAAGGGGCTGGCCATTGAAGGCTACGGCTTGACCGACAGCCCCGGCGATCCGCTCCTGCCGATGCGCGGCTTCGCCATACCCGTTCCCAGGGGCATGACGGCAAGCGCCACGGTGCTGGAGACGGAGACGGAGACCCTCGGCGACATTGACGTCCCCCCCGTTCCACGCCGGACCGTGCAGGACCTGTCGAACGGCAAGAGCCACCTCGCCGAGGGCGGGGAGTGGGCCATGGTCTCTGCGGCCGCTCCACAATCCTCAACCTACTCGCGCGACGCCGCCTGGCCGGCGGAGATCGTGCGCGCCGAGGCGGCCGGGCGGATGGGCGCGATTGATCTCGCCGTCCTCACCGTCACGCCCGTGACCTATAACCCCGTGGCAAGGCGCGCCACATTCCACAAGATCATCCGCCTGCGGCTCGACCTGCGGCCCGACGCAGCGGGCGCACCAGCCGACCTGGATGCGACAGGCTGGCAGCCGCCGGGACCAAAGGCGGCCAAGCTCCGCACGAGCAGGGCGGGCATCCACCGCCTCAACCTGACCCCCCTGCAGAGCGCGGCCCTGGGCGCCCGCAGACTCGATCAGTTGGCCGTGATCCACCGCGGCGTGCGAGTCCCCGTCTGTGTATTGAGCGACGGCATTGACTTCCTGGCCTCATCGAACCCGGAGCCGTGGGCGAGGGACGCCGTCTACTGGATCGTCGCCTCCGGCCAGCCCAGTCCGCGCATGGCGGAGGTGGATGCGGCCCCGCAGAAGGACGCTCCGCCCGCCGTCGTCGCTCCTCAAACATTTGTCCTTGATGAGGTTCGCCAGGTCGTGTTTGTCGCGGACGACATGCCGTTGGCGGATCGCCTCATCCTGGCAGAGGTCGCGCCGGGGTCCCGGCAGGAGTTCAAATTGATCGTATGCGGACCGGACCGCTCCGCCGGAGCCGATGTGCGAATCCTCGCCGTCGGCGCCGCCGATCCGTCTAAGGTTTCCATCTCGCTGAACGGCAACGACGTCGGCGATGGCCTGACGGCCCATGTGCCGCCGGGCAAGGTGGTTGACGGGGAGAATACGATCTCCATCGCCAACAACGGGGCCGATGCGCTCCTCGTGAAACGCATTGAACTGAGCGCCTTGCCCGATCTTCGCGCCGCGAAGCCGGGCATGAGGATCAGCGTGGCTCAGAGCGGCGCCCTCACCCTCGCCGGCCTGGCGGACGAGGAGGCGGCCATCTACGACGTGACGTCCGACGCTCCCGTTCGCATAACGGGCGCAAAGTCCGTGCAGGAGGGCGACGCATGGACGATGCAGTTTGCGGCATCGGCGCGGCATGTGTACGAGATTGTTGACACCGGGTCGGTCTTGAGCGGGAGCATCGAAATTGACCGTCCGTCCGACCTGTGTGCGGGCCGTCATGGCGCCGACTATGTGGTGATCGCGCCGAAGGCCTTTGAGACCGAGGCAAAGCGTTTGGCCATCCATCGCGCCTCCCAGGGGCGGCGGGTCGAGGTGGTAAGTATTGAGGATATCTTTGATGAGTTTGCCTTCGGCGAGGCCGATCCGGCCGCCCTGCGGCGCTTCCTGGCCCATGCCTATCGCAACTGGGCGCCGCCCGTGCGGCAGGCGGTGTTGTTCGGCGACGGGTCCATCGGTCCCGGCGGGCCGGACTTGATCCCGACGCATGTCGAGCTGGCGGGCCGCATCGCCGCGCCGTCCGACAGTTGGTTCGGCTGCGTTGACGGCGCCGACCGCCTGCCCGACATCCAGATCGGTCGGCTCCCTGTGCGCACGGCCGCCGAGGCGCAGGATGTGGTGTACAAGCTGATCCGCTACGATTCTGCCAGCGCGAAAGCCCCCTGGACGCATAACATGTTCCATGTCGGCGGCCGGCTCGCCGTGAAATCGCGGACGGTCGCCTCGCATCCCGTGACGAGCGCATCCGAGATGGAGGAGGCCCTCCGTTCCGGCGGACTTCTGCTCAGCCTGTTGGGGCCGGGTTGGATTGATCGCACCGGCGACGGCCTGTTGCGGACCGGCAGCGCGTCGTTGGGCAAGAGCCGATCGGACGGAGGCGCCTTGCTTATTTCCGCCGAGACGCCGCACGGCTACTATGCAAGCCCGACGGTCCGGTCTCTGGCGGAAGATATGGTATGCGGCCGGGGCGGCGCCATCGGCGCGATCGTCGCCGCCGGGCCGATGACGGGCGAGGATGCCCGCCTGGCGACGGAGGGCATTGTGGAAGCGGCCTTGAATCCCGCCGCCGCCGCTCTGCGCGGCCTGGGCAGCCTGTTGGACGTGGGCCGCCTCGCCCTGGCGGGGCAGGATGAGTTCGACGCCGCGCTGCGGACGTCGTTGCTCCTTGGCGATCCGGCGACGATCCTGAAAACGCCGCCTGCAGCCGAGGAGAAGCCGCTGACCGGTGGAAAAACGGGGACAGACCGGACGGCGGGTCAATCTCCACTTTTCCCCGATGATCGGCAGAGCAAGTATGCCCTGATCTGGGAGGTCCTTGCGCCGCAGTCCGGAAAGCCGGTGAAGGATTCACCGGCGGACGCAACGGCCATCGCCATCGTAGTCAAGGCAACGATGGTGGGTGGGCAGACGCCCTATGCCATCGTCCAACTGGGTTCCGGCCCGCAGAAACTGGTCAAGGTCGGCGACCTGATCGGGGGCGCTCAAGTCGTGGCCATCGAGGCGGGATCGCTGCTGCTCGACATCAACGGCAAACGCCTGAAGATACAGATTCGCCCCCGCTGATGGGGGCGCTGGTATGGGGTGGCATAACAGGAGAACTGCGCAACGTTGGACTGTGTTCAGACCACATGGCTGACCGACGAGGAGTATCTTCGTCACTTTAACAGAAAGATCGCCCGGCAGCGGGTGCCGCTTTTTGGGAGCTTCTCGCTGACGCACCGGTGCAATCTGCGCTGCGCCCACTGTTATCTCGATCCGGCCGCGCGGCGCGGGGCGGGTGCGCCGAGAGAGCTGGGCGGCGGCGAACTTGCCCGCATCCTCGACGAGGCGGCGGAGGCCGGCTGCCTGCAGGTGCTTCTGACCGGCGGGGAGCCGATGCTCCACCGGGATTTTGCCCGGGTCTATCGCCGGGCCAAGACCAACGGCCTCCTGGTCAATGTGTTTACCAACGCAACGCGGATCACGCCGAACGTCTTGGATTTGTTCTGCGACCTGCCGCCGCACGCCGTCGAGGTGAGCGTCTATGGGGCGACGGCGGAGACCTACGAGCGGATCACCGGCGTCGAGGGGTCGTACGGCAGGTGCATTGCTGGGATCGAGGCGCTGCTCGACCGCGGCCTCTGCATCAAGCTGAAGACGGTCCTCATGACGCTAAATCAGCACGAGTTCTTCGAGATTGAGAGCATGGCCAGGGGTTATGGCGTGGGGTTCCGGTTCGACGCGGCCATTTTTCCCCGGTTCGACGGAGATCGGGGTCCGATCTCGCTTCGGGTTCCGGCGGGGGAGGCCGTAGAGATGGAGTTCGCCGACGAGGGCCGGCGGCGGGCGTGCGAGAAGTACTATCAGGCTGCCCGCAACCTTCCGGCGACGGACGCCCTCTATCGGTGCGGGGCAGGCCGGATATTGTTCCATGTGGACCCGTACGGGGTGATGACCCCGTGCCTGATGACCGACGATCCGCGCTATGATCTGTGCGACGGGACCTTCGCCCAGGGATGGCGGGATGTGCTGCCCCGCATTATGGAAAAGAAGGCGGGGCGTGATTTCATATGCAGTCATTGCGAGAGAAAGACGCTGTGCGATCCCTGTTCGGCCTTCTTCCGGCTGGAGAACGGCTCGGAAGGATGCCGCTCCGAGTATCTGTGCGCTATGGCCCGTCATCGTTCGGAGCGGCTTCGGAACGGAAGATTCGAACGCTTGGAGGTAGAAGTCCAGAATGCTGTGTGAAGAGAAGAAAACAAGAGGCAGGATTGCTTATTCAAGGCCCCGCGTCCGGGTGATCGAGCTTGCAGCCGAGGAGGTGCTGGCCAAGGGGTGCAAGACGTTCGCCTCAACCGCGCCCGGCCAGTTCAGCCCGCCCTGTTGGTTGACCATGTGCGCGGACCAGGGCTCATAGTCACACGCTCTCTTGAAAAGCAAGACGCAGGTGGCCTATCAAGTAGCCATGAGCATTGGGGGCGTTCGCATCGAGATCGCCTGCGCTGACGCGCCCATTCTTGGAGAACACGAGGCGCACTACCGACCCTTTGTACGGCCCGCCGAGCAGGTCCCCTCCCCGGCCGACATCCACATTCGGCTTGTGCTCGGCAACCTGCCGGACACCGCGGCGATGCAGGAGGTGTTCAACACGGATGAGTCCTGGGCGCTGCTCTCCGAGGGAGAACGCCGGTTCATCGTCCTCCAGCCGGCGGCGTTTGACGCGCCGCTATGGGTCGCCCGCTTCGACGACGGCCCTGCGAACATCACCATTTTCTGCGGACCGAGGCTCGTTCAAGCCAAAGATGGACGCGCCTGCGTGTCCAACCCCGTGCGATATCCGCTCGACCAGATATTGCTGATGTACTTTCTTGCCCCGCGGCGCGGGGCGCTCATTCACGCCGCCGGCGTGGGGATCGGCGGCCGCGGGTTCATCTTCCCCGGCAGGTCCGGAGCCGGCAAGAGCACGCTCACCCGGCAGCTTGCGCATCGGCCGGACCTTCATCTTCTCAGCGACGACCGGATCATCATTCGCAAATGCGAAAATGACTACCGGGCGTACGGCACCCCATGGCCGGGCGAGGCCAATGTGGCGACGAACGACAGCCTGCCGCTTCGCGGCATCGTCTTCATCCGCCACGGGCCGGAAAACACGATCCGAGAGATGTCGAATCAAACCGCCCTGGAAAATCTCCTTCCCGTCACGTCCATTCCGTGGTATGATCGAGACGTCATGCTCCACATCCTTTCATTCTGCGAGGAGATGTTCTCCGACATACCGGCCTATGAGCTCCATTTCAAACCAACCATCGAGGTCGCCGATGTCCTGGCGCAACTCGTCTCCGGATGAGCCGCCGGGGCGCGGCGGGATATCGCCGCCGTTTGCCGAAAGGATCGAGTTTTTTGAGGCCATTCTCCGCCGCGGGGCCGACGTCCGCGTTCGCGTGACGGGCCGGAGCATGGCCCCCTTCCTGCGCGACGGCGATATTGTGACGCTCCGAGCCGTCCCGTTTTCCTCCCTCCGGTGGGGGGACGTCATCTTCTTTAGAAACGCAGAGGGCCTCGCAGTGATGCACCGCATCGTCCGGTGGCGGCGGCGCGGCGGCGCGGCGCTCGTCCAGACGGCGGGCGACGCCGCCGCGTGCCTGGACCCGCCGGTGAGCGAAGGGAACGTGCTGGGGAAGGTCCGCCTCGTCGAGCGACAGCGCGACGGCCTGGGGGGAAGACGGATTGACATGCAGGCGGGCCGATGGAGGGCGATGAATTCCTTCCTCGCCCTCGTCAGCCTGGCGCGCGCGGGCCTGCGGCGGATGCGACGGAAACTCGGCATAGTTCCGAAGAGTTGACATTGGTTCGGCCGTGTGGTAACTTGAATTGAGGACGAGGAGGCGATTCCATGTCACGCGTAATAGACAAGAAAGAAGCCCATCGGCTTGTGGACCAGATGCCCGAGAATGCCACGTGGGATGATCTCATGCACGAGATCTACGTGCGCGGCGTGATCGAACGAGGCCTGGCCGACAGCAAGGCCGGCAGGACCAAAGCCGTCAAGGAAGTCCGAGCCAAGTACGGGCTTCCTGAATGAACGTCCATTGGACAGACACGGCGCGGGGACACCTTGACGCCATCTACTCCTATATCGCCCAGGATTCTCCCCACTATGCGAAGCGGACAGTTGATCGCTTAACCCGGCGATCCGAACAAATCGCAGCCTTCCCTTTATCCGGGCGCCGAGTGCCCGAGTACGACATGGACCAAATCCGCGAGGTGATCGAAGGCCCCTATCGCATCATCTACCACATCAAGCCAGACCAGATCGACATCCTGGCGGTAATCCACGGCTCTCGGGATGTTTTTAGGCAAGAATGAGAGTGGGACCAAACTGGCTACTGGAATGCTATCTCAGTCCCGCCCATGTTCCCGGTAGTAAGCTAACCCCTCGATCAGCGCCCTTACATTCTCCGGGTTCGTCGCGGGGGCGATGGAGCTGCTCGCGCCGAGGAATAGGCCGACCGGCGGGCCGTGCTCGACGAGCCACTTCAGATCCTTGACGACGTCCTCCCTCGCGCCGCGGGGGAGCGTGGTCGTGACCGACACGCCCGCCCAGATCATGAGCGGGTTCCCGTCGCGGCCGGTCATGCGGCAGATCGCAGGGTAGTCCACTCCGTCTTCATACTGAAATCCCTGGAACCCGGAGACGCCCGCCTCGATCAGGCGCGGGACCATGTCCATCACGTTGCCGTCGCAGTGCCAGATGAGACGGACGCCAGCGTCCAGGAACGGTCGGATGCATCGGGCAAAGTGGGGGAACCAGATGCGGTCGAGGGTCCGCACATCCACGAGCGTCCCGCGCGAGTCGCACATGTCGTGGTCGAGGCGCTTTAGCCTCGGCAGGCCGCCTTTGAGGATCGCCCGGGCGGCGGTGGCGTTGCGCCGCTCGCCGAAATCGGCCTGGAGGCGGAAGCACCGCTCCATCACGTCGGGATAGAGAGCGTAGGCCATGAAGTAATTCGCATAGCCGTAAGTCGAGTAGAGGAATGCGGGGATGCTCTGGAAGCCGTGGTAGGGAATCTTGAGCATATTCATGCCGAAGAACTCCTGGACCTCGACCTCCTGCCGAACGAGCTGGGCCACGGCCTCGTTGCTTGCAGGATCGGTGTTGGCAATCTGTCGTTCGAAACGCGGAAAGAGGACGCGCTCCATGTGCTCGACGACGGCCTCGGGGGAGTTGATGACTATTTCATCCACGACGATCTCCTCCGCGCCTGTCGTCGCCCGGCGCTGGGCGTGGGCGTCGAAGCCGCGAGCGGTCATGGTGAGGGGATTGCGGGGAATCCACTGATCGAGCGAGCACGCCCCGCAGCGGAGCTGGAAGTCGCGATAGACCCGCTCCGGCGCCTTCTCATAGTCGCCGGGGGCGGCGCCCGCGACCGCCTCCAACAGAGGTACAACCATGAGGTTCATGGCCTTGGTGGGGATACCTCGCGTCGCTCGGAACTCAAGGGCATCCCATGCGAGCCGAGCGTTCTCCCCCCAGCAGCCATCAAAGTCGGCGAAGGTCTTTTCCATGACTTGGCCTCAAATCCTTACGACGGGGAGCGCTGCGAATTCACCAAAGGCGCAGACGGCCTCCGGCTCCCGCCCCATGACGAGTGCGCTGTGGTGCGTCCCGCCGTGTCGGGAATAGGCCTCCAGGAATTCTCGCACTCCGCAGGCCGGGCGCATCCACCCGCGGATTGCGTCCTTCATTTTATCGTTGGTTGTATCGCCCAACATTTCGACCTGCGCCACGATCAGGCTGAAGGCGTCGTTCGGCCCGGGGACGAGGTCGGCAAAGACGGCCGGCCCTGCCTTGGGCGCACAGGCGATCACCGCCGGGTTCTGGGCGGGGGTATAGGGGAAGGGTTTCTCGACGATCCGCGGCGTCTCGCCGGCAATCTCTGGATTGATCTCGCCCATGTGGGAGAGGAAGAGGCTGTTGCCCTCCCAGTCGGGGCAGAAGATCTCGGTGAAGGTCGTCTTCCCGAAGGCCCTGGACAGCGCGCCGACGAGCGCGGCGGTGAGGACGTCACCCTCGCCGGCATAGCCGAGGCCCCGAGCCATGGCTTTGGATGCTTCGATAAATGGGACCGTGTTGACCGGGCCGTCGGGTTGATCGAAGGAGAGGAAGTTCATGCTGAAAGCGTCGTAGCCGCCGATCTCCAACCGCCGTCGCAGGCCGAGGCCGACGCGGACCGACCGGGCGTGGACCTTTTCCGGCACAGCGCACGTGAAGCGAGTGCGGTCAAGGGCCATCTCCTTCTCGACTTCCTCGTCGGTGATTGCCTCGACATCGGGAACGAGGTCTGCGGCGGCGATCTGCTCGACGGCGATGCCGAGAACTGATTTCAGTACGTCGGCTTCGACAAAGAAATCGCCCATGCCCCTGAACGACTCGCCCACGCGAAGGGCCTTCGTGTTTCGCAACCGGTTCGCCCCCGATGCGGCGCGGACCAGGAGGGCGGCGCGGTCGAGGAGGTCGTCGTCGCCCATGTGCCCGGCGACGATCTGAAACGGCCTGCCGCGGCGACGCAGGACCGATGCCATATCCATCACACCATGGATGCCGTGGTTGTACATGATCCGGTCGGGATAGGCGTCGAGGCCGAAGGATGCGTCCATTGTTGTGTCGAGGATGAGGATAGGGAGGTCGTTTTTCGTCAGCGCGTTGATCGCTTCGAGGGATGGGGAGTAGGCCAGGTGCAGTGTGACGATGCAGTCAACCCCCTCTTTCTCAAAGTGGGCTACCGCTTCGGCGAACTCGCTATTGAGGCGGCAGACATCCGCGCGGGCCACAGCAATGCCGCGCGCGGCAAAGCCATCGGCGACATTGTTCATGAACGCCGAAAAGCGGGGACGAAGGGCGGGGTTCGTATCGTCGTAGAGCTTGAGATAAAAGGGAAGAAGGCCGATCTTCGGTTTTGGTTTTTGCATATGTTCCATAATGCACTCCGTTGTTCAGAATCCGTTCGCTTTACTCCACGCGCGCGTAGGTCACCGTTTTCACGCTGCGCTCGATCCACCTTCGGACCTTCTGCGGGCAGCCGTCATCGGTGACGATGCGGTCCAGATCGTTCAGTCCCACGCACCTGACAAACGCCGTTTGCATAAACTTGCTGCTGTCCGCCGCCAGGACCACCTGGTCTGCGTTTACGATCATTGCCCGCGAGACGCGGGCGATCCGCGCGTCGGTGGTATACACGCCGTCGGGCTTCACGGCGTCGGCCCCGAGCACGGCCAGATGGACGTGAAAACGCTTGATGTTGTCCTCCGTCAGTTCGCCGGTCAGGTCGGGGGAGTTCTTCCGCACCGCGCCGCCGAGCAGTACCGGCTCGATGCCTTCGCTGTTGCGAAGCACAAACGCGATGACAAGGGAAGTGGTCAGGACGGTCAAGTCCTCCATGTGCGAGATCGCCCTGGCGACCTCCAGCGTCGTGGTTCCGGTGTCGAGCGATATGGCCATGCCGGGGCGGATCATTTCGGCCACGGCCCGCGCGATGGCCCGCTTCTCGCCGGCGCGCCGTCTCGCCTTCTCCTCGTAAGCCAGATCGAGCACAGCCGCCCGAGCGGGCAGGGCGCCGCCGTGGGTGCGGCTGACCTTGCCCTCCCGGGCCAACCGGGTCAGGTCGCGCCGGATGGTCATAACGCTTACGCCGAAGCGCCGGGCAAGGGCGTCAACGCTCACCTCGCCGTCCCGGGCGGCCATAGCCAGGATTTCGCGGTGTCGTTTACTTGTCATCACGAGTCGTTGGATCCTCGATTGCGCGATACACTTTCAGGTTGTCCCACCAGCACACGTCGCCGTGGCCCTTGTGCCCCGAGTTGACGCCAAGGATGATGTGCGCCCAGGCGAAGCCGCACTCGTGCGGCCCCTCGCCGACCGGCTGCCCGTCCAGTTCAAGGCGAAAATTGCTCCGGTCGAGACGAAGGAGGAGGTGGCGCGGCTTGCTCGCGTCGAATGGGGTCCATTCGGTCAGCGTGTGCTGCCAGTTCGTCGGCGGGGCGTTGTGGTTCTCGACGCGGACCTGCGCCTGGTCCTTCCGGCTGCCGTCCACCCGGACCAGCAGGTATTCCCCATCGCCGGTCGGAGTACTGCAGATCTTCATCGAGAACATGAGGTAGCGGTCGTGGTCGCCGTGGGTGTATTTGAAGTCCGCCTCAATGATGAGCGGGCGCGGGACGAATGGCCACTGTTCGAGGGTGTGCACGCCGGCGGCGGTCGCATCGCGCGGGAGTTCCAGCTCCAGGCGTCCGTTTGCGACGGCGGCCCCCTTCGTTTGTTTTTCCTGGTTGAACCGCCATCGCTCCGGCGAGAGCGCGTCGAAGGTCTCCATCCAGGGCAGAACAACATCCGATTTGGGCAGGAACGGGGCGCGAGACGAGACCGCCTCCGGATTCTCCGCACGACGGATATGCACCGCGGCGAGATCGAGCAGATCCCGCGCACGCGCCTCCGCAGGGGCATCCCCAGTGATCGCCTTGGCCGCGGCGGCCAGTTCATCGGGCCTCCTCGCGCTGGTCAGGTTTGATGCGGCCCCCCCTGCCGGGTGCGCGTCGGCCCCGTTCCGGAGGGCCTGCTCCTTCAGACAGAGGCGCACGTCATCGAGCCGATCGTCCGCGAGCATCCGATGCCATCCGGCGCGAGCCTCCTTGCCTCCGACGACCAGCAACGTCGTCCAGTTGCCCCTCATGCCGATGGCGGCATTGAGCAAATTTTCCGTCCGAGAAAATTCCACCGGCTCTCCGTCAACGGCGTCCACGACAACCGCATCCTGGGGCAGGCCGAGACGCTGCGCATCAATGATGATGCGCACAATTCCAGCGTCGTAGGGATTGTGTACGGCAAGGCAGACCGGCCCCGGCGCGCTGCCGTAGCGCTCGATCCATGTCTCTCCCTTGGCGTGCGTTACCGGCGCCCAGCCGAGGCGGTGGAGCTGGCGGAGGAGCGGGATCACGACGCGATAGGCCGCGCGCATGCCGAGCGGCGGGTCGGTGGGCCGCCGCGCGTAGCCGCCGGGGAAGACATCGAGGAGCATGAGGTTGCGCAGAAAACGCTCGTCCCGATCCTCGTAGGCCGGGAGCTGAGTAACGACCTTGCGGCAGGCCATGGCGCGGTACTGCTGCATGAGCGGGCCCGTGGCGCCGACCCAGTGCTCCTTGCCCATGACGGTGAAGCGATGCCAGGGGAAGGGGACCTGCTGGCCGTAGAGGTTCGGCAGAAGCGCCTTCTTTTCGTCGGGCAGCATCTCCCACAGCGCATCAACCCACTCCCATACGGCGAAGGCGTTCAGCACGCAGGGCTGGAAGGTCTTGGCGTCGAACTGCGGGGGGTAGCTGATGTATTGGAGCTGGTCCTGTCCGTAGTTCACACGCTGCAGGTGGGCGGAGTAGGAATCGAGATAGATGCCCGACAGGTAGGGAACGGTGAGGAGCTTCTCGCGGACGAACTGGAGTCGGCCCTGTCCCGCGCCGTCGGGGACCGCTGGGCAAAGGTTGAGCGGGAACTGCGCGGCCCATTTCGATCCACTGATCCAGTTGTATTGCCCCACGCCGCCGATGACGACGTTTCCCTTCGGGTCCTTCACGCCGGAGGTAAGAATCGCATGGCAAATTTTCTGCAGATCATCCTGCGTCCCGTATCCGCCGCTCGGCAGGCGACCGGTGGTCTCGGGCTTGGCCCAGTCGCGGAGACGCTGAATGATGAAGCCACGCTCGGGCGCTTTATCGGCCGGTTGGTCGCCGAGGCACATCTGGTACATGATCGGCTCGATGTAGGGATAGACCTGGATGCCGAGGGCCTTGTCGTTGGCGCAGCCGGACTTGGCCTCGGGCTGCTCATGGAACATGAGGCCGTAGTCGCAGACGGGGGGCGGCTGACGGAGGATGTCGCCCCAGGCAAACCACCCCCCCGCCTCGGGGGTGTGGCGATTGAAGAACTCAGGACGGTTGGCGTAGCAGCGATCCAGGACGGAGCGCAGGCCCCAGCCGTCGGCCTCAGCAGCGACGGCGAACTCGAAGGGGACCTTCTTGAAGAAACGCGGGCAGTGTTTCGTCATTGCAAAATCAATGACAACGGAGAACAGACCGGCGTCCGGGTCCGCCATGAAGTCGTATTGCCCCTTGTGGTCCACCGGCATGACGAGGCCGACCGTATGCGCCGCATCGGAAACCGCCGCGACGGGGCGCAGGGCGAGATAGCCGGAGCCGAGGGGGCCGGGCAGGCCGAGGTGCATGGCTTTGCCGGGGATCAGCGGCTCGGTCTTGTGCAGGCGCGTGTGCCACGTCCATCCCTTGCAGGCCACGGGTAGGGCGAAACGGAGGCTGACGGCATGGTCGGTATCGGTCAGGTTTTCAACCACACCGCGAAGGACGAGCCAATCCTTCTCGGCGACGCATTCAACAGACAGGGCCAGCGCGCCGACGGCATTGCGGCCGGCCAACCGTATGCTGTTCCCGCCGCGCGTGACCTCACACGAGATAGGCTCGTAGTCCTTCTGCACGGCGCAGTCGCGCAGCGCAAAACCGCTGAAGGAAACGCCTGGACCCGTGACATCTCTCCGCGCACATTCCACGCGGGCGATTCGTCCCCCTTCGTCCCACGTCAGGCGCAGAGCGCCGGCTTCCTGTGCCTGCTGTGCGACCGCAGCGCATGAGAAAAATAGTGCCGTCAACAGCAATGAACTCGTTGTGGTTCTCATGCTCTTTCCTCATCCCATGCGGGTCAATTTTATTCCGGCGCGTCGCCCCAGTCCGGCACGTCCAGGGTTTCACCATCACGAAGGGCCGACTTGTGGGCCATGACGCCCATGGCCATGTAGCGGGCCGCCTCCCAGATGTTGATGGCCGGCTGGCGCTCGTTCGCCACGGCGTCGCAGAACTCGTGGACGAGGTAGGCGTGCGAGCCGCCGTGACCGCCGTAGGCCGCCGACTCGGTCTTGCCCTCGCGGAACGCCTCCTCCACCTCCGGCGGTAGGGGATCGCGCATCTCCTGCACGGTCAGGGGCGTCCGCGTATTGTTGGTGCACCATGCACTTTCCCGATAGCTGCCCTTTGTGCCGAAGATGCGGAAGGTCTCGCTGCCGGGGATGCCGACCTCTCGGTATTCGCAAATGCGAACGGTCGCCCCGTTGCTCATGAGGAAGAGCGCGGTCTCGTCGCTGAATGCACTGTCCTGGAAGTACTCATCCCCGGTTGTGTTGCGATGGCCGTAGCAGGTGACCTTGACGGCATGGGCCTTCATGACGCAGACCGGACCGCTCGTGGAGTGGGTGGGGTAGTGCATGGGACCGGCCTTGATCCCGCGGGCCAGATATTTCTTTTCCTGTTCGATCCACTCCTGCCCCGCCTTGCTGGCGAGGCGGCGGCGCCTGACGTCGCGGAGGTTGCAGGCGGAGTCCACATCGTGGAAGTACTCCCCCTCGGCATAGACGAAATCGCCGAAGGCCCCTTCGGCGGCCTTGCGCCGGCAGAACATGGCGTCGGCGTGGTAGTAGGTCGTCTCACCGAGCATGTAGAACCTTCCGGTTCGCTTGCAGGTCTCGACCAACTTATCGCACCAGTCCAGGATCTCGTCGTCGTCGGGGATGCTGATGATCGGCACGGCGCTATAGACATGCTTGCCCGACTCCATAGCCTGCGCGCACTGCGGTGCGTGGAGCCAGGGCTGGGTGATGATAACGAGCGCGTCGAGATCGGCCTTGCAGATCTCATCGAGCGACGCATAGGCATCCTTCGGGTTGAACTTGTCCCGGAAGAATGGATCGTCGGCGAACCGCCGCACGCGCTCCGGCTCGCGGTCGCAGAGGGCGATGCGATCCACGACGGGATGCCGCTTGAATAAATCGGCGAACGAGCTGCCGAAACTTCCCAATCCAACCAATCCCAGGCTGATTCCCATGTGCGATTTACCTCTCGTTAATGGATTCTGTGTTTTCGGCGCAATGAGCGATTATGTTCGATTATGATCGTTTATTATCATGGCTGGTTGACGTTGTCAAGTACAATTTTCGAGAAATGTTTTCCGCGTAGCAGACCCTTGCCGGAATTTCTCTGGACGCTGGCAGCGCGGTGTGCTATACTTTTACGGCGTAGCTGTCGTCAGGACAGCCGATTATACTATCGGGCCGGGCGTTGGTCGGCCATCGAAAGGAGAATCGCCGAATGAACCCGCTGACCCCAAGGAGGCTCTCTGTCCTGCTTGCCGTCATGCTCCTCGTCTGCGCCGCGGGCTGCGCCAACCTGGCGGACGTGCGCGATGTTCACCAGGAACTGGCCGTGGACCGTCGCGGGGAGGTAGCGGTGATGCCCATCGCGGCGACGGCGTCGCTCTGCGATATCAACTTCGACGAAGGCGAGCTGGAGGGCGCAAAGGACCACTTCCGCCACCTGGTTCGGGAGAACCTGAGCTACTCGCTGAGCAAATACATCACCGTTATCCAGCCCAACTCGGTGGACAAGTTCCTTGCGGGACAGGGCAATCCGCCGGACCAGCACTACGGCAAGCACCTCGCAATGCAGATGGCGAAGGAGATGGAGGCGGAGATCGTTTGCTTCGGACATGTGAAAATTGATCCCGTCCTCAAAGAGTCATTGATCGGAAAGTCCAAACGCTATGATCTCGACATGGAGGTCTATCTCTTCGACGTCACCAACGACGAGCGCCTCGCCACGCTCCGATGCGCGGGGAAGCGGAAGGATGTAATCCGCACCATCCCCTGGATGATAAAGAAGCTGACGTTCCACCCTCCTGTCTGGCCCCCGCCCGGCCCCATTCCTGAGCGACCCAAGGAAGAGAAGAAGGTGGAGAAAAAGGGCGAAGAGAAAGTGGAAGAGAAGAAATAGCTCGTCGTCGTGCGAACCCGAGATCGCCGAGGAAGGAGCAGACCATGAGAACTCCCGTCCTTCGGTCTTTCTGCGTTGCCGCCATATTGTTCTGCGCCATCCTGCACGCCGATACCATCCGCCTCCGCGATGGAACGGAGATGAAGGGCAAGATCGTCAAACGAAGCGATGCGCAAGTGAGCCTGGATATGGACGGGCTGGCCGTTGACATCCCGATGAACCAGATCGCCGCGATCAACGACGAAAATATCGCACACCCCGAGGAAACCAAGCCGGCGGAAGAGGAGAAGAAACAAACACAAACCGGACCGGTCAAGGCCGGCAAGGATGTCGCCGAACTCCTCGCCCGCCTGGAGACAAAGCCCTCGCCGGAGCAGATCGCGGAGAACGCCGCCGCCAAGCGAAAGGTCATCCTCAAGCCCGATCCGGAGCGGGTGGTCAACATCTCCGACGAGACCTTTTTCAACTCCATTGACCCGAACCACCCCGGCATGAAGGCAATCCTAACCCACGCGAAGAGCAAGAGGCACGATAAGGCGTGGGAGGCGCTCGACGAGTATATCCGCAAGAACATGAAGGCGGTGGGCGAGCTGCGCGACGTGGAAGACTACCGAAAGCGATCGGGCAACAGCCAGCCCGGCGAGACGGACTCGCGCGCGGACCAGGTCTGCGACCACGTCATCCGCGTCTGGCATGTGCAGGTGGTGGAGTTCGGCAAGGACATGGACTGGACGAAGGTGGAGGGGCGATCCAGCCTCTACGGCTTTCACTACTGGGGGTGGTCCAGCCCGCTCTGGACGGCCTACGTCCGGACCGGCAACGAGAAATACGCCGCCGGGTTCGACGAGCTTTTCACATCATGGTATGCCCAGCGAGGCAAGGTCTCGGCCGTCGTCCCAACGAACGACATCATCTGGTATGAACTCGGCTGCGGCGGCCGGCCCATCGTCTTTGCTCAACAGTATTACGCCATGCTGAATTCCAGGTCACTCCGCCCCGAGACGCGCAAGCTGATCCTGAAGACGCTCCTCGGCCACGCGAACCAGCTCCAGGCCCAGCAAGTCTGTGGCTACACCGACGGCAACTTCCAGCTCACCGCGTCCAAGGCCCTATACCAACTCGGCCTCATCTTCCCCTGGTTCAAGGACGCGGCTCTGTGGCGCGAGACGGGCACGGCCCGCCTCCTCGAACACGCCTACTGGGACTTCAGCAAGGAAGGCGGCCACGACGAACGTTGCATCGGCTATGGGTCCATCTCCCTGCGCGCCGTGCGCCAGCTCCTTCAGCACGCCGAGGACGACCCTGCGCCGAGCGCCCTGCTTGACGCCCTGCGCGAGAAGGTGCTCCAGATGCAGCTCTGGTTCCTGCAGTATGTGTCCCCGAGCGGCGTGTTCACGGGTGTGAACGACAGCAACTTCACGACCGCCGATTCCCTCCTCGGCGACTTCGCCAAGTTCGCCAATGACGGGCGGTTTCTCTGGCCCATCCGTGGGTCGCGTTATATGCCGGAGGGCATCGAGCCGAAGCAGCCGGAGTTCGTCAGCGTCCACATGCCCGACTGCGGGTGGACCTTCATGCGCGACGGGTGGGAGAAGGAGAACCTCTACTGTCAGGTCAATTGGGGCAAGTGGGGCGGCGGGCACACGCACTCGGCGATATTCGACATCAACATCTACGCCTTCGGCGAGCCGATGGTCATCGAAACGTCGCGGTTCGACAGCTACGACAATCCCCTCGAACCCTACTTCCGTTCGCCCGAGGCGCACAACGAGGTAGCCATCGAGGGCTGCACGCTGGAACGCAAGACCCACCAGGGCGAAAACATCGTCTGGCGGAATGGAAAGAAAATAGATTACTTCGAGGGAACCCACGCTGGATATGCGGAGTCCGCCGGCAAGATCGTCAAGCGGCAGATTCTGTTCGTCAAGGGCGACTACTGGCTGGTCATTGACACCATCCTCGACGCCGAGGGCAAGAAAGTCGGCGAGACGCCGACGGCCACGCTCAACTGGCACGCCCCTTACAAGTGGAAAGACTCGGAGATGGGGCTCATCTCCAGACGCGACGGCGGACCGGGTACCCAGTTGATCGTCCTGCCAAAGGGCGAGCCGAAGTATCAGACCGGCTACGAGGACACGATCGAGATGTACAAGAGCCGGTATCGCGCCTACTACTCCCAGCCTGCCAAGGACGGGACGCGGTTTATCACCCTCATCGCGCCGTTCAAGGATAAGCCGGTGTTGTGCAAGATGGAGATGCTCGACGACGGGAAGGACAGCGCGGCGGTGCGGATCGTGCGAGGCGACAAGGTTGACCGCGTGATCTTCGGATCGGGCAAGCGGAAATCCATCGCGGGCGGCGGCATGGACAGCGATGCCCGGATCGCCTGGCTCCGCGAGCGCCCCCGCGCGGCAGCGCTGGTGGACGGCAGCCGCCTCACCTTCGAGAAGGCATCCGTCCTGAAGCTCAAGGCGGGCACGGAGATCGGCGAGACGCGATAGGATCCATCTGTGGAGAGCAACAGACGTGAAGAAGCAAGTCAGCGCTTGGGTTGTGGGAATAGTCTTGCTCTTGATAGTGAAATCGTCCATGACTGAGTGCGCGGAGCCGGATCGCAGACTCATCGGAGTCCGCGTCGTGAAAAGCGAGGTCAGACTGGAGACGGAAAAGCCGAAGGTCTCCGTTACCCCTGAGACCTGCTCCGTCAGCAAGACCTACTTCGGCGACAACCCGTCGGAGGCATTTTTCGACATCGAGATACCGATGAACACTACGGGAAGCCCAACCGTGCGCGTCGAATGGCCGGGCGTGACCGTGAAGAAGGTCTGGGCGGGCCATACGGCGGTGGAATTCAAGAGCGATGGCGATGCGGTCGTCTTTGATGCGCCGCTCGATTTCCGCAACCCCTTCTCCATGCACCAGCGCTTCGGCGACGAGGAGACGGCCCTCGTTTGCTACATGCACAAGCCGGAGGCGCGGCGGTCCGGCAACTACCGCGACATCCCGTGGCCGCAGGTGGAAAAGGAGGCCGAGGGCAACCTGATCTTCGCCGCGCTGGAAGTCTTCAAGGATATGAGACCCGGCGCGAAGGGGAACAAGGATTTCGAGGGCGCAGTGAATATCCTCGGCTACGAGACCACCTTCCCCCGCAGCGGCTCGGTGGGGAAGACCTATGGTCATGTGGACCATCCGCCACACTTCCACATCTTCCTCGTCCACCCGCCCGGCTGGCGGATTCGGCAGGCGTCGCACCTGCACATCGCCCCGGACGGCAACCTGACAGGGACAAACAGGTGCCAGCCCAGCGCATGCGAGGGCGAGCGCAAGACCTACGGGCCCGGCGAGGTCTGCCAGCAGAGGGACATGGACGGGAAACTCGCCTTCGAACTGGCGACCCGGAAGGACGGGTCGCTCATGATTCGCAAGAACGAAACGTCACCCCCCTACTTCATCAAGCCGGACCCCGACGCCGGGTCATTTGGCACGCGGGCCTTTGTTTACAAGGGCGACGATCTGCTCTGCGTGGTCACGGTGAAGGATGACTGTCCGAAGGGCGAGATGACGATCAATCGCGAGTATCACAAGGATGGAAAGCCCGACCGTACGGAGACCGAGGCGGTGCGTTACGCCCCCGACCTCGGCACAGAAATCTCGCGGACGGTTGAATGACGGCTGAGGAGAGGCGCTATCTTGCTCCTTCCCCGATGCGCTTCCGAATCGCCTGCCAGATCGGGGTGAGGCCGAGCTCGGCGGCCCAGTGGGCGACGTAGTCCCGGTCCACATCGTCGCCGCTGATCTTGAGGATGCCGGTGATGTCGCGCAGGTGCTTCTCCGATCCGCCCTCGCGGTAGTATAGCATCTTGCCGATGATGATGTCGTCCGGACTTGCGACATATCCATCCAGATCAGGCAGAATGCGCATTCGTCTCCGCCGCGCTATCTGCGATCTTCCCCACGGATCGTTCCGGGCGATCATGAAGTCTATCTTGTTCCCCGACGATGGATGGATCACGTTGAACTGTCCGCCGCCGAGAACGGCTTCCCTCGCCGCCTCGGGGCTGACGTAGTACTCCGCCAACGGGAACTTCCCACAGAGCGCATCCAACTGATCCGGCCGGATGTCAAGGACGATGTCAATATCCTGTGTCAGCCGAGGGTCGCCGTATGCCGTGCTCGCAAGGGCGCCGACCACCATGTAGGTGATCTCCAGCTCTTCCAGGATGTCGATCGCGTATCGGAGCAGCTCACCCTGATCCACCAAGCATCCTCCTGGCGACTTCCGACGCAATTCGTTCGCCCCCCCAATCCGGATGGCGAGTCCGAAGCTGCCCTTCAATGAGTGAACGCGCCGTCCGGTTGCAGTCGAGGGCCATGGCGACGCGCTCCGCAGGCGTCTTCTTCCGCAGCGCCTCCGCCACCGCGTCGTCAACCACTTCGATCTGGCCGGGGTCGAGCCGCCATTTCATGGCTATCGCTTCCTCCGCTTCGAATACCAGAACTTCGGCAGGACGTCTTTCTCGGCCTCGAGGAGGTCCGCGATGCACGCATCGGCGTCCTCGATGTTATTGCAAATCGGGTCGCTGAGCATGGCCTGCCGGAGTTTCGTGCGGTCGCCGGTGGCCGCGGCCTCCGCCGTAAGCTCGTGGGTGTAAAGTACCTGCAACGTGAGGGGCAGCAGGACCTTCGGGAACTTGCCGAAGGGCTGGGGGCGCGGGCCGTGCATGTCCACGTCGCACCGCAGCTCCAGGAACGCATCGTCAGGCAGGTTCGTCACCGCGCCGCGGTTAGGGGAATTTATGAAGAAGTGCTTGCCCAGGCCGCCCCACATGGACTCGATGATGTCGGTCGCGTGGTCGTCATGGGTCTTTTTGAGGAACTCCTCCTCGTTGAGCTTGCCCGAGGCATACTCCTCCGTCTGCGCCCAGGCGGCAGCCATCTCGCGGGCGCGGTTCTCCGCATCGAAGAGGCGGATCGGCTCGGGCACGCAGGGCTTCACGCCATATCCCTGGAAGAACGGGACGTATTCCTTCGTGTGGCTGACGGCGGTAGGATACGCGCCATAAAGATCGAAGAGCTGCAGAGCGTAGAGACTGTTGTATCGCGGCTTGGATTTCTCCTGGGGGTTCGCCTCCTCTTTCTTCACCTGAGCCACAAGGCCCTCCCGCAGATTCGGCATCATGTCCTTGCCGTCATAGGTGAAGCGCGTGACCCACGTGCAGTGGTTGATGCCGCCGATGGCGAGATCAAGCTTGTTGTAAACCTCGGCGGGGATATGGGTCGCGTCGCCCGGTAGGATGCTGACGCGCTTGCACCAGTTGAGGGTGTTGTGCGGCTCGTGGTTGCCGTCGCACAGGGCGAAGCTCTTGACCTCGGGCGTGAACGTCCGCAGCGCCATGCCCATGACGGTGGTTGGGTTCACAAAGTTGATAACCCACGCATCGGGGCAGAGCCGACTCGCGTCCTTTGCAACGCCCAGAGCATGTGGCACCTCGCGCATGGCGCGGAAGATCCCGCCGGGACCGATGGTGTCGGAGCTGCACATGCGGATGCCGTGCTTCGCGGCGATCTGCGTGTCCACCCCGCGGAAGTAGGCATTGCGCTCGGAGAAGGTGAGGACAACGAAGTCCGAGTCGCGCATCACCTTCTTCCGGTCCACGTCGCCGATGACTTCCACACCGCATTTGGCATGTGTCAGAATCCGTTTGGCGAGCGCCATCATGGTCTTCAGCACATCGGGCCGCGTGTCCACGAGCGCCAGCGTGCCGCCGGCCATGATCGGGCTGGTGGCCATCTTGTGGATGACCGGTTTCCCAAAGAAATAACTCCCTGCTCCAATGACCGCGATTTTCGGTCCCGTCATAAGCGTCTCCTTACACAGATACGATCACAGGTCGACTATGGTCTTCCCCCTCCTAATCCTACTCCTAATCTTAATCCTAATCTCCATTCTGGATTGGGATTAGGATTAAGATTAAGATTAAGATTAGGATTTATTCCTTGCACTTCTCCCGCACCCGCGCGAACGCATCGGCGGCGAACTTGATATCCTCGGGGGTGTGGGCGGCGGAAATTTGGACCCGGATCCGCGCCTTCCCCTTCGGGACGACAGGATAGCTGAACCCGATGACGTAGATCCCCTCGCCGAGGAGCATCTCCGCCATCTTCGTCGCGAGCCGCGCCTCACCAAGCATGATCGGAACGATCGGGTGATCCCCCTCGGCGATGTCGAACCCCCTCTCCTTCATCGCGGCGCGAAACGCCCTTGTGTTCGCCTCCAGCCGATCCCGGAGCGCCGTGGACTCGGAGAGGATGTCCAACACGGCGATGGATGTCGCCGCAATGGCAGGGGCCAGTGTGTTGGAAAAAAGATAGGGCCGCGACCGCTGTCGAAGCAACTCGACGATCTCTTTCCGACCGGTCGTGAACCCGCCCGTGGCCCCGCCGAGGGCCTTGCCCAGGGTGCTGGTGATGACGTCCACGCGACCCATGACGCCGCGGTACTCGTGCGTCCCGCGGCCCGTCTTGCCGATAAAGCCGGTCGCGTGGGAGTCATCCACCATGACGGCGGCGTCGTATCGGTCGGCCAGGTCGCAGATCGCATCGAGCCGAGCGATCGTCCCGTCCATGGAGAACACGCCGTCGGTGGCGATCATGCGACATCGGGCCGACGCGGCCTCTTTGAGCTTGGCCTCAAGATCGGCCATGTCGCAGTTGGCAAAGACGAAGCGCTGCGCCTTGCACAGGCGCACGCCGTCAATAATGCTGGCATGGTTGAGTTGGTCGCTGATAATCGCGTCCTCCGGGCCCAGCAGCGCCTCGAAGAGCCCGCCGTTCGCGTCGAAGCACGAGCTGTAGAGGATGGTGTCCTCGGTGCCCATGAATTGGGTGAGCCTGTTCTCCAGTTGCTTGTGAAGCGCCTGCGTGCCGCATATAAATCGGACGGAGCTCAGGCCGTAGCCCCAGCGATCGTAGCTGGCGCGGGCGGCGGCGAGGATGCGCGGATCGTTGGCAAGCCCCAAATAATTATTCGCGCAGAAGTTCAGCACCTCCCGTCCGCCGACGACGGTGATGCGCGCCCCCTGCGGCGTGGCGATGACGCGCTCCGACTTGTAGAGACCGGCCTCGCGGATTTGCTGCAGCTCCGACTCCACGCGTTCCTTAAGTGAGCGAAACATATTCAGGCTCCTTGCTCTCCCGACCAGTCCAAGATGACCTTCCCACATTCCTTCGACCGCATGACCTCGAACCCCTTCTCGAACTCGGTGTAGTGGAACCGATGGGTGATGATGGGCAGGATGTCCAGCCCGCCCTGGATCATGACCGTCATCTTGTACCACGTCTCGTACATCTCCCGCCCGTAGATGCCTTTAAGGGTCAGGCCGTTGAACACCACGAGGTTCCAGTCAATCTCCGTTGTCGGCAGGATGCCAAGCATGGCGATCTTCCCGCCGTGGCACATGTTCCTGAGCATGTCGCGGAAGGCGTCCGGGCTGCCCGACATCTCCATCCCCACATCGAATCCTTCCTGCATGCCGAGCTCTTTCTGGACCTCGGCCAGCTCTTTCTTGCTCACATCAACGGCCATCGTCGCACCCATCTTCCGGGCCAGCCGGAGGCGGTAGGGGTTCATGTCGGTCACGACGATATATCGCGCGCCGGCGTGCCGGGCGATGGCCGCGGCCATGATCCCGATGGGGCCGGCGCCGGTGATGAGCACGTCCTCGCCGAGCACGTCGAAGGACAGGGCGGTGTGCGTCGCGTTGCCGAGCGGGTCGAAGCAGCTCGTCACCTCCAGCGGGATCGCCGGATCGGCCGCCCATACGTTCGTCACGGGGATGGACAGGAACTCGGCAAAGGCCCCGTCGCGATTGACGCCCACGCCGCGCGTCTTTGGGCAGAGGTGCCTCCGCCCGGCCAGGCAGTTGCGGCAGCGCCCGCAGACCAGGTGGCCCTCGCCGCTGACCAGGTCGCCGCAGCTATAGTCGTGGACGTTCTCGCCGAAGTCCTCCACTACGCCGACGAACTCATGCCCGATGGTCATGGGGACGGGAATGGTCTTCTGCGCCCACTCATCCCAGTTCCAGATATGGACGTCCGTCCCGCAGATGCTCGTCTTCTTGATGCGGATCAGGACATCGTTCTTGCCGACCTCCGGGATTGGGACATCCTCCAGCCACAAGCCCTCCTCGGGCTTGGCCTTCACCAGCGCCTTCATCTTTTTCATGTGCGTTCCTGTCTGCTATGAGCCTGTTCCACAAACTTGTTCTTCTGTCACCCTGAGCGAAGCGAAGGGTCTCGACCTTTCGAACGACCGAGATTCTTCGCTACGCTCAGAATGACGAGAGAGCAAGTTGAAGCCGAACTACTTGCGCTTCTCCAGCTTCCCCATCTCCGCACAGCAGCAGACAGGATAGAACTGGGGGTGGAGGGAATCAAGGGGAAAATGCGCGTTGGGGTACCCCCTGCGTTGCGGGGTCTTGTAGCCGCAGGCTTCAGCCTGCGGTATTCGTCGTGGCGGTTGTGCCGCCGAAGTCCCGCACCCGTAAAGGGTGCGGCTACATGCCTCGCCCTTTTTCGCATTGACATCCGCCCTGCCCGTTGTTAGCATTGGGCAGCAAGAATGAACGCCGCAAGAGATGTTGGGGACGTGAGATGACGGCGTATCAACCACAAACCAGTCGCCAATCGGCAAGCAAGCTGAGTTCTTATGCCGATCCGCATAAGACGCCACCATAAGGGCACTTGCTTCGCGTAAGATGCTGCTGTTTCAGGGATTAAGATTGATTCGCCCCCGCATTCGCGGGCGTGTTATGCAGCACTCCAAACCGTATCTGGGGTGTTAGGCGGATCGGTCTAAACATTATTGGCGCAAGGAGGACAAGATGACGCAGAATGAACGGATTCGGGCAAAAGCGCTAGAATTGCTTGAAGGCCAGGCAAACGGAATGCGGTATTCGGTCCTCATGCGTGCTGTCAAGGAAGCCTTGCCGGACGCGAACGAGAACACGATTCACGGGTCGCTGTGGAATCTCGACGTGACCAAGCCGGAGGCCATCTACAAACCGGCGCGTGGTCTTCTACGCCACGTGAAGTTCAGAGAGAGCGAAATCGAGAAGGACGTTGAGGTCGTCGAGCTGAAGAAGAAGGGGAAAGTGTCCGAAGACGATTTCTACGACTCGTTCGCGGACTGGATCAAGAACGAGCTTGAGGAATGCACAAAGGCGATCTCTCTGGGGGGCAACCGATTCAAGGACAAATGGGGAACTCCGGACGTAGTCGGCGTCAGAGCCCCAAGACCCAGCGACATCCTGAAACTCCCGGCGGAAATCGTGTCTGCCGAGATCAAACTGGACACCAGTTCGCTGATCACCGCCTTCGGACAGGCGTGCTCATACCGGCTCTTCTCGCACAAGGTCTACCTCGTCGTTCCGAACGCTGCGTCGGAGGCAGACATTGCCCGGCTCGACGCGCTGTGTCGGCTCTATGGCATTGGACTGATCCTGTTCGATGCCGAGAAACCGAAAGACCCAGGATTCGAGATCCGGGTGAGAGCGACGAAGCACGAACCAGACATGTTCTACGTCAACAAGAACCTGAAGGCAGTTGAAGACGAGTTGTTCTGATGAGGAGTGCCAACCAGCCGTCAGAAGGTATCGCCCGCCGCTGCGCTCCGGGCGAACCTTCAACGGCACCGTTCGGCCTAAGAGGGACGTGATTGTGAAACGGGCAGCGTCGGGCCCGCACCTTACCCCCGACCCCTCTGCCTACGCGGAGAGGGGAGTAGGTTTATGAATAATTCGCGCTCTTATGTCTGCTGTTTCTTCAACTTCCCCAGCTCCGCGAACGTGGCCTGAATGTATTCCACCGAGCTGTCAACCCACCGCTCCACGTTCTGCTTCGCCTGGTCCGGGTCGGCCTCGGACGGCTTGCCCCAGACGCCGGTGGGGGAGAGCGCCTTCAGGCCCACGTAGTCCATGTATTCCCGCCCGTAGTCGGGCGTAAAGTCCTCCGCGCCGTCCTTCACCAGATCGGGGCGCGAGGCCATCATGCCGCTCGTCTCGCCCTTGCCCGCATGGATGTCCGGAGGGATGGCCTTCTTGTCGCCGGGCATCGTGCCGCCGCTCATGATGACCATGAGGTCGGGATGGCGGAAGTTGATGTCGCGGAGGGTAGGCTTGAGCACCCAGTTGCCGCCGTGCGTGCTGAGGATAACGAACTTCCGAAAGCCCTGGTGCGCCAGCGACAGGATGATCTCCTCGACGACGACGGCCAGCGTCGGCGGACGGATGGAGACAGATCCCTTGAAGTCCAGGTGCTCCTGCGAGTTGCTGAAGGGCAGCGCGGGGAGGAGGTAGGCGTTCAGTTTCTCGGCGATCATCCGCCCGCCCCGCTCGGCGGCGAAGAAATCCGTGCCGAGGGGCAGATGGTGGCCGTGCTGCTCAATCGCGCCGATGGGGATAACGACGATGTCAACGCCGCTCTCGGCGACCTCCTTCCACGTGTTCTCAACGGTCATCATCCTTCCATCCCTCCAATCTTCCACCTTCCTACCGTATGAACGCCGGCTCCCCCTGAATCTCCTCGATCAGCTTACCCGCCTTGTCGAGCTGCTCCTCCGCGCCGCGCAGGCAGAACCACACCGCCCCCTCCGCCCCGCCGATGCCGCCGGCGGCGATGGGCGCAACGTCCACGCCGGTGAGGACCTTGAGCGCCTCGATCTCGGTGACGATGTCCCCGACCATCGGAAATAGCGTCGGCGTCACGCGCGCCGTCGGGTCATTGTTGATCATCCGCGCGGCCTCGTGCAGATCGGTGGGCACACTCTTCTCGATGCCGACCGGGATGACCAGCCGGATGCGGCGGGCGATGATCGTGCCGTAGGTCGCGCCGATGGTCCCGCCGGTCTGGTGGCCGATGAGGAGGGCCGCCTGTTTCTTCTCCCAGTTCAGCGCGTTCGCGCCTTTGATGAAGACGTCGCCGGCCTTCATGTCTTTCACCGCTTCGGCGGCCACGGCCCCCTGCACGGGCTGACCGTCGCGGAGGACGAGGTCGGGGATGCTGCCGCCGGTCTTACCCGACTTCTCGGCCTTGGCGGGGAAGGTGGTGCCGGTGCAGTATTGGGTCTTGTCAATCTTCTTTCCGAGGAGTTCCTCGACGATGTACCCGTTCGTTGTCCCCTTCGCCACGGCGACGGTTCCCTCCTTCAGGACCTTCTGGACGAAGTCGAGGGCGACGACGCCCTTGGCGATGAGTCGCTTCGATTCCGATACGGTCAGGATGACGTTTGTGCGCATTTTTCTTCTCCTCCATCAACACGCGGTTGATCGGCAACGGGACAACGCGCCAGTATATCCGGGGCGAGGAGTAATTCAAGGCAAAAGCAAGACGAGCACAAGAGGCCTTCAATTCTCCACCACGAGGATGAGGTAATCCACATTCATCCCCTTCCCGTCCAGGTTGGTCATGCGGATCGTGTGGTCGCCGGCCTCAAGCTGCCACGTCGCCGGATTGCCCGATGCATCCTTGACGAAGGCGTGGTTCCAGTGGTTCTCCTTCTCGCCGCCGAAGCCGCCGGTGGCCGGGAAGACCGCGCGGTCGCCGACCTTCTTGCCGTCCATCTGGAACTCGCGAACGGAATCGTGGGGCGTGCAGTACCGAAGGGCCACGCGATACCGCCCGGCCGTCGGGGCGGCGATCTTCCACTCGATCCAGTGCCCCTTGTCGTCCCAGTGCGATATGGCCTTGCCCGACGCTCCGGCCTTGTCGGCGCGTATCTGGACCGTCCCGCCCTCCTGGGAGGCGACGGCCTCGGCCTCGACGGTGGGATGGCCCGTCACAGGGACGTCTATCACCGGATAGGACGCCTCCGTCCGCAACGTTCGGCTGTCCGTCTCCAACCGAACCCTCACAGAGACCTGCGCTCGCTTTTCCGCAATGCCGCCCGCCGACACGGGGGTAACGGAAAACGGCACGGTCTTCATTTGCCCCTGGGGCACTTCGATGGCAGCACTGGCCGGGATCATCTTCGCGCCGCCGTCGGCTTCGAGGATCAGCTTCCCCTTCAGGGGGGCATTCAACGCCGTCTGCAGGACCACTTCTCCCTTCGCGGCGGAACCGGGGCTGAGCGTCCCCGACGGCAAGTCAATACTCATGCCGGGACTGCCCGATGCGATGTCGTAACTCAGCATCGGCGCGGCGTAGTAGCCCATGAAGACCACGGCGATGTCAATGCGGTAGATCGGGTCCTGCATGAGGCAGACCCGCCGGTCCATGGCCGGGATCGTGGTGGTGTAGATGCGCAGCTCGCCGGGCGCGGAGGTGATGATCTCCTCCCGCCAGTCGCCCAGGATGTCGGCGATGGCCACCCAACTACCGACGAGCGAGGTCGGATGTGCGCCGCCCGAAAAATCCTGAATCCGCGCCCCGCGCACCTGCTCGCGCTGAAGGTCGGCGTCCCAATGGACCGGCCTCGACATGCTGGGCAGGCGCTCCTCGGTGAGGACCTCGCCGGCGGCGCTGAAGAGCCACGATTGGGCGTATTTGCGATCCTTATCAATGTCCACCGCATAGCACTCGGAGCCTGGATGGCGCAGGTCAATGTCCGCGCACATGCCGTCGGTACCCACATGGTTCGTGGCCTTCTTCAGTCCCCAGATCAGTTCGCCCGTCTTGGCGTCGGCAAGGCAGAGGCCGTTTTCCTTATGGCGCGGTTCGATGCCGTAGAAGATTTCCAGGCCCGGTCGCAGGGGGTTGACGTCGCCGACGAAACAGAAGTCCGGGTGGCCGAGCCCCGTGGACCAGAGGCCGACGCCGTTGTCGTCCACGACGGCCGAGCCGACGATGATCTCGTCGCGGCCGTCGGCGTCTACGTCGGCGGCGTGCATGATGTGCGCACCCTGGCCCCAGTAGGTGCGGCCGTCCTCGCGGTTGTCCCACCGCCAGAGCTCCTTCAACTTGCCGCCATGGAACTGGTAGGCCACGAGGCGGATCTCCCGATACGTCCCGCGCGCGACAATAAGGCACGGCGTCTTGCCGTCGAGATAGGCCACGCAGATCTGGTTGCGGCTGGAGAGGTTGTAGTTGTATTCCATGTCAGGGGCCACGCGCGAGAGCCAGTCCGTGCGCACCAGCTCCTTGCCCGTCATCCCGTCGAAGATGGAGAGATACTCCGGCCCTGTCTCGACGCGGCCGTCGGGCCCGCGCGGGTCGCCCTCGCCGGTCTTTGCCGCCACCTCCGCCTTGCCGTCGCCGTCGAGATCGAAGACGATCATGGGCGAGTACCAGATGCCGCGCTCGATGGCCCAGCCGAGGTCTCTCGTCCACAGGCGCTTGCCGTCGGCGGTGTAGGCCTCGATCTTGTAGGTGTCGGGGCTGGGTTTCCAGTAGGAAGGTGCCGGGTCTATGTTGTCCTTCGGCTGCTTGATGACGATGTCATACCGCCCGTCGCCGTCGAGGTCGCCGATGCCGACCTTCTGGACCGTCACGCCCTCATCGAGTTTGAAGATGATGCAATCCTGTCCCTCCGCCGAGGCCGTGACGCGGACGGGACGCGACGGCTTGCCCTCGCCATCTTTTGCGATTGCCCGGACGGTGTATTCACACGAGGCATTGGGCGGCGCGGTCGCATCCACGAAGTCGGTCGTGTCGCGGATCGGCGTCGCATTCAGTTTCTCGGGTTGCTTGCCTTCGATGGAACGATAGACGTTGAAGGCGATGTCCTTCGGGTCGGAGTCGAGGAGGCGCCATCCGAGGTAGACGCGATGGTTGCTGGTGGGCAGGGCGACAAGGCCGCGGTCGAGCGCCTCGCGCACGCGCTCATTGGCGTAGCCCTGGACCCGGGGCTTCGCCGTGCGGGGGCGGATGGGATGGAAGGTGATGCAGTCGTAATAGGCCGAGCCGGGGCTGTCGGGGTCGGCGTAGCGGTCGTCCACCCACAGTTCAAACGCGCCATCGGTAATTTCGACAATATCCGGCAGCCAGTTCTTTCGACCGTACATCCGCTCCCATGTCTTGCCGTCACGTGAGATGGCCAGGTGCCGGCCGATCTTGATCTCGACCTCATAGCGCCCGTTCGGGATGCCCGTAATGCGGGTGTGCAGGGGCGGCGCGCCCTCTTCGGGTGTCGCGCGGTCGGCCTTCACAGGGGGGGATTGGAAGGTGACGCCGCCGGACCATTTCTTCATCGCGTCGGAGTCGGTGCTCCAGAGGTTCCACTTGTCCTGCGATGCCTTGTCCTTCTCATAGGCCTCGGCGGGGCTGGTCCAGTCCTCGGCCTCGAAGGTCAGCTTCTTCATCGGCGCGGCGCAGCCGAAGGACGTCAGGATGAGCACGGTCAGACACAAGACACAACCGAGCGCGGTCGTCCGTTTACGATTCATTTTCTCTCCTCGGGCAGGGGACCTCATCATCACATACCGTCAACACAGTACAGACTTTGGGCGGGCCTGTCAAGTTCTTCAGGGGAAGAGACCTGATGAATTATCCCACCTTGCCGACGTAATCCGGCAGGAGCATGGGCGAGGGCTTCTGGATGTTGGTCTTGGCCGCCGCGCGGTCCTTCTCGAAGGCGGTCAGGAAATCGAGGGACAGTCGGCCTACTTCTACTGTCTTCGCCCGCGCCGCCGCCATCCGCCCGGCCAGGCGACCGAAGACGACGACATCGAGGAGCGAGTTGCCCATCAGACGGTTGCGGCCGTGCAGTCCGCCCGTGACCTCGCCCGCTGCGAAGAGGTTCGGCACGGGTGTCTCGGACTCCGAGTTGATCCACAACCCGCCGTTCTGGTAGTGAAGGGTGGGATAGACCAGCATCGGCTGCTTGGAGATGTCAATGCCGTGGCGCTGGAACTGGCGGAACTTCGCGGGCAGCTCGCGCTGGACCGTCCCCGCGCCGTGGAGGAGGTCTATCATCGGCGAGTCGAGCCAGACGCCGACGCGGCCCGTCGGGGTTGTAACGCCCTTCTTACGTTCTACACATTCGCGAATAAACGCCGACGACTCCACGTCGCGCGGCTCCTCGTTGAAGACGAACTGCTCGCCGTCAATGTTGAGCGGCTGCGCGCCGAGGGTGCGCGTCTTCTCCGTGATGAGCAGGCCCACGTTCTGCTCCGGATAGACCACGCCTGTGGGATGGTACTGCACCGAATCGCCGAAGCGGAGTTTCACGCCGACGCGGTAGCCGAGGACCAGGCCGTCGGCCGTCGCGCCGTAATGGTTTGTCGTGGGGAAGCCCTGGATGTGCAGGCGCCCGATGCCGCCCGTGGCGAGGATGGTGGTCTTGGCCCGGATGACGCGGAGATGCTCGGTCTCCAGATTCTTGACGACGGCCCCGGCGCACCGGCCTTTATCGTCGAGGAGCAGCTCGACGGCGGGGGAGAACTCGATGACCTCGATGTCGTCGCGGTTGCGCGCCTCGTCGCGGACGGTGCGCATGATCTCGGCGCCGGTCATGTCGCCGGCGGAGTGCATGCGCTTGCGCGATGTGCCGCCGCCGTGGAGGACCTTTATCGCTCCGGTCTCATCCTTGCCAAACATGACGCCGAGCGTTTCGAGCCACTGAATCCCCGCGGGGGCGTCATGGACCAGACGTTGGACGAGGGCGCGGTCGTTGACGAAGTGCCCGCCGCCGACGGTGTCGAGGAAGTGAATGGCGGGGGAGTCGGCGGGCTTGTCGGCGGCCTGGATGCCGCCCTCGGCCATCATGGTGTTGGCGTCGCCGTGGCGGAGTTTGGTGACGATGAGGACGGAGCATCCGGCCTCCTGCGCCATGAGCGCGGCGATGGTCCCCGCGCCGCCGCCGCCGATGACCAGGACGTCGGCATCGTAGTCCGGGTTCGACAGGTCAATCGCCTTGGGATCAATCATGCTCGGCGCTTCGAGGAGGTCGGCCAGTTCGTTGGGCACGCGCTCGCCCTTGTTCGGTCCGATGCGCAGGACGCGGAAGGCGCTGTCGTTGAAGTCGGGGTGGAATCTCTTCAGCACCTCTTCCCGTTCCTCCATGGACATGGCGGGGAAGTACTTCTTCAGTCGCTCCGGTCGAGTGGCCTCGACCCGCTTGATAAACTCGATCATGTCGGAAGTGTAGGGCATTGTTTATCGTCCTCTCTCAATCCGGCTCCCGGTCGTCCTGGGTCGCCTTGTATTTCTTGCGGAGCGTGTCGTCGTCTGTGCCGACAAGGTCTTCCAACTCGCTGTCGAACTCGCCCTTCTCGATCTCCTCCACCCGCTTGGCCAGACCCCTGTCGCGTGGAGCGACGTGCCTGCCGTAGAGCCGGCGCGCGAGGATGCCGACATTGTATTGCACGTTGTCCGTCGGGCAGCGCGAGGCGCAGAGGCCGCACATGATGCACTCGAAGGACAGCCTCGCCGCCTTCTCAATGTCGCCCCGCATGGCGGCGGACATGTATTCCATCGTCTTCAGGTCCTGCGGGCAGACGCGGGTGCAAGAGTCGCACCCCATGCACCGGAGCAGCTCGGGATACTGGTCGAGGATCGCCTCGGCGGTGGGCCTCAGCTTCTCGATGTCGTACTTCGCCTTGTTCGCGGGGAAGAATGGAATCTGCGCGAGGTACATCCCCGGCTCGACGACGGTCTGGCAGGCGAGGCCGACCTTGAGCTTGTAGTTGCCCGCCGTGCGATAAACCGTTGCGCACGCGCCGCACACCCCGCCCCGGCAGCCGCAGCCGCGGATCATCCGGTAGCCGGCGTACTCCATCGCCTTGAGGATGGTGAGGGTGCTGGGCACCACATATTTTTTGCCCATGATATAGATGGGAACCAGGTTGTCGGGTAGCATGTCGTGTTCCTTAAACGAGTCAAAATTGCCAATGACGAATGACGAAGCCCTAATGACTAATCAATGCCTAAGTGCCGAATGCCCAAATGTCCAAAGGATTTCGTCATTGAGACATTAGGCATTGATTAGTCATTCGTCATTAGTCATTAGTACCTTACCGCTAAGATCATTGTCAAAATGGTCATGATTTTTGATTCATGCAATAGCGTTTTGAGTAAACCCTGGGAGAATGACCATCTCTCGAAGCTTGAGGGCCATGGCTGTCACG
>JBFMAD010000026.1:0-94269 GCA_040755855.1 Planctomycetota bacterium | reverse complement strand
GATTTTTGCGAGTTTCGTGTGCAGGTTTCGATGGAGTTGGGTCGTCTTGCGTGTGGCTCACAGGAATTTCTTCGTTATGTTGGACTGTCTCCATAATTAGTTAATAGCCATCAGCCTGCGGGGCCGTGATGCGTCAAACCGCACCCATAAAGGGTGCGGCTACAGTCGGTGTTCGCCTCGCGGGGGTTTTTCAACAACCCCTCTGTCCCCATATTATAAGGGCCATATGAACAGGCGAAGCTTTCTTCGTGTGACTGCTATGGGCGCGGCAGGGCTTATGCCGCCGCGTTGGGCCAGGGCGCAGGACCCCGCCGCAAAGACGCCGAACATCGTCCTCATCCTGGCCGATGATCTGGGGTACAACGACCTGTCCTGCCAGGGCGCGGTCAAGGTCGGCACCCCCGGCATAGATCGCATCGCGCGGGAAGGCGTGCGATTCACCGACGCACACACGCCCGCGGCGCTGTGCTGCCCCACCCGCTATGGCGTGCTGACCGGGCGCTATCCGTGGCGCAAGGACCAAACCTGCTGGGCCTCGCCTGGCGCGGCGCTGCTGATCGAACCGGGACGGATGACGATTGCGTCCCTGCTCAAAGAGGCCGGATACACCACCGGCTGCGTCGGAAAGTGGCACCTGGGCTTCGGCATCAAGGAGCACCCCGTTGATTGGAACGGTGAACTCAAGCCAGGTCCGCTGGAGGTCGGGTTCGACTACTTTTTCGGCGACGTCTCTAACAGGTGGGGTGTGTACGTCGAGAATCATGCCATCCCCGCTTCGAACCCGAATGATCCCATCCGCTTTGAAAACCGAAAACGGGTGAGCGGCGACTCCGCCTTCACCATGAAGCACGAGGAAAACGCCCGGGTCTTGCACGAGAAAGCGACGGCGTTCATCGAGCAGAACCGGACAAAGCCGTTCTTCTTGTATTATGCGCCGAACAATATACACGTGCCGCTGACCCCGAACCCCCGATTCGTCGGGTCGAGCCAGTGCGGCAAGTACGGGGATTTCATCCGGGAATTGGATTGGACGGTCGGCGAGGTCCTTGCCACGCTCGACCGGCTGGGGTTGACCCAAAACACGCTGGTCATCTTCACGAGCGACAACGGCGGGCACTACGACCGTGACGCGCTCATTGCGGGCCACCGATGCAACGCGCCGCTCAACGGACAGAAAGGCGACGTCTGGGAAGGCGGCAGCCGCGTGCCGTTTCTGGCGCGCTGGCCGGGACGCATCCCGGCGGGAACGCAATCCAATCGCCTGCTCTGCCTGACCGACATGCTGGCCACGTTCGCCTCGCTGATGGGCAGGAAGCTTCCCGACGATGCCGGGCCGGACAGCTATAACGCCCTTCCCCTGATTTTGGGGCAGCCCGCGACTGCAGATGCGCGCACAAATCTGATCATGCAGTCGAGCGCAGCGTCCATTGCGATAAAGAAGAGAATCGGGCCGGACGATCTGTGGGCCGTACGCGAGGAAAACTGGAAGCTCGTCCTGGGGCAGAAGGCCGGATACACAACGCGGGCAGAACACAAGAAAGGCGCATGCGGATTCAAAGAACTCGGCCTCGCCAACAGCGATTTTACGGCGGATGGCAAACTCAAGCCCGACGCCCCTCCGGAGCAGTTGTACGATCTTGCTGCGGATCCTGGCGAAACGCGCAACCTCTACCGCGAGCGCCCGGACATTGTAGAGCGTCTCACCAAACTATTCGAACGATTGCGAGACGCAGGCCGCAGCCGCACGCCCTGACGGACGCCATCCAGATACCCGTTAGAGCTATGGGGCGCCTATAACCGTGTAAGTCAAGGGCCGTGTGCCATGGGGTGTTTGGTTGGAGTAATGAAGTGTTGGAGTGATGGTAAGGGCAGATTCCGGGATGCTCCAACACTCCGGCGTTCCAGTACTCCAATATTATTCCAATACTCCAACGCGCCTTACGGCCAGCGCATGGGGAGCGGCTGCTTCGTCGCCTCCCATTCCTTCTGCATCCGGTCAAGTTCCTGGAAGTAGAAGCCGATGTAGTCCTCCAGATCGCCCTTGCGCAGGGGCCAGCCGGGGTAGGCCCACCGGCAGCGTCCGTTCAGCCGAAGCATGACGTCCAACTGGTCGCGCAGACTGCACCGGACCTCGCTCCACATCGCGTCGCGCTCCTTCGCGGAGATGGCCTTCCCCTTGGGGAACTCCGGCTCCTTCGCGCCGTCGCGGAGCATCTTGTCGCCCTTCAGCGTGGCGATGGCGTTGGAGATCTTATAGGTGTTGATGACGTAGCGCATGTATGGGTCCTTGGGGCCGAGGATCGTCTGCCCCTCGCCGCGGAGGAGGAAGTCGGAGTACGAGTCAATGAATGGGCAATACAGCCGGCACATCCGCGACGGGGGATTGAGCGTGCAGTGGGTGTAGATGACGCCCTCCGGTCCGACGTCCTCGCGCATGGCGCGGACGAATAGATACGTCTCCATCCACTGCCCCTCATAGTAGAGGCCGTCGAAGTACCACCCGTCGAAGCCGTATTCCTTGCGGAACTGTTTCATGTCGGCGATGGCCGCGTCCATCGGGATATTGGCCCAGATGTAGCTGCACGGGTGGCGGTAGATGATGACCTGCATGTCGAGCCTGTGGGCCTCGGCGATGGTCTCGCGCAGCTTCTCCGGTTCCTCGACGACGTACGGCGCGTGGCAGTATCCTGCGACATGCTCCTTGTAGATTCCGGCGAACATGAACAGGACGCTGGCGTATTTCCTGTACTCGCGGAGGGCGTCGAGGTCGGGGCACTTCGACGTGTTGACAATCCGTTTCTTGAACGACCGCTCCCAGTCGAAGGGCCTGGCGGGGAAGACGGCCAGGCCGGCCATCTCGCGGGCGGCGATCCGGTATTCGGCGCTCCAGCCGGGGGCGGATGTCTCCTCCGGTCGCTTTGTCATCAGCGACCCGTCCGAGTTGAGGTAGGGTCGGGCATACGTGACGACGCAGAAGCCGCCGTTGTCATCCACGGCCAGGAAGTCCTGGTCGGTGCTCTGGAAGTGCTTTGCGCCGACCTTTGACGTGACGGTGAACTCCATCGGCTTGTTCGTCGCGATCGTGACGAGCGAGTCGCCTTGGAAGCCGAAGGAGATACCGTCGCCGGTAATGACGCAGACGTCCTTATCCTTTCTTGCGATGGTCAATGGGCCGATGGCTGCCGCAAACTTCACCTCGGCGACCTCGCGCTCCTGCTCGATGCGCTGCCGGCAGGAGAGCGTCCCCGCCTTCGGGTCGAGGCGGTATTCCGCGCCGGTGGTCTTGACGGAGAATACGCCGTCCTTCTCGGCGGCGTCCTCCACCGACATGTGGAACTTGCTCGGACTGCCGGGGAAGACGACATCCTCCGCCAGCTTCCACGGCGGGGCGTCGGGGTACTGCAATTCCTCGATCTTCACGTCGTCCACATAGACGACATCGTTCCCATTCTTGATGAAGATGACCATTTGGACGCCGCCGAGATCATTGCGATTGCATCGGAAGACCCCTGAGAACGTCTGCCATCCCTGCATCGCCTCGCCCGTTCGGATAGTAACCGGCTCGGCCCGGCCGGCCGACCAGTTCTTGCTGCTCATCAGCCGCTTGTCCGGGGCCTCGAACCAGTTGCAGTGCACATAGATATAGCCGTCGCCGTTCGTGCGCTTCACGGACATGGAGAAGCGGTAGTAGGCCCGCGGCCGGAGTGGAACAAAGGGATAGATCACCGAGGCGGTTTTCCCCGCGCTATTGTCCAGGATGCAGGACCGCTTCCCTTCGAAGACGGGATCGCCGACGGCCTTGAACCGCGACCAGCCATTCCCGTCCTCCTCGAAGCCCCCGTTCTCGACGAGGTTCTTGCCGACGACCTTCGGCGCGTCGGCGGCCGGGGATATGGTGGGTAGGGCCAAGCATAGAGCCAGAGCGAGAAGCAGGCGCCAGAACCGGAAGGTCCGCATCGTTGCCCTCCTTTCACAGGGACATGGAATCGCGACACGGTGGGATTATACATGCCTTTGCCCTTTCTGTCAAAATCCTATTCCACGGTGTGGATATGTCTCACTTTCTGGACTGTCGTCGTCTAACGGCTGTGTCCTGAAGAGAAGGCGCCGGAAGAAGGAAAGAAGAGTGAGTAACACAACCCTGATTCAAGAATAGGGAACAATGTGACGTTCCACTGGACGGCGCTATTTCGGATTGTTCACAAATGTAACCTCCCTTCTCTCCTACGTAAACGCAGGAGAGAGGGGAGCAGGGGGTGAGGGCAAGTGGTTAGGGAAAACTACGGGTTCTTCCACCCTTCCCAGTGCAACCGCCTATCGCCGGGGTCGTAATCACAGGTAACTATGAAGAGGTCCTCCGCGCGGGATCGCTCCGGGGGGATGTTGATTTGCACGTAGAGGTATTCCCGTGCGGTCCATGTGACATACCCAGCCGTTTCCGACGCGGCGACGGGCTGCCCGTTCACCAACAACTCCCGGATTTTCGCTTTGGCGTATGGTATGCGCAGGCGCAGGGCCAGGCCGTGCTCGATAGGTGTCGCATCCTCCGGCTTGCCCTCTGCCGTTCGCAGGTCCACATACGCCTCCGGCCGGTTCTGCCCGTGAGGCCAGCCGGCGGTGAAGCGGCGTATTGATTCGGCGTTCACACCGGGATGCTTCCCGATCTTCGCAATGGCATCCTCCAGGTTATTCCCTCCAAGCCATCCTTTGACGGCAGAGGGAGATGTGGCGCAGACTACGAATACCTTTCCCTCCACGAAGGGATCAATCTGGCCAAACGCAATCTGTCCAAGTTTCCCCCAGAGATCCACCCGGCTTCGCCGCCGCGCCGCGGCGGTCCGGCCATAGGCCGTGACCATGTGGTAGTTGTTCGACAGGATCACCCGCGTGGGATAGCCGGGGTAATACTCGCCGGGCCACTTCTCGTTGCCGATCTCCAGCAGCCGCCGGTGCCGGAGCACGCCGCTCCGCTCCCAGCAGACCTCCGATGCGGAGAGCATGGTGTGGTAGTGGTGGTAGCAGTAAATGGCGGCGTAGATCTGTGGCCGGCCGACCCAGAGCTTGTTCTTCACCCCATCGAGCGCCGGACCCCAGAAGATGCGCTCCGCGTCCGATTCCTGCCAATCCGAGGGATAGCCTTCGGCCAGCGCCGCGTCATCCATCAGGCGCATCACGTCCCGGTGGTAGCAACGCAACGCGAGGTTCGAGTACGACGAGCCGGTATTCTCCAGCATGATGTACTTCTCAAACCCCATGCTCAGGCCGTGGATGTCGGCATGAACCTCCGGCTGATATTCATCCATGACCGCCTTCACCGCCATCGCTTCCGGCATGTTGTTGGGGTCGGGGGGACCATTGAGCGTCCATGGCCCATAGACGTTGCCATGCTTTCCTTCAACATAGCAGTCGGGGGTCGGTATGGGCATGCAGACGACCACTTGCTGCCGAAGAATCTCGCGCGCGAGCGGATCGTCCGACAGCAGCCATTCGATGATGGCAAATACAGTCGTCGCGGCGTTGCGTTCCACGCCGCTGTGCAGCGCCGTGATGAGGGCGTGTTCTTTGTCCCGGTTGTCGGTATCGGGGTCGGTCAGTTGCACGACATACACCGGCCGTCCCTGGATGGACCTGCCGACCGCGCGGAGCTTCATCACACTGGGATGCTCCCGATGCCATCGTTCGAGGACGGCCTGCAGTTTCTCAAAGGGAGGCCAGATCGGCGGACCGTACTCCGACGTAAATTGTTTCGCATCCGCCATTGCGTGATCTCCCCGGCTCAGTCCTGCTTGGTCGCTTTCGGCGCCGGATAGAACTCGCCGTTCAGCAGCTCCGGCAGAGAGTAGTGGTGGAAGGGCTCCTGGTAGGCGACGGTCTTGCGCCCCGCGTTGGCCACCCACAATTCCAGCGTCTCCGGGCAGAACAGGGCCAGGTGCAGATTGCTCCGCATCGCAACAGGGAAATCCATGAGCTTGAGGGCCTGCTCCGGGCCGATCTTGCCGTATTGCTCCTGGACAAGACCGCACAGCGTCTTGTACCGATTACCGGCGGACAGGAGCACACAATCCTCAATCGGCGTTGGCAGCAAGGGATGGGCCTCGCCTGGCTTCAGGAACTCAATGCTCTCGGGAACCGCCTTCACGCCCACCGCCGAGCGGTCCTTGCCGTCGGAGAAGACGTAGTAGTACTCGCACGTCCTCGGATTCTTGGAGAAGATGGCCTTGACATCTTCCAGCGTTTTTGCATCCTCCAGCGCCATCCGCATCAGCGTCGCCATGGGCACGCCGTCCCAGTTTCCCTGGCCGCCGCCGCCCATCTCACCCAAGGCGACCTTCTTTTCATTCATGCCGGTTACGCTCCCGACGAATCCCGCATAGCCGACGTTCACAAACGGGATCTTCCCCTTCTTGCGAACGGCGAAGATCACGGCGTTGTATTGAAGCCCGACTACCGTCATGTAGTCGAGCACCCGGCCGTGATAGAGCTTCCCGTCCACGGTGGCCTTCCCGGCCACAGCGAAGCCGGAGCAATGGAACTGTTCGGGGAAATAGGTTGCAAGCCGAATCATCTCGTACGGGATGCCGCTTCCTTCGGCCAATCCTTTCATCTCCTCGATCTGGTCCTGCGGCATGTGCGGCTCGAGCCGCGCCACCGCGGCGCGGAGGTGATCCAGGAACCACGCCCCCTTTTCCACCGTATAGGCCATCCCGACTACGTAGAGCGTGCTTTCGATCAGCTTGCGGGCCTCGCCGCCGAGGAAGCGGCCGTGCTGAAGGCCGATCTCGTACGGTCCGCCTTCGAGATAGACAATCCGCTGGCCGTTCTTGATCCGGTACTTCCCGTGCTCGCCGATCTGGACCATGTCCATCGGCGGTCGCCAGAAGTGATCCTCGCAGAGGATCTCCAGTCCACGGCCGACGCCCTTGAGGAGGGCAAACTCCAGCTCGGCGCGCTTGACGCTCAGCCTCTTTTCCGCCGCCGGTATCGGCGGGAGCCGGGCCTCCCACGTGAGCGATATGGTCACGACGCATGGCGTCTGGTTTATCTCGAACTCGGCCTTGGCGAGGGCGCGCGTGGCCTTGTCCACCGTGAAGGTCACGATCTTCTTGTCGCCTTTCGCCACCCAATACTCGGCCAGCCCGTTGGTCTGCTGGCCGGGGACAATCGTATAGCCGGAGGCAAGGGCGAGGGGGGCGAGGATTACGCTCTTCGATGTGCTGAGCGTGTTCACCCACGCGGTCAGAGATTGCGAGCGGGACCGTAGGTCGCTTGGAATGCTGGAGAGGATAAACGCCTCGTTCACCGCCGTTGGCGCTTCCCCTTCGCCGACGATGAGCAGGTCTTTGCCAGGGATATGGAGGAATACCTGCTCGTTGGACCGTTCGAGGAGGAATTTTGCTTTGGGATGATCCACACGGAGGGCGAAGGCCGAGGGCGAGACGCGCGTGAAAATCACCTCGCCGGCCTCCTGCTCGCCCTTCTTGTTATTGTATGTCACCTTGACGGCGATGGTGACCGGCTCCTCCGTTCGAGTTTGGAACGGGACCAGGAGTTGGTCAATCGCCTCATAGAGCGCCGCGGTGGGGTCCTGCTGCGCCCGGGCGCCCATGGATACGAAAACGGCAAGAAATACAACAACTGTCGTCTTCATCCAACAACGTCGCAGGCTATTCATGGTCAGACTCCTTGTTAGGGGTGATCTTGTGATGGCACCCATAGCAGGGCATATTCCGCGCCATGCTACTGCTTTCCCTTCTTCATCTTTTCTTTGAAATAATCAATAACCGATTGCAGTGTTGCGTTGAGGTCAAACTGGGGGCGATAGCCGATGGTCTCGCGGGCCTTCGTGATGTCCGGCACGCGGCGGAGCATGTCCTCAAAGCCCTCCTCGTAGGCCTGATTGTAGGGGATCAGACGAACCTCCGATTTGGATTTAGTCATGGCGACGATTTTTTTCGCCAAGTCATGGATCGTAATCTCCTCGTCGCTTCCCAGGTTGAATACCTCGCCATTTGCCTTGGAACATTCCGCCAAGGCGACCACGCCGCGGACGATGTCTTTCACGTGCGCGAAACAGCGCGACTGCTCGCCGTCGCCATAAACCATGATAGGCGCGCCCGTTAGGGCCTGCTGGGCGAAGCGCGGCACGACCATTCCATACCGCCCCGTCTGCCGGGGACCAATGATGTTGAAAAACCGGATAATGACGACGGGCAGGCCCTTCTCCTTGTGATAGGCGAGGGCGAGAAACTCGTCCACGGCCTTCGAGCAGGAGTAGCACCACCGGCTGCGCGTCGTCGGCCCGAGGAGGCGGTCGTCGTCCTCGCGAAAGGGGACCTTTTCGCTTTTTCCGTAAATCTCCGACGTGGAGGCGAGGACCACCTTCTTCCGGTAGCGGTTGGCGATGCGGAGCACCGTCTCGGACCCGCGGATGTTCGTCTCGATCACGCGCACCGGCTCGCGGACCACCAGCTCCACACCGACCGCCGCGGCCAGGTGGTAGATGATGTCGCACTCGCTCACCAGGCGGTCCATGACCGTCTCGTTTGTGATTGTTTCAATGGCGTAGCGGAAGGCCGGGTCGCCTGTGAGGTGGGCGACATTGTCCAGCGATCCTGTGGACAGGTCGTCAATAATCGTCACACGCCAGCCCTTTGCCAAGAGCGCCTCGGCGAGGTGACTCCCGATGAAGCCTGCGCCGCCGGTGACGAGCGCGTGTATGCTTGTGTTTTTCTTCATCCTACTTCTTCTCCGCGATCACTAAGAGCGACAGCCCGAATGGCGGGCCGATGAGTTCTTCCAGATCGAGTATCCACGCCATCTTGTTGAAGAGGCGCATCTGCTGCTTGGGCATCATGCCGCGTCGGAGAATCTTGCCGTTGATCAGCCACCCCGGAGCGCCGAGCATGTTGAGATATGTGCAGCGCGTGATAGCGAATCCGGCGGCCTTAACTTTTCGTAGGAACGGAATTTTGTCATAGCGACGATAGTGCCCCAGGTTCTCGTCGAGCCGGCAGTAAATTGTGGCGAAGGCCGGTACAACCAGCACCGCCCGCCCGCCGGGGCGGAGGATGTCGCGCATGCTCCGCAGGGCGGCATCGTCGCCCTTGACATGCTCCAGCACATTGATCGCGACGATGGTGTCAATCCCCGCATCGCAGAGCGCAGCCGGGGGCGGATCGGCGACATCATACTGCACAATCCGCAGTTTATCTCCCTCGACAAAGTGCCTCCTCAAGTTGTCAACCACCTTCGCGGATTTGTCCGATGCGATGACCTGCCGCGGGCCGAGGAGGCGGCGCGTGATGTTGCCGACGCTGGACCCGATCTCAAGCACCTTCTCGCCGAGGAAAGGAAGGATGCGCCCGGAGATCCACCGACTGTAGCGGCTCACCATGCCCATGCGCGCCAGCATCTCGCGGTTGATGTCGAAGCCGAAAAACTTGCACCAGATCAGCCAGTAGAGGGCGACGAAGCCATCCCGCCAGGTAATCTTCTTGCCCTCTTCGTAAGTCCTTCCGGCATAAGAAATTGGAACTTCGTAAACTCGAAGGTCGCGCTGGAACACTCGTGCTGTGAACTCCGGCTCGAAGCCGAAGCTGTTGGAATAGAGCTTCATGCCGTCGAGCACCTCGCGCCGGAAGGCCTTGTAGCACGTCTCGAGGTCGGTTAGCGTTGTGTTGTAGAGCAGGTTGGCTATGAAGTTGATGAGCAGGTTGCCCATGTAGTGCCAGAAGAGATAGGCGCGGTGGCGGCCAAGGAAGCGTGAGCCATAGACCACGTCCGCCTTGCCGTCCACGATCAGCTCGATCATCTGCGGATACTCATCGGGATAGTACTCGAGGTCGGCGTCCTGGATGATGACGATATCGCCGGTCACGCGCTTCAGGCCCTCCCGGAGGGCGGCGCCCTTGCCGCAGTTCTTCCGCATGAATACAATCCGCGCCTCGCCGCGCGCGGCCACGCCGCGGAGGATGTCGCGCGTGCCGTCGGTGGAACCGTCGTCCACGACGATGATCTCCTTCGGAATGGGCGCCGCTTGGACCCGGCGGAGGATTTCCCCGATCGTCGCGATCTCATTGTAAACGGGCATCACGACGGAGAGGGTGATGTCCTTGAACTTCTCGATAACGTCGGTCATCTCATTCCTCCACTGCTTGTCTCTTTTCTTCCGACTCTCGGTCAAGGGCCAATTCGGCAAGAGAATAACCGACCCCGAGAACCACGGCAAACGCGAATGCATTTGCCGGCGCTCGGAAGCATGATGTAAACAGGCCCAACGCGAACATCCCGGCCGCCGAGGCCATCCCGCCGGCGATCACCCATCGGTCCCCAATGTCTTTGCCAAGTCGCCACGCGCGGATGGACTGAACCCACCACGTCGTGAAAAATGCCATCGCTATTGCGAATCCGACAACGCCCACCTCCACAAGCGCCTGGAGCAGATCACTGGACGCGCTCGCGACGTCGGCTGCGCCCAGCGCCGGATTCTGATAGGCCGGAAAGACGTTCGCAAACGTCCCAGCGCCGACGCCCCAGACGGGCGAGTTCCGCCACATGCGCACGGCGCCTCGCCAGATCAACGCCTTCTCGTTTCCAACCACCGCATTGCCGAGGATGGTCGGCGCAAGTAGCCACAAGAGCGCGATTAGCCCGGCAGCGCCGACCATGCCGAAGATATTTTTCACTTTTGCATGGTTTTTAGATCCTGCAAAAATCAGCAGGAACAGGGACGAGACCAGGAACGCTACGATACCCTCCGGCGCCCGGCAGAACAGCAGCGCCAGCAGCATCACAGCTGCAGCCGCGCCAGGGAGGATAGGCAGCCAGCGCCCCGACGCCTTCGTCTCCCGTTGCGCTAAGGCCGAGCAGAGGGCAAGAGGGATGGCCATGACCATATAGCCCGCGAAGTGCGTTTTGGACATATACGGCCCAAAGGGCCGGACGCCATCTTCGGGCTTCCACCACCAGTAGATCGAATCCATCGGCGCGAGGATTTGGACGAGGCCGAGAAGCGCGATGACGGCGCCGATGCAGAGAATCGCGGTCGTAATGCGCCGGAGTTGATCGCGTCGCCGAAGATTCCCGACAACAAGCAGGAACGCCATAGCATAGGTGAGCGCCTTGCCCAGCGCCACACGCGTCGCATAGCCGGAGGCTGTGGTCGGCATGAACGACGCAAGCGACAGCCACTGCACGAGGCCGTAAACCATAAACGTGGCAATGCACACCGTCGCCACGCGGCGGCGTCCCGGCGTCGAGGCCGACGTCTCGCGGAGACCAGCCTTCATCGCCCACGCCACCGCCAGGACGAACATAGCGGCCTGGAGGACGGCAAAGGCCAACGGATGAACCGCCCCAAGGCAGGCCGGGGCAAATACCAGGAGCGCGATGAGGCCGCCCTCTATCACGACATCGCATGTGTTCTGAAATGCGCTCATCCTCTCGTCGCCATCAGTTGTTGCGCGGCGTTTTCCTCTGGGTCTCCGGTTCCGCCGCCGGTCCGGTCGGAGGGGCAGCGCCCTTCGCCTCCGAGCGGTCCCCGCGCAGGATGACCACTGCCTCCGAAGGGTCAAGCCCGGTGACAGAACTTTTTTCTGCAACCATCTTCTCGCGGATGCGCTGCTTCTCTTTGACGTTAACAACTTTTCCATCGGGCAAGGACAGTTCCATGTTCCCTCGCTCCGCCACGATCTCGTGGGGACCGTCGGCATGAAACTCGATCGTGGTCGCGCGGCTGCTCTTCGGCGGGTTCGAGATTCTCAGGCCCCCCGGCAGGTATTCCACCCACGACCTCTGCCCGGAAACCATCCGCCAGACAAGTCCCATCGCCAGCTCCGAGACAACCGCCTCGCCGTTCTCCAACCCAACCTGCCAGTCGCCCGCCGGGTTCGCCATGACCTGCAGAGAACCCTCCAACAGCGCAACCCGACTCTGAGGAAGGAGGAAGACCGTGGTATCCCACGGCCCGCGTCGGATCGAGGCGGCGATCCTGCCCATGACGAGGCGAATCCGCAGATCATTCGGCTTCGGTTTGTTGCTCCCGGGCTCTTGTGGCTTATCAATATCTTCCCCATCCAATTCCCCCGATGCAGCCGAGAGTTTTGATTTTGGCAAAAACAGCACGATCGTGTTCTTGTCAATCCTAAGTGCTGATCCGTTTTCATACTCGATGCCGACGGCGCCGTCCCGTGTTCGCACTGTATCGCCGGGCAGGATGTTCGCCGCCTGGTCCTTTTTGAGGCGGATGAGTTCCGCGTCGCGCTGGATGATAACGTAGCCTTCAACCTGCGCAATTCGCGCAGCGGGTTCTTCGGAACGGAGAGGCAGGGCGGCAGGTAAAATAGAAAAGAGAATAATGAGGCCACGATTTGTAAGTCGAATGTTCACATGCATTTGAGCGTTTGACCCGTCAAGAGCGTTTCGTGAAAACACATTCTATGTCTGTCCCCGGCCAATGTCAACGAATTTTGCCTGTCTGCGACCCCATAGCCGCCCTTGCGCAACCAATAGATCGGGAATGGGGGTTGGCTTGGAAAACGAAAAGAGGTGCAATGATGTTCGCTTGGGTTTCATTCCTGCTTCTCGCCGGCCTGTTGGCCCTGGCTTCTGAATAAGGGCCGTCGCGTCGCTTAGCCCATCAGCTTCATTCCGACCTTTCGGTCGTCGAAAATCGTCTTGATTTGCCCGCTGCTTCCCCTACAATAGTCCCACCGGGAATTTACGAGGGCGCATTCGGAAACGCACATCTGAACTGGGAGGTAGGCCAATGTCCATCAAAGGCAAGGTGATCATCGTAACGGGCGGCACGTCGGGCATCGGGGAGGGGTGCAGCCGATACTTCGCGCAGCAGGGGGCCAAAGTAGTCATCGCATCCAACCAGAAAAAGGAAGGCGCCGCGCTCGAAAAGGAACTGCGCAAGAAGAAGCGCGACGTCATGTTCGTCTATACCGACGTCCGCAGCGAGGAGAGCGTCCGCGACATGGTCAAGAAGGCCGTCAGGAAGTACGGCCGCATTGACGCGCTCGACTGCAACGCCGGCGTATGGCGGCAGGGCAAGGTGACGGAGTTCAACGACAAGGATTGGGATCTGGTCATGGGCGTGAACGTGAAGGGCGTCTTCTACTGCGCCAAGCACGTCGTGCCCGTCATGGAGAAGCAGGGGAAGGGGGTCATCGTCATCACGACGTCCGTGGCGGCCTTCATCGGCTTCCCCCAGCACGCCCTCTACTGCGCCTCGAAGGCGGCGCTGGAGGCGCTGATCCGATGTCTGACCACCGACCACGCCGGCGCGATCCGCACCGTTGGCATCTGCCCCGGCACGATTGATACCCCCATGCTCGCCGCCAGCGCGGCGGGCTGGACGGCGCCGATCGAGGAACTCTATGCCGACATTGCCAAGAAGATCCCCGTCCGGCGCATGGGCAAGCCAGTGGACGTGGCCAAGGCCGCGGCGTTCCTCATCAGCGACGATGCGGACTACATCAACGGCGTCTCCCTGCCGGTGGAGGGCGGGACGCTGGGCCTGCCGCCGTGGTAGGATTGGTTTCATCCATCATAGAGAAATACATACATGGAGCAGTCTGCTTCTGAACCCGTGTCGTCAGGGCATGATTTTTCGGCTATGACCGTGGACGAGCTGATTGACGCGATCGTCTCGGCGGGCCTTGACGTGCCCGAGGGACTGCCCGAGGAGATCGTGAAGCGGGGAAGCGCCGCCGTCCCCCGCCTCTGCGAGATTGTCCGCAGCGAGGAGTGGTGGGCGAAGGAGGAGTATCCACAGACCTGGGCGGTGATCCATGCCATGCACCTGCTGGGGAGCATCGGGGACCCGAGCGCGATTGATGCGCTCCTCGAACCCATGAGACGAGATGAAGACACCGACTTTATCTGCAACGACATGATGGGGGTTATCGCTCGCCTGGGGCCGACCGCATTCGAGGCGGTCGCAGAGTTCGTCCGCGACCCGTCGCACAGTTCCTCCTATCGGTGGTGCGCCTACCACGGTCTGGTCGGCATGGCGGAGCTGTCCCCCGCCGTGAAGGAGCGCGTGATCGGTCTTGGGCGGGAGGTTGTCGAGCGGGCACTCGCGGGGGGCGAGCTATGCCCCGAAGGGGTCGCTGGTCTCCTGGCCGGATACCGGCAGGAGGAAGATCCCTCGCTGTTGAAGCGGCTGTATGACGAGGACAGAGTGGAGGATACGTTCATCTACGGGTGGGAAGGCATTGAGGACACCATGCAGAATGGACTCGGTGAGAACGACCGATTCTTTGCGACCAAGGATCCGATGTCCTTCTATGCGAAGAAAAACCTGGAGCGCATCGAGGAGATCAACGCAGAAAGTGACTCGGACGAATACGAGGATTGGGAGGACGACGATTTCGGCCCCGAGTGGGCGGAGGATGAAAGTCCTTTCGAGTCTGAACGTGGCGGTTACGAACACCCATACCTCGTGACGCCTCCCATCTTCTCCGAGGAGCGCGTCGGACGAAATGACCCCTGCCCCTGCGGCAGCGGGAAGAAATACAAGAAATGCTGCGGAAAAACGTGATTGGATCAAAGGAGATTTCGATGGGCGACAAGGTCAAGTACGGCGTGATCGGTCTGGGATGGTTCGGCGAGCAGCACTGCGACACGTTGATGGGCATTCCCCACGTGGAGCTGACGGCCCTCTGTACGCGCACCGGAAAGCGGCTGAAGGCCCTGGGGAAGAAGTTCGGCGTGAAGAAGCTCTTCAGCGATTACAACGAGATGCTCGCCGACCCGGACTTGCAGGCCGTGAGCATCACCACCATGTGGGACCAGCATGCGAAGCCGACCCTCGCGGCGATCAAGGCCGGGAAGCACGTCTTCCTCGAAAAGCCGATGGCCTCGACGATGAAGGACTGCAACGCCATCGTCGCCGCGGCGAAGAAGTCGAGGAAGTACTTCATGGTCGGCCACATCTGCCGCTTCAATCCGAGATACGCAAAAGCGAAAGAAGAAATCGCGTCGGGCAAGATCGGGAAGATCGTTTCCATGTACGCCCGGCGCAACATCCCCGGCTGGGTGACGGAGGACATCCTCAACAAGATCGGCCCCATCATCGGCGACGGCGTCCACGACACCGACCTCATGCTCTGGTACTCCGGCGCGAAGGTGAAATCGGCCTATGCCCAGGCGGTGGACGTGCGGCACAAGAAATACCCCGACCTTGGCTGGACGATGTACCGCTTCGACACCGGCGCGGTCGGCGTCCTCGAGGACGTCTGGTTCCTGCCCGACAACACGCCGTTCCAGATTGACGAGCGGATGGAGATCATCGGGACGGAGGGCTCGATCCACATCCACGAGGTCCATCCCAACCTCTCGATTTCCTCCAGGGAAAAGGGATGGCAGTGCCCCGACACGACTTATTGGCCGCAGATTCGGGGCCAGATATGGGGCGCGCTGCGCGAGGAACTGTCCTACTTCAACCTGTGCGTGCTCGAAGGCCGGAAGCCGACCGTCATCACCCCCGAGGAATCCCGCGCCGCCGTCGCGGCGTGCCTCGCCGCCGAGGAGTCGGCGAGGACGGGGAAGGTCGTCAAGCTGTAAAGAGCGCTTCTCCGCAAGACGGATAACACCATCCTTCCGGAGGTCCCGGACCTCCGGGAGGATTTGATCTGTATCCGCATATACCTCGGTATCAGGAAAAGGAAAGAGAAATGGCCAAACCCATTCACGTCACCGTCTGGAACGAGTTTCGGCATGAGAAGAAGGACGCGAAGGTGCAGGCCGTCTATCCCGACGGCATCCACACCGTCATCGCCGGTTTTCTGAAGCAGGCCGGGATGGAGGTGCGGACGGCGACGCTCGACGAGCCGGAGCATGGACTGACCGAAGATGTTCTGAACAAGACCGACGTCCTCACCTGGTGGGCGCATATCGCCCACAAGGACGTGCAGGACGCCATCGTGGACCGCGTGCAGAAACGCATCCTCGACGGCATGGGCCTCGTCGTCATGCACTCGGGGCACAAGTCGAAGATCTTCACGCGCATGGTCGGCACATCAGGGATGCTGAAGTGGCGCGAGATCGGCGAGAAGGAACGCATCTGGGTCGTCGAGCCGGGCCACCCCATCGCCGAGGGCCTGCCGGAGTACATCGAGCTGCCGCACACGGAGATGTACGGCGAGCGCTTCGACATCCCCGCCCCGGACGCGCTGGTCTTCATCAGTTGGTTCGCAGGGGGCGAGGTGTTCCGCAGCGGATGCTGCTTCAACCGTGGCAAAGGGAGGATTTTCTATTTTCGCCCGGGCCACGAGACGTATCCGATTTTCAAAGATGCGAATATCCAGAAGGTCATCACCAACGCCGTCCGCTGGGCCGCGCCCACCGCCGGGCCGAAGCTGACGATGGGGAATGTGAAGCCGCTTAAGGATATTAAACCCACGAAGGAATAGACCCATGAAGATCATTTATATGATGGCCGACACGTTCCGCCGCGACCACATGGGGGCCTACGGGAACAAGTGGATTCACACGCCGAACTTAGACAAACTCGCCGCGCAGTCGGCCCTTTTCGAGAATGCGTATATCGGCTCCTTCCCCACCGTGCCGAACCGCCGCGACACCCTTCTCGGCAAGGGAGACAAGGCGGCGCCCTTCAACGGCTGGCGACCCCTCGACCGCGATGAGGTCACGTTCCTGCAATACCTCACCGAGAAAAACATCCCGTCCCAGCTCGTCACCGACACGCAGAACAACGTGACCGGCAGCGTGGGCAAGATGGCCATGAACCTCTTCCGCGACTATGCCGCATGGATTCTGAACCGCGGACAGGAGGGCGATACCTACTGGCTCGACGCAAACGTGCCGCTCGTCTTCCCCGTGCCGCATCGTCTCATCCGCTACCGTGCGGAGATGTGGCATCAGGTCCTCATCAACCGCGCCCATCGGCAGGTGGAGACGGACTGGTTCGCCCCGGGAACCTACTCGATCGCCATGCGCTGGCTGGAGCGCAACTACAAGCGCGACGACTTCTTCCTCTGGATTGACACCTTCGACCCGCACGAGCCGTGGGATCCGCCGCAGCACTACATTGACCTCTACGACCCCGGCTACAAGGGCCGCATCTTCGACGCACCCACCTACGGCCTTCGGCGGAAGATGGGCATCACGGACAAAGAGATGACGCACATCCGCGCCTGCTACGCCGGCGAGGCGACGATGGTGGACACGTGGGTAGGTCGCCTGCTGGAGACGGTCGAGCGCCTCGGCATCGCCGACGAGACGATGATTATCTTCACCAGCGATCATGGCACGATGATGGACACGCCCGGCGACAACGGTCTGATCTGCAAACCGAACACCATCGGCGCGGACGGCATGTGCATGTCCGCCGGCCTGCCCATGAAGGAGCCGAAGCAGTTCTTCCCCATCTTCGAGAACGTGGCCCGCATCCCTCTCCTCATCCGCATGCCCGGCATGAGAAAGGGCAAGCGCGTCAAGACCATCGTCCAACCGTGGGATGTGTCGGCCACGATCCTCGACGCCTTCGGGATCAAGAAGCCGAAGCAGTTCATTGGAAGCTCCCTCCTGCCCCACGTCCGGGGCAAGGGCAAGACGATCCGCGACGCGGCCATCTGCGGATCAGGCCCGCTGGCACAAGCAATCAATTCGCAATGGATCTACACCGTCTGGCAGGGCCAGCGAGCGCCTTCGCTGATTGACCTGAAGGCCGATCCCCAGGCGAAGAGGAATGCCATCGGGAAGAACCCGGCCGTAGCCAAACAATTGCACAACCAAGTTGTCGCATTCATGCGGAGGCAGGGCATCGCTGAGGAGTTCATTGCCAAGTATGTTTGTTGACTCAAGAAGGAGCAGGATCGAGAAGTGTCAAGCGAGACAAACATCCGCCCCCGCGCCCGCGACCTGGACATCGTCATCGGCAAATTGCCGACCGGCGAGCACAACGCCATCACCGATGTCCCCGGCGTCCGCGTCGGCCATGTGACGCTCTGGAAGGGGAGCGGCAAGCTGGAGATCGGCAAGGGACCCGTGCGCACGGGCGTCACCGCCATCCTCCCGGTGTCGGGGAATATCTACAAGAAGAAGCCCGCCGCCGCAGTGCACGTCATCAACGGATACGGCAAGTCCCTCGGCTTCCCGCAGGTGACGGAGCTGGGCAACATCGAGACGCCGATCGTCCTCACGAATACCCTGAGCGTCTGGACTGCCGCCGATGCCGTTGTGGACTACGTGTTCGTGCAGAACCTCACGCGGGCGTCGTTCAATCCCGTCGTGGGCGAGTGCAACGACGGCTTCCTGAACGACATCGTGGGGCGGCACGTCAAGCGCAGGCACGTCCTCGCCGCCCTGAAGGAAGCGAAGGCCGGCCCCGTCGAGGAGGGCAATGTCGGCGCCGGCGCGGGCATGGGCGGTTTCGGGTTCAAGGCCGGCATCGGCACATCCTCGCGCGTGGTGGGCGGGCACACGGTCGGCGTGTTGGTCCTAATGAACACGGGCGGGGCGGGGAACTTAGTCATCAACGGCGTCCACATCGGCGACGCCCTGTCCCCGGCGGTGGAGGAAGACGGCGACGGATCGATCATGATCGTCCTTGCGACCGACGCTCCTTTCTACCAGCGCCGACTGACGCGCCTGGCCAAGCGCGCGGCCTTCGGCCTGGCCCGGACGGGGGCGAACGCCTCGCACGGCAGCGGCGATTTCGTTATCGCCTTCTCGACCACCGCCCTGACCACAAAGCAGGCGGACGAGTGCTCGATCCCCGAGCAGGAGATCTCCACCTACTTTTGGGCCGTGATCGAGGCGACGGAGGAGGCGATCATCAATTCCATCCTCCGGTGCGACACCGTCATCGGGCGCGACGTCAACACCCGCCATGCCATCCCGATCGAGCCGCTGAAGCGCCTCCTCCATCGCGGCGATGGATAAATAGGTAAAATGTAAAATGTACTCGGTACATTTTTCCATTCACAATCGCACCAGGCAACTCCTCCTCTTCCTCCGGCAGTACCGTCCCGCCCTGGATCAACTCCAACTCCATCCGACTGAACTCATCCGGCATCGACAGCGGCGGACGCCGCATCGGCTCCTGGCCCGTCAACTCCCAACCCGAAAGCCACGTATAATCCGGCGGAGGCTATTTCTTACTGCCGGACTTGAGCTTGTGCCAAATGGTGGTGGCGAGGGTGTTTCGGCTATCATGCATGGTGTTCGCAAGCTCTTTAGGGCTGGATAACTGGAACTCCTGGAAATCACCTCGTCATTGAGCCGTGACTGCCGCATGACCTATGAACAGCAGGTTTCATTGATGCTTTTCGCCATCTGCCTCAGTACCTTCTTTCTTCCTCGCCCTTCTGAACGCAGGTATTACACGATCCCAGTCGTCTGTTTCATCTACTTCGGAGAGCTTTTCGGCAAGTGATCGCAGAGACTTGTCGCCAAACTTACCCGCGGCAGAAAGTTCGTCGATCATCTTGTAGGCGGTCTGAGCTGACGCCCTATTTGGTATCCGCCCATACGCAATGTAAAGTTGCTGAATCGCTTGTTTTCGATAATGATGCAACGCACCTTCTGCATACTCGCCGCACATCACAGAACCACCAAATACCAGCCCAGTGCGCTCACAGAAGCCCGCCTTCTTATATCTGTGTGGACAGCTATATCCCAGTATTTCTTCAAATACTGAAGCACCAATGCTCTGATTTAGATCTTCTGCTCTACGTACATGCCGAATTCGAATACCAAACAGATGAACCTCATACATCGGCTCCTCTTTCAAACAATCGATACATACTCTGGTGTAGTACACTTGTTTGATCCCAAAGAACTCCAGCGATGCCGCTGCTATCAGAGCGATAGCTCCACACAACATGGAAGTCCTTTTTCTACTTGTCATTTCGTATCACCCTCGAGTTCCCGGGGAACGATCATTCGTTGCATTGTATGCAACCGGCACATGCCATGGTCCGGCTAAAAATCGCCGCCTACCAGACTTCAGCATCCCGAAAGCGTTTGAGTGTGGATGGCATGAAAGTTGTTAGTTTATTTAGGTAATATTCCGGGGCACCTTCTGCCATGATGCCCCCTTCAGCATGTTCTCTACTTTCCTCGCCGATCTTGAGGTAAGTCCATCCTCCTGCATGCCCGACCTCATGGGCAATTATGACGTCCATACGCGATAACTTTATGAAAGGCGGTGCCTCACGCAGGGTCTCGACGAAGATTAGAGTAGCATTATTGTTTGTTGCTTCATAGGTCCATCCATATAGCTCCGCTTCGTCAATAGTAGCGGGTACTCCTGTTCCATAGGAACGATCATCGAAAATATCTGGGTCTAAGTCGGTGCTTGGTGGACCTTGATAGCCCGCCACAAGCAGAGATGTCCAAAAGCCGGCCTCCGATGGGATATCTTGCGCGGCTGCCCAAGATATTCCCAACGTCCATGCCTTGAGGGTATTATCCCACCGCCCGCTGGCGTTCGACTGGAAAGGCACAACCTTGTCCTTGTTTAGGTTCAATGCGTCATCAAGGGGCTGAATCGAGATATACGCTGTCGAGTACTCCTTCTGCACCCATGGGGAAATTGGCAGATAACTGGGCAGTTGGGGATCCGCTGGGTCATCGTCCTTGATCGTCCAAAGCATATCGTACCTCAGTTGGTTGACCACGTTTGCTTCTGGCACGCCGTCTACTACGATCTTATTTCGGTACCACCAGCGCGCCCAGTGGGCGGTGTTGCTCAACACTTCAAGCTCCAACGTCTCCGCAGGCGTCGTTCCGTAGTGGATCGATACGGTGCCACCTTCATAAAATCCCTGCACCGGAGGATTAAGTGTACCGCCCCAAACGTAAATAGTACTCAGCCCCGGAACAGGAGAGTTTGAGACAAGCGAATGCGCAAAGAAAGAAGCAATGTCGGGATATCTTTCACCCGGATAATCCGGTTCCTGTGTCATAGAGTCAAGCTCAATGTAGAGATTCCTCCATACAGTCAACAAAGGCGAAATGCAACCATTGAAGCCCCTAACCTGCTGGTTACTTGCAGGCACATCATCATCCTTCAGAACTGCCAAGGGCCCTCTCCTGCCAACCGCCACGGCAATCCTGTGATTGTCGCCAGGTTGATGAGACACCGTGAAGGTTGTCGTGAAGGTTCCCGTGGTACCACTCGCATCCAGAGTTAAGATTCCCGAGTCTGATCCTAATGTGCCCCGTCCCCCACGATTGTCTCCACCAAGCCGGTCCGAATCGACGACGTTGCCCACTGTATTCGCGGACGGATCGTCGGGGTCGAAAACGGCTAAATAGACATTGCGCATCATGGTGGGGGTTGATGGTCCAAAACCCGACACTGTTACATAAATCTGTACCTGATCGTTCCAAGCGCCACCAGGTTGTGTCGCATCAGGATAGTACTTGATGCCCACCGTGCCTGATGGATGGTTATTAGGTTCTGTGATGTAAACCCAACCAGTTGGGCCAAGCTTCCTGAACTCGACCGTGATGTTTGGAACGAAGGCTGTCCCATCCAGATTCCGTATCGGGTTAGCACTTCTGGCAGTGATATTCGCCTGTCCAGGCCCAGGCTGGCCCATGGCAACAACGGTTACTCCCGAGTTTAGTACGATAGGTGCTGTAAGAACAAAGTCATCCCCCTGCTTAAACAGTAGATCAGCGCCACCTTCTTCATTCGTGAGTGTATACTGCCTATATTCGAGGGGTGCCTCGCAGCCCTCCGGGCGGATCCAACCGTCCAGCGACACCGTCACCGTCCCCTCCGTCCCCGCGAGGATGAAGTCGTCCTCGCTGCCCGGCTCGTTGATCTCCATGCTCAGTTCGACCACATTCACCGTCGCGAAATCCGACGCGATGAAGGCCCGGTAGCTGTGCCCGTCGGGACGCAACCAGAGGTTGAAGGCACCGGGGTCCTTGCCCAGGACGAAGAACCGACTGTTCTGGAGGTCCTGCGGCGTGAGCGCTGCGCCGTAGTCCAGCTCGCACGCGGCTTCGCCCGTCACGCGCCAGACGTGCAGCGTGGCGTCATGGACGGTCAGGTCCTCATCCACCTCCGCATCATACAGCAGCCGCACCTTCGGCGAAATCGCCAACGCCTCCTCCGGGATGATCATCCGCACCTCCAACGCACCCAATGCCTTCAGCTCCGCAAGCGTCGTCGGCATGGGTACACCCTCCGGCATCATCCCCACAATCGCCCCGGGCAGTTCCTCCTGCGCCTCCGGCAGGGCCGTCCCGCCCTGGATCAGCTGGAGGTCCACGGCGGTGAACTCGTCCGGCAGGGGCAGGGGATCGCGGCGCATCTCCTCCTGGCCCTCCTCCGTGTACCCATGCGCCAACCACGTATAGTTCGGCGGAGGCGGGGGCTATTTCTTCTCCTCGGACTTGAGCTTGCGCCAGATGTTGCCGTCGAAGCCTTTTTGCCCGTCGGCGAGGGGATTATTTTAGTTCTTTGCCCAACTTCGCGCCGTGCTTACGCAGGATTTCAGCGACCTCTTGCCAATTGGGCCGCCGACGCTGAAGAGCACTGTCCAACGGCGTGCCGAATGTCGTTGAAAATGCGTTCACATCTGCCCCATTGGCGAGGAGGAGTTCAACCACGGGCATTTCGCCAGTTGCCGCCCAGACGTGCAGCGCGGCTGTGCCGTCTTTATTTGCTGCGTTCACATCCGCGCCCCTTCGGATCAACAACATAGCCGCCTCCTTGCAATGCCCGAAGGAGGCCGCCAAGAGAGGCGTCTGGCCCCATTCGTCTCTCCCGTTGATACTTGCCCCCTTATCGAGAAGCGCCTCGACCTCCTTAACATCATCCACTGCCGATCTACCGATAAGCGCTCCGTCGAGATCCGAAGGCTTGGAGTATGGTGGAGGTGGTGGTGGTTTGGGAGGAGGGGGCGGTGTTTTTCCATCCTTCCATTCCACCAGGTCTCTTATGGATTTCTCGGCTTCTTCTGTAACGTAATCCCTGACTCCTGAGTCAATGAGTGTTCTCAGGTCAGCTATCGCGGCGTCATAGTCTTTTGTGAACCCCATTGCTCTGGCCATCAAGAACCGCCTCTCCCTGGCCATGATCGGTATATATTCATACTCAATAGCTGTTTTCATGCCCATCAACTTCTTGAACCACTCGTTATCCCTAACCTGCCGACCCCACTTCTGATAATCTTTGCATTCCTCGTCCAGTTTGGAGTAATAGCACTTCACCAGGAAGTTTCTCACTAGATACATTTCTTGTTCTAGGTTACTGTGAAAGCCTTCCAGAATCCTAACAATGTTCTGGGGAAATCCTTCCATTGGCTTGAGTGTGCTGGGACCAAAGAATACGGCCAGAAATTTGACGGCGAGTGGGGAATACTGCTTTGCATCTGGAGTTTCAAAAAGCTGCCACAAATCCTTCCCCGACGGCCTTTCGTCAACTCTTATAGTAATCACATTGGATTCAAGGACAGCACCTTGCTCGGATCTGAGTGCCACATAGATCTTGTGCTCGCCAGTTCCTTTGTGGACCGCCACATTTTCATCTTCGTTCTCAAGAGAGAAAATACCGGCCCAATGGACCAAATATTCCTCATACGAACCTTTCGGGTCAATAACAACTTGTCTTCGTCCCCAGGGGCAATGGTGAAAATCGTGACCTATTCTGAAGCGTTCGTTGCCGACAATTACTATCCGCAAACTTTGGGGATACCTATAGTCGATTTTCGCCTTTTCTCTTTCGTGGACATTGTTCAAAACGACGCGCAGAATGAAGGGGCCTCCGGCCCATGTTCCACGCGTTACCTCGCGTACTGACAGGCTGATGGATTCGACATTTTCTTCTTGCGCGCATAGGGGATTCATTCGCCCCAAAACAAGTTCGATTATAGAGATATATACTAACAGTTTCTTTGTCATTCTATCACTGTCCCTAAAACTCCTGCCGAAGTATATTGCGTGTCCAATCGCCCAGGAAGGTATCACTATCCGTCGGCTTGTCTCTGAACAGACCTTCACTGTCATGCTCGAACTGGAGCAAACCGCTTCCCCAGAATGTGTGGATAATTTCGTGGGCGGCGTTTATTGCGCAAAACGCATCGCTGCTTTTTCCTTCACGTATCGGTTCCCAGAATATGGCAACACGCCGGTCGTCAACTTTACAGAAGTCGTTGGGGGTCAAACCGAGGGTGGCGTCCAGTGCCGTAGCCGGATTGCCGTCCACTTCATCGGGATCCCCATCTGTGCCGGGGCTGAGCTGGTAGAAGACCCCCACTGTAACAGCTCGAAAGCTCGAACCCGCTCCCACAAAGGCAGATGTCCGCGGCAATTGCTGCAATTCCTCATACACGTCTTCCTCTACACCCCAGGGATTCAGAGAACCCGAAAACGTTATGTGACGCTTGAAATCAATCGTGCTGTTCCATGATTCATCATTACGGGCAGTAATGTATGCCTGTGCAAAGACGGACTCCATAGTCTGGTGTGGGACGTTGGGATTTTCGAAGCTCCCCCCGCTCTGCGCCAGGAAGATTTCCTTGCCTCCCAACCCCTTCGACAGATCATCGTCTACCATGTCGAAGGACGCTGACTTGTTAACGTAATACGTGCGCAGCCGCCAGCCGTCACCTTCCGGAGCAACGAATGTTACTACTCCGTTATTTGCTTCAGCTTCGTAGCCAACAACTTTGTAGACAATCGGGTCGGTCTGCGCATCAGGGTCCTCGGGATTTGAAGGAGAATACAACCTAATCCATCCGTTTTCAAACTCACCATCGCTCAGTGTGTAGGATCCAATACCATTCTTCGGCTGCGGGGTGGATAGTGTAACGGTCCACGTCGTATTTCCTCCCACGGTCGCTCCTTCGTCAAGATTTGACCAAGTGCCGATCCAGACGTTTTGATCGTACGTCGGCCTCTCCATCTGGTCCAACTCATAATACAGTACCCGCCAGATTGTCAGCAGTCGAGAAGCAGAAGGACTATAGGGGTCAGGTCTTGAATTTCTACTTTTTGGAGATGGCATTGTTTTCCCGTGGTGTACGGGACATGATACATTTTTTCCGGAGCGTCTGCCATGTGCAGCATGTGACGCCTTGCCCTGGTTGCGGAGCGGCGGGAGACGCCGCACTCCGAGCGGTTTCTATTATACCGCGAAATGGGCGAGATGGTGAAGAAAAAATCTCACACAAAGCCGCAAAGACGCGGAGAACGGAAAGATGCAACCACAGATGAACGCAGATGAACGCAGAAGTCAGAGATCAGAGATCAGAGGTCAGGGAACGGCAAGAGGGAGACGCGGATGGACGCAGATGGACGCGGATGAACGCAGAAACCAGAAGTCAAGAGTCAAGACTTCTAACTCCTCACTTCTAATTCCTATCTCCTGTGGAAATCAGCATGAATTTGGCGAGTTCAGCGACAGATTCCCACCCGCGGCGATGCTTGGCTATGTTACCCATGCAATTTTCACCTGGTCTTCGACCTCTTCAAACTCCCTGTCGCCAGTGACGAGTTCCGCCTTGTGAACCCTGGCCAGGGCGGCGGCGAAGCAGTCGGCGTAGGAGAGCTTTTTCGCGGATTTGAAACGAGCGGCCTCTTTGGCGAGCGCAATGTCCACATCCACTATGGCAATGGGCAATGTTTGGATGATCTTCTCGATCTCCGCGGCCTTCTGCCCGCCGCATTCCCGCAGGACGATGTAGTAGACCTCTCCGAAGTTCACCGAAGTCATCAGCAGAGGATCGTCTCTCTTCAGCGCGGCGACAAAGAACGCCTCCACTTTCTGAAAGCCCGGCTCTTTCTCCAGGAACACCAGGAGGGCGTGGGCGTCGAGGACGCGCGTCATGGGTTATGCCCCCCGTTTCTTGTCCCGGGCGCGCTCGTGGAGAAGGGCCTTGGACAACTTCCCCTGCGTGGGCAGGACGCCGGCGATCTTCTCGAAGTATTCCGGCGTGATGGGCTTCAGGAGCAATTCATTGCCCCGTTCCTCGATATAGAGCTTCGTTCCCTTCTTGATATTGAGTCTTCGGCGAATCCTCGATGGGATAACGACTTGTCCCTTGGCAGTTACAGTAGTCGAAGCCATTTCAGATTCCTCCTTTCATTGCAAAGTATAACGCGCAAAATATTGTATGTCAAGATGATTTTGGCTTACTTTATGTAAATGTAATCTCGCAAAGAATGCGAATGAAGATGCAGACGCTGATTAACGCAGATGGACACAGAAATCAGAAGTCAGAGGTCAGAGATTAGAAATCGGATTCTTGAGCTACTTTTTTATCTGTGGAATCAGCGTCAATCTGCGTCCGCTCTTCTCTTCGGATTCGTGGCCTTCGTGTGCTTCGTGGTGAAGCATATCCTTTCCCCAACGAATCGCGGAAGGGATTCCACTCCTACCCCCGGTTGCCAATCTGAGCCACGGATCAACACGGATGAAACACCGATGGTCTGGCCTAATCAGTCCTGCATCCGCGCGGGATAATTCCGTGTTTAATCCGTGGCCCCCTTCGTGGCCTTTGTGTGCTTCGTAGTGAGGCATGGATTCCCGCTCCCTAACTGAGATGCGGCCCGCGCCGCCTTTTTGACTTGCCGCCCGCACGGCGCGCCTGTATAATTCGGTACGGTGGACGAACTCAGAACCATGTCCAAACCCATGCGGAGAGAATGTGGAAACAACGGAAGCCGAAAAACCCCTCGCCAAGAGGAAGGGCATCATCCGCCGCCTGTACGACTGGGTGCTGCATTGGGCCGATACGCCCTACGGCGCGCCGGCGCTGTTCGTCCTGGCGTTTGTGGAGTCGTCCTTTTTTCCCATTCCGCCCGACGTGCTGCTTATTGCTCTGGCGCTGGGGTCGAGGAAGCGGGCCTTCTATTATGCCCTCATCTGCTCGATCGGGTCGGTGCTCGGGGCCTTTCTCGGCTACGCCATCGGGTACTGGTTCTGGGAATCCGTCGGCCAGCGCATCGTGGACTTCTATCACTTGCAGGACAAGTTTGATCTGGTGAGGCAGAAGTACGAGGACTACGCCTTCCAGTCCATATTGATCGCGGCTTTCACGCCGATTCCGTACAAGGTATTTACCATCGCAGCGGGCATTTCGAAGATCTCGCTCTGGGTGCTGTTCTCGGCCTCCGTCATCGGCCGTAGTGCGCGGTTTTTCCTCGTGGCCGGTGTGCTCTACATCTTCGGGCCGCCGGCGAAGCGGTTCATTGACAAGTACTTCGATTGGCTCGCGATCCTGTTCGTCGTGCTGATCGTCCTGGGGTTTGTGGTCATCAAATGGGCCCTGTGAGAAAGGCGTTCGACATGAAGCATAACTGCATCTGGCTTGTCCTGCTGATTCTCACCCTCACCTTTCCCTCGTGCACAAACGGCCAGGAGCAGAAGGACCTTGGCAGCTACCTCCGCACCGACGACGCCCTCGCGGGCCAGTGGTATCCCGCCGACCCGGATGAACTGCGGAAGATGATTGACGGCTTCCTGGCAAAGGCCGAGAAGAAGGACATCCCCGGCAGACTCATCGGCCTGGTGTCGCCCCATGCGGGCTACAGGTTCTCCGGGCCGGTGGCTGCGTGGTCCTACAAGCAGATTGTCGGCCGCGACATCGAAACTGTTGTGGTGCTCGGGGTTTGCCACAGCGGCTATCCATCGCTCATCTCCGTCTTCCCCGGCGGGAAGTACCGAACGGTCCTGGGGGACATCCCGGTTGATACCGAAATGGCCCAGAAGATCACGAAGGCCGACAAGCGCATCGGCTTCGAACCTCGGGCCCACATCAGCGAACATTCCGCCATGAACCAGATTCCGTTCCTCCAGTGCGTCCTGAAGGATTTCAAGATTGTTGTCATACTTATGACGCAATGCACGATGGACGAATGCGAAGTCGTCTCGGACGCCCTCGTGAAGGCGTGCGAAGGCAAGAAGGTCCTCCTCATCGCCGGGACGGACCTCTCCCACTTCCCATCCTACGAGGTCGCAAACAGGGTGGACATGGCCACGCTGGAATCGCTGAAGACCTACGACCCCGCCTACATCCGCAGCGAAGAGGATCGCCTCAAGGGGAGGAACTTCGACGAGCCGTCCTGCACCATGTGCGCCGACGACGCCACGATCACCATGATCATGGCCGCGAAGAAACTCGGCGCGAACCAGGCCATGATTCTGAAGTACGCCAACTCCGGGGATGTCGGGGCCGAACACGAGAGGGTCGTCGGCTACGGGGCCATGGCGTTCTACGCCCAGGATGGCGCGACGCCCCCGGCGACTCCCAAGCGCGAGGAGCCGAAGAAGCCCGCCGCCCTCCCGCCCGACCCGAAGCCGATGAGCGCGGAGGCGGAGAAGAAGTTGCTGGACATCGCGCGGAAGGTGATCGAGGCCGCCGTCAAGAAAGAGAAGATGCCGATCTTCTCCCTGGACGATCCGGAGCTGCAGGGGAAGCAGGGGGCCTTCGTCACGATCAAGAACCATGATCGCCTGCGCGGGTGCATCGGGCAGTTTGTCGCCAGGGAGCCGCTCTACCAGGTGGTCGCCTGGGCGGCGTTGCAGTCCTCCACGCAGGACAGCCGGTTCTTCGGCGATCCGATCCGGCCGGCGGAGCTGAAGGAGGTTGACATCGAAATCTCCGTCCTCTCGCCGCTGACGGAGATTGACGACCCGATGAAGATCGAGCTGGGCAAACACGGCATCTATATCATCAACAAGAAATGGGGGCGGGGCGGATGCTATCTGCCGCAGGTGGCGACGGAGACCGGGTGGGACAAGGAGACGTTCCTGTCGCATTGCTGCGCGAACAAGGCGGGGTTGCCGCCCGACGCATGGAAGAAAGACCCGGACTCGAAGGTGCTCGTGTTCACCGCACACATCATTCAAGAGAAGAAGGAAAAGGAATAACGAGGGGAGGCCGCCATGGACAAATCCGCCGAGCAAAGACTATTGGAGATTGCACGAAGCGTCGTCGAGGCCGCCGTTCGCGGCAAACCCATTCCACAGTTCGAGGAGAACCATCCAGATCTCCAGGGCCACCAGGGGGCGTTCGTCACGATCAAGAACCACGGCCGCCTGCGCGGGTGCATCGGCCAGTTCACGGCGAACGAGGCGCTCTACAAGGTGGTCCGCCGCATGGCCCTGGCGTCGGCGATGGAGGACCCGAGGTTCATGTACGACCGCGTCATGCCCGATGAGTTAGAGGAGATCGACATCGAGATCTCCGTCCTCTCGCCGCTGGAAAGGACCGACGACCCTCTGAGCATCGAGTTGGGCACGCACGGCATCTACATCCGCCGCGGCGGGCGGGGCGGGTGCTTCCTCCCCCAGGTGGCGACGGAGACCGGCTGGACGAAGGAGGAGTTTCTGTCCCACTGCTGTTCCGGCAAGGCGGGCCTGCCGGCCGACGCATGGAAGGACCCGGCCACGGAGGTCCTTACCTTCACGGCGCATATCATCTCGGAAAAGGAGGAGGCCTGACGCATGGTCGCAAGCAAGCCTATCGGCCGCGCCGTTGCGCCGTCCCCCGTGGTGGACATCCCGAACCCGTGAAGGAATACTACCGATCTCCTACGGCAGATGGGGACGATGTCGCCGAGGCATTTCTCCCCCGGCTCGACTACTGCGGCCGCCACTCTCGTGAAGGGCCGTGGGACTTCCGGGAGCACGAACATGCGAACTACGAATTCCTATACGTCACCAACGGGCGTTGCCGGTCGAAGATAAACGACGAGGAATTTGGTCTGGGTGTCGGAGATCTCTCCATCTGCCGACCCGGCGACGTCCATTGGCTCACGCACGTGGATCATCCCTTCGAATTCCTGCTCTTGGGCTTCCATATCGCTTTTGTGGGTGACGAGCCGCGCTATGTCTTTCCACAGGGCGACGCGAAGGACCGTGTTGTGAAGGATGGGCCGAGCAAAGAGTTTCGCAAGCTGTTGGAGCGCATCCTCACCGAGGTCCTGAACGAGAAACTGGCCTTCGAGATCCTCGTGACAGGATACATTCTGGAATTGATTGTCGCGCTGCGTCGCGCCATCGAAGCGGCGCGCAACGGCGGGTCGCCGGCCACGTCGGACGAGAGGGTCGCGGAGATCGTCGAAAGCACGAAGGCGTACATCGACGAGCACGTCGCCTTCCCCATCGCTCTGGACGATCTCTCGGAGAATGTCTATCTCAGCCCCTACTACCTGAGCAGACTTTTCAAGAAGGAAACCGGCTACTCGCCCATCAAGTTCGTCATCGAGAAGAAGATGGAACTTGCCAGGGATCTCCTGACCGGCACAAATCTCAAGGTGATCGACATCGCCGTCCGCGTCGGGTATCAGAACCCCTACTACTTCTTCCGCCTTTTCAAGAAAATCGTGGGCATGACCCCCTCCGAATACCGCCGGCGCGCCCGCTGACCCGAATTATTCACGACCGGTGCACTTTGTCATTGCGAGGCTCGCGCTTCGCGGGCCGAAGCAATCTCATACGCTCCATGGCGTCACGAGCGATGAGATTGCTTCGTCGGCCCGTAGGAACGGGCCTCCTCGCAATGACATATCAGCGTCACGGTTGCGGCAATCCGCAACCTGTTCGTGAATAATTCGGGTCAATCCCACAGCAAGATAGTATATCTAAAAAAGTCAAGTCTCTGCATTTTCAACTCTCCTTTCATGGGGTAGAGTGCCGTCAGTGTCGTGGGCTGACAATGAAGGATCGTATAGGAACAAGAAAGGACATATCAATGTCAAATCGCAAGAGGATGAAAGCCGTGAGACTTCACACGCCGCTCGACCTGCGAGTCGAGGATGTGGACTACCCGCTCCCCGGCGAGGATGAGGTTGTCCTGAAGGTCATCCGCGCCTCGGTCTGCAACGGCTCCGACGCGGCGCTCTATTCGGGCCGGCGCGTGCGCGAGGTCGCCTATCCGTGGATGGAGCTGCCGTGGATTATGGGACATGAATGCGCCGGCGAAATCGTCGAGGTCGGCAGGAACGTGAAGGACTTCAGGGTCGGCGATCGCGTGGCCTCAATGAAGTACGGCAACGCCTTCGCCGAGTTTCAGTCCGCGCCGGTGGATCGCATCTATCCTGTTCCGGACGGAATGTCGTACGACCATGCGACCTTCATCGAGCCTATCTTCGCAACCTATGCCTTCATGGGCAATGTTCGCAAGGGCGATTCGGTAATTGTGTGCGGTGTGGGGCCTTCGGGCAACCTGCTGGTGCAGGAGTCGCTCGCCGTCGGCGCCGCGAAGGTGTGCGCGATTGATTTGCATGACATGCGACTCGAGAAGGCAAGGGAAGTCGGCGCCGCTCTGACCATCAACGCCTCGGCAGGGGATCCCGAGGAGGAAATCAGGGAGAAGTTCGGGCGCGTGGACGTTTTCATTGATGCGACGGGTTTCGATGTCTATGATCTCGCCGCGCGTGTGCTGAGGCCAGGCGGACGGCTGGTAATGTATGGCGTGCCTGATTCCGGGGTGCGCTACAACGGGACGCGGGCTTTCTTCAAAGGCATCCGCTTCTGTGGGGGCGACAAGAGCGATCGAATGGGGACCACCGCCGAGGCGCTCGGCCACGTCCAGCGCGGCGCGATCCGCCTCGAAGCCTTCACGACGCACCACTTCACGCTGGATGACATGCCCCGCGTGATGGAACTTGTGCTCAACCGTCCGGGCGAGGCCCTGGGGGTGATCATAGACATCGGCTAAGGTGAGCGCCCTGCGGTTGCCCGGAGTCTGCCTGCTGTCGGAGGGGAATCCTTTCCCCGACAGATCGCTGTTGACATCCATCATCCCCCTTGGCATGATACTCCGATCTCGTTCCATTGCAGTCAGAACAGGGAGGATGATTTCATGGGTGGCAAGGTGCTGAAGGTTGGTGTTATCGGCGTGGGCCTGCAAGGGGAGAGCCACGTCGAAAAATTTCAGTCTTTCGACAATTCCCGGGTCGTCGCCGTCGCCGACATCAACAAGAAGCGCGTGCAACAGGTGGCGAAGAAATACAACATCCCCCACGCCTTCAGCGACTACCGCGACCTACTGGCCCTGAAAGACGTGGAGGCCGTGTCCATCGTCCTGCCGGACCACCTGCACCTGGAACCCGGCCTCGCGGCGGCGAAGGCGCGCAAGCACATCCTCATGGAAAAACCCATCGCCACGTCCGTCGCCGACGGCGAGAAGATCGTCGCGGCCGTGAAGAAGGCGAAGGTCCGCTTCATGATCAATTTCAGCAATCGCTGGTGGCCGCAGATGCGATTGACAAAAGCGAAATTCGACGCCGGCGAACTCGGCGATCCGGTGTATGCCTATGCGCGGCTCAATAACACGATCTATGTTCCCACAAAGATGCTCAAGGGCTGGTCGAGGCACACCCGCCTGCCCCACTGGCTGATGAGCCATACGATTGACCGCGTGCGGTGGCTCTGGGGCAGCGAGGTCAAGCGCGTTTACGGCGTCTGCCGGAAAGGCCATCTGAAGAAACTCGGCTTCGACACGCCCGACGCCTACCACGCGACGATTGAGTTCAGGAACGGCGCCATCGCCGCCTTCGAGTCGGTCTGGATCATGCCCGAGACGCTGCCGTACATGGTGGACTCGCAGATGGAGCTGCTGTTCACCGAGGCGTCGGTCATCATCAACACCGTCGTCTCCGGCACGGAGATGGCGACGACGAAGGAGAAGTTCAGCTACCCGCGCATGGCGTCGCAGAGCTACACCGGCCGGCCGCAGGGATTTGTCGCCGACGCGCTGCAGCATTTTGTGGACTGCATGATCGCCGGTCGCAATCCCGAGCCGACTGCCGACGACGCCCTGGCCGTCCTGAGGGCCACGGCGGCGGTGGTCGAATCGGCGGAGAAGCGCGAACCCATTGATCTGTGAATGAGGACAGCCCATGAAACTTGCCACGTCCACCGTCTGCTACTCTAAAGTCTCCCTCGATGAGGCCCTGAATCGGACCGCCGCGGCCGGCTGGCAGAACCTCGAACTGGTTGCTGTCCCTGGATGGTGCCATTTCGAGTGCGGCAAGGACGACACGGCCATGCTCAAGGACCTGTTGGCGAAGTACGGCCTCAAACTTGTGGCGCTGCACGCAGGCGGCATCAAGTGCCTGTCCGCGAAGGAGGCGAAAAAATCCGTGGCGTATTTCGAGGAGTGCATGCTCGTCGGCGCGGAACTCGGCGCGGACCGCCTGGTCTTCACCGGCAGCCGGCGCGACCAGGGCGGCAGCCTCGACAACGCCATCGAGGGACTGAAGGTCCTCGAAGGGATGCTGGACGTCCACGACTTCCAGATCTGCATCGAGAACCATTACCGCAACTGGTTCGAGACCATGGAGGACTACGACGCGCTCATGGCCGCGCTCACCCACCCGCGCATGGGCATCACGATGGACACCGGCCACTTCACCTCGTCCAAGGTGGACATGATGGCGTTCATCGAGCGCTTCGGCGACCGGGTGAAGCATGTCCATGTGAAGGACCACATCGGCACACAATCCGTCGCCATCGGCGCGGGCGAGACCGACAACGTCGCCGTGGTCAACGCCCTCGCCGCGAAGGGCTTCGACGGCTATCTGTCCCTCGAACTGGAGGTGAAGGACAAGGAGAACACGGACGCCTACGTTGCCGAGGCCCGCGAGATCATGGAGGGGTGGGTTAGGTAAGCGAGCGTCCCCGCACGTCAAAATCTTCCCATCTTTCCGGCATAATCGTAGGTAGACGGATTCCCCCGCGTGTCGTATGATGGCCCCACCGTATTGACGATCCTAATCGTAATCTTAATCCTAATCTTGATCCTAATCCTGATCTTAATCCGAACGAGAACGGGTAAGGGTCGGGATCAAGATTGAGATTACGATTAGGATTAAGATTAGGATTAAGATCAGGAATGTGGAATCAGTGAGGAGCGCAATGAAGACCTACACCGAACCATCACGGAAAATCCCGGTCCATGGGGAGTACGACGTCATCGTCGCCGGCGGGGGGCCGGCGGGCGTGGGGGCGTGCCTGTCGGCGGCGCGGGCGGGGGCGAAGACCATTATCATCGAGCAGATGGGCGCGCTCGGCGGCGTCGGCACCACGGGCCTGCACACGCATATGAACCAGATGAACGCGGCGGGCAGCCCGGAGATGATCGTCGGCGGCGTCGCGCAGGAGCTGTGCGACCGGATCGTGAAGCGCGGCGCGGGCGTCCTGCGCGGCGGCATGTTGGACTACGACGTTGAGGAAATGAAGCTGGAGTACGACGCCATGGCCCGCGAGGCAGGCGTCGAGGTCCTCTACCACGCCTTCGCGGCCGACGCCATCGTCGAGGAGGACACGATCAAGGGCATCCTCGTCGAGAGCAAGTCGGGCCGGTGGGCGATCCTGGGCAAGCAAGTGGTTGACTGCACCGCCGACGCGGACATCGCAGCCCGCGCGGGCGCGCCCTTTGAGAAGGGCCGACCGGCCGACGGGCTGATGCAGCCGGTGACGCTCATGTTCCGCATGGCGGGGGTGGACTGGGAGAGACTTTCGGAATACCGAAAATCCGATCCCAGGATCGAGCAGATGTGCCAAAAGGCTATCGGAGCGGGCGACATGGAGCCGTTCCAGACCCAGCTCATGGGGTTCTGGCACTGGCCCGGCCGGCCCGATGAGGTGGGTGTGAACTTCACCCACATGATCCGCACCGACTCCACGAGCGTCCTCGACATGACCCAGGCCGAGATCGAGGGGCGGCGGCAGTGCAAGATGGCCCTCCACGCCTTCAGGAAACACCTGCCCGGATGCGAGAACGCCTACATGGTGGACACGGCCCCCATCGTCGGCACGCGGGAGAGCCGGCGGATCGTCGGGGAGTACGTGCTGACGAAGGACGACATCGTCGCCGCGCGAAAGTTCGACGACGCCATCGCGAAGGGATCGTTCTTCGTGGACATCCACAACCTGACCGGCCCCGGCATGGACCAGGCCAGCGGCGAACGCCTGAAGAAGGGCGAGCACTATGACATCCCCTACCGATGTCTTGTGCCGAAGAGGATTGACAATCTTCTGGTCGCCGGGCGGTCTATCTCGGCCACGCACGAGGCGCAGGGGTCAATCCGCGTCATGTTCCAGTGCATGGCCATGGGCGAGGCGGCGGGCCTGGCGGCGGCGATGTGCGCGGCGTCGGGCGAGAGGCCGCGGGCGATTGACGTTCAGGAATTGAGGAGGCGATTGAGGGGGCAGGGGGCGATTGTGTGATGTCGTGCCTCATGGGGCAGCGGCATCAACATCGGCTACAGACATTCGCTTATGAATCGGCTCGGTCTCATAACCTGTATGCCCTCGTAACCGGAAACCTGGAGCAGATGCTTGTCCCCGCTCACAATGGTCTTAACGCCGGCGGCAAGAGCACAAGCAAGGAATTTATCGTCATCGGGATCAGCGCAGACAGAATTCACAAGCGGGGGAGCGGCAACCATTTCAGCATGAACCGCAATCATCTCGATGATACGCCGAACTGGGACTTTTGGAAAATCATGGCTCAAAGACGCCACAACCTCGCTGTATTCCGTCAGGATTTCCGGTGAAGTGACGAACTGCACCGTCCCGATGCGCGAAGCGTCGAGGATCCTCGCTGGTGGTCCTGAAAACAGGACGCCCGATATCAGCACATTCGTGTCGAGGACGATTCTCACTTGCGGCCTCGAACCCTGGCAATGGCCCGCAAGATATCTGAACGTTTCAGACCGGCATTCCGGGCCTCGCGACGCGCTTCAGCCAGCAGGCTATCGAACTGCTTCAGGTTCGGCATACGGAGCGTCTTCAAGACGACTGAATCTCCTCGGCCTACCACCACGAATCGGGCGCCCGGTTTCAGGCCAAGTTTTTTGCGAACGGTCTCCGGGATTACGACCTGCCCCTTGGACGACATCCGTGTGGTCTGCACCTCAGACATGGGTCTCTCCGGAAATAGCCTAATCCTACCAGTAAGATTGTAGCATATCACGTCGGCTCACGCAAGTCAAATCGACGGCATAGCCGCCGACCAGCAGGTATCTAACCCCATGGGCACTTAGCAATCTCAAGAACTCTCTGAAGTCGGGCGGTAGCCTGATCGCCATAGTTAATGCGCCGCAGAAGCTCCATGTGATCGAGCCGCTCGTGGGGCGTCCGCGAATGCCAGTAGGCGATGTCGGCCGACTCATCGCCCAGACGAGTTACCGAGAACACGGTCTTGTCGAGTTGAGGATGTAAAGACGATGGTTTCTCCATCCCTTTATTTTACCACATCCGTAAACGGATTGGAAGCGCCCTCTTGCGCCCGGGCGTCCTACGTTCGGACGTGATAGAGATACCGAACGCGCTTTCCCGTGCCGTTCCATAGGACGTTGGCCTCCGCCTCCTCCCGACGGAACTCGAAGAGGGGAAGGCAGCCCTCCGCCTCGAACGCGGGCTTGAGATCATTCAAGGCATCGAGGAGGCGCTGCCAGTGGGCGTCCTCGTCCGCCGAAAAGTCGCGTGTGGTGAAGCGAAGATCATATTTCTTCAGCGCCTCGGCAAGAGGAGTCTTCCGGGGATGCAGCGTATCTGCCGAGACATGCGCCTGATGCCAGTGGCTCTGGAGGAAACCCATCTGGCCTCCGTCCGCCAGCGCCTTCCTTGCGCGTCCGATGACGGTCGCCATATCTATGAAGTAGAGCGTATCCACGGCGATGAGGACGTCGAACGAGCCTTTCTTAAAGTTGAAATCATTGATGTTGGCGTGAAGGAATCGCAAACGATCCGCTTTCCCTTTCGTTCGCGCCTTGGCTCGTCGGATGCCCTCCTCGGATAGATCAACGCCGGTGATGTGGGTTCCCGTCAGGTCGGAGATGTATTCGGCGATGCGCCCATTCCCGCAGCCCAGCTCGATGACGCGGCGCCCCTTGTCCAGACGGAGGGCGTCGAGAAGCCCCTGCAACTGCGCCATGTTCATCATCCCGTGTTGGCACAGGTCCCGACCGTAGACCCGCTCGCACAGGACGGAGTGGGCGCGGCTTTCCTCCACACGCGCATAGAATTCGTCATAGAGAAACCGCCAATAGGGATGCTCGCGGAAGAGCATTGTTTGGCATTCGGCGCCCTCTTTGGTGGCGGAGTAGCCGCGCCCCTTCTTGGTGACTAAGCCCTTGTCCACGAGCCCGGCATAGGCATCGGTCCACCCCACCTGCCGACGGCCGATGTCCTTCCGACCGAGCGCCTGCAACGTTTTTCGATCCGTCGGCTCGTTCCTCAACTCCGCCTTCCACAGGACGGAGAGCAGTTGCCGTTCGGCTTCGGTAAGATCTCGCGGATCAAGCATGGATAAAGTTTACCAAACTTTTTGCATGGGGTCAAAGGCGCTTGACTTTTTCACGGAAAAGATGTTAACGTATGCGACACATCGTCCGCCGAACGCGAATCTCGTCGCCGGCGAGTTTCATTTCATTCATGGACACGTTATGCGTTGGGCAAGGAGGTAGGCATGGGAAAGCGGGGGGTCATTGCGCCGTTGTCCCTGGCAAAAACGCTCTGGAATCTGGAAGAAGCGCGCCTGAACGGAACGACAAAAAGCGACCCGCATCTCAAACATGCCTTGTCGTGGATCGCCAGGCGCCAGGGCCAGCCGGGGTCGTATGGCGGGTGTCTCTTCGCCCCTATGCCGATGGACCTGGCCCAGCTCCTCGCCGTGCCCACACAGGACTGCAAGCTCGGCAAAGCCGGGGTGATGCACGTGCTCGGCGAGGAGGCCGTCCGGGCGTTGACGCTTTGGAAACACAAATCGGGGTGGGATCGCGAGACCGCGATTGAAAAAGTTGTCAGTCGTTTCGACCATGACCCCCAGAGGCCCAGGCGCGACCCCGGCCTCTGCTGCTGCGCCACATGCTCCGCGGCCCGATGGCGAGCCCTCGCCGCCGCGCAGCCCAAGGGGTGGGAGGACATCCTCGCCGACGGCCTCAAGCACCTCGCAAAGAATCCGCTGACCTCCGAGGGCCGATGGAAACGCTTCCCATTCTATTATACCCTCTTGGCCCTCTCCGAGATTCCGCTTGCCGAAGTTGAGGCCGAGCGCAAACGCCTCCTTCCTGCCGCCGAACGGGTGTACCCGAAGGTGAAAGGCAACAGCCAGGCCGTGCGCTTCCGGAAGCGTGCTCTGGAGTGGGCGGTGGGGTGAAGGTCGTGCGCAACTCTTGCCCCAAGCGACTACACGCCCTCGCGCCAGCTCAGCTGCATAGGTAATCGTCGCATGCCTGGTAGATTTTGAGGAGGAAGTATTCGGGGTCGCGGCTGCGGTTTCTGTATCGGATGATCTGCGAGAAGACGCGGCGTTTCTTCGAGGTCGCCCGCTCCTACCACTGCGCCGTGGCCGACGGCATACACCATATGCTCTATGCCAGCGCCTCTTCGCCGCACGTCATCGCCGCATCTTCTGTCCCCATTCAACACCGCCCCGCCTTCAAACTCCCGCCCCCTTTCTACATGGGGAAACTCCTCTCGCACCTAACAGTTGACACTTATTCCCATTTTATGCTATACTAAAAAAACAAGCTTTACGAACCTCAAAGACACAATGAAACGACGTGAATTTGCGAAACTGGGCATAAAGACGCTTGGGGCGGGCATGGTCAGCAGGCCGTTTATCCTGTCTGCCTTGGCCGGTGGGCAGACGGAAAACAGGTTTCCTGTAGTGACAGTGGCGCGGAATGAGAAGATTTTCGGCCACGAAGGCGTCATTGACCAGAGGTTGCTTTCCACAATCCTTCACGAAAGCGTAAAAAGGGCGACGGGCGAGTCAAGCCCCGAGGCGGCCTGGTCGAGCCGATTTTCCAAGCGCGATGTGGTGGGCATCAAGGTCAACAGCCTGGCGGGGGCTGGGTTATGGTCGCACGTGGAACTCGTGAATGCGATTATTGACGGCCTGCGCATGGCGGGGGTGCGCGACGAGAATATACTCATCTGGGATCGTCTCAGCAGAGAGCTAACCGGCGCGGGGTTCACGATCAATCGCAGCCGCAGCGGCGTGCAGTGCTTCGGCACGGACGGCGCATACGAAGAATCGCCGGAGGTTCAAGGAAGCGTCGGGTCATGCTTCAGCATGATCGTGACGCGGAAGTGCACCGCGCTCGTCAACGTGCCTGTGCTTAAGGACCACGACCTGGCCGGTGTAACTCTTGGGCTGAAGAACTTCTTCGGCGCCATCAACAATCCGAACAAGTATCACGATAATAACTGCGATCCCTATGTGGCCGATCTAAACAGCGTGCGGCACATTCGCAAGAAGCTGCGCCTCACGATCTGCGACGGACTGATCGCGCAGTGCGACGGCGGTCCCGCCCACAAACCGGATCGGGCATGGAAGTACGCCGGCCTGCTGGTCAGCACCGATCCTGTGGCACTCGACTGGGTTGGGGCGCAGGTCATCGATGCGCGCCGAAAGGAGACGGGCCTGCCGCCGCTGGCGAAAGTGAATCGGCCGCCGAAGCATATCCTGACTGCCGCCAAGGCCGGCCTTGGTATCCAAGACCCTTCAAAGGCGGAAATTGTCACAATTTGAACGAAGCTTTCTGGGGGGAGAAGAGGGTAGAAGATATGAGCAAGATAATCAGTCGGCGCGAGTTCTTGAGGATGGGGGCGGCAACCTGCGCAGCCTGTGCAACAAGCGTTTTCGCCGCCACGGGTGAGGATGAGAGCAGATTCGTCAAGGAGGCGATGTATTACGAAAAGCTCGACGATCTGCGCATCCGGTGTCTGCTCTGTCCGAAGAAGTGCGAGATCGCCGACCGCGAGCGTGGGGCGTGCGGCGTGCGCGAGAACCGCAAGGGCACGTATTACACACTCGTCCACTCCCGGCCATGTTCCGGTCTGCGGCCCGACCCGATTGAAAAAAAGCCCTTCTATCATGTCTATCCCGGTTCGCTCTCCTTCTCCCTGGCTACAGCGGGGTGCAACATGGTGTGCCGGTTCTGCCAGAACTGGGAAATTTCCCAGTTCCGCCCCGAGGACCGCGACTCAACTTATGCGCCGCCGGAAACGCTGGCCGACATGGCCAAGCGTAGCGGCTGTAAGACGATCGCTTACACCTACACGGAGCCGGTAATCTTTTACGAATATATGTATGACTCCGCCAAAGTCTCCCGCGAGCGGGGCGTCGGCAATGTGATGATCTCGAACGGCTACATCAACAAGGCGCCGATGACCGAACTGTGCAAGGTCCTCACCGCCGTGAAGATAGACCTCAAGGCGTTCACCGAAGATTTCTACGTGAAGATGTGCGGCGGCCACCTGAAGCCCGTGCTTGATACACTCGTGACGCTGAAGGAGCAGGGCATATGGTTCGAGATCGTTGTCCTCCTCCTGCCAGGCATGAACGACGGCGAGAAAGAAATTCGCGAGATGTGCCAGTGGGTGCGCAAGGAACTCGGACCCGACGCACCGATCCACTTCAGCCGGTTCTACCCGACCTATATGGTGCAGAACCTGCCGCGCACGCCGATCCAGACCGTGGAGCAGGCGCGCAGCATCGCGCTGGAGTGCGGCCTGAACTATGCCTACATCGGCAACGCCTCCGGTCACGAAGGTGAAAAGACCTACTGCCCAAAGTGCAAGAATATGATCGTGGACCGCGTCGGCTACCACATCGGTCGCGTGGACATCCGCGACGGCAAGTGCGCCAACTGCGGCAACCCCATTCCTGGGGTTTGGGCCTGACCCCTTTTAGCTACAAAGGGACCTGATCCTCTCTGCGATGGCACGCGCGCCGAGGCCGTATCGGTCCTTCAACTGCTCATAACTCCCCGTCACCTCGCAGAAGCAATCTGGGATGCCGATGCGATGCACCGGCAGGCCGCCGTGTTCGCAGAGGAACTCCGCCACCGCCCCGCCTAAGCCGCCGATCACGCTGTGCTCCTCCACTGTGACAATCCGATCGTGCTCCGATGCAATCTCTCCGAGAAGCGCCTCGTCCATCGGCTTGACCGTGGGCAGGTGGACGACGGCGATCTCGATGCCGTCCTTCGACAAATCATCCGCCGCATCCAGACAGTCGGCAAGCAGGTTCCCCGTCGTCAGAAGGGCGATATTTTTTCCCTCTCTCAGGTGGATTCCTTTCCCGATCTGAAATGAATCGGGAAGATCTATCTTGCGACCTGCGGGGCCAGGCTGGCGGATGTAAACCGGACCGTCATGTGCGACCGCGGCGCGGAGGGCGGCCGCCTGCTCCGCCTCGTTGCACGGCAGGATGACGGACATGCCGGGGATGACGCGCATGAGCGCGATGTCCTCGATGGTGTGGTGCGTCGGTCCCCACGGCCCGCCCGACAGCCCGCCGCACGCGCCGACGATCTTCACGTTGCGCCGCGCGTACGCGATGTCGGTGCGAATCTGCTCGAAGGACCGCATCGTCCCGAAGGGGGCCATAATATGGACGATCGGGACCTTCCCTCGCGCCGCGAGACCCGATGCGATGCTCATGATGTTCTGCTCGGCGATGCCCGCCTGCATGTATCGGTCGGGAAATCGCTTCGCAAAGAGCCGCGTCCGGCCGGGCAGGTCCGCGTCGAGAGCGAAAACCGCGTCGTTCTCCTCGCCGATCTGCGCAAGGACCTCCGCGTAGCTTGTGGATCGTCCGTAGCCGGAGGTCATTTCTCGCCCTCCTCGATCTCCCGCAGGGCACGCTCGTATTCCTGCTTCGTCAGGCTTCGGTAGTGTGAGCCGGGCGTGTCCTCGATGAACGAGACCCCCTTGCCTTTGATCGTGTTCGAGATGATCGCGCTCGGCTTGGCGGACTCGAAGGGAATCGTGGAGAATGCCTCGACCACCTGCGCCATGTCGTTCCCGCCGATCTCCCTCACCGCCCAGCCGAAGGCGCGCCACTTCTCGGCAAGGGGATCGAGCGACATGAAGTCGTCGGTGCGTCCACCGGACTGGAGGCGGTTGCGGTCCACGATGGCGATAAGGTTATCCACCCCATGATGCGCCGCGGCCATTGCCGCCTCCCAGACCGATCCCTCCTGAAGTTCGCCGTCGCCCATGAGGACATAGACCCGACTCGAAGCGCCGTCGGCCCGGGCGGCGACGGCCATGCCGATGCCGACGCCGAGGCCGTGGCCGAGCGAGCCGGTGGGGACCTCGACCCCGGGGACCTTGAGCATGGGATGGCCGGCGAAGAGGCTATCCATGTCCTGATATGTCATCAGGTCCTCAGCGGGGAAGAAGCCGCGCTCGGCCAGGGCGGCGTAGAGGGCGGGGCAGCAGTGGCCCTTGCTGAGGATGAAGTGGTCGCGGTTCGGGTCGTCGGGCCGCGCCGGATCAACGTTCAGGAAGTGGAAGAATAGCGCCGCCATGACCTCCGCGATGGATAGCGACCCGCCCACGTGGCACCCGCCCTTCTCGGCGCAGATGCGGATGATGTGCCTGCGGAGCCGCGCGGCCCTTGTTCGGAGGTTTTGCATAAGATGTGATCCCGATTTGGTCATAACGCGGGCATTGTACCATCGCAAAGTCAAGGTTGCAATAGAGGGGCGAGGGCAGGCAACAAGCAATGCCCCCGCTGCGGCGTTCGACCGTAGCGACAGGACTACCAGCCGCAGCGGGGGTACGACGCTATTCGGTTTGGCAAATCGCCAAACCAGGAACGAAGCCTTGGCCGTCCGATGCCCCCACATCCCGCCTCGGAATCCGTGAACGCCGAGGGACTCGCGTCGGACGGATTGCACCCACCGCGAAGGCAACACAACCACCCGAAATCCGTAGTTCCAGTTCCGGTTCGTAGGGTTGTTGTAGTTGCGGTACGTTGCGCGACAGTTTCCCGAGTTGTTGTTCCACGATCCGCCGCGCAACAAGCGGTCGCTTCAGCTCCGCACCTTCACGAATCGAGTTTGCATCAATACATCCCCGCACAGCCGCCGCGCATTCGCGTGACCGGCGTGCCCCAGCCACGCAACCAGACTCCTCTTGATCTCTTCTTGTCCTATTCTGCCCTCGGTGTAGAGCCTCTGCTGTCGCCTCAGCCGCCGCGCAAATCGCAAAACCCCTTCGCGTCGTATCCTGATGCGGTCCGGAAAAACGCGAAATCCAACGAATTCGGTACCCTCATCGGTTCGGTAAATCCTGGTCTTTCGCGGATGGAGCCGTAATCGTTCGTTCTCCATAAATCCCCGACAATGGCTATAAGCGGCCCAAAGCTGATCCTTTTCATGCCCGAATATCGAAAAGTCATCAACATACCGAACGTACGGCTTGACGCGCAGCCTTTCTTTCACGTAGTGATCGAAATCGTTCAGGTAAAAATTGGCAAAGAACTGGCTCGTCAGATTCCCAAGAGGAATGCCCTTGCGCCGATCCATGGGCGTCCATAGATCATCCCCCGGAAAATACTGGACTATGGACTCTTGCGGAGGCGACGATTCAACGATGCGCCTCAAAAGTTCCATCGTTCGACGACATCGGATACGTCTTTCCAACTTCCCCAGCAATATGTCATGGTCTATCGTGGCGAAGTACTTCTTGATGTCGCACTTTAGCACGTATCTGTAACGCTGCACGAATTGTCGAAACCTGACCAGCGCCTGATGCATCCCCTTGCCCACGCGGTTCGCATACGTGTCGTAGATAAAACTCCTTTCAAGCAGCGGAACCACCACGTTGCAGATCGCGTGATGAACCACCCGATCCCGAAACGGGACTACGCTGATGAAACGTTCCTTCGGCTCATGCACCGTGAAGCAGCGGTACGGCCCCGGGCGGTATGCTGCCGATTTCAGCTCGTCTTTCAGATCAACAAGTTCCTTCTCTAAGTTGAAGTCGAAGGCGCAGACATCCGGTCGCGCCCTCTTGCCTCGCTCCGCCTTCCGCGCAGCCAGCAACATGTTATCGAACGAAACAATCTTCTCAAACAGCCGATTATAGCTCTTCATTTCTTCTGCTGCTGTTTCACCCATCCGCCGAGCATCCGCCCCACCTCGTTCGCTTCCCGAACCCCATACTCCAATTGGGAAATGGAAATGTACCGAAGGTCTTTCGCCAAGCGCATGAGGATGCGTAGGCGTTCAAGACCCAAGTTGATTTCCCGCAAGATACCGAGCTTGTCCCGCGCATACAGCGCCGCCACAATCTGCTCCAATATCTCCAGACTTATGCTCGCCAGGCGATTGCCCAACACAGGCCGAGAACTCTTGGGGAACTTCTCCACGCGCTCAAATAGCCATTTCACGAACCCGTAGTATCTCGTAAAAATCGGCGTCTCGGATGAATTCACCATGAAAAAAATTTTTCGCCCGCGCCTTCGGCGCGGGCACCAAATCAAAGGGTAAAAGGGTAAAAGAACCAAAGAGTAAATTCACACATCAATCACCGCGAAGGCAACACAACCACCCGAAAACCGCAGTTCCAGTACCGGAACGTAGGGAGGTTGTAGCTGCGGTACGCGGCGCGACAGTAGCCCGAGAGGAGGTGAAGCACGAAGCGCCGCGCAACAAGCGGGTCTTGCCCTTGCCTTCCACAACCTCCGCCTCCATCTCGCTCGGCCCGCCAGGATTTTTCTTCGCATCTTTCAGAAGATAGTAGTCCTTCATATACCAATCCGAGCACCACTCCCACACATTCCCCGCCGTGTCCCAACACCCATACGGACCTCGCACCCTCTTGAAACTCCCCACTCCCATCGTGTTCCCGCCCGTACTCTCCAACTCTTTATAGGCATCTGTCTTGGTGAATGCCTCCCACTTCTTCTTCCAGTCATCCCCCTCGTCCTTCGGCTGGAACCCCAGCTTTGCGAGCATGTACCCGCTGTTGCACAGCTTCGCGTCCCATTGCTTGCCCCAGGGATAGATCAACTTTTGCTTCTTCTTCACGTCCCAACTCGCCGCCTTTTCCCATTCGGCCTCCGTCGGCAAACGAACCTCCCAGCCCGTCCCCTCCTTCACCCATTCGCAGTATTTTTGAGCATCTTCCCAGGAGACATAAACGACCGGATGGTTCTCCTTCCCCTCCGGCGGCGCCTCCATCTTCCAGTGCGTCGGAAACGGGCGGAAATTCGTCGCGTCCACGAACGCCTTCCACTCGGCATTCGTCACCTCAAACTTCCCGATGCAGTAGGCGTCCAGCCATACCTTGTGCTCGCTCTGGCCCTCGCCCATCATGAAGTCCCCCTCCGGCACGAAGACCATGTTCTCCGGAATCTCGACCTTCTTCCCCTTGAGCCGGATCGTCGTCGTCTTCTTCGACAAGGGGTGCGGAATCTTGTCCCCGCTCTCGGCCTTCGTCACGTAGGCATCGTCATAACCTCCCGGAGGTTTCAAACCTCCGGGAGGTTGAGCCTCCTGGCCCACCGCCGCCGCCAACATCAAACCCATCCACAAGCCTACCCATGCTGCTCTACCCATGCTCTTCCCTCCAAAAAAACCATTTCGCATATGTAGGGTGGGCCTCTGGCCCACCATCTTCTTTGCCGCGCGGGGCACCCGACAACGTTTTGGTGGGCCAGAGGCCCACCCTACTTTTATTGCCGCGTTCAGGATAGGACTTGGCTTGCGCCCAGTCAAGAAGAATCGAAGGCGGAACGTAAAGGGTCAGATGGAAAATCCCTGCGAATCCTGTTGACGAATCCCGCTGGACATTGTACCATCTTCGAACTGCGTTTCTTGATATTCTGCAAACCCGAAAGGAGTGTTGACATGGCAAAGAAGAAGACAAGCCAAGCGAAGATCGCGCTCCGCGAGGCGATGGCGCCGGGGGCGACGTACGCGGAGAAGTGCCGCAATCTGGTCGAGCTGGGGTTCGACGGCGTCGAGCTGACGACGCAGTACGCGCTCGAGGACTGCAAGATGATCAACGCCGCGACGAAGGAGACGGGGATCAAGCCGGTGCTGACCTCGTGCGGCGGGGCGTGCTTGGTGGACCCGCGAAGGGAAGAGCGGGAAAAGGGCGTGCAGATGCTGATCCAGAACCTGGAGGTCTCGGCGGAGGTCGGGGCGCTGGGGGTCCTGCACCCGCCGCTCATCTCGATGAAGATGCAGATCGGTGGGAAGCGTGATCGGCTACCCGACCTGTCGCCGGTGGCCTCGACGGCGAAGCTTGAGCGCGACCTGACCGTGGCGCTGTATCAGCGCGTCTGCAAGCGGGCGCAGGAGCTGGGCGTGTATCTCATCATCGAGCCGTTGAACCGCTACGAGCAGTGGTGGCCGTGCACGCTGGCCCAGGGCGTGGAGATCTGCAAGGCGGTCGGCAGCCCGCACTGCAAGATCATGGCCGACTACTTCCACATGCACATCGAGGAGACGGACATCGGCAGGGCCATCGCCGAGACGGTGGACTACATCATGAACATCCACATCGCCGACAGCACGCGCCAGACGCCCGGCACCGGCCTGACCGACTTCAAGCCCGGTTTCAAGGCGCTGAAGAAGGGCGGCTACCAGCACTACCTCGGTTTGGAGAGCGGGGTCCCTGGCGAGGACAAGATGAAGGAGTTGAAGCGGGCAGCCGCATACACCCGCGATCTGTATAACAAGTGCTGACGCTGATGTCATGCCGCACGGGTCTTGCCGATGAAGCGGCCTTTGCCGGGGCCGCTTCGGGCAGGGCCCTGCTTCTTGCGGGTGTCCTCCGGCGCCGAGAGAGCGCCGGAAATCAAGGCGAGAAAAGGCTTGACACCTGATACGGATTATGGTAAAAAATTTGTGTCGGCATCAGAATGGCTACTTTGAGAAACCCTCCAGGTTGAAACACCGAGGGCGAGCAGGATTGCGGAAGATCATGGATACCCATCCGGTTGTCGCGCCGCCTTATCCCTCGGGTGGTTTTCCTGTCATTCCTGTTAAGGTGAACTTGTTGCGTCGTATGTCTATTTGTGGCTGAGGACTGCGATAGGGGGATTGGGAAGGCTAAGGTCGGACCACCGGAAAGATGAAATACGAAGAAGAATATTATTTTGATTATCTGAAATCCGGGATGACCTTTCCGCGGAACGTCTACTTTGCGGCGAAGCACCGCTTCATCCGCGAGTTTGTCAAGAGCTTCCCGCCCGGCTCGACCATCCTCGACGCCTGCTGCGGGTGCGGCTTTGCGACGGCGGATTTCACGGACGAATATCGCATCTATGGGATTGACATCCAGCCCGATGCGATCCGCTTCTGCCAGGAGAACCACGACGGCACCTACAGTGTGGGGGATGTGTACTCCCTGAAATTCGGCGACGGGATGTTTGACGGCGTCGTCCTGAACGACGCCATCGAGCATTTGTACGAGCCGCGCTGGGCGCTGAGGGAGCTTCACCGCGTCCTCAAGCCCAGCGGCAGGATCGAGATATGCACGGAAAATTATGACAGCTACCTATGGCTGTCCCTCGAGAATACATGGTATCGCATCTTTGGCGGCAACTGCAAGCCTTACGATCATAATGTGCACCCCTCCCGCTTCACGCCGAAGAAACTGAGGAGGAGCATGGGCGAGTTTTTCGAGATCGAAAAGTTTGTCCTTCGCAATCTCGGCATGAAGATGTTCTCAGTCGCCAGCAAGAACGGATTCTGTGATCCGGGTCCTTCGCCCAGGCAGGATGGCTGAAAACGAGAACAGTCTGACGGGAGATGCGAGGCCATTTTGGTCCCATGCCTGGGCGCCCTTGGCGGTTGTCATCGCGGTTCATCTTGCCATCATTCTCGGCTATTCTGCTTTCTTCAGCTTCAACATAAGCTGCTTCATAAATCTGGGCGCCTCGTTCCAGTGGGCGGACGAGGGGCACTTCGCCCCGGGGACGATAAAATACACCAACCAGTCCGGTTACGATGCGTGCGATTACTATGTGGTGGCGCTCGATCCGTTCCTGCGAAATCCGGGCGTCGCGCCGACGCACAAAATCCCGGACAAATTCATGCGGTATCAGCGCTTTCTCTATCCTGCGATTATCCATATCCTTGCCGGCGGGAGACCCTGCTTCTTCCCCCATGTCATGCTATTCATCAACTTCGCGTCCATGACAGGCATGACGATCATCCTGATGGGAATGCTCCTGCGCAGGGGCGCAAGCCCGTGGCTTAGCTTGATCTTTGTCCTGGGGCCGGGCATGTTGTTCGGGTTCTGGCTCGACCTTCATATGCACCTTTGTTTTTTTTGGATCGTCGCAGCGCTCGATTCCCATGAGCGCAAACGAATCGTCCCCTGCGCCCTGTTCCTCGCCCTTGCATTGGTCACATGGGAAAGCGCCGTTCTTGTTGCGGGATCGCTTGGGCTGTGGGAAGTCATTCATCGCCGATGGAAAAATGTCGCCTGCCTGGCCCTTGTCCCCCTGCCGTTTTTCTGCAGCCAGGCATACTTCGCCCACCAGCTTGGCGCGAATCTGCTTGCCGGAAGCCACAAGGCGCTTAACCTCCCCTTCGTGGGGATCGTCCAAGCCATGTCGAATCTCGCGCGGGAGCGGCTGTCGGAGGGGGTTATCCATTTTATGCGGAAAATGACGGTCCTTCCCGTTATGATCATTTTTCTCGTCATGCTGGTCTTGGCCTGTTGGAAGCTCTGGCGAAAGAGAGACAACCTCTATGCCTTTCTCCTGCTCGCGCAGATGCTTTTCCTCTTTGTCCTGGACCAGCGGACACTCGACACCTTCGCCAATATAACCCGCGTCAATGCCGGTGTGATGCTGCCCTTCGTCTTGAGCTATCGGGATCAGAGGGAGAAGGTCAGTCGGTGGCTATTCATGGGGATCATGGCGCTGAGCGCTTTGGCAATGCTCCGCATCTTCAGCGGCGTGCGGGAACCGTATGAATTGATCCGCCCCGGCTGAGTCCGCCTTGCGTCTTTCCGCCGCCGCGCGGCGCTCAGCAAAAATGAGGGCCGGTTGCGCTGCTTCAGGTCGGGAATGGAATTATGTTTTGGGGGAAGGTTCTAATCACTCGGGCGACAGAATCTTTAGGGCCTTGGCCGCCTCTCCCCGAACCGCAAGGTCGCTGTCCCTTAGCGCCGTAACCAGGGCCGGCACCGCCGCATTTGCTGCCGGCGCGCCGATGGCGGACAGGGCGCACACCGCCGTATATCGCACCGCGCGCTTTTCGTCCTTCATGCATTCGATCAGGTCGGGCACCGCCAGCGCGGCGTCGGGCCCGATCTGGCCAAGAGCTACGGCCGCCGACCATCGGGCGTGCCAGTCGCCGGAGTTGAGCGCCTGGATCAGCCGTTTGACCTCGGCCTGCACGCCGGACGCCCCGGCGACGCCCTCCGGCACATCGGCCCCGGCGCCGCCGATGTAGCTCAGTTTTGCATTGTGAACCACAGAATCCCTCGCCAGCTCCTGCAGAACAGCCAAGGGGTCCACCGAGCGTTCCACGAGGGGCTCAACCTTACGAACGAGGTCTGCGTCGGTCACACCCAATTCGGAATAACGGCTCAGGCGCCATCGCGCATTCTCATATTGGTGCTTCCGGAGACGAATCGTCCGTATCGAGATGACATTAGCATCATGGTCTTTGCTCGTCGCCGCCATCTTCAACTGGGCGTCCACGGCGTCGAGGCACTCCTTCGCGCAGGCCGCGGCCCGGCCCGCCATCTCGACGGCGATCCAGCTGCGGGAGGCCGGCGCGTCGCCTGAACGGGCCAGCTCCGCCTCGTTAATGGTCTTCATTACGTTCTCGGAAAGACCGATAGCCATCTTCTCGATCACAATGCTGGCCGGGTCAATCAAGCCGCTGAGTTGGGCCAGCGCCCGCAGCAATTCCACCATGCTCTTGGAAGAGATATTCTCCTTGATATCTATGCGCAGCCGGCCGCGGCGTGTCTCCAGGATCGGCATAGGCACGGGCGTCGGAGCCGGAGGGGGCGGCGCGGCTGAAGGTGCGGGCGCGGCTTCGCGGGGCCTCTGCGGCACAGGCTCCTCCACGATGAGACCGCTCAGGGGATTGCCGGCGAGATCGGCCCCGTCCAGCGCGCCCTTCGTCACCACGGCGCCGATCACGCTGGCCTCCTTCAATCGCGCGCCCCTCAGTCTGGCCTCCTTCAGCTGGGCGCCGAGCAGGTTCGCGCCGGTCAAATCCGCGCCTTCCAGATTGGTTCGGTAAAGGGTTGCGCCCACGAGACTTGCCCCGGAAAGGTCCGCTCCGGAAAGGTCGGCTCCGGTCAGGTCCGCCTGCTCCAGGTTGGCCTTTGCCAGCTTGGCCCGTCTCAGATCCGCCCCGCCGGCGTTCACCGCCACAAGGCTCGCCCATTCGAGGTCCGCCCGCTCGAAACAGGCCCGCTGCAGAACCGCCTCATCGAAAGCGGCCCCTCGAGCGCCGCAAGCCGCCAGATCGGCCTCCCGAAGGGAACACCGACGAAAATCGGCGCTGATAAACTCCGCGCCGCGGAGGTCCACTCCATCGAGCTTCGCCCCGCTCAGGTCCATGGGTTGCCCTGGATTCTTGTCCCGCCACGTGCGAATCCCATCCTTGCCCAGAGTGACTACTGCCAGATGTCGCTGATTTGCCATATTCTTTTAACTAACACCTTTGGCTGCGAAGCCCTCAGCCACCATCTTCGAAAGTGTCATTATAGCATCTGACTCCCTTCGTATTCAACCTCTTTTGCTTCCTTCTTCCCTCCCACCTGCGGAGCATGCCGGGCAATGAATCCCAATTCAAACTTGACATTGCATCGGGTTCGTGACATAATTTGCCTCTTTGTGGAAGACCGTCGCGCGTTTTGTACGCGCGTACCCGGATGATTGAGGATAGCGCGAGTGTTTGAGGCCTCAAACGCAATCCACTGGGAAAAACGGGGCGACATCACCTTTATCCGCTTCAAGGTGGATAAAGTCACTGATCCCCTCTACGCCAACCAGGCGGGAAAAGAGCTGAACCGCCTGGCCGAGCGGGTCGGCGGAAAGATCATCGTGAACCTGTCCAATGTGAAGTTCATGTCCAGTATCGGAATCACCCTCCTTGTCACCCTGAATCGAACCTTGCGCACCCACCGAGGCCACCTGAAGGTGTGCGAGGTCTTCCCCCTGCTCATGGGGATTTTCACCTCGACCGGCCTGCACTCCGTCCTGGACATCTATCCGACCGAGGCCGAGGCGATCGCATCGTTCCGAAAACTCCCTGCCGACTCGGCAGGCGGCGGACCCGAATAGAAGCGGCGACACGTAAAGGAGAAGACCCAACCTTTTCTTCCATCGCCCTCTCTGGTAAAATTCGAGATCATGAGAGGATACTTCGTCATCGCCGGCATGGTCCTGGCCATTTGGCAGATTGTGGCCGTCCAGGAACTCTTTCCCATTTTGCGCTCCTGCGCCCCCCTTGTCGTGGGAGCAATGGGTGTTACCGCTTTCTTCGTGGGATTCGGCGTCCTTCTCGGACCGTCCGCAGAGGCCCCTCTGCGCAGGCGCATCGCGCTGTTCAGCATCGTGCTCTGGCTGGCCGGATTCCTGCCCCCGGTACAATTTGGCTTCCTCCGCCTCCTCGGCAACCCAAAGACAACCGGCCCTCCCTCCCTGTTCGGCGCCCTGCTTCTCAGCGCGCTGTCTCTCGGACCGCTGGCTGCGGACATAGGACTCCTGGTCACAATCTTCGGCGCCGGCGGCGAGAAGGCGCGCGGGCGCATCTCCGACGCCTTCACACTCCTCGGCTCCGGCGCCGTCCTGGGGGCCGGCGTCTTCTTCATCTTCCTGAGCGGACGCATGCCCTCGCTCCTTATCACGCTCTGTCTCTCCCTTCTCCTCTTTACCGCCGTCCTCCTCCTCTTCGGCAACCGATACACCCCGGGGCATCTTCTGCTCCCCGGAGTCCTCTCCTGGCTGGCTGTCATCCTTGTCATCGCCGCGACGAACAAACCGTTGCAGGCCATCTTTCGCCGCGCCGCCCTACCCGATACCCCCCAACCCCCCCTCGTCGTCTGCGCTCAGGGCTTAATGGAGGTGGTCCAGTCAGAGAATCGGATCTCCCTTCGGTTGAACCGAGTCCCCATAACGTCCCGACAAGGGGTGAGCGAAATTGCCCACCTCCCGATGCTTCAGCATTTCATGCCCCGCGACGTTCTCCTGATCGGGGGGTGCGGGCCGGAGATCGTCGCCGGCGTCCTCCAACACAATGTTGAATCGGTGCGCTATTTCCACATTGACCCCGCGGCGGTGGCGCTGCTGTGCAAACACAGCCCTGATCAAGAGACGTTTCGAGCCGGCGCCGTCGAGCTCCAGTCACCCCTCGAAGATGCGCGGGCCTTCGCGCAGAAGACGCGAGACCGGCAGGGGCGCGACAAGTTCGACGTCGTTGTGGTGGACGTCCCCCTCCCGACGAACGTTGGCCTCAATCGCTTCCTCACCGTTGAGGTTTTTTCCGCTCTCCGGCGGCTTCTGCGCGAGGGCGGCTTCGCGGCGGCGGCGCTTCGCTTCCCTGAGAAGGCAACTCCGGAAGACAAGGACGTCGCCGAGTCCATCGTCCTTGCCTTTGCGTCGGTCTTCCCGGAATGCGTCATCTCTCGCGGGCAGGTATGTCTATTGATCGGATCCGTCGGGGGACTTGGCCCTACTATTGATCCCCCCGTGCTGGCGGGCCGCTGTCGGGAGCGCGGAATTCAATGGGCGTCCCTTGCCCACGTCAAGCTCGACCGTATGCCCCCCCCGCGCACTGCGGCAGGCGCTAATCGCGACTTCACGCCATCCTGCTACCGGCGACTATTCGACCGATGGATCGGCGTCCGCCGCGCCTACTTCGCCCTGGGCAACATCATCATCGGGGCGGCGATGATCGCATTCGTTGCCGTGGCATTGGGCTTCCTCCTCGGGAAGCGCCACGTGGCGACGGCCTGCGTGGGCGTCCTCTTTGCCGGCGCCGCCGGAGGGCTTCTCTTCTCGTCGGAACTTCTCGCCGTTCAGGCCGTCTACGGGACCCTTTACGGCGAGATGGCCTTCCTTCTCGCCGTCTGGACCATCGGCCTCTGCCTGGGACAGGGCATCGCCAACGCCACCGATGTGGGACATCAGAAACGGTACACCGCCCTCGCCGGCGCGTTGGGCGGGCTGATGGTTGTCTCGCTCTTGCTCCCGGCCCTTCTGGGGCGGATTGCCGCGCAAAGCGAGGCATGGTGGCTCACGAACCTGCGACTGACGCTCCCGTTTCTTGGGGGGATCATCGCCTTCTTTGTGGCGTTTGCCTTCGGCGCGGCGTGCACGCTGGTCGGCGCGCCCGAGGCGCTGTTCATGCTGCTGGTTAGCGCGGGGGCGGGCATCCTTGCGGGGGCGATTGTGTTCGCCACGGGGATGGGCATCACCATCCCATGCGACGCAGCCGTCGTCCTCTCGGCGGCAGGGGCGGGAGTGGTCGTCATCTCGATGCAGACATGAGCGATGATCGGGCGGCCTTAGCGGCTCTGCGCCCTTGCGAGGAAGCCCTTCTGGGGGTAGATGGAAAAATGGTGGAGGCGGCGGGAATCGAATCTGATGCCTTCCGACTTTCCGCAAGTCCTAACCCCATGCTATCAATAGCGTTTACGTCAAGCCCCTCCGCCCCGGCTGCCTGCCTCTGCATAGAATCCGCATACTCCGGCCCCGGATTCACCCTCTTTCCGACCGCTTCCGCCACTTGCGAAAGCCGATCTTCCCGCGTCCGCGCATAGATGTTGAAGCTCATGTCCACGCTCGCATGGCGGGCAAGATGTTGGACCTCTTTCGCGCTCGCCCCCGCCTCTGAAACGAGCGTGATATAGCTCGTTCTCAGGCTGTGAAAATCAATCCGCCCCTGCACCGTCTGCTTTTGGATTTCGGCGGCGGCAACGTCCTTGTCCATGTCCCGCGCCGTGTGTGTCGGCACATACAGGAGCGGGCGCTCCGGCAGGCCCTTCCCCCCCGCGTCGCGCCGGGAGTAGGACTGCCCGTATAGCTCCGCCGCCCGCCCGCTCTCCGCGAAGGCGCTCAGGCGCTCCACAAGGCCCTTCGGCAACGGCTGAAAGCCGCCGCGCCTGCTTTTCGTCCAGCTCGCGTCAAGGTGAACCCCACAAAGCCGCGTGTCCAGGTTCTCGACAGACAGCGCCCGCAGTTCACCCGCCCGCAGACCCGAACACAACGCGAGTTCGTAGAGCAACGCCCGATGGTCCGGGACCACGGCCAGCAGCCGCTCGATCTCGTCAACCGTCATGGCCCGCCTCTGCGCACTCACCGGGGTCGTATCATAGGCCGTGAGATTCGACAGGGGATTCTCACACAAAAACCCCCGCTCGACAAGCCAGCCGCAGAACGCCTTGACCGCGTTCGCGTAGTGGGTAAGCGTCTTGCCCGAAGCGCCCCCCTCTTGCAATTCCGCCAGCGCCTTCTCGACATGCGGCAAAACCCCGTCCAGGTCCGCAAGCGTTTGAAGGCCGAGCCGCTTCTGCCAGAACCGAAGGTGTGTCTCTCGCATCCGCGCATGGCCCCGCGCCCAGGGCCGCCCCCCGCGCCCGCCCATGTGTCGGCCCCATTCAAGGTACGCCTCGATCTTCTCGCCTATCGGGTCGGTCTTGTGCTTGTCCGCGCTCTTGCCCGGCTGCTTGTACCCGAGCCGGACAAGCCGCTCCTCATGCTCCAAGCCCTCCGCAATCGAAAGCGTCTCTTGTCGGCTTGCGGTCCCCACAAAGGACTTCTGCCTGCCGTCCGCCCGCATGAACCATCCCCGATACCGTCCGCTTTTCTCAGGTCGCTTGCATACCCCGGCCATGTCCTACCGTCCTTTCCCTTCGCGCCAGCAGTCGAGCAGGTAGCTTGCCAGTGATTTCCCCGCCGCCTTCGCTTCCGTCCGCAACTGCCGGTACTCCGCCTCTGTCATGTTCACAGACACCCGCGCCCCCCATTTTTCGGCCTTCGGTTTCGGCGGCCTACCCATTCGACTTGTCTTTCGCTTCGCGCTCATGTCACCCTCATTATACATCCATGCTGCATAAAAGTCAAGTGGAAAGTGAAGAAATTATTTTTTCCAATCGCGCCCGCTCCTTCGCCGCCTCGTCCATCCGCCGTTGCAAGTGTTCCACGATTGCGCCCGCAAGCCACACCGGGCCGCCACACAAGCGAATCGGCGGCGGCAGTTCGCCACGCGACACCGCCCGCTTCACGCTCACCGGATGCCGCCCAAGCAGCCGCGCAAGCCCGGCCTCGGTTACGAGCGCCCCCGCTCCGAGTTCGCCAAGTTCCCGGATGATTCCATCCGGCAGGCCCCCGCCTTCGCCGCCCTCAGCATCGGGCATTTCTTCCGCCGTGTCAACTTTCGATTCCGACTCGCTCATTGTGCGCCGTCCTTTCCTATCGGGCTGAATGTCCGGGCATGGGCGGCCTGCCCCTGCCGCTTCCTGAGCGCCTTCATGCCGCGCTTGCTCTCGGCCAGTTCCCATGCCGCGATAATGTCCTCTGTCCAAAACCTTGTCCCCCCGATGATCCTGTTGGCCTGTGGCAGCTTTCCTTCCCACACCCACGCCTTCACGCTGATGGACTCCATTCGGTACCGCCGCGCTAAATCCTGCACCGTCAACAGCTCTGGCAACGTCCCGCTCTCTTGCTTCACGTTTCCCATGTCTTCTCTCCTTTCCATCAAAGTTTTCCAGAACCTTCCGCCTGGATTGCCTCCCGCTCCTCGTCGTCACTCCATAGATTGCCACTTTTCCCGAAGGTTGCCACGTCTGGCGTGTGGCAATCTTCGCGTTTTTGGCAATCTTCGGCCCCCGGCAAGCGCCAGTACCAAGTCGCGCCCGCTCCAAAACCGTCACGATAGACCACGATCCCCACGGCCTTCTTGGCCCGGCGGAGCGTCCGCTCGCTATGCCCATTTTCCCGCGCTATGCGCAGCACGTCCTTTGACGGAAGCGGACCATCGCTCAGTGCTTCCCGAAGCCATGCTTCCGCGTCTTCGATAGGACTATCCCCCCGCTCCCCTTCGGATTCATTCCGCAGCGCTTCTTCCGCCGTCACCGTCACCGGCTCCGGCTCCCACGCTACAACGGCCACGCCCGGATGATCGGGCGATTCCTGTAGCGAGTAGGCAAGCCCCGTGCCGTCCTTGGCGAGATTGTTCTTGATCGGGAGCAGGAGCCGCCGCTCCGGGTTATCCTTCTCCCGGCTCACACACCACACGGCCCGCGCCGCCGCCGTGAAAGCCAGGCTCCCCATTGTGCGATACATCGGGGAAGCGCCGCTTGCCTTATTGAAATGCGAAACGGCCACGAGCGCTATCTTGTGTCGAGCGGCCAAGTCAGACAACGGCGCAAGCAGGCCCCGAATGTCTGCGTTCTTGTGACTATCCGCTCCCCCAAGGTAGGCGCTTATCGGGTCCACCACCACAAGGCGAACATCGCTTTCCCGCTCGATTGCCCGCTCAAGCTCCGGCAGGTCCGCTTGAAGACAGAACATTCGCCTTGCCGTTCCACCTTCGCCGTCCAACTTTGTCACGGCCTCAAGTAGAAATATCCTCGTCACGTCCGCTTCGGCGGCGTCGAGCCGTGGGCGGATCGTGTCCGGCGCATCGTCTTCCGCCGAAAGCAAGATCACCGCGCCCCGCTCGCCCGGCGCTCCCGGATGATCCGGCCACGGTCTTCCCCTGGACACACGAGCGGCCATGTCGAGCGTCAAGAAACTCTTGCCAAGGCCCGGATCGCCCACGAGCAGCGTGAGTTTTCCGAGCGCGATACGCCCCGGCCAAAGCCAGTGGATTTCTTCCGGCTCCACGTCGGCCATGCGCCTGAGCACCGCGCCGCCCGTCAAGGACGGCTCCGACGCCGCCTGAAGCTCCGCCGTGATTGCCGCGAGCGCATCGGCCTCAAATCCATCCCCGCCCATGCGGACGAGCCTGTGACCAAGCGCCTGAATCCTTCGCCTTTGCGAAAATTCCCGGACAAGGCGAGCATGATGCACCGCGTTCGCCGCGCTCGGAGCGCTCTCCGCAATCCGTGTGAGGTATTCCATCCCGCCTACGTCGTCAAGCGTTCCACGCCGCCGGAGCGCATTTTCCAAAAGCACGATGTCCGCCGCCCCGCCCGCCGCGTGAAGGTCCAGGATCACCGCGTAGATTTCACGATTCGCGCTTGCGTAGAAATCACCCGACGCGAGGATGCCCCGTACCGCCGCAATCACGCTGTTGTCCATGAGCATCGCCGCAAGGACGCTCATTTCCGCTTCGGGGGCAGCCGGGGGGATGGTGTTATCTTGGCTCATTGTCGCCCCCCTTTCCACCTTGCGCCGCTTGCTCGCCGAGCCATTGCTCCAAAGCATCTTTGTCGAAGCGGACCTCTCCTGTGGGAAGCAGGATAGCACTTGGGAATCTCCCGCGTTTTGACCACCGCAATAGGCGCTTCTGGTCAATCTTTAGGAGTTCTGAGACTTCCTTGCTCGTCAGAAATGCTCTTGCCATTCCGAAATCCTCCAAAGGCTGCTTTGCCTTTCGACAATGGCGATTCTATAGCACGCCGGAAGGTTACGGATGGTTTCGGAAGGTTTCTTCGGAAGAAGGTATTTATTGAGGATTGCGACAGACGTTTCTAAGCCGCGATAGGAAAAGCGGTTCTGGCATACCCAAATTCTGCCCAAGCCGCTTCATGTATTCCAAAATGTCGGTAGGTTTGTATAGGTACCTCTGCCTCTTTCTTGGGTCTTTCCCTATTGGGTCAGGCTTTGTGACTGAGGACTTGTCCCATTCCTTCTTGAGCGACCTGGCGTTATCAACGTCAGCCCCCGCGATGATGTCTGCAACCTGCCGTAGCCCGACACCACCTTCGGTTACGTCCGTTTCAGCCCCCTCCTCCCCCCCGCCCCCGATCCGCTCCCGCGCCGCATCCATAGTTGTATCTAACCGCCAGGGTCTCGGCGCATTGACCAGCGTCGCCAAATTCTCCAGCAACAGAGAACGTTCCACATCCAATTCCTTCTCCCGCCTGTCATGCCACACCATATACTCATCCCACTCGCTCCACCCAATGTCCATCCGGCCCCTCGGCGGATTATTGAGAAAGGACTGCGCTACTCCCTCTGCATCGTTGCACCATTTCTCAACCGCCAAGACCGTATGGCAGATTGTCCATATCCTCTCGGAATCGGGGTCCTTCGGGTCATGCCGGGTCGCCTGATTTCGGATACGATCTTGCGCCGCTCGGCATGTGGGTTCCACGACCGGACGAATGTACCCTGCTACCAACCGCATTACTTGAATCCGCTTCCGTAGATTCGCGTCGTTGAGTTCCTTCGCTTCATAACGCTTTTCCAGCGCTTTATGAATACGATTGGTGGGGTTGTTATCTTTGGGAAGGGCTTTATCGTTCATGGCGTTGTCCTTTCACCTGTCCAAAGTGAAGGCGGGGAAGGGCGTTGGACTTCCGCCGTTTCGGATGGCCTATCCTATCCCCGCCGTGTTACGGATCGCCCCAATTTTACCACGAACCGCCGACAATTTTCCCCGGCTTTCGATGCAGTTTTTGAGCAGGTGTTTGACTTGCCCCCATGCACGCGCGTACGCCTCTCACACAGACCATATCAGCAATGGCCGGGGCCAGTGGGCCGGTCGAAGGCAGCCTGTTTCTTGAAATTTCGCCGTTCGCGCTTACGCCCCCCTGAACCGCCCCTGTGTAATACATCATTACCCGTTATTACCCGTTGCTCAAACCTTCGCCGCTCGTACCATCGCCACGATCCCGGCCCGGATCGCATCCGGCAGAGACGGCCACGCCTCCACCACGGCTTGAAGGTCGGGCGATAGGCTTCCCCCCTGAGCGCATGGCAGGCCCGTAGGAGCGTGATCGTCCTCCCCCTTGACCTTCGGCCCCGCCCCCTTCGACTTCGCCTTGTCCAGCGCGTCCGAGCGGCCCGAAGGCATGTCGGAATCGCCCGCCCCATGCTCAGACATTCCCGCCGTCCGCCCCTTCCCCTCGGAATCCCCCGCTCTTGGTAGCACGTTTATAACAGACGTGCTATTCATCCGCATAGAATCCGCATACTTTTGGTGTGAAACGGGGTTATTTTCTTGTCTGCGACTTGTAGCGGAAGTGTCTCTTGGCGGGGAAGGCGTCTTGTCGTAACTGTCTGATTCTGTATGGGGTTTATGTACACAAAGAACGGGAGTTGTTACACTCCCGTTCATGTGCCTTATGGTGGAGGCGGCGGGAATCGAACCCGCGTCCCGCGACACGGCTATAAGGGCATCTACGCTCATAGTCGGTTGTTTGTTGTCGCCGCGTGAGACTCCAGCCGACAGGATTCTCAAGCAGCCTATCCTGAACAAAGTCTTATTCCCCTCCCGTCAGGAAAAGAAGGGGAAGCAGCCTGCTGCTGTCGTCCGCTTCCGGCCTCGCAGGCAAGACCAGAGGGACGGGTGGCTTAATTAAGCCGCCAGTGCGTACTGGTTTTCAGCACTTGATTTTTTGCCAGGTGTTTAATGAGGCCGCCTGACAACCTCAGAACGCAGCCCTTACCTCCTATGCCCGGTCGAATCCATTCGCCCCCACGATGAACAATAATTTACCTGCCCCCCTGCCCCATATACTACTTTATCACACATTTGGATGGTTGTCAAGCAAAACGGGAATTTTGCCCTGGCCAGAATGCGCGCAAGATGGCATGATGTTTGGCAAAGCCGTTCCGAGTCGGCACAACATTTCATAGATTTGCTGGTTCCGGGAGGATAGAGAAGGATGAGCGCGAACCTATTTGATCTGACGGGCAAGGCAGCCATTGTGACCGGCGCAAGCCGCGGCCTGGGGCAGTACATGGGACGCGCGCTGGCGCGGGCGGGGGCGGACCTCGCGATTACCAGCCGGACGCTGGAGTCGCTTGACGACTTTAAGGCCGAGATCAAGTCGCTCGGACGGAGGGCGCTGCCGGTGGAGCTGGATATCCGCGACTACGACAGCATCCAGAAGGCCGTCGAGAGGGTGCACGCCGAGTACGGCAAGATTGATATCCTGGTGAACAACGCGGGGTGCAATGTCCGCAAGCCGTCCGTTGATGTGACGTGGGACGACTGGAACCTGATTTTGGACACGAACCTGCGCGGGACGTTTTTCATGGCCCAGGCCGCGGCGAAGAAGATGATCCCGCGCAAGTACGGGCGGATCATCAACATCGGCTCGGTTACCTGCGTGGCGGGGTATGCCGGTCTGGCTCCGTACTGCGCAAGCCGTGGGGGCGTGAAGCAGTTGACCATGAGCCTGGCGGACGACTGGGGAATTTATGGCATTACGGTCAACTGTCTGGCGCCGGGATGGTTCAGGACGGAGCAGAACAAGGTGTTGTATGAGAACCAGGAGTGGGTGGACTATCTGTGCGACCGCATCCCCTTGAAGCGTCCGGGCCGGCCGACGGACCTGGACGGCGCAGTGGTGTTCCTGGCGTCGGACGCCAGCGAGTATGTGACCGGGCAGACTCTCCTCGTGGATGGCGGCATCTCGACAGGCGCGACGCGGGCGCTACCGAAGAAGAAATAAGGAAGCGCCGTGGGAATAAAAAGTATGATTTATATAATATGCGTATATATCAAGTGTTACAATTTAGTCCATTACAGTTAATTTTAATCTATTCAAGATTATAAAATCCTTGACAGACCTTCTTTTTGTGGCTTACCATAGATATTTGCTTCATAGGACTCATCGGCTTGGTTATATCGGTTCGATTCTCTTTTTTAAAAATTTTCACGAGGTATTGGCAACCCATGGAGAAATGTGATATAATTAGCGACATTCAGGATGATAGGCTGAGAGCCGTATCCTGGAAAGCCAGCTCAATACGTATGGTTCGCACAAACACCGGTTGTGACATCCTGTCCGATCCGCTCCTTGAGCGATTTCCGCCATCGGAACGCCGAGCGATCCTTGTTCACAAGTATCTGCTTGGCGTCCAGCTCGGCGCGGATCCCGGTTTGTCTGTCACTATCGAGAGTTGGGAGAAGAATTACGCGCGCTCGTGGCGCGAGGCCAAGATAAGGGCGGACCTTGAGGCCCAGCTTCACGAAATCGAAAAGCACAAGTACTTCCTCTCTCAGAGGGCGGGACGCGACATCGGATGGGAGTACGCCATCCGCGACTGGATGCGTGCGCACGCCTCGGGCTGGCGCGAATGGAGGGAGAAGCAACCGGAATCAGGCGCGTAACGGAACATTCCGCAATGAAGATCAGCCCATAGGAATTGAAGATGGGAAGCGGGCTATGAGCATCAGTAAATTCGACAGGCGAGAGGAGACCAAACCCCTGGCCGACGCCAAGCGCGCCTTGGAGCGAAAGCAGGCCGAACTCCTTCACCGCAAGATCGGCTGGGTGGTATTCGTCGTAGTCGTCATAGTTCTGTTTATCTTGCTATGGCAATACCTTGGATCGGGGACAATCGGACCGCCTGCCGAGTGAGGTCCTCTCGCCGGTTCGTAAGTAGCAATCTTCTCCCAATGTTCTTCTTGACATCTGAAACGCCGCTCGGTACGATAAGGCGGTGGCATTGAAGGGCATGTTGGACATATCAGGAGGGCGACCATGAGCAAATCATTCCGCATGGGTTTCGTTCTGTTCGGCCTGATGCTTCTTCTCCGGAGCGTCTTGTTCGCCGATGTAATTCACCTGAAAAACGGCAAGACATGGGAGGGCGAGATCGTCAAGGAAACCGACAAGGAGGTTACCATTGACTTGGGCAAAATCAAGATGAAGGTCAAGCGGGCCGACATCGAGAGGATCGAAAAGAAGGAGTTCACAAAGCCGGAGAAGAAAGAAAAGAAGGAAAAGGGGGAAGAAGCAAAGGAAGAAGAGGGAGAGAAGAAGGAAGGGGAAAAACCGGCCCAGGAGAAGGTTGCCGATGAGGGGCGCTTGAAGGACATCCCCCCGCCGCCGGAAAAGCAGGACCTGATTGGCTACCGCCACACCTACTGGGGGACACACTCCGGCGCTATCCAGGGCATGCGGGGCCATAAGGATACGCTCGCCACTCCCGACTATTTCAGCGTGCTCGACCCACCTGAGGAGATCGCGCGCCTGATCCCGGAGAATTATGAGGCGCCCCATGTCTTCACCAATGTCTATTACTTCATGCACGGCGACTGGCCCGAATTCAGAGTCGTCCTCTACTACTTCGACCAGAAACTATACGCTATCAACGGACGATGGTCCTACGAGGTGGACGGCCTCGACACCAACTACGCCGAATTCACTGACGAACGCCGTAAAGAACTTGGCGGCGAAACGAAGCGAGAAGACAGCGGCGCTCTCATCTGGGACACGGAGTCCGGCTACGCAAAGTTCCAACCGGAGTCGGGCAAAGGGGCGGCAATGAGCCCCGCCACCCCGGTGAAGAGTTACACGATGCAACTCTACTCCAAGAAGATGCGCCAGGAAATCTTCGACTGGATGAAGGAGAATCTGAAGAAGTAGGTCGCCCATCGGACCGAACTCGGAACAAAGGAAACTCCGGATGGGACTATTCCGAAAACGTATCGTTCTCCCATCCGCGCTGATTTGTATCCTCGCCGCCCTTTATTTTGCGCTGAAGATCCTGTGCGCCGGAGGCTATGTCACCGCTTTCGTCGTTGACGCCCTCTCCAAAAAATTCAACTGCGACGTCAAGATTGACGGCGCTTGCCTCAGCTATAACCGCCTCACCATCTCCGGTCTCACCTTCAGCTATCGCAAGGCCGGGGCAATTCACGAGGTCGCCCGCATCGGGACCCTCGTGGTTCACTTCTCCCCCGGGCCGTTCTTCCATAAGGGCGTCTTCCACAGCGTAGACCTGAACGACGTCGCCCTAACCGTCGAACGCGACAGGGAGGGCTGGCTCACCTTTGGGCGGATTGTCGAACCCCGCGCTTCCCTCGCCACAAAGTCCTTTCCCATGACTGTCCAGGGCCTCCGCATCTTCGTCGAAAACAAGTGCATCCCCGTCACGTCGGCCGCCCTCAAGGTAACCAGCGCGTGGCCGAAGGTAAATGTCGAACTCGTCGAAGCGGTCATTCTCAACGGCAAGGCCGACGGGCGCGGCTGGTTTGCCATGGAAGAAGACCCCCGCCTGGATGCCAGCCTTACAATCGCCGGCATCGCCCTCCAGGACCCCTCCCTCCCCCCTGCGCCCGGCGATCTGCGTCTCAAGGGCGCCGTGTCGTGCAACCTTATCTTCGGCGGCACGGCGTCTTCCCCCTTCCTCCTGAAGGATGGCAGTTGGCTCACGGCGAAGGATGTGTCAGCAAGCATGGGGGACCGGGGACCGATCTTCGAAACCGATGTCGCCACGCTCACACTTCAGCGGCGCGAAGGCAAAACCACGCGCGCCGAGATCAAGGTCAACCTGGGAAAGACTCTCCTGAATGTTACGCCGTGGATCCATTCCCGCGACACGCCCGACCACCTGCTCGTCCGCGAGAAGATCGAGGGGCTGTTCCGCGGCTGCCCGGATTTCGCCGCCGCGCTCCTTGGCGCGAACACCCGCCTGGTCTATGAGACCTTCACCCTCCCCCTCGATTCCTTCTCGGGCGAGGCGCTCAGCGTTGGCAATACCGTCATGTTTAGGGACATCAAAGCGGCCATCGGCCGCAGCCGAATTGACGCCTCATGGCGACATCAGGGGGCGGATGCGATGTCCACATACGACGGGCATATAAAGGTGAGCGACCTCGATATCACGCGGCTTATCGAAGGCACGTCCCTCCAGAACCGGAAGATGCGCGGCGTCCTCTCCGGTGAACTGCGCTTTGCCCAGGCCCCCACCGCAGGCGGCGGACCCAAAGGCGAGGGAAGCCTCCGCATCGCAAACGCAGAGATCTGGTCCCTGCCCATTTTCGAACTCGCGGCGCGCGAGGCGAAACTTCCTCCAAATCGCCCCCGCGGCCCGGCCCAACTGATTGCCACGTTCGATCTGGACAAGGACATGCTTCGGTTTACGCAGATAGACTTCAAAGACGAAACCGTCACCATCACCGGCGCCGGCGAGGTCTATCACAGCGGCGAAGTGGACCTTGAGCTTCAGGTAACATCCAAAGAGCCCCGTCAGAAAAATGTCCCCGTCATTGACGATCTTGTCGGAGTCTTCGATGGCGCCCTCGCCGCAAAACCTGCATCCATCCATGTGACCGGCACATTCATTGCCCCCGTCGCAACTTCCGCCCCGCCCCGGCCCGCCGGACGCAACCCGTAGCGCAAGGGACAAAACGGGACGACGGATTTCTTGAAAATCCGGGACCAACCTCGTATGCTTGTCCCCCAAATCTCACGCAATCATGCAGGATCGTACATGGCGCGAATTTATCTGCCGTATCTGCTCTCCGGCTTCGTCAGCCTCATCTACCAGGTCTGCTGGTATCGCTATTTCGTGGACAGGCTCGGCGCGAACAACATCACCTTCGTCCTCGTCCTCTGCGGCTTTATCGGCGGCGTCGGCCTCGGATCGCTCGTCAGCCGCCGCGCCGCGGAGCGCCTGCGCTCCATCTACGGCGGGCGCGACGACCTCACCCTCTACGGCCAGATCGAGCTGACCATCACCGTCGCGGCCCTCGGCCTCTTCCTCTTCGCCTCCCTGCCGAACCACATCGTCGGCGGCTTCCCTTATACGCTGAGGAACAATGTCTACCAGCCGATATTCGTCTATCAAATCCTCAAGGCGGTTTCCGTGGGGATTTGCGTGTTCGTCCCGTGCTTCTTCATGGGCGTTACCTTCCCCTTGCTCTGCTCCACATTCAGCGCGCGAGAGGAGTTTCCCGCCCGGCTTTACGCCTTCAACACCCTCGGCGCGTGCAGTGGCGTGCTGGCCGCCGAGTTCATCCTCATTCGATACGTCGGCACGACGGTCGCCTTTTGCGCAGCGCTTCTCCTTAACGCCATCATCGGCGCGTTCTTCCTGAAGCATGGCGCAGCGATTCTCGACCTCCTCGTCAAGGGGGATGCCGAGCCGAGCGCGAAAGCACAGGAAAGCGAAGGACCGAGTGGCACGGGTTGCTCGCAACCCGTGAAACATTCACGGCTTGACAAACAAGCCGTGCCACGCCCCGAGACAGGACCCCTCGTGATCCAGACGGCCGCCGCCTGCGCCCTCCTCTCCGGCCTGCTCAGCGGCGGGCTGGAGGCAGATGTCATGAAGCGAGTCCCCCTCTGGGGCGAGAACTACAAAATCTCCTTCTCATTCCTCGTCTTCTGGGCCATCTTGGCCATATTCCTTGCCAGCCTGTGCATCGGCAGGCACCGTACCCGGAGATTCGCTATAATCAAAGTTGCCTTTCTCGCGGCGCTGGTCTATCACATCCTGGCCAGTCGCTATCACCTCGACGTGCGCGGCGTGGTCCTGCGCTTCATCAGCGACGAGCTGGCCCGCAACTTCTTCACCCAGCGGCTGCTCCAGGCGCTTATCATGAGCGGCTTCGCCATCTTTCCCAGCTACTTCTGCATCTCCCTCCTCCTCCCGCACATCTGCAACCATTGCCAGCGCGACCGGCGACACCTCGGGGTCGTGTACGGCGTCAACACCGTCGCCTTCTGTCTGGGCGTCCTCGTTTTCGGATGGATTGCGCCCCTCGTCAATCCCTTCTATTCCATGCGGGTCTTTATCGGCGCCTTCGCTGTGTGCGTGCTGTACTTCCTCACGTTGCGGGAGACGCGCCCCCCGCGGCGCATCCTCCTCGCCCCGGCTCTGTTGGCCGCGGCGCTTGTCTTTGTATTCGCGCCGAAGGGGTTTGACAAGAACTTCTTTCGGTTCACCGACGTCGAAAAATTCGGGGCGAGGTGCGTCCGCAGCGACGGCGCGCACATGATCTACATCGTTGACTACCCCGACAACCATCGCGAGCTTTACTTCGACGCCCATGCCATGTCGGGCAACAATCGCCGATCCCTGCAATACATGAAACTCATGGCCCACTTCCCCCTCCTGGCCCACCCCAGGCCGGAGAAGGCGCTCCTCATCTGCTTCGGCGTCGGCAGCACGGCAAAGGCCATCGCCGACCACTCGACCATCCAGCGCCTCGACGCCGTGGACCTCACCCGCCCCGTCTTCGACCTTGCCCCCGAGTTCGCCGCGACGAACAACAAGGTCTATGAGGACCGGCGCGTCCGCCTCATCCACGACGACGGCCGCAACTTCCTCGAACTCACCGACCAGACCTACGACCTCATCACCTCCGAGCCGCCTCCCCCCTCCATGCCCGGCGTCGGCCGGCTCTACTCTATCGAATACTACCGCGCCTGCCGCGACCGCCTCTCCCCCAACGGCATCGTCTCCCAGTGGCTGCCCGTCTATCAGATGACCGAGGCCATGATGGACCGCATGGTGAACACCTTCCGCGCCGTCTTTCCCGAGACGATGATGTTTGTCGGATTCCATGAGGAGATGATCCTCGTCGGCTCGCGCGAGCCGATTGACCTGGCCTGCATCGAAAGACGATTCACCGAGGATAAGGCGGCGCTTGCCGATATGCAGAGCGTCGGCGTCGCGTCGCCTGCCCACATCCTCGCTCGCATTTACTTGACGGACGAACTGATTGACCGGCGGTTCGCCGGGAAGGGGATCGTCAGCGATGAAACGAACTTCCTCGACTACGCCAATTTCATGACCGCCCGCGAGCGCTACGACACGCTGCTGGGCGGCGGCCTCAAGGCCAACCCCTACCTCCAACGAAAGGCCGGCCTGGACTACGATCCCTTCGCGCTGGTCAAAGAGTTTCAGAAGTTCAATCTCCAATCCTTTCCCGCGCTTTATGAGACCTTGAAAAGCCTCGAAGCCATTCACCAGGTCGTCCCCGACTTCCCGATCCCACTTCCGCGAAACCCACGTCCGACGCCTCGTTCTCCCCAATAGACATCGGTTCCTTGATTATCGCTATAACCCGTAGTATAATCCCTTATAGTGGAGGCACCCGTCCGCCACGGAATTTGCAACGCTCAGCAATCGAGGGGTTAGTCATGTCATTTGATCCGAGCGCCTGGACGCGACTGGAGTTTGAGGGAATTCCGATCTACGTCCAACCGGAGAAACCCGATTGGTTCGTCCCGAATCGCGCGGGCGACGATCTCCTCCAGAGGATGATCCGCGGCGAAACCACCGCCGACGCCCAGCGCGAGGCGCTTTTTCTTCACCGCCTCCCCGATGCGGCGAGCGACTACTATGCCGGCCGAGCGGCGCACCTAAAGACCAACTCTTTGCCGGAGCTCTGGCTCCACATCACTAACCGATGCAACCTCACCTGCTCGCACTGCCTCGTCAACTCCGGGCCGCGTGAAAAGGCCGAACTGACCGCCGAGCACATTCTGAATCTCGCCGATCAGGCGTCGCACCTGGGCTGCCGATTGTTCGCGCTGACAGGCGGCGAGCCGTTCATCCATCCCGAGTTCGAACGAATCGTTGACGGGCTGCTCGCCCGCGGCGATGCCAACGTCGCCGTCCTGACCAACGGCACGCTCCTCCACCGCTTCGCCGACCTGCTGGACCGCCATCGAGACCGGCTCCATTTGCAGGTGAGCCTCGACGGCATGCGCGAGAACCACGACCGGGTCCGGGGCGCGGGGCAGTTTGACCGACTGCACAGCGAACTCACCTTTTTGAAAAGTATCCATGCCCCCTACACGATCTCCATGTGCGTGGACGGCGACAATGTGGACGACATGCCACGGGTGGTCGAATTCGCCGCCGAACACGGCGCGAACAATGTTCACTTCCTCTGGCAATTTGCGGCGGGCCGGGCCAGTGTGGCCAAACCGGCGGCGCCGGACCGAATCTTTCCGCGCCTGCGCGAGGCAGCCGAGGCGGCGGAGGGCGCGGGTATCGGCCTCGACAATCTCGACGCGCTCAAGTCCCAGGTCTTCGCCCCCCCTGGCACGAAGCACGACGGCGCAACGAGCGGATGGGAATCAGTCGCCGTCGGGCCGGACGGCAATCTCTACCCCTCTCCCGCGCTTATCGCGGTCTCGGAGTTGGGTTTCCCCATCGAAGGCGACCTGGCCAAGGCCTGGCGAGAAAGCCCCCATCTCCAAGTCCTGCGGAACACGACGGTTGCGCAATCCGATGATCCCCTCCGTTTCCTTCTCGGCGGGGGCGACCCCGACCACAGTTATATTCACAAACGCGAATTTACGGGGCAGGACCCGTATCAGCCGCTCCACGAGAAGACGGCTCTCTGGCTCATCGCCCGCGAGACGGCGCGCCAGAGCGACAACGGTCCTCCCCGCCTGCGACTGAAGATGGGCGACCTTCTCGAAAGCTGCGGCGCGCACGGGGCCGTGGCGCTCATCCACAGCAACTGCCTCCTCTCCGTGGCGCGTGTGGACGGACGAACCGCCGTGAAGAAGTTCTACACCGAGGCCGTGTCCTCCCCGCGCGGAGACATCCTAAATCCCATCAACTACCCGGAGGACCTCATAGCGCACATTCCGATGGAGTCCCGTGTCCGCACCTACGGCTGCGGCAGCCCGGTGCTCGACGCGGAGTTGCAGGACGGCGACTGCGTCCTCGACCTCGGCAGCGGCAGCGGCGTCGAGTGCATGATCGCCGCCCGGCTCGTCGGCCCGACGGGCCGCGTGATCGGCGTGGACATGCTCGACCCCATGCTCGACCTGGCGCGGAAAGGGACCGGCGCCATGGCCGAACGCCTGGGCTATCGAAACCTCGACTTCAGGAAAGGTTACCTCGAATCGCTGCCCGTCGCGGACGCGAGCGTGGACGTCGTCCTCTCCAACTGCGTCATCAATCTGTCCGCGAACAAGCGCCGCACCTACGCTGAAATCCTCCGCGTCCTCAAGCCCGGCGGGCGGCTGATGATCTCGGACGTCGTCTGCGAGACGGAGCCCGCCCCGTCCATCCGCAACGACGAGCAGCTCCGCGGCGAGTGCATCGCCGGCGCGCTCACCCAGCGCGACCTCTTCGGCCTGATCGAAGAGACGGGCTTCGTCGGGGTGCGCGTCCTCAAGCGATTCCCATATCGCACGATCCATGGCCACCCCTTCTTCTCCATGACCTACGAGGCGCGCAAACCCGCGCACGACGAGAGGGTCCGGGTCATGTATCGCGGCCCCCTTGCCTGCGCCGCAACACACAGGGGCACATTGCTTCCAGCAGGGCAGACGGTGGAGGTGACCTGGGACGAGGCGGCCGGATGCGATGTGGAGCTGTTCGTATTCGACGCGCAGGGGATGGTGACGAATGTTGATCTCGGCGCGGCGTGCAGATGCAGTTGCGCATGCGTGTCCGAGCCGGCGCAGGAGGCGACCGTCGCCGCGCCGCCGACCCGACAGCGCTCCGGCTGCATGGTCTGCGGCGCGCCGCTGATCTACGATACGGTGGAGAGCGAGGCGGAGTGCGTCTTCTGCGGGCGGGCGTTCATGGCCTCGGCCCGGTGCGAAGCGGGGCACTACGTCTGCGACGCGTGCCACATCGGCGACGCCCTCGGCGTGATAGAGGGCATCTGCCTCAACACGCATGAGACGGACATGATCGCATTGCTCAACACGATTCGCGCCCACCCCTCCGTGCCGGTGCATGGGCCGGAGCACCACATCCTCACGCCGGGGATCATCCTGGCGACGTATCGGAATCTCGGCGGCAAGGCAACCGACGCGATGATTCGGCAGGGCATCCGCCGCGGGGCGACGGTGGCCGGCGGCTATTGCAGCGCAATGGGCGCCTGCGGGGCGGCGATCGGCGTCGGGGTCGCGTTCAGCGTCATACTCGGGGCCACGCCTCTCACGCCGGACGAGCGGAGGGTCGTGCAGTCGGTGGTGCACGACGCGCTGGGGCGAATCGCCTCCTTCGATGCGGCGCGGTGCTGCCAGCGCGAATCGTGGCTGGCGCTTCAGGCCGCGGCTGAACAGTCGAAGGCATACCTTCAGTTCCCCCTATGCGCCGATGCAGTGCTGCTGTGCGAGCAGACAGCAGAGAACCCCCACTGTCTGGGGGCAGAGTGTCCGCTTCATCCGTAGGGATGTCTATCCCAGTCGAACGGCTCTGCCGGTCTTGACCGATTCCTCCGCAGCGCAACAGATCTGAATGACCTCCAACGCCTCGTCCATGTCGAAGGTCTGTTGGCCCTTCTCCACCATGGCGAGGAAGTCCTTGAGCATGGTCGAGTAGAAATGGGCCGCGTCGGTCACGGGGGTATAGAAGGATCCCTTATCGCCCTGGAAGAGGCCCTGAAAGCGCACGGCGACCCCATCCGGGCACATGACGGTGAGCATGGCCCCGTTCATGTAGCGCACGCGGACCACGATGCGGCCGCGGTCGCCGACGTCCACCACCTCCACCGGCCGGCTCTTGATGAGGCAGTGACCGAGCGAGACCGAGTGCATGCCGTAGAAGAGAAACGCCCGGTCGTACTTGAGGCTGGCAGGGCCCATCGTGCACGCCATGACGACGCGACCGATGTCCTGCTCGCCTTTCTGGATCGGCTCCACCTCCTTGGCATACTTGAGGGCGGATGACGACATGAGGAGGCATTTCTTGCTTCGGGCGAGGTCCACCAGCTCGCGCGCCGCGGCGAAGTTGTCGGCCAGGGGCTTGTCAATGAAGGTGGGGATGCCGCGTTCGATGAAGGGCCGGGCGTATCGGGAGTGTCGGAGGGTCAGATCGTCGCCGACGTAGATCGCGTCAACATCCTTGTACATATCCTCCATCGAGTCTACGACCTCCGGTATGTTAGCGAACTTCGCCAGGTTCTCCGCGGCCTGGCGGTCTTCGTCGAAGACTTTCACCACCTTCGCACCCTCGATCGTTGTCATGGGCGGCCGTCCGCCGCAGGGATCGAGGGCCTTGAACTCCTCATTGAACCCGTTAAACATCTTCGAGAACTGCACCGCATGATAGAAGGCGCTTCCGGCGACAAACCCAAGTCTTATCATATCACTACTCTCCCTAAGTTGAAGTATCACAATGCGTTATGGAGCTTTGGCTCCCTTGTTGTCTTTCTGTAGAAGGGCATCCTCCGGGACGCCGGGCGACGGCGCAAGCACAGTCGTCACCTTGGTGAGGTCGCTGTTCTCCAGCACGATGGCCTTCGTCGAATCCCCCTCAAGTTGGAGGAGCGTGTCCACGGGCGACGTCGGCAAGCACCGGCGGATGACCGCATTCTGCACCTGTGTCATGCGGATCATCGGCGCGCCGCCGGTCGAGAAGCCGGCTTGCAGGCCATCCACCGTCACCTCCTGCACGTCGTCAAAGACCATCGCATGGCGGAGGTCGGGCGTGTCGGTGCGGAGCTGCACGTTAGTGAACACGAGGCCGCGGGCGTGGCGGCAGAAGAAGCCGTAGGCCGGGAGCGTGCCGAACATGGTGCTCTCCGGATAGGCGGTTTCCCGCTCCTCGATCTTTCGCGATGCGTCCTCTTTCGTTCCGCCGCCCTCGAAGGCGAGATTGATATTCGTCAGCGTGACGTTTTCGACAAAGTGTCCCGGCAGGCCCGTGATCGAACAGGCGATGTTCGACACCCCTCTGGCCGTGATGTTGCTGATCCGTACGTTGCGGAACGTCCCCACCCCTGGCTTCGCCTCTTTTGCCCCTTTGACATAGGGCCGCGCGCGGTTGCCGAGGCGGAGGAAGATCGGGACGGAGACGCCCTCGATCTCCACGTTGTCCACGGTCACATTTTCGAGCCGACCGCCGTCAACGATCTCGAGCGCTATCCCCGCCAGGCCGCGCTGACGTCCATAGATCTTCTCCGACTGCTTGGGCGAAGAGACCTTACAGTTCTTGATCGTTATGTCCACGAATCCCCCGCCGGATTCGGTCCCCATCTTCAGCGCGTTGCAATGGCTGCTGATGGTGCAATCCGAGACGTGAACGCCCTGGCATGGTTGATCCGAAGCGCTCTTGAGGACGACGGCGTCGTCGTCGGAGTCCACGCGGCAGCCGGTGATGGTCACGTTGTGGCAACTGTCGATGTCCAGGCCGTCGTTGTTGTAGGACACGTGGTTGAACAGGTCCACATTTCGGATGGTTACATTTTCGCAAAAGCGAACATGCAGCATCCAGCAACCGGCGTTGCGCAACTTCACGTCCTCGACGAGCACATTCCGGCAATTGACCAGATAGACGTTTTTGGGCCGCTTTTTTTCTTTGTCCCGGAAGGCGGACCCGCTGCCGTCAATCGTCCCCTTCCCGCGGATGGATACATTCTCGATGTTGTCGCCGTGGATGAGGCTGCGAAAGCCGCGGGTTCCTTCGACGGCGCGGCCCTGATCGTCGAACTCCGGCCCGTAATAGTCGTCGTGGCGCTGGCTGCCGAGGAGCGTCGCGCCATCTTCAAGGAGAAGCGCCACGCCGCTCTTCATACGCAACGCCCCGGTCAGGAATGTGCCGGGCGGCACGCGCACCGTGCCCCCACCGTCCGCCGCACAGGCGTCTATTGCCTTCTGGATCGCCTCGGTGCAGAGGGTTTTCCCGTCGGCATTCGCCCCGTAATCAAGGACGTTGTAGGTCTTTCCCTGGGCCATGGCCAGGGCGGTCAACAGAAAACCGACCAGGCACACGACACACGCTTCGTGGAGCAGGAACATGGCAATCCCCTTTCGCTCGGTCACGATTTTTTCCCGTAGGTGAGGATGATTTTCGCCTGCGATCCGTCCGCCGCGGCCTGATAGGCCCCAACCGCATCTGTGAAGTGATACTTCGCCGTGATGAGCCGCTCGGCGTGGAGGCCGCTGCGCTGCATGGCGATCAACTTTTTGTATTCGCCAGGGTGATAGATCCAGTTGCCGAAGATCGTCAGATTCCTTCTGGATATGAGCTTCTGCGGGTCGAGGGTCTGCGGCCCGTGGCCGACCTGGACGATGATCCCCTCGGGCGCAGTGGCCTGCATGGCGACGTCGAGCGTCTCTTGTCGGCCCGCGGCCTCGAAGCACTTGTTCGGGCCGACGCCTTCGGTCATGTCCTTGAGCGCGGCGACCATGTCCTTCGTCTCGGCGGGGTTGACCGTCCGCCATGCGCCGAAGCGCGTCGCCAGTTCGAGCCGCTTGGGCGCCACATCCACGGCGATGACGTGCGCCCCCAGGAACGATTGCATGATGACCATGCCGAGGCCGACCGGCCCGCAGCCGAAGACGCACGTCACATCGCCCGGGCCGACGTTGGCGCGGGTGGATGCGCCGTAGGGCACGCCCATGCCGTCGCCGAAGATGAGGACGGCCATCGGGTTGTCAATGTCGTCGTCGAGCTTCACCATCCCCGTTGCGCGGGAGCAGGTGTACTCGGAATGGGTGGCCTTCGGGATTTTCACAGATGCGCAAAAATCGTTCTTCCCCATCCGGCACCATCGGCAGTAGCCGCAGCCCTGGAGGGTGAAGATGCCGACGCGGGCGCCTTTATGCCATTGGGCATGGCCGTTGGGGTCCTCCACGATGCCCGCGACCTCGTGACCGGGGTTGGCGTCCATCGCCTTTTCGCCTTTGTATGCCTTCACCTCGCCGCCGCAGATGCCGCTGGCGGTCACCTTGATGAGCACCTGGTCCGCCTCCGGCTTGGGGTCGGGCAGGTCCGTCACTTCCACTTGGCTGTTGCCGAGAAATCGCACTCCCTTCATGTTACGCTCCTCTCACGATAACTTGTGGTATTCCTCTCTTCGTTCGCGGATACACTGGGCAATTTCCACGGACTGCCGGGCGCTCTTCAGGTCGCCCATTGGCCGGCGCCCTGCGCGAATGTCGTCGAAGAACGATACATTCTCGCCGTAGAAACCGCTCAGTTCAAACGGCTCCGGACCGTCGCTGATTTCCTCGCCAGTAACGTCCAGCACGGTCTCTTTCTTCTCTACATGGATGAGGCGGCCCGGATCGTCAAACGCCTTCCACATGGGGATGTGGAGGAAGAAGGTGTGGTCGAGCAGGTTCACCGTCGCCCGCTCGATGATAAGCCCGGCTACCGGGCAGAAGTTGAGGTGCGCCGTTGCGCCCGACGCCATCGTGCAGTCCATGAAGATGTTCGCCACGGTCTCGCCCAGCGCGGGGAAGGGCTGGTAGTGGAAGCGGACATGCGCGTAGTCGCTGCCCGCGAGGAAGCGGACCGTGTCGATGCCGTGGATGGCGGTGGTCGAGAAATCCGCGTCCTTGCGATTGTATCGGAAGAAGTCGTACCGGATGTTCTGGATCTCGTCGGGCCGGAAGCCTTCGCTCAGCAGTCGCTTCATCTCCCGGATGAGCGGCGTGTATCGCCGGTTGAAGGCCACCTGGTTGGAGATGTTTTTCTCCTCGGCGACGGCGATCATCCGGTCCGTCTCCTCGACCGTCATGCCCGGCGGCTTCTCCATAAGCAGGGGATACCCCTTCTCCATGATCCGGCACGACAGCTCGCACGTTAGGCTGACGGGCGCGATGAGGCAGACGGCGTCGGGCCGCTCGGCGTCGAGCATCCGATCCAGGTCGGCATAATGTTTCGCAAATCCGAATGTTTTACGATACTTGATTGCCTTCGCTTCGTTCAGGTCGCAGCAGGCAGCGAGCGCGGCGTCCGGGTGCGCCGCCGCATACTTGGCGTAGGAGGGGCCGTGGCCCCGCGTGGACATGCCCCCGCATCCGATGACGCAGATATTGAAGCTCATGGCTCTCCCTCGATCGTCCTCGCGCGGAAGGACCAGCCCCGCATCCGGTCGATTTGGCGGCGACTGCGATTCTGATAATCTCGAAGCTCCTCCATGCCATATTGCCGGGCCAGCCCTCGGGCGCTGACGCCGGGCCGCTTGGCTTTGAGGACGAACCACTCCTCGCGCCGGAACCATGTCTCCATCATCACATCCTCGGGGTGTTCCTTCAACAACCTGTCCCGCTTCTCCGTGTTGAAGTTCTGATGATAAATCCCCCGGTCAAGGTCGAGGGTGACGCGCGTGATGTTGACGTTGTCGTCTTTTCGGTACAGGATCGGTTCGCCCGTGATGTCGCAGACGACGCAGTCGGGGCAGCGCGTGGAGCTGACGATGTAGTAATGGTGGGTCAAGGCAGGGGCCAGAAGCGTCGCGCCGGCGGAGTAGGCGCTGGAGAAGATCACCAGCTCCGCGTCCTGGTTGGCCAGGCGCTTCCAGACCTCCGGGAAGTTGGCGTCGAAGCAGGTGGCCATGCCGACGCGGCCGAAGTCCGCCGCGTGCACGGGCGCATCCTCGCCGGGGGAGACCGGCGGCTTGTGGTCGAACTCCGACCAGTAAGGGAAGACCTTGTCGTAGATGCAGGCGATCTCGCCCTTGCGATCGAGGAGGACGTTCGAGTTGAACCGCCGCTTCCCATCCCATCGGTCAATGGGGCAGACCACATAGGTGCGGTGCCTCGCCGCGAGGGCCGACATCGTTCGGACGGTCTTGCCGTCCAGTCGGTCGAGGGCGTCGTCGCGCTGGTCCATGAAGACCTCGGGCAGGGCGATCAGATCGGCGCCCTGCTCGCCCTCCCGGTTCACGAGGTCGGCCACTTCGCTCAGCGACTTCCCGACGCGGAAGCCGATACTGACCACCCGAACCGGCCGACCAATTGCGCTGGACTCGGAGTTCATGTTTTATCCCTGCACATTCCGCGCGGCCATGGAGGAGACCTCCGCCGCGCCGTCAATCTTCTTTCCCGCCTGCACGCGGAGCTGGGCCTTTGCCGCCGACTTCGGCCTGGCGCACCAGGACGGGATGTATTTCTTCTCAGCCGCAAAGAGTTCATCGGCCATGGATCGAACCTCCGCCGGGCAGCACACCGCGGCGGAAAGCGGATCGAGCATCATGGCGTGGACGATCGCCTCGCGGTCCCGGTTCAGAACGCCCTGCACGGTAAGCTCGTACACCGCCATGTTCGATCGGCAGAGCGCGGCGACCTGCTCGGGCAGGGGACCGAAGTAGGTCGGCGTGTAGCCGCGCCGGTCCACGACGACGGCCACTTCCACCACCCCGTCCAAGGGCAGATTAGGGATCAGGTTGGTGTTGGGCACGGAGCCGTAGATGATCTTCGTCCGGCCGAAGCGATGGCCCTCGATGATGTCGGAGGCGTATTCGTGCCCGCGCGCGAGGCGAATCTCCGCCTTGCCGTCGGCCATGGCCTTGCGCCGCTCGTCGGTGGCCTTGCGCCAGTCGGGCCAGTTGTCGGCGTAGAAGCTGGACCCGCCGCGGTACTTGTCGCGGCAGTATTTTGCGACGAGGTCCTTCCGCTTCCGGAAGTAGGGCACGTATTCGGAGAAGTGCCCGCTCGACTCGGTGACGAATAGTCCGAACTCCTTCATCATCTCGAAGCGGATCGGGTCGCGTTCGAAGATGTCCTTGTTCTCCATGGCCGCGCGGAGCATGGGGTAGAGGTCCTTGCCCTGGTGGGTCAGCTCGATGAACCATGCCATGTGGTTCACGCCGCCGCATCGGTAAACCATCTCGTCGTAGGGGATGCCGAGGATGCCGGCGAGCTGGCGAGACGTGCCCTGCACCGAGTGGCAGAGGCCGACGAAGGGTTGGTCGGTGGAGCGCACGGCACCGAGCGTCATGATGGACATGGGATTGGTGTAGTTCATAATCAGCGCATCGGGGCAGAGGCGTTTGGCGTCCTGGAGGATCTCGACGAACGACGGCAGCGTGCGCAGGGCCTTCATAATCCCGCCCGGGCCGATGGTGTCGCCGATGCACTGGTCAATGCCGTACTTGAGCGGGATGTCGTTGTCGAAGCGGACGCACTTCGTGCCGGAGACCTCGATGGTGCTGATGAGGTAATCGGTCCCCTTGAGGACGTCATTCCGGTCGGTTGACGCCTCGACGGTCCACTGCTTCTTGCCCATGAGATCAATGATGCGGCGCATGAGCTTGATGTTGACATCCAAGCGTTTCTTGTCAATGTCCACCAGCCCGATTACGCCTGCGTCGAGGCCCTCGATGTTGAGGATGTCCGTGAAAAGCGGCTGCGTGAATCCACTCCCTGCGCCGAGCAGGACAATTTTTGGTCTGCCTTGTGACAAAGTCTTACTCCTTTTCTTTCAAAACATGCCTATTGTTACTGGGATTCCGAAACAGGCCGCCCGCGGCGCTGATCTTGGCGGGAGGCCCGAGGACGATGACCACATCGCCGCCGGATAGTTGTGTATCCCCAGCGGGATTCGAAAGGACCTGGTCGCCGCGCCGTATGGCCAGCAAGGTGACGCCGTGCGCCTTTCTCAGTTGGAGCTGGGCCAGGGTTTTCCCCGCGGCGGCGGATCCTTCTCCAATACGAAACGTGCTGATTTCCACGTCCGCGAGGGTGGGTTTAAGGTCGGACACAGAGGCCCATTCTTTCGAGGGCCGCCGGAGCATCACATAGCTGTCAGACCGCATTTCGGTGGTGAGCCGCTCGATTTCATCGCGCGGGACGAGGTATTTCACCAGGACGCGGTTGAAAATCTCGATGGACGTTTCAAATTCCTCGGGAATTACCTCGTTGGCGCCCAGATCGCACAGCGGCTTCATCTCCTGGAGGTATCGCGTCCGCGCTATGATATGAACCGTTGGGCTGAGCCGCCGTGCGGAGGCGGTGATTCGCCGCGTTGCGACAGGATCGGGGACGGTCAGAACGATGACCCGCGCCGCCTGGATGCCGGCGTGGAGGAGGACGGCGTCCTGGATGGCGTCCCCATAATAGATCGGCTCGCCCTTCGCTTGTTCCCGCCGGACGGTGTCAGGATTCATTTCGATGATGAGATAGGGAACACCGGCGGACTTGGCGGTTCGGGCCACGTTCCTTCCGCTCACGCCGAAGCCGATGATAATCAAATGGTCTTTCAGCTTCTCCTTGGCGCCCCTGTCCAGCCCCGCCACGGGGTACAGGCCGGACACCAATTTTTTGGGCAAGGGAATCCGCATCAGAAGGTTCGCAAGAGCAGGTGACGCGGCCATGAGGAAAGGGGTGGCTGCCATGGCCAAGATGGAAACGGCGAGGAAGGTCTGGTAAATCTCGTCGGAGAGTAACCCGTGTTCAACACCGATTCTGGACAGGATGAACGAAAACTCCCCGACCTGGCTGAGCGCTATGCCCGTGAGTATCGCCACACGAAACGGAAAACCCAGCATGAGGACCGCCAACCCGGCAAGCAATGTCTTGAAGGTCAGGATGCCGAGGGTAATCAATGCGATAGGGATAATCTGCCGGAAGAACATCTCCGCGTTCAGCAACATGCCGATCGAGATGAAGAAGAAACTCGTAAATACGTCGCGGAAGGGCAGTATGTTGCTGAGGGCGTGCTGGCTGTATTCGGATTCGGCGATGATCAGTCCGGCGAGAAACGCGCCGAGAGCGAGAGAAAGGCCCACATGGGAGGTGAGCCAGGCAAACGCGGAGCACATGGCGACGATGCTGAGCAGGAAAAGCTCGCGGCTCCGCGTCCGCGCCACCTGATACAGCACATTGGGCACGATCCAGTTCGCGCTGATGATGACGAGCAATATCACGCCCGCCCCCTTGAGCAGGAGCATCAGGAGCGGCATGGCCAGATTGTCTGTCGCGCCCGCGAGTATCGGCGTCAGCAGGATCATAGGAACTATGACGACATCCTGAAAGATCAGGATGGCGAGTGCCGTCCTTCCGTGCGGACTGTCCACCTCGCCCCGTTCCTGAAGGAACTTGAGAACGATAGCCGTGCTGCTGAGGCAGATCAGGAACCCCATGAAGAGCGATTGACCGGAGGATTGGCCCATGCGGCGCGCTATCACAAAAGCCGCCAGGATGGTCAGCAGCACCTGAAGAGAACCGCCGACAAGAAACGACCTCTTGATCTGTAACAGATTTTTAAACGAGAATTCGATGCCGATGGTAAAGAGCAGCAGCACAACGCCGATCTCGGCCAGCGTTTCGACCTCGCGGACCGCGCTCACCAGGCCCAGCCCGTGCGGACCGGCCAGCGCCCCCGTCATAAGCAGGCCGAAGATCGTCGGGATGTGGAGCCGATGACCTATGAGCAGGATGGCGATGGAGAGGCTAAGGATGATGACTATGTTATATAGAAGCGTCGTGTGCAAAGCGATATCGCCAGGCGGCCTCATGGGAAAGCCGCGAGTATATCCTTCTGAAAAACACCGCGGCAAGTAATCGTTCTATCCGATCGCGCGCCGCGCGGCATGGCATAGAATTAACACCAATGGCGGGGTGAAGTCAAGAGATCGTGTTCCGCACTTCGACGCCGTTCGCAAGGGTCGAGATCCGCTACACTGCGTCACAGGTCTGCGAGGCCATTGGGCACAGCCCACCGAATCCGCGCCAGGAGCGTGTCGCCCCGCCATCCGTCCGCAGGCAGCGTCTCGCCGACGGTCACCCATGACTCCTGCGGACTTGCGTTGGTGACGTGGAAGTTGCCCATCCGGGCGACATGTGTTGCATCGTTCACCCCGTCGCCGACGAGGGGCAGGACTACCCGTTCGCTGTCGCGCATCAGCCGCAGCGTCGCCGGGTCCACCTGCGCCACGTAGAGCGGGGCGCGCCACCGCATCACATTCACATTCTCCTCGGCCTTCCGCGTGTAAACCAGGAACAGCGCCCGGCTGTGCGTCAGCCAGTGTTGCTGCGTGGTGGACATGGTCAGCGGCTCGCCGTCGTCCCAGCGCCAGGGCGCGATGTCCGCCCAGTGGAGTCCGTCGTCGGAGACAGTGACGTATCCGTGGTTGTCCTCGGCCCTAATGGTCATGTAGAACCGTCCCTGGAATCGGGTCATGCTCGGCTCCAAGAGTCCCCGCCCCGCGGCCAATCGGAGTTCGTTGCCGCACTTGACGATCTTCACCTCTCTCCCGTCAAACGAACACAGCACGGAACCGACCGCCCTGTCTTTTCGGCCAAGGGGGCCGAAGGAGATCGGCACGAGGATCTGTCCGTCGTCCAACGTCACACGCTGGCCGCACCCGCAGGTGTAGATGGCCGAGCCGCGCGGGTCGTTCCATTCGAGTTTCCGCCGGTCGGACCATTGGCCGTCTTTGCTCCGCACCACATAGACGGGGTAGCGCCCCTCGCTCGGGCGGATGAGCTTGTTGTCCTTGTAGTAGACATTGTGCCCCATGGCCAGGACGAGGCCGGTCGCCGGATGGTACTCGGGCACGACGTCGCACACGCCGTCCTCGATCCCGTCGGGATGGGGCCGCCGCCCGAGGGCGTCGATCGGGGCCGGATCGGTCCACGACGCCCCCATGTCCGTGGAGACCGACCAGTGCACCTGACCAAAGACGTCCGAGCCGGTAATGGACTGGCAGGTCATCAGCGCAATGGGATTGGGTTTCCCCGGCATCATGCAGGCGCGGGGGTGGAACCACGTCGTCCCACCCTTGCGGCCGTTCCAGACTACGCCATGCTTCATCGTCTCAATCATCTGTGTTCCTTTGTAGTCGGCGCCTTGCGCACGGCGGGGACCGAATAACACGATTCCGGCTGCCGTCCCCGCCGCATGCAGAAGCGCTCGCCTGTCAAGGCGGTTGTTGTTCGCCCCGTCTCGCACGTGAGGCGTTCTCCTTACTTCACCTGCAATTCAATCGTCTGGTCCTGGCCCGGCTGGACGGTGATGTCCCTGGCGACAATGAGTTGATCCCCCTCCCGCACGCCGATCTTATAGTCCCCGCGCAGAAGCAGAAAGCGGGCGGGATTGTCCATCAACGCCGCGGCCATCTTTCCTCCCTGCTGGATTTCCACGTACGGGAACTTGCCGCCCGCCCCGTACGCTCCGCCAGATACCGCAATCGAGATCAAGGCGCAGGGCACATCAATAGTTCTTTGAGTGGTTTCACCCGCAAGGACGCTCACATCGGGGACTTCATGCGTCTGTTGGCCGCTGCCCAGGTTCACTCGCACCAGATATGCGCCCTCCTGGACCTGGAACTTGGCCGGGGATTCCGAGGCCGCGGCTATCGGCTGTCCGGCTGCCCGAAGCTCAACCACGGGCACGCGGCTCATCGGTCTGCCGCCGGCGGTCAGCGTCAGTTCGAGCGTGCCGGTCCCTGTACCGATCTTCATCACAACCGTCTTGCCCGCCTCCAGGACGGCGGTTCTCGGGATCGTCTGCTGCCCTGTCCCGACGGACGCCGTCACTTCATACGTCCCCGGCTCAAGGGTGAAGCAACTTGGGTTCTCCATGAGCGTCACCGGGGCGAACGCGGGCGCGTCCGGCCTGCAAACCGTAATGCGCGGCTGCCGGGCCACGGTTCGGTCCGCTTCGAGGACGGTGACCTCCAGGCGGCCCTTCGTCGCATCCTCCACCGCGGCAGGGGCGGGGGCGGGCGCAGGCGCAGGCGCTTCTCCATCCTTGCGGAAATAGGTCCAGGAGGCGTCCGGCCGGCCCACGAAACAGATGTGGTCAAACCCATAGCTCTGAATCGTCTTATAGGCCTCGTTGACGTCGCGTGCGCGGTCGCCGAAGTCCATCAGCCACGTCTCGCCGTCCACGATCTTCCAGCGACCTTGTATCTGCTTTACCTCCAGCCTCTCCGGACGAAAGGCAATGGCATCCTCCCCGGCAAAAGGACCGACCGGCGACTTGCCGTCCACCAGGTAGTACTCCATAGTCGGCTTGGGCCGTCCGATGAAGCACTGGGCGTTTAAGCCGTAGTGTTTGATGATGCGGAAGGCAAGGCGCGCCTCGTCCTCGCTCTTGCCGAAATCAAGGAGCCACAGGTCGCCCGCCGTGATCTTCCAGTTGCCGTCAATGTTCTTCACCTCGACCTTCGCATTGTCGAAGTTAATCCGATCCTCGCCCTCCTGCGCCTGCGCGCAAAACGACCCAACCACGAATCCCAAAAACATTGCCAGAACCCAACTCCGTCTTGCAGTCATAACTTGCTCTCCTGTAAGGGCCTTTGGAACTGCATGTTTACCGTGGGAAAACCTGACCGCCGTCTTCGCTACCCTGCCTCATCCGCGACTCGTTTATTGTAAGCGTTGACCATATCCCCAACAAGGCGAATCCGTTCGATGTCGCCGGTGGACGAAATCTCGTCGGAGATGCCCAGGACGAGTTTCGGCGCAAACATCTCGATCAGCCGGTGCGTGAAGTCCTCTAACTCCGCCACAGAGAAATACGGATCGAACAGGATCGCCGGGATGCCGTCAATGAGGAACAGATCATCGCCGAGGGCGTCCTTGACCTCCTCCAGCGTCACATCCCCCTGCGGCTTGGGCGTGATGGCCTCGATGCCGTCGAGCTTCGTCTCGCGCGCGAGGGGAAGGAGCGCCTTCGTGTCGCCGTCCCAGTGGGCGTGGACGAACTTGCCCGCGGCGTGCAGTTTGTCGCAGCGCTTGTGATATGCGGGCAGGACGAATTCTCTGAAGAGGTCCGGCGGGAGCGTGGCGCAGTGGATGTTGTCGCCGAAATTGATGATGTCCACGGGCGACTCGTTGATCACGTCAATCAGCCGACTGTGGCACTCGTCCAGCGCCCTGAAGTACGCCCGCACGGTGTCGGGCCAGTCGTAGAGGGCGTATATCCCGTTCTGTACGCCCATAGTGTTGATGAACAGGTCCTGGATGTTGATGCGCGGCATGTACATCGTCGGGGCGCCGAGGTCGCCCCATTCCGCCCGGAGCTGATTGAACTTCGCCTGGTCCCATGCCCACGTGGCGTTCTCGGTGCGCCACGTGGCCACTTTCATCTCTTCCTCCGTGGCGATCTCCCACTTCACATGGATGACATGGGGATTGCTCTTGCTCTTTCGCCCGATCCACACCTGCTTGCCGACGGGGGTCTCGATCGTGGTCGCCGCATCCGTCTCGTTCAAGGCGCGTTGCGTGACGCGCACGGCCGGATGCTCGGCCCGCTTGAAGCAGGCATTGTACTGGTAGATGCGGGCGGAGCACTTCAGCTCGCGGAAGATCTGCGGCATCGTCATACCGTCGAACGGTTCCGGCAACTTCTCCCCGGCGAAGCGCTTGTCGTTCACCCAGCACCCGATGCGCGGCTGCCAGATGATCCGCCCACCGGATTGCCCGAAGACTACCTGCCGATGGAGCTCCGCGAAGTTCGTTTCCAAGAGAATCCTTTCCTTCTCGACGGTCGCCTGTTATGCTGGTTTTGATTGTAGTCGGTCGTCTGTTGCACTGTCAAGTGCTTGGAGATCAACGGATATGGACATCATGGGTTTCTTCATCGCTGCGCCCTCGACAGTCGAGGTCGGCGAGGAATTTTCCATCGGCGTCAAGGCGTTGTGCAAGCCATACGTCGTCGGGTGGCAGTGCTATAACGTGCTTCCCTCTGTCAAGGGACGGTACAACCGTTCCCCCCGCGGCATCGAGTATATGGACAACGTTCCGCCGGAATGGAAGGGCGCGATCGCCATCGAGGCCGACGGCGGATACGCCGGGCCGACAGAAATCTCATTTGCGAATGTCACGGGTCCTTACAAGAACGACAGCCGTCCGATCACACGGATTCGCGGCCTGAAGTTCACCGCCCCCGGCATGAAGTTCATCACGATCCGCGACCCGGAGTCGGGCATATCGGCTCGAAGCAATCCCATCTTTGTCAGCGATGCGCCGTTGCAGGAACGGCTCTACTGGGGCGACATCCACAGCCAGACCTTCTTCAGCGACGGCCTGCGCTGTCCCGAGGAGCTTTACGCCTTCGCCCGCGACGAGGCATTCCTCGACATCTTCGCCCTGTCGGATCATTCCGAGAGTCTGACCGACCGGCAGTGGGACTACTTCGTCAACGTCACCAACGACTTCAACGCGTCGAACGAGTACGTCACCCTCGTAGGCCTCGAGTGGACGGCCTCGAAGATCGGGCATCGGAACGTCTATTACCCCGGCGACGCCGGGCCGATCCTCCGATGCTCCGACCCCGTCCAGGGCAAGCTGGAGGAGGTCTTTCGCGTCGCCCGCCGCGAGGGGGCGCTGGTCATCCCCCACCATTCGGCCAACGTAACGATGGGGGTGAAGTGGGAGCTCGGCCACGACCCGGAGGTCGAGCGCCTCGTGGAAATCTATTCCATCTGGGGCAACAGCGAGCGCCCCGCCTCCGCCGGGAACACCCGCCCCATCCATTCGCTCGGCGGAGAGAAGGACGGGCAGCATGTGACCGACGCGTTGAAGCTGGGCTATCGCTTTGGCATCATCGCTGGCGGCGACATCCACGACGGCCGCCCCGGCGACGAGCTTCATTCCCTCCAGAAGAAACCCGAGTCCTATGCACTCCTCCCGCGCCAGGGCATCATGGGCGTTTGGGCATCGGGACTGACACGGGAGGCCATATTCGATGCGCTCTGGAAGCGGCGCGTCTTCGCAACGACGAATGTGCGGCTGTTCCTGACGTTCCATGTCTGCGGTGAACCGATGGGGTCCGAGATCACGCACTCGGGACCGCGGCCCATCGAAGTGCACGCCGCCAGTGAGATCCCCATCGCAAAGATCGAGATCGTGAAAAACGGCGACGACGCCTTTGCGACCGAACCCGGCGAGTGCGAGGCGACATGGCAGGTGGAGGACCCGGACGGCAGTTCGTCCGCCTGGTATTACGCCCGCGTGACCCGCGCCGACGGCGAGACGGCGTGGTCCAGCCCCGTCTGGGTGGCGACGGAATGACCGCCGCGAGGGCGAAGAGAAGATTGGACGCAGATTCACGCTGAAGGAGGATTGGCATGTTGAGAAAACTGGTTGCCGTTGCTGTGGCGGTATTACTTCTTGCGGGCAGCCGCCCCGTGGACGCGGCGGAGAAGCTGCGCGTCGGAATCACCCCCTTGCCCCCGCTGGTGATTGTGGACTCTGCCGAACCCAAGGGCTTCTTCATTGATGTGTGGCGGGCCGTGGCCCGCGAGTTGGACATGCCGTTTGAGTTCGTGGTCTGTAATACGGTAGACGAGAAACTCCGCCGGATCGAACAGAAGGAACTGGACGCCGGCGTGGGGGCAATCATGATGACATCGGATCGAGAACGACAGGCCGATTTCACCTGTGCGTTCTTCCACACGGGCTTCGATATCCTGGTTCGCCGTGAGGGATCGCTACACATCCTCTGGAACGGCTTGACGGGGCTCTTTACCGGGACGAGACTGGCTCTCTTTGCCGTTTTTCTGATTATCATTTTCATCGCGGGAAATCTCATGTGGCTGATCGAACGCGACAAGGAGATGTTCCACAAAAAATATTTTCGGGGCGTCTTCGAGGGCATCTATTGGGCCATCGTAACGGTGAGCACAGTCGGGTACGGAGACAAGACCCCTATCGGCTGCGCCGGGCGGCTCCTGGCTATGCTGGTTATCCTTTGCGTCCTGCCCATCTTCTTGCTCATCACGGCCGAGTTGACGTCGGCCTTTACGGTGGAACGAATGCGAACGCACATTCACGGCCCCGAGGACCTGGCGGGACGAGATGTCGCAGTCCTTGCGGATTCGCCGGGCGAAAGGGCCGCGCATGAGCTCCACGCGCGTTTACATCCGATGGCCCACATTGAGCAGGCCTATGCGGCCCTGCTCGCGCACGCCGTAGATGCGGTGGTGGCCGACACCCATGTCCTCCGCCATTACGCCCATAACGTCGGCAAGGGCCATGTGGTGGTCGTCGGCAAGATATTCCGCGAGCGGGACTTCGGCATCGCCGTGCCCCTGGGCAGCCCCCTTCGGAAACGCATCAACGAAGCGATCCTCAGGCTCTCGGAAAGCGGGGAATTGGAACAGATAGAGCGCCGGTGGCTTGGGAATGATTGATCCCTCTCTGGGTCGGACGCCAGACCCCATCGCTACTTCTCGTGCCGTTCCACCTCGAGCGATATGACGCGGTAGGCGAACTGCACCTCGATCAGCGCGAAGACGCACCCCACGAAGAGCGCCGCGACGCCAAGGCAGAATATGACCACCGCCGCCTTCCCGCTCGGCAGGACGCCGAAGAGGATCATGGCGTAGCAGAGCGACGTGGCAATCATGAACAGGATAGACACGTAAAGGCAGACAATCGCGTTGCGCGCGCACCACGCCCGGCGCATGAGAAAGGCGATCTGCTTCGTCAGGTTCTCGACGTGCGGATCGTCCGCGTCTTTCTCCGCGAGCCCGCTCCTCTTCTCGATGATGTTGCGGATGCGGGTGACGATATTGGAGTACTTCGAATGCAGCCCCAGCAACAGCAGCCCCGCCGAGGAGATCATGACGGCGGGCGTGACCAGCTCGGCGATGAATTGAACCGGTTCCGATGCCATGCGACTACTTCTCCGTTGCGCCTTCGCCGGCGCGGAAGAATAGGAAGTGAACCCCAAGGGCCACAAGGAAACAGACCAGATTGCCGACGACGGGCCAAAGGAGAAAACAGATCTTCGTCCCGCACATCATATAGAACAGGCATGCGTAACATGCGGCAAACCCGGCCAGAGCTGCCCACTTGTTCACCCGGAACGGGAGAAAGGCCAGCGTCATCAATCCAAGGATTCCGTTGGCGGATATCGCCATGATTTTTCCCCACACGTCCTGCCCCTGCTGGCCGACCCTGATGAGACTGAGCCCCACCCCGATGGCGACAAGGCCCCATAGGAACGTCAGAATCCGGGCAGTGGCCAGATAATGTCCTTCGGACTTGTCCTTGCCGAAGAACCTCTTGTAGACATCCTCCACACAGACCGTTGCGCTGGAGTTCATGCTCGCGCTGATGCTCGACATGGCGGCGGCGAAAATCGCCGCGATCACAATCCCCGACAGTCCGACCGGCAGTTGTTTCACGACGAAGTAGGGATAGATCGTGTCGCGGCGGCCCATGGTCTTGAGCACGTCGAGATTCGGGTCGGGATAGGCGGTGAAGTAGACAAACAATGCGGTTCCAATGAAGTAGAAGATATAGCCCAAAGGGATATAGCCCAGAATGGATATCCACACGCTGCGATTGGCCTTGGCAGTGGATTCCGTAGTCATGTAGCGCTGCGTCATGTCCTGCTGCGTGCCGTAGATGCGAATCGTCTCGAAGATCGTTTGCAGGATAAACCAGAGGGTGAGCTTCTCGCGGATGTCCAGGCCCCAGTGGAACATCTCGAACTTGTGGTGGGCCTTGGCGACGCTCAAGAAATTGCCCATCCCAACAATGCCCAGGATGTAGCACAGGCTCAAGACCGCCGCAAAAATGAAAATAACCGCCTGGATCGCATCGGTCCAGATCACGGCCTCGATCCCCCCCATCACGGAGTAGATGATGACAACAACCCCCATCACGACAATCGTTGTGGCCAGGTCAAAGCCGGTGATGATGTGAAGCGCGAGGGCCGGCAGATACAGAATGATCGCCATCCGACCGATAGACAACGCGATGAACGCCGCCGAGCCGATCAGACGCGCCGATACATGAATTCGCCGCTCGAGATATTCATAGACGCTGATCACCCCCGCTTCCCGATACCTCGGCAGCACAAACCGGGTGATGACAAAAGCGGTCAGGATGAGCCACGGGAGTTGCACCGACCATTTGAGATTGTCCGGCCCGAACGCCGCCCCCGGGAGGGCCATCATGGTGAGCGCCGAAAGATATGTGGCCAGCAATGATATCCCCACAAGGACCGAGCCAAGTCGGCCCTCGCTGACGAAGAACCCCCTCGTGTCCTTGACGCGCCGCCCCGCCCACCAGCCGATCGCCAACATGCCGGCGAGATAGATGACGACGACCACGTAGTTCACCGCGCCGAAACCGATAGGCGTGATCTCGCCCTGAACCATTCGCCAACCTTATCCTTGTCCAAATCCGTTGACCGCCGCACAGCATACCAGAATTATCAAACAAACGTAAGCATAATTATAAAGAAGCATCCCGCCATGATAGGCGATCCTCCCGGAGGTTTGAAACCTCCGGGAGGATGTGATACACTTGCCTTTGGCGCAAAAGGTGGTAAAATGGGTGCACGGAGTGGATGCAATGGCAAAGGCAAGCGTCTATCTTGAAACCACGATCATCAGCTACCTGACGTCCCGTCCGAGTCGTGATCTGGTAGTCAGCGCTCACCAACAGATTACCCATGACTGGTGGGATAAGGTGCGGCGTCGGTTTGAGATAATGGTTTCCGAAGCAGTAATGGAGGAGATACGATCGGGCGATCCGGATGCTGCGGCGCGTCGGATTGAGGTCGCTCGGCAGTTCCGGGTGCTGGAGTTGACCGAGGATGTCGGTAAGCTTGCCCAAATCTATCAAAGAGAATTAGGGGTTCCAAGTCGAGCCAAGACGGATGTTGTGCACATTGCGTTTGCCGTGGCCTACGCAGCGGACTACTTGATGACGTGGAACTGCTCGCATATAGCGAATGGAGAGGTAATCCGCCGTTTAATAGACCTGAACACGGAAATGGGACGCTTTACGCCATTGATTGTAACCCCAGAAGAACTCCTGGAATATTCGCCGGAGGAAGAGATATGAATCGGGATCCCATCGTTGAAGAAATCCATCGTGTAAGGCAAAAAATTTGGGACGAATGCGGCGGCGACATGAAGAAGTTTCTCGAACGCCTGAAGGCGCGGGAATCCGAAGACCGGGATCGAATCATCACGCTCAGCGAGTTCAAGAAGCTGACCGGCAAGGACAAGCCTGCACCGAAGAAAGAGTGAATATGAACCGAGAGCCCATTGTAGAAGAAATCCGTCGGGTTCGGAAGAAAATGCTGGACGAATGCGGCGGGGACATGGACAAACTCATGGACCGCATCGCGCAGGAGGAGGCCAAGCAGCCGAATCGGATCACGTCGCCTGCGCAACTCAAGGAGCTCATGCGCAGGAAGGCGGGGTCGTAGTAGTAAATGTACTCAGTACATTTTCCGCATTTTCCGTTGTGCTCTGTTCAATCGCAAATCGGAAATCGCCAATCGAAAATGAAGAAGAACTGTTCGGAAGTCTGGCGACTTCCGCTACGAACCGACGAGGAGAGGAGGGACGTGCGATGAGGCGCAAGATTTGCTGTGTGTGTGTGTGTGTGTGTGTGTGTGTGTGTAACTCTCGCGTTGATGGCATGTTATGATGCGAATGCGCAGAGCAAGAAGAAGGGCAAGGAGCCGGAACTTGCTATCTCGAAACGAGGCAACCTGATCTTTGAGGATGATTTTTCGGGGAAGGAATTGGAATGGGTACAAACGGATGGAGAGTGGAGGATTTTTCGTGATGCGTTAGTGCCGAAGTTAGCCAAAGAGGGTGTGAAATATGCAGGCACAGAACACCCCTTTGACAAGACAGCAAACATAGTTATTCAACTAAGAGCACTGCTTGCCCCTGGAAGTGGCGTGAGTATCGGCGCGTCCGCAAAGACCAGCGCCCTTTCACCACATGTAATGGTTCGAACAAATACGCATGTTATGGCTTTCATCTATCTCGATGAAACAGGAGCCACTCAGGACATCGCACCGAAAGTCTTCACCTACCCCAAGGCACGATGGATGACCCTGATCCTTGAGAGACTTGCGCGGGACTATGCTTTTACACTCGACGGAAAGACCATCAGATACCAAGTAGAGGATGGGGACATCCCGCCGTATGACAGATTGAGAATAACACTTTACAACTTTGCTATCGGTCCATGCGCCATTGACGACGTCAAGGTCTGGGAGGCCCTGCCGAAGGATGAGGGGCCGGAGAAAGACAAGAAGAAGAAATGACGAATGCGGCGCGGATTGATATGTCGGCCACGGATGGAACACGGATCGAACACGGATGTATTGAATCAGAAAAATCCGTGTTTCATCTGTGTTGATCCGTGGCTCATAAAATCAAAGCCATCAACGAAGGAAATCGTCGCATGAAACCAAACATCCTCTTCTTCGCCGTGGACGATCTGAACGACTGGGTCGGACACCTGAACGGACATCCGCAGATTCAGACCCCGCAGATGGACCGCCTGGCGGCGCGGGGCACGTTCTTCACAAGCGCCCATTGCCAGTCGCCCCTGTGCAATCCCTCGCGCAACAGCCTCCTCACCGGCCTGCGTCCCTCGACCACCGGCATCTACGGCCTCGCGCCCGGCATCCGCGACGTGGCGGCGCTCAAGACCCACGTGACCCTGCCGCAGACCTTCACCCGGGCCGGATACCACACCTTCACCTGCGGCAAGGTCTATCACGACGGCTCCATCAAGCCGCCAGATCGCCCCGCCGAGTTCAACACCTGGGGACCGGCCCCCGGCATGGTGCGACGGGAGAAGAAGTTTGTCCAGACCCCCGCCGATCACCCGCTGATGGACTGGGGCGTCTATCCCCCGGACGACCGGCAGCAGGCCGACTGGAAGATCGCCGACGCCGCCGTCGAGGCGCTCCACACGGCGCCGAAAGACAAGCCGTTCTTCATCGCCTGCGGGTTCCGGCTGCCGCATGTTCCGTGCTACGCCTCGCAGAAGTGGTTCGACCTGTATCCCGTCGAGACGACCGAACTCCCCCCCGTCAAGGACGACGACCGCGACGACACACCGCGCTTCTCCTGGTATCTGCACTGGAAACTGCCCGAGCCGCGCCTGAAGTTCCTCAAGGAAAACAACCAGTGGCTGCCGCTCGTGCGGGCCTATCTGGCCTCCGTAAGTTTCATGGACAGTCAGGTGGGCCGCGTCGTTGCGGCGCTGGAGGAGACGGGCCGGGCCGACGACACGATCGTCGTCCTCTGGTCCGACAACGGCTGGCACGTCGGCGAGAAACTGATCACGGGCAAGAATACCCTCTGGCGGCACTCCACCCGCGTGCCGCTCCTCTTCGCCGGGCCGGGCATCGCCCCGGGGGGGCGCTGCACCCAGCCGGTCGAACTCCTCGACATATTTCCCACATTGCTGGAGCTATGCGGCATGACCCCGAGGCCCGACATAGAAGGCCACAGTCTCGTCCCTCAATTGAAGGACGCGAACGCGCGGCGCCCCTGGCCCGCCATCACGACGCACAATCAGGGCAACCACACCATTTGCTCAGAGGACTGGCGCTACATCCGCTACGCCGACGGCTCGGAAGAGCTCTACCACCTGCGCGAGGACCCATTCGAGTGGACGAACCTCGCCGCGCTGCCCAAGTGCGCCGAAGTCAAGCAATCCCTTGCGAAGTGGATTCCCAAGGTGGACCTGCCACCCGTGCCCGGCAGCGCCCATCGCATCCTGACCTACGACCCGAAGACGGGCCAGGCCGTCTGGGAAGGAAAACCTATCGGCCCGAACGACCCGATCCCCGAGATGGAGGATTGAGCGAGGAGACCATGAGCAAGGTGCGTGTTGCCGTCATCGGTTGCGGGAACGTGAGCGCCGGGCACATCCGGGCCTGGCGCGCGGAGCAGGACCGTGCGGAGATCGTCGCGCTGGTGGATGTCCAAGAGGACTTTGCCCGCGGGCGGAAGGACGAGTTCGATCTAACCGGCGCGGAGGTCTACGCCAACTACGAAGACATCCTCACGCGCGACAACGTGGATGTGGTGGACATCTGTACACCGAGCCACCTCCACGCGGAGCAGATTGCCGCGGCCATGGAGGCCGGGAAGCATGTGGTGACGGAGAAGCCGACGGGCTACAACCCCGAGGAGTGCCGCAGGCTGCGATGGCACGCGCAGAGGCGACCCGATCTGAAGGTCGCCGTCGCCTATTCCCTGCGCTACTACCCGCTGAACATTCGCGTCCGAGAACTTGTTCAAGGGGGCGCGATCGGGCGCATCCTCTTCGCCGAGGGATCGCACAACCACCCGCACGATTTCTCGTCCGAGGCCGGCGAGGACCCCTGGCAGGCGCGCTGGATCGCCGACAAGGGCGGGCGGTACATCCCGAGCTCCGAGATGACCGGGCCGACCCACGTCTTCGACCTGATGCGCTATCTCTTTGGCGAGGTGCGGGATGTCTTTGCCTTTCGCGAGACGTGCGGCACCTTCGCCCTCCTGCGCTTCCAGAGCGGGTGCATCGGCAAGGCGACGGCGGCAAACGCCTCGAAGAAAGGCATCGCGACGCCGCATGTCCTCTGCATCCAGGGCGCGGAGGGGACGATCTTCACGCAGAACGAGCACCAGTACACCGACAAGGGCGCGGTGAAGGGATATAACGGGTACATCGTCACCGATGGCAAGCCGAAACGGATTGACGTGGCCGACGCCGATACGAGCCACGGCGACAGGACGCGAACGCGAAACGTCCTGAACGCCATCGAGAACGACGAGCCGCTCATCTGCTCGCTGGAGGACGGCATCCGCACATCGGAGCTGCTCCACGCCCTCTGGGATTCCCACAATCTCGAGATTCGCGTCCCCGTCCATCGAGCGGGGAAGAGCGGATGACCATATAGACTCTCTGTCCCACGGAGTGCGCGTATGAGCGATCTCAAGAAAACGTTGTTGAAGACAGGCATATTCTGTGGCGCCTTTTACACGTTTGACGTCTTGTTCCTCTCCATGCCATGTTTTGGGGTGCTTGCCATCGGACTGCTGTTCTTGGCGGGGGGCATCTACGCGTTGCTTTCCTTGCGAAAAAATGAGAGAGAACTGGCGCGTGCCTATGCTGTCCAGAGCCTGCTGGGCCTGGTAACGCTGGTCGCTATTTTCGGGACATTCCATGTCAATCGTTGGATCGGACACCGGAATGCGACGCCCATCATTGCCGCGGTGAAGCAGTATAAGGAGCTGCACGGAGAGTACCCGGTGCGATTGGAGGACCTGGTTCCTGAATTTCTGGACAAAGCACCGCGCTGCGTGCGCGTGGATCTGCTCCGGGGGCGCTACGGATATTTCTATGATGCGGAGCACAAATGGGCTGAATTGGTGTATTTCTGGTCCTATGGGCAACGGGACGGTTACGACTTCAGGCGGGACGAATGGCGGGAACTTATGGGACTTTAGGGGATTCCGTACTAACACATGAACCGGGTTTGCGTAACACGGGGCGTAACACGAGGAGGGATAGGGGTATTGAAGAGCGGGTTCGCGTACGCCTTCGTCGTCGCATCACTGACGGCGCTGCCGATTCTGTATGGGCAAGCCAAGGATGTGTGGCGGGTTACAAAATGCCACGCCGTCGAGAATCCAACCGGCATGCAGTTCGGCTTCTGGGCCAACTATCACCTCATGCCGGAGGTCCTGCGGGACTTCGGCCGCCAGCCGATTGGGCGCGTCGCCTTTACGAAGTGGGCCATGATCGAGAAGGAGAAGGGCACGTACACATGGGGCAACCATTTCAACGATTACGAGCTCGCCCACAAGTGCGGCAGCACGGTTATCGCCAATCTGAACGTCATCTTCAGCCGCGAGGTCAATCCCAAGGCGACGCACGCCATCCCCGACTTTTACCCTCCCCGGATCAGCCGCCCCGAGACGCGGCAGGCCGCCGAGCGGTTCGTGTATGCCTACGTGCAGGAGCTGCTCCGGCGGGTTGGCAAGGTAATCCTCGTCTTCGACTATGAGCTGATGTGGCACTACCTGCCGAAGACTCCGGCGATTCGGCGGGAGTACCGCGATTGGTACGTGGCCGCCTGCGGCATCGCGCGGCGAGCGGCGGCGGACATCGGCATGGCGGACCACCTGAAGCTGATGCCCATTGTGTGCGGGGACCCATTCACAAGCGCGGAGACGCTGATCGGCTCGCCGGCGGAGGGGCACGTACCGCAGCAGTGGCTCCTCGATGTCGTCAAGGCATCGGACTACCTCGGCATAGACACCTACGCCTACGACCCGAAGGATCCGTCCTCACCGGAAACGACGCTTCGTATCATCCAGTTCTGGAAGGACCACTACTCCCTCGGAAAACCGATCTACGTCCCAGAGAACGGGTTTTCGACGGTGCGCGAGGTCATTCCATCCTTCCCACAAACGGGCCATCACGCGCGGGGGACAGAGGCGGAGCAGAGGGAGTATTTTAAGAATGTGCTGGACGAACTCATCCGGCGGAACCGACCGGACGGCCCCCTGGCCAACCAGGTCCGTTGTTTCTGCATCTGGATGTACAAGGACCAGAAGGCGAAGGGCAAGGAAGACCAGCCCTTGGAGCACTACTTCGGCCTCGTGCGCATGGACGGGTCGAAGAAGCCCGCGTGGCATGTGGTGAAGGACCGCATGCAGAAGTATGCCGACGATCCCGCGACGCGCCCGTCGAACATCGTCTCGGAGGAGGATGTGACCGAACGATTGGCCTCGGGGGAGGCAGTACCTATGACCTACTCCACGGGGACGGAGTTCGATTTTCTTCATTGCGAATATCTGTCTCCGGCGGAAAAAGAGAGGGCCGTGCTATCCGTCGAGACCGCGCGCGAAGGGGAGCTGATCGTCTGCGTGAACGGGGAGCACTGGCTCACGACCGTCGGAAAGTATGCAAACCCCTGCCGAATCGCCATCGGTGAGCATCTGAAGCCGGACGAGCAGAACACCGTTGACATCTGGTTCACCGGCGCCATCTTCCCCTTCCGGCAAGGTGCAAAGCGGGTGCGCATAGACATTCTTCCCGGGACGGCACCGTGAGACAGGCCAAGAGGTCGCGGCGGAGGCGAGATCATTCCGCGGCCTTCGTATTTCAGGACATTCCCCAAAACGAAGAGGTGATTTGTCGGAAGTGGTTATGGGTTTTTGATTTTGTCCTTTTGGGATGCGGAAGTGGTGGTCCCCCGTTAAGATATGTCAAAACACGGTCGCGTTTTG
>JBFMAD010000025.1:0-97578 GCA_040755855.1 Planctomycetota bacterium | reverse complement strand
AAACAGGTGTCATTCCCGCGCAAGCGGGAATCCAGGGCTTTGGAGACCGTGCCGCAATATGTGGATTCCCGCTTTCGCGGGAATGACGGTGTGCCGCCTTTCAATGAACTACCCCCCGTCACTGAGGGGTTACAAAAAATTGTGATGCCTCGATGTCTCAGGAGTTATGAAAAATCGAATTGCACCCGCAGGCTTATGGTTACTAACTTAGTGAGTTGACATGCGTGGTTAGGCCCCTTGGTACATTCGTTTGTAGTGCGGACTTTGGTCCGCGTCGTTCGGGGGAATCTTCTTAGGGGAATTGTATTGACATGGTCGGGGGTGATGATAAAATAAAATAATTGCCAACGCTGCAAGAACAGGCGCGCGGGGGGAGAAGTTGCGGAGAGGAGTGGACGATGGTTCGGACCGAGTTGGCGCGAATCATATTGAATGAGGCGGACGAGCGCCAGATTATTGTGCTGAAGGAGCGCGACGGCCAGCGGAGCTTTCCGATTGTCATCGGCATCCGCGAGGCGCAAGCGATCCACCGGGGCGTCCATGGCCTGCGCCACGAGCGTCCTCTCACCCACGACCTGATATTAAGCCTGTTCGACACGCTGGGGGTCACGTTGGAGCGAGTGGTCGTGAACGACCTGCGCGACGGCACGTTTTTCGCCCTGCTTGTGGTTGTCCGCGACGGCGAGACGTATAACATTGACTCGCGGCCGAGCGATGCGATCGCCCTCGCCGTGCAGCGCGAGACGCCCATCTACGTCGAGGAAAAAGTCTTCGATGATGCCTGCCGCTTCGATATCTGATCGAGCGCGACCAGCCGGAGGGATGGCTGAGTGGCTGAAGGCGACGGTCTTGAAAACCGTTGCGCCCGCAAGGGCGCCGGGGGTTCGAATCCCTCTCCCTCCGCCAGAATAATATTGTAACCTTTCCCCGGAAAAATGAGGATAGAGGGGGTTGCTGAAAAAGCCCCTCCGGTGTTGTCCAGACGTCAACCGTTCATCTCCCGTTCCGTCTTGCGCAGGGGGCATCATCGAGACGGGTCCGAAGGCGCTGCGCGTGGTCCAGATGTCGCATGGCCATGGGATACTGGCCCCTCTCCAAAGCCAGCTTTCAGTGCACCACACATTCCCAGGAATGCAAAGAAAAAGGGAAATGGATACGTAACTGCTTGCCTTCGATAACCCTACAATGAATCTTTCCCCCGCCGACCGAATTTCCTTGAAGCCAATCGCACGACATGCTAAAGTAATATGGCAAGTTAGGAACCCAAACCTCTACTTGCTACGGGGAGATACAGATGCGTTCACGCGGAGACGGAGTTGCCGCCAAGAACTTCTTCGAGCGCGGCGAAGGGGGCATCACCTACGACGACTTTATCCTCCTGCCCGGCCACATTGACTTCGACGTCCAGGAGGTCAGCCTCGAAACCAACCTGACCCGCAACACGCGGATCAAAATCCCCGTCGTCAGCTCGCCCATGGACACCGTGACCGAATCCGACATGGCCATCGCCATGGCCCTCCTCGGCGGGATCGGCATCATCCACTACAACAATACTGTTGAGGAACAGGTCCGCCAGGTTCGGCGCGTCAAGCGCTTCGAAAACGGCTTCATCACCGACCCGATCTGCCTCAGCCCCGACCACATTATCGCCGACATTGACCGCATCAAGGAGGAGCACGGCTTCTCCGGTGTGCCGATTACGGAGAACGGCAAGATCGGGTCGAAGCTCGTCGGCCTCGTCACCGAACGCGACGTGGACTTCGAGCCGAACCGCCGGAAAAAACTCCGCGAGGTGATGACCACCAACGTCGTCACCGCCCCCGCCGACGTGACGCTCGAAAAGGCCAACGAAATCCTGAGCAAGAGCAAGAAGGGCAAGCTGCCCATCGTGGACAAGGAGGGCCGCCTCGTCTCCCTCATCTGCCGGACCGATCTCCTGACGAACAAGGACTACCCCGAGGCGTCCAAGAGCCGGGACAAACAGCTCCTGGTCGGCGCGGCCATCTCCACCCGCGAGGACGCGAAGGAGCGCCTCGCCGAGCTGGTGAAGGTCGGGGTGGACGTCGTCATCATTGACTCGTCCCAGGGCGACTCGATCTACCAGATCAACATGATTAAGTACGTCAAGAAGACGCACCCCGATGTGGACGTCATCGCGGGCAACGTCGTCACCCCCCGGCAGTGCGAGAAGCTCATCAAGGCCGGGTGCGACGGCCTCCGCGTCGGCATGGGGCCGGGTTCGATCTGCATCACCCAGGAGACCATGGCCGTGGGCCGCGCCCAGGCGACGGCGGTTTACTACTGCGCCAAGCACGCCATGAAGAACAAGGTCCCCATCATCGCCGACGGCGGCATCCGCAGCATCGGCCACATCGCCAAGGCCCTGGCCGTCGGCGCCAGCACGGTGATGATGGGCAACATGCTCGCCGGCACGAGCGAGGCGCCGGGGGAGTATTTCTACGACAATGGAATCCGGGTCAAGAGATATCGCGGCATGGCGTCCATCGAGGCCATGGACGCCGGCGGCGCGAAGCGATACTTCTCCGAGGACGACCGCATCAAGGTGGCGCAGGGAGTGTCGGGCACGGTGGTGGACAAGGGGTCGCTGCACAGCTACCTGCCCTACCTGATGATGGGCCTGAAGCACGCCTTCCAGGACCTGGGTTGTCGCAACGTCGAGACGCTCCACCAGGCGCTCTACAGCGGGGACTTGCGCTTCGAGGTGCGCACCCCCTCGGCCCAGGCGGAGGGCGGCGTCCGGTCGCTCGTCTCCTACACCCCCCCGCCGGAGGGGAGGAAGTAGGAAAAGGGGAAACAGCCCTGAACGGCGCTGAATCAAGCGCCGCCGCCTCGTTAGAGGGACTTTTCAAATCTTCTATTGTGCCGGCATGTTTTGCAGGAGACCCACATGCGCCACGACCGATTCGTCCGCGTTTGCCTCGTCCTCATCTTCCTCGCGCTGGTTGCGAACCTCTTTCGCCCGCAGATTCAACGCCTCATCGCCCCGCCGGTAGCCGCGCAGGAAAAAGCGGAAGCGCCTCAAGGCGGGCTGCATGTCACGGGCGACTTGATCGTGGACGGGAACATCATTGCCAAGAAGGATGTTCGTCTGGACGGCGGCCTTGCCGCAAAGGGCGTCGTGCTGTCGGGGGGGATCGAGACTGGGGAGATGAAGGCGAAGTCCGCCACGTTCGCCGAAGGGCTTACGGTCGGCAAGGCCGTCACATGCCGGGACCTGACCGTGGCGAATCTGCTTGCCGCGCAGAACGCGCAGATCGGCCAGGCGCTGAGCGCGGAGAACGCGGCTGTGGCGAAGCAGATGCACGTCGGCGGGACGGCGTTCATCCAGAATATCGCCGTCGGGGAGCTGAAGGAATTGAACGACGCCCTCGACGCCAGCCATTCGAAGATCATTGACGAGATCGTGGCGCGGACGGTCGTCGTGTTCCGGGCCATCGAGCGGCCGTGAGTTAGCACACCATTTCATGAATCCGCATAGGTTGCTGGCGGCCACCCGTCATTCCCGCGTTTGCGGGGGACTCTACCACTCGTGGATTCCCGCTTGCGCGGGAATGACAACAGTTGGTGGGCAACGCGCCCTGTACGGATCAATGAAATGGTGTACTCGCCTATTTGCCCACTGCCAGGTTGACCTGTTGAATCTCCGCGCTGTGGCGCTGCGCGAGGAGGTCCCCTTCATCGCTCCGGGCGTCGGGGTAGTGTTGAAGGGCATAGTCAAAGGCCTTCTTGGCGTTCGGCATGTCCTTTTGCATAAAGTAGATGCCCCCTATCATATACGCCGCCTCCGGCGCGATCGTCGTCCCGTTCGGCCATTGCGCATTGGGGTATTTTTCGACGATCTGCTGCAGCCGTTGTATCGCCTCGGCGTTCCGCTTTCTTGTCACCAGCATCCGCGTCGAGCGGATGAGCGCTTCGCCCATTCGCTCATGCTGGGGGAATTTTGCGATCAACTCGTCGTAAAACCCCAACGATTCGTCGCCTGTGCGGAAGTAGGCCTCGCGGTAGAGCCGCTCGGCGGGGTCGCCGGGGGTGGGGATGCGCATTTCTTTGCGGAGCCATTCCTCTCCTTTGGCCACCGCAACATTGGTCACGCGGATGTAGCTGTCGAAGCTGGTCGAGAAGAGCATCCCGCTCGACGTTTTGGCATCCTTGTATTTCTCCACGGCGAAGTCGAAGGCCCTCTTGGCGTTCAGCATGTCTCTGTTCTTGTAATAGAAGACCCCGATCCGGTAGGCCGCTTCCCCCGCGATCCGCTCACCCCAGGAGTACCTCGCCTCCGGATATTCCTGGATCACCCGTTGCAGGATCGGCACTGCCTCGGGGAATCCTTTCCCCCTCGCCGTGATATAGGCCATCTTAATCAGCGCAAGAGGGGCCAGAGGGTCCTTCGGATATTTTGCGAGCAATTCCTCATACAGCCGCAGCCCTTCTTCCGGCTGTTGCCTGGCCGCTCGCTGCGCGCTGTTGTAGAGTTCCTGGGCAGGTCCCCCTGCGCCTTTCACCAAGGGGCCGATACCTCCTCCGCGCGGCCGCTTGCCGCCCTCGCCTTCGACCGCCTTGAGAAAGAGTTCGGAAAGGGGGGTGCCGCCCTCGGTGGTGGCGTCGGGGTATTTCTTCACGGCCTCGTCGAAGGCCGCCATCGCCTCGTCCACGTCGCCTTTCTTATGGAAGCAAGTGGCGATCTCGTAGGCGGCGAAGGAGGCCGCGAGCTTGCCGTTGCCGTACCTTGCGTCGGGATACTCCTGGAGTACCCGTTGAAAGGTCTCGATGGCCTCGTCGTACCTCTCCTGGCTCTTGAGGCGAAAAGCGATGTTCGTCAGCGCGCAGCCGGCTCGGGAGTGTTTTGGGAATTGTGTGATGATGTCCTTGTAGATTCTTGCCGCCTCGTCGTAATTCCCTTCCCGCTCTCTCTGGCGGGCGCGGCCATAGAGCTTTTCGGCCTCCTCAACCGCTTGCGGCTGGGCCGGCGGTTTGCCTGGTTCCTGGGCATGGATGAAACTCATCGAGGCCAGGCAGGCTATCGCGAAAAGGAGAGCCAATGGAGCGGGACAAGACTTGAGCAGCATACGACCCCCTTTCTTCTATTCGGTCGGACCATGACCATAGCAAGGTTAAGGTGAGAATGTGGGTTTGTCAACGTTTTTCTTGCGGATTGGCCGCCAAGTTGTTAGAATTCCGTCCATGCGGGATCCAACGGCGTTCGTACGGGGAGATCGGCTATGAAAGTTCGGGGAATACAAGCAACGCTATGGATGCTTCTGGCGGTCGGTCTGTGCTATGGGGACAAGAAGAGCGGCGGTACGGCGCTCGATGAATCGTTCAAGGGCGCAAGACTCAACGCTGCCGAGAAGGACGTGATCGCCGCCTTTGGACCTGCCGAGTCGGAAAAGCAGTATTCCGGGACGCTCGTCACCCACTCACTGGCCTATCCGAAGCATGGCCTGCTTTTTTACATCACAGATCAAGGGCAGGTGCGTTCCATCCAAATCACCGCCCCCGAGTGGCGGCTCAAGTCCGGGATACGCGTGGGCGACTCGCTGCGCAAGGTGTTTCATGCCTATGGCAAGTACAAGGCCGAAATCCTCGGGCCGATAAATCAAACCCCGAAGGAATATCCCACCTTGGTCCACAATCCTGACACCGGCGATCAGGTCATCCGGTATGACACCGGCTACGCCTTCTGGGCCGACCGTTCCGGACGAATCAAAACCATCCGGCTATCCCTCGAATACATGAAACGCGCCTCGGAGGGAGGGCTGGCCGAGCGCGCGCCGGACTTCTCGGTAACGGATTCACGCGGAGTGGCGATCTCGCTGTCCGACTATCGGGGCAGACCCGTCCTGCTCCTCTTCGGTACAACGTGGTGAGGGGGGTGCCAAGCCCGTGAGGTTCTCATGGGCGAGTTATTCGAACGCTTTGCACCGCGAGGTGTGGGCTTTCTGCACCTGATGTGCGGAGAGACCGACGCCATCATCCGCGACTACCAGAAGCACTACCGGACCAAGATACCCGCCGCCGGCGACCCGCGGCTGGCCATCGCCTCGCAGTATCGCGCCACATCCTGGCCCACGGCGGTCATCGTGGACGGGGCAGGAATGATCCGATACCACGGGCAGCCTCTCGCCGAGGAGCAGGCAAAGATGGAAAAGGCCCTCGTTGAGGTCTCCTCCGGAGGCGGTACCCCCGGTTACGAAAATGGGGGACTTCTTTACCCCAGGAAGGAGACGTCCGCCCACCCGGCGGGGTGGCCGCCCGAGCCGGCCATCGCAATCGCTTCCGACGGCAACCCCTGCGTGGTTTTTGCCCGGCGCGCCGGGAAGAATCACGAGGTCGTGCTTCGGCGCTTCAAAGAGGACCGAACTGACAGCGACGTCATTGTGGCCTCCGACCGCAGCGACATGCTGGACCCATCCATCGCCGTTGAGGACAATGGGCGTATCTGGATGGCATGGGTCTCCAATGCCGGAGGCAAATATGACATTTACGCCTCTTCGGTGTTGGGCGACAGGCGTGACAAAGCGGAAAGAATCACTTTCTCCCCCGATGACGCCTTCCATCCCCGGCTGGCAGTGGACCGCGAAGGCGTACTCTGGCTGACCTATTACGAATGGCGCGACATGAATGGCGTGTCGCGCGACCGCGAGGTCTTTGTTCGTCATAGAGGGAAAACGGGCTGGGCGCCCGCGAGGCAGGTAAGCCCCACCGACGTTCCGGCCTACGAGGATCACACCGACCCCGCCGTTGCGCCCCATGCGGAGAGCGGCGTCTGGGTCTTCTGGAGTTGGGACCATCACCCCGAGGCGCAGCCGGGACGCTATCGGGCGAAGTATCCCAGCATCTTTGTCCGGCAGGCGACGAAGAGCGCCCTCGGTCCCATCCAGACGGTTGGTTCTCAGCAGGAATCCTTCGACCTTGCGCCCATGGCGGTCACGGACAACGCGAAGGGCGTATGGTGTGTATGGGACAGATACCTGTATTCATCGGGCCGGAAGAGGGTAGCGGCCGTGAGCGCGTTGGAGGGCGATTCCTTTGCCGAGCCGTTCATTCTCCCATGCGAGCCATCCCTCTGTGATTCACCCCGCATCGCGGTCGGCACGGAAGGTCCTCAGTTGGTCTGGTCGGCGCTGGAAGATGGGAAACGGCAGGTCTTCCACAGCGCCTTTTCAAGAAACCAATGGACCCCGCCCACGCGGGTGAAACTCCCGCAAGAGGCAAGGTATCCTGCCATTGCCATAGACAAGCGCGGAAGCGCCTGGATCGCTTACACCATACGCACCGACGCCGGTTGGGACGTTTGCCTGAAGAATCTGTGATCCAGAAGAAAAATAAAGGTCAGACCTTCTTAACCACCGATATTAATAATAGATACGACTCAAATATTTACACCGCCCGCCGATGTCGGCGAGTTTATCGAATAAATTAGCCATTTCGTCATAATCGGCGTCGCAACATGCTTATATTACACCTGTTAAGCGCACGCGCATCTCACGGATAGCCAAGGTAGCGGGCAAAGGCATTGGTGGGGGTGATGGCGCCTCCTCCGCTCGGCTCTCGGACCAGCAGCAGATTGCTCGCGCCGGCGCTCGTGCCTGCGTCGCCGATCTGACCGGTAAAAGCCCCTATCACGCGGACGTTGCCGAATACACCCGCCAGGAGCGAGCCGCTCAGGTCGCCGAGAACAATCGCGGTCGAGTTTCTCCCATTCGGCGCCGCCGAACCGGTCACGTCAATCGTGCCCGCCAATCCGCCCCGCACAAGGAGCGTCCGCTCCAGCGTCCCCAGCGTTACCGTGTTCCCGGCGGCCACACCCCCCAGGCACAACAGACTCCTCACGCTCCCCCGCGCCTCCATAGTCGTCTCACTTAGCGCGCCCCGGAACTGCGCCAGGCGGATGTTCCCCCCGACGGTGAATGCCGAGCTGTTGACATCGCCCAGGACAATGAACTTGTCGAGATCGGACCCGACACTCAGGGCGAGATTATCTGCGTTGCCTATGAGGAGGAACATCCTCACCGACGCGCTTGCGCTGATGTTCGTGTCCTCGACCTGTCCCAGCCGGTTAACGATCTGGATCATTCCGAGCGACTCGCCTGTCCCCGTCGTTACCTGACCGAGGGCCATCGTGTTCGGCGTGCCTCGGCCGTCGAGGTCCATAGCGATCAGCTTTGAGGCAAGCGTGCTGCCGTGAATTTCAATGGAGGCGATCGGCGCATTCGAGTCCTCCGGGTTTCCACCGGCGGCGTCCTTCACCACCGCGTATCCCGGCCCGGCGTAGATGATCATCAAGCGGTCGTCGCCGTCGGAGAAGCGCATCACCCGGTCGCGCCCCTGCAAGACACGACCCATAGGCGGCGGAGGAGGCGGCGGGGGCGGAGGAGGGCCGCCGGGTAGGACGGCGGCCTGGAGGTAACTGACGATAGCATCGGCCGCGGCGGTGTAGCCCGCATCGTTCGGGTGCTCGTCGCCGCCCGAACGGCAGTATTCCCGCTTGAGGGCGTCGGCGTTCGTCGCGTGAGTTTCTGCATCTGCGTAAAAATCGAACAGATCGAAGGAATAGACGTTGCCCTGGGTCGTGTAGGTCGAGATGAATTCGCCTGCCAGCCACTCGCCCCAGTCGCGTGCGCGCGCCGCAGCGGCGTCGGATAGGCCCGACTCGCTTCGCAGCGGGGCCGCCGACATGACGACGATCTTCTGGTCCGGGTTCTGGTTTGCATAGGCGGCGACGTTGGTAATGAACGATTGTTTCCATGCGTCCAGGTTGGACGCCGTCTCCATCTCCCACAGCGTGTAGTAGCAGCTCTTGAGCATCAGCACATCCGCCGTCGCCGCGCCGTTGAGCGCGCTGACGGTCTGGAAGGCGTCGCCGTAGGTCCCGTCGCCGTTGCTGTCGGCGAAGAGCGTCGCGATCTCGGTTGGGATCGAGCCGCCGGGCGGCGAGTTCCACAGACTGTAGTCGTTGAACGTGTGACCAAGCGCCTGCAACTGGCTGACCATGCCGGGGTTTCCACCGTGGTCGGCCATGATACCCGCGCCGACGGATTGGTGTAGGAAGAAGATGTCCTGCGGACCGCTCGGGGCGGAGAACTCATAGGCCCCGATGTCCGGCGAGGCGTCGCGGGTATTCCCGTCGAGATCGCCGGTCGGCGCGCCGGTAGTCGCGCCCGCGTTGATGGCCGGGCTGCCGCTCTGCAGGTGGTAGTCGCCCGTCTGCCCCCAGGCGGGGGAAGTGAACAGGGGGTCGCCGTACCGATTGCCCGTCCCCAGGCTGCTAATGGTGTTAGAGGTGTAATCCATATTGCCGTGGGTGAGGATGGTGCTGATGCTCGGCATGTAGAACAGATTGTTCTCCGCCGTCAGCGTGATGACGTCCCGGAGGAAGACAGACCCCGCGCCGCTGAAGATGGAGTTCCGGATGGTCAGGTTGATGGGGGTGGAGGTCTCGTCGTATTGGGCGTAGAAGATATAGTTGTTGCCGAGGGTATCGTGAACGGTGGTGTTGATGATTTCGAACCGTGCGTTCGGGTTGTAGCAGCCGATCACGATCGGTGCCCATGGCGTCGGGGTGCTGTCGCCGTCGCCGCGACCGTAGATCAATGTGTTCTCGACGCGGCTGGTCCCGTCCCACAGCTTCACGCCGTCGCACGAGTTGTTCGCCACGATGCAGTTGCGGATGGTGGTGTTGCTCGCCTTCGAGTCGAGACCGTCGCCGTAGTTGTGCTCGGCGGTGGTGTTCACGATCAGGATGGGACCGGCGGAAGGCTCGATGCCGAAGCCGTCCGGGCGGTCGTAGGGCCGGCTCGATCCGTCGCCGCCCTGGTAGTAGTGGCCGCCATAGGAGAGGGTGCAGTTCTCGATCCGCACATTCTGCCACCCGCCTTGGGAGGCGCCCGGTCCCCCGATGGCGCCGAAGCCGCAGTAGGAGATCACGCAGTCGGTCACCGCCAAATCGTTGATGTCCTGGAAGTCCAGGCCGAACTCGTCAATGTGATGGATGTAGAGATCATCGAGCACGATGTGGCTTGCGGGCGCCCCCATGATATGGACCCCCTCGCGGAAGTAAGACCCCGCGCCGGCGGCCTGGTCGTCATGGGTGATCTCCAGGTTCTCGACGCGCACGTAGCTCGCGCCGCTCAGGTTGATCGCCATGGCCAGGTTGTCGCCCCCGGCCAGGACGGGGCGGTTGCCGGTCTCGCCGCGGATGGTGATCCACGCGCCTGCCGCGCCGCTCGGAGGCGTGATGATATCCTCGTTATAGGTATCGAGGACGTATCGGCCGCCGAGGATGACCAGCGTGTCGCCGGGGGATAACTGCCGCGAGGCATAGCCCGGGGTGGCCCAGGGGGAGTCAAGTGCACCGGTGTTGGCATTGTCTCCCGTAGGCGAGACGTATAACGTGGCTGGCGCTGCCCGCTGCTCAAGTTCCTCAAGGTTCAACTTCTGGTGTATGCGGTGGCCTTTCATGGTGGTTACTCCTCAAACGATATAGTCCGGGTATGATTACTATCCCATGATGAACGTGTGTGCGTGATATCCGGTAGAGGAAGGGGGACGTAAACGTCCATTGCCGGCCCTGCTGTGGGTAGATGCATTCCATGCGCCAGCCTATCTTTCCTGCTCCAACCTTGGGTCCGCCTCGCGTAAGACAGCAAGGCGCACCCCCGGCTCATGAGGGATGAAGCGCGCCCGGTATGCACATGTGCATAATTTCCCCGCAACCGCCGTGCCGCATAGAGCACATGTGCACATATAAGCTGTATATATCCTGACGCCACAAGTAGATATGACATTTATAACCGGGTAGTGCGGAGGAGAGTAGAAGTGCAGATGTCTATTAAACATAATACACCGCGAGGATGAGGCTGAAATCCATTTTGTGGTCTTGCACCGGATCGCCGAGGATGGTAGAATGGGGCATGGCAACAACGAGCCGACGATGCGGCGAATAGACGGTCAGGCCGTAGCGTATGAAATGGCGGCAAGTGATCCACAGCAGGGAAAGGAAGAGCGATGAACAAGGCGAATAGGTGGTCGGTCGTCTGTGTCGTGTTGTGCATCGTAATGATCGGGCCGGCGGTGCAGGCGGGGGACTCGACGCCTGCCTACAAGGAGGCGGCGCCCATCGGCGTGTCGCCCGCGACGAAGGCGAGGAGTGTGTCAAACTTCTGCGTGGGCCATGACGGCGACCTGTGGGTCTGCGACAAGGGCGGGCAGTGCGTAAAGATCATTACGACGACGGACGAGCTGCGGTCCGAGGTGCGGCTGCCCTTCGCGCCGGAGGCGGTCTGCCGATCCAACAGCGGGACCATGCTCGTGGTCGGATCGGGACAGATGGCGCGAGTCACGGCATCGGGCCGCATCGAGAAGCAGGTCGCGGCGCGCGATCTCGGCGCGGATGGAACAGAATTCACCTCAATCACGGCCGACGGCGGGGATGTCTTCTTCACCTGCCGGGGCAACACGGGATACGACGTCTATCGGACTGACGGCCGGCTTGGGGCGGCCGCGAAGATCATCACGGGACTCCGCGGCTGCTGCGGCCAGATGGACATCACCGCCCGCGACGGCGCCGTGTTCGTGGCCGAGAACGCACGGAAGCGCGTCACCAAGTACGACCGGAACGGAAAGGCCCTCTTCTCCTGGGGCAGCAACGCCACATCCGGCCTGGACGGCTTCGGCTCCTGCTGCAATCCGATGAACATCTGCTTCGACAAAGACGGCAACCTCTGCACCTCCGAGGCCCGACTCGGGCGGGTGAAGCGCTACACCCCCGACGGCAAACTCCTGGGCCTGGTCGGCACGGTCCAGAGCAACCCCGGCTGCGTCCGCGTCCAGGTCGAGCACAGCAAGGACGGCTCGAAGGTCTTCGTCCTCGATACGGTCGGCAACCGAATCCAGGTGCTGGAGAAGCTCTGACGCAGATGATGAAACGGACTGTTTCCGTTGCCGTTGTGATCGCTGCCGTCGCGATGTCGAGTTCAGTATGCCCGGCGGAAGATCGGGCCGCCGAGCCGATTCGGCTGGTTGTCATGGACCCGCTGTCGCGTCAGCTCGCTTGCGACTGCGTGGCCGGGTTTGCCCAGCGCGACTACGGCCGGCTGGGGGCCTTCCTCGAAGCGCGTCTGGGGCGGCCCGTGCAGATCGCCTACGCCGAGGCCCTCGCCTCCCACGAGGCGGGCGACCCCGCAAAGATTGACCTCGTCATCGGCAAATTCTCCGTCGTCGTCTTCGATGCGAAGAAGATCGGCATGCCTGTGCGCACCCTCTCCATGCTCACCGGGCAGGACGGCGGGGCGACGCTGACCGGGCTGTTCATCGTCCGGCAGAACGACCCCGCACAGTCCATCTCCGACCTCAAGGGGCGCCGCATCCTCTTCGGCTCGCCGGAGGCCGACGAAAAGCACAGCGCAGCCTTTGCCACGCTTGAAACCCTCGACCTTCCCATCCCGAAGGACCCTCTCACCAGCCCCAGCTGCACCCAGGCGGCTGTCGCCGTTGCCGAGAAGGAGGCCGACGCGGCCGTCGTGTCCAGCTATGCCATGCCCCTCTTAGAGGGCTGCGGCTCGGTGAAGAAGGGCGAACTCCGTATCGTCGGCCGCACCGATCCCGTTCCCTTCATCACGGTCTTCGCAACGAACCGGATCGGGCCGGACGTGGAGAGGGAACTCCTCGCCGCATTGCTCGATGTCAAGAACCATCCCGACCTCCTGAAGGCGATGGAGTCGAGGCGCGGCTTCATCCCCCTGCCGCCGATCCGGAAAAAGGACGAGTGGAGCGATTGGCGCGGCCCGAACCGGCAGGCGATCACGGACAACGTGCCGCAGAAGCTCCCCGACCGGAAGCAACTTCTCTGGTCGCGGACGCTCGCCGGGCCGGGCATGTCGGGCCTCGCCGTCGCGGCGAAGGTCGTCATCGTTGCGGACAAGAGCCTCGACGACAAGCGCGATATCTGGCGCTGCCTCGACGCCGACACAGGCCGGGAGATCTGGAACCTGTCCTATCTCGCCGAGGGAGAGATGGATTACACGAATTCGCCGCGCGCGACCCCCGTGATTCATGACGGCCTGGTTTACCTCTTGGGCGCATTTGGCGACCTGCACTGCGCAAAGGTCGAGACGGGGGAGGTGGTCTGGCGGCGGCACATCATCAAGGACTTCGCGGCCAAGCTGCCCACGTGGGGGATGTGCGCCACGCCCCTGATCGTGGGCGACAGGCTCGTCGTCAACCCCGGGGCGAAGGATGCGGCCGTTGCAGCCCTGGACCGACGCACGGGCGAGACCCTCTGGCGGGCCCCCGGCGATCCGGCGGCGTATTCAAGTTTCGTTTTTGCGAAATTCGGCGGCGCGTCGCAGGTCATCGGCTATGAAGCGAACTCCCTCAGCGGCTGGAATGTCGAGACGGGGGAGCGGCTGTGGAAGATGGTCCCTCGCTACGAGGGCGATTTCAACGTTCCTACGCCGATCGTCTTGGGCGACAAGCTGCTCGTCAGTACGGAGAACAACGGGACGCGGCTCTACGGCTTCGACCCGCAGGGCCGCATCATCCCCCAGCCGATCCTCGCCTCCGAAGACCTATTTCCCGACACCTCCACCCCCGTGGTCCTCGACGGCATGGTGTTCGGCAACTGCACCGGCCTCGTCTGCCTGGACCTGGCGAACGGCCTGAAGACGCTCTGGGAGGAGACGGCCGATCCCTATTCCGACTACTGCTCGCTCATTGCCGGGAATCACCGCGTTCTTGTCATCACGGTGAAGGGCGAGCTTTGCCTCCTCGAAGCCGGTCGGACCGGGCACAAGATCATCTCCCGCCTTGCCCTCTTCGACGACGTGCCGGAAGACGAGCGCGACACATGGTCCCACCCGGCCCTCGTGGGCGACCGGCTTTATATCCGGAACCAGCGGGGAATCTACTGCTTCCTGCTGCAGTAACTCCTGGTTCGCCCTACAATTCTTTTTCTCCCACTCCGCTTTGTGGGTCTCTCATTTTTCGCACGGCGATTTTGTTTTGACACCGTAATAATATGTGATAGAATCAAAATCTCGTACAAATGCAGAAACCATGCCGAAATTCGTTGAGTTTGTACAGGGTACACCGCCATGATACTGCTGGAACTGATTGAGGAACCGCGGGTCAAGGTCAACTTGGAATCCGGAGACAAAGAGGAGCTGTTCGAGGAGATGCTCGACATCCTTGTTCGGTCCGGAAAGATCAAGGACCGCCGCGTTGCATTGGACGCGCTCTGGGGGCGAGAGAAGATGGGCTGCACCGACATCGGCAAGGGCGTCGCCATCCCCCACGCGAAGACCAGCGCTGTTGACGAACTCGTTGTCGCCGTCGGCATCTCGAAAGACGGCATTGACTACGAGTCGAAACAGGACGAACCCGTGCACCTTGTCTTTCTCATGCTGGCCACGGAGGACAACCCCGGCCTGCACATCGAGGCCCTCGCCAATATTGCGACCCTTATCGAGACCCCCGGCCTATACCGCAGGCTCGTGGACGCGAAGACCGCCAAGGAGGTCATGGACGTCCTCGTCGCCGAGGCCAAAGAACGGATGAACGACTAAGATGCAAGAGATCATCAAGCACATGTTGGAGGTCGAGGGGAAGGCAAAATCAATCGTCCAGGCCGCCGAGACCACCGCACAGGAGATGCGGATCAAGGCCGAAGAAGACGCCCAGGGACGACTCCGGCAGATCCGCCAGGAGGCCCAGAACGAGGCCAATCGAATCGTAGAGGCCGCCCGCGAGGAGGCGCAGAGGCAGAAACAAGCCGCCCTGAACAACGTCCAGGACGTCATCTGCCGGCTTCGCGAACAGAGCAAGACGCGGGAGGATGAGGCCATCCGCGTTGTTGCGGACGCGCTCCTGGCCGATTGAGTCCATTGCCATGTGGTCCACAGACGACTACGATTTCATCAATGCAAAGGTCCACGGCATGCGCAGCCGCCTCTACGAGGACGCGCGGCTGGCCGCCCTTCTGAATTGCTCCAACCTGACGGACCTGCTGCAATCCCTCTACCCCGGTCGTCGCCGCGCCTTTATGGACGACGTCTCGGTCGAGAAGTTCCTCACCGAACAATACTTCGACGCCCTGACCCACATCCGCCACTACATGTCCGGCCGCAGCAGCGTCATGGTCGAGACGATCCTCCTCCGCCGGACCGTCGAGAACTGCAAGGTCGTCATACAGTTCTGGCACCAGCAGAAACAGGGCGAACCGCTGCCGGGTGAAATCGGCGGCTACCTTGTGGAGGACCCGAACATCGCGACGCCGGCCGTCAAGCCGATGCTCGACGCCGAGGCGATGCCGGACCTCGTGGCCAAGCTCCCCTTGCAGGGCCTTCTGCCGGACCTGCCCGATCAGATGAAGGCGGTGTTTGAGCGATACGAGAAAGATCACATTCCCTTTTATATCTTTGCCGCTTTGGATCGGGCCTACCACGACCTGCTCTGGGAGAGTGTTCAAGCGCTGCGCAGGGGCGACCGGCGAGTCGCCGTCCGAGTTATCGGCGCGGAGTTGGACGCGGCCAATATCCTCGCCGCGCTTCGCCTCCGCTTCACCTATGGCTTGCCCATGGAGGAGACGCTGCCCCTCCTCTCCGCGCACGGGCATCTCCTCAATGCAGAGTCCCTCGAACTGATGTGCCAGGCCGAGGGCGCCGACGGCCTGATCCACCGCCTCCCGGCGGAATACAAGGCGATCTTCGTGCGCGCCCACGGGGACCTGCGCGAGTCCGAGCGGCTCTTCTGGGATCATCTTTACCGCATGGCGAACCGGATCTTCTATCAAAACATGTTTAACATCGGGGCGATCCTGGGGTTCTATGTGTTCAAAAAAATCGAGTTCATGAACCTGGCCCGCGTCATTCAGGGATTTCGCTACGAGCTGCCGGCGAGCGATATTCGACGGGAGCTGATTCCTTTGGGGCATTGACAAGACCTCCACCTCCCGGAGGTTCCGAACCTCCGGGAGGTTGGCTGCTTGATCTCCGGAGACAGAACGTGCTCAAACCGGCCGCAATGAAAAAGATGGACATCCTCGTCCTGAGCGATGCCGTGGACGATCTCACGGAATCGCTCGGACGGATGGAGACCATCCACCTCGCGGACGTCAAGCCCTCGGAGGACGTGGAGGGCATCGAGGAGGTGAATGTGACCCAGGAGATTGATCTCTGGGAGGGCGTCGGCAGACGCGCCGCAGCCCTGACCGGCCTGCTGGACCTGCCCCGCGCCGAACACCCCCTGCCGACGCCCAAGGCCCGGACGGGGAGGGAAATCGCCGGGAGGCTGGAGAAGATCGAGCAGACGACGAAGGACCTCCTCAGCCGCAAGGCCGCCGAGCAGGAGGCCCTTGCCAACCTCAAGAGCATCGCCGGGGAGGTGGAGTCCTTCGCGCTCATTGACGCCGAGATACAGCGCATCAACGACTTCTCGTTCCTCCACTTTGCCGTGGGGTCCATGTCGGATTTCGACCTGAAACGGATGCGGGATCAATACAAGGACGAAGAGGCGATTCTCCTGCCCTTTGCCACCCCCTCGGGCGAGAAGAAGGCGATCGCCATCACCACCAAGAAGAAGCGCTGGGGCATCGAGTCCGACCTCGGGGCGGCCGGCTTCGAAAAGGAGGACATCTCGGAGAAATACGAGGGCATGCCCAAACATATCCTCGAGGAGACCGAGCGGAAGCGGGAAGAGACCCAGCAGAAGTTCGAGCAGATCAACGGCGACCTGGCCGCCCTCCGCGAGGAACACGCCGAGGAGGTCCGCGCCGCCGCGGCCCGGGCCCGCTTCGAGTTGGAGATCCTCCGCGCAAAGGAGCACTTCGGCAAGACGGCGAGCACCACGCTGATCTCCGGCTGGGTCCCCGCCGACAAGGTGGACGAGGTGACCCGCGCGGTGCAGGGCCTCGCCGACGGCAGCGCCTTCGTCGAGACCCGCGACCCGGCGTCGCTGAAGGATGTGAAGAGCGGCCGCACCGCCGTGCCCGTGCTCCTGAACAATCCAAAATTCCTGAAGCCATTCGAGCGGATCATCACCACCTACGGCTTCCCCAGCTACAGCGAAGTGGAGCCGACGCCCTTCGTGGCCCTCAGCTTCCTACTCATGTTCGGCCTCATGTTCGGCGACGTGGGCCAGGGGGCCGTCATCGCACTCGCCGGTCTGGCCATGTACAACATCGAGGCGCTGCGAAAGCGCTGCGGAGACCTCGGCGTCGTCCTCGTCGGCGCGGGCGTCGCGTCGGCTATTTTCGGCTTACTCTATGGGAGCGTCTTCGGGTCGGAGAAGATCATCTCCCCTCTGTGGCGGAACCCCATGGAGGATGTGCTCGTCTTCTTTGAGGTCGGCCTCTGCGTCGGCATGGGGCTGATCCTCCTGGGCATCCTCATCAACATCGTCAACTGCCTCAAGCGCAGGGACTACCTCCACGGCGTCTTCGACAAGCTCGGCGTGGTGGGGGGCATCTTCTACGTCGGTTGCATCGGCATGACGATCAAGCACATCTTCCTCGGCCATGAGGAGGTAAGCGCGCTGCTGGTCGCGGTGATGATCGTCGCCCCGCTCGTCATCCTCTTCTTCCGCGAGCCGATCTACAACATCCTCACCCACCAGCCCGGCATCCTCCACGGGAGCGTGGGCGTATACATTATGGAGTCGCTCGTCGAGCTGATGGAAACGCTCACATCGTTTCTCGCAAACACGGTCTCTTTCATTCGGGTTAGCGCCTTTGCCCTCAGCCATGTGGGGCTGAGCATTGCCGTCTTCGCCCTGGCCGAGGCGATGGAGGAGGCGTCCGGGACGGCGTTGTCGTCGCTCGTCGTGATCGTGCTGGGCAATGTGCTGATCATCCTCTTGGAGGGATTGATCGCCACGATCCAGACAATTCGTTTGGAATACTACGAGTTTTTCAGTAAGTTCTTTGGCGGTGAAGGAAAGGCATTCAAACCCTTTTACATTTCCAAGTAAACCTTGGGAGGAGGAATGATGTTGCCGCAATCGAGATTCGTGCTGGGGACCGTCTGCTTGGCTATCCTCATCACGCTGGCCCTGGGCGCAGCGGGGGTTGCGCTGGCCCAGAAAAACGAAGCCCCTGCGCAGGAGACGGAGGGGAAGGCGTCCATGACGTCGCGCGACCGGGCCGTGGGGTATGTCGCGGCGGCGGCGGTGATGTGCTTCTCGTGCCTTGCCGCGGCCTACGCCGTGGCCAAGGTCGGGGCGGCGGCCATGGGCGCCTGCGCCGAGAAGCCGGAGCTCATGGGCCGCGCTCTCATCTTCGTCGCCATCGGCGAAGGGATCGCCGTATTCGGCCTCATCGTCGCTGTGTTGATACTCCGGCAGTTGTAGTACATCGTTTCATTGGTCCCTGTAGGGTTCGTTGCACGCTCAATATGGTCATTCCCGCGTACGCGGGAATCCACGAGGGGTCGAGGGCCTGGATTCCCGCTTTCGCGGGAATGACGGGTGACCACAACCCACCCTATACGGTGCATTGTAGGAAGGGAACATGAGGTATTTCGTCATCGGCGACCAGGACACGGTGCTCGGCTTCCGCCTGGCCGGCATCCAGGGCGAGGTGGTGGACTCCCCCGACGACGCCGGGCGAGCCCTCGACCGCGTCCTTGGCGACCAGACGATCGGCGTCGTCATCCTCACGGAGCGCACGGCAGAGGCGATCCGAAAAAAAGTGGAAGAGGTTATCTTTGAGCAATCGTCGCCGGTGATCGTCGAGATTCCCGACCGGCAAGGCCCCATGCCCGGACGGAAGACGCTGATGGAGCTGATCCGCCAGGCCGTGGGGATTGGAGTATAGGTATGGCAGAGGATGCGAACGAAAAAAAGGAGGCCCTCTCCCAAAAGATCCTCGACGACGCCCGCAAACAGGCGCAACGCGCCATCGAGCGGGCCGAACGCGAGGCCCAGCGCATCCGCGACAAGGCGGAAAGCGACGGCAAGAAGGAGGCCGACTCCTTCCGCGACGGGGCCATGAGGCGCGCCCAGGTGGAGAAGACCCGAATCGGCGCCGCCATCCCCATCGAGGTGAAGCGCCGAATCCTCGCCGCGCAAGAGAACATCCTCGACGGCCTGCTCGATCACGGCCTGCACGCGGCGGCGAAGACGGCGGAGGGGGACCCGGGAAGGACGCTCAAGGCGCTCATCCTTGACGGGGCCTTGATCATCCACGAGGACCAAATGACCGTGGAGGCCAACGAGGAAGACGGCGCCCGCATCTCCGTGGCGATGCTCAACGATGTGGCCGACGAGGTGCGGAAGCGGCAGGGCCGGTCCGTCGCCCTCCGCCTCTCGGACCGGCGTCCGACGATCCTCGGCGGGGCGATCGTCCGCTCTCAATCGGGGCGGATGGTCTGCGACAACTCCTTCGAGGCCCGGCTGTCCCGCGGCCGCGACGAATTGCGCCTGAAGCTGGCCCGGATTCTTTTCGACGAGGAGGAGAGCAAATGAGCGCAGGCGACGCCGCCCGGAACAGGCCCCGCGGCCTGGGGACGATCACCTCCGTGAACGGGCCCATCGTCCGCGCATCGGGCATGCGCTCCGCCTCCATGCTGGAGGTTGTGGAGGTCGGCGAGTACCGGCTGATCGGCGAGATCATCCGCCTGGACGATGATGTCGCCACGATCCAGGTGTATGAGAACACCACCGGCCTGGAACCCGGCGACGCCGTGCGCGGGACGGGCGCCCCCCTGTCTGTTCGCCTCGGCCCCGGACTCATCGGCAACATCTACGACGGCATCCAGCGCCCCCTTCGCGGGCTGCGCGAGAAGAGCGGCGTCTTCATCCGCCGGGGCGAGAAGGTGCCTCCCCTTGACGAGGATAAGAAGTGGCGCTTCAAGCCGGTCATCAGGCTCGGCGACGATGTCGAGCCGGGGCAGATCATCGGGACCGTGCAGGAATCCCAGATGGTCGAGCACCGGGTGCTCGCGCCGCCCGATGTGCGGGGGCATGTGACAGGGATCGCCGACGAAGGCGACTACACCATCAACGAGGTCGTCTGCCGTCTCTCGCAAGGGCGAAAGACCATCGAGCTGCCCATGTGCCACAGTTGGCCGGCACGGAAGCCTCGGCCCTCCCGGGCGAAGAAGGGCCTGGTCGCCCCGATGCTCACGGGCCAGCGGATCATTGACAGCCTGTTTCCCATCAGCAAGGGCGGCGCGGCCGCCATCCCCGGCGGCTTCGGCACGGGCAAGACCATGACCCAGCAGGCCCTGGCCAAGTTCTGCGACGCCGACATCATCATCTACATCGGCTGCGGCGAGCGCGGCAACGAAATGACCGACGTGCTCCTCGGCTTTCCCGAGCTGGTTGATCCGCGGAGCGGACGGCCCCTGATGGAACGGACCGTTCTCATCGCCAACACGTCCAACATGCCCGTCGCCGCGCGGGAGGTGTGCATCTACACCGGCATCACCATGGCCGAATACTACCGCGACATGGGCTACGCCGTCGCCATCATGGCCGACTCGACATCGCGCTGGGCGGAGGCCCTGCGCGAGCTCTCCGGCCGGCTGGAGGAGATGCCCGCCGATGAGGGCTTCCCGGCATACCTCCCCTCCCGGCTGGCGGAGTTCTATGAGCGGGCCGGGCGATACGAGGCCCTGTCGGGGAAGGAAGGGTCCATCACCGTCGTCGGCGCCGTCTCCCCGCCGGGCGGGGACTTCTCCGAGCCGGTCACCCAGCACACAAAGCGATTCATCCGGTGCTTCTGGGCCCTGGACCGGGACCTGGCCGACGCCCGGCACTATCCGGCCATCAGTTGGCTGAACAGCTACAGCGAGTACGCCGACGAGCTGCGGGAGTGGTGGGCCGAGGCGGACCCGAACTGGGGGAGTCACCGCGACGAGGCCATCGCAATCCTCCAGAAGGAGGAGAAGCTCCAGCAGATCGTCAAGCTGGTCGGGCCGGACGCCCTGCCCGACACGGAGCGGATCGTCCTCTTCGCGGCGGACATGCTGAAGCAGGCCTTCCTCCAGCAGAACGCCTTCGACGAGGTGGACAAGTACTGCGACCCGAAGAAGCAGGCGGCCATGCTCCAGATCATCCTGGACGTGTATCATGCCGGGAAGGACCTGATTGAGGGCGGCGCGACGCTGGATAAGATTCGCCAGCAGAACGTGATTCAGAAGGTGATGCGGATGAAATCCACCATCCCCAACGATGATCTCGACCAGTTAAACCAGCTTGCCCTCCAGGTCAGGCGGGAGCTGGCCGGCCCGGAGGCGAGACAAGAATGACGGACGTCAAGAAACTGGAATACATCGGGGCGAACCGGATCGAGGGCCCCCTCCTCTTCGTTGAAGGTATCCGCGACGTGGCCTTCGACGAGGTCGTGGAGATCAAGGGCGCCGACGGGGAGGAGCGCCTCGGCCGGGTGCTGGAGGTGGGCCGGGGCTTTGCCGTGATACAGGTCTTCGAGGGCACAAGCGGCCTCTCGCCCGAGACGGCCCGGATGCGGTTTGTCGGCCGGCCGTTGGAGATTACCGTGTCGCGCAACATGCTGGGGCGGACATTCGACGGCCTGGGCCGGCCCATTGACGGCGGGCCGCCGCCCCTGGCCGAGGACCGGCGCGACGTGAACGGCCTGCCGATCAACCCATTCGCCCGGGACTACCCGCGCGACTTCATCCAGACGGGTATCTCGGCCATTGACGGCATGAACACCCTCGTGCGCGGGCAGAAACTCCCCATCTTCTCCGGCAGCGGCCTGCCGCACAACCGGATCGCCGCGCAGATCACCCGCCAGGCGAAGCTCCTGACGGAGGACGTCGAGTTCACCATCGTCTTCGCGGCCATGGGCGTGAAGTACGACATCGCGCGGTTCTTCATTGACAACTTTGAGGAAACGGGTGTGCTGGAGAACGTCGCCCTCTTCCTCAGCCTTGCCGACGACCCGAGCATCGAGCGGCTCATCACTCCGCGTTCAGCCCTGACGCTTGCCGAACACCTGGCCTTCGACTGCGACATGCACGTCCTGGTGATCCTGACGGACATGACGAACTACTGCGAGTCGCTCCGCGAGATCGCCACCGCCCGTGGCGAGATCCCCAGCCGAAAGGGATACCCCGGCTACCTCTACAGCGACCTGGCTTCCATCTACGAGCGCGCCGGGCGGGTGCGGGAGAAGGAAGGGTCGATCACGCAGGTGCCGGTCCTCACCATGCCCAGCGACGACATCTCCCACCCCGTGCCGGACCTGACGGGATACATCACGGAGGGGCAGATCGTCCTGGAGCGGGAGCTGTTCCAGCGCGGCATCTATCCGCCTATCGCGGGCCTGCCGTCGCTCTCGCGTCTGATGAAGGACGGCATCGGCAAGGGCCGGACGCGGGACGATCACCCGCACCTGGCGTCGCAGCTATTCGCGGCCTACAAGATCGTTAAGGACGTGCGGTCGCTGGCGTCGGTGATCGGGGAGGAAGAACTCTCTTCACTGGACCGAAAGTACTTGCAGTTCGGGCACCGGCTCGAGGACGAGTTCCTCCGCCAGGGCGATCACGAGGACCGATCCATCGAGCAGACGCTGGAGATCGGCTGGAAGGCGCTGACGGAGCTGCCCCGCAGCGAACTCCACCGCGTGACCGAGGAGGAGCTGGAGACCTACTACCAGGCCCAGGCGGGGAGCGAGGGAGAGGGGTAAACCATTCCTAATCCTAATCCTAATCCTAATCGTAATCTCTTGTTGATATTATGATTAAGATTAGGAGTAAGAGTAGGAGTAGGAGTAGGAGTAGGAGTAAGAGAAGGATCAAGACGGGATCGGAGCGCTGAATGGCAAAACTGAACGTCCCTCTCACCAAGACCAGCTACTTCCAGCTCAAGCGCGAGCTGGCGTTCGCCGAGGAGGGGTTCGACCTGCTGGATCAGAAGCGCGAGATTCTGATCATAGAGCTGATGCGGCTGGTCCAGCGGGCGCGGAGCATCCAGGAGGTGGTGGAGGCGAAGCTGAATGCGGCCTATCGGGCGCTGGAGCGGGCGACGCTCGAAGCGGGGGCCTTTGAGCTGGGCCGGGAGGCGGTGCACGCCCAATACGATCATAAGGTGGATATCTCCCATCACCGGCTGATGGGGATCGTCATGCCGACGGTCGAGGCGAAGCACGAGGCGATGGGCGTGCGCTACAGCATGGCGTCCAGCAGCCCGCGCACGGACGAGGCGACGCGGTTGTTTCTCGACGCCCTTGACAGCATCCGCGAGCTGGCGGAGGTGGAGACGATGGTGTGGCGCCTGGCGCGGGAGGTGAAGAAGACCCAGCGGCGCGTCAATGCGCTGGAGAAGATCTTCATCCCGAACTATAAGGAGACGCAACGCTATATTCTTTCGACGCTCGAGGAAAAAGAGCGCGAGGCGTTCTTCGTTATGAAGATGCTGAAAGGGCGACTGACGGCCCAAAGGGAGAAAGCAAGGGAAGATCATGTTTGACAAGATTCTGCTTGTGCTCGACGGGGGCAATGGCTGGACCGAGGCGGCCGAGTTCGCCATCAAGATGGCGCGCGACCTCAAATCGCGCCTGATCGCCGCGGCAGTGGTTGACACCGACATCCTGAGCCACCTGCTGGCTCGGCGCATCTTTGTGGAGGAGGAGCGGGCGTCATACGAAACCCAGTTGGAGGCCGATGCGGGGCGCTACCTCCTCCATACCGAAGCGCTCGCCCGGCAGTCCGGCGTGCGAATCGAAAAGGCCATCCTCAAGGGATCAATCCACAAGGTAATCCTCCAGGAGGCGCGGGCCCGAACGGTGGACGCGATCGTCATGGCCGCGTGGCGGCGCTCCATGCTGAAGCGCGACCTGATCCCCCACGAGCGGCAAGTCATCCTCGACGAGGCCGAGTGTACCGTGATTGTCGTGAGATAGGAAGCGGCCGGAAGCATTTTGTCGCAGCCGTCCTAACCTCCCGGAGGTTCCTGACCTCCGGGAGGTTATTACTTGAGTGGAGAGACAAATGATTCGCAGCCTTTGGATTGCATCAGGTCTGTTCATCTGGAGCGCCTTGTTCGTGCCTCCCCGCGCCTTCGGCGACATCCTCCACCTGAAGAGCGGCAAGGTGGTGGAGGGGCGCGTCGTCAAGGAAAACGATTCCTACGAGGTCGAAACCAAGACGGGCAAGATGAAATACCCCGCCGACATGGTCGAGCAGGTGGTCGAGAAGAAGACCCACGTGGACGAGTTCTACGAGCAGGCCAATGCCCTGAAGGAGACCGACTCCGCCGGCCGCGCCGAGCTGGGGCGATGGTGCCTGGGGCGGGGGATGGAGAAGCACGCGGTGTCAATGTTCGGCGAGGCGCTCCGGATAGACCCGAAGAACCTGACGGCCCGCATCGCCCTCGCCGACCTCAAGGCGAAAGAGGTCCGCGAGAAACTGAAAAAGCTCTCCTCCTCCTCGGCCCAGGCGCAGTTGAAGAAACAGAAGCCGCTCAAGGTCGAGACGCTCTGCCTCGACATCCAGGCCCGGCCCGACTCGGAGCGGGTTCCCGAACTCTCCGAGCCGGACTTCGGTTTTCTGGCGAACCTCCAGGCCAAGGGCTACACCCTCGTCAAGTCTGAAAAGAAGGCCGACGCCGTCTATCAGGTCCTCTACAAGACCGGTCAGTCCGGCTCCTACGAGATCGAGGGGCGGAAGTACAGCGGCATGAACATCCGCGCCGACGCCTCGCTCGTCCAGACGAAGGGCGACAAGCAGATCTGGAAGGGGGAGATATACGGCTTCACCGGCGCGAAGGTCCGCTTCCGCGAGGGGCTGTCGGTCGAGGACGCACTGCGCACGTCGGCCATCGAAGACTTCCAGAATGCGCTGGTCAAGCAGCTCCCAATGAACTACGACGAGCTGAAGAAGCGCCTGGGCGCGAGCGCCGGCTTCTCGCCGGGCAAGCTGAAGGAAATGGTCAAGGACTTGGACGGCCTGCTCCTCGACCTGACGAAGGAGACGATAACGCGGGAGGACGTCCTCGGCGTCTATGGCTACCCGGACAAGGGCGAGTTCGACATGGGTGGGGTGGAGCGATGGCTTTACGAAGAGATCAAAATGGAGGTCGAGTGGCATCACCCGAAGGAGGACGTGGAGTATTCGCTGGTGAAGATTCTGCCCGGCTATCCGAGCGCGTTCTACGGGATCGAGATCGGCTGGCCCATCGCCAAACTGAAGGAGAACTTCGACTGTACGCTCGCCGGCGAGAACCCGGATCAAGGCACTGGCATGTTCGTCCTGAAACTCCTGCCCGACTACAAGGCCGTCGTCCGGGCCGTCGGCGGCCGCGACCAGAAGGTCGAATGGATCGAGGTGCAATTCGGTAAGGCCGAAAAAATGTACTGAGTACAATTTAGCAATTTTGCATTTTGGGACGAGGTGATGATATGCCAAGAACTCCGAGAATCGCACCCGGCGGGATGATCTTTCACGTCTTGAACCGCGGAAACGGGCATGCACAAATTTTCTCCCACGACGGCGACTATGATGCATTCGAGAGGATCATGGAAGAGGTGCGCGGGTATACCCCCATGCGGATCATCTCGTATTCCCTGATGCCCACGCATTGGCACTTTGTGCTGTGGCCGGAAGAGGACGACGAAATGGCTGCATTTATGCATCGTTTAACGGTGACCCATGTGCGGCGCTGGCACGCCCACCACGGAAGCGGAGGCCGAGGGCACTTGTATCAGGGAGGGTATAAGTCTTTTCCCGTTCAATCCGACGGGCATCTCCTGACCGTCTGCCGCTATGTGGAGCGGAATCCACTACGCGCAGGATTGGCAGCGCGGGCGGAAGAATGGCCCTGGGGCAGTCTATCGCATCGGTGCAGGAACGATGAGAGGGCGAGAAAGCTCTTGTGCGAATGGCCGGTGGAGCGGAATGAGGACTACCTGGAGTGGGTGAATCAACCGCAAACGCAGGAGGAGCAGGATGCCTTGCGGAAATGTATTTTTCGCGGGTGTCCATTTGGCGAAAAGAACTGGCAGGAGGTCACAGCCCAGCGCCTTGGCCTGGAATCGGCTTTCCGCACACGCGGACGCCCCCGAAAAATGTGAGTACATTTTTGCACCATTTTTGCACTCGTGTTGCATTTTGCTAAAATGTACTCAGTACATTTTTCCGATTGCCTCGCGGACGGCGCGGAGGAGGGTGGGGATGCCGTAGGGCTTCTGGACAAAGACAAAACCTCGCTCGCGAATAACGTCCCATTGGGAGCGGTCGTCGGTGTAGCCGCTGCCCAGGACGACGCGAAGCTCCGGCCTGCGCGACGTCAAATCCTCGACCAACTGAAGGCCCGTTCCGTCCGGCAGCACGCAGTCGCTGACAACGAGATCGAAACGGCCCCCTTCCTTCTCGAAGACCTCCAGCGCCTCTTTCACGGAACCGGCCGCCAACACGACGTATCCCCCCCGCGCAAGCACCTCGGCGGCGAACTCGCGCACGTCGGGATCGTCCTCCACCAGAAGAATCCGTTCCCCGTTCCCCATGAGGCCGTCAAGGGACGGCTTTTCCTCCGCCTTCTCCTCCACCGCCTCCGCGATGGCAGGCAGATACACCTTGAACTCGCTCCCCTCGCCGACCCGACTGTCCACCGTAATCCATCCGCCGTGCTGCTTGACGATGCCGTACACCACGGACAGGCCCAGGCCCGTGCCCTTCCCCGCCCCCTTGGTGGTGAAGAACGGCTCGAAAAGGTGATCGAGGGTCCTCCTGTCCATGCCGGTCCCGGTGTCCCTCACGGATAGGCAGACAAAACGACCGGCGCGCCCTTCCGCCATCCGCTCGGCCTGCGCGGGGCTGATCTCCACGTTCTCGGTCGAGACGGCGATCCGCCCGCCCTGCGGCATGGCGTCCCGCGCGTTGACGGCCAAGTTCATCACCACCTGCTCCAGCGTGCCGGGATCGCCCCGCACGGCCCATGCGTCGGGCGCCAGCCGCGTCTCCACGGCGACGTCCTCGCCGATCAGTCGGTCAATCATTTTCAGCAGCCCGGTCACGGTCTGGTTCAGGTCCATCGGCTTGAATTCCATGGGCTGGTTGCGGCTGAAGAGGAGCAGTTGCCGGACGAGGCCCGCGGCGCGCTGTCCCGCGTCGAGGACCCGTTTCAGGTCCGCGAACAGCGGATCGGTCTCGCGGACGTTCATGAGGCCGATCTCGGTGAACCCCAGGATGGTGGTCAGCATGTTGTTGAAGTCGTGCGCCACGCCGCCGGCCAGCGTCCCGACGGCCTCCATCTTCTGAGCCTGGATGAGCTGCGCCTGCAACTTTGCCTTTTCTTCCTCGGTGCGTTTGCGCTCGGTGACGTCGCGGACAGTCGCCTGGAGCACGCGCCGTCCGCCAAGCGTCATGGCGCTCAGAAGTACCTCGGCCGGGAAGTCCCGGCCGTCTGCCCGCCGGTGGGTCCACTCAAAGAAGTTGCGTCCGTCCCGCAAGGCTACGGCGATTCGTTCGTTTGCCGCCTCGCGGGAATCTCTTCCATCGGGCTGTGCTGGGGGGGAGACCTCGCTCGGGTGTTTGCAGAGGAACTCGGCGCGAGAGCATCCGAACATCTGGAGGGTCGCGTCGTTGCAGTCGAAGAACCTGTCCTCATCCAGCAGCATAACGGCGTCGGTCGAGGACGCGAAGACGACGCGGAATCTTTCCTCGCTCTCGCGCAGCGCCGCCTCGGCCTTCTTCCGGTCGGAAATGTCCACGCAGAATTCCACGCAGGCGTTGCTGCCGAGCGAGCTGCCGGCGAAGACCAGCCACTGCCGCGTGCCGTCCTTGCGCAAATATTCCTTCTCGTAAGGACCGACGCGTCCGCTCTCCTGAAATTTCCTTATCTCCGCACGGCTCGCCTCCATGTATTCCGGCGGAGTAAGCCTTTGCCAAGTCAGTTCGCGCGCCTCCACTTCGCGGCGGCTGTAGCCCATGAGATTGAGGAACGTGTCGTTCGCGTCCATCAGGCAGCCGGACGTCAGATCCCAAAACATCACGCCGACCGTCTCGACCTCCAACACCTTCTTGAGCCGCGCATTGCTCTCTCGCAAGGCATCCTCCGCCCGCTTGTGCTCGGTGATCACGCGCCCCGAGGGAATGAGGAAGGCGATCTGCCCCGTCTCGTCCCGCAGCGGTTGAATGGAAAAATCAAGCCAGATCAATTGGCCTTCGGCCGCGCGGATCTGCTCGTCGTAGCGGACGGCTTCGCCCTTCGCCGCCCGCTCGACTGCCGCGCGCAGGCGCTCGCGCACGGTCTCTGAATAGTTCCACCAATACGTGTCCTCAACGGGCTTGCCGACGACCTCCTCCGGCTTCAGCGCCGCAGCCTCCAGCGCGGGGCGGTTGGCCACCAGCACCACGCCGCGAGTGTCCATCAAACCGACAAACATGTGCGGCCCCAATCCGTCCATCACCATGCGCAGGCGCTCCTCGCTCTTGCGCAGCGCATCCTCTGCGCGCTTGCGCTCGGTGATGTCGCGGATCGTAGAGAGGATGGCGTCTTCTCCGGCAAGAGATATCGTGCTCGAGAAGACCTCCACGTGCACGGTGCTGCCGTCTTTCCGAATGTCCCGGATCTCATATCCCCGCGAAAGCTGGGCAGGAGACGCGTTCCTGCGCTCCCGGAGAATCCATCGGTCATCCGGGTGGATGATGTCCATCACGTCCGTTCCAACGACTTCCTGGACGTCCTCGAAACCGTGCAGTTTGAGCCAGGCGGGATTCACCGCGGCGATCTTTCCCTTCACCGTGAGGCTGAGCGCATCGGGCGAGTCCTCAAAAAGTGTGCGATACTTCTCCTCGGACTCCTCCAGCGTCTCTTCAGCCTGTTTCCGCTCGGTGATGTCGTTGTAGAACACCTGCACGGCAGGCTGCCCCTGGTACTCGACGACGCTTACCGAAACGTCCATCCACCGGATTGTTCCGTCCTTCCGGAGCAGCCTGTATTCGTACTGCGACGGCGCGGGCTTCCCCTTCAGGTGATCCTTATAGTACCCCAGGACGCGATCTCGATCCGCCGGATGCTTGAGCGCCCCCGCCCCCTCGGGGGGCATGGCCAGCAACTCCTCCACGGAGTACCCGGTCATGGCGGCGAAGGCGGGATTGGTGAAAACGATTCGGCCGCCCTGGACGAGCGCGATGCCATAGGGCGACCGCTGCACCAGGGTTTGATAGGCCTCCTCGGCCTTCCTGCGCTCAATTGCCGCCCCAAGGACGTTGGCAACCGCCTGAAGGAAGTGAATATCATCGGGCATGAACGCCCGGCGCTTGGTCGTGTGCGCGCCGAGGACGCCGAAGGGCCGCTCATATCCCTGGATGATGACGCTCATCCCGCTCACCGCCCCTTGATCGCGCAGCAACGGCGCGGCGGCGAATCGCGCCTCAGTCTGGTAATCCTCGACAACGACGGGTTTGTCGGAGAGAAGCGTATAGCCGGCCTGTGAATGGGCCTCCGCTTCAACCGTGGCATTGCCGACGAACCCCTCCTTCCACCCGACGCCTGCCCTCAGCAGCAGGGCGTTGCGCTCCGGAAGGAGTTCGAGGACCTTGCAGTACTCCACCTGAAGCGTCTCCGCCGCCCGGGCGACGGCTTCGTTCAGGAGCGCGGAGAGGTCGGCGCTTCTCAGCGCATATTGGCCAAGTTCGGCCACAACGGTCTGCTGGCGAGCGCGAAGCACGATCTCCTCTTCCGCACGCTTGCGCTCGGTGATGTCCACATGGGAGCCTAACATCCGAACCGGGCGACCGGCTTCATCGGGAAAGACGGACGCCTGGGCCAGAATCCAGCGATAGGCGCCGTTCCTGTGGCGGAACCGGAACTCCACTTCATGGTCTTGCCGCACTTCGGCGATGCTGCGTTTAACGCGTTCAAGCGTCGGCGCCAAGTCGTCGGGATGGACGCGGCTTCTCCATTCCTCGAAATCGTCGCCGATCTCGTGCTCCTCGTATCCGATCTGTCTTTTCCACTCGGCCGAGAAGCGCACCTTGTTGGCGAGGAGGTCCCAGTCCCACAGGCCGACATTCGCGGCCCTGACGGCCTCCTTTTGGCGCAAGATGGCCTCGTCCAGGGCGCCCTGCGCCTTGTTGCGCTCGACGCGGGTGCGCAGGGCTGAAATGCCGTAGGCCAGGTCGTCCGCAAGTTCCGAGAGAAGCCCCAGCTCTTTTTCGTCAAAGGCGTCGGCCTCCGCCGCGTAGATGCTCAACGCGCCAAGGGTTTGCCCGCTCGCAGTGATTGGGAGCGCGATAGACGAGGCGTAGCCGTGCTTGACAGCCGCCTCGCGCCACGGGGCGAATTCCGGGTCTGTCGGGATGTTGCGGCATATATAGGGCTTGCCCGTGCGGATGGCGGTACCGGTGGGACCGCGGCCGCGCTCCGTGTCGGCCCAGGTGATGCCGGCGGCCGCCAGATACCCTTCCTCAAAGCCAGCCTGGGCGACAGGGCGCACAGTCTTTTCCTCGTCATGCTCGGCAAGGCCGATCCAGGCCAGGCGATAGCCGCCTTTTTCTGCAATGATCCGGCAGACCTCATTGAGGAGATGCGATTCGTCCACGGCTCGAATCAATGCCTGGTTGCATTGGCTGAGCACCATGAGGGCGCGGTTCACGCGGGCCAGTTCCGCGTTACTTTCTTCGATGACTCGCGCCGCCGCGCCGCTCCGCGCCATGTAATGCCGCACCAGGAACCACAGCAGAAGCCCCGTGACGGCCACGTAGCCCCAGCCCTTGAGCACCTGCGCCCAGGCCGTGTGGCGGGGGTCGGGGAGGCAATATGCGACGAGGGCGTCGGAGAGGAGAATCCACAGGCAGCCCGCAATGAGATAGCAGACCGCGATCTGTATATGGAAGGTTTGTCGGCGCGAGGGCCACAGCCAGAGCAGGGCAAACGCGCCGATTAGCACGATGACGCCGAGGACCCACAGTGCCTTGTTCAGGACGTCGCGGCGATTCATCTCGATCGAAAGCAGTTCGCCAAGCCATTTTTCATGGAGCTGGTCATATCTTCCCGATGACTGGACGGCCTTCAGCCCCCGGTTGAGGAGGTCCAGCAGGGCCGTGTCGCCCTTCCGCACCGCGAGGCAGTAGTGGCGCGGCGAGAGAGGAGGGCTGCCGCTGGTAATGTTGCGCAGGTCGAAGCGGCGAATCGCAGATTGGCCCCCGACGTGCGTCACCAGGGCGCAGTGGTGCTTGCCGGAGGCCAGGAGGCGCATGGCGTCCGGCTCGGTCTCCACGAATATGGGCTTCGCGCCGGGGCACTCGTGGCGCAGGCAGTCGTGGGCGCAGGCGGCACGCTGGACGATGACCTCCTTGCCCGCGAGGTCCCTGATGTCCGAGAAGCCCGGGGAGCCGCGCCGGATGAACACGACGTGATAGAGGATCGTGAAGGGATCGGAGAAGTCGGCGAATTGCTCGCGCTCCTTGGAGCGGAACATGGGAAGGACGTTGATTCGGCCCTCCTTGGATGCCTGGAGCGATTCCTCCCACGGCCCGAGTTTGTGCTCCACCTCAAGACCTGCGGCCTCGGCGACAGCCCGCACGAGATCAACATTGAAGCCGTCGGGTCGGCCGTTCTCGTCGAGGAATTCGTAGGGAGGGTAGTTGTGGTCCCCGCCGACGATGATCCGGCGGGTCTGTGCAGGGACGGTTTCGCCCTGGCCCAACACGACCGAACCCATGCCTGCCAGAACCAGGATGGTCCCGACGATTCCGATTCTATGGAGATGCGAAAACACGGCGCCTCCTTGCGGTATCTTCTGCTCCAATACCCCCTCTGATGTCGCTGTGCGTCTGCCGGCGCACTGTTCAAGCATAGCCCATTTCCGTTGCGTGTCAAGCCAAAATCGGGGGGAGATGGGGTTGTTGAAAAACCCCCGCGAGGCGAACACCGACTGTAGCCGCACCCTTTACGGGTGCGGTTTGACGCATCACGGCCCCGCAGGCTGAAGCCTGCGGCTACAAGAACAGGGTTTTTCAACAACCCCGAGATTCCCGCTTTCGCGGGAATGACGGTGTGCCGCCTTTCAATGAACTACCCCCCGTCACTGAGGGGGCAGCAAAAAAACGGATATTTTGCTGGCTTTTTGCGCCGATATGGTGTAAGCTAAGGTAGTACGCGTATAACCTTGACTGCGTATCCATTTAGGAATCAGTTTCGGCGTAGGACAACATATTCTCCCGCGCACTCACGTCTTCTGAGAATCCCATCTGCTTCATCGCCGTTTGGATCGGACTTCTTCGGATTTGACACTGTGCCGAGGCACAAACCCGCCGCCCTCTACGGGAGAATGTCTATCGCGGCGGAAAGGAGGAGTGAAGCGCATGGCTGAAGCGAAGCTTGGCAATATGTCGGGACCGTAGGCGTGAGGGAGAAGGGGGGAAGTCGGACCGGAATCGCCCGTTTGCGGGGAAGGTTGTTGTTCTTGAGTTTGAGATGCGTTCGGCAGGAGCCGAATGGCGCGAAACAAGTCAAAGGAGAGATGATGAATAATATCTATGTTGGCGGCTTGTCGTATCAGACAACGGAAGCGGAACTGCGTCAGCTTTTTGAGCAATTCGGCGAGGTCGCCTCGGCGAAGGTCATCACCGACAGGGACACGGGCCGATCCAAGGGATTCGGCTTTGTCGAGATGGCGACGCAGGCTGCCGCAGAAGAGGCGATCAAGCAGCTGGACGGCAAGGATCTCGGCGGGCGGAACATCGTGGTGAACCAGGCCCGTCCGAAGAAGAAACGTTTCTAAGGCCAACGCCGTATTTTTAAGAGAAACGACGAACCAGGGCGAGGCCCGCAACAGCGGGCCTCGCTCGTTTTGGTTTCGTTGGGCAGAAGCCAGGTGAACGCCCATCCTGCCGTTCCGCCCGCGCGGCGGCGGGAGGGGAGTCGGAGCGGGTTACTCCGATTTGGCCTCGGTCGCGGCCGGCGGCGATTGTGATTGGGCGGGGGCCTGGGCGGCGAGGGCGGTCAGCCGGGCCTGCATGCGCGATTTCTTGCGCGAGGCGGTCTTCTTGTGGATGATCCCCTTGTCGGCCACCTTGTCGAGAACCTTCACCGCGTTGTGGAACTCCTGCTTCGCCGCTTCGGCGTCGCGGGCTGCCACAGCCGCGTCAAACTTTTTCACCTGGGAGTGAACTTGCGACTTGTAGTTCTTGTTTCGCTCATGGCGTCTCGCACGCTGACGCAATTGCTTCTTTGCTGATGCTGTGTTCGGCACGTTATCCTCCTGTGCAAACCATTTGTCAGGCCGACCGGAGTCGGCTCACCTTGTCGGCAACGTCTTTGTATGTGATGTCCACCTCGAAAATCTGCTGGTAGATCTTGCGGGCCTCCTCGTTCTGCCCCATCGCCTCGTAGGCCTCGCCCAGGTTGTAGGTGATGTCTTTCTTCATCTGCGGGCCGAGGCCCGACGCCTGCAGCGCAGCCTTGTATTGATTCACCGCCAGGTCCGGCAGGCCCTTCTTCATGAAGCTTCGTCCGAGGTACCACTGCGACTCGAGCTTGACCTTCGGGTCGCTTACGGTCTGCTGGAACTGCTGAATCGCCTCGTCAACCTGATCGTTCTCAAAGAGGGCGCAAGCCAGGCGGAACCGCAGCCCCAGGTCCGTCGGGTGGCTCTTGACGCGGAATTGATACTCCTTGATGGCGTACTCCGTCCGCGCCTTCTGCGCCGCCTTGAGTTGCTGAGCGGTCGCAGGATCGTTCGGCTTTGCCTCGACAGTCTTCTGCACGATCTTTACCCGCTCGTCATACGTCCGGATGGCCAGGTCGCCCATCTTCTCGCGGGTCGGGTAGTCCGGCGAAATCTTGAAGGCCGTCTTGTAATAGTCCATGGCCTCCTTGAAGCGCCCCTGCTGCTGGAACAAATCGCCAAGTTTCACATAGGAGATGTGGTCGTTCGGGTTCTTCGCAATCGCGGCCTTGGCCGAAGCGACGGCCTGGACCATTTCCTCATCGCTCCGCACCATGCGCTGGCCCTTTTCGAGATCCTGGGCCTTCTCTTCGTCCATGATCTGGTCGCGGAAGCTCTTGGCCTTGTCCACGGCGCTCAGCTCGATATGGCGCTTGGCGGAGACATCCTTCAGTTTGACGGTCATCTCCTTGTCCGTCGGATACAGGTTCACATACTCCTGCGCGCGGGTCTGGGCCTTGCCGAATTGCTGCAAATCCTCATAGTAATACACCAGCCGCCTCAGCACCTCGGGGTTCTGGTTGTCGAGCGCGCGGGCCTGCTCCAGCGTGTCAATGGCCTGGTCCGTCAGCATGGCCTCCCTCAATTTCTCCGCCAGGGCCAGGAAATGATTGAGATTGCCCGGATCATCCTTCAGCACCTGCTCGATGCCGGCGATCGAGTGCGCCGCATCCTTTTTCCCGAACCGCGATTTCATCCCTTTGAAAAACCCACTCAGTTTTGCCGCCGCCGAGGACCCGCTGCGCTGAAACTTCCGAATCTCCGCCTGCCGAAGGAGACTCCGCGCCCGGCTCTGCTTCGGGTCCGCCAGCACAATGTCCAGAAGCAGCGCCACGGCGTAGTCGAAGTTGTCCCGCGCCAGCGCCTCCTCTGCGCGCTTGATTATCTCCTCGTATCCCATCCGGAATACCTCCTAACAAGCAGCCAACCGCATCGTCCGGCAGGAATAAGCGGGATCATGGTCCTCATGGCGAGGTCCTTGTAGAGCATTATCATACGTTCACCCGGGGGATATGTCAACAAAAAAGCGCCTTGCAATCCCGCCGCGTTGCGTTATAATGAGGAAAGAGGGACGATGTGAAGCATTGGGAAAGGACTGGCCGTGGGCGAGGTTGCCCCGTCAATTGAAGAACTCCACCTGATTCACTACCCCGACCCGCGCCTCAGAGGGGTCGCAAAAACCGTGGAGGAGATCACGGACGAAATCCGCGCCATCGCCGATCGCATGATTGACGTCATGCACGAGGCGCGCGGCGTCGGCCTCGCCGCGCCCCAGGTCGGCCTCGATATCCGCCTGATCGTCCTTAAATCCCTTAACGGCGACCTGGCCGAAACCCCGGACGGCGACGCGCCCACCGGCGTCGCGTTCGTCAACCCGGTCATCGTCTCCCGCAAGGGATTCCTATCCGACGAGGAAGGCTGCCTGAGCCTGCCCGACATCCGGGCCAAGATCCGCCGCTCCGAGCAGGTCACCGTCCGCGCCTGGGACCTCGACGGCCAGGAGCGCCTCCTTAGCGCATCGGGCGTTGTCGCCCGCGCCTGGCAGCACGAGATTGACCACCTCGACGGCCTCCTCATCATTGACAAGATGACCGAGGCCGCCCGCATCAACAATGCCAGGCGACTGAGGGAGTTAGAGGCGGTCTTCGAGGAGACCTGATGGATATTCTCTTCCTGGGCACGCCGGCCTTTGCCTGTCCCTCGCTCTCGGCCCTTGCCCGCGCAGGGCATCGGATCGTCGCCGTCGTCACGCGCACGGACAAGCCCCGCGGCAGGCGAGGAAAGCCCATACCCAGCGACATCAAACGCCGCGCCATCGAGCACGGCCTCCCCGTGCTCGAAACCGAACGAGCGAGCGCCCCGGATTTCGCGCCGAAACTCGCGGCCCTCAAGCCCCAGCTCGGCGTCGTGGCCGCCTTCGGCGAAAAACTATCCAACGAACTCCTGCGCATCCCCGATCATGGCTTCATCAACGTGCACGCCTCCTTGCTGCCCAAGTACCGCGGCGCCGCCCCCATCACCTGGGCCGTCGTCAACGGCGAGACGCAAACGGGCGTGACGATCATCCGCCTTGTCGAGGCCATGGACGCCGGGCCCATCCTCCTCCAGCGCGCCACCGACATCCGCCCCGGCGAGACCGCCGGCGAACTCCACGACCGCCTCGCCGAGATGGGGGCCGCGCTCCTCGTCGAGGCCGTCGCCGCCGTCGAGAACGGTACGGCTACGTTCACTCCCCAGCCTACCGCGGGGGTAACGCTTGCTCCCATGCTCAAAAAAGACGACGGGCTGATCCCCTGGCATCGCTCGGCAAGGGAGATCGCCTGCTTCGTCCCCGGCATGTCCCCCTGGCCGGGCGCGTTCACCTTCCTGAAGCGCCAGGGCTCGGACCGACCGGAGCGCGTCGTCCTCCTTGCCGTGGACCTTGTCGAAGCGCCCCATGCCGCCCCAGGGACCGTCCTCGCCGTGCGCGACGACGGCATCCTCGCCGCCGCGGGCGAGGGGGCCATTCTCATCCGGCGACTCCAGCCCGCCGGCAAGCGGGCGATGTCCGCGGCGGAATACCTCCGCGGCCGCAGCGTGAGGCCCGGCGACGTCTTCCAGGCGGAAGGCTGAGGCCCATGGCCGATGTCCGCCTCGAAGCCCTCCGCATCCTTGGGCGCGTGGAAACGGGTCGGGACTTCGCCCAGGACCTCATCGCCCGGAGCATCGCAGAGAACCGGCTCGACCGCCGCGACGCCTCGCTGTTGACCGAGATCGTATGCGGCGCGATTCGCCATCGGCTGACGCTCGACTCGGCCATCTCCGCATTCTCGAAAACTCCCCTCCGCAAGCTCGACGCGCAGTGCCTGCACATCCTGCGGATGGGGCTTTACCAGCTCATCTTCCTCGACCGCATCCCCGACGCCGCGGCGGTGAATGAGTCGGTGAAACTCACCCCGCAGGTGCGACTCGCCTCCGCGAAGGGGTTCATCAACGCCGTCCTCCGCGCCGCGCTGCGATCCATGCAGGACCCTCGCGCCGGCGCACCGGCCGATCCTCGGAAATCCGTTTACGTCCGCGAGAAGACATGGGCTATCTTTCAGAAACCCGTCCTCCCCGATCCTGGCGACGCCCCGGCCTACCTCGCCGCCGCCTACTCCCATCCCCAATGGCTCGTCGAGCGATGGCTGGCCCGCTTCGGCATGGAGCAGTCCGAATCCATCCTGCGCGCAGACAATGAGACGCCACCCCTCACTGTCCGCGTGAACCGCATGAAGACCGACCGGGCCGGACTCCTGGGGCGGTTGGCGGAGGAGGGCGTCCAGGCCGCGGAGGGGGAATTGTCCTTTTCGATCCGTCTGGGTCCGGGGACGAGGATCGTCGAGCTTCCGTCGTTCAAGGATGGTCTGTTCCAGGTGCAGGACGAGACCGCGATGCGCGCAGCGGAGATCCTCGATCCGCAGCCCGGGGAAACGATCCTGGAACTCTGCGCGGCCCCCGGCGGCAAAACCACGGACATCGCCGAGCGGATGGGCGACCGGGGGATGATCGTCGCGGTGGATCGGTCCATGCCCCGGCTCCGCGCCGTGAGGGAGAACCTGGCGCGCCTCGGCCTTCATAGCGTTTATTGCATCGCGGCGGACGGGACGCGCCGATGGTGGGGGCGGGGGCGCGCCTTTGACCGGGCGCTGGTTGACGCGCCGTGCTCCAACACAGGGGTGCTTGCCCGCCGCGTCGAGGCGCGATGGCGGCTCCGTCCGCAGGATATTGAGGAGCTTGCCGAGCTTCAAAAGGGCCTCGTCCTCGCCGCGGCGGAGGCCCTCCGCCCCGGCGGCGTCCTCGTCTACAGCACCTGCTCCATCGAGGAGGCGGAGAACGAGGAGGTCGCGGCGCATGTCATCGAGGCGGCGGGCCTGACCAAGCGATCCGAACAGCTCTTCCTCCCGCGAAAGGACGCCGGCGGGGGGTATGCAGCGATACTCACCTCGTGACCCGGGTCAGTTGGTGATAACCAATTCGAACAGGGTTCGGTGGTGGGTGTTGTTCATGGGAACCATGTCCAAGCGATTGCATCCAGCGTCGGAAGTATGGTACAATCCATGTCTTGCCGCCGGGATAGCGGAAGGGGCTTCGCTGGGGAACGGAGGCGACGTTCACAACACGCTGGGGCAAAGGCTTGTCTATGTTTTCGAAAGGTAGCCAGCCCATGACTCTTCTCAACATAGCGGAGGTATTCGGCTTCAATGTGAACGATCATAGCGCACAGGGGCGACAATATCGGCATATCTCTTAACACGAGACAGAGAAACAGATTGTGACTACAAAACCGAAATCGCCCAAACCGTTCCCGCTGGACTTAGACGTCCTCCGCGAGGTGGCGGACTACCTTAATGTCGGCATCTACGTCACCGACCTCGACCGCCGGATCGTCCTCTGGAACCGGAAGGCGGCGGAGATCACCGACCACGAGGCCGGCGACATCGTCGGCCTCTGCTGCGCGGATAACGTCCTCTCCCACGAGGACAAGAATGGCGACAGGCTCTGCGGCTCGGACCTCTGCCCCCTCCACAGGTCAATGGCGTCCGGCGCGGAGAGCGGCCCGCCGATCCTCGTTTACGCCCACAAGAAAGACGGACGGCGCGTCCCCGTCTATGTGAGCACCGCGCCGCTCCGCGACAAGGAGGGCAATATCGTCGGCGGCGTCGAGACCTTCCGCGACGCCAGCGACCGGATTCGAGACCTCGAAATGGCCCAGCGCGTCCAGCGGCATATCCTCCCGCATGAGCTGCCCGTCACCGACCGCATCCGCTTTGAGGTCCGCTACTGTCCACATGCCGAGGTGGGCGGGGACTTCTACGATGTGCTCTCCCTGGACGCAGACCACTATGGCGTCTTTGTGGCCGACGTACACGGGCACGGCGTCTCCGCCGCCCTCTACACCATGCTCCTCCGCGCCTTTGTCGAAAGTCAGAGGGATCTTGCCCGGGATCCCGCGCAGTTCATGGCGGCGCTCAACCGCGAGATGAACCCCTTTATGACCAGCGGCGGGTTTGCCAGCGCGGCCTACATGCTGGCGGACATCCGCGAGGGTCGGATCATCTACACCAATGCCGGGCATCCCCCGGCGCTCCGGTTTATGCCTGAAACCAAGACTGTTGAGCAGCTTTCGGAGGCAGGGCTGCTCCTGGGCCTCTCCCCGGAACACGAGTATGAATCGTTCACGGCCCCCTTCGAGCAGGGCGACGTCCTGCTGTGCTACTCCGACGGCGCAACGGAGATTGTGGATGCCGAGGGGAACATGCTGGGCGTGAACGGCCTGTCGGAACTCCTGGCCGAGGAGGCGAAGCGGAACCCCAAGCATATCCCCGACCGTCTCTACCGGCGCGTGCGCGAGTACTGCCACGATGTGTCGCTGCCGGACGACATCCTGCTGCTCTCGGTCGTGCGCCGCTGAGATACAAAGGACGATGGGCTGAGAGGAGACGCGGCGTGGTTGCCGTGCAATCCAACATCCGAGTTGAGCATCGCGGCGCGTCGGGCCTGGAGGTCCATGTCCCGCCCGAAGTCACCCGCGCCCCACGCTTTGCGCTGGTCACATGCATCTACCTGATCGGCTTCCTCGCCTTCACCGCCTCCTTGGCTTGGATTGCGTGGGCGATCAAGGCGTGGATCGTCGTCCGCATTCTCATCTATGCCGCACTGGTCCCCCTCGCGCCTGTGGATTTCGTCCTGCTCGTCGCGGCGCTCAACGCCTTTCTTCGGCGCTTTTGCATCGAGATCAACGGCGACGCCCTGACGATCAACGACTATTGGTTCTCCCTGCAATGGCAGAAGAAGGTGATCCCGGTTGGGGACATCACGAGGATTGACTACGCGGCCGCGGGGTCCGCCGGCAAAAAAACCTACCACACCGTGGTCGTTCACTTCCGCCGAGGAGACGCCCCCGCCTGGGCCACTCTCGCTTCCGCCATCGCCGACGAGGGTGAAGCACGGCGGCTGGTGAGCGATATCCGCGCCGCTATTCCTCATCCTTGACCGGATGGTCCGGGTGGTGGTGTCGGAGCCATGCCTTGCTGACCTTGCCCTCGAAGATGCCGCGTAGCGTGCCCGGGTTCGCCAGCGTGCCGAGGTAGGCATGGGCCACGATGCCGAGGAGCATGAGATATGCGCACAGGTCGTGGAGGGTATAGGCAAGCGGCGTGAGGCCGCCGGGACGGCCAAAGGCCATAACGACGCCCGTCGCTGCGAAGCAGATCACAATCGCGCCGATGAACCAGAAGAAGGCCTTCTGCCCCGCGTTGAACCGCCGCGCCGGAAGGTCCCGCCGGCCGCCGAGGTAGCCGCCGAGGTGACGGACCCACACGAGGTCGTCGCGGAAGAACCGCATGTCCTTGATCCATAATAGCGCAGTGAGCACAAACCCGATGACCAGGAACGCAGCGGCAACGGTGTGCACGCGCGGCACGGCGAGGGTGATGATCTTGTTCACACCCATCGCCGCCGACAGCCCTGTGATCGCAAGGACGGAAAAGGACACGAGGAGAACCAGGTGCGTGAGCCGCTCGACGGGGCTGAACCGGGCGACCTCCTCGCCAGCCTCCGCCATCTCGTGGCGGCGCGGACCGAAGAGGACGTAATGGGCCGCCATAGCCAGGACAAAGAGGATGACCGCAAGGGGCGCATATGGCTTGAGCAATCGCTCGCGGACCGCGCCGAGCCAGAGGTCAAACTCCGACCGCCCGCAGCGGGCGAGGAGCGTCTGGCCCTCCGGTTTCCCGTCTTTGCCGATGGGGCGAACGGGTGCGATGGAGAGGAAGAAGGGCGAGTCGGTCCGGTGGCAGTCGGTGCATCCGCTCGCGCCGAGCGATTGGGCGGCGAAGCGGACATTGTGGGCAAAGGGGCGGTCGATGGGGGCGCCCCCCGCATCCACCTGCAATTCTGACTTGTCGTTCAGGGAGTAGGCGCTGCCTCCGTAATGGAAAACGGGATTGTTTTTCTTGAGCGCGGTGAGTATGGCCTGGACTTCTTCGTCGCTATTGATCTCCGGTGCGCCGTCCCCGTCATCGTCCTTGAAGCCCTTCGTCGCCGTCCGAAAGTAGGTGCGGAAGATGCTCTTGGGCATGAGGGGGATCAGCCCCGCATCGGTCTTCTCGGCGAAGAATTCCGGGATCATCCGAACGAAGGGGCCGATCTTCCCCTGGCTGTCTCTGGCGAAGACCGGCGCCCAGACCGTCGGGCCGCTGGGCTTCGTGGAGCCGATGATCGCGCTCCAGAGCGGGTCCGTCGGCTGCTCGAATCGGGCGGGGACGAGCCGGGGCAGGGGACCGGAGTGGCATGTCTCGCACCGGATTTTTTTCAGGTGCAGGTCCGGCAGGCCCCGGTGCAGGGGGGATGGCGCGCCGAGGCGGCCGGCGGTGTGGCATCCCTCGCAGGCAAGCGAGGCGTAACCAGGGTTTTGGGCGACGGTCGCCGGCCCGGGAATCACATGATTCAGCCCCGCGGGGTGGCAGTCCACGCAATGCAGGCCGCCGGTGCAATGGATGTCCCCCTCGATGCTGTCCTGCCAGCCGGTATCCTGTGTGGCGCGTCGGCGGTGGCAGAATAGGCAGTTGCGGTCGGGGGGCGGGCCGATGTCCATGTGCACCTTCCCCTCCGGGTCGAAGAGACTCGGATTGTATTTCACAGCAACCGGCGAGGCGGGTGGCTTGCCGGGTTCGGGCCTGGGCGCGCCTACGATGTTGCCCTTGACGGTCCCGAGGCCCATGCCTACCGTGGGGGCCCACTTGAAGTTCATGACGGCGATCTGCGCCGCGCGCTCGGCATGGTCGTAGCCCTTCAGCGCATGGCAGACCATGCAATCAATCTCCAACGCGCCGCTCTGGTCCCAGCGCGATTCATAATAGTCGGGGTTCGCCTCGCTGCGCAGTTTCGGATTCCCGGCCAGCGTCTCCTCGTAACCCCTGCCTTCGGCGTCGGTCTCGAACCGTCCCCCGCCGGGGTGGAAGCCGCCGAACTGCACGGCGAGATCAAATGTGGTGAGCGGGATGACGGGCTTGGCCCCGCTCTGGACGGCCTTCTCGTTGCGCAGGCCATAGAACCCGATCGCGACGGGGGCCTGGATGTGCGTGGCATGGTCGAAGACGCTCCAGACGTGGGCCGGCGGGTTCTGGGCATCGTAGCCCTTACCGGGGAACATCTGGCTGTGCGTGCCGTGGTTGATTACATCGTACTGCTTGTGGCAGTGGCCGCACGTCTTCTTCGGGCTATAGGGCGCGGCGCTGTCGGCGGCGATCGGCTTGCCGTCGTGGTCGAGGAGTTGGATGCGATGGACGAAGCGGGACTGATCGCCGCGGGTCGCCGCAGCAATCTCATGCTCCTTGTCATCCGCGGCGGATGTTGCGTGGAGGAAAATGAGGAGGCAGAGGGAGAACAATACCAGCAGTCTGAAAACCTGACGCACGGCCAATCTCCTCGGTTGTCGGCAACGGGATCCGATCCGGGAACCAAGGCTTCCTTATATCAAAGGGGTTCTTGACACGCAAGCGGGAACTTGGTAGGTAGGTATCCTTCAGTCGGGGAGAGCCGGCGTCATTCCCGCGTAGGCGGGAATCCAGGACTGCGAGGACCGGGCCGGCACACGTGGATTCCCGCTTGCGCGGGAATGACAATAGGACAAGGTGGAGTAAGCCGTATGGATATGAAAGACGTGTCAAGGCGCGATTTGTTGAAATCCGCCGCGATCGTGATCGGCGGAGCGATGGCGGCGACGAAAGGCGAGGCGCAGGAGCAGAAGAAGTCGTTCAAGGTCGGCCTGATCGGCTGCGGGGGACGGGGGAAGGGCGCCGTCCGCGACTCCCTGGCCGCGGGCAAGGCGCTCGGCATCGAGATGAAAGTCGTGGCCCTGGCCGACGCCTACCAGGACCGCGTGGACGGGGCGCGGGACATGCTCGCCAAGGAGGGGCACGAGGTCCCGGCGAACCGATGCTTCGTGGGATTCGACGCCTACCGGAAGCTGATCGCCGCCGATGCGGATATCGTTCTCATGGCTACGTCGCCCAACTTCCGCCCGCAGCACTTCGCAGCCGCGATCCAGGCGGGAAAGCACGTCTTCATGGAGAAGCCCGTGGCCGTGGACCCCGTCGGCTGCCGGAAGGTGATGGAGGCGGGCAAACTGGCGGTGGAGAAGAAACTCGGCGTTGTGGCCGGCACGCAGAGGCGGCACTCGGCGGATTACGTTATCAACCAGAAGCTCGTGGCCGAGGGGGCCATCGGCAGGATCCTCTCTGGGCAGATCTACTGGTGCATGGGGAAGCTTTGGTTCAAGGAGCGCAAGCAGGAATGGGACGACGCGGAATACATGGTCCGTAACTGGGTGAGTTTCACGGAAATGTCGGGCGATCATATCTGCGAGCAGCATGTGCACAACATTGACGTTGCGAACTGGTTCCTGGGCAGCCATCCCGTTTCGGCCGTCGGTTTCGGCGGTCGCGCCCGGCGGCGGACCGGCGACCAGTTCGATTTCTTCAGCATTGACTTCGAGTATCCCAACGGGGTGCATATCCAGAGCATGTGCCGCCAGGTGGACGGCTGCTGGAACAAGGTGGGGGAGCAGCTTATCGGGGAGAAGGGGACGACGAGCTGCGGCGGCAAGATCGACGCCGTGCCCGAGGTTAAGATGCCGAAGGTGAAACGCGCCGATCCTTACATGCAGGAGCACTACGACCTGTTAGAGAGCATCGTCAAGGGCCGGCCGCTCAACGAGGCGCAGAGCGTGGCGGAGGCGACGATGGCGGCGGTCATGGGCCGCATCTCCGCCTACACGGGCCAGCAGGTGAAGTGGGACGACATGATGAAGTCGGACTTCCAATTGAGGCCATCGCCGGAGGACTTCGAGGCGGGGAAGGTGGTCCTGCCCAAGGAAGAGCCGGCCGTGCCGGGGAAGGCGTGATCGCACGATTCGGGGCTGTCCCGCAGCTTCCAAACCGGCGTACGGCGTATGGATTAGCGGTCGAAAATGTGGTATACTTCCGTATGGAGGTAAAGCCATGAACGAGCGCATTGTCTGCGACCCGAACATCTGCGGCGGCGAGGCGTGCATCAAGGGAACTCGAATTCCAGTTCGGGTCATCTTGAGCCATCTCGCGGCGGGAGACGATTACGGAACAATCCTCAAGGATTTCCCCCGTATCACTGAAGAGGACATTCGCGCCTGCCTGGAGTATGCAGCGTTCCTCGCTTCCGGTAAAGCGCTGTACGTATGAAGATCGTCCTCGACGAGAGCGTGGCCGCCCGTCTTGGCCCTGTGCTGGAGGAGTCGGGACACGAAGTGATCCCGATCTCATCAGTTGCCAGTAAGGGCATGTCGGACACAGAGGTTTGGTATCTGGCAGTCAAAAGCCAAGCTATCCTGGTCACGCGCGATCATCATTTTGCCAATCCTTTGCTCTACGATCCGTCCGAGGTAGGGGCCGTCATTTACCTGCGAGCGGGCAATATCAAGGGAGAGGACGAAGTGTCTCTTGTGCGCGACTTCTTGTCCTCTCATTCACTCGACGAGTTCAGGCGACGTTTGGTATCGCTGTCGCCAAACGAGATCCATGTCTGGTAATCTCAACGGAGGAGGTTGGAGATGCAGACGCTTGCCATCCGCGGTCATCATCTGTTCGACATGCTCGGCGCCCTTGCGACGGGTGAATCCAAACACAAGACGCTCGGACCTGTTGCGCAGAAGGTACTGGCGAACCCCAAGACGCCGATCCGCGTTGTGATCGGTGTGGATGACATCTGCTCCCCCTGCGAGTGGTGGGACCACGAGAAGAACCACTGCAAGCGAAACCTGACCGACCATCCCCAGGACAACCGGAACTCCCTGACCTCCGACGAGAACGCCATCCGCGTCCTGGGCATGAAGCCGGGCGACGTGATGAACGCAGACGACCTCTACCGACTCATCAAAGACAAAGTGACGAAAAAGGTCTTCGCCGAAGAGGTCTGCGTGGCCTGCCGGTTGGTCGCTAAGTGCAAGGAGACCTACGAGCAAAGGATTGCCGATACGGTCAAGGCGCTTTCGGGATAGGAGATCCACCCTCTGGACCCAGGACGAAGACTTCCGCAACCTCCCCGGCGTCAACTACCGGAAGGGATGAACAGGGCGAGACGGATTGTTCTCGCCCCATTCACATGATAGCACGCAAACGACTTCGACCTTGGAATAGAATATACTGTCACCGCAAACGCCAAAGACCCTTCCATCGTTCTTATTTCCCCTTATCCTCTTTTTTCTTGGACTCATCCTTCGGCAGGGCTTCCCATACCTTGATCTCGTCGAAAACGTATGTACTCCCATCGGGTTTCCGCACATCGTACAACTTAATGCCCATGAAGGCGCCATCCGTCATACTCGACGTGTAAGAGACGGTCTTCCCATTTGCAGTGAGGGCGGATACCCCATTGATTATTTCAAACAGAAACACAGTGGGTTTGCCCGCGGCATACGGAAAATTCTTCGTCACCACGTTGACATTCCCTTCTTTTCGCATCTGTCGCATAGCTATTGCGCGTGACTGAGTATCTATGATCCCGTATGCCTGCTCGGGCTTGAGTCCATCGATGCCAATATACAACCACTTGCCTTCTGGGATCGCAACTTTTCCCTCGATTACAAGGCCGCCAACAACAGAGAAGCTCCTCGATATGACCAGATGAGAGTCTTCACTATCGCTTCTTGCCTTTAGAGCAAGAACTCCGCGTGCAATCTTCCATGTGCAACTTGACTCTTGGATGACCCACTCGTCGTTTTTCGCGGAAAAATCATCCTCAAAGATCAGCTTTCCTCGCGTGCAGATTGTCGTCGGTATTTCCTTGCCTTTCTTCTTGCTCTGCCCCTCCGCGACCGGGATCAGCAACAGTCCAACCATGATCCAAACGACCGCCGCGACGCTTTTCATCGCTTCCCTCCTTCTTGCGTGGCTCCCCAAAAGAACACGGAAGCCCGACGAAATCTCCATTTTCCCAATGGCCTCCAATGTATCACTCATTCGGCTTCGCGGCAATGGTAAATCGGCATTGGGGTGCGTGTAATCCCTGCCGGGCGCTCCCGCGTCCGCACGCTCAAGCCGAAGCTTGAGCGTGGCACAAGAGGCAGCCCCGGGATGCAACAGGAGACGCTGATTGACGCAGGTAAACACAGATGACAATTCGATCAGTCTAAATCAGCGTTAATCTGTGTCTAACGGTATTCTGAATCGCTGCAACCGAACAAGACTGTTTACGACCGCGATGCGATGAAGCGCTCGACCTTCTCCCGCGTCGGCATGGAGGGCTGTGCGCCGAAGGCGGTGACGGCCAACGCGCCGACGGCGGTGGCGTAGCGGGCGGCGTCGAGGAGGGTCTTGCCCTCGGCCAGCGAGACGGCCAGGGCCGCGGTGAAGGCGTCGCCCGCGGCGGTCGTGTCCACGGCCTTCACCTTGTAGGCCGGGATGTGGGTCATGTTGCAGGCGTCATGAGATTGCTTCGCGCCGCGACACGCGGCGCTCGCAATGACATTGGCCCCTGCGACAAGGCAGCCCTCGTCGCCGAGCTTGAGGACGACCGTGCGTATGCCCTCGTCGAGGAAACGCTTCGCCGCATCGCGGGCGGAGTCCAGGTCCGTCACCTTCCGGCCGATCAGCGCCTCCGTCTCGCTCTCGTTAGGAGAGAGGACGTCGGCCTTCCGCAGCAGATCCATCGGGACCTTCATCGCCGGGCCGGCGTCGAGGATGCTCATTACGCCCTTCTCCCGGGCCGTGTCGAGCGCGCACTCGACCGCGTCGAGAGGGATTTCGAGTTGAAGCACGACGTGACTCGCCTCGTTCCATGCGGCCCTTGCGCCACGCACGTCACGGGGCGTCACCTTCGCATTCGCGCCGGGGGCGACGACGATGCTGTTCTCTCCGTTGTCATCAACAATGATGATCGCTATGCCGTTCGGTTCGGATTTGTCAGTCTTCAGAAAATCCGTGGTTACGCCCGATTGCTTCAGGTTCTCCACGAGTGTCTTGCCGAAGGCATCGCCGCCGACGCGGCCGATCATGTAGGTCTTCGCGCCGAGGCGCGCCGCGGCGACGGCCTGGTTTGCGCCCTTGCCGCCGGGGACGGTCTGGAAGCCGCGGCCGATGAGCGTCTGGCCCGGACCGGGCATGCGCTCGGCGCGGACGACGAGGTCCATGTTCAGGCTGCCGACGACGAGGATCGTGGGGGTCATCGCTTGATCCCGATCTCCTCGAAGATCTTGAACGTGTTATTCAGGCAGATGCGGCTGGCCTCCTCGCCCGATTCGGAGAACTTCGCCCCGCCCGGCTTGTCGCGCTCATCTTCCGAGAGGGCCGCGGCCGGCCGCCAGTGGGTCTCGAGGGAGACGTAGCCCGTGTAGCCGTCGTTGACGAGGGCCTTGAACTGGCCCCGGAAGTCAATGTCGCCCTCGCCGATGGGGACGCACTCGGCCTTGCCCCCGCCCTCGGCGCGCTTCGAGTCCTTGAGGTGCATGTGGATCATGCGGTTCTTGATCGCCTGGTAGCCGTCGGGGAAGGGGACCTCCTGCACGTCGGGATCGTAGAGGCAGTTGCACGGGTCCCAGATGGCGCCGACGTGCGGGCTGCCGAGGTCGTCGAGGAATTTCCGGAGCGCCCTGCCCGTTCCGATGTATGTGCTGGCCTCGTTCTCAATGCCGACCTTTGCGCCGGTGCGTTCGAGGATTTTGATGGGTTCCTGGTACTTGTCGAGGATTTGCTGCCAGACATCCTCGGCCCTGCCGCGCCGCCAGAAGGTGAAGCCGCGGACGATATGGCAGTCGAAGGACTGGGCGAGGTGGATGCAGCGTTCCAGTATGGCGATATGCTGCCTGTATTCCTCGTCGGAATCGAGTTCGCATTTAAAGAACGGCGAGGCGACGCTGCAGATTTTTATTCCCGTGCCGTCGAGGATTTTTTTCATCTCGGCGATGTCGTCGTCGCTGATGTTCTGCGGCGGCTTGTCCCACACGCTGCGGATCTCGATGCCTTCCAGACGGTATTCCTTGCACAGGTTGACGACGGTCTGGAAGTCCTGCGACACCTCGTCGGTAAACACACCCATCTTGAACATGACCATTACCTCGCTGCGGCGGCAAACTGTTGATGCGTCCTACGCCAAATCGCCTGGCGACATGGGGAGACATTCTACGCCGCCGCCCCGGGTAAGTCAACCCGTCATCGCCTCTTGCCCCCCATTCTCCAACATGGTAGAATTTCTTTCCGCCAAGACCTTACTATGGAACCTTACGCCGCAACAGATGTTAGTTTGTGTGCCTGTTGCCAGGGCAAAATTCACATTGGACACATTTTTCTTGCGGGAAGCGCGTGTCATCTTGCTGAGGGGCGGCATATCGTGATACAGAATCTCTTCCTACGTATACCACACTTCCCGAAGACAGGAAGTGTGGTATTATGTGTCCAATGTGAATTTTGCCCTGGGCTTGCGGGCCAGGCCCGCGTCAGGATAAAGGAGACGACATGGAAGACACGATGACCTCCCGCGAGCGGATCAAGACCATCCTCACCGGCGGCGTGCCGGACCGCGTCGGCATGCACGAGAGCCCCTGGGGCGACACCCTCGACCTCTGGCGGAAGCAGGGCCTCCCCGAAGGGCAGTCGGTACACGACTATTTCGGCATGGACATCGCCACCTTCGGCACGATAGACCTGAGCTTCCGGTTCCCAACGCAGATCATCGAGGACACTCCCGAATACAGGGTGTTCATTGACAGCAACGGCGTGACGCGGAAGGACCTGAAGGGCAAGTCGGGCCACACGCCCCATTGGATTGACCACAAGATCAAGGGGCCGAAGGAGTGGAACGAGCACAAGGATCGCCTCGTCCCCGCGCCCGAGCGTGTCGCCGCCGACATCAAACAGAAGGCGGAGGCGGCCCGGAAGACCGGTCGCTTCGTCTGCCTGTCCCATGCCGATCCTTATGAGCGCGTCTGGCCCATCTTCGGGCAGGCGGGCATCTGGATGCTCATGATGGACGAGCCGGAGTTCGTCGGCGCGGCGATGATGGCTATCGCCGACCTCACCGTCGGCCTCTATGAAATCCTCGATGAGCAGAGGATTGACTACGACGGCGTCTTCATGCCGGCCGATCTCGGCTACCGCAACGCGACGCTTTTTTCGCCCAGGCTCTACGAGCAGCTTGTCTTCCCGGCGCACAAGAAGTTGGTGGACTACCAGAAGGCCCACGGGCGGAATTTCATGTGTCACTCGTGCGGGAAGATTGACGTGCTCATCCCCAAGTTCATTGAGGCGGGCTTCGACGCCATCCAGCCCCTCGAGGCCAAGTGCGGGCAGGACGTGCGTGAGCTGAAGAAATTCTACGGCGGGCAGATCACCTTCTTCGGCAACATTGACATCCGCAAGTTGAGCGGCACGAAGAAGGACATCGAGGAGGAGGTCATCAGCAAGGTCGAGTGCGCCAAGAAGGGCGGCGGCTATATCTTCCACTCCGACCACAGCGTCCCGCCGACGGTGAGCTGGGGGAACTACTGCTACGCGGTGGAGTTGGTGAAGAAACATGGGCGAGGGGGATGATCCCCGTGGCTGACTTCCCGTTTCGTCCGATGACCCTGTCTGATCGGGGCTTGGTGGAAGGCTATAGAACGCGCTCCGCGATCGAGGTCTCCGAACTGACGTTCACCAATCTCTTCGCCTGGCGGCGCGCCAAGGCGGTTTATGTGGCGGAGCAGAACGGCGTGCTCCTGATCGCCCGCGTGGCGCACGGCATGGCCTGGATGTTGCCGCCCCTGGGCCAATGCGACTGGGCCGAGCCAGTTCCCCGCGTCCTGGGATCGAAGTGCGATGGGATGGAGATCGTCGGCATGGAGCGCGCCCCGGAAGCCCTGGCCGAGACGCTGCGCAAGGCGGGCCTGAACGTGGAACACGACCGCGACAACTCCGACTACGTTTACTGCCGCGAGGACCTTGCCGAACTCAAGGGGAACAAATACCGCAAGAAACGAAATCAGGTGCACAGCACGCTCGCGGACTACCGCTGCGAATACGAGGAGATTCACGGCCCGGTCCTCGACGAGTGCCGCGCCTTCCAGGACCACTGGTGCGAGACGAAGCAGTGCGGCCGCGTGCCGGGGCTGTGCCAGGAATATCGGGCGATCATGGAGACCCTCGACCACTTCGACGATCTGGGCCTCATCGGCGGCGCGATCCGCGTGGAGGGCAAGATCCGGGCCTTCACCATCGGCGAGGAGCTGCTGCCCGACACGGCGGTGGTGCACTTCGAGAAGGCCGACATCACCGTCCCCGGCCTGTCGCAGGTCATCAACTATTGGTTCTGCCAGAAGTCGCTGGGGCGATTCGAGTTTGTCAACCGCGAACAGGACCTCGGCATCCCCGGCCTTCGCAAGGCCAAGGAGAGCTACCATCCCCATCACATGGTGGAGAAATACAGGATCACCTTGCCCGGCAGGAAGCCGATCATCGTCGAGGAGGAACCTGCACCGTGCGCGCGGTCAATGGGCAGTCCCGCAATTTTTCACGCCTTCTGAGGCGTTACAAGCGGTTGAGGGCCTGATTTGCACCGAAGGAATGCGTCGGAATCCCGGCTGGAACGGCGGGAAAATTTGTGCAAAAAAAACCTTGAAACACACATGGGGGAGGGTTATAATAAACGTGCGAATGGATAGACCTTTTCAACACACCTCTTTTTGTTGAAGCAAGTAGAGGGGGTGATCCGATATGGAAGACCAGGAATTCTTGACAGGTGAAGAGGCGGTTCGTCGGCTCAATATGAGCCGAGGGCAGCTCGACGCCCTTGTCGCCGAGGGGGAGTTGCGCATGTACCGTCACGGGGGCGAAACGATGTTCCGGGCGCAGGACATCGAGAACCTCCGCAAGAAGTCCGAAACCGACGCGACCATCGTCCTACCCTCCGCCGCCGCGGCCGGCGACGCGGACGAGGAAAGCAGCGAGGTGGAAATCGAGTCCGTCGAATCCGAGCTGGACGACTCGGACCAGACCTCGGTGCTGCCCCTCGACCTTCCGGAGGCGGACCCGTTGCTGGCGCTGGACGAGGAGAGCGAGGCGCCCACCGTACTGGAAGGGAAAAAGAAGAGCGGCGAGACGGAGGTGATGGAGGGTCTCGAGGCCATTGATCTCGACGAGGTCCAGGAGCCGGCGCGTCCGGATGCGGACATTGATCTCTCCAGCGGCCTGCTGGAGGTGGTCGAAGGGGAGGAATCGTCCGCGCTGGATCGGGTCGTGGGCGCCGCTGAGGCCGAGGCGGTAACCACAGCCGAGACGAGCGGCCTGGAGCCTTCCTCTGTGGAGGAGACCATGGGTCTCGAACCCGCCGAGGCGACGGACATTGGGACGGTGCCGATGGATGTGGTGGACACCGAGGACAGCGCCACCGTCGCGCTTGAGGCTGTGGAGGAGGACGTAGCCACAGCGGAATCGGCCCTCGCTCCGGGGATGGGAATGGCCCCCGGCATGGCGGGCGCCATGGCCTTCGAGGACGTCGAACCCGAGGGCGCGATCGTGCTGGTCGGGCTGGTCCTCACCACGGTAGCGATGGTATTCGGAGTCGTGCTTTGGGGGGGCTACTGGCTTATGGCAAGCCAGAACCCACTCATTGATCAGTTTGTCGGCTTGTTCAAATAATCTCCGGTGGCCGCCACCGGAATGAGAGACAATTCCCTCTTGAAAGGAGATTAGGGCATGCCAAGAACCGGGTGGGTCGTAAAGGCGCTTGTTCTGGGGTTGGTTTTGGTTGTCGCGCAGGGCTGCGTATCCGTCGGCAAGTACAATGACCTGAAGGACAACTACCGCAGGCTGCAGGAGCAGCTAAACGACGCCAGCTCGAAGCTGGCCGAGGCGCAGTCCGCGCTGGACCGGGAGAAGGCGATTGCAGAGGATCTCGGCCAGACAGTAGCGGAACTGAGGAAGCTGGGCACTCTCCCGAAGGAAGTCGAATTGACCGATGAGGGCCTGACCATCACCGCAGAGGTGCTGTTCGATTCGGGCAAGGCGACGCTGAAGAAGAGAGGAAAAGAGGTCCTCGGCGAGGTGGCCAGGGCGATCAAGCAGGCCGGCCTGAATGTTCGGATTGACGGCCACACGGACACCGACCCGATCAAACATTCCGGCTGGGCCTCCAATCACCACCTGGCGGCGGCGCGCGCGCTGTCCGTCTATGAGGAGTTCCTGAAGAGCGGCCTGACGAGCAGCCAGGTTCATGTCGTCGGCTGGGGAGCGAACCGACCGAGGACGAGCAACGCGACCTCGGCGGGCAAGTCCAAGAACCGCCGCGTCGAAATCAAGCCGTATAAGGCAGGGGCCCTGCCTGCCATCGCACCGGCGGAGGAAGGGCCTGCCGAGACGCCGGCCCCGGCGGAGGAGCCGAAGAAGGTGGAGGCGAAGCCGAAGACCTGATTCGGAACGTTGTCGGAGAGATACCCGAGAGCACGCGTCGTTCGCGGCGCGTGCTCTTTTTTTCCCCTCTCACGTAACCGCCAGGTCAAATTTAGTGGTGGAAATTTAGGTCCTAAAAACGCCGTCATTCCCGCGAAAGCGGGAATCCAGGCCCTTGCTCCCTCGTGGATTCCCGCGTACGCGGGAATGACAAACAACCGCTTAGGGCTCGCCACATTTCATAATTTAATTTTCACAACGATCTTCCGCACGTCCCTCGGCCCGTCCACGCTGCAGCCCGGCTTGTGCGCATCACTGGGGAAAAAGATGGCAAAGCGCCCCGCCGTCAAGTGCAATCGCGTTATCCCGCCGGCGCCCTGATAGAACGCCGCATCGCGGTCTTCCGAATACACCTCCACCACATCCAGCGCGGGCACCGGCGCCCATTCGATGATCTCCTCGCCGGACACAACCGTCTGAATGTCTGCATATTTCCTGTGGGCCTCGAACCTCCGTCCCTCCGCGCGGAAAGTCCGATAGCTCTCCACATTGGCATACCCCCTCCCGCCCGCAAGCTCGTATCGGCCATCTTGCATTGACTTGTTGAATGTCTTCACGAGGAATGTGAACCCCTCCTCCAGCCCGGGGTGCAGGCAAACGTAGTTGCGCCAGTTGCCGAGTTCGTCAATAATCATCTTTCCTCCTCCGGCCACGTAGCGGAAGTCACCAGACTTCCGACCAAGGGATCTAACCTCCCGGAGGTTCCAAACCTCCGGGAGGTTTGTGTCTCTTCCGCCATGGTTTGCCCCACATGGAGGAAAATTGTAGCCCATTCCGAAAAGAATGTGAATACCCTGCTTCCCGGCGGCGTAGAGACAATTGAATCGCACATGGGCGTACGGTAGGATAGCGATGTTGCCTGCCGATCTGTGTGCGGAGGCGGAATGTCCGAAGAGGAAAAGGAACTCATCCTGCGGTGCAGGCGTGGCGACCGGGCCGCGTTCGAGCCGATTGTCACGGCTTACATGAAGCGCGCCTACTTCGCCGCTCTGTCCCTCGTCGGCAACCGCGAGGACGCCCTCGACCTCTCCCAGGAGGCCTTCGCCAACGCCTATCGCTTCATCCGGCGATTCGATCCGGACCAGGATTTTTACCCGTGGCTCTATCGGATCGTGAAGAACCTGTGCATGAGCCATCTGCGCAAGAGCAAACGCCGCGACGCCCTCCTCCCGCGCGAGGCCGACGCGGAGATCACCTTCGAGTCCACCCCCGCCGGCGAGGAGCCGTCGCTCATCCCCGAGAGCGGCGAGATGAAAGAGATGCTCTGGCAGGCGATCCGAGAACTGCCGGAGAAGGAGCGGGAGGTGATCGTGTTGAAGCATTTCCAGGAGATGTCGTATAAGCAGATCGCCGCGTCGGTGGGGTGTCCCATCGGGACGGTGATGTCGCGCCTCTACAGCGCGCGGCTTCGGCTGAAAGAAAAGATGAAAAGATACCTATAGCCAAGGAAGATCAATGTCGTGCGAAGATTACAAGCAGCTTTTGATGGCCTACATCGACGACGAGATCGACGAGAAGGACCGAGAGTGTTTCGAGGAGCACATCCGCCAGTGCGAGCGGTGCCGCTCAGAGCTGGCGGAACTGAAAAACTTGAAGGAGGTGACGGACGACATGGTGTTCAAATTTCCCGAGGACAAGCTGTGGGCCACGTACTGGTCTGGGGTTTACAACCGGCTGGAGCGCGGCGCGGCGTGGGCGCTGGTGTCGGTCGGGGCGATCATCCTGATCGTGTATGGGGTTTATGCGCTTCTGGTATCCATGCTGGGGGATGTGTCTATCCCGTGGGCGGTGAAGATCGGGGTGATTCTCCTGCTGGCGGGGGTGGTTGCCCTGATCGTCTCGACGGCGCGGGAGCGGTTATTTGCCTACAAGAGCGATAAGTATAAGGAGGTGGAGCGATGATTCTCACCACGACCGACGACATTCCGGGGATGAAGATTACAAAGACCCTGGGCCTCGTCCGTGCGGGGACTACCCGCGCGCGCGGCCTGGGGCGGGACATCCTCGCCCTCATCAAGAACTGCCTCGGCGGCGAACTCCGGGAGTACACGAAACTGGTGGCCGAGGCGAGGGAGCAGTCCCTCGACCGGCTGCAAGAGGAGGCGGAGAAGCTCGGGGCCAACGCCATCGTGGCGATCCGCTTCGCCTCGACGGAGGTCATGTCCGGCGTGGCCGAGATCGTCGTCTACGGCACGGCGGTGAGGGCGGAGTAGTTCCTTCCCCCTAACATAGTCCCTTGATTTTGCCCTCTGCGATTTGTACAAACACGCAAAGGGGGCGGGGCGTCTATTGTAGAGTGAGCGCGTCGTGCGACGCGCATGTGGTTTAGGTATATAGAAAGGAGTCGGTTATGTCGGTGGAGAATATGAAGGCGTTTTTTAAGAAGGCGGAAGGGGACAAGGCGCTGCAGGAGAAAGTGAAGGCGTTGGCCAAGAAGCACAAACCGCAGAGCAAAGGGGCGGTGGCTGAGCTGGTCAAGATCGCCTCGGAGGCGGGGCACAAGTTCACGGCCGAGCACGTGGCCCTGGCGCAGAAGGCCGCGAAGGGCCAACTCTCCGACGATGATCTGAAGAAGGTCGCCGGGGGGTATTCCTGCACGGGCGCTCTTCTGAAGAATGGGTGCAAAATCATAACCTGGTCGTGAGAAAGACGACCGAGCGACGCAGCCTTTAAGGAACAGTCTACGGGCAGCGGGACGGGTGCCGCTGGCCGCCTGTTTTTCATCCCCCAAAAGGTTGGCGGGGACGCTTGACGTCCCCGCCGGCATACCAGAACATGATGACGCCAGGACGGTACGCAAAACTGACAAAGGACTGGTTGCTCCGCGGATGGACGGACATGCCACGGGCCGTGGTCAACTGGACCAACGGCGACCAGCGCCAGTTGAGCAAGAGGGGCCTATACGTGGCCCAGGCCTGCGACGGGGCGACGGACTTCGACTCCGTCGCCTTCCTGCCCGTACACCGCGCCTTCCTCGACAAACTGATTGAGGAAGGGATTGCGGAGCGCTGCGAATGCGGCGATTCGATAGACGCCTGCCAGCAGTACCGAGAAGCGGAGAACCCCCGCCTGAACGGGCTTCAGTGGGCGATCACCGGCCTCTGTAACCTCCACTGCCGTCACTGCTACATGGAAGCGCCTTCGGGGCGGTACGGCGAGCCGTCGTTTGAGGAATCGCTCGATCTGATCGAGCAGTTTGAACAGGCGAATGTCCATCAGGTCTCGCTGACGGGCGGCGAACCGTTCGTGCGGAAAGACCTGTTGGATATTATGGAAGCGCTGGCGCAGAAAAGGATCTGCGTCAGCCAGATCTATACCAATGGCCTGCTGATCACAGAGGACCTCCTGGCGGGGGTCAGGAAGATCGGGTTTTCTCCCGTCTTCCAGATCAGCTTTGACGGGTGCGGCGCACACGACTACATGCGAGGCGCCAAGGCGATCGAAGGGGGCGTCATCGAGGCGATCCGCAAGGTCCGGGCAGCCGATTTTCAAGTCATCGTGGCGACGTCCGTGGACAGGACGACGAGGGACTGTCTGCCCCATACCTACGAGCTTCTGAAGGGGCTGGGCATCCAGTTCTGGCGGCTTTCGCCGCCGCAGGAAAGGGGAAACTGGCGAGGCGCGATGACGGGCCTGTCGCTCGAGGAAGAGGCGGAGGCGTATGAGCCTCTGTTGCGCCGATGGGTGGAAGACGGCAGGCCGATCTCTCTTCAGCTCGGGGGATTCTTCCGGGGCGCGGGACGCGACGTCTCCGTTCCGGATCAGGACCCCAGGGCGCAACACACGCCGGATAGTTACGATTGCGGCGCATGTCGGGAGACGCCTTGTCTTCTGCCCGACGGGACGCTTTTGCCCTGTCCCGGTTACACGGATACGGCCGTGCAGGATCGCATGCCGAATGTCCTGCGGGATGGTTTGTCGAAGGCGCTGAACCAACCGTTTCTCCGCACGATGTTGGACATGAAAAAGGGCGACCTGCTCGCCGAGAACGAGGAGTGCGCCGTTTGCGAGTGGTTTGCGGAATGTGGGATGGGTTGCCGGGCGATAGCGCTTGCCGAGACGGGGAACCTGATGGCAAGAGACCCCGTGGCATGTGACCTATGGAAAAGGGGATACAACCGGCGGTTTGCCGAATGCACTGGGGCGGCGACATGACCAGTGCGTGGGAAGTGAACGGCCCGTTTACAATCCCTATTTCACCCGGATCGTCAGCAGGAAGATGTCGTCCTCGATCGGGCCTTCGCGGAATGCCGCGAGTTCGCCGGTCAGGGCCAGGTTGAACTCGCCTGGGGCGAGGACGCCGTTGCGCGCCACGAAATCCTTCAGGCGATCAAGGCCGAAGAGCTCGGTGTTCGCTCCCTGCGTCTCGGTGACGCCGTCGGTGAAGAGGAAGATCCGGTCCCCGCTGCCGCACGGCAGGTCCGCCTCGCTCTCCTGCGGCGGCAGGGAGGGGATGCCGATCCCAAGGAGGGGCGACCGCGGCTCCATAAGGCGAAGCTCCCCGTCTCGGCCCTGGTAGAGGATTTGCGGCGGGTGGCCGTGGTTCGAATAGACGAGTTTCTTTTCACGAAAGTCCAGCACTCCCGAGACGGCGCTTAGGAACATCGCGGTCCCCTCCAGTTGCTTCGTGACAAAGGTATCCAGCCGCTCCAGCAGCTCGCCGGGACCGATCTGCTCCTTCATCAGTCGCTCCACCTCGGCGTGGATGCGGTTGGCTACCAGCGCGGCCGATACGCCGTGACCCGAGACATCGCTCATGAAAAAGACCAGCCGTCCGTCCCGCCCCAGGAGAAAGTTCGCATAGTCGCCGCCGATGTAGTACATGGGCGCATAGGTCACAGCCACGTCGGCCTCGTCCATGCTCACCGATTGCGGGACGAGACTTAGCTGCACCCGCCGGGCGAGATCAAGGTCGCGTTCGAGCTGTTCGTTCTTCTCCTCGATCTCCTTCTGGAGCAGGAACTCATGCCGCCGCCGGTTCTCGTCGTCGCGTTTTACGACGACCGCGAGAAATGCGACAATCCCGTAGATAAACAGGTTCGTGCCGTAGTCCATGGGCTCGTAGAACTGCCCCGTTTTCAGGGCCTCGCAGGTGTACGTCACCACGCCCAGCGCGGCGATCAGGGTCGCATCACGGGAGCGCCAGGGTAGCATGAAACAGGAGATCAGCATCACGCTGATGTGGATTGATGCGCCGACGTCGAGATTCTTGGGATAGATCACTTGCAGGAGAAGCATGGCGCAATACATGAAGAGCACGAAGAACCTCCCCAGCATCCGTAGCGAGCGACAACCGGCAAGCCGGGCGCTGAGGCATCGAATGAGGAACAGCGTGCCGATGACCGTGGCATGAATCAGAAGAGAGATGATCCTCTGCGCCGCTGAAAGGTTTGGATCCAATGCCTCCATTACGGCGTCGAGGACCATGACCCCGATGAGCAGCGGCGTGAGCCACTGCAGGCGCGAGGCGAACAATCGGGCGGTCAGATCGTCGTACTGCTCTACAAGGTGCTCGGACATATTGGGTTCCACATCTGCCTCCTTTGTTGTCACTTGACGCGAATGGTGAGGAGGAAGAGGTCGTCGCGGATGGGGCCTTCCCGGAAAGTGTCGATGGCCTGCGTCAACGCCTCATTGAACTGCTTCGGCGGGAGGGAAGCGTGCTCCGTCGCGAAGGCCTCGAGGCGCTCCTGCCCAAACATCTCCTCGTTCCTGCCATGGGTTTCCGTGATGCCATCGGTGAACAGAATAACCCGATCTCCCCTTTCCAGTGGGAGGTCGGTCTCGCTCTCCTGCGGCGGCGGTCCTGGGATGCCGATGCCCAGCAGGGGGGAGCGCGGCTTGAGGAGTTGAATCCTCCCCTCACGCTTCTGATACAGAATCTGCGGCGGGTGGCCGTGGTTCGAGTAGATCAGCTTCTTCTCGCCGAAGTCGAGGATCCCCGAGAAGGCGCTGAGGAACAGGTCGGTCCCCTCCAGCTGCGCCGTGGCGAAGACGTCGAGCTGATGGAGAAGTTCGCCCGGCCCGATGGGTTCCTTCATCAGTCGCTGGACCTCGGTGTGGATTCGATTGGCGATCAGCGCAGCCGGCACGCCGTGGCCGGTGATGTCGCTCATGAAAAAGACCAACCGCCCGTCCTGGGCCATGACAAAATTGGCGTAATCTCCGCCGATGTAGGACATGGGGGCATAGGCGACAGCCACCTCCGCCTCGTCCATCTCCACGGACTGGGGGATCAGGCTCAGGTGCACGCGCCGGGCGAAGTCGAGATCGCGCTCCAGTTCCTCCTTCTGGCGCTTGACCTCGTCCTGAAGGAGGAACTCATGCAGCCGGCGGCGCTCGTCGTCGCGTTTCAGAAGCACTGCCATGAACGATCCCATGACAAAGAAGATCGAGCTGAGCAGGTAGGTGTCCGTTTTCGGGAAATCGCCGATCTTGATCGCCTCGGCCGTGTAGGCGGCGAACCCCATGACGACGATGAGGATCGTGTCGCGCACTCGCCAGGGAACAAGAAAGCAGTTGATGTACGTGAGAACGATGTAGATGGTCGGTCCGATCCGGAGCGGGCGCGACACCATTTGGATCGTGGTCATGGTGAGGAAGCCCATGACGACGAAGACATAGGCGAAGGAACGGAGCGTGCTCAGCCCCCTCGCCCCCCGGCACACCCGCCAGAGCGCAGCCAGGATGATCGCCGAGACGAAGCGGATGCACGTGGCCGTAATTCGCCTATCCGCCGACAACAACGGATCAAACGCCTGCGGGATGCCGCCGAACAGGAGCATGCCGATCAGCGTCGGAATAAGCCACCGCAGCCGCGACGCGATCAGGTCGGCCGTGGCCTTCTCGTAGCGTTCCGCCAGTTCCGGGGAGATCTCGTCGCTCATCACGGAATAGAAAATCCGAGGCGCCTCTCGATATGCTTGCGCATCTGGGCGACCACCTTGGGGTACTTCCTCGCCACGTTCTTCGTCTCGCCGGGGTCCTTCCGGATGTCATACAGCGCCGGGCCGTGGCCGGGGTCGTCGCCCTCGATGTGCTGGAAGTAGTGCCATTTCAGGTCGCGCACCGCCGCGTGCTGCTCATAGGCCACAAAGACGCGATCGTGAAGTTTCTTCTTCTTGCCGGTCACAAGCTGCCACATGTCCTGCCCGTCCACCTTCGGGCATTTGACGCCGAGGGCCTTGAGCATCGTTGGCATGTAGTCAACGCCCGATACCAGAGCGTCCACGCGCTTGCCCGCGTGCTTCCGGTTCGGGTGATACACAAGGAGCGGCAGCCGGGCGACGGCCGAGTTGAGCAGGCCGTGGGTCTTCTGCACGCAGCCCTCCTCGCCGACGTGCGTGCCGTGGTCGGTGCTGAAGACGATGATCGAATTCTCCATCAGGCCGAGCTCGCGGATCTTGCCGAGCAGCCTGCCGATCCACTCATCGGTGAACGTGACCTCGGCGGCGTAGAGGCCCCTGAGTATCGGGATGTCCGACGGCTTGCAGTCCTTCGGCTTCACGCCGTATCCGAAGAGGTAGCGGTCGTAGGGGATCTTCTTGATGTACATCTCCTGGAATCGGCGCGGCGCGTCCCACGGCTCGTGCGGGTCGAACATGTCCACCCACAGGAACATCGGCTGCGTGTCCTGCGAGTTCCATTCCAGCCACTGCATCGCCGAGCGGCAGACCTGGGCGCAGAAGTAGTCCTCCTCCTTTTCCCAGTGGGCGGTGTTCATCATGTACTGCCGCATCTTCTGGTCGTAGTCGGGGTTCCAGAGGTGCTTGGGCATGTGCTTCTTCGGGTCGAACTGATCGTGCGGGAGCTGACGCCAGTAGTCGCGCTCCTGGCCGCGGATGAATTCGAAGGTGTCGAAGAAGCGGTGGAAGTTGAGGTTGGGCTTGAAGTAGTGGAAGCAGTCGGTGATGAACCCGGTGCGGTATCCCGCGCCCTTGAGGACCTCCGATATGGTGATTTCGTCCTGCGCCAGGGGATGCCACGCTCCCCCGCTCGGCTGGGAGCCGCGGATCAGCGGCGTGTGTTCGAGGGGGATGATGCTGTTGCCGGTGAAGAAGACCCGTCGCATGGGGATCGTGGGCAGGCCGTCGGCATACACATTTGTGAAATTCACCGATTCCTTTGCAAAGGCGTCCAGGTTCGGCGTCTTGATCCATGTGTTGCCGTTACAGCCGAGGTAGTCCGATCGCCATGTATCGGCGCAGATGACGATCAGGTTCAGTCGCTTCTTCATGCTTATCCTCCTGTGTGATGTGCGTTGGTTCGCGACGGGGCTGTATGTTACGAAATCCCGTCTCCGATTGCAAGAGGCGCTATCGGCGGAGGATGTCCTTCAGGAACTTCACGGTGTACTTTGCCTCCGCGTCCACTTCCTCCGGCGTCTTGCCCCCAACGCACTCCACGATGGCGGGACCGTCGAAGCCGGCATCGAAGAGCGCGTCGAAGAAGCGCTCAAAGTCCACCATTCCTTTTCCGGGGCTGACGTCCACGCCCTGTCCCTTTCCGCTGCAGTCCTTCACGCACAGGCCCGTGACGTACTTCGCCACACATTTTACGTCTTCGTGCGGGACGCCGCCGGCGTAGTAGATCACGTTTCCCGGATCGTACCAGATGCGGAAGCTGTCGGCGGCGATGCGCCCCACGATCTCCAGGCAGTCCTGTCCCGTCGCGCTGATCCCGCCGTGGGGCTTCATGCCGAGGATGACGTTCTTCTCGGCCGCATAGTCGGCGCAGAGGGAGACGGCCTCGCAGAAGGCGTCTTTCAGTTCAACCTTCGCCCCCATCATGAGCAGCGTCCCCGCGCCGAGCGCGGCCACGGCGTTGATATGCCTCTTGAAGTCCTCTGCCGCCTCGGGCGCTGGCAGGGCCAGGTTGATCGGGCAGGTCGCCGCGACGATGGGCAGTCGCCGCGCCTCGGCCTTCTTCACGACCGACTCGATCTCCTCCGGCGAGGAGTCGCCCGTGACCACCGCCTTTCCCTGCTGCCGGAGCAGCCCCGTGCACTCGAAGCCGGCCCGGGCGATGTGGTCAAGGGCCTCGTCGAAGGTCAATTGATTCCAGGGACGATTGAAACACCCAATCTGCACGGCCATAGCATCTCCTCTATTTCTTGGATAGATACGCAACGAGATTCTTAATCAGTTGTTTGCAGATGGCATCGGGGATCCCGACCGACGGCTCCTTCGCTCCGGCCCATCGGTCGAAGCTGGCCTCGATGACCAGAATCTCCCCCGCGCCGTACTTCGCGCAGAGGATGCACGGCCGGCCCTCGCTGTCCGTCGCCAGGGCCTTCCATTCCGGTCCGGCAAATGCAATCGTGTCGTAACACGTGGTTCCCTCGATGGTTGCGACGCCAGAAAAGAGGGGGTGCGACGGGTCAACGATCTTCCCTGCCTTGCCGTTCGCGTCCTGCACTTCCAGGTCGAGCGGCAGTGCGTCAATCTGCCAGTGCTCATCGTTGATCTGCGAAAAGACAAGCCGGCCGCCGCCCTTGACAAAGCCGGCCAGGGCAAGTGAAACGTCCGCGGCCCCGAACATCTTCTGATCGGGGACGTCGGACCCGATAACGATTGTTCGGTATTGCGAAAGATTACTTTTGCGAATATCGGGAATACGCTCGATCTCCCCACCCATCTCCCGCAGGGCGACGAGGGTGTAGTGGTCCTCGGGGCCGACGAAACCGATCTTGTCACCGGTCGGCAGACCCTTCGGCTCCAGCACGGTGGCGACATCGAACTCCCGCCGTACATCCTTACCGGCCGTGCAGAGGAGCTTGATCGTCCCTGTCCCGCCCTTGACGTGGATGTCGGGGCTTGTGCTTGCGCCGGATGGTGCATCCCACTTCACCGCGCGCGGCTCGGCCGTACAGCCGTCGGGAAGTGATGTTACCTTAAGCTCGCACGGCATGACGTCCTTGCCGGGGTTGTGGACCACGATCCGGATGTCGCCCTGTCCCGCTTCGTCAACGAAGACGCGGCTCCGCGCCCCGATCTTCGGCGGAGGCGGTGGAAGTGGGAGGGACGTCCTTCCCCATCGCTTGACGTAGTAGAGCGCGTGGGGCAGGTTGTGGAAATTGCCGGTAAAGCTCTTTCCCGCCGCGCGCCCGCTGCCTGTGCGCTTGCTGATCGGAACGGGGAGCGTGCGGAGGAGGAAGTCCTTATACTTGTTGTTCTTTGTGATTTCGTAGGCATAGGCGATACCGTCGGTGACGAGCGTCGTGTACCATCCCTGGTCGTAGTACTTCGGGCAGCCGGTCTTGTAGCGGAAGCCCTGCTTCGCCTCGTTCCAGGAGTGGTCAATGAGCCAGTCCGCCCCGCGCACGATGCTCTGCTTGACCTTCGGATCCGGACAGGCCCGGTCGTACATGGTGAGGCCATGCAGGAGGACGCCCGCGGCGAAGGCCTTGCCGCCGATGTGGTCCACGCCGCAGTCGCACTCCGACCGATCCTGCCGCATCCGCCAGCATCCGGTCTCCGGATCCTGAAGATCGAAGACCTTCTCCAGGTAGATTCGCGCCGCGTTGAGGTAGTAGGGATTCAGCGTGGACTCGTAGGCGGACATGGCGTTATACATGCTCCATCCCGCCGAGCGCTCGATGCCGAAACTCCATCGGGGGGTATAGGTCGTCGCCTGGTTCCAGCAGGCCCTTTCGGCAACCTCAAGATACCGGCGATCGCCCGTCAGGAAGCCGTAGAGAAAATTGCCCCCGTGGAACGCATGGCCGCCGGAGCCGTCCATCGCCCCCGCGATAGCCCAACCCATCTCCCACTTTTCCTTCATGATGCGCGGATCGTCCTTATCGAAGAACCCCCCGACATGTCCGATGCAGTGCTCATACACCAATTCCCTCATCGGCGTCTGCCAGGGATAGTGGCAGACGTCAATGGATGTGTTGTGCCGGGCCATCTGGTCGCCGCGCCAGAAGAAGGCGAGGTCGCCCGTCTGGGCAAAGCGCAGGGCGGTGACATATTGCAGGTCGTACTCCGAGTTGCCCCAGTTCCATGCCCGCTCGCCCCACCAGTCGCCGTAGTTCATCCAGCCGTACTCCCGCATCTCGCGGCGGGCCTTCTCCAAATTCTGGAACGACTCGTCAAAGGATTGTACATATTCGGGAAATTCCTCCGGCCTCTGCGGATCAATCTCCCAGAAGGCGCGGGTGGGGCAGTAGTAGTCGGGTTTCGCAGAGGCGAAAAGCATGTGCTGGAGGTGCTGGGCGGTCTGGTCGGCCGAGGGCAGGTCGCCCCGGTCGAAGCGAATCAGGATGTCGGTGGTGTACTCCAGACCACGCTTCACCTGGTACTTCCCGTTTTTGTAACAGTAGTAGAGCGCGATTTGCGCCTGGTCGGTCAGGTCCTCCTTGCGCGTGTATTGATCGGCGGGGAGTTCGGGGAGGAGGCGCAGGTGAATCCCGTCGGGCTTGACGGCGATGCCCTTGGGATAGGTCTGCCAGAAGTCGCGGACCATAACCGAGATCGCGATGTCCCCCGATTTCACGCACGCGAGGCCCATGTCGCGCTCGCCTTCGGTCTTCTCTCCTTTCGCGGATTTGAAGAACCGATTGTCGTAATCCTGAATAATCGAGATCTCGTCCTTCTCCGCAACCGGAACGATCTTGCCGTCGGACAGGCATCCCATCACGTCGCCCTGCCGCCGGATCGGCAGCCGAAGCCCCGCGCTCGTGAGCGGGGTGAGAACCTGGTCGCTGTTGTTGTTGCCGATGGTCCACTGGAGGCGCAGGAGCGTCTTGCCGTAATACGCCGTGAACCGCGCGCGATAGCGGAATAGCCTCGCGCCGTCTTCGGCGGCGAAGTCCCCCTCCACGCGGACGGTCGCGCGCATCGGTCCGTTAGTCTCGATGGTCACCAAGTCCGGCTTGGCCAGGCCGTAGGCCTTGCCTTCGGCATCCACGATCCGGCCGTTGCCGATCATGTGCTCGGCGATGACGATCTCGTCGTCGGTGAACGCGCCGTCGCCGTCCCGGTCCGGGGCGATGTCCTGAAAGAGGGCGAACGTCTCCCTGTTGATGGGAACGCGCATGACGCCTGTGTCAATGACGACCTGCCGGCCGTCGTCCCGTGCCATCGGCGGTCGCTCCTCGATGGGCGGACGGTTGGGCGATGCGACAAGGGCATACTCCGCCGCCTTGCCCGGTTCCGTGTCGGCCTGGAAGTCCACGAGCAGCCACCGCACGCTCCCATCCGGCCACCAGGACATGGCCTCGCACTGTGCTGGCACGTGTTCACCCTTCGCGTTTGCGAGCCATGCCTCACGCGCCGATGCCAGAGCGCCCTGTGCAAACGGAACCCCCGACGTCACCGGCCAAGCCTTCCGCGCGAGGGGGGTCGGCTCGATCACGGCGAGAGGGATTTTCTGCTCCTTCGTCTTCGGCGGCGCGGGGCGATCGCCTGCGACGAACTCAAATTTCGCAGATGTGAATATCCCATCAGCCACCTGGACCTGCGCCGTGTATCTCTTGCCCTTCTCGAGATCGGGCAGGACAATCGCATGATTCCGCATACCCTTCATCTCGGATGAGGCGCGCTGGTCGAGTTTGCCGTCGAGACCGTACGCCACCGTTCCTGTGGCGACGGGTTGGTTGGTGATCCAGGAAATCTGCGTCCGCCCGTCGGGGAGGGTGAAGGCGGTCATCTGGCTGAAGGTCGGTTGCTTGACTTCTACGAAACGAATGTAGTCATAGTAGCACGGTCCCAGGCTGCGAGGGCAGGCGTAGCGGTCGTCGAGCCAGAGGTCGAACGCGCCGTCCTTGATGTTGCGTATGCCCAGGTCAATCTCGCCGGTCGGCTCGATCTTTCGCCAGGTCCGGCCGTCATCGGAGAGGGCGATGTTGCGGTTGGGGCTGTTCATCCAGACCTGATAGACGCCCGGCGGGATGCCTGTGATGCGGGTGTGCAGCGGCGGCGCGCCGTCCTCGGGGGTCTTGCGGTCCTCCATGACGGGGGGCGACTTCAGCGACTGGCCGCCGGAGCGCTTTTTCCAGACGTCCTCCTCGGTCGTCCAGAGGCACCACTTGTCCGGCGGGTACTGGTCCTTCACCCACGCCTCCTTGGGCGTGGTCCAGTCCTCCGCCTCATAGACGAGGCCCTGCAGTCGGCTGCGGAAGTCCTGGGCGGAGGCGGAAAGGGAAATTAGCAGTAAGGGTAGAATGCACTTTCGCATTTCATTTTTCCTTTTGCGAGTATTTTTCAATCAGCGCCGCGATTTGCTCGCGCCATTCGTCGCACAGTTCGTTCGTCACGTCGGGTTTCATGAACACATCGCCATCCCACGGCATCGCATTGAGGATCGCGTCGAGCTCCCTGGCGGCCTCGGGGTTCTGCTTCGCCAGCGCTGCCGCGGTTGCGGCGTAGCGATAGTCAATCCACCCCTGCCGCAGGCCCTCCCAGTGGGGCGTGTCCAAGTTCTCGCCGGGATGCTCAGGATCGGGATATGTCACGCAGGCGTGCCCCACCTTGTTGGCATAGAAATCGTCGAAGGCGTTCCCGCGCGGGCGCTGGAACGTCCAGCTCATGCAGCCGTCGGCCCTGGATCGGAAGAACATGAACCCGCTGTAGTAGCGGTTGCGCACCACGTTCCCGATCTCCCCGCTGTATGCGCCGGTGCGATAGTACCAGAACTTCTGCCCGGCGGCGTGGGTCTCGCGGCGGATCAGGTCGGCGCGCTCGGGGTTCACGAGGCTGCTCCCGCCGTAGCAGTGATAGGTGAGCATCTGCCCGATGGGATCGCTCGGCAGGTAGCTCGACGTGCAGTATGTCTTCCAGCCCGCCGCCGTCGCCGCCCGCATCTCCCATAGGAACTGCTCCGGGCTGCCCTTCTTCCAATACCCAGGCTCGTCCACGCCGAGGAAGACAGGCTCGCCCCAGCCCTGCTTCTCGAACTCCTTCTTGAACGCGACGAGGCCGTCCTTGTAGGTCTGCGTCAGCTTCTCCGGCCGCTTGTCTGCCGGGAGGAATACCGTGTCTTTCGGCAGCCCAAGACGCTGGATGAGCATCGGATCGAGGCGGCCAAACCAGCAGAGGAACGGTCCCGGCATCTTTGCCTTTATCACCAGGCCCATGAGTCGCCGATCGGTCTCGTCGAACTGCCAGCCGGTGATCCTGTCGCCGTCGAAGACAGGTTCCCCTCGCACGGGGGCGTGGATGCAGGTGATGGCGTGGGCCTTGAAGTCGTCCAGTTCCCGGAGCACCTGCTCGTCGGTCATGTTCTTCCAGCGTCCCGGGTCGGGGTACATGCCCCACACCTTGTCGGATACATCGGCGAGCCTGAAGGGCCGGACGCTGATTTCGAGGGCCGCCCGGCCGACCTCCTGGTCGCCGGCTTGGACAGAGATCGTTCCTTTGTATGAGCCGACCTTTGCATTGGGACCGGCTTCGGCCTTAATCCAGAAGACCTGGGTGCGCCCCGCCTCGGCATTGACGCCGTCCGGGCGGGCCAGGAAGAAGTCGGCGACCCAGTGCCACGTCCGACCGTGACCGTAGAAGTCAACCCGACGGGGGTGGTATTGGACGACCTGCCATGTGACATTCCCCTTGAACCCCTCATCCATCGAAATGATCGGCCGCAGCTTCTGGAGCGGTTTTGGCGCAAAGACGGCGAGCGTTGCGACGCCTACCTCCCCCGGACACAGGGCGAGGGCGATGGGGCGGTTGATCTCATCCGGCGCAGGGCGGCTGTAGAAGAAGAGGCGGTCGGGGTCGGGCCGGTGGAAGGCGGCGACTTGAGCCGGGGCCTCCGGTTCGGGCTGTCGCGGCGCCTCGGCGTAGTCAACCAAGTCCGCCTCGATGCGGGTCTGCTTCCCCGGCGCGGCGTCGGGCGGCAGGATGACCTGACGGCCCTGGTCCACCGCGATCCGTTCTTCGCGAATATCTACATCCGTGATGAGCGCCGCGCCCTTGACGCCCTTGAACTGGACCCGGAAATCAAGCTGCTTGCCGTCGTGCGTGGTGTAGCAGCTCACGCGGTAGTCCTGCCAGGCGTCGCCTCGCCGCTGCTCATAAATTCGCCAGGAAGAGGGTGTGCCGCCCTTTCCGCGAATGGCGACCCACCCGTGCAGGCCGGGATATGAATCGTCGTAGTTGAACTCGGTGTCGGGGGTGAAGCGTGACTTGAAGGAAATCGAATAGAGGGTAGAGGGTTTTGCATCAATTCGGGCGGCGAGCAGGGCATAGTCCTCGCCCTGTTTCGGTCCCAGACGGATGGCGGGCTTTCCTTCGACCTCCGTTGAGGCGACATCCCCCTGCTTTTCCCATCCATCAAGGGATTTCGTTATCGCGGGGACCAGGTTGTCGCTTCCCTCTTGGATCATTGGCTTCATGCCGAAGGGGAGTTTCTCCCAGGGCAGGTCGGCGGCGGAGCCGGAGAGGGCAAGCCCAAGACACATCACGCAGACGCTCAACAGGTATCTCTTCATCGTAGCGCCTCCTTTCTCATCAGGATGTTGCCAAGATTATGACTTGGGAGGGCGGCGTGTTTCAACCTTAAAACCCCGAAGGCCGCGCAACGATTGACAGTCAGATGGAAAGGTGGTATAAGGGGACCCGCATTTCGTATGCCATCACGGGCAGTCCGTCTTGGAGGAATAGACCATGCGGAACCGAATCACTCTTGCCATTCTCGCCATGCTGGTCGTCGCCGGGTGCGGGCAGAAGGGCCAGACCGATAAGCCAGGACAGAAGAAGCTGACCATCGCCGTCATTCCCAAGGGCACGTCCCACGTATTCTGGCAGTCGGTCCACGCCGGGGCCGCAAAGGCCGGGAAGGAACTCGACGTCGAAATTCTCTGGGACGGCCCGGCGACGGAGGGCGAGCGCGCGGAGCAAATCCGCATTGTTGAGGATATGATCACCCGCCAGGTGGACGGCATCGTCCTCGCGCCGCTCGACGACAAGTCCCTCGTGCCCGTGATCGAGCGGGCCCAGAAGGCGGGCATACCCCTCACCATCTTCGACTCTGGTGCGGAGACGGATCAATATGTCTCCTTCGTCGCCACCGACAACTACCGCGGCGGCGTGGAGGGGGCGGAGGCGATGGCGAAGCTCCTGAACGGAAAGGGAAGCATCGCCGTTGTGAAATACGCCCCCGGCAGCGCATCCACGACACAGCGCGAGAGCGGGTTCATGGAGACCATCCAGAAGAAGTATCCCGACATCAAGATCGCCGACGCGCAGTACGCCGGGACGACCGTCTCCAAGGCGCTCGGCGTGGCGGAGGACATCCTGACGAAGAACCCCAGCCTCGACGGCGTCTTCGCGTGCAATGAATCCACCGCCGTCGGCACGGTGCAGGCCATCAAGGCGCGCAACCTCGTCGGCAAGATCAGGATGGTCGGCTTCGACTGCTCTCCCCAGCTCCAGGAGGCCCTGCGGACGAAGGTGCTCGACGCGCTCGTCGTGCAGAATCCATTCAAGATGGGATACGAGGGCGTAAAGACGATCGTTGATCTCAAGGGCGGAAAGACGCCGCCGAAGCGGATTGACACCGGCGTCACCGTCGTGACCCGCGAGAACCTCGATACGCCTGAGGTACAGGCCCTCGTCAACCCCGACCTGGACAAGTGGCTGAAGTAGCATGGCCGAAGGCGAACCCTTTCTCCAGATGCGGGGCATCGGCAAGTCCTTTGCCAGAACGCCGGTGCTGAAGGACGTCGATCTCGACGTCCGCCCGGGCGAGGTGCACGCCGTCGTGGGCGAGAACGGCGCGGGAAAATCCACCTTGATGAAGATCGCCGCCGGGGTGTATCGACCCGATGCGGGGGAGATCATCGTGGCTGGAAAACCACGATTCTTCCGCCGCCCTGTTGACGCCATCGCCGCGGGCATTGCCATGATCTACCAGGAGCTGAACCTTGCGCCGCACCTCACCGTGGCGCAGAATATCTTCCTCGGACGCGAGCCGCGCCGTGCTTCGTTCTTCCTCGATCGGTCGAGGCTTCGATCCGACTCGCAAGGGCTGATCGACAAGCACCGCTTCGGCCTGAGTGCGGACGATCGCGTCCTCTCCCTGTCTGCCGGGCAGCGGCAGTTGGTCGAGATCCTGAAGGCACTCGCGGCCGACAGCCGTCTGCTCATCATGGACGAGCCGACCAGCTCCCTCTCGGAGTCGGAGACGGAGGAACTCTTCCGCATCATCGGCGCCCTGCGGTCGGCAGGGGTTGGGGTGGTTTATATCTCCCACCGGCTGGAGGAGGTGAAGCGCATCGCCGACCGGATCACCGTCCTTCGCGACGGCGAAAAATCGGCGGAGGGCGAAAACCGGGCGTTGGACATTTCAGCCATCGTCCGCCACATGGTCGGGCGGGAGATCACGGAATTTTATCCGCCGCGCAAGGTGGACATCGGCGAGACGGTGTTGTCCGTCCGTAACTTCAGCCGTGGCAAGGCGTTCCGATCCGTATCGTTTGACCTGAAGGCGGGTGAGATCGTCGGCATGGCGGGGCTGGTGGGGGCGGGCCGGACGCAGGTGGCCGAGGCCGTCTTCGGGGTCCGCTCACCGGAGGAGGGTGAAGTGCTCCTCGATGGAGAGAAGATCCGCGTCCGCTCGCCCCAGGAGGCCGTGCGACGCGGCATCGGCCTCCTGACCGAGGACCGGAAGCGGACGGGGCTGTGCCTGAACCTGCCGGTCTCCTGGAACGGGACGCTGTCGAATCTGCCGGCCGTTGTCCGGCATATGATGATAGACCGGCGGGCGGAGTTCGATGTGTCCACGGGATTCATCGAGCGCCTCGACATTCGAGGGGCGCATCCGAGCCGACGCGCGGGCGTGCTGAGCGGGGGCAACCAGCAGAAGGTGGTCATCGCGCGGTGGCTGTTCCGAGACTCCCGCGTCCTTCTCTTCGACGAGCCGACGCGGGGGATTGATGTCGGGGCCAAGCGCGACGTGTATGCGCTGATGAACAAACTGGCCGCCGAGGGCAAGGCGATCCTATTCATCTCGTCGGAGCTGCCGGAACTGCTGGGGATGTGCGATCGAATCCTCGTCATGCATCGCGGGCGAATCGCGGCCGACGTGGACGCGAAAGAGACGACCGCCGAGGAAGTCATGCACTACGCGGCAATGGGAAAGGCGGAAGGATGAAGGATCGCATCAAGAGCATAGTTCCGTTCGTGGGCCTCGCGCTGCTCTTCTTGGCCCTTTCGCTGCTCACGGACAAGTTTCTCACCACGCGAAATCTTGCGAATGTCCTCCGCCGCAGCGCGCCCGTCGTCATCATGGCGACGGGCATGACGTTCGTCATCGTCTCCGGCGGGATTGACCTGTCGGTTGGCTCGGTCCTTGCCCTTGCCGGCGTGTGCGGGACGATGGCCATATCTCGTGGGATTCCGCTCAGCGTTGCCCTCGGCTGCGGCGGCGTTGCCGCGATCGCTTATGCTGCCTACTGTTGTGCGGGAGGTATGCGAGGATTCTGGAGAGTCGCGTCAGTCGTGGGCATCGCTATCGTGGACGGTATGCTGCTATCACTGTGCCTTCACCTCGCGGCGGGAACGCCGGTGGGTCTGGCAGGGGGGATCCTTGTGGCCCTGTTGATTGGGGCCAGTTGCGGCATGGCGAACGGCATCCTATCGGTGGGGCTGCGAATCCCTCCTTTCATCGCCACGCTGGGGATGATGGGCATTGTCAGGGGGAGCGTGCTGATCCTCACCGACGGCGTCGCCGTGACGGACAATCTGCCGCCCTCTTTCGAGAGGTTCGGCACGGACGGACTGTTCGGCGTCGTCCCCTGGCAGATCATCGTGATGCTGGGTGTTGTCCTGCTCGGGGCCTGGACCATGCGGTGCACGCCCCTGGGCCGGTATGCCTACGCCATCGGTAGCAATCGGGAGGCGGCGTATCACTCCGGCATCCCGGTGTCGAGATACAGCGTCGTCATCTACACCCTCGCCGGCTGCCTGACGGGGCTGGCGGGGATCATGACGATGGCCTACCTCGACGGCGGCCAGCCGACGGAGGGCGCGGGCATGGAGCTGACCGTCATCGCGGCGGTGGTCATCGGCGGCGGCAGCCTGAGCGGGGGGGAGGGGAACATCATTGGGGCGGTGGTCGGCGCGCTGCTCATGGCTGTGCTCCTGAATGGCTGTGTGCTCCTGGGCGTCAGCCCCTACGTTCAGCAGTTGGTCATCGGCGCGCTCATCGTGGCGGCGGTCGCGCTGGACCAGTATCTGCGGCGGCGAGGGATGGCGGAATAGCGCGGGGTCCGGCCGCGCGGAGTAGGCATGGAATTGACTTGACAAGACCGTTCAAGTCTTGTCATATCAAAAAGATATGGCGCGTAGGCCATGACGAACTGCTTGGCCGCAAAGATGTCAAGACGGGTGTTATGCCGCAGAACAGGTAGTTAAAGGTTGTTCGGGCAGAAACCATATAAGACATAGTTGGGACTAAAGATGAACAGAAAGGGCCAAATACAAATGACGAAACATATTCAACCACTCGCCGAGGTCTTTGGGCATCTCGTTGATGACCAATCACCCAAAGCTGTCCGATACCGCTCGCGTCGCCTCTGTCCATTCAATAACAAGGTTCCCAATTGCACCAAAGATAAAGCGAAGAATCCCCTTGGTGTATGCAGTGTGTTTCACGATGGCATCCCAGCGATAACCTGCCCTATCCGGTTCAGGGAGGATTGGCTTATCACCGATGATGCGGCATCTTTTTTCTTTGGTGATGGCACTCCATGTGTCTTGCCACGAGGAGTTCACTTACTGAAGTCCGTCTGAACGACGCTCACGGGAAGTCGGCTGGCAACATTGACGTTGTACTTGTGGCATACGACGAGAATGGCAAAATATTCGACTTCGGCGCTCTCGAAATACAAGCGGTTTACATCTCCGGAAATGTTCGCGACCCCTTTGAACAGTACATGAAGAGCCCAGAGGCTCACGCACAAATGGACTGGTCAACTCAGCCAAATTATCCACGACCGGACTATCTGTCTTCTTCTCGAAAACGTTTAGCTCCTCAGCTTCTATTCAAGGGTGGTATCCTTCATTCTTGGCGCAAGAAGACAGCCGTCGCGTTGAACAAGAGCTTCTTTGAAACACTTCCACCTTTGAAAACAGTCAGCAAGTCGAAAGCCGATATTTCTTGGCTCATATATGATCTCCGGTTGGTCAAAGAAGATGGACAGGGAAGGTTCACACTAACAAAAATCGACGAAGTTTTTACGGAATTTGAGCCCGCCCTTCTGTCCATCACGACTTCTTCGCCAGGAAACATAGACAACTTTATAAATCTGCTTCAAGAGAAGCTTGATGAGCAGCTTGAAACACCACCAAATAACAAAACAATTGAAAGGCCATTCTGAAATGAAAGCACCCAGACAACAATCACTGTTTCCGGAATCGTGTGAGGATACGGAATCCCCTAAACCGGTTAATGTCGCCTCTGTTCCGCAAAGAAGTCCCTTCCGCTACCCGGGAGGGAAGACATGGTTTGTTCCTACATTCCGAGACTGGATCAAAAATCACTATCCTAAGCCCGAAATCTTGATCGAACCGTTTGCCGGTGGGAGCATTATCAGCCTCACAGCATTGTTTGAGGAACTCGTCTCGCACGTCGTCATGGTGGAACTTGACGACGAAATCGCGGCGGTCTGGCAAGCGGTGGTGAATGGCGATGCAGAATGGTTGGCAAATCGGATACTCCGGTTCGATCTGAGCAAGGAGTCTGTTACGCAGGAATTGGAGAAGACCGGAAGAACGCGACGGGACAAGGCGTTTAAGACAGTTCTCAAGAACCGGACTTTGCATGGAGGAATTTTGGCCGAGGGATCGGGATTCATCAAATACGGAGAGAATGGCAAAGGCATTCGTTCTCGCTGGTATCCTGCTACGCTAGCCAAGAGGTTTGTAGAACTAAATCATGTCGCGCGTAGGATCGATTTTCGTTGCGATGATGGCTTGAAGATTATGCAGGAGTTTGCACCCCGGAGGGATGCTGTCTATTTCTTGGACCCGCCTTACACTGCCGGTGGGAAAAAGGCCGGGAAACGACTTTACAGGCATTGCGATATTGACCATGAGCGGCTATTCACGCTTTGCGAGTTTGTCAAAGGCGATTTTCTAATGACCTACGATAATGCAGACGAGGTCAAGATGATGGCAAGAAATCACGGTTTTCAGATGCGTCTTATTCCGATGACAAACACCCATCACGCAACAATGCAAGAGCTTGTGATAGGGAAAGACCTATCATGGATGGATCGCTACACCGCAGTACATGAGCCAACCGCTGAATACAAGACAGAAGGCAAAAGAAAGAAAGTCCCAACAACGCGCTCCAGCGGACGCGGTAAACCGCGCCGCTGAGCGCCAATGTTCTTACCTGCCTCGCGGTGGGAATGCCTACGGCTCGATCTCAGGCCCGGGCGCGGGGGGGAGCGTCGCGGGGAGGGTGGGCGGGCGCTCCTCGATCACCTTCATCGTCCGCCACCGCCCGCCGAGGAAGCGGCCCAGGAACGCAAACCCGAGGACGATCACGTACACAGTCAGGATCACCCAGGCCGCGTAAATCCCGCCATCGAGAAGCATCAGGAAAACGATGCACGGGAGAATCAGCGAGACCACGGACACCACCCCGACCATCACCATCACAAAGAACGTGTCTCCCGCGCCCTTCAGCCCCGACGCGAAGATGATATTCAGCGTGTCAAAAACGGAATAGAGCGCTACGAATTGAAGGAGCCTCACCGTCAACTTGCGCACCGGCTCGAAGGTCTCCCGATCCGCGTGGGTGGCGTAGGGGGCGATGAAGACCCACGGCAGGAGCACATACGCCGCCGCGACGCTGCTCATGTAGATCATGCAGATGGCAAAACCCGACCAGACGCTCCGGGCCGAGAGGCGGGGGCGCTCCATGCCCTGATACTTCCCCACCAGAACGGACACGGCGATGCCGATCCCGATCATGGGCATGAAGGCGAGCATGTTGATGTTGAACGCAATGGACGTGGCGGCGGCGGCGATTTTTCCGAGTCGGCCGACGAGGAGCGTGAAGACGGCGATGCCGGCGATGTCAATGAAGAACTGCAAACCGCTCGGCAGGCCGAAGCGGAGGAGGCGGAGGAAAAGGGCCGGGCGAAAACGTTTCGCGCTCATCGTGTTATAGGTCTCGTTGTGTCTCCGCCGGCGGAGCAGGACGACGTACACAGCGAGGGAGAAGTATTGGGAGAGGACCGTGCCGAGCGCCGCGCCGCCTACCCCCATCTCGGGGAAACCCCATTTGCCGAAGATGAGGACGTAGTTGGAAATGGTGTTGACGACCGTCGCGCCGACGTTGACCCACAGGATCGGCCAGGTCTTGCCCCGACCGGAGTAGAATCCGCCCATGGAGGAGCAGGCGATGGTGGCGAACGCCGCCCAGCAGAGGATGCGGAAATACGTAGTTTCGTGGCCGCGAATGTCCGCCGAATGCCCGATCAGGTCAAAGATCGGCTTCGACAGTGGGATCAGCATCAGGTGGATCAGGCCGCCCACGACGGCGACATACATCCCCTGCCAGATGATCGGCCCCACCCGTTCCCTCTGCCCCGCGCCCTCGTATTGGGCGATGAACGTGCCGACGTAGGACGCCGTCCCCAGGAATACGCTCAGGAGCGTGAAGCTGAGGATGCCCGACGGCAGCACCGCCGCGATGGCCTCCTGTGAGTGCCATGTGAGGAACATCCGGTCCACGAAGTGCTGGATGGTCCACGACGCCGTGCTCAGGACGAGAGGGATCGCGACGACCAGGAGCTCCCGGTATCCCCCTTCGCGCCGCCACAGGTATCGCGCAAGAATTCCGACTTTATGTCCAACGGACACGATGCACCGATCCGTTCGCATCAGGATAAGAATAACCCGCCCATCACGCAGGGCCAAAACATCTATGATACACTGTCCGACCAAGCGCTTCAAGCCCATCGCAGGCGGGGGAATTGCGTTGACATCATTTTTCGTTTGGTGTAAATAGAGTCCTTCCAAGGTAAACGGCGGCGAGGAATCATGGCGGATATTGACAAAACCCTCAGCATACTGGCCGATGAGAACCAGCCCTATCCGGCGCGGATTGACTGCCTGGAGGAGCTTCTCGCCTGCGGCGATCCCCGCGTTACGGACGCTGTGATCGGGGCATTGGCCTCCGAGGAGCGATACCTCCGCCGCAAGGCGGCTGAGGTCCTGAGCCGGTTCAACGAACCGAAGGTGATTGACGCCCTCGCCAGGGCGGCGACAACCGACAGCGACGAGGCCGTCCGGCGCAACGCCGTTCGCTCGCTGGGCAATTTCAGCGACCCGTCGGCCATGGACGCCCTCTTCCGCGCCGCAAAGGACGAGAGCCTGATCGTCAGCAAGGAGGCGGCCAAGGTCCTCCAGAAGGTTCGGGGCGCCCGAGCGGAGATCGCAAAGGACCGGCTGATGGAGGAGGCGCATCGGGTCCGGGATGTGGTTGCGCCCGCACCGCCGCCTCCGTCCGCGCCGCCCCCCGCCCCCTCCGCTCCCCCTCGGGCCTGGGAGCCGCCTATTGCGCCGCCTGCGCCGACTGGGGAAACGCCCTCCGTCGCTGAGGCGCCGCCGCCCAAACCTAAGAGACGGCCCCGAAAACCGCCGGAACCGAAGTCGGAGGCCGTCGTGGTGGAGGCCCCGGAGGCTACGCCTGTCATTGCCGTGGAGCCGGAACCGGTCGCCGTGACTCCCCCCGCCAAGGCAAAGGGCTATGTGCCGCCCGCACTGGCGAGACTGCCCGCGCTCCGGGGACTCTCGGCCTCCGAGGAGCTGGGCTGGCCCGACTTGCTCAACACATTCTCCCTTGCCCGAAAACGTTCCAATATGATCTTCTCCGCCCTGGGCCTGGCGTGGGTGGGTGTGGGGTATGGCGTGATGACGTACCTGTTCCACATCAATCCCAACGCCCCGTCGCTGGAGGGGCTGGCGCACCCCGAGTGGTTCATCGGCGCGGTGGCGCTGTGGGCGTGGCTCTTCCTTGCCGGGACGGGGTTCAAGATCGCGCGCAGCACGGCCGTTGAACTGGCCACCGGCGTCGCGCCCGGCATCGGCCATACCTACAAGTTCTGGCTGGGGCGGATCACGCATCCTCTTCGGCCTTTGATCGTGGTTGCCGTCCTCCTTGCGATTCCGGTCGGATTGGTCTGGTTGGCGGGTTACCTCTCCAGCCTGTCCTCCGTGGGACAGATCGTGGCGGTCATTGCCTACCCCGCTTGCCTGCTCATCGCGGTCATTGCACTGCTTATGCTCCTCATCTCGGTAGCCGGGTTGCCGATGATGGTCCCGGCCATGGCGGTGGAGAATACCGGCTGCGGTGACGCCGTGACGAGCGCGTGGGCCTACGTCATTTCCCGGCCGTGGCGGTATGCGCTCTACTGGCTGGCGGCGGCGGTGCATTGCCTTTTCGTGGTGGGCCTCTTAGTGGCGGGGGTGTATGCGGCGGAGGTCGGCCTGTCGCTGGGGGCGGGCCGGTCCGCATCGTTTGCGCTTCTATACCACCTGATGCCGGGCCTTTCCCCTCTGGGCATGGTCCATTCGGTCATCCTGTTCCTCATCGCATCTTATATCCTCAGCCATTACTTCACATCGCGCGTCGGCATCTACCTCCTCATGCGCAAGGCCGTGGACGGTATTGACATTGATGTGGTCCACCTGCCAAAGAAATCAAGAACCGCTTCGGGGGACGAAGCGGGCAAGAAGAACACCTGACCCCTTGTGGTAACTGTGACATTGAAACCATCTCTCGCTTCTCTTTCGCTCATCTGCCTTGGAGGAATATTCATGGCCCGACTTTCGGCGCAGGATGCTCCGACGAAGACCGGACATCCGGAGGATCAATTCGGCAAGGAATTGAAGATTGTGAAGGATATGGAGGTCGGCGGCTGCATGGACGCAGCGGTAGTCGGGGATCGGCTGTATGTCATCGGCCAGGGGAAGCTGCACGTATGCGACATCTCGGCGCCGGCCTCGCCTCGCATCCTCGGCGCGCTGACCAACCTCGGCGACACCCGGCAGATCGAGGTGAAGGACGGCATCGCCTATATCACCGCCCGCGCGGACGGGATGTTCATCGTGGATGTGAAGGACGCCGCGAAGCCGAAGCTCTTGCGCCACTACAACTCGATTGAACTGGCCACGGGCATCGCCGTCTCGGGCGATGTGGCCTTCATCGCATGCCGGACATACGGCGTCGAGTTGGTGGACGTATCCGACCCGGAGAGGCCCCGCCACCTGAGCACCGTCCGCACCGGCGAGGCGCAATCGTGCATCGCGCGCGACGGGATCCTCTACGCTGGGGTCTGGGGGTCGCGTGAACTGGTCATCTGCGATGTGCAGAACCCGCGCAAGCCGACGATCCTCTCCAAGACGCCGATGGACGGCTATGGCGACGGCCTCTGTGTGCGAGGAAAGTACTGCTTTGCCGCCACGGGGCATCACTCCCGAAAGATGAAGAAGCGCGATGAGAGCGACCCCGCATACGGATGTGGACATGGCCTGGAGATATTCGACATTACGAATCCGGAGAAACCGGAGTTCATCTCGCGCATGAAGATGCCGCGCTTCTATCACATCGGCATGGACATGTGGGATGTCATCGTTTCCGGCGACTATGCGTTCGTCGCGGATACATATAACGGCGTCTTCGTCGTGGACATCTCCGACATCAAAAACCCCCGCTTCGTCGGCCACCGGCAACTGGCCTATGTCAAGAGCCGCAAGAACCCCAGCCCGGTCGGAGGAATCGCAATTGGCGAAGGCGTCATCTATACCGCTGGCGCGTGGTCCGACCTGCACGTGATCGAGGCGCCCATGGCGCAGCCAGTGACGCCTGAACCCGACAAGCCGCCGACGATCCCGCCCGAAGAGCCGGTATCGTACGAGAAGTTCCGCGTGTACAAACCCGACGGCCAGGTCTGGGCCGTGGCCTTTGTCGGCGATATTGCCCTCGTCGCTTGCGGGTCGGCGGGGCTGCACGCCGTGCAATTGTGGCCGGAGATCAAGAGACTCGCGAAATATGAGACAGAGGGTTTCGCCGTGGACGTAAAGGTCCACGAGAATTATGTTTACGTGGCCGAGAGCATGGGCGGCCTGTCCATCTGGAAGCTCGGCAAGGATGGCACAATGAAAACCATCGGGCGCTTCCGCGTGCGGGGGCAGTTGGTCAAGCAGGTGGTCGTGCCGAAGCAGGGGAAGTATGCGCTGCTCGACGTGGGGCGGGACTCGCTCTACATCATTGACATCACCGACCCGACCAATCCCACAAAGGTGTTGAAGGACTCGCACCTCGGTCTGCTCTACGGCTACCAGATCTCGACGGATCTCTTCGAGGATCGCTACGCCTGCTGCCTCTGGCATGTGACGGGCTACTACTGGTACGATCTCTACGGTGGGCCGACGCCGGTTTACAGCGGCGACAACTATCCCGAGCGCACCGGCGCGCAGAACGGCATTGCCGTTCTTCCGAACGGCAAGGATGGGCTGATGACGACAAGCCGGGGGACTTACGCAATTGTGAATCGGCAGGAGCGGCGTCCGCTGAATGAACTGCCCCAGCATGGCATCGAGGGGCGCGACCTGGGCGGCAAGCCCAGCGTCTACGGCGACACGCTCTACGTTGCGAACCGCTTCTGGGGCAGGGTGAGTTTCGTGGACATCTCGGACATCGAGAAGCCGAAGCTGATTGACGCCTTCGATCTCGACGGCAACCCGAACATCATCGTCGAGCACGATGGCTATCCCGTCATCCCGGCGGGATATGTGGGGCTGTTGGTCTGCAAGGACAAGATTGGGAAGTGAGAAACATCCCATGATTCGAGTTGGATTCGCTGTTGCCGACATCACGCCCGAAGTCGGCGCGGCCGTCCCCGGCGGGTTCGCCCCGCGCACGTCAACGGGGGTGCTGGACCCGTTGCAGGTGCGCGCCTGCGTCGTTACAGGCGCGCACGCAGCCCTCACCGTTGTCGGCGTTGACGCCGTCTCGCTCCGGTTTGATACCATCGCAAAGGCGAGAAAGCAAATTGAATCGGCCTGCGCCATCCCGCCGCGGAATGTGCTCATCGCAACGAACCACACCCATTCCGGCGGCCCGGCGAACGATGTCCTCGGCACGGACTCGGACGACGTTTATTGCGACCTTATTGCATTGCGCATCGCCGAGGCCGTGAAGGCTGCACATTCAAAAAGGAAGGCGGCGCAGGTCGCATGGGCCGGGGGGCGATGTGACGGCCTGGCCTTCAATCGCCGGTTCAAAATGAAGGATGGAAGCGAGGCCACACACCCCGGCAAGACGAACCCGAACAAGATCGAGCCGGCCGGTCCCGTTGATCCCGAGCTGGGAATCACCGCCTTTCGGAACTCGAGGGGGAAGTTGCTGGGAGTGATCGGCAACTTCACCTGCCACAGCACCGTCGTCGGGGGAACGCAGTTCTCGGCCGACTATTCCGGGTACTGGCAGATGGCATTGCACGACCTTGCCGGCTCGGATATCACGCTGGTCTTTCTGAACGGCGCGTGCGGCGACATCACGCAGATTGACCACACTAACCCGAACGTGAAGGAATCGGGCATCGAGTGGGCGAAGAAGATGGCCGATGCCTTGGCCAAGGAAACGCTGACGGCGATCAACGGGGCGAATTTCACGGCCGACGCGGAGGTGCACACGGCCCACGGCGAGGCCCACGTCAAGTACCGCCACCCAAGCCCCGAAGCGCTCGCCGAGGCGCGGAAACTCCTCGACTCCGACGCGGAATGGACCTCGAAGAAGTGGCAGGCGCGCGACCTCGTGCTCCTTGCCGAGCAGATCGGATCGTCCGAGGGGACCGATTGTCCGGTGGATGTCTTCCGCATCGGGCAGGCCGCCATCGCCGCCGCGCCGTGGCAGCCGTTCTGCGAGTTCGGCCTGAAGATCAAGAAGGCATCGCCATTTCGGCCCACGCTCGTCGCCACGTTTGCGAATGGGATGCTTGGCTATGTGCCCACGCCGCAGGGCTTCAAGGGTGGCGGCTACGAGCCGACCCTCTGCCGCGGCAGCAAACTGCAGCCGGACGCTGGCGACGCAATCGCGGCGGAGACGATTCGGCTTCTTGGACTCTTGTGAAGTTTTTGACGCCGTCGCAGAGCCGCCTTCAACCGTATGGGAGGGACTGCCATGAAACACCTGGTTCTTTGTCTTACGATGACGACGATTATCGGGGCGCGATGTACCTTGGGACAGGCGCCGCCCGCAACGCAGGTCATTACGGAGGGCGTCCCGGAACGAACCATCGTCCTCGACGGCAAGCCCGCGGCAAGAATTATCCTCCGCCAGGAGGCATCGCCCCGCGAGACCGAGGCGGCGGCGGAGCTTCGGGACTGCATCGCCAAGGCGACGGGCGCCGTGCTGCCCATCGTCCAGGCCCCCGCCGAACCGAGGGGATATGCGATCTGCATCGCTGTGCGGGAGCCACAGGGCGATGAGAGCGCCGAAGTGTTCACCGTCGCAGTCGGTCCAAAGCAAACGGATATCATCGGCAACAGCCCCCTCGCGGCCCTCTATGGCGCATACGAGCTGCTGGAACGCGGCGTCGGCGTGCGGTGGTATCTGGCCGATCCGCTTGGCGAGGTCGTCCCGACCTGCAAGACGCTTACACTCCCGCCGCTCGACACAACACAGAGTCCCAGCTTCCCAATGCGGTGGGTCGGGAAGGACCAGTGGGCGCTGCGCAATAAGCAGAACCGGTGCGACGACGGGTTCCTCGTTTACCCCGGCATCTACCACACGCAGAATCGCATCCTTCCCCACAAGGAATATTTCAAGGACCACCCGGACTATTACGCACTCATCAACGGCAAGCGCAGCGAGGACCGGGAGTGCAAGCTCTGCTACTCGAATCCCGATTGCGTCCGCGAGGTCGCCAAGAACATGGCGAAGATGCTGGACGAGAACCCGAGCATTGACCTCATTTCCCTCTCGCCCACCGACGGCCAGATGTGGTGCGAGTGCGACGCCTGCCGGGCGATGGACCCGGAGGGCGTGATACCGAACAAGAGGCCGGCCCCTGAGTCCGGCATTCCCCCCGACCGGGCCATGTCCCGCCGCAGTCTGCTCTTTTACAATGCCGTCGCCGCGGAGCTGCGGAAGACGCACCCGAAGGCGAATATGCTCGTCGGGGCATACAATGTCTATAACTGGCCGCCCGGGGACCCGAACATCAAGGCCGACCCCATGCTGGCAGTCATTATCACGCACTACGAAGATTACTGCATGGCGCACCCCGTGCCCGATCCCGCCTGTCCTTTGAACCAGCGTTATGTGCAGCTCATCAAGGATTGGCAGGACATGGGGTGCAAAATTTACTATTACGAATATTATTGGAAGGTCAACTGGCTCGACCTGCCCTGGCCCATCGTCCACAGCATCAAGGGCGACATGCCGTGGTATAAGGCGCAGGGCCACCAGGGGGTCTATACGCAGTACACGGAATCAAACATCTGGACCCTCTTCCCCGACCACTACGTCGCCGCGCGGCTGCTCTGGGATGTGAACGCCGACGTGGATGCAATCGTGGATAAGATGATGGACGACCTCTTCGCCGCCGCCGCCCCGCACATGAAGCAGTACTACGCGCTGCTTGAAAAGCAGACGGCCGAGTGCGGCCAGCACTTCCCCGGCCAGGGGCTTCGCTTCGGCCCGGCGGTCTTCAGCGATGAGGTCCGCGCCAAGCTCCACGAGCACTACGACAACGCCGTGAGGGCGAACAACGCTGAGGCGGTCGCAGGCCGATTAAAGAAGATAGGGACATCGCTGGAATACGTGGACCGCCTGATGCGCTACCGGGCTCTCGTCGGCAAGACCACAACCGAGAAGGACCCGGCGAAGGCGCTGGCCTTCGCCGAAGAGGCGCTGAAGCTCGGGGAGGAGCTGGTGAATGAGATCCGCAAGGACCGGAAGAAGTGGGAGGGCGTCGTGAGCACGGCCGTGATCAGCCCGAAGCACTACCTCGGTCAATACGTCGGAAATTGGCGGAAGGTAGTGGAGAACCGCCGCGCCAAGTTGCGCACCCAACAGGCCGTGCAGGTGGACAAGATCGCGCCGCTCCCAACAACCTGGCGCTTCTCCCTCGACAAAGATGATGTCGGCCAGAAGCAGGGCTGGTCTAAGACCGACTTCGATGACTCGGCTTGGAAGCCCATCGAGATCGGCAAGACGTGGGAGAGCCAGGGCTATGAGTACGACGGCTTCGCATGGTATCGCGTCGCCTTCGAGATCAAGCCGGACTGGGCGAAGCAACCTCTCGCAATCCACTTCGGCGCAGTGGACGGGGAGGCGTGGGTCTATTGGAACGGGACGCTCCTTGGCGAGCACAAAGGCTGGGACGAGCCGTTCACGCTGCCCATCAAGCCCGAGTTGATCCGCACCGACGGACCAAACGTGATCGCCGTCCGGGTCTTCGACGGGGCCAACGCGGGCGGCATCTATAGAGCCGTGGACCTTGTCAAAGGGAATTAGGCGCGATGCTCAGGACAGTCCCAGCTGCCCGAGCTTTCGCCGCAGCGTGGCGCGCGTAATGCCGAGGACGGCCGCAGCGCGGGACTTGTTGCCGTCTGTCTGCTTCAGGACCTTCTGGATGTGCTCGGCCTCGACCTCATCCAGCGTCTTCACATCGTGACGCCGGCGATCGCCCTTCGCCTTCGCGACCAGCTCCGCCGGGAGATGCCGAGGGACGAGCCGCCGCTCCTTTCCCGACACGAGCACGGCGCGCTCGACGATGTTGGCCAGCTCGCGGACGTTGCCCGGCCAGTCGTGGGCGCCGAGGATGCGGAGGAACTCCTGCGAGGCCGATTTCCGCTCGCCGCTCGGCAGGTTGGCGAGGTTTAGGAAGTGCTCCACCAGCAGGGGGATATCGTCCATGCGGTCGCGGAGAGGGGGGATGCGCAGGTGGATCACATTGAGGCGGTAGTAAAGGTCCTCCCGGAAGCGGTTGTTTTCCACTTCCTCTCGGATGTCACGGTTGGTGGCGGCGATGATCCGCATATCCGCGCGGCGCTCGGCCGTCTCGCCGATGCGGCGATAAAAGCCGGTGTCGAGGACGTTGAGCAGTTTCACCTGGGCGGAGAGGTTCATCTCGCACACTTCATCCACGAAGAGCGTCCCGCCGCTGGCGATTTCCACGAGGCCGGGTTTTTCGCCGGCCGCTCCCGTGAAGGCCCCTTTGGCGTGGCCAAAGAGTTCGCTCTCCAGGAGCGTTTCGGGGATCGCCGCGCAGTTCACCGGCACGAAAGGCTCGCCGGCGCGCGCCCCCTGCTTGTGGATCGCCTCGGCGACAAGCTGCTTCCCCGTGCCGCTTTCTCCCTCGAGGAAAACCGGCGAGTTGGAGTCCTTGACGGTCTGAATGAACTCAAAGACCTCCCGCATGGCCTCCGATTCGCCGACAAGCTGCCGCGCACCAAGGATTCGCCCCACCCACTCGCGGGTCAGCTTAACCTTTTCTTTGATAGTGAGCCCGTGTTCGGGGATCTTGATCCCCCGTCGCTTCAGCCACGATCGAGGGCCGATGTAAAACGTGCATTCCTCATCCCCGCAGGCGACGCAGCGCGTCTCCACGCAATGCAGGTCCTCTTTCCCCGATGTAAACCGGAGAAATGAGAGGAGCACACCCGCGTCGTAATAGCACACCGGCTGATTCCATATCCGGCCGATTCGTTTGAAGGACCAAGACATCCCGGTGTCGCGGCAGGTGACCACCGCCGCGCCCTCGGATATGTGCAGCTCCTGGATCCGAAAGTCGCCGAATCCCGCCTCGGAGTAGCAATCCACCGAATCACGAAAGCCCTGGGCGTTCTTGGTGATGAACCCTTGCTGGAACGCATTATTTGTGAATGATTCCGCCGCGCCCGCCTCCACAAGCGTCCGCGCCGCCGTCTCCTCGCCGGCGTAGTCGGCGAGCGTCGTGAAGAGCTTCATCCAGCCGCCTTCCAGGTCGAGCAGGCACATCCGCGAGCCGCCCACGTCAATCCAGCCGCGCGACTTCTTTGTCGCGAACTTTACGCTCTCCCGACGCAGCGCCTCGCTCTGCCGGCGAAGCTTGGCTTGCACCTCGTCTTTCGGGTAGGCGTTGCGCAGGATCAGGGCGACGTGTTTCACCTCGCCCCCACGTCCATAGACGGGAGCGGCCTCGCCGGAAAGGGTGACAGGGGCGCCCTCCTCGTCCTGAACCGTATACATCGTTGTCCGAGGCTCGCCCGTCTCGAACACCTCTCGGATATCGCAGTCCAGGCACGGAGTGGATTCCCCCCTCAGCAGATCATGGCAGCATCGCCCCATCACGCCATCGAGGTTCACGCGAAGCGCCTCCGCGTTCGACGTCTCCGCCGCCAGGATTTTAAAGTCCCGGTCTATCAGCAGGACGCCGACCGGCGTGCCGTTGATGACCAGATCGCGCTTGCGCATTCGGTTCCCCTTAAAAAACAGAAAGCGACCGCCGCGAACACGAGGTCGCTCCGTACTCTCTCCGAAGAAGACCATACCGCCCCACGGCGGCGGCGCCGCCTCGTCTCGCTAACGTTTCATCCGCTTCCCATTATGGACCATTTCCCGAAATCTGTCAAGTCGAAAATGCGTCCTTGACGCCCTCCATCCGCAGGCGTACCCGCGCCGCAAAGGTAGAGGCATGCGCAATCACACCCGTTGGGCATGTTGATGCTTGACCTTGTGACACCATCGCGGTAGTATGTAATCTGGAGCATGTCCGAGTATTGAGTTCTGCGGCGTGAGAGTGTCAGGAATATAGCGTGAATTTTCTTTTCTGGAACCTCAACGGAAAATCAATCCCGACTCCTGTGGCGAATCTGGCCCATGAGCACGACATAGACGTCTTGATTCTGGCCGAATGCAAACAAGACATGGTCTGCGACATCCTCCTTGCGCTAAACCGGCCCACACCTCGCAAGTATTCACTGGCGCATTGGCCCCCCCAGCGCGTAGACATGGCCTTTCTTGCGCGGTTGCCGCATGGGTCCGTTGAGGTTGTGGATTACGACGAGCGAACCTGCGTTCGAAGGTTGCGTCCGCCTGTGGGGCTTGACGTTGTTCTTGTCCACGCCCACTTTCCGAGTAAGAGGTATTGTTCCGCGCACCACCAAGAGCAGTACTGCCGCCGCGTGGCCGAGATGATCTCGAAAGCGGAACAACGCGTGGGGCATCAGCGCACGGTACTTGTCGGCGACCTGAACATGAACCCGTTTGAGTGCGGCATGGCGCGTGCGAATGGGCTCCACGGCGTCATGGCTCGACAGATTGCCAGAAAGGGCGGCAGGAGAGTCTTTGGCGAATTCAGGCCGTTCTTCTACAACCCCATGTGGAGTCACTTCGGCGACTGGCCATCAGGTCCGCCCGGCACGTACTACTACCCAAGCTCGGACGAGCTTGCCTATTTCTGGCACATGTTTGACCAGGTGCTGGTGAGGCCGGAACTGCTCGATCGCTTCGAGGACGGTCACTTGAGAATCCCGACCGAGGCGGGAGCGACGCGCCTTCTTGACGGATCCGGCCTGCCCGATAGACGGGCGTCGTCGGACCATCTGCCTTTGATATTCGCACTGGACCTTTACAAAGGAGCCATGAATGATCTCGGAGAAAAAGCAAAACCTGTGGGGCGACCTGCCGGAAGTTAAAGAGGCAAACACGCCGATCGTGATTTTGCGAGAGCAGGCCTCGCTGGTGGGGCAAATGACGGATAATCTTCTGGAGGCCGAGGTCAGGATTCGTCAGCAGGACAAGAAAATCAGCATAGGACTGGGGGGGGAGGTTACCGAATCGCGTATGACTATTCCAGATATCGAGGCATGCCTCGATATTGTCGCACCGCCTCTCGACCACTACACCATCACGGTGGTGGAGATCCGGCACGGCGTGGAGCCTTATCCTGTCTTCGTGGCGAACCGACTGCGAGGGATCGGTGTGCAGTGCGATAACGAGACTGTCTTCAAAGAGGAACTGCAAAAGGCCCTTCAATCCCCAGAAGTGCGCAAGGTAGTCTCCTCGCTCCTTACCCAGATCAAGTCCGTGGCTCATCAGAGCTGAGGGGTTTGGACTCAATGTTTACTACGAGGAGTTTCGCCTTCCCGAATGGATAGCGATAAGCCCGCCTTCGATTCGCTCACCCTCAAGATCCAAAAGGACATCCCCGGCCGACGGCTCGACGTCTATCTTGCCAAGCGGTTTCAGCACTACTCCCGCTCTTTCCTACAAAAACTCATTGACGCCGGACAGGTAACCGTCAACGGCAAGACGGTGAAGCGCAAGCACGAGATCAAACTCGGCGACCGGATCGAACTGCTCCTCCCCCGCACCGAGGAGGAGCGCATCGTGCCGGAGGATATCCCACTCGATATTCTCTACGAGGACGACCACATCCTCCTCATCAACAAGCCCGCCGACCTGGTCGTCCACCCCGCGCGCGGCCACCTCGCCGGCACGCTCGTCAACGCCCTGGCCTTCCATTGCCAGAAGCTCTCCGACGTGGATGGTCCCCACAAGGCCGGGATCGTCCACCGGCTGGACCGCGACACATCGGGCATCCTCCTCGCCGCCAAGAGCAACCAGGCCCACAGCAACCTCCAGACCCAGTTCGAGGAGCGAAAGATCGAGAAGGAATACTGGGCCGTCGTCGAGCGCGAGATGGAGTACGACTCCGACGTCATCAAGAAACCCATCGGCCGCCACCCCACCGCCCGCGAGAAGATGGCCATCCGCCGCGACGGCCGCCAGTCCGAAACGGCCTACGAGGTGATCGAGCGCTTCCGCGGCTACACCCTCGTCCGCGCCCTGCCCAAGACCGGCCGGACGCACCAGATTCGCGTGCATCTGCGATCCATCAACCATCCCGTCGTCGCCGACCTGGAGTATAGCCCCAGCGGCGAGTGCACCCTGTCGCAGCTCCAGGACAAACCGCCGGTGGAGGGCGAGGTCCCCATCATCGAGCGCCAGGCCCTCCACGCCAAGCGCCTCGGCTTCACCCACCCCATCGAGAAGAAGTGGGTCGAGTTCGAGGCCCCCCTGCCGAAGGACATGACCGACCTCATCGAGGCCCTGCGGAAGTTCCGCCCGCTCGACGAATGACAGATCGTTGTTGACTTCCCACCGCCAAGCAGATATTCTCTTACCATAACCCATAACCCATAACCTATAACCCAACACCTAATGTCAACATGAAGGCCCTCATTCTTAAAGAATACAATCTCTTCAGCTACGAAGACGTCCCCGACCCGACGATCGGCCCGGACGACGTCCTGATCCAGGTCAGGGCCTGCGGCATCTGCGGGAGCGATGTCCACGGCATGGACGGCAGCACGGGCCGCCGCCGCCCCCCGATCATCATGGGCCACGAGGCCGCGGGCGTCATCGCAGAGGTCGGGGAAAATGTCAAGAACTTCGCAAGAGGCGACCGCGTCACGTTCGACTCGACGATCTATTGCGGGGAGTGCGTCTTCTGCCGCAGGGGCCTCATCAACCTGTGCGACAGCCGCCGCGTCCTCGGCGTCTCGTGCGAGGAGTACCGCCGGCACGGGGCCTTCGCCGAATACGTCGCCGTCCCCCGGCGCATCCTCTACCGCCTGCCGGACTCGGTCACATTCGAGCAGGCGGCGATGGTGGAGCCGGTGTCCGTAGCGGTCCATGCCGTCGAGCGCGCGCCCATCGCGCTGAACGACACGGCGGTGGTCGTCGGCGCGGGGATGATCGGTCTGCTGGTGGTCCAGGCCCTGCGGGCGCGGGGCTGTGGGCGGATCGTCGCCGTGGACTTAGAGGATGACAAGCTGGCCCTGGCCCGCGAGCTCGGGGCGGACGAGGCCGTGAAGCCGGAGGACTGTCCGACGGGGGCGGATGTCGCCTTCGAGGTGGTCGGCATCGCGCCGACGCTGAAGACAGCCGTCGGCTGCCTGCGCAAAGGCGGATCGCTGGGACTGGTGGGGAACCTGTCGGCGGAGGCCCCGCTGCCGATGCAGGCGGTGGTGACGAGGGAGCTGACGCTCTACGGCTCGTGCGCCTCGTGCGGGGAGTATCCGGCGTGTCTCGACCTGATCGCGCGGGGCGCGATCCGCGTCGAGCCGTTGATAAGCGCCGTCGCGCCGCTGGCCGATGGGGCGGCGTGGTTCGAGCGGCTATACAAGAAAGAGAAGGGGCTGATGAAAGTTGTCCTCGCGCCGTGAAACCTGGACAAGTAAAGGCACGCTCAAACGAGTTAGCCTTGTCCCAAACCTGTGAGTTCCCATTCCGTTTTCCCCACCTTCCGCGGTGAAAGCCTTTTCTCTCCCCCCAACAATCGGGGGCTTTGCCCCCGTCCCCCCAGGATTTTTCCGCTTTGCAGCCACCGGCATTTTCCTCCAAGCACATAACCTGCCGGAGGTTCGGAACCTCCGGGAGGTTGAGGCGCCGTCGTGGAGAAAAGGGTTTTCCCTTTACATTCGAGCCGGGTGGCGTACAATAGAAAGTGCGAAGGTGCAGGAAAACGCACAGTATCCTGGAGTATCTGGAGGAAATTGCATCCATATGACCTAAGCCTTGACGTGACAATCTGAGTTCGTCTGAACGTCGTTCATCACGGAACCGCTACACTTCGTTGGCTCGGACGGCGCTCTGGCGGACTCCCTGGAAACAGGGAGTCGCCGAGCGTTGCTTTCGAGCCAGGGCCGTAGCGGGCCCCGTGATGGAAGTGATGTCTTGGTTGACTCCCTTTTCTTTTGGGGAGACATTGCAAAGGAGGGAAGAATGAAACGTGTGATGACGGTCGTGGGTCTGTCTGTGGCTATGATCCTCTCCGCCTCCATGATCGCCGAGGCGCAGAGGAAGAAGAAGGACAAGGAGCCAGACTTGGCGATCTGTAAACGAGGCAACCTGATCTTTGAGGATGATTTTTCCAAGAAAGAATTAAAATGGTCGTTTGACCAGCTGAAGTGCAAATGGGAGATCGTTAAGGGTTCGATGGCAACCAAGTCATTCGGACAGCCAGCCGATGTGCAAGTCATGGTGCCGATTTCACCTGTAAAGGATTTTGTTTTTGACTGCAAAGTCTGGGTTCCCAAGAGTAGCCAAGTTTTTTTCTGGATAGGAAGTATAGGTGGCATAACTCGGCCCTATGGGTCTATAAGTCAACATGGCACTCTTCTCACTGCCTCCATTGTAACCTATGAATCAGGCATAGGAGTTAAGAGGCAGACTGAGTCCTCCATCTCATATAGCAAGCCGGGTTGGTTAAATGTAACGTTCGAAAAACTAGGCCCTGCCCATTCGTTGACAGTGGGCGGCAAAAGGGTGACACTCAATCTACCGGAAGCGGACGAAACAGAGAAGTCCAATATGACTGTCACACATTTAAAGAAGAACTCTGATCTTTTCGCCATCGACGACGTCAAGGTCTACGAGGCCCTCCCGAAGGACGAGGGGGAGGAGAAGGACGAAAAGGGAAAGAAGAAAAAATGACGAATTTCTACGGGCCGAATGTAGCGGAAGTCGCCAGACTTCCGATCCCGCATCTGCGCGGGACTGCATGCCACGTCATCCCACGCCCCCGCTGGATTGTTTGAGTGTGCCTTTCGACGCGCAGGCACTTGCGCACCCGCACGCCCAAGCCCGCGAGGACGTGGCCTTGGGCGTGGCACACACTTGCTCTCTGCGATCTGATCCCGCGTCCGCGCGGGACCGGCGAGTTCAGCTACATGGCAAGATGCCGCCTCTACTTCTCCCATGTCGGCGGCCCCAATGCGGCAAATCCCGGGGTCTGGGGCAGAGCCCCAGAGAGGGTTTGTTTCCCCCAGGGGAAAAAGGGGGCAGGAGGCCTTTTTCTACGCTGGTCACGTAACCTTCTCGCCCGCCATTCGTTATGGGCTACTGGCGGGGCATCAGACGCACCACCTTCGGCTCCAGCGCGGCAAAGGGAATATGCACCGTCCCGCCATTGACGACGATGTTCTTCTCGCCCATCAGCGCCTCCGCGCCCGACCACGATCTTGCAAAGACGAATGTCGCCTCAGTGGGTTTGTCGTCGCTGTTTACCGCAATCAGATAGGGCGTTCCTTCCTTTGCATGCAGCCGCCAGGCCACCGACTCCGGGGCATCCACCTTCGTCGGAGGGTCCACCGGCTCGATGGAGAGCAGGACGGGGATAAACTGCTTGATCTCCTCGGCCATGGCCTTGACCTCCCGCCACCGCTCCTCGAAGGGCTCCTTCTCGGCGCGTCGCAGGAGGTCGCTGTAGGAGTAGAAGATCAAGCCGTTCGCCCCGGCGGCGATGCACTGCCACGCCATGGACCGCATCTCGAGGAGCGTCGGCGTGCGGTACTTCTTCTCCGCCTCTGGGTCCGTCTTGGCCCGGTAGGAGGCCCAGTTGAAGATCTGCGGCACCATCCACACCGCCCTCATGCCGAAGCAGCCGTCAATGGTCTTCCGGGAGTACTCCAGGGCTGTGCCCGCGGGCCGTTCGGGGATGGGGTAGGGGTCGGTGCCGATAACATCGAAGGAGCCGAGGTAGTCGCGCACCTCGTCCTTCTGGTAGAGCACCACCCACGTCGGCCGGCCGGGGTCGAGTTCCTCCATCCAGTCGCGGTGGGCGTTCAGGCGGTCCATCATCGTGACGGGCAGCTCGTCGTTGATGTACCAGGCCATGATGGCGGGGTGGTCCTTCACCTCGGCCACTTTCTTCTCGACTGCGGGTCGCTCGTCCTCCGGGGTCTTGATGTGCTTGGGGCAGTATTGGGTCCCTGCATAGTAGTCCTTGATGCTGTAGATGATCCGGATGCCGCTCGCCTGGGCTTGGTCCAGTTCCTCGCGGTTCGGGCTGCCATAGGGCATGAGGCAGTTGAAGGGCGAGTTGTCAACGAGTTCCAGGTCCTTCTTCGTCGCCCGGCCCAGGTATAGACCCAGCGGGAAGAACGGCTCGCCGTCGAGGATGAGGCGGAGGCGCTCGTCAATGTAGGCCTTGTAGTCGGGCCGCTCGTCATATCGTTTCACGGTGCATGTCTCTGTCCCGCGCACCTTGCCGTCTTTCGATGCGATGGCGCACTCGACTGAGTAGGTCCCCGCCTTCAGGGGCGTCGAGTCGAAACGGAACGCGGCAATATCGGACTCGATCCTGCCCTCGACGCTCTGCGCCACATTGCCGTTGCCATCCTTGACTGTGAGCGTCGCTGTAAGGGTCTCGGGGGTCAGGTCATAGTCCAGCGGATTGAGGCCCAGTTTCACCGTCACCGGCCCGCCGGTCGTCTCGCCGCGATAGCGGTCCGTCGTCATGGCCGAGATGAGCGGGGCGCGGAAGAGGCGCACGGAGACGTCGTCCCACCACGCCGCGCCGGTGATCCCCCGGCGCATGTAGCAGAGCAGATGGGACCGCACGGTCTCTTCCGGCACGCGCTTTGACACGCCCTCAATGCGCTGCCACTCTGTGTTTGTCCCCTTCTTGCCGGATGGGTAGCAGCCGCCGAGGAATTTGTTGTCGGCGCCCCAGAACTCGATGCAGATCGTCGCGCCGGTCTCCTCGCCCGCGACGTTCTCGGTGCGCACCCAGCCCTCGATGGCATAGCGCCGGCCCTTCTCGAGCGCGAGGGGGAAGTTGTAGAGGTCATAGCGCTTGGGGTCGTCGTTGTCGTAGCGCAGGCAGTAGGTCCCTGTGCGCGGGTTCTCTTTGACGAGGCGATACCCCGCCGGGCCGCCCCAGCCGACGGGCTTGCCCTCGGCGTCCACCTGCTCGAAGCCCGGGTTGGACACAACGTTCTGCCCCTCGATCCCCTCCGCCCATGCCGTAGCGAGAAGACAGCCGAAGGTCAAAAACGTGGCCATAAGTCCTTTGCATCTCATGCGTTGATCCTCCGCAGAAACCTACGCCTCCCGGAGGTTCGGGACCTCCGGGAGGTTGAAACAACCGGCGGGATTATAAGACAGACCTCCCCCGAAAGGCAAGGGGAAGAATACGGATGCGGGCTGCGCCTGCGGCTATTTACCCTCCGCCCCGATCAGGGCCCTTCGGATGGCCACGGAAAGCGCCGGCAGCTCATAGGGCTTTTGGATGAAGCCATCCACGCCGGCGGCAAGCAAGGGACCGAGTTTGGTCCGCTCGTCATAGCCGCTCGACAGCAGGATCTTGACGTGGGGGTTGATCTGCTTCAGCCGGTAGAACGTCGCCTCGCCGTCCAGGCCGGGCATCATGTAGTCGAGCAGGACCAGGTTGATCTTCTGCCCATCGCGTTCGTAGATTTGGATCGCCTCCTCGCCGCTGCCTGCCGCGAGGACGGTGTAGCCGAGCGTCTCCAGCCCCTCGCGGAGCGTATCGAGAACGTCGGTTTCGTCATCCACGACGAGAACGGTCTCGGCGCCTCTTTCCATCGCGGGCGGCCCTGCCTCTCGAGTTTCCGGCATGGCCCCGGGGGCGGCGGGCAGACAGACGCGGAAGGTGGACCCCTTGCCCACTTCGCTCTCGGCCTCGATGCAGCCGCCGTGGCTGACGACGGCGCCGTAGGCCGAGGAGAGTCCCAGACCGGTGCCTTTGTCGGGTCCCTTCGTGGTGAAGAAGGGATCGAACATCCCGGCCATCGTATCCTTGTCCATCCCGATGCCGGTGTCGGCGACGGAGATGCAGATGTACCTGCCCGGCCTCATGTTTTCATGGGCGGCGCAGAAGGCATCATCTAAATCGAGAGCCTCGGCCGTGATGGTGATCGTCCCGCCGCGGGGCATGGCGTCGCGGGCGTTGACGCAGATGTTCATGAGCGCCTGCTCCAGATCAACGGGGTCGCCCAGGACGGGGGGAAGGTCCGAGGCGAGGCGATGTTCGAGCCGGATATTGCTGTCCAGCATGACCGCCATGCCCTCGACCAAGCCGCGCACGAGGTCGCTCGGGCGGATGACGGTCCGCTCGCCGGGCGTCCTCCGCGCCGTGGCAAGGAGTTGCTTCGCCAGTTGCGCGGCCCGCATCGCGGCCCGAATGGAGGCGTCCAGCAACTGGGCGGCGGGCGCGGACTTGTCGAGCTTGAATTGAGCCAGTTGCGCGTTGCCGATGACCGCCGTCAGGATGTTGTTGAAGTTGTGCGCCACGCCGGCGGCGAGTGTGCCCAGGCTTTCCAGCTTCTGGGCCCGTAGGATTCGCTCCTCCAGTTCCTTGCGCGCCGTGATGTCCGCGTAGATGACCTGCGCCGCCGGTTTGCCCCGGTACTCGATCACGCGCACCGCCACATCAACCCAGCGCACCTTGCCGTCCTTGCGAAGGAGGCGATATTCGTAGCGCGAGGGGGCCGGCTTGCCCGCCAGACGATTCCGGTAGTACCCCAGGACCATCGCCCGGTCCCCGGGGTGCTTCAGGTTCTCCGCCTGCTCCACCGACATGGCGAGCAGCTCCTCCACAGTGTAGCCGCTGATCTCTGCGAAGGCGGGGTTGGCGAAGACGATGCGCCCCTCCTGCACCACGACGATCCCGTGCAGGGACTGATCCACCAGCGTCCGGTAGGCCTCCTCCGCTCGGGCGCGCTCCGACATTTCCTGCCGCAGCGACCTCGTCCGGTCGGCCACGCGCTGCTCCACCTCGGCGTAGGCGTCCTTCAGCTCGCGGGTTCGCTCCTCCACCTTGCGCTCCAGTTCCCGCGCCAGCTCGCGGAGCGGGTTGAAAATCTGGCGGCTGGCCACCCCATAGCCGAGGATGGCGATGCCCAGAAAATTGGTGAACGACATCACAGGAAACGCGACTTCGAGGACCCCGCCGACCACAAACCCGACCAGCAGCGTCAACACGCCCAGCGCCAGATACGGCTCGCCCGTCTTCCGCCGCTCCCGCCAGAACAGGACCAGCGAGAAGGCGACAAAGGCGCACGGGATCAGCACCGCCGCATGGGCCGGCGGCGTGAGATCCACAATGGCCGCGCCGTTCGGACTCAACCGGGGGTTCACCACAAAATGATGACGGAACAGCGGAACGAGAAGGAACGCGATGATCCCCACCCCCAGGGCCGCCATGATGTCGGCGCGGCGGGCCGGACGCCCTACATACCGCACTGTGAACATCAGGAGCATCGGGCCGGCCAGAGCATAGCCCATGGTGCACAGCTCCGCCATCAGAAGCGGATCGCCGCGCTCCAGCCACAATGAGAGGCGCATCAGCGTGGCAAAGACCATCGCCGCGGCCTCGGCGAGGAGAAAAATGGCGAAAAACAGGTTGAGCGCTCGTCTGGGACCCGCCCCAACGACCATAATCACGAGGGCTGCGGCGATGGTCGTTGCAAAACTTCGCAGGCTGACATCCAACCAGAAAAGCCAGGGCATGGCTATGGTTGCTCTCCAAAAAAAACGGGCCTCCCCCACCACCTACGGCGAGCAAAGACCCGGTAACCTGCTGCGTTTCCTCCCAAACACGACCGCCCCCTTCTCGACAAGGTACTTATTCTACGCCCCGCCGAGGCCACTGTCAACGACAAATCCCTCGCGCGGGAAACGGTTGACAACGGGCCGAAAATCGGTAAGAATGTTTTCCCATTGTGGAGTGAAAACACACGCGCTATTAGGAGAGACTTGACGTGGCAAGAAAGAAGTATACCCTGGTCGGCCTCGGCGGGCGATCCCGCATGTTTTGGGGGGCGATAGACACGACGTTCAAGGAGACCGCACAGTTGGTCGCCCTCTGCGACATCAACCAGGTCCGCATGGACTACACAAACCAGATCAGGCAGGAGAAATTCAAGGCGAAACCGGTTCCCACCTACAAACCGGACCGGTTCGATGAGATGGTCAAGACGCACAAGCCGGATACGGTGATCGTGACGTCCATTGACCGCACGCATCACCGCTACATCATCCGCGCCATGGAGCTCGGCTGCAACGCCATCACCGAAAAACCCATGACCGTGGACGAGAAGAAGTGCCAGGCGATCCTCGACGCGGTGAAGCGGACGAAGAAAAACCTGCGCGTCACGTTCAACTACCGCTACGCCCCGCACAACACGAAGGTGCGCGAACTGATCATGGATGGGGTGATCGGCGAGATATTTTCCGTCCACTTCGAGTGGCTGCTCGACACATCCCATGGGGCGGACTACTTCCGCCGGTGGCACCGCGACAAGCGCAACAGCGGCGGCCTGCTCGTCCACAAGGCGACGCACCACTTCGATCTGGTCAACTTCTGGCTGGGCAGCCGTCCGAAGACCGTCTTCTGCATGGGCGATCTGAGATTCTACGGACGCGAAAATGCCGAGCAACGGGGCGTCATTGACTTTTACGCTCGCGCCACCGGCCACAAAAACGCCGAGAAGGACCCCTTCGCGCTGCACCTGGACAAGAACCCAGGGCTGAAGGCGATGTATCTCGATGCGGAGAAGGAGGATGGTTACTGCCGCGACCAGAGCGTCTTCGGCGACGGCATCAGCATCGAGGACACGATGGGCGTCATGGTGCGCTACGCCAACGAGGCCGTGATGACCTACTCCCTGAACGCCTACATGCCGTGGGAGGGATTCAACGTGAACTTCAACGGCAGCAAGGGACGCATCCAGGTATCCATCGGCGAGAAAACCTACATCAACGCCGGCGGCGACATTTCGCAGGAAGGCGCTACGAGCACGAAGCGAATTCTTGTTCTCCCCATGCGGGAGCGGCCCTATGAGGTCGAAATTGTGGAAGGGAAGGGCGGCCACGGCGGCGGCGACCCTGTCCTCCTGAACGACATCTTCGGCAAGCCGAAGAAGGACAAGTTCAACCGCGCGGCGTCGCACATTGATGGGGCCATGTCCATCCTCACGGGCATTGCGGCGAACAAATCCATGAAGACCGGCCTGCCGGTGCAGGTGGATGATCTTGTGACGTTCTAAGCCCAAGGAGGCAACGATGGCCAAACCGTTCTTGACCGACGACTTTCTTCTCCATTCCGACTCGGCGCGAATCCTCTATTTCGACTACGCCCGCCACATGCCAATCTTCGACTACCACTGCCACCTGCCCGTCATCGAAATTGACCAGAACAAGCGCTACGACAACCTGACCCAGATATGGCTCTATGGCGACCACTACAAGTGGCGCGCCATGCGCGCACAGGGCGTGGACGAGCGCCTCATCACCGGCGACGCCTCCGACTGGGAGAAGTTCGAGGCGTGGGCCGCCGTCGTCCCCTACACCGTCCGCAATCCCCTCTACCACTGGACCCACATGGAGCTGAAGAACCCCTTCGGCATCGAGATGCTCCTCAAACCCGAGACGGCGCGCGAGATCTTCGACCGCGCCGCCGCCATGCTCCAGACCGACGACTTCCGCGCCCGCCGGCTCATGGAACGATTCAACGTCAAGGTCGTCTGCACCACGGACGACCCGACGGACGGCCTCGACCATCACCAGGCCATCAATAACGATCCGAACTTCCACATCAAGGTCCTCCCCGCATTCCGGCCCGACAAGGCGATGGCCGTGGAAAACCCCAAGACCTTCAATGCCTGGGTGGACAAGTTGGCCGCGGCCGCCGATACGGACGTGAAGGGATTTACGTCGTTCCTTAAGGCTCTGCGCAGGCGCCATGAAGTCTTTCACGAGGTCGGCTGCCGCGTCTCCGACCACGGCCTCGACATGCCCTATGCGGAGGATTACACCGCGAAGGAGATCAAGGCGATATTCGACAAGGTGCGCAAAGGCAAGCGGCTAAGCCCGGCGGAGATCGCCAAGTTCAAGTCGGCCATGCTCGTCGAATTCGCCGTCATGGACGCGGAGAAGGGGTGGGTGCAGCAGTTCCATCTGGCCGCGCTGCGGAACAACAACTCGCGGATGTTCAAGGCCCTCGGCCCGGACACCGGCTTCGATTCCATAGGCGACTTCCAGATCGCGTGCGGCCTATCCAGGTTCCTCGACGCGCTCGACGCGCAGGGCAAGTTGGCGAAGACGATCCTCTACAGCCTCAACCCCACGCACAACGAGATCCTCGCCGCGATGGTCGGCAACTTCCAGGACGGGTCCGCGCCGGGCAAGATGCAGTTCGGCTCGGCCTGGTGGTTCAACGACACCCTCGACGGCATGACGAAGCAGATGAACGCCCTGTCTAACATGGGCCTGCTCAGCCGATTCGTGGGGATGCTCACCGACTCGCGGAGTTTTCTCTCCTACCCGCGGCACGATTACTTCCGTCGGCTGCTGTGCAATCTGATCGGCGACGACGTGGAGCGGGGCGAGCTCCCCGCCGACATGCCGCACCTCGGCAAGGTCGTCCAGGACATTTGCTTCAACAACGCGGCGCTATACTTTGGGATTGAAACGTAGGGTGGGCCTCCGGCCCACCATAGCGATGAAGCATGCACCGCCCTACATGTAAAGTGGTAATGTCTTGAGGGCCTGTTGCTCAAATCCCGAACTGGCAAAAATGATCTGTAGCCGCAGGCTTTAGCCTGCGCCGTTTGGCCGTGCGACCCCGAATCGCGCAGGCTAATGGTGATTAACTAAATAAGTTGACATTTGCCTCCTGATGTG
>JBFMAD010000024.1:0-99755 GCA_040755855.1 Planctomycetota bacterium | reverse complement strand
AAAATCAAGAAAAAGAAGAAGAAAGAACCCCCATTTCATGTATGACCTCTCCCCCGCTTTTCCACCTTTCGAATCGCTACAAACAAACCCATACCCATGTAACTCAATCTCACCATAGGGTGGGAACCATGTGCCTGCTCTTGGACAAAAAATGCCAAAGAAAATGTGGCAAAACAACCGGCGGCGAACTGACCTTCCGTGTCCACCGGAGTGGCTCGGGAGAGTAGTAGCATAATAGCCGCTTCTACGTTGTCGGTCTGAACTCTGGCGAGTTTAGCTACATGTCATCCCGGGACAACCGATGGGGGCAGGCTCGACCGCCGTCACGCCCGCCACGGGGGGCGCAGGGCGCGGGAGAGGAGCCGGTTCGCGTCGGCGTTGTTGGTGAAGCACTCGTTCTCCGGGTCCCATTTCAGCTTCTCGCCGGTGAGGATGGCAATGTAGCTCATGCCGCAGATCGTGGTCGAGCGATGGGCGCTCTCGACGGGCGCAACCGTCTGCGCCCGCGACTTGACGCAGTCGATGAAGTTCCGCCGGTGATTGGAACTTTCGTATAGGTGAATCTCGTTCGGTCCGATGCGCTCCTTGAGCAGGCCCCTTGGATGGGCATCAAGACCGCTGCGGTCCACATACACCCACCCCTTGTCCCCCTCGAAGCGGACGCCCTGCGCGTTCTGCCGATTGTCGGAGAAGATCATCTTGACGCCGTTGGTGTAGAGGCATTCGAGACGGTAGTCAATGGGCGTGTCATAGAGACCATCGCGCGGGATTGTGCCGGTTCCCTGAATCTCGATAGGGCCGGTGTGGTCCGAGCCGTTGCCCCACTGCGCGATGTCCACGTGATGGATGCCCCACCCGCCGATGAAGCCGCCGAGGGAGTAGTCGTGGATGTGGAACCAACTGCCCAGCCTGCATCGCCGCTCGGTGTAGGGTGCATCGGGCGCGGGACCGAGCCACATATCGTAGGCCAGCTCCTTCGGGACCGGCATCGGTTTCCATGCGGGTCCGAGGCAACTCGACGGCGCCCCGACCTTCATCGTGTGCAGCCTGCCAATGCGACCGTTGCGGACCATCTCGCAGGCGAACCGAAAGTTGCCGGACGACCGCTGCTGCGTGCCGTACTGGAAGACGCGGCCGTAGCGCTTCACCGCATCAACGATGGCGCGGCCCTCGGCGATGCAGACGTCCATCGGCTTCTCGACATACATATCCTTCCCGGCCTTTGCCGCCTCGATGGCGATGAGCGCGTGCCAGTGATCTGGGGTGGCAACGTAGACAACGTCAATGTCGCGGCGGTCGAGAAGTTCACGGAAGTCAACGTATGCCTCGCAGCCTTTGAATTCCTTGCCGGTCTGCCTGGCGTAGTGCTCGTTTACGATCTTCTGCGCATTCTCGCGCTGGCCCTGCCACACGTCGCAGACGGCGACTACCTGGACATCGGGCAGACCGAGGAATCCCTTCAGGTGGCCGGTCCCCATGTGGCCGACGCCGACGGCGCCCAGGGTGACTCGCTCGCTCGGGGCCGGGACGTCGCCCGCGCCGAGGGCTGTCGCCGGGAGGATGCACGGGGCGGCCGCAACGGCCGCGGCGCTCTTGAGGAACGATCTACGTGTGGTTTTCATTTCCTCTTTCCTTTCGCGGGCGTGTAGATGCCGAGCTCGCGGATGGCGGGCGACGCGCCGTAGTAGCCCGTGATCTTCAACTCGACAGTCACGCACGTGACATCGCCCAGCCGGTCCACGAACAGGTTGTCCTTGTATTGCGCATCGCGGACGGTTCGGACGAGCTTGCCGTCGCAGAGGATCTCGAAATCCTTCGGAGCGTAATTGTGCTGCTGGTAGCCCAGGATGCTGATCGTCGTGATCTGCACGGGCTGCTTGAACGCGACGACGTAGCGGTAGAGCGGTTGGTTGTCTTGCTCATCCCAAAAGGTCGAGGGATTGCCGTCAATGCCGGCCTGGTCGCCGCCGGCTGCGCCGTCCTTCTCCAGATCGTCCGGGCTGGCGGCGGTCCCCTGCGGGGCGATGTTGACGATCTCGCCCAGGTTGATCCGCGTCGCCTCGGCAACCTGGATAGCGGCTTGCGTCTTGCACAACTCGGCGATCTTCCGAATCGCGGCGAGGGCCTCCTTCCGATGGGTCTTCTGGATCGCCTCGGCGATCTTCGTCGCCGCAAGGGCGGTCTCGGCCTGGATCGTTTCATCCGTCAGATAACCCATCACCGCAGCCAGGGCGCGGATGTCCTTCACATCGCCCAGCCCGGCCAGGACGAGGCGCTTCTCCTCCGGGCGCTGGGCGAGGGCCATCGCCTCGGCGTATCGCTTAAGCGTCTCCTCGACGGGTCGGTCGCCGGGCAGGCCGAGCATCCGCACGTATCCGCGCAGGGCGAGCACCTTGTCCCGCTCATTCGCTGTGGTTTGGATGATGGCCAGCAGCTCCGCTATCGGTCCGGCGTCCGGCCAGTCGGCCAGGGCGCGAAGGGCCGTGACATGGATGGTCTCGTTCGCATCGCTCAATGCAGAGCGCAGGGCGTCGAGCGATCGGGCGCACGGCGCCTTGGGCAGCAGGCGCAGCAGCGCATTGCGCGCCTCAACGTTTGCATCGGGCAGCGCGGCGAGGAGCGGCGCGGCGGCGTCCTTGTTTTCGACGCGGGCGCAGACCTTGGCCATGACCTGCTCGACCGCTCCGCGATCCTTGCTCGACTCGGCCTCTCCGAGCATGGATAGGAGCGCCGGCAGCGACTTCTCGTCGGCGAGGGCGCCCAGGGCCGCCAACGCCTCCTTGCGAGCGGCGGCGTCTTTCTTTGCGATGGTCAGGAGAGTCGGCGCGGCCGCCGTCGCGCCCCGCTCGGCCAGGGCCGCGATGATCTCAAGACGAATGGGCGTGTCCGCGTTCTTGACGGCCGAGAGGATCGCGCCGTCAATGTCCTCGCCGCGCAGGCGATACAGGCTCCGCCGGGCCGTCGCCTGTTCCGCATCTTTCGTCTTTGCCGCGACCGCGACCAGGAGGCCGATGCAGGAGGCATCGCCCAAATCCTGCAGGGCGCGGATGGCCGCGATGCGAACCTGCTCGTCGCTGATCTTCGCGGCCTCGACGACCGCGGGCATAGCCGCTCGGTCGCCGCGCGCCGCGAGGGTATCGAGGAGAAGCGCCTGCGCCGGAGGCGGAAGCCTGGGCAGGACCTCGGTGAACTTCCTCGTGGCATCCGCGCCCGGTATGCGGCGCGCGAAGCCGGCTGCGTGGGGCCAGAGGTCGGCGTCGCCGCTCGTGAGGATGGCGAGCAGAATATCCGTGGCCGGTCCGGGGGCGGTCTCCACCATCCCGCGTAGGGCGGCGATGCGTAGGTTCGTCGGTTCATTCCCTTCACATATGTTTTTGTAGATTGCCGCCGCCGCATCCTTCTTGCCTTCTATGGCCAGTTGGTCGGCGCAGCAGATCCGCGCGCGGGTGAGGGCCGGGCGCAAATCCTCTGCAGCCTTCGACTGCGCGGCGCTCAAAGCCGCAAGTGCATCGTCTCCGCCAATCATGCCCAGCGCCTCGACGGCCGCGGCGGCGATTGCCTTGTCCGGGTTTTCGATCAGCTTGGTCAGCGCAGCGACCGCCTCACGATTATGCCGTCGCCCGATGGACCCGATGACGCCCATCAGCAATTCGCCCTGCACTTTGCCGAGCGCATCGCGCAGCGCGGCGTCGGCCTCCGGCCCGGGGATGCGCTCCAGGGCGTAGCGCGCCATGTGGGAAAGATCCTGCGTTTTGAGCAAGTCTGCCAGTAGAGGCACAGAGGTTGCCGACCCGACGACGGAGATCTGTTGGCAGATAAACACCCTGGCTTCGGCGGTCGCGTCGGACTTGAGGAAGGCGATGAGCTGCTGCTCGGTCTCCTTCCGCCGGGCGGGGTCCTTCGACAGCCTGTGGATGAGATCGGCAACGTCGTTCAGCGCGCAACGGCTGTCGCTGGCCCGGTAGCCGACGATGCGGGGCAGCATGGTCTTCAGGCTGAGCTCCAGCGTCGGACGGCCGGCGGCCCACCGGATCGCCTGCGCGACGAGCCAGCGGTAGTTGCCGTTGGTGTGGGCCGACGGGCCGTGGCCCAACTGGACGGCGAAGGTCCGCGATTTCCGATATGTCCCGCACCAGCCGACGGCCTTTTCGCTCGTAGGTTCGTCGGTGGTGAGCAGGACATGGACGTTCGGCTCGACGCCGTATCGGCAGTAGGTCTCCTCCGTGATCTCGAAGTCCTCCATGCCTTTCGTGATCGGGTGCTCGGGGTCGGCGATGTGGACTCGCCACCGCACGTCGTCCTTCCAGCCAGACTTGGGATACGTCACCCCGTCCTCGACCATCTCGCGGGAGCGGAACTTGCCGCCGGCGATCTTCTTGAACTCCGGCCAGTCCTGGTAGTCGGCCAGGGCGTGGTGCAGCGTCACGACGCCGACGCCGCGATCGAGGAGGGCGAGGAGATTCACCTGCCGCTTCTCGGATATCTTCTGCGTCATGTTGTAGAAGACGATGACGTCGTACTGCCACTGGCCGATGTCCTCGAAGACTTCGCTGTGGTCCTTGAGGGGGAAGTGGGTGGCGGCGATGTCCGGGTGGCCGTCGAAGACGGAGAGGAACGACGCTTGGTCGAAGGCGTGGCCGCCGGTGACGACGATGGCCTTGATCTTCTCGTCGGCGTTGACCGTGAGGCAAAAGACGGCGAGGCAGCACGCGAAGAATCGTCTCATGTCTTGGTCGTCCTACTGCAACAGGCTTTTCAGATGTTTGACGCTCCGCTCGGCCTGATCTACCGTTCCGCACTCGACGGAGAGCACGATGTCCCGCGAGGCGCGGCGGCAGATTTCGATGACCTTTGCCCAGTTGATTACGCCCTCGCCGCATGCGCAACCGACGGGCGTGCCGGTCACCTTTCCCCGCTCGTCTTTCGATTGTTCTACGGAAATATCCTTGGCATGAAGATGAACCAGCCGGTCGAGCACGCGCTCCAGCCATTTGTAGGGATCTTGACCCGCGAGATACGAATTGCCCGTGTCGAAGTTGATCCCGATGGCCGGCGAGACGACGAGGCCGTAGATTCGGTCGAGACCGTTGGGCGTCTTCGAATACTGCTGGTGCGGCTCGAGGCCGATGAGGATGCCGCGCGGCTCGGCGACCTGCGTCGCCTCCATCAGGACGTATCGCATGAGGATATGGTCCTCGTCCGTCGTTGTCCAACCGGGTTTGGGACCTTCATCGGTATTGACCACCGGCGCGCCGCACTCGGCGGCGAACCGGATCGCCTGCTTGAGATACTCCGTGCCGATCTCCGGCTTGCAGAGGGGCGTGTGCGCCGAGAGGCCGGAGAGCTTCACCCCCGCCTTCTCGCAGGCGCGCTTGATGCGGTAGGGATCGTCGAGCATGGAAACGCTGTGGAAGTAGCCCGCCTCGCTGAGGAGTTCACGCCCCCAGTGGACCATAGGCTCGATGTATTCGTACCCCAGCTCGGCCGCCTTCTTCACCCCCCACTCGAAGTTTTTGTCGTCGCGCCGAACGAACTCCATGTTGATCCCGATGCCGATGCGTCCCATCGTTTACTCCCGAATTTGTTCTTACTCCTACTCTTACTCCTAATCTTAATCCGGCAAAGATATTACGAGTAGGAGTAAGAGTAGGAGTGGGACCAAGACAGTTCCTTTCTATCCGAGCCTTTTCACATAGACATAGTACGCCCCCCGCGACTCCCCCGTCTTCTCGTCTATCAGCCACGTTTGCAGCCGTGTCTTTCCCGCCTTCATCGGGAGGGTGAACGTCACCGCCTTTGCGTCCGCGGGAATCGGCTGTTCCTTCTCGATGTCGCCGATTTGCAGGCGGGCCGTCGTCGCGGCGATGGCCTTGCCATCGGGGACGGCGGCGATGATCGGCTGGTCCACCTCCACCGGCCAGCGCCGCAGGGTGAACTCGTAGGACCCGTCGCGCTCGATCTCCACAGCCCAATAACTGTTGGCCTCCATGCCGTTTAGGATATGCCGTTGATTCCACGGCGTTTGTGTGTGCCAGTCGAAGCCGCTGAGGCAGGTCGGATTCTCCTTGTCCGAGCCGAGGATGATGGGACAGCCCTCATGGAACCGCTTCGAGACCTCGGCCCACCATGCCTCGTAGTCGTCGCGCAGCTTCTTCACGACATCCGGATGCTCCGCCGCGACATCTTTCTCCTGCCCCGAGTCGGTTTCGATGTTGTAGAGCTCCGTCCCGTTGACCAGCCGCCACTTGCGGTTCATCACCGCGCCGTTCCACTTCTCGGGCGGCTCGTGGCTCTGGCGGAACTGGATGAAGAGCGACCGGGCGGGGAGTTCAGCGACCTTGCCGAGGAGGAGGGGCGCGATGCTCATGCCGTCGAATTTCACGCCGTCCGGTTGCTTGATCCCGCACAGTTCGATCAGCGTCGGCGTCAGGTCCACGTGGGCGGTCATCTCGCTGATGTCCCTGCCGCCGTGCAGCCCCCGCGCGGGCCATCGGATGAAGCATGGCACACGGTGGCCACCGTCGTAGTAGCTCCCCTTCGTCCCACGCATACCCGCATTGAAGCCCGTTATCTTCTTGGTTCTCCGGTCCCGATCGTACCCCCCTGCCGTGCCGTTGTCGGTGAGGAAGATGAGGATGGTGTTGTCCCGGATGCCGAGGGCGTCGAGCTTCTTTTCGAGCCGGGCCATGTTCTCGTCGAAGTTTGTGATCATGCCGTAGAACCGCGCGCGGTTGTCCGGCACGCCCTTTTCGAGATACGGTTTGCTGTACTTCTCATCCACATTGAGCGGCCCGTGCGGCGCATTGGTCGGGATATAGCAGAAGAACGGTCGCCCGTTCTTGACGCTGTCCTCAATAAACGCCATCGCGCCGTCGAACCAGACGTCGGTGCAGTAGCCGGTGTATTTGGTCGGCGAGCCGTTGTGGAAGTAGGTGTCGTCGAAGTAGTCGTTGCCCCAGTAGTCGGTGGTCTGGCCGACGCCGCCCCCGCCGTGGCGGAGCACCTCGTGGAAGCCGCGGTCCTCGGGCCGGAAGGGGTAGTTGTCGCCCAGGTGCCACTTGCCGAACATGCCGGTGCGGTATCCGCCCGCCGCGAAGACGTCGGCAACGGTGACTTCATCCTTTCGCAAGAGCGAGCGACCCCACGTTGTCCCCCATGCGCCGGTGCGCACGGTGTCGCGCCCGGTCATGAGCGAGGCCCGCGTCGGGGTGCAGACAGGGCAGACGTGGAAGTCGGTCAGGCGGACGCTCTCTGAGTGAAGCCTGTCGAGATTCGGCGTCTGGATGACGGGATTGCCGTGGCAAGCCAGGTCGCCGTAGCCCTGGTCGTCGGTCATGACGAGGATCACGTTGGGGCGCCTGGCGGACGAGGGGTCCGCCGCGCCGGTGGTCTTGGGAAGCGTCAGCGCTACAGCGCTAAGTCCAGCTGTTTTAAGGAAGTTACGCCTACTCATTGCTGCGAATCTCCTGTCCCTGCGGGTCACGCGTATTTCTCCGTCACCTCGCTTGCGATCTGCGCCCACTCCCACAGCCGACGCGGCTGGTAGCGCACGGTGCTGATGTCCTTCATGTGAATCTCGACGATGCAGTCGCGGGCCATGTTCATCTTCTCCTCCATGTCGCGGCGGACATAGTCCGGGTCCCACTTCTCGGCGGCGAGGACGGCGGGGTTCGGTTTCCAGGCGAAGATGAGGTCGCTGCCCACGTTCCGCACGGCGCGGTCGAATTTCACCCAGGGACTCATGGAAATTTTGCGGAGCCGCGGGATGTTCTTTCGGATGATGTCCACCTTGTGGTCAAGCGGTTCGCAGCAGCCGTAGTAGTTTTGGCCGAAGCGCTCATACCATCGCGCCTCGTGGCGCAGGGCGAACTCCTCGTGCATGGCGGGGGAGACCTCGCTGAAGATCTGCGCCGCGCCCACGCCCCACAGGTCCTTGCACGGCGCGGAGAGAAGCCTCTGTTCCACGTACTGATCGAGGCGGTGCAGCCAGGCAGTGACCAGCCGGTCAATGAGTTTGTGGACGTACTCCGGCCGCATGGCCATATCCATCAGGATCTCCGTCACGCCGGTCCAACGCACCAGATCGTCCCATGGCGCGAACCAGAAACTGCCGCGCCCGCCCCTGTGGACCGGGAGAACGCCGTCGAAGATTTCGCGCTTCAACTGGAACTCCCTCTCGGTCTGCTCCGCGTCGTACGTGACGACCGGCATCTTGATTTTCTCGGCGTCTTCTTCGTTCTTGATCTGGATATGGAAGTGCCGCGAGACGACATCGCTTCGCTCGTCGGTCTTTGCAATGTCCACATCCTCGGTGATGCCGAAGCCGGTGTCGTGGACCACCGGCCCCTGCCCGATGCCCGCCCAGACGGTCATGTCGCCCTGCATGTGGTTCCAGCAGTAGAGCGTGCGACGGAAATTTTGCTCGATCCCCTGACAGAAAGGGGCCTCCGTTTTTAACTCCAGCTCGCCGTTGACGTCCATCTCGTGCCAGGGGATCTGGTATATCTGGATTGTGGGCTTGGCGTGTTCGAGACGATTGATGCGCGCGGCGTTTTCCCGGCGCTGCTGGTGAATGGGCAGGGCGGCGATCTCGGCAATCTGCGCACCAAGCTCGCGCAGGATGATGCGGTCCTTTTCAGGAACGGTCATGACAACTTCTCCGGTGGGATCAAAACGACTTTCCTCAACGAGCGACGGCCTTCGCGTAACATTCCTTCAGGTAATCCCTCGACTTCGCCAGGGCCGCGGACATCTCGTCCGGCGGCGGCTCTTGGTGCATGAATGGATTCACATACCACGGATACCCGATCTCGGCAAGAGATTTGATCCACGGCGTGAAGTCGGTCGGCCCGTGGTCGGGGAGCTGCTCCACCCCTTTCCCAAGCTGCCAGGCGTAAAAGAAGAACAACTGTTTGCCGCAGATCCGAATCGCCTCCGGCACGGAGGCGTTGATCCTCTGCAAGTGAAACGGCGCGAGGGCGACCCCGAGTCGCGGGCTTGTGTTCAGATCAACGAACGCCTTGAACGAATCGAGGGAGTCCAGCAGCGCGTTGCCGTGGTTCTCGATGGCGACGTACGAATTGTATTTCTCGCAGAGTTCCATCTCGGGCTTCAGGCGTTCCATGAGTTGCCTCATCTGCGCGGTAAGCTCGTCGGGCTTGCACGCCTTCGCGCTGCCGTGGATCGCCACGCCGCCGCCGACCTTGCCCAGCAGTTCGGCATACTTGAGGTAGCCGCCGGCGTAAACCGAGAAGGAGTAAAGCTTTAGGTTGTTCCTGGCAAGCACGTTTTTCAATCCATCGGGGCCGAGGCGGTCGAGGCAGTCGTCAAGGTGCGGGCACTTCTGGTGGGGCGACCAGATGTCAATCGCCTCGAAACCGAGGGCGGAGATGCGCTCGCAGGCTTGCTCGATGGGCAGGCCCTTGAAGTGGATCGAGGATGTGGAGAGCCGCATCTGCCACGGCGCGCCGTCGGCTGATGCCGAGCGCCCGCTCAGCAATGTCGGCATGGCCGCTGCGGCGGCGCCGCAGGCAATAAAGCGGCGGCGGTCGAGCAATCGCCTTTGGTTATCCATCATGAGGAGGCCCTTTTCGTTTTCACCCAACGCAAATCCTCTCGGAGGTTCAGAACCGCCGGGAGGATCAGTGCTACATATCTTCCTGCGGCGCGTCGCTGGCGCATGTCTTCTCCTTGTCGGCGACGACCTTCCTCTCAAGGACCTTCCCCGTCTTCTTATCCCACCGCACCGTGCGGTCTTTCAGGCGGTGTTCGGTCCCGTGGCAATCGGTGCAAAGGAGACTCTTGGGGTCCGTCTTGTTGGGGCAGAGTTTCTGCCACTGGGCGATAACCTTCACTGCCGGGGCGTTATGGGTGCGGTGGCAGACCCGGCACCGCGGCTCGATCACCTCCGGCCAGAACATTAGGTCGGGCGGCGTCAGGTGTCCCTCATCCTCCATGTGACGGGGAGAATCGCCGTGGCAGGCCACGCACCCGTCCTTCGCGTGCTCCTTGACGAACGGCTCCTCGCGGAAGTTCTCGTGGCAGACATAGCACGGCGCGTTGTCGGCCATCTTCTTCGACGGGTCGGTCGGCGGCTTCGGCTTCTCCTTCGGTTCATCGAGGAGGAGCGGAGCGCTTTTGTCCACCTTGAGCGGCGGAGGGCCCGACTTCCTCTGGTCCTGAGCGCGCAAGGTGTGGCACATGACCGCTGCAAGGCCGAGCGCCGCCATCGCCACGCACACGACTCCGCCGACGCATCTCATCATGGGGAAATCCTCCCGACCGATGTGCGCCGCGTCATACGTATTCCCATTTCTTCAGCCACTGATAGTCCCGCGGCAGGGCCGCCCAGGCGCGGGTCGCCGCCTTGTCGAGATCGGCCTTCTCCTTTGCGTCCAGCTCGCGGCGCTCCATGACGGCGAGGGCGACGTTGTCCACCTGCTCGACATTGATCATCCCCGGGATGGGGGCGGTGAGGACCGGGTTGCACAGGACGTAGCGGATCGTCAGCCGGGCGATCCGGTCGTCCTCTTCCCTGTGCGGGCTGCCGGGCGAACTGTCGCCCTTGAACATGGCGGCGCTGGAGAAGGGCTTGATGCCGAAGAACCCGCAGTCGCACTGCTTGATCGTGTCGAAGAAACTCCCCTCCGGCAGGGCCTTCGTCTTGGCAGTGTAGGGGCAAACGACCACGCTGATCTCGTTCGGGAAGGTCTTCATCATGTATTCCAGCCACGGCTGGTCGTGGGAGGAGATGCCCGTCATCCGCGCCTTACCCGCCTTCTTCGCCTGCGCCAGGGCCTTTGCGATTTCCGCCGACTCGGCTTCGGTATGCGGCGGTACCATCTTACCGTCCGGTCCCTTGCTCGAATTGGAGATGCAGGTGATCCGCCACAGGTCCACATACTCCTGCTTGCACTCCTTCATTCCCGCATCGAGGGTCTTCAGCAGGGCTTCGGCAGTTCGGAAGGTCGGCTTTCGCGCCTCGTTCTCGTACCATGACCAGCCGAGATAGACCTTGTCGCGCCGCCCCTCGACGGCCTTGCTGTAGGCAATGATCTCGGAATGTGTGCAGGCGTCAATGTAGTTGATCCCGCGATCGAGGCACCGCGTCACCACGTCGGTGCGGTTCTTGATGAAATCCTGGTTCTTGAGATCGGCGCTCAGCCAGCTCTCGCCTTTGAAGACGCTGGGGACCATCTTGTTCACGCGCTTCCAATGCCCGCCCAGGCAGACCGCCGAGACCATCCACCCCGTCTTGCCGCAGCGGCGGTACTCCATGTTCTCGTTGTAGCTGAGGATCTTCGACGTGTCCACCTTCGCGTCCGCCGCCAAAGAGGCCCCGATGGGGACCAGAGACGCGCCTGCCACCGCCGCCGAGGTCGCCTTCAAAAAATCCCGCCGCGTCTGTTTTCCCTTGCCCATGACAGATACTCCTTTCTTGTAGCTACCCCGCCCATATCATGGCTCTTGCATTCAACTTTTTCCTATTATACACTAAATGAGGACGTTGTCGTTCAACCTTGTTCAGTGAAAAAAATTGAACATTGCCCATGGCCAAGCTGCCCCCTATCTATAAGGAACACGGCAGGACCTATCAGGCCGACACCTGCCGCCCCGTCAAGCAGGCGGTCGAACAAGGGGCCATGCGCCTCCGCGCCCTCGCACGGGGGACCTATCCCGGCCGGCAGCTCCCCGCCCGCGCCCTCCGCGGCGTCTGCGCCGTCGGCTTCTGGGACGCCACCAAGCCCCAGGACTGGGGCCTCGACTGGCACCGCAACGAGGGCATCGAACTCACCTTCCTCGAAAGCGGCAGCCTGGCCTTCGGCGTGGAGGACCGGGAACACCTCCTGCGACCGGACGACCTCACCATCACCCGCCCCTGGCAGCCGCACCACGTCGGCAACCCGAACGTCGGCGTCGGCCGGCTCCACTGGCTCATCCTCGACGTCGGCATGCGCCGCCCCCATCAGCAGTGGAAATGGCCCCCGTGGCTCGTCCTGGCCGAGGAGGACTTGGCCGAGCTGACCGTCATGCTCCGGCAGAACGAGCAGCCCGTCTGGCGCACGAACGCCGATGTGCGCCGGTGCTTCCAGCGCATCGCCCGGGCCGTCGAAGCCGACGAGGGGGGCGACATGTCGCGCCTCCCCCTTCACCTGAACGAACTCTTCGTCCTCGTCCTGGAGATGTTCCGGCAGCGCGAGATTCCCCTCGACGAATCGCTCCAGAGCAGTCGGCGCACCGTCGAGCTATTCCTCGCCGACGTCCGCCGCAACTTCGCCGAGCCGTGGACGCTGAAGGACATGGCCAGGCAGTGCGGCCTCGGCATGACCCGCTTCGTGCACTACTGCAAACAGATCACCAACATGACCCCGATGCAGCACCTGAGCCGATGCCGCGTCGAGCAGGCGTCGAAACTCCTGCAGGAGCGACCGCGCATGAGCGTGACGGACGTCGCCTTCGACTGCGGCTTCTCGTCGAGTCAATACTTCGCCACCGTCTTTCGACAACACGTCGGCTGCTCGCCGCGCGCCTTCCGCGCGGGGCGCGCCCCATGCCAGCCGCAAAGGACTTGAAATGAATCTCACAGCCATATATGCGAACAGGAGATCATGGATGCCAACGGCGCGGAGAAGCGGACTTGTGGCGACTATCTCTTTCCTTCTTCTTGTCCTCCCATCTTCGTTGGGACGATCCGACGACGCGGCGCAGATTCTCGACGCCGCCGGCGTCAAGGGCGGTCTGGTGGTCCACCTCGGCTGCGGCGACGGGAAACTCACGGCGGCCCTCTATGCCAACGATAGCTATCTGGTCCACGGCCTGGATACCGATCCGGAGAATATCGACAAGGCCCGCAAGCACATCCAGTCGCTGCGCCTCTACGGGCCGGTGTCCGTGGACTCCTGGGACGGCAAGCGACTGCCATACGTTGACAACCTCGTCAACCTTATAGTGGTGAGTGGAGAAGGGGAAGGGGAGAGTGGAAAGTGGAGAGTGAGCAATGAAGAGATCATGCGCATCCTTGCCCCCAACGGCGTGGCCCTCTTCATCAATCCGCAATCCGCAATCCGCAATCCCAAATTGGTAAAGCCCCGCCCGGCCAACATCGACGACTGGACCCACGCCCTGCACGGTCCCGACAACAACGCCGTTGCGAACGACGAGATCGTCGCGCCGCCGCACCGCCTCCAGTGGGTCGCCGCGCCCCAGTGGGGCCGAAGCCACGATCACCTCGCAAGCATGAGCGCGGTGGTCTCGTCGGGGGGGCGGTTATTCTCCATCGTTGACGAGGCGCCCGTCGCGGCAGTGGCGATGCCCCCGAAGTGGTTCCTCGTCGCCCGCGACGCCTTCAGCGGGGTCCTCCTGTGGAAGCGGGAGATGGGGCCGTGGGAGGGCCACCTGCGCGGCTTCCGCAGCGGCCCGGCGGAGCTGGCTCGCAGGCTGGTCGCCGTCGGCGACCGTGTCTATGTCACACTTGGCTACGGCAAGCCGGTGAGCGCCCTCGACGCCGCCACAGGAGAGACCATCAAGACCTACGATGGGACCGAGCACGCGATGGAGATCGCCTTCGACGGCAAGACGTTGTTCCTCCTCGTCGGCGAGTCCACACTCGACGCCGAGGCCCTGGCCCGCGCCGCCCAGGAGGCAAAGGAGAAGTGGGTCTATTGGCCGGTGTATGAGATCAAGCCGCCCAGGAAGCGCCTGATTGCCGTCCGCGCCGATACCGGCGACCTCCTCTGGAAGAAGGCCGGTCCCGACACGGCGGAGGTGATGCCGACGACACTTGCTGTGAGCGGCGGGCGCATGTTCTACCAGAACCCGACCGGCATCCTCTGCCTCGACGCGCAGTCGGGCAAGGAGGTCTGGCGCGCGGCCCGGCCGACCGAGACGAAACGCATGGCATGGACCGCGCCGACGCTCGTGGTCCATGACGATGTCGTCCTATCTGCCGACCGGGCCGCGTCCGCGCCGCCGGGCCAGGCCGACGAGTCGGGGCGGCAGGTGCAGTGGACCGTCACCAGCCAGGGCGGGAACTCCCCCGCAGGCGAACTGATCGCCTACTCCGCCGCGACGGGCCAGAGGCTGTGGTCGTGCCCCTGCCGCGAGTGCTACAACTCGCCTGTGGATGTGTTCGTGGCCGATGGCCTGGTCTGGACGGGCAACCTCGTCAGCCCCAAAGACCCCGGCTTCACTGAGGGGCGCGATCCGAAAACGGGCGAGGTCAAGCGGCGACGTCCGCCGGACCAGGACTTCTTCCAAGTAGGCATGGGCCATCATCGCTGCTACCGGAACAAGGCGACGTGCAAGTATCTGCTGCTGGGCCGCGCGGGCGTCGAGTTCATTGATCTGGCCACCGGCGAGGCGATCCCGAACCACTGGGTCCGGGGGGTGTGCCAGTACGGCGTCGTGCCGTGCAACGGACTCCTCTACGCCCCGCCTCACTCCTGCGCCTGCTACATCGAGGCGAAACTGAGCGGCTTCAATGCCCTGGCGGCCAGCGACCAGAGGTCAGAGACCAGAGATCAGAAGTCAGAAAGATTGGAAAAAGGTCCCGCCTATTCTGAACAAATCCAAAATCCAAAATCCAAAATCCAAAATGAAAATGACTGGCCCACCTACCGCCGCGACCCGGCGCGCAGCGGGTCCACAAAGTCCATCCTGCCGACGAAACTGAAGCGCTCGTGGACCGCCGACATCGGCGGAAAACTGACCGCCCCCGTCGCCGCCGAGGGCAAGGTCTTCGTCGCCTCGGTGGAGACCCACACCGTCCATGCACTCGACGCGACAGACGGCCGCCGCCTCTGGAGCCGCACCGTCGGCGGGCGGGTGGACAGTCCCCCCACGATCCATGATGGCTTGGTCCTGTTCGGCAGCGCCGACGGCTATGTCTATTGCCTGCGTGCGACCGACGGCGAATCGGCCTGGCGGTTCCGCGCCGCGCCGAAGGATCGCTATCTTGTTGCATACGACCAGGTCGAGTCCGTCTGGCCGGTCCCGGGCAATGTCCTTGTTGTTCCCAATCCTCCCGGAGGTTCCGAACCTCCGGGAGGTTCTGCCGTCGCCTATTGCGCCGCGGGGCGGTCGTCCTTCCTCGACGGCGGCATCGCCCTCTACGGCATCGAGGCGAAGACGGGCAAGAAGGTCTTCGAGACGCAGATCAACAGCCGCGACCCGGAGACCGGCCGCGAACAGAGAAAGGACGTGCAGGGATTCGGCATGGCCGGGGCGCTGCCCGACGTGCTGTCGAGCGACGGGATATCCATCTTCATGCGGCACAAGCGGTTCGACCGCAACGGCGTCTCGCAGAAGCCGGACGCGCCGCACCTCTTCAGCTCCGTGGGGTTCGTGGACGACTCGTGGTGGCATCGGACCTACTGGCTGCTCGGCGCGCAGATGCGCTCGGGCTGGGGCGGGTGGCCCATCGTCGGAACGACGGTCCCCGCCGGGCGACTCCTCGTCTTCGATGATGCGTCCGTCTATGGGTACGGCCGGCTGAACCAGTACTCCCGGGACGGCAGCCACGTCGGCCTGGGAAACGCCTTCTATCGGCTATTTGCATGTGCGAAGAATCCCAAAGTCATCAAGACCCCGATCGGCAAACCGGGGGAAAAGCCGCCGGAACCCGCCGGGAAGGCGGCAAAGAAAAAGGCCCAACGCGGTCCGCAGTTCGAGACGAAGATCGAATGTCGCTGGTCGCAGCCGACGACGATCCAGGTTCGGGGCATGGTCCTGGCCGACGGCGCGTTGTTCATCGCCGGGCTGCCGGAGTGCATGGCGCGGGAGGGCATGTCCACGCAGGAGCAGCTTGCCGACGCCCTCGCCGCCCACGAGGGGAGGAAGGGCGGTCGGGTCCTCGTCATCTCTCCGGAGGACGGGAAGGCAATTTCGGAGATCGCGCTCGACTCGCCGCCGGTTTTCGACGGCATGATTGCGGCGGACAATCACTTGGTCCTGTCCACCATGGACGGGAAGGTGGTCTGCCTGGGCGGGAAGGAGTAATTCGAAAGGATGGTCGTCATGACGAGATGTAAGACCGCCTGTTTGCTGTTGGCACTTCTGATCGTGCTCAGTTGGTCGGTTGGTGTCGGCCAGGTCGGACCCGAGCGGGAACAAGCCCAGCAGATCCTCCAGGCCGCTGGCGTCAAGGGCGGCCTCATCGTCCACGTAGGCTGCGGCGATGGGAAGCTCACGGCGGCGCTTTATGCCAGCGACCGCTACCTTGTGCATGGGTTGGACGCCGATGCAAAGAACATAGAGCAGGCCCGCAAACACATCCAGTCGCTCGGTCTCTACGGCAAGGCGTCTGTCGAGCAATGGTCGGGAAAACGTCTGCCGTACGCCGATAACCTCGTCAATTTGTTAGTGGTAAGTGGCGAGTGGAAAGTGGAGAGGGAAGAGACGATGCGCATCCTCGCCCCCAACGGCGTGGCGGTCTTTTTCAATCCAAAATCCAAAATCCAAAATCCAAAATTGGTCAAGCCCTGGCCCAAAGAGATAGACGAGTGGACCCACTTCCTCCACGATGCCGGCAACAACGCCGTCGCAAAGGACACGATCGTCGCTCCGCCGAAGTCGCTGCAATGGATCGCCAAGCCGCTTTACAGCCGCAGCCACGAGATTGACTCCAGCATCAGCACGCTCGTCTCGGCGCGGGGGCGGGTCTTCTACATCCTCGATGAAGGTCTGACGGGGATCACCGACGAGCGCCTGCCGCCCCTCTGGTCCCTCGTCGCCCGCGACGCCTTCAGCGGCGTGCTGCTGTGGAAGAAGCCCATCCCCCGATGGGGCTGGCGCGAATGGAAGCGGGAACAGCTCGAGGGCAAGGACTGGACGACCCTGAGCGGCCAACGGGGGCACTTCCCCTCCGAGCTGTCGCGCAGGGCCGTGGCCCACGGCGACCGCGTGTATGCCACGCTCGGCTACGTCGCGCCCTTGACCATCCTCGACGCCGCCACCGGCGAGGTCATCCGCACCTGCGAGGGAACCGAGGGCGCGGACGAGATTCTCTACAGCGACGGCCTCCTGGTCCTGCGCGTGCGCGACCTCGCCGCCGACGGGCAGAAGCAACGCGGGGAACCGCCGCCCCCGGAGCGCCTCCTTGCCCTCGACCCGGAGACGGGCAAGACCCTCTGGAAGAGGGATGCAGGGAAGATCATAACCTTGTGCCTCGCCGTTGACGGCGGGCGGGTCCTCTTCTTCAACGGCAAGGAGGTTGTCTGCCTGGGCCTCAATACGGGCGAGGAAACCTGGCGCACACTGGTTGGGCAGGAGAAGAAAAAGCAGCCCCAGCCCGCCAAGGCCAAGAAAAAGAAGGGCGTGGGCGGCGGGCACACCTTCGTCGCAGCGCAGGGCGTCGCGCTCCTCCTCGGTCCCGCCGAGTTGGTTGCGCTGGATGGAGAGACAGGAAAGGTCCTGTGGCGCGGCCCGGGTGGCAGCCGCGTGGGCGCTGTGGCCCAGCCCGATCTGTTCGTCGCCCAGGGGTTGGCCTGGCTCGGCAAGCCCGTGCCCGGACTTGGCGGGCAAGGGGACGAGGGCGGGAAGGGGGCCACCGGCGCGCTCCTCACCGGATACGATCTGAGGACCGGCGAGGTGAAGAAGACCGTTGAGGTCCCCAACGCCATCAGTCCCGGCCACCACTTCCGGTGCTACCGCAGCAAGGCCACGGAGCGATTCATCCTCTGGCCCAAGCGCGGGGTGGAGTTCATTGATCTTCAGGGCGACGATCACATGCGGCACGACTGGCTCCGCGCCCCGTGCAAGCTCGGGGTCATGCCGTGCAACGGCCTGCTCTATATGGCGCCCCACCAGTGCTTCTGCTACCCCGACGCGAAGGTTGACGGCTTCCTCGCCCTTTCGGGCCAGAGGTCAGAGGTCAGCAATCAGAAGCCAGAGGTCAGCGGTCAGAGATCAGAACGATTGGAGAAGGGCCCCGCGTACCATCAAATCCGCAATCCACAATCTGCAATCCGCAATCAAGATTGGCCCACCTTCCGCCACGATCCCAAGCGCAGCGGCTCGACCGCCTCCGCCGTCCCCACCCAGGTCAAGCCCCTCTGGCAGGCCGACCTCGGCGGCAGGCTCGCCCAGCCGGTCGTCGCGGACGGGACGCTCTTCATCGCCTCGGTGGATGCGCACACGCTCCACGCCCTGATGGAAAGCGACGGCAAACCCCTCTGGACCTATACCGCCGGCGGGCGGATTGATTCGCCGCCGACGATCCACAATGGGCTCGTCCTCTTCGGGTCGGCGGACGGCTGGGTGTATTGCCTCCGCGCTTCGGACGGTCAGTTGGCCTGGCGCTTCCACGCCGCGCCGACAGACCGGCGGGTCGTGGCGTTTGACCAGGTGGAGTCCGCCTGGCCGATGCACGGCAGCGTCCTTGTGCTTCCCAAATCTCCCGGAGGTTCGGAACCTCCGGGAGGTTCTGCCATCGTTTATTGCACGGCGGGGCGCGCCACCTACCTCGACGGCGGCATCTACGTCTACGCCCTCGATCCGAGCACAGGCAAGGCGCTCCATCAGACCTGCGTCGCCGGGCCCTGGCCCGACCTCAGCAAGGACATCGGCCGCCCCTTCGATATGGAGGGCGATAAGTCGGACGTCCTCACCAGCGATGGGAAGTTCATCTACATGCGGCACACCATGCTCGATGACAAACTGGTGGATCAACAGCCCGCCCGCGTCACCAACATGGGCGACCGGAAGATGGGCCGCCACCTCTTCTCCACCGGCAGCCTGCTCGACGACTCGTGGTGGAACCGGACGTTCTGGATGTACACCGAGCGGTGGCCGGGGTTCTACATCGCAAACCAATCGCCCAAGGCCGGGCAGATGCTCGTCTTCGACGAGGCGACCACCTACGGCGTCCAGTGCTTCACGCGGCGTAACTGCCACAGCCCGATGTTCTTCCCCGGCAAGGAGGGCTATCTCCTCTTCGCCGACGACAACGAGAACGAGCCGGTCCTGGTGGACGACGAGGGCAACCCCAAGGTGGTGAACCGCCTGCCCTACGAGACCTTCACGAGCAGCCGGGGCAACCAGCCGGTCACAACACCGACCCTCGACAAGGACAAGGGCGTCGGCTTCACGGGAACCCTGCCCCCGAAGTGGACCCAGTGGGTCCCGATCCGCGCCCAGGCGATGGTGAAGACGGCGAATGCGCTGTTCATCGCCGGACCGCCGGACGTCCTCGATCCCGAGGATCCGATGGCCGCCTTCGAGGGGCGGAAGGGCGGGCTGCTCTGGGCCATGTCGCCGACGGATGGGCGGAAGCTTGCCGCGTGGGACCTGGCCTCGCCGCCGGTTCTTGACGGCCTGATCGCCGCCAACGGACGGCTCTACTTGGCCACGAAGGACGGTCGCGTTACATGCTGGAGCGAATGAGACGCGGGCGGGTTCAACACGAAAGGTGACGGGTGAACTATTTTCGCCCCGGCACAAGAGGGCCGGACGGCGATAGTATGCACCGTGGCCTATTTTTGATTCTCGCCTGCCCCTTCCCCCACCTTTGCCTTCAGCTCGGCCACGACCTTGGCACATTCCTCGCGGGCGAGGGTCATGATTTCCGCGCCGCCCGCTTCTCGCTCGACCGAGGCGGACCAGAGGACCGTGCCGGTCTTCGCATCCACCATCCGAACGGAGAAGGAGACGTGGGACGTCTTCATGTTAACGACATTGAAGCCGTAGGCGAATTTATGGACCTTGCCGAGGACGACCGCGTCGGCGCCGAGCAGCTTCCCGATCTCCGATGCGGACTTGTCGCGCACCAGGTCGGTTAGCGTGATGTTCTGCTCCTGAAGGATGCGTTGAATCTGCGACCGCTCCACATAGTCGAAGTTGGGGATGCTCATCATCTCGGTGGTGAAGATGTCGCTCAGCGCCGCGCCATTATCCACGATGTTGTGCCGCCACCAGAGGTGGTACTCCTCCACTTCCTTTTCGACCGGGACGCCCTCAAAGGGGAGGATCGCCACGCGCCGAATCTCGAAGGTCTTGAAACGCGGATTGACGCTCACTCGCGCGGCAGTTTCGCACCCGGCTATGGTGACAAGAAAAATCAACAGGGCGAACCGCTTCATGGTCAGGGCTTCCTCCCTCTACAAATGGCGCGTGAATTCGATCCTATTCTCTCGCCACGGGAGGGCCCTGTCAACCCTTTTCCGGCTGGGGATTCCTTATTCCTTGCTCATGACACCCCAATAGCGTGTTCGAAGCTGTTTGCCAAACTGATGACGCCGCCTCCGCCGGGGGTCCCGACGCGCAGTGTGTTGCCGACGCCCTCTGCATCGGCGGTGATCCGGCCCGTGAAGCAACCTGACACGGTCACGTTTCCGAAAATTCCCGATAACAGGTAGCCGTTCAGGTCCCCCGTCAGTCGGATCGAAGCCGCCTGCGACGAGCCTGCCACCATCGCCCTCCCGTCCAGGTCGCCCCTCAGCATCAACTGTCCCTTCAGGTCCGCGCCCAGGTCGAACCGCGAGCCGAAGGCCACACTCGGCCCGTCCGGAACTCCCATGATCCGGGCGCTGGTCACGTCTCCATCGAGGGCTACCACCGAGCCGCCGGTGATTCCGCCGGCGAGGCAACTGAACAGCCTCGTACTCCCCTGCACATGCACCGATGACGCCCCGTCAATTCCCCCTCTGAACAGCAGTTGCTGGGCATTGCCCGTTATTTCCAGCGAGCTGAGGTTGTCAAACCCATCATAGAAGCGCCCGACCTGGACATCACCCGCCACATTCACCCCGCTCGACCGCATGCCGCCCCGCAACATCAATTGCCGCACGCCGCTGCCAAGGTAGATCGTCGTGCTTGTCTGGCCGTTGCGGGACATCAGTATAGACGTAAAGCCGTCCACTTCCACCGCGCTGGCCGCAAGGCCGCCCTGGAAGGAGACGTTTCGCAGATCGCCGGTCACGTCCAGTGTGGAATCGGAGAATATTCCCCGAAATAGGCTATAGCCCATATTCCCCCCCACGGCCACTGACGAACCATTGGCGAAGTCGCCGCAGACAAGGGCCCGTCCCAGATTGCCGCCCACGGTAATATCCACGTTGTCCGCATCGCCCATGACGCGGAAGAGGCGCAGGTCGGCGTCAAGCGAGACCGTTGTGTTGAGGACTGTGCCCATCGGATTCATGAGAAACAGCGTGCCCAGCGATTCGCCGTCGCTCCCCGCTATCGCCCCGCCCACAATCGTGTTCGGCCCTGTCGTTGGGTTCATATCCCGGAGAGACAGGGACGACTTCTCCGTCGCACCGGCGAGCGTGATGGAGTTAATGTCGCCATCCTGCGCAATGGCAACCACCGCCTGCCCGGGCCCCACGTAACTGATGCGCACCTGGTCCCCATCGGCGTCGAGGAACGTGTATGAACGTTGCGCGGCGTTCAGGATCACCTGGTCGTAAACAATGTCCGGGTCCGGATTGTCTGGGTCGGGCGATTCCCCGTCGCCGGCGGGCGGATTTTCATCGGGCAGCGTACCGTCGTCCACGAGGTCGTTGAGGTCAATTGTGACGAGCGCTGTTGCGGTCTGCTCCGCCGTGTCCATTACCTGGATTTCGAACGTGAAGACAGGCATGGTCTCAAAGTCGAGCTGGCTCGAATCGGCGACCGTGATGTTGCCTGTGCCGCTGTCCACAGCAAAAGCCCCGCTTCCCGATCCAGCGACGATGCTGTAGGTTATTGGATCATCGTCAGACGCGGAAATCGTGCCGACGAAGGTCCCGTCGGGGCTGTTCTCGTCAATGGCGAAGAACTGGTCATTGATGAGCGGCGGCTGGTTTTCCCCTTCGCCGCCCGATTCATCGTCTCCCTCCGCGATGTCGTTGAGTTCAACCGTGACGTGTACGATCGAGCTTTGCCCGGCTCCGTTTGTGGCTTCGATATCAAACGCAAAGACCGCCGTCGTCTCGTAGTCGAGCTGGTTGGAATCGGCCACGGTGATGTTACCCGTGCCGCTCCCCACGGCAAATGCGCCGCTACCCGAAATGACGTTATAGGTGATTTCGCCTTCGCCCGCCACGGAAACAGCGCCCACGTAGGTCCCATTGGGGCTATTTTCGTTGATGCGGAAGAGTTGGTCTCCATCGGGCGGCGGGGGGGTGATTTCTTCGCCCTCCGGGGGTGTGCTGCCGATCTCCCCGAGTTCGATTTGCCGTGCGTCAATGTCCGACTCCCCAGCAGCGTCGGTCAGCGCCACCTGGACGGTACGGTAGGCTATGTTGTCGCCGCCAGACGAGCTCTCATAAGCCAGGGCGCGGACAACGGCTTGAACATCCGCGCTCGTCGCATGCTGATTGAAGGTCACCAGAAATACATCGTCGCCGGACACCGACGGATTTTCCATTGAGGCTACAATGGTCCCGCTCACGAGGACATCGTTGAAGGAGAGGCTTACCTCCGTCGTTTCCACAAGCGAGAGGCGATCCGATGCCTCCGCGTTCTCCATGATCTGGGCGCTCAAGACGCCCGCGTCCCAGTCCTCGTCCGGGTCGCTTACGGTCGCGGAGTCATCCAACCGCATTGGTTGACCATAATCGCTGTAGAGCAGCAGATCATCTATAAGCGCCAGATCGGGCGCGGCAAGCAGTATCCGGCGCTCCAATTCCTCCAAGGCCAGCCCCCTGTGCATTCGTGCTGTTTTCATCCCTCTCTCCTTGGCAACTCGGTTTCCATGCTGAGAATCGCTGGGCGCTGCATACGCAAGGCGGATGCCACTGGACAGATTGCCGGCGTAGGAGTGCTGTAACGCTCTTTCTTGCACACGGTTAGAGCGCGGCTCGATTTTTTGATGGGGCCGCTCGCCGGCCCCAAAGCGGAGCAAAAACACTACGAACCCCCCAGAAATCGAAGTCTTTTTCATCCATTCCATCCGTGACTTCCCTCAACCTTTCGGTCTTGACATACGACTGGCCGTAGGTGAACATTGTGGAAAGCAACGATTGACATACGGGAGAACCATATCATGGTAAAGATAGCGCTGATCGGTGCAGGGACGATGGGAAACCTCTACTGCACCGCGTTCACACAATGCCCCCTGTCGGAACTGATGGCCATTTGCGATCTCGACGAGAAGAAGGCCGGGAAGTTGGCCAGGAAGTACGGCGTTCCCTCCTGCTATAGCGATGTGGAAACGATGCTTCGCCGAGCCGACATCACCGCCGTCGCCATTGCGACGCCCGATTTCCACCATCGCTCCCCGGCCATTGCCTGCCTGAAAGCGGGCAAGGACGTGCTCTGCGAGAAACCACTGGCTACCACGATGATGGACTGCCGCACCATCGCGGCGGCGGTGAAGAAATCCGGGCGGAAGTTCATGGTGAACTATGGCAACCGCCACCGACCTAACGTGCGATTGATTCGCGATCAGGTGCAAGGGGGCAAGATAGGCAAGGTGCAAAATGTGTTCATTCGCTTGCGCGAGCAACTATCGAAAACGAAAACCCTTGCCTGGGCGGTCCATACAACGCCCACGTTTTTCCTCCTGTCCCACTGCGCCGACACCGTCCGTTGGATCATCGGAGGCGCGGCCACGGAGGCCCATGCGCGGGCGAGCTACGGCGTGCTCAAGAGGCGCGGCCTGAACACCCCGGACACGGTCGTAGCCATGCTCACCTTCGACAACGGGGCCGTCGTGACAATGGACGCAAGCTGGATCATGCCCGACGGGTTCGCGCCGGAGATTGACTTCGGGATCGAGATCATCGGCGATAAGGGCGCGATCTACGCCGACCTCTATCCTCGCGATCTCATGATGTATGGGAAAAGGGCCAAGGGGCTGGACCACTCAAGCGGTCCTGTTGATCCCCTGGGCCGGACATTGAGCTGGTGGATGAATTCCTGTTATTACTTCGTGGAGTGCGTCGAGAAGGACATCCCGCCCGAGCCGTCCGTCGAGGACGGCATGGAGGTGACGCGCATCTTGCTCGCCATCGAGAAGGCCGCCCGAACAGGCCGGGGGGTAACGCTTCGGTAAGACGGCTCCCTGTTTCAACCTCCCGGAGGTTCCGAACCTCCGGGAGGTTGGGCTTGCGGAATGGCGCATTTATTCCCTATCCAGCCACAGGACCTTGGCCTTGCGCGCTTTTTCTTCGTCCTTTTTCCCTTCCGCCCCATTGCAGCTAAACGGGCGGATGAGAAGCCACTGGCCGTTGCGGAGGCGGATTGCGTAGGTGTCGTTCGGCGAGGCGCTTGCCATTCTTTTTCCTCAATATTTATCGCCGGCCTTCCGTGGCCGGCTTCCTGCCATCCTGAGTGAGCAACTACTATGCCAAGAGCGGCCTACAGGGGCGACAAAGTCTTAACACATTTCATAGCAGACGATTACAATATCCCTGCATGGTATCGGCATGGACTGATTCTTGTAACAACGGCAAGAAGCGGTGTCCAACTAATGCACACGCCATATCGGTGCGGCTCAATTTTGCTCCGGTTCATCGCGCCGAATACTTTTGGCTTGCAGCGCGGAGGGAACGTGATATACTGTATAAGTGTAATCTCCGCGGGGGAGATTTCGCATCCGCAAATCATGGAGAAGGCGTGCAATGGCTGAACGGCGAGTTGGCTTCTCGTGGCATACGGTAAAGGGCATCACCACGATCCGCTTAGACACATCCCTCTCCGCTTCAGCGCTGGATCGCGAGTCGGCGGTGGAAAAACTGAACGAAATTGTCAATCAGAGTCAGAAGAAAGTGATCCTCGACATGGACGCAGTGGAGATGATTGACAGCCGGATGCTCGCGGCGATTGTCTCCATCAATCGCAAACTCCATTCCGACGGCGGTCAGTTGCGACTGTGCCGCGTCACGCCCCTCGTCCGCAACATGCTGGACACCTTTGGCCTCCTCAAGGTGCTTCACTTGGATGAAACGGAGAAAGAGGCCACAAACGCCTTGAATGAACTGGGGGATGGAAGCACCCTTGCATCCTGACGGCCTATTAAAACCAGCCGTCAGAGCCGCGGCCGGAGTTACCACGCGTCGGTTCCGCACGCCGCCGAGGCAGATGACTACCCAGCGACAGGTGCGTGATTGCGGGCCTGGATCTCCGCCTCTCCGCCCTTTCGATGCATGAGCGTTGCTCACATACCCCACAATGCATGGAAACCCGGGAGTCTTCCGGATTGATTTCGATCTCTCTCCCACACCGAACGCACTTTAACACCATGGCTCGTCACCTCCTGTATCTTGCACCCGTCCCTGTGACTCCTCGATCTATTGGTTGCACATGTGCGCAAAAGGCGCGCCGCTTTTTCCTTTTGCGGAATAATTGTCGTAATATAACATTATTACGACATTTATGACTTATGCACCTCCTTTGATTTACCGCCTAAATTGACAATTTACGTCAACTTTGATTGGAATATGTAAAATCTATTTGCATCTGCCGCGCACAGAACAGCGTTGACTTTCTGTACACAACCTATTACCATACCCTCGCCGCACAAACAGAAAAGATGAGTTTTACATTGAGGTAAAGTCATGTTCAAAGACGGCAAGATTTACACAGGCACGACGACGGACCGGATCGCCCCCGGCCCGCTCGGCGTGCGGACCTACGATAAGGCGAAGTGCTTCAATGGTTACACGATGTTCTCATCCGCCTTCGGATACACCGAGTGGATGATTGATATGAACGGCATGGTGGTCCACACCTGGCCCTGCAAGCACTCTCAGTTGGCCGAACTCCTGCCCAACGGAAACCTGATGGTGGATGACTACGGGTCGGGGTTATACGAACTGGCCCCGGACGGGACCGAGCTCTGGAGATGGGAAGGCAAATACCACCACGACTTCTACTGCCTGCCCAACGGCAACATCGTCATGCTCATCAACAAGATCGAACCGGTGAAGGAGGGCTACTACGCCAAGGACTTCGAGCCGAAGGAGATGCTCACCGACGTGGTGATCGAGATCAACCGGCAGGGCAAGACACTCTGGGAGTTCTCCTTCAGCGACCACATCGAGGAGCTTCACAAACTCGCCGGGCTGCCCAAGCCGGTGCGGTACGTCTTCCGCGGCCCCGACGGGACGGAGCGTGAAGGAAGCAACCGGGACTGGGCGCACACGAACACCATCGAGGTACTGCCCGACACGCCCCTCGGCAGGCGCGACAAGCGCTTCCGCGCGGGCAACCTCCTCTTCAGCTTCCGCGCCCTCGACATTATCGGGATCATAGACCGCGACGCCGAGGAGATCGTCTGGGCCTGGGGCCTGGGCGTCCTCGATGGCCAGCACCAGCCGACGATGGTCCCCAACGGCAACATCCTCATTTTCGACAACGGCACCTATCGCAACAACTCGGCGGCCGTGGAGATGAACCCGGCGACGGGCAAGGTGGTCTGGCAGTTCGACGACGGGCCGGACTTCTACTCCCCCTTCCGGTCGGGCGTGCAGCGCCTGCCGAACGGCAACACGCTGATCTGCTCATCCGACGAGGGGCGCATCTTCGAGGTCACGCCCGCAACGGAGATCGTCTGGGACTTCTGGAGCCCCTTCCTCGGGCAAGGCCCGGCGAACCAGGGCCGGCACATCTACCGCGCCACGCGCTACACGGAGGACTACATCGAGCCGATCATCGCCTCGCGGACCGAGAAGATCACCGCCGTCGGCGACGAGAACCACAACCGGCTCGAGACCTTCCGCGATGTGATGAAGTACTACAGCGAGGGGTTTGCGGGGAAGTAAACAGCATCTACATCGCGTCCGTAGCTGAATTCGTCCGAGTTCAGACTCTTCACGGCTGTCGTCGCCCCCGCGCAAACCCCAGGGAAAGGCTTACGTCACCCGCCACGGCCCGAAGTCCAGCCACCCCGGCTCAATCCGGATTCGCGGCAGCTCGAACTCGAAGAACCACTTGATGCTGATCGGCGACGACAACCGCGCAAGATAGGCGTAGAACAGCGCGAACCTCCCCATCGGCGAGTCAATCACATCTATCGGCGTTATGGCCAGAAACCGGCTTGGATTCTCCTCGCGCTCCAGATAGGCCATGAGCGCATCCACGTGCCTATCGGCCTCGTTTTCAGGCACGGTCTTCAGCACCACCGACTCGTTCGCGTTCCAGGGAGGGTAGTGCTTCTCCATGAGCGGCGCCGACCGCATCCGGTTGCACACCCAGACCGGCGAGGACCAGGCATACTCCCGGTCCCGCTGGACCACCCGGACGTAATAATAACTCGTCCCCCTCGGCATCCACCGGTCAATGTGTTCGAGCCGCATTGACGCCCCGTCCCCCGGCTCGGACAGGATCACCTCCTGGTTGCGGATGATGTCCACGCGCAGCAGGTCGCCGACGCCCTCCACGTCCACCAGAATCTGCGGCGGCAGTTCCGTCTCGATCTCGCTGCCCATAGGGAAGCCGTTCACTTTGACATCCAGGACGATCCTCGCCCCCGTGGTGGCATAGACCTCTCGCCGGCGGATGGCCGACCAGATCGCGTCGCGGGTCAGGGCCTCGGCATAGACCGCCGCCAGCGGCCCGCCGCCGTAGCCGGAGTCCCGGCGGTTCAGGTACTTCGCGAATCGCCCGCCCCCGTCGCTGGTAATCGCCCTCGGCAGGCCGGGGGCGCCCCGGTGACCGTCGGAGGAGCCGATCAAACCCACGCGAAAGCCCTTTGCAAGCGCCTCCTGCGCGAACCACTCAAAGTTGCCATGGCCCGACGCGACCTCGGCCGCGACCTCCAAGTCCGGATCGTGGTGGTCCCAGTCGGCAATCGCCCCGCCGACGTGGGGGATGATAATCGCCTCGGTGTCGCGGTACACATCGTAAATCTGCCTGAGCGGCGACTTGGAGTTCACGACGTCGCAATGCTCATCCTTGAAGATCACATTCCGGTCGCCTCCGGCCCCGCGCTTCCCCCGCCACTCGCAGCCGAGGAAGGTCACGAATCGGCCCGGCTCGTGGAAGCGCGTCGCCGCCTGCTGCGCGATGGGCCACCAGACGGCGTCCAACTCCGGCTCGAAGATATGGCTGGCAATCGCGCAGAAGTCGAGCCGCGACACATCGCGCGCGAAGCGGTAGCTCTCGGCGGGGTGGGTGGTCGGGGTCAGGTCCCGGATCTCCTGGGCATCGTAGGCGTGGACGTGCAGATCGCCCCAGAGGATCCGCTTGCGCGGCGCGCCCGTGCAGAGGATCGGATTGCTCTGCGCCACAGCGCCGGTAACCAGGTCCTCAAGTTCGATCCGCGTCCGCCCCTCGGCGTCAATGACGGCGTCGCCGAACCGCCGGCAGCCGGCGTCGTGTTTAGTGAACCCGAATTTCATCGGCATGTGCCCCAGCGTCGCCGGGCCCTGGACGCGCATCATGCGGTCGCACGACTCGCACACGTTCCCGTTCTCATCCACGGCCAGCACGTGTAGGTGGAACGGCTCGTCCGGCCGGACGATGGAAGGAGCGAAGATGTGGTAGCGTTTCGGGACATCGCCGGGGATCGTGTTCACGATCAGGGGCGAGCACGCCAACTGCCGGAACTCCCCCGTCCCGTCCGGGTCGGCCCCGATCAGGATTTTCGCCTCCTTCCAGACCGACGATGGAACGACCGCCCCCGGCCCGCCGCGCGGCCCGCCGAGGCGACGGTCGCCGATCCGGAGGGTGAAGGCATCCCCCTCCCTCATCGCGCCCCGCCGCACGAGGACCACCGCGACCGGTCGGCTGTGCGACGGGTTCTTCGTGTTCGGGATCAACTCGAGGTCGGCCTTCGTTTGGGCGTCCAAAGACATAAAGGCGATGCCCGCGGGGTTCGTCGCCTGCGGGCGGTAGTCGAAGCGGAACCCGGACCACGTCGCCCGGGCGATGGCGATGGCGCCGCCTTCCTCGATCTCCCTTGCCCCTGCCGTGTAGGTAATCTCCCATGTCCCGCGCCTGCCCGTAATCGGCGCGATCTCGGTCCCCTCCACCCGCTCCCCGGAGACGTACTCGAAGGAGATCGTCGCGCCGCCGCAGTCGGGGATTCTCTCGGCTGCGATCTCGAAGTCAAGGTCCGTTGAACGTTTCCGAAAGAACACGACCCATGTCCTTGGGATGGTAACCTGTCACAATGAGAAGATAAACCCCGGCTCCGCGTCTGTCAAGGTTGAACGCAACAGACCTTGCGAACAAAACCATTGACATACCCCGCAAGAGGTGCTATGTTAGTTCCTCACGTTTCTTGTTTTTGGCCGACAGGGTTCCGAAAAAAGAAGGAGATTGCCGTGAAGAGAAGGACGATAAGCGTTTTGACAATTCTGGCCGCTGCAATGGTGGGAGGGCTGCTGTTCCGAGCCGCCACGCCTGTAACCGGCCAGGAGGGTTCTTTGAAAATCGGCGTGATTGACCTCAACCGCATCGTCAAGGACTGTAAGATGGGCAAGGACCGCGTCCAGGAGCTCGACGTGGCCTACCAGGAGAAGCGAACCGAGCTGGAGCGGCAGCGCGACGATGTGGGCAAGCTCGGCGAGGAGCTGAAGCTCCTGGACCCCGCCAGCGAAGAGGCCGTCAATAAGCGAAAGGAATTGGCCGAGAAAGCGGCCCTCCTGCGGGCCCAGGCCGATGTGGCCGCCAGCGAGTGGCAGCGCAAATACGCCTCCGCGCATAAAGAGGTTTACACGGTCATATTCAAGGAGCTCGATAAGTTCCGCAAGGCCAACGGCTTTCACGTCCTGCTCCGGATTGATGCTCTAGAGCTGGGGGACCTCGATCCGATGCAGGTCAAGGCCCTGCTCCGCAGCAATGTGGTCCTCAACGCTGACCCGTCCCTCGACGTGACCGACAAGATCATTGCGATTCTCGACCAGGGTTACGTAAAAACCAAGTAGAGCGATACGATCCAACAATAGCGTAAATCTATTGAGGAGGACCCTATGAACCCGGTCCGGCTCGCGATGGTGGGGTGCGGCAAGATGGGCCAGTCCGTCCACCTGCGCAACTTTCTTCAAGCGGAACGATGCTCCGTGGCGGCGGTGTGCGATCAGCAGGGCGAGCTCGCCCGCGAAGTCGCCGAGGCCAACGGCATCCCGCAGCACTTTGACAGCGTGGACGCCCTTATCAAAGAGTGCGAGTTCGACGCTGCCGCGGCCGTCGTCCTCTGGCCGACCAACCTGAGCCTGTCGCTCCAGCTCATGGAGGCCGGCAAGCACGTCTATCTCGAGAAGCCCATGGCCTCCAACTCCGACGACGCCCGCCGCATGGTGGAGTGCGCCCGGGCCAACGGCGTCAAGCTCATGGTAGCCTTTATGAAGCGCTACGACCCCGGCTGCCAAAAGGCGAAGCAACTCATCACGGAGGCGCGCGCCGATGGCACGATGGGCAAGCTCACCTACGCCCGCTTTTACGACTTCGTCGGCGAATGGCAGTGCGGGTACGACCCCCCGGCCATCGCCCCGAAGGGGCAGGCCAATCGCCCCGACATCACCGCCGGCGTACCCGACTTCGTGACGGCGGAGGAGCGCGGCAGCTACGCCGGCTCCAACGCCATGTTCTGCCACATCATCAACCTCATGCGCTACATCCTCGGCGACCCGCAAGGCGTCCGATCCTCCACGCGGCGGCAGGGCGCAAACCCCTTCGCCATGCGCAGCGTCACCGTCTTCGACTACGGCGACTTTGACTGCACGCTCGAGACAGGATCGGTGGCCAAGATAGAGTTCGACGAGGGGGCGCGGATCAACTTCGAAACCGGCTGGCTCCGGGTGGCCGTCCACGCCCCGTTGAATATCCAGGCGCCCGCAACGGTCACGATCTGCAAACAGGGAAACATCACGACCCTGTCCACGGAATACGGCTGGAGCTTCCGGCGCGAGGCGCAACACTTTGTGGATTGCGTCGCCGACGACAAGGATCCCCTGTCCTCCGGCGAAGACAGTCTGAAGGACATGCTGCTGATGGAAGAAATGTACAAGGTTTATCGGGGGATTTGAGAAAACGAAGGAGGACAGTGGAATGTCTGCCGTAGAATGTCCGAACATCAAGATCAACCAGCAAATGTGCCCGTGCACCGAGGTGGATTGCCCCCGCCACGGCATCTGCTGCCAGTGCCTGGCATATCACGCCGAGAGCGCCCAGTGGCCCCTCTCGGCCTGCATGCGCGGGGTCAAGCGACCGGAGGCAACCCTGTCCCTGCCCAAGGTCCACGAGCAAAAATGTGACCAGTATGAGCAAAACCTCACCCGATGCGTCTGCAAGAGCGACAAGTGCGAGCGCAAGGGCACGTGCTGCGACTGCGTCCGCAACCATTGGGGCGGCGAAAAGGCCGTCGCCTGCATGCGCGGAAGGTAGGAATCCCGTCCCCGCGAAAGGGGGAACTCATCCGTGTTGGCCAGCGTGACCAGCGCCGGGGTCTATGGCATTGACGCCCTCCTCGTCGAGGTGGAGGTTGATGTCGGCAAGGGCGTCCCCCGCTTCGTCATCGTCGGCCTGCCCGATCCCGCCGTCAAGGAGAGCCTCGACCGCGTCACCACCGCCCTGCGCAACAGCGGATACCACTTCAAGTCGGGCCGACTCGTCATCAATCTCGCCCCCGCCGACCTGCGCAAGGAAGGCCCGTCCTTCGACCTGCCCATCGCCATCGGGATGCTCATCGCCACGGAGCAGATCCTCTGCACAAATCTCCAGGACTATGTCATTGTCGGCGAACTGGCCCTCGACGGGCGCGTCCGACCCGCCAAAGGCTGCCTCCCCATGGCCATCGAGGCCAAGAATCAGGGCCGCCGCGGCATCATCCTCTCCAGGGACAACGCCGCCGAGGCGTCCGTCGTAACGGGCCTCGATGTCATCCCCGTCGCGACGCTCGTCGAGGCCGTCGGCTTTCTCACCGGCCAGACATTCATTGAACCCTACCGAGTGGACGTGCAGAAGTTGTTCCAGCAGTCATTGGCCAATTACGACCTCGATTTCTCGGAAGTCAAGGGCCAGGACCACGCCAAGCGCGCCCTCACCGTCGCCGCCGCAGGCGGGCACAACACCATCATGATCGGCCCACCCGGCGCAGGCAAGACCATGCTCGCCCAGCGCCTGCCGAGCGTCCTGCCGCTCCTCTCCATCGAGGAGTCATTGGAGACGACGAAGGTCCACAGCGTCGCGGGACTCCTCGGACCCGCCGATTCCCTCATCGCCACAAGGCCCTTCCGCTCCCCGCATCATACGGTTAGCGACGCGGGGCTTGTGGGAGGCGGCACATATCCCCGGCCGGGCGAGGTGAGCCTGTCCCATAACGGCGTCCTATTCCTCGACGAGTTTCCAGAGTTTGATCGGCACACGCTGGAGGTACTGCGCCAGCCCATCGAGGACGGCACGGTGACAATCGCGCGGGCGAAGATGTCCATCAAGTTCCCGGCGCGGATCATGCTCGTAGCGGCGATGAATCCGTGCCCGTGCGGCTACTACGGCGACCCGCGCCGCGAGTGCCGGTGCTCGCCGGGGCAGATTCAGCGATACATGTCGCGCATCTCCGGGCCGCTCCTCGACCGGATTGACATCCACATCGAGGTCCCCGCGCCCCCCTACCGCGAGCTGCGGTCCGACCTGCCGTCGGTCTCCTCCGCCGAGATTCGGGAACAGGTCATGGCCGCACGGCGCGTCCAGGAGGAGCGTTTCGCCGGAGAGAAGATCTTCACCAACGCGGGCATGGCGAACCGGCTGGTGAAGCAGCACTGCCGGCTGACAAATGAGGCAGAGTCGCTCCTCAAGCAGGCAATGACAAGTCTCGCCCTATCGGCGCGGGCCTACACCAAGATCCTCAAGGTTGGCCGCACCATCGCCGACCTGGACGGCAGCCGGAACCTCCAGGCCCCCCACATCGCCGAGGCGATCCAGCTCCGCCGGCTGGATCGCGGCGGGCTGATCTGACGGGTAAGGAATGAAAGGTGATATTCTACGTCTTACCGATGCTTGTTCAGGGGTTCCTTGACTAAAGGATAGAATATCCCCTTTTTCCTCCCTCCACGGCCCGGACGCCCGGACCGTTTACGACCACTTCCGCCGGTCCCAGGTGCGGACGGCGTGAAAGATGCTAACGCTCACGATGAGCCGCTGCGCGGCTGCGCGTCGGCTTCATCGCGAATATAAAAGTGCAACGTCTCCGCGGCTCTGCCTCGGAACGGGCCATCCGTCAGGCTTTGCCCGACTCCTTTCGCCGCGAAGAGGCGGAGCCGAATGGCCATGCCGTCCCCAGGCGGAGCCTGGGGACGAGGTGAGTTTGGATTCGTTCAACCTGGACCCAGCGAGCAATGCCAGGTAAGCGCCAAAAAGTAGAAAGTTGAGATCCGACCCCCTTTACTTCCGACCCCCTTTACTTCAAGGTTTGCGAAGTGCGGCAGGAAAATCATCCGCGGGGATTTATGTAGTCATCAAGCTCTGCATGATGTTCGCCATGGGGCCGGCGTTGCTTTGGAATGCCGCCCCTGTCCTGGTTGCCCTTCGGAGTGGGAACACCATCCGGCCAGTCGTAAGATGTTTCACATTTCTTGCATGAGGCCCGCCAATCGCCGGCCCCCTTTACTGTTTCATAAGTGCATGTGAAAGGCTGTTGTTTCCCATCTGCCCAACAGGCCGTGCAATAGTAGAAGGTCTTCCCGCCGGGATGGCGGTCCTGAATCACAGGGCCAAATACTTCAATCTCATGTCCTTTTGCCTCGAGTCGCGCCGTGAGAGACTGCGAGGTTTCCTTGGATGTGAGCGTAGCCTCTCGCAGTCTGGCCATTTCGTTGCGGCAGTCTGCAATCTCATTTGCCCGTCGAGAAAGAAGCTCCCGTAATTCGGCATTATCCTTTTCCAGAGCTTTGAGACGTGCATCCATTCTACCAATGCCAAAAAAGGCCGCAACCCACCCACAAAAGGCATGAAACCACCGCGGAATTTTGGGGATTATCGGGATATTGGAAACTTGCTCGCTCATGGCAAAATCCTACCCGCCGCATTGCCGTTACGTCAAGAATAAAAAGCCAAGTACCGCGTTACTGGGGAGAGCCACAAGTTCATTTTTCATAGCGGGGCCTCCACCTACTCATAGATCTTCGCCAGACCGACCGTGACTCGGAAGCGCTTGGGCGAGGTGGGGCCGAGGCCGAAGACGACGGGGGTCTTGCCGGGGCTGAGCCGGGGCGCTTCGCCCTGGGGCGCGATCGTCTCCGGGGCGGCTTGGCCCTTGCGATAGAGGCGGCAGCCGTCCATCCCCTTGAAGACGAGGCGGTCGCCCTCCGCCAGCTCGCACGGCATGACGATGCGCCGGCCGCCGACGGTCAGCTCGGGGTCGTGCAGACCGAAGGTATCCTTCACGGCGCGGATGTCGTCCACATGGCACGTCACCGTCTGCTTCGCCGGGATGCCGTTGAAGAAGATTATGATGTACTCGATCTTGCTCCGGTCGAGCTTGGCCTGGGTGATGTCGAACTCGACGTACTTCCAGCCGTCGAAGTTCACGTGCGTCACCATGTCGTGCCACTTGCGCTCGTTGTCGCGCAACTGGAGCTTGAACGCCTCGCCCTTCGCATCGCCGTAGAGCCAGAAGCCGATGGCGCGATGGCCGGAGAGATCAATCGGCTCCTTAAAACGCCGCCCCTTGGCCGACCAGCCGCTGGGGTCGTCGAGCGTGCTCGCGGCGGTGTAGCGCGCGCTGGACTTCCCGACCTTCACCACATCCTCGCTGCGTTCGAAGGACTGCGTCACGCCGGGCTTCGTGGAGAGCGCTTTGTAAGTCGAGTCATAGACGAACTTTACGTAGTCGTTCTCCGGCGAGTCGGCGAAGAAGCTGAGGTCGTCGAAGCTCTCGATGGAAAGAGCCGACGGCGCGTTGTAGGCCTCGTCGCTCGCGCCGATCTCGTGCACCTTGACTTCCATCTCGATCCGAGCGCCCTTCGCATCGGCGCGGCAGAGGACGGGCCATTGATTCTGCTTGCCGTCGAGGGTGAGGATCTCCCGCGGAAGCTCACACTCATCTTGCAAACGTTTCGTATCCACCTTGTCCGGGGCATTGCGCCCGCGCAGGGGCGGACCGGATGCAACAACCGTCACGCTCGCCCGCACGGGGAAGCCCTCCTGCGGTTGAGCGGTGAAGGTCAACTTATTCTCTCCGGCAGCGAGCGTCGGCGCCTGCCCCGGCAGTTCCAGACTTTCGAGCAGGGCGTAGCGATCGTCGTAAACGCGGCAATCGGCCATGCCGTCAAACTCGATGAGCGATTCGCTCTGGAGCGTTATGGGGAAGGCGAGTTTCTGGCCGTTGATCTCGATGGTCGGATTCTTCAGCGCCACCCGTTTCACGGGCAGGGCCTTGATGGGGCTGAGGTAGATGGCGGCGGTGTCGTTCGGCGGCAGGTTGTTGAGATACAGGTTCAACTCGTCAATGTGCGCCGCGTCGAGGGCCGTGCGGAAGATTCCATGCTGCGAGAAGTAGGGCCACTTGTAGTCGTGGTATCTGTCGGCGTCCCTCTCGCGGATGGGAATCTGGAAGTACCTCCAGCCGGTGAAGTCAATCGTGATGTAGTGCTCAGAGTAGCAGTGCATGTAGACAGGCGGGGTGACGAACTGGATGTTGAGCACCTCGCCCTTGCCGTCGCCGTGGACCCACAGGCCGATGCCGTAGCAGGGCCGCATGTCGAGCATCGGCTCGAAGCGCATCCCCGCGTGGGCCCATGCGCCCTCGCGGGCATTGCCCTTGTTAGCGGCAGTGAATCGCACACTCGCGGTCCCGGCTTTGACCTGATCCGTCGAGGTCTCGAAAATGTGGCTCACGCCGGGGCCGTTGCGGTGGACGGTAAACGGTTTCACATCCGCGAAATCGGTGATCACCTTTGCGTCGGCGCTCTCGTAGGGCAGGGCGGCGTAGAGGGCCTGGATGCGCAGCCGCAGCGGTTGCGCGTCGAACCGGTTTTGGACGGTCCACGTATTCGCGCCGTCCTCCAGGCCGGTGATCTTGTGCTTGATGTAGTCGGTCGGCAGGAATTGCCACTCGCCGTCGTCGGCCTGGACCAGGTGGAAGTCCTTTCCCGGTTCGCGCAACTGCTCGATGACCGCGTCGGAGAAGTATCGGCTCAACCGCAGTCGCTCATACCGCCCGGTCATGGCCAGGTATTCATCCTGCCGCGCGTTGGCCGGCCGCGCCCCCGCGTAAACTCCCTGAATGGAGATGGGCGCGTCGTGGGCGAAGGTCTTGCAGCAGAAGTATTCCATCTCGTCCGGAGTCTCGGAAGGGCTGTACCCCGTTGGCCCGTTGACGACCCACCAGCCGAGTTGCGCCTGGAGCAGACCGCCCTTGCGGTAGCCCGGGATGTCGGCGATGTGCATGTCGTGGAATCGCTTGAGTCCCCACTTCGGGTGGTCCCACGCGCCGATGCGCGAATGGAAGGGCCACGAGTGGTGGTCCCAGCAACTGGCCTCGACGAGGGCGGGGCGCTTCAGGCGATCGTAGATCGCCTGGCGCATGACGGAGATGCCGTACCACGTGCCCATGCCCTCCGCGCCGTCCATGTAGATTTCGTCCATCTCGCAGGTGTTGAAGACCGTGGCGATGCAATCGGCCACCTCGCCGACGAGGGTGCTCTTCTCGTCGGGGTAGAAAGCCATGTAGCGCTGGCGGAGGTGATCCGCCTTTGCGTCCTTGGGATGGGCGGCGGGCGTCGTCTTGAGCGCGCCGCGGGTGCAGTTGAGGAACCCGTACGGCGGGTCGTAAGAGATGGCGGAGTACTGAATCAACTCCTGGCCGATGCGAATCACGTTGCCGCCGCTGGCGTAGGTGAGGACCGTGTCGTGGCGCTGCGGCTTCTCGACGGTGCGCATGGTCATGGATTTTTCATCCATCGCCTCGGCGAGTGTGTAGGAGGCGTCGGCGGCCAGGCGTGCGTCGGGCACGGGCGTCACCCAGGAGTCGTTGATGGCGATGCAACCGGTGAGCGTGTGCATGCCCGCCTTCAGCCCGGCGGCGTGAATCTTCTGGACGCATTTCTTCATGCCTTCGAGACCGTTGGGGAACACCGTCTCCCGCGGCTCATAGTGGCCCAGGGTCTTGGACCAGCCGGAGAAGTGGACGTGCGTGAAGCCGGCGCGCTTCGCCATGTCAATCCACTCATCCACATTGTCTTCGGACACGTTGGAGAAGAGGTACGAGCCTCGGGTGTCCTCGGCGTCCAGCGCCCACGGCCCGCCGAGGGCGGAGTAGGGCAGGCCCTCCTGCTTCACCACCTCTTTCAGGACGTCGCGCACCTGATCCGTCGGGCAGGCAACGAGCGCCGCCTTGCATCCGACGAAGCCATACTCCCGGTAGGCCATGGCGGACAAGATCGGCGGACGTCTGCCGCCCCACGCCCGCGTTTGGGCATTCAATGCGCGCAGGCAGACAGCGAACTCGTCATCCGCCGCGAGGTTCGACATGGGATTCACGTGCTCGGCCGGCTGGACCTGAAGGCTGACAAAGGTCACCTCCTCCACGTCCTGCCCGTCGAGGGACAAGACCTCAAAGACGACGTAGCGATCCTTTGCCGTCATACCCAGGACCAGCGCGGCCTCGTCCTTGCCGAATTTTATGGTGAGCTTGCCATCGGCGTAGCTGCATCGGGACAGCCGGAGCGTCTTGCCCGCGGCCTTGAGGCCGACGAGGGCCGTCGAACGATCGAGCCGGTTCTTGCCCGTCTTCTTGTCAATCAGTGCGATGCACCGGCCTCGCTGGTCAATCTCCAGTTTCGCGGATGCCGTCTCGATGGCGGCCAGGGCCGGGCCGCGGTCGCCGGTCTGGGGGATCGCCTCGTAGGCCTTTTCACCGGCGGCGAGTTGGACGGGATGGCGTGGAGCCGCGTTGGTGTAACCGGCCTGGACCTCTTCGGGTGTCAGGCAACGGTTGTAGATCTTCACGTCGTCAATCAGGCCATTGTGGCTTGCCTTCGCGCCGCCCCATCGGCCAATGACGATATCGCCGGAGTATCCCACGGGGAAATCCCATGTCGCCTTGCCGACGGGCTTGCCGTCCACGTAGGTTGTGATGTTCGGCCGCTTGAGCGTGGCCGCGAGGTGATACCACCGATTCAGTTCGAGTGAAGCAAGGAACTGTGCGCCGCCTTCCTTCCATCCGCTTTGTGGGTCCCGCGCCGATGCGCCGGGCCGACCTATGCGGAAGGAGCATTGGTTGTCGCTTACGAAGATCATGAACCCGCCGGGACTCCATTGCCCGCCGGTGAGGATGTTTGGATACCGCCCTGTGCCCTCCCAGAGGACCCAGGCCTCGACGGTAAGTTCGTCGGACCCATTAAGATCGGATAGTTCGGAGACGGTCACGCAGGAGCCTTCGCCTTTGAAGCGCAGGGCCGTACCGAACGGGCCCTTGACCCAATCGGCGTCCGAAATGTCAGCGTCATTTCCGCGGCCGGACTGGTCGGCGGCCAGGTCGCCCTGGCCCGCGTCGAACGTCCAGTGGCCCAGCAGGGCCTTTGGGTCCTGCGCGTGGACGGCCAAGGCAAAGAGAACGGCCACTCCGACACATGCAATGAAATCGGCTCGGCACATGACTTCCCTCCTTAAAACGTGTTTTGCTTCCTATTTGTCTAACAGGGCGACCTTCGGCCCGTAGGGGGCGAGGGCGACGGTGAAGTACGGGTTGCCGATGATGTCGTTCTCCTTGCAGGAGAACGACCACATCCGCTTGCACATATCGCGCTTCACGCCTTCGTAGGCGGGATCGTCAATCAAGTTCTTCATCTCGTACGGGTCCTTGCGCAGGTCGTAGAGCTCGTCGAAGTCGAACCCGTTGAAGACATACTTGTATTCCTTCGTCATCACCGACCGCTGGGTGTAGTATAGCTCCACGCCGTTGAAATGCGTGTGGAACTCCTGCGTCCAGCCCTTGACCTTGTTGGACTTGAAGAATGGGACGAGCGACGCGCCGCTCGTTCGGTTCTGTTCCAGTCCCGCCACGTCGAGGAACATCGGCGCGAAGTCGCACAGGGTGACGAACTCGTCCACCACGCGACCCGGCTTCTTGATCCCCTTCGGCCATCGGATGATGAACGGCACGCGCAGCGCCTCGTCGAAGGCGGGGACGCCCTTGCAGTAGAGGCCGTGCGCGCCGACGTAGTCGCCGTGGTCGGACATGAAGATCAGGATCGTGTTGTCGCGGATGCCGAGGTCGTCCACGGCATCGTAGATCATCTTGCGCAGGTCGTCCACCAGCGTGCAGAAGCCCCAGTAGTGGGCGATGGACTCCTTCACCTCGTCGTCGCTGAGCTGCGACCATAACTGCCTGCGGTGGCGCTGGTAGATGCGCGGCTTGTCGTGGAGGTCGTCGCGGTAGTTCGGGGGCAGGTCTATCTTCGCGGCATCGTACATGTCCGCATACTTCTTCGGGATGATGTAGGCGTCGTGGGGGCTGACGGGACCGCAGTGGACGAAGAAGGGTTTATTCTCCTTGGCATAGCGCTCCATGGCCTCGATGGCCTTGGTGACGACCTGGTAATCATGGTAATCCTCGATGTTCTTGTCGGTCACGCCGTAGATCGGCCTTCGGCTATAGCCGGGCATGATAATCTCGCCGCGCTGGCGGGGACCGTCGCTGTCCGGCTTGGCGGTTTCCTTCTGCTTCTGCCAGAACTCCTGGGGCGTCACCGCGCCGCGGGCGGTTGCCGTTGCGGCCACGTCCTCCCATCCGCGGTCCTCGGGGTTCTCAGTCCGGGAGCAGTGCCACTTGCCGGTGATGCCCAGGTTCCATCCGGCCTCGCGCATGTTCTCGCTGAACATCCGGCAGCCGGGATTGATCGCACCGGCAATGGAGGTGTGCGTGAGGATGTTGTTGTAGATGCCGTGGTGGCTGGGATACAGACCGGTGAAATAGCACGCCCGCGCGGGGCAGCTATGGGCGGTCGGGGTGTAGCACCGGTCGAAGAGGATGCCCTCTTCGGCCAGCTTCTCCGCCACGGGGGTGATGCACGGGTGGCCCTTCTTGACCACCTGGGCCTGCTCCTGGTCGGACATGAAGACGACGATGTTCGGGGGGCGCTTTGCCATGGGTTTGGACTCCTCTATGTTGGACACTTCTCCATCGGTCTATTCACTGCTCTATGTTCGGAAAGGATGGAAGGGCGGGAGAATGGAAGGATGGAAAATCAGAACATGCCATCTTCCAGTCCTCCAACCTTCCATCCTTCCAATCTTCCAACCCTTCCAATCTTCCACCCTTCCTCTTCAGACAACTTCTTTCAAAAATGCGAAATTGTTTTCCGCCGCCACGTCCGGCGGGTTCGGCGAGTTGTCCTGCTCGACCATGAGCCAGCCATCGTAGCTGGCCTTCTTCAGTTCGCCGAACACGGCGGGCAGGTCTATGCAGCCGTCGCGCAGTTCCGCCCAGCCGTTGCCGCGGGCGAAACCCATCCAGTCTATCTTTTTCGCGCGCAACTTCTTAAGCTCCGCGGCGTTGCAGCTCTTCAGGTGGACATACTTGATTCGCGGGGCGTACTTCTTGACGAACTCGACGCAGTCGTACCCGCCGACGCACAAGTGCCCGGTGTCCGGATTCAGCGCCAGCAGATCGGGCGACGTCATCTCCATGAGGCGGTCAATCTCGTCCGGCGACTCGACGAACGTCGCGGCGTGGTTGTGGTAACAAGCGGTCATGCCATATCCCTTGCAGATCTCGCCCGCCTTGTTCAGCGTCTCGGCCAGCACCTTGAACTGATCGTCGGTGAGCATGTCGGCGGACTTCACCGCGCCCGCACACGCGGTGCGCGTCGGCCCGCCGGAGGCGGCGACGACGATGATCTCCCCGTCGAGGGCCTTCATCCGCTCGCAGCCCTGGCGGACATTGGCGAGGCAGGTCTCGGCCTTCGCGGAGTCGTAGTATGCCCCGGCGATATAGACCGTCGTGCCGATCAGGTTTCGCGAGGCCAGTTGCTGTTTGATCTTCTCGACGCCGGCATCCGAATCGGCCTGGAAGGCCTGCTGGACCTCCGTGCCCTCGTAGCCGATGTCGGCGATCTTGTCGAGGATGTTTTCCCATTCGGCCTCGCGCGACCATCGGATGGCGCTGCAGCCCAGGCGGAACTGTGCCATAATGTCTCTCCTTTTGCAAAACAGAAATTGCGGACCTTCACATGCTGGATTATCATACCATTGCCGCCTGTAGTTGCAAGGGAAGTTTCACGCGCACGACGCGAACGGAGTCTTGACAATGGAGCGCAAGCCGATATGATGAGGCCGGCTCAAAAGAACGGGAAGATTGGAAGAATGGAAGGATGCGGGAATGGTAGGATGAAGGGCCGGAACATGCAGTCTTGCAGTCATCCAATCTTCCAAATCTTCCATCCTTCCATCCTTCCATTCTTCCATCCTTCCAATCTTCCATAGGAGTTTCTCATGGCCGGACTTCACATATTGGACTGGTTCGTGCTCGTCGGCTATCTGGCGGCGATGGTCGGCATAGGGTTTCTGTTCTACAAGGACCAAAAGAGCACGAAGGACTTCTTCCTGGCGGGGCGGTCCATGTCGTGGCTGCCGGTGGGCATATCGGTGGTGGCGACGCTCTTCAGTGCAATCAGCTACATGGCAATCCCGTCCTCGATCCAGGACTACGGCCTCATCATGTTTGCGGGCAGCCTGATGGTCTTCGTATGCGTGCCGATTGTGAACCATGTGTTCATGCCGTTCTATAACCGGATGCAGCTCTATAGCGCGTATGAATATCTCGAACGCCGGTTCGACGTTCGCGTGCGGTGCCTGGCCAGCGGGATGTTCATCTTCTGGCGGATCGTATGGATGGCCGTCGCCGTCTATGCGCCGTCGCTGGCCCTGTGGGCGGCGACGAACGGCCGCGCGCCGCTGGTCCCCACCATCATCATGCTGGGCCTGCTGGCCACCTTCTACACCGTGCTGGGCGGCATGAAGGCGGTGATCTGGACGGACGTCATCCAGTTCATCGTTCTCTTCGGCGGCATGGTCGTGGCTTGTGTTTTCGTCGTACTGCGTGTTGATGGCGGCCTGGCCGCGATTTTCCACGAGATGCACAAGGCCGGCAAGACCGCCTTCGTCGGGTCCATTCCCGAAATGACCCAGGCCACAGGGATCCTCGAAAAGCTACACGCTTATTTCTTCTGCGGGAACGAGCGCGTCACGCTGCTCGCCGTCCTCACCGCGAGTTTCGTGGGCCACATCGCCTTCTACACCGTGGACCAGGTCGTCGTCCAGCGCTACTTCTCCACCAAGAGCCTGAAGGACGCGCAACAGTCGTTTTGGTTCAATGCTTTCGCCAACTTCTCGCTGCAGATCGGACTGGCGTTCCTCGGGATGTCGCTCTTCGCCTATTTCCTGGCGCACCCCCACCCGGACACGATTCAGGGCGAGCCCTTCAAGCCGGACTGGAAGTACCCCTATTTCATCGCCACGGCGCTGCCGATGGGTTTTGCCGGGTTGCTCATCGCCGCTCTCTACGCGGCCACAATGTCCAGCGTGGACTCCGGCATCAACTCCTGCACCACGGCGTTTATGGTGGACTTCTGGCGACGCCTGAAGTTCGGAGAAGTCCACGTGTCGGCAAAGAGCGAAGAAGGCGAGGAGGCGGAACGCGACCTGCGCATGGCCCGCTATCTCACCCTCGGCATCGGCGTGGCCGTCACGTTTCTTGCCTGTTTCGTCGGCAAGTTGGGCAATATCATCGTGATTGCGGGGAAGGTCGTGAACAGCTTCTGCGGTCCCATGTTCGCTATCTTCGTCTTGGGCATGTTCACCAGGCGGGCCCGATCTCTGGCGGTCTGCCTGGGTGGTCTTGTCTCGCTCGTCGTTATGGCCTATCTGAATTTCCGGACCCGGCTCAATTTCCAGTGGCCCTCCACCTTCGGATTGGTCATCGCGCTGGCGCTGGGATACGGACTCAGTCTGTTGGAGAAGGCCCCCGATCCCGAGAAGCTGGATTGGACCTTCGCCGAGCAACGGAAGCTCTGGAAGGGACGCGAGCAGGACCAGAAGGAGGACTGACCTCGCGAAACTTTCGTCGGACGGCGGATGCTCAGCCGAGATAGGCCCCCTGCTCCCGCAGCAGTTTCTGGAGCTTCGTCACGTCCACCTCGCGCGCCTTGCACCCGTCCTTCACCGCCAAGGCGGCTGCCGCGCCGGCGGCGTGGCCAGTGACAAAACACGGCGCGATGAGGCGGAGCGGGTCGGCCATCTTCGCCTCGCCCGAGATGCACCGCCCCGCGGCGAGGATGCCCTCCCCCTTCTTCGGCACGAGCGCGCCGTAGGGGATGGCCCACGCATCCTTCAGACCGTAGCAGATGCCGCCGTAGCCGATCACGTCGGGATAGGTCGCCCCGGACGTCGCGTCCTTTCGGTTCAGCGTACCCATGCCATCGAGGACGCGGGAGATGCGGACCCCGAGCTGCGGCGCGACCTCGATCAGATCCACGCCCTCGAACCCCGGCGTCTCCTGGATCTTCGCCAGCTTTTTCCAGATGGCTTTGCGATGGTCTATCTCCAGTTTGGTCAGGTCGCGCACACTGCACGCATCGGCGTCGGGGCCCTGCATGTTTATCCAGTTGACGCCGCTCACCGGGGTGTCGCTGCCCAGCCCGAGCGCCTTTCGCTGCTCCTTCACCTTCGCCGGGTCAACCTTGTCCAGGTTGGCAATCCGCGAGACGAGACCGATGTGGTAGGGCCGATGCTCGTGCGGCGCGCCCGCGGCGGCGAAGATGTCGCCATCGCCCGTGGCGTCAACCACGATCTTCGCCAGGATCGCCTGCCGGCCGGACTTGCTCTCGATCACCGCGCCGCGGACGGCGTCGCCCTCTAAGACGGCGTCCACGCCCCAGCAGTGGAGGAAGACATCCACCCCGACCCCGTCAATCATCTCGAGCATGGCGTACTTCGTGGCCTCGGCGTCAACGGTGGGAAGGACGCCTGGCCTGCGGTTGATGATGCCGCGCTTCATCTTGTCCAGGCGCAGCAGGATCTCCTCGCCGACGCCGCGCGTGACCTGCACCTTGTCCTTGTTCCACATGGCCATGACTACGAGGACCAGCCCGCCGGTCCATTGCCCGCCGAAATGGTTATATCGCTCGACAATGGTCGCGTTGACGCCCGCCCGCTTCGCGGCGACGGCCGCGGCCACGCCGGCGGGACCGGCGCCGACGACAAGCACGTCGGTCTGATGCAAGACCGGCAGCTCGTACTGCGGCTGGATCACCTTGCCGTCGGTCAGCGTCACCGGCGGTCGCGCGGCGTCGCGGCCCTCGATGCGCTTGCCTGGCTTAACCTTGGATTCCTTCTCATCGGCAATGGCGTGGTTTGCCATCCCGACGCCGAGTCCCGTCACGCCCAGGATACGAAGCACGTCCCGTCTCGATAGTTTTTCACTCATGGGGTTCCCTTTTCTGCATGTGGAGTAAGCGCCATGTTTCGGATACATGCTATCGTCCAGGAGGGTCGGTGTCAATGGGCAGGCGTGAGGAACCTGTGGAACATTTGGCAGACGGTTTTCGCGTCATCCAGACCTTCGGGCTTCGTCATTCTTTCGATACTCGTCATTTTCGAAGACATAGCGGTATTGCGCTGCGCCCTCCCTTATGTTTTTTCGGGAGTTCGTTCGGTAATTTTAACCCTTTGAGTTCGTTCGGTAATTTTTAATCTTGCTCGTTTCGAGGCTCTGCCTCGGAACGGACCGTTGGTCAGACTCCGCCTGCCTCCTTGACTTTGTAGGGAGTTCGTTCGGTAATTATTACCCTTTTGGGGTAGGGTGGCGTATTTATGACGATGACGCGGTACATTCTCTCTCCATCGGAATCTCCTTCTATGGATGGAGACTCCCTCGATGCCATGTAATGGCAAAATTAGCCCATACAGGCAGACGCGTGGTTTCAGATACGCTGCCTGTAGAAGATCACGTTGCCCCGTAAAAGCAGCATAGCACACAAATTGGGAGTTGTCAAGCCACCATTAGGAATATACTTATATAATAGTATATTAATATTTGCTATACGGCAACTAAAGACTTGGCTTTTTTAAAAAAATTCTGTTGCCTGTTCGAAGACCCGTAGGCTTCCAATGGTATGTCGCTCTTGACTTCTACGGCTATGGGTATCACCCAAACTTCCCAACCGCGATGAATTTGATGTGGGTTACTGGGGCTTGTTTGACTCAGGTGTTCCCCGTTCCTTTTCTCGTAGATTTCCCTTCGGGCTCGAGTGTCCGGTGCCAGCAGCATTGAGGTATACGCTTGCGTCCACCACGTCGTCATCCGCGCATTCAGTTGAGAGAATCTGAGCACCCTCAAATGAAGGGGTCTTGATATGTTGCACCTTGAGCGGCCCCCTTGTTCCAGGAATAAGAACCTTTAAGGTCAAATGTGCTCCTTCGCCAAGGCTAACCTTCATGAGGTTGTGACTATCACTCGCGTTAATCCCAGGGTCCAAATCAGCCAAAGCGAAGCCAAAAAGGTCCCTTAGTTCCTTGATCATAACGTCGCGTCTGACAAATGCCCCGTTCTCCTTCGTGAATCCATTGGCGAGTAGGAATTCTCGTGTCGGCGGTTTTCTCTCATGGATTTTTTCTGCTTTACGCCGATTATTTTTGGCATCATCCAGCGACCGATTGGCGGCCCCAGTTTCTTGCTTCTTCACACCTTTTGATGGGCCGCGGCGCTGGCAACCGCAGAAGATCGTTGCAAGCAAGCAGAAGCAACCAAGGATAAAAAATATGCGATACCTTTTCATTTTGCCTTTCGCCTGCAAAAGCATATCTATTATATTTCCCCAATTACTACAATGCAAACAAGAAAACTCGCCTGTGGACGGAGGCGCAGCGACGGTCATTTCCAAACGCCGACGTAAACTTCCCGCATCGGCACATTCTTCGCCGCCGGCTCGTCCGGGGCGGCGTAGGTGTTGGTCTGCGGATCGCAGAAGGGGCCCGGCCAGTCGGCTGCCGAGTTCTCGGAGATCACTGTGGCGACGATCCCGTCGCGGGTCAGGTCGCCGCTGAGGATCATCCCGCGGGCAATGATGCACTGCGCGCACGAGCCGATATGCGCACCGTAGTCAATGGTCTCAGCCAATGCGCCGCTCGATGCGTCAATGCGGAAGACCTTACTCGAACGCCCCATGGTCTCGGCGTAGAAGAAACCGTTGGCGTAGGGCACGTTCAGGATCGCGGTATAGTCCTGGTTCGTGAGGTCGCACTTCCAGACGATCTCGCCCGTCTTGATGTTGAAGGCCGAGACGTGTTTCCAGTCCTTCCCTTCGTAGTGATGCCGGTCATTGCCCGATCCCATGACGAGCTTGCCGTGGGCGTAGGTGATGGTGGACTTTTTGCCGCCGGCGACGGGGTTGCGCTCCCACACGAGGTTCAGGTCAGCGTCATAGACGCGCAGGGCCATGCACCATGTCCCCTTTGCATCGTCAATCCAGTAGGTGGCGATGTAGTAACCATGCTCGTCGTTGACAAGGATCGTGTTCCAGGAGATGCACCGGAACGGCTTGGCCACGGCGATCTCTTTCAACACCGTTCCGTCCGTGGCGCGGAGCTTCATCATCTTGCCGTTGTGCTGGTAGAAGACCCAGCCATTCTCCTGGTCCACGGCGGGTGTGACGCCGCCGGTGGCGTCGCTCTTGACCCACCAGACATCCTGCCCCGTCTCGCCGGACATGGCGTGGAGACCGTTCTGGGAGGCGGTGAGGATGAGTTTGGACCTGTCGGGCAGCATGTAATATGAATAGCCGAAGAAGTAGGCCCCCGGCTGATTGTCCGCGCTGATCCACTCGACCTTCGCCGTGTCGCGGTTCATGGCGACGGTGCGCTTCATCTCATGTTCATGGGCGAGGACGAGCCACGCGCCGTCGCGCCGCTGGATCACGAGGGGCGTGCTGTCGTAGGTGTCCTTGAATGGGTAGGTGCGGATCTTCTTGAAGGTGCGCACATCGAAGGCGACGACGTAGGGGAAGTTGTCGCCCTTCCAGTGCTTCGAGCAGCCGTGGTCGCCGGTGAAGTAGGCGATGCCGTTGAGCACGACCCCGCCCTGGGCGTAGTAGTCCAGGCCGGAGTCGGAGCCGGAGGAGTCCTCGAGGATCGGTTTCTTTCGTCCCTCTTTGTCGGTGTGGTAGCGCATGGTTGTCCCTTCCTGAGCGAGAGCAGCAAAGAACAGAGCGGATAGCGATATAAAACCGGCAAGCAACAGGAGGAAACAAGCAACCTTGTTCATCAGGCCATCGCTCCAGTTACTTCACTTTCGACTTCTCTGCTCTCCCCGACGCATCGTGGCAGCCGCCGCAGTGGCCGGGGTTGAGGAGCCGAACGGTTTCCAACTTCTCCGCCTTCTCCATCTTCGGGTGGCACTTCTCGCATGGGGCCTCCATGTGGTGCTCGTGCAAAAACCGAACGGACGAGCGCTTGACCGGCTCGTCTTCCGCGCGGCCCTTGTGCGGAGCGACGCCCCCCATCTCCTTCGTCAGATCAAGGGTTTTGTGACACTGCTTGCAGTCCTCCGACGGCTTCGCCCGGTCTAAGTTCTGGTGGCACTCCGACCCGGCGCAGTCCTTGTGCGTGGGGCACCGAATCGCCCCCGCCGCGCCCAGCACACCGTGGCAGTGCAGGCAGGTGGACTCGCCCTCCTTCAGATCGAGCAGCGTGCGCATCACCTCGAGGTGTTCGCCGTGCGGGTTCTCCATGTTCGCAGCCACGCGCTCCACCGGCGGGGCCTTGGGGCATGGCAGATGGTAGAAGTGACACGATTGGCACTTCGCCCTGAACACGTGGTCGGTCCCCGCAAGTTTCTTCTCGTGACATTCCAGGCACGGGCGATCCTCCACCGGCAGCGTCGCGCTCGCCGCCCGGCCCCGATGCTCGGTGTGGCACTCGCCGCAAGCCGACGTCACCTCCGGCGGGATGTGCGCCGTCTCTTCGCGCACCGAAACGTGGCAGTCGCCCGACGAACATTTCGCCTTGCGGACGCGCGTCCGGCTCCACGGTATGTGACACACCCGGCAATCCTTCTCGATCCCAGAATGCGCGGAGCACAGGCGGCCGTTCATGTGGATCTTCTGATAGCCCAGTCCCCCCAGGGCCAGGAGCGTCAGGGCGGTCACGGCAAACGTTGATGTAAAGACCCACTTCAGCATGGGCGCTCCAACGTCAGTAATGCAGAATGGAAAGCACATGAACGAGCAACGCCGCCAGCAACGCACCTGTGAGGGCCACATGCAGCGCCAGCGCCGCCGTGATCGTCCCCGTCAGAATCGCCGCGTGCGCCCCGTCGCTCCCCTTTGCCGCCTCCATGCGCACCAGAATCCTGGGGCCAATCACATACAACAAGCTCACAATTAAGCCGCTCCCTACCGTGGCAATGGCAAGCGCCGTTGTCGCCACGGCGAGCGTCCCGCGAAACCGGAACCCCGCGTGCAGCGCCAGCAGGACGACCACCAGTATGCCCAGGTATTGGTGCGCCAGGAGCCAGTTCTCCAAGCGGCCGGGGTGCTCCCGCGGAACGAGCCGCAGGACGGGTCTGCCGCGATCCATGAGGATCTCCACCCGCATCTGCCGGGCAAAACCCGCTTTCTTCACGGCGGCCCTCGCCGCCCTGAGGAGATTCGCCGCCATTCCGCCTTCCTTGTGTCCGGCGATCTGGAGGTCGGCGATCCGCTCGTTCAAATCGGCCAGTCGTTTCTCGCGGTCCGGGTCTATCCGCCCCACGGTATCCCGGAGGCGCTTCAGGCCGAGTCCGCGCCGCACCCCATAGCACGAGGCGAAGACCATCACCGCCGCGGCCAGGGCGCCGAGGATGATGCCCTCCGGCGCGCCGCCGGGCCGTTCGCGGGCGGCGACGTTCCCGTACATCCCCACGCAGAGGAGGCCGATCGCAACGGTCAGGACCAGCCAGCGAAGATGGAGGCGAAATCGCGGCGACAGACGGGCGCTCATTTCTTCACGGTCACTTTTGCGAAAAAGACGTCCGGCGACACGCGCTGAAGCGCGCCGGTGGGACAGTTATAGACGCACGGTGCGTAGGCTCGGTCGCGGCATAGATCACATTTAACGGCCTTGCGAATCTTCTTTCCGGTCTCCGCATCCTCGCCCGTCTCGATGATGGAGATATTGCCGAAGGGACATTTCTTCGCGCAGAAACCGCACCCCACGCAATTTTCGCCGAAGTGAATCTCGCCGTGCCGGTCTCGCGTGATGGCGCCGCGCGGACAGAGCATACAGGCCGGATCGCGGCACTGGCGGCAGGCCGTGGCGATGACATAGTCCGCAAAACGCTCCCCCTCGCGGCGCAGCCTCACACTTCCCCGCACCACCCGGCAGGCGGCGATGCAGTTGTCGCACCGGAGGCAACGATTCAGGTCAATGACCAGCACCTCGCTGCTGTCAATGAGCCCCTCCATGAATCTCAAGCGTTCGGCGCGCTCGGGGTCCTTCGCCAGCTCGATATTCTCCGCCTCGCGCTCGGCGATGGTCCGCTTGATCTGCGCCTCGATGTCCGGATGAGCGGCAAGGAACTCGTCGAAGGTCTCCTTCATGATCTGAAGGGTCTGCGTGGGATTCACGGCGACAATGCTCGCCATCCGCTTCTCGTTCTTCACCAGCGCCATCTCGCCGAAGCAGGCCCCGCGCTTCAGATAGGCCAGAATCTTCTCCTCGTCTCCCTCGATGACGACCTTCACGATCCCGCTCAGCACCAGATGGAACGAATCGCCTTCATCGCCTTGTTTGAAGATTGCCTCGCCTCGGTCGTATTCGCGGAGGATGCCTCTCTTGCCGAGGTACTCCAGGCCGCCCTCGCTGAAGCGCGAGAAGAACGGGACCATGCGCAGCCCATACCGTATCGTCCGCCGACGGTGGGTGTAGGCCAAAATTTGCGCGAGCTGCTGCGACCCCTTCACGAGGGAAGCGACCTGTTCAGCCGGGACGGATACAAGGATTGCCCGCTCTCGGGCAACCACCGTGTAGGCGTTGGGGGCGTCGGATCGAAGATCGGTTCGTCCGAAGAACGTTCCCGGTCCATAGATTGCCAGCTCGACCTTGGCAGCCGCACCCATTCGGGCGGTTGCCTCGACCTGTCCGGTTAACATGACGTAAAGAGACGTGTCGTACTCCCCCTCCCGGCAAACCACATCCCCCGCGGCGACCTCCATGAGGCGCACGTCCTCCGCCAGCGAACGGAGCGTCTCGTCCGGCAGGCCCGCGAACAGCGGGATCTCCCTCAGCAGGTTCTGCGGCCTCAGCGATGCAAAAAATGGGATGTCCGCGAGTCCTGCCGCGATCTCGCTGATTGTCTTCCCGGCAAAATCCATTGCTATAGCCTTAGCAATTCCTCGCGCAACAGGTTCAGGGCGGCCTTTGCGGCGCGGTCCTTGATCTGTTCGCGATCCCCCCAGAGCCGCAGTTCCCTGGACGTGGTTCCCAACTTCGATGTTATGGCGATGAAGACAAGGCCGACGGGCTTCTTCTCGCTGCCGCCGCCCGGCCCGGCGACGCCGGTGGTGCTCAGGCCCACGTCCGCCCTGGAGCGTCGCCGCACACCCTCCGCCATGGCCCGGGCCACATCATCGCTCACGGCGCCGCATCGCTCGATTATCTCCGCCGGCACATCAAGAATTTCGATCTTTGACTGATTGCTGTAGGAAACAATATCCTCCAGGAGGTGGTTCGAGATGCCTGGAATGTTTGTGAGCCAATGGCCGATGAGTCCGCCGGTGCAGGACTCCGCCACGGCGAGCGTAACCTTCTTTTCCCCCAGAAGCCTGGCCGCCACGACCTCCAGCCCCCCCTTGCCCTCCATGAAGATCGGATCGCCGATGCGCCTGCGCACCTCGGCGGCGGTTTCGCTCAGGAGCGCCTCCGCGCTTTCGTCCGATTCCGCTCGGCCGATGATCCGCATGGTGATGATTCCGTCGCTGGCCTGCGTGGCGACAAAGGGATTGCGCGCGGGATCCATCAGGTCGTGCAGTTTGATCCCGATCTCCGACTCCGGCACGCCGATGCAGCGCAGGTCCTTCGTCAGGATCACCTGCCGTGCGGGGAGGCGCTCCTTCACGTACGGCAGCACCCATTCCTCGAACATCTTCTTCATCTCGGACGGCACACCGGGCATGGTCAGTATGCGGCAGCCCTTGTGCTCGATGCAAAAACCCGGCGCCGTGCCGGTATGGTTGGGTATGACCGTCGCCCCCATCGGAAACATGGCCTGGACTTTGTTCGCCTCCGGCATCTCGCGCTTGCGGCTGCGAAAGAGATCCCGGATATGTTGGAGAGATGCCGCGTCCTCGAAGAGGTCCACGGCGCAGAATCGGGCCACGGCCTCGCGGGTGATGTCGTCCCGGGTCGGTCCCAGACCGCCGGTCAGGATTGCGAAGTCGGCCCGGTTGCAGGCCGCATCAACGGCGGTGCACAGGTCGTCTATGGAATCGCCGACGCATGTGTGGAAGCGCACGTCCACGCCAATCCGCGCCAGGCGCCCGGAGATATAGGCTGCGTTGGTATCCGCTAACTCACCGAGAACGAGTTCACTGCCGATGGAGATGATTTCCGCCTTCATTTGCTGAACCTGAAAAGGATTACATCGCCGTCCTGAACGACGTAGTTCTTCCCCTCCAGCCGCAATTTGCCCTTGGCCTTGGCCTCTTTCATCGAACCGAGGGCCTTGAGATCATCAATGCTCACGACCTCGGCCCGGACAAAACCCCTGGCAATGTCCGTATGAATCTTTCCTGCGGCAGTCACCGCATCATCGCCCTCGCGGATGGTCCATGCGCGGAGTTCGTCGGAGGCGGTAGTGAAGAATGTGGCGACCTTCAGCGCCCTGTAAGCGGCGGACTTTAGTTTGTCGCCGGCCGGCTCGGTGATGTGCATCTCCGCCAGAAACGTCCGGCGGTCTTCATCGTTGTCGAGGGCCGCGATCTCCATCTCGACCTGGGCGCACATGGCGATCACTTCACCTCCCGGTGACTCCACTGACTTGCACACGGAATCGTCGCCGATCCTGTCCTCCCCGATGTTGAGCAGGATCACTTCGGGTTTGAGCGTGAGGAAGCAGAAGCTGCTCAGGAGCTTCTGCTCCTGGCCGGATAGGCCGAGGTTGATGAGTTTCGCGCCGTTCTCAAGGGCCTGACGGCATCGCGTCAGCACCTCGAGTTCCTTCTTTTCATGCTCCTGTTCCGGGGTGGGTTTCCGGACGGAGACCACCAGCTTTTCGATTCGCGCCTCGGCGATGGCCAGGTCGGCGAAGGCCATCTCGCTCTCGATCTCTTCGATATCGCGCTTGGGGGCAATGGATTGGCGCGGGTGTGGGGCGGCGTCATTTTCAAAGAGGCGCACCACATGGATCAAGGCGTCCGCCTCCCGAAGCGATGCAAGGACGCGGGCGTTTTCCTCGCGGCCGGTCTCGGAGATGATGCCCGGTATGTCCACAAGATCAATGGCCGCGTGGGTCACCTTCTTCGGATGAAACGATTGTTGAAGGAAATCCAGACGTTCGTCCGGCACTTTGACCGATGCGATTCGCGCGGCCGTCGGGCCGTGGTGCTCCGCCGAAGCGGCGCCGCCGATGAGGGTTTGGAAGACGGTCGTCTTGCCCGAGGTTGGGAGGCCGACAAAACCGAGTTTCATTTCGTATTCTGTTCCTCTAAGTGCTTATTCAACAAGAAATTATCCACTGCAAAAAACCGGCCGGGAATCCGCACTTGCACGGTCCTGCTTTTTCATACTAAAATATAACCAAAGCCGAATGACACTTGGAGACTATCCGACGATGGCGAAGACCCATTATTCCATCACCGCCTTTTGCCCATGTTACAACGACGCAGGGACGATTGCAAGCATGGTCCTGCTCATGGACAAGACCCTGAGCGAGCTGACCGACGACTACGAGGTCATCGTTGTGGACGACGGCAGCAGCGATCACAGCCGCCCCATTCTGCGCCGGCTCATCGAACAGTATCCGAGGCTCCGGGTCATCTTCCACGAGCGGAACAAGGGCTATGGGGGCGCGCTTCGTTCCGGCTTTGGCTCGGCAACGAAGGACTTAATCTTCTATACCGATGGGGACTTTCAGTATGATGTGACGGAGCTCAAGTTGCTGCTTCCCCGCCTCGGCGATGACATTGACGTTGTGAACGGGTATAAGATCCATCGCTCCGACCCGTTGCATCGGAAGGTCATCGGGCGAATCTACCATCATCTCATGCGCCTCGCCTTTGGGTTCAAGCTACGCGACGTGGACTGCGACTTTCGTCTGATACGGCGGTCTGTCTTTGATCGCGTCACGCTTACGCGCGACACGGGCGTCATCTGCGTCGAGATGATTAAAAGGATGCAAGACGCCGGCGTGCGGTTCGCGGAGGTGCCCGTCCACCATTTCTTCCGGTCGTATGGCGTGTCCCAGTTTTTCAACTTCCGCCGTCTGGTTCGCGTTGCGACCAGCCTCGTGGGCCTCTGGCTTGAGCTCGTCTGGGCGCGCCGCCGGGTTCATAACTGACGCACTCGCTCAGTCACAGGGGGGCATGGCCCGCTCCTGAACGTCATTCTGAGTGTAGCGAAGAATCTCAGTCCCGCGAAGCGCGGGATCGAGATGCTTCCCCCGCCTTCGGCGGGGTCAGCATGACACGCCCGATCCGCCCCCCGTCGCCGAGGGGTTGCTAACTGCCATCCTTTTCATTTGACATCGAGCGGACAATGCTCGTATAATCACCATGAAGTCGGGCGGGAGGGGTATGCCTGCGGCCCGCATCCGACAAGTGAGGATATAGGAGGGTTGTGCATGCCCGAACTTCGGAAGGACCCAATTCTCGGGCGATGGATCATCATCGCCACAGAACGCGCCGCGCGCCCAACGGATTTCCGGTCGGGAACGGTGCAACGATCCGGCGGGTTCTGTCCCTTCTGCGAGGGAAATGAAGACAAGACCCCTCCCGAGATCGCGGCGTACCGCAACAGCGGGACGGCGGCGAACGGCCCCGGTTGGCGCGTGCGCATCGTGCCGAACAAGTTCCCCGCGCTACGCATCGAGGGGAACCTCGACAAGTCGGGGGTGGGGATGTATGACATCATGAACGGCATTGGCGCCCATGAGGTCATCATCGAATGTCCCACCCACAATTTGTCCCTCGCAGCCCTCACCGATGAGAACGTCGAAGAGATCATCGCCGTCTATCGGGAAAGGCTTGCGGACCTGAAGAAAGACTCCAGGTTGGCCTACGGGCTCATCTTCAAAAACGTAGGCTCGGTGGCTGGGGCGTCGCTGGAGCATACCCATTCGCAACTCATCGCCACGCCGGTCGTGCCCAATCTGGTGCAGCGCGAGATGCGCGGGGCGCGCGATTATTTTGCGTTTCGGGGACGGTGTCTGTTCTGCGACATGATCCAGCAAGAGCTGATGACCGAATCGCGGATCGCGCATGAAAGCGATGAATTCGTGTCGTTCTGCCCCTTTGCTGCGCGGTTCCCGTTCGAGACGTGGATTCTCCCCCGCAAGCATTTGTCCCACTTCGAGGCGATGACCAAGGCCCAGGCCAAGGATCTGGCGACGCATCTGAAGAGCGTGCTTCGACGACTCGAGACCGCCCTCGAGGAGCCGCCGTACAACTATATCATCCATACGGCGCCCTGGAACGAACCGCACATGGAAGAGTTTCACTGGCATGTTGAGATCATCCCCCGGCTAACCAAGGTGGCCGGATTCGAATGGGGAACGGGGTTCTACATCAATCCTATTCCTCCAGAAAAGGCGGCTGAGTTTATGCGCGAGGTGGACTCATAGCACTTATGAATCGGTGATGGGGGCGTGCAACGGCTGTAAACTCACGATCCGCAATTCTGCAGGGGAGATACTAATGAACATTTTAATTGCCTCCTCCGAGGTGGCGCCCTTTGCCAAAACCGGCGGCCTGGCCGATGTGGCGGGGTCCATCCCAAAGCCCTTGTCCAAGCTCGGCCACGATGTCGCCGTCGTCATGCCGCTGTACCGCGTTGTTCATAAGAACTGCGCGGGAATCGCTTCCACGGGGGAGACTGTCAAAATACCTGTCGGGCAGGAGACCGTATCGGCTTCGATCATGAAGTCCACCATCCCGAAATCGCGGGCGCCGATCTACTTCATTGACTGCCCCCGCTATTTCGACCGGGACGAGCTATACGGTCCCAAGGGGGACGACTACCCCGACAATGCGGCGCGCTTCGTTTTCTTTTCCCGCGCCGTACTGGAGACCATCAAGGCGCTGCGACTGAAGGTTGACATTCTCCATTGCCACGATTGGCAGACGGCTTTGATCCCGGTATACCTCAAGACCCTTTACCAGCATGAGCCGGCATTGAAGGAGATCGGATCGCTGTTCACTATTCACAACCTGGCCTATCAGGGCTTGTTCTGGCACTGGGACATGAAGCTGACCGGGCTGCCGTGGAATCTCTTCAATTGGGAAGAACTGGAATTCTACGGAAAATTGAATTTTATGAAAGGGGGCCTGGTTTTTGCCGATATCCTCAACACCGTGAGCAAGACCTACGCCGGGGAAATCCAGACAACGGATGACTTCGGCAAGGGCCTGGAGCGGGTCCTCTCCCATCGGTCCGAAGACCTTTACGGCATTGTGAACGGCGTGGATTACGATGTGTGGAACCCGGCCGATGATCCCCTGATTCCGGCCCGCTATTCTCCCGACAAGTTAGCGGGAAAGGCGAAATGCAAGAGGGCCCTCCAGGAGAAAAACGGCCTCGCCTGCCGCGACGTTCCGCTGATCGGCATGATCGGGCGTCTTGATCCTCAAAAGGGTTGGGACCTTATCGAGGAGATCATTGACGATCTGATGGCCCGCGACCTTCAGCTTGTTGTCCTAGGCACGGGCATGGAACGCTATCACAAGCTCCTGGGGCGCATCGCCGAGGCGTACTCCCACAAGGTCGGCGTAAATCTTACATTTGACAATGCATTGGCCCACCAGATCGAGGCGGGGGCGGATATGTTTCTGATGCCCTCACATTATGAGCCATGCGGGCTGAATCAGCTCTACAGCCTCAAGTATGGCGCCGCGCCCATCGTCCGCCGGACGGGGGGATTGGCGGACACCATCAGCGATTGCACGCCGGGGGCCGTCAAGTCGGGACGGGCCAATGGTTTTTCGTTTGATGAATATTCCGGCGGCGCTCTGCTGGCTGCGATTGATCGCGCCCTCGACGCCTACAAGGACAAGACACTCTGGACCAAGCTGATGAAGATCGGGATGAAGCAAGACTGGTCATGGAAACGAAGCGCTCAGGAGTATGTGGCGCTCTACAAGAAGGCCCTGCAAAAAAGCCGGCAGGAAGGAAGCTGAGTTCATGGAAAAGAAGACGATCAACCTGGCGCTGGCCATCCACAATCACCAACCCGTCGGCAACTTTCCCCACATCTTCGAGATGGCCTACCAGAAGTCCTACCTCCCCTTCCTGGACGAGTTCGAGCGGCATGCGACGCTCAAGGCCACGTTGCATTACTCCGGGTGCCTGCTGGAATGGGTCGAGTCGGCGCATCCAGAGTATTTCAAGCGCCTGGCCAGACTCGTCGCCGGCGGCAGGGTCGAGCTGATGGGCGGGGGGTTTTACGAGCCGATTTTCACCATGCTCCCCGACGAAGACCGGCATGACCAGATCCGGATGATGAGGGACTACCTGAAGACCCACTTCAAGGCGGACGCCAAGGGCGCCTGGGTGCCCGAGCGGGTCTGGGAGCAGTCCCTTTGCGCCCCGCTCGCGGACGCAGGGGTGGAATACATTATCGTGGATGATTTTCACTTCAAAAACGCCGGCCTCTCCGGCAATGATCTTCTGGGCTACTACAGGACAGAAGATCGGGGGCGGTTGCTGTCGGTCTTTCCCTCCAGCGAGCTCCTGCGTTACTACATCCCCTTCCGATGGCCCGAGGAACTCGTGACGCACCTGAAGGAGATCGCCACCGAGGACGGGACTCGGCTTCTGGTCTATGGCGACGACGGCGAGAAATTCGGCGTCTGGCCGAAGACGTATGAGCATGTCTACGGCGACCACTGGCTCGAGCGATTCTTCAAGGCCCTCGATGAGAACGCCGACTGGATCCATCTGATGACCTTGAGCGAGGCGCTGGAGCAGATTGCCCCCCTTGGCACGACTTACCTTCCCGACGCCTCCTACCGCGAGATGACCGAGTGGGCGCTGCCGACGCCGGCCCAGGAGCGCTACGAGGCCATCGCAACACGCCTGGAGCAGAACCGGCTTTACGACGATACAAAGCCCTTCATGCGCGGCGGCTTCTGGCGCAACTTCAAGGTGAAGTATCCCGAGACGAACCGGATGTACGGGAAGATGCTCCACGTAAGCCGGAAGGTTCGGGCCATGAAGAACAGCCGAAAGAAGTCCGATGCCGGCAGGGAGTTGTTCCGGGGCCAATGCAACTGCTCCTACTGGCATGGGGTCTTCGGCGGTCTCTATCTGCCGCACCTTCGGTGGGCTGTTTACGAACATCTCATTGCCGCCGAGCGCCTGGCCGACGCCGCCTCGCAGAAGCAAAGGGAATGGGCCGAGACCGAGGCCGTGGACCTCGATCTCGACGGAAAGCAGGAGATCGCCCTCGGCAACTCGCTCATCAAGGCGATTTTCAAGCCGGACTCCGGGGGGCACATGATCGAGTTCGATGTCCGCGAGAAGGGGATCAATTTCCTCAACGTCGTCGCCCGCCGGAAAGAGGCGTATCACGCTCGGCTGTTGGCGGCCGCGCGGTCTCAAAGCGACGGGCAGGTGAAGAGCATCCACCACATCACGGCCACAAAACAGCCCGACCTGGACAAGAGACTCTGGTACGACGCGCACACGCGGGAGAGTCTCGTGGATTATTTCTTTCCGCAGGATTTCTCCCTCGACGACGCCGTCACGGGCCGGACGACGTCGTGGGGCGATTTCGCCTGGGGGGAGTACGAGGCCGGGGTAAGCCGCGCCCAGGATGCCGTGGTGTTGAGCATGCTGAGGGGGGGGACCGATCACAGCGGGGCGAAGTTAGAGGTGACAAAAACGATCCGCGTTACAAAGGCCCACGCCGCCGTGGCGGTGGACTACGGGATCCGAAACACCCACACGGCCCCCATAGCGACGATTTTCGGGGTGGAATTCAACCTGGCAATGCTTTCGAGCGATGAGTCCCAGAGGGCCTATCACCTCGACGAGGGGGCCGGCCCGCTTCCGGTGTCAGTGCAGGATACATTTCGGGACATCCGCCGCCTCGCGGTGCGCGACAAAGAGCTTGGAGTGGACGTGCTTTATCTGTTCTCCATTCCGTGCGAGGTGTGGGTGTATCCCGTGCAGACGATATCGCAATCAGAATCCGGATTTGAGATGGTGTATCAGGGATCGTGTATTATTCCCCGGTGGCCCATCGCCATCGAGCCGGGCAAGCCCTGGGCGGTAACGATTCGGAAGGAGGTCCGTCCCATCGGGTAGGAGGACGTGCAGGACGGCGCCATGAGTGTAAGTTCAGTAGAAAACACATCATCGCTACTCGTGAGCTTCCTGAAGGAGGCAAAGCCGGAGGCCATGGAGAAGTGGATCGCTGCGGTGAGGACCCTCCCGCACGCCCAGCAGCTCACAGCCGCCATCGGGGAGAATGTGTTTGTGGAGCGGATGTCCAGCTTCTACGATCTGATCGTGGACCACATCGCCAACCCGGACACGACCATCGGGGGCGAGTTCCTGCCCCAACTCATGTGGCAGGCGCTCGACTCGGACTCCTCCCCCACCGACATCGCCCGCGTGGAGATGCTTCTCAAGAAGACCATCATGGCCCTGCTCGTGCGCCAGTTTGGCTCCAACTGGCAGGCGTTGTCGGAGCTGTGCAGTCGGTACGAGGCGGAAATTGACGAGGCGCGCCTGCGCACGCATGAGCTCTCCCGGAAGTACAGCATCGCCCGCCTCCAGGAGGTGGAGCTCCGCTCCGAGGTCTATGCCGCAGTCAGCCGAATCAGCCTGGGCCTTATCTCGGCCTCGTGCATGGAGGAGATCGCGACCGTCCTTGCTCACGAGGTCTCCACCCTCATCCGTTTCGATTGCCTTCTCATCGGGCTCCTCCGCGACAACAACGCCAATATGGAAATACACGCTGTTCTGCTCCCCAATACCCGCGAGACGGCCCGAAGCGAGATCGTTCCTTGCGAAACACTCGTACTTGGCCGTGCGAGCCGGCAAAAAGAACCCATTCGCATTGACGAGACGAGTGAAAATACCCTTGACCCGTGGCTGAAGGATTTCGGCGTCCAATCTTACGCCGCCTCCCCCCTCCAGTTGCAGGACCAGGCCCTCGGGTCCATTCTCCTGGGGATGCGCACCCCCCGGGCCTATTCCAATACAGACACAAACGCCCTTAAACGGATTGCGGAGCAGGTAGCCGCGGCCATCAACAACCTGCGGCTGACCGAGACGGGCAAACGGCGCTCCGCTGAACTGGCCATGATCAACGAGGTCAGCGCCCTCGTCGGCGCGGACGTGGAGCTTCGTGAACTCCTCGACGCGGTTGCCTCCGTAGTGCAGCAAACGTTCTCATATTACGACGTCAGCCTGTTTCTTGTGGACAAGGCCGCCGGCGAAATTGTCATGAGGGGACAGGCAGGGGCGTTCGGCGAACTCATGAAGCAGGGCTATCGCCAGAAGATCGGCCAGGGGATGGTCGGTTGGGTGGCCGAGCATGGCGAGCCGTTGGTTGCAAATGATGTGACAAAAGAACCTCGCCGCATCATAGCCCATGACGCCGAACGGAGGGGCCGTTCCGAACTCTGTGTGCCAATCAAGATCCGCGATGAAGTAGTCGGCGTGATCAACGTGGAGAGTACGAGCCTTGCCGCGTTTGACGAACGCGACGTCGCGGCCATGCAGATGATCTCCAGAACCATCGCCGATGGGGTCGAGGCCGCGCGCCTGCGCGCCGAGGCTCGCGAGGCCCAGCGCCGCCTCACCCACGTGATGACACACCTCCCCATCGGGGTCGGCGCCATTGACATGAACGGTCTCTACACCTATTGGAGCACCGGCAATGAACGGATGTTCGGCTACACGGCGCAGGAGGTGATCGGCAAGAAAAGGCACGGCTTCCAGACCCCGGGCGAGTTTAACCTGGCGGGCCTCCTTTCCGAGTGCAGGACCTGGGGCAGTGTTCAGCTCGAACGGCCCATGCAAACGAAGGACGGGCGGCAGCTTTGGGTCTACGAGGCCGTGGCCAATCTCTACGACGACGCCGGCAACCAGACCGGCTTCACCATCTGCCTTCAGGATGTGACGGCGCGAAAGCAAGCCGAAGACGAGGTCCGGCGCGAACAGGAGAACATACGCAACGTGCTTACCGCCATGGGGGCCGGCCTGTCCCTCATAGACCGCAATATGCGCGTGGTCTGGGCCAACAAGGCCGTCGTGGACTGGTTCCGTCCCGGCGTTGACGTGACCGGGATGCGCTGCCACGAACTTTACCATGGGCGGCAAGACATCTGCGAGAACTGTGTCGCCCTCAATGCATTCAAAACCAGCCAGGTACAGCGTGAGGAACATGTCAATTACACCAGGGACGGCAAAAGGAGGCACTTCCTCAGCGTTGTCACGCCCATCCGAGAAGCGAACGGCCAGGTGACCCAGGTCCTGAAGCTTTCCCAGGACATTACCGACCACGCCGAACGGATGGAGGAACTGAATCTCATCCGGGAATTGAGCGCCGTGATGCAGGAGACGCTGGAGCGCGACCGTGCCATATTTGCCGCCCTTACCTGCGTCACCGCCGGCGCCGCCCTGGGGTTCAACCGGGCCTTTTTCTGGCTCCGCACCGCCGAAAGGCACAGGCTCGAAGGAACCATGGCCGTAGGCCCCGCCAGCGCCGAGGACGCCGGAAGGATCTGGAGCAAGGCGGCGGCGGAGCGGAAATCCCTGCGGCAGATCCTTGCCGAGTACGACAACATGGCGGGCCAGCCGGAGACCCCGCTGAATAAGATTCTCCACTCGCTGAATTTCTCCCTCGACGATAAGGCGCAGATTCCGGTGCTCGCCGTCCGCGAGAAGCAGCCGATCTTCGTGGAAAACGCCTGGAATGACCCGCGCGTGAGCGAACATCTCCGCTTTACTCTCAACCTTCGGCAGTTCGTCTGCGTCCCTCTCATCGCCCGCGGCGAGGCAATCGGCGCCGTTCTGGCCGACAATCTCTACAGCGGCAAGCCCATCACCGAGCAGCAAATTTCGATGCTCAACATATTTGCGGCCCGCGCGGGGCTGGCCATAGACAACGCCGAGGCCTACCAGCGGCTGGAAGACAACTACCACCAGCTTGCCGAGACGCGGGATCGCCTGGTGCGTTCGGAGCGGCTGGCGGCCATCGGGAATATGGCTGCCCACGTGGCCCACGAGATCCGCAACCCGCTCGTCACGATCGGCGGCTTTGCGCGGTCAATCCTCCGCCAGGTCCAGGCGCCTTCCTCCATCACCCAGGCCGCCGGCATCATCGCGGAGGAGGTGTCGCGCCTGGAACGCATCCTGGCGGACGTCCTTAACTTTACAAAACCGGCAGAGCCGAAGAAGGAACGGACAAACCTGAACCGTCTCATCAACGACGTATGCGAATTTGTCCAACCCCAGTTTGCCCAATCGCATGCCGAGCTGCGTCGCGACCTCGGCAATGGGATTCCGGACATCATGGTGGACCCCGGCCAGATACGGCAAGTGCTCCTGAACCTGCTGCGCAACGGACTGGACTCCCTGCCCAAGCAGACGCGGGGCGTGGTGATTGTTGCGACGCGCCCGCAGGAGGATTACGTCAAGATCGAGGTCCGCGACACAGGCGAAGGCATGTCGCCGGATGTGCTGGAGAATATGTTTAACCCTTTTTTTACGAAAAAGCCGGATGGCACGGGCCTGGGGCTGGCTGTGACGCGCAAGGTGATCGAGGACCATGGCGGGGATATTTTTGTGGAAAGCACCGTGGGAGAGGGAACCACGTTCAATTTAATGCTTCCTCTTGGCGACGAAAAAGAACACACACGATAGGAAAACAGAAACGGAGGGCGAAGAGATGGGCGCGACAATACTCGTAGTCGAAGACGACCGCAACCAGAGGCTGCTTTACCAGACCGAACTGGAGGCTGAGGGCTACAACGTGATCCTGGCCTGCGACGGCAAAGAAGCCGTGCAAAAGGCGGAGACGCAACCGCTCGATCTGATCATAATGGACGTCGCCATGCCGAACATGGACGGGATCGAGGCGCTTAGCAAGATTCTTGCGAAGAACAACCAGATCCCCGTGATCCTGAACACGGCCTACGCCTCCTACAAGGACAACTTCATGACATGGTCCGCCGATGCGTATGTCATCAAGTCGTCGGATATGCGTGAACTCAAGGATAAAATCCAGGAAATCCTCGCCGCCCGCACCCAGAGCCCCGACGGCCGGCCTACTCCCGGAGAGAAAAAAGAGGGCGACCAGAAATGAATTTACCCCTCGGACCGAAGACGTTCGAAAACGTAACCGCCATGGTCCTGGCCGGCGGCCAGGGGGAACGGCTCTACCCCCTCACCCGCGACCGCGCAAAACCAGCCGTGCCCTTCGGCGGAATCTATCGCATCATTGACTTCACCCTGAGCAACTGCATCAACTCCGGCATTCGGCGCGTTTATGTCCTGACCCAGTACAAATCCATCTCCCTCAATCGCCATATCGAGCTGGCCTGGAATGTCCTTCCCCGAGAGTTGGGGGAGTTTATCGCCTCCATCCCGCCCCAGCAGCGCGCCGGAGACGATTGGTACCGCGGCACCGCCGACGCGATCTACCAGAACATCTATACGCTCCAGCAGGAGCGGCCGAACTATGTCCTGATCCTCTCCGGAGACCACGTTTACAAGATGAACTACGCCGATATGCTGGCCTTCCACATCGCCAAGCAGGCCGACCTTACCATCTCTTGCATTACAGTCCCTCTCGCGGACGCCACACGCTTCGGGGTGGCGGAGATTGATTCGTCCCAGCGAATCGTGCGCTTCCACGAAAAGCCGGCAAAGCCCACGCCCATGCCGAGCGATCCCGCCAAGGCGCTCGCCTCCATGGGGATATACATCTTTTCCACCGAAAAACTGATACGAAATGTCATCGCCGACGCAAAACAAAACACCAGCCACGATTTCGGAAAGAATATCATTCCCCAAATGGTGAAACAGGATCGCGTTTACGCCTATGAGTTCCAGGACGAAAACCGCAAGGATGTGCAGTACTGGCGGGACATCGGGACTATTGACGCCTACTGGGAAGCCAACATGGACCTCGTGGGGGTGGACCCGCTGTTCGATCTCTACAGCCCCAACTGGCCCATTCGCACGCATCAGGTGCAGTATCCGCCTGCGAAGACAGTCCATGCCGACGAGCACCCCGGCGGACGCCTCGGCATGGTTGTAAGCTCGCTCGTTTCGGCGGGATGCATTATCAGCGGAGGCCGGGTCGAGCGCAGCATCCTGTCGCCCGATGTGCGCGTAAACAGCTACGCCCATATCTCGGAGTCAATCCTCCTGGAGAGCGTGAGGATCGGACGCAGGGCCAGGATTCGAAAGGCCATCATTGACAAGGGTGTGGAAATCCCGGAAGGGGCCGAAATTGGATATAATTTGGAGGAAGAAGCCAAGCGGTTTAAAGTGACGGAATCCGGCATCGTGGTTGTCCCCAAAGGGACGCCGATCGAACAAATCCAAAAGGAGCGAGGGTAAACATGAACAGCGCGGAGGAAAGAAAGAGAAAGATGGCAAAGAAAAAAAACACCCAAAAGAAGGAGTTCGCAAGGAAGCCGCCTATCAAGGCCGCCCCGAAGCCGACCTTGAAAAAGGAGCCGCCGAAAAAGGCCGAGGCGAAGAAAATCCCTGAAAAGGCGGCCTCGCTTCGGGATCTGGGCAAACAACTGGATTCCGTCGTTGCAAGAAAGAAAGCCCCTGCAAGGGCGAAACGACCGTCAATGGCGCCCAAGCCCGCCCCGCCGCCCGAGCCCATCAAGGTCCAGGCCGAGGCGCCCGCGCCGCCAATCACGGGTCCTTATATTGACCGCGGCGCCGACCTCCCCGCCGGGTTCGGGGACGACCAGATCCACGCCCTGGTCCGCGACCCTGACTGGGTCTTCGTCTATTGGGAGCTCTTCGGGGACGGCAGCAACCATCTCGTGCAAACCCGCGGCGGCGGCAAGGAATTCACCCAGCTTCCGTGGCACTTGCGCGTGCTCGACCAGGGAGGTTCCATCCAGCAGGAGATCGCGGTCTATGTGGGCGCCAACAACTGGTATGTACGTACCGGCGAAGCCAAGTTGGTGTCCCTGCAAATCGGGTTTTACGATCAGGGCGGCGAGTTCGTCGTCGCCGCCAGCACTGAACAAGTTGCCACGCCGCGCGGCGCGCCGAGCGCGGATCGCTCCGAAACCTGGATGAGGCGCGTCCGACGCGGACTGGTCAAGCCCGGTGAAATGGCTTATGTTCTGGAGCCGGCGGACGTCCCGCCGGGAGGCGCGGCCGAGTTGACGCAGACGTCCGACCGCCCCGGATCGCCGACGAGCCCGGGCAGGTTTCCGCCAAGCGGGAGACCGGTCCGTAAGTAACGGAAACGGCGATCTCCGGTCCGCACTTGTGTAAATACGATTTGTCTAAACCTTTAGCACGGATAGTGTAACATGGCAGCAGGTTATCTTTCGCTTGTGCTCCACGCGCATTTGCCGTTCGTGAAGCATCCCGAACATGACGAATTTCTCGAGGAGGACTGGCTCTACGAGGCCATCACCGAGACGTACATCCCCCTGATTGATGTCTTCGACTCGCTTCTCGATGAAGGCATCCGGTATCGCATCGCCATGTCCCTCACGCCTCCATTGTGCGAGATGCTGGTGGACCCCCTTCTCCAGGGGCGATACCTCCGCTACCTCGGCAAGCGGATTTCCCTGTGCGAAAAAGAAATCCAGCGACATGACGAGCGCTCCCCATTCCGTGAGGCGGCGTTCATGTATGAAGCGCGGTACAAGCGCGCCCGCCACATCTTTGAGGAAAAGTACGGCCGCAATCTCGTCGGCGCCTTTCGCCGACTTCAGGACGCAGGGCGGCTCGAAATCCTCACCTGCGCCGCCACACACGGCTTCCTGCCGCTCATGGCCACTCCCAACAGCATCCGGGCGCAGATCGCCGTCGCCCGATGCAACTACGAAAAACACTTCGGTCGTTCGCCGCGCGGCATCTGGCTCCCTGAGTGCGCCTATGCCTACGGGCTGGAGCACTTCATCGCCGAGCAAGGCATTGACTACTTTATCCTGGACACCCACGGCGTCCAGAACGGCGATCCGCGGCCGCGAATGGGCGTCTTCGGCCCCATCTACTGTCCCAACGGCGTGGCGGTATTCAGCCGCGACATCGAGTCCTCGAAACAGGTATGGAGCTCCAAGGAGGGCTACCCCGGGGACTACAATTATCGCGATTTCTACCGGGACCTCGGCTATGACGCCGATTACGAGCATGTTCGTCCTTACCTCCATGCCGACGGCCAGCGCCGCTACCTCGGCATCAAGTATCATCGCATCACCGGCGATGTGGACCTGGGGGCGAAGGAACCCTACTATCCCGGCGCCGCCCGGGAGAAAGCCGCCGAGCACGCGGGCAACTTCATGTTCAATCGGCAGCACCAGGCCCGCCACCTCCATGGACACTTGCAGCGCATGCCCATCATCCTGGCGCCATACGACGCGGAACTCTTCGGCCACTGGTGGTTCGAGGGGCCGGACTTCCTCAATTTCCTCATCCGAAAGATCGCCTTCGACCAGAACGACGTCGCCCTCTGCACGCCGGGCGACTACCTGGATGCATTCCCGGTGAACCAGGTGGTCCGGCCCGCCCCTTCCTCCTGGGGCGACAAGGGCTACTACGAGGTCTGGCTCAACGGTTCGAACGACTGGATCTACCGTTATCTCCATAAGTGCGAGCGCCGCATGATCGAGATCGCGCGCCGCTGCTACCACGAAGGCGGCCTCATGGACCGCGCCGCCAAGCAGGCCGCGCGGGAACTCCTCCTCGCTCAAAGCAGCGACTGGGCCTTCATCATGACCACCGGCACCATGGTCCCCTACGCCGAGCGGCGGACGAAGGACCACATCCACCGGTTCCTGGCCCTCTACGATCAGATCATGCGCGGCCAAATTGATGAGGGCCATCTGAGAGGGCTGGAGTGGAAGGACAGCATCTTTCAGGAGATTGACTTCAGGGTCTATGCGTGAGCGCGGGGGAGCCGATGGAAGAGGCGATCCTCGTCACCCCCCATCGAGGCTTCACGCTGCGGTCGCTTGTCATCGGAGCGGTCCTGTCGTTCCTCCTGAATGTCGCCTGCCCCTACTGCGTCCTCATCATGAAGAACGCCGGCCTGACGTCCGACTATATCACCGCCGGGGCCGTGATGCTCTTCTTCGTCCTCGTCGTCATGCTCAACCCACTCCTCAAACTATTCTGCCCCCGTCATGCACTTTCCGCCGCCGAGCTGGTGCTCATCTATGTGATGATGATCATCGCCTCGGCCATCCCCACATGGGGGCTGGTTACCAACATGTTCCACATCCTCACCCGCCCCTTCTACTACGCCAGCCCCGAGAACGACTGGGAGAACCTCTTTATCCCCCAAATCCCCGCCTGGCTCGCGCCGCACGCCCCACACGTCTCCCGATGGTTCTACGAGGGGCTGCCCGCCGGGGAATCCATCCCCTGGGGCGAGTGGGCGATCCCCCTCTTCTGGTGGACCACCCAGATGATGGCCATCTACCTCGTCATGATCGCCGCCATGGTCATCATGCGCAAGCAGTGGGTCGAGCACGAACGCCTTGCCTTTCCCATCATCCAGCCGCCGCTCGAAATGCTTCGCGGCAATGACGAGAACATTGTGAATCCCCTCTTCCGCAATCGGCTCACTTGGTTCGCCTTCATCTTCACCTTCGCCATCGTGAGCATAAACGGTCTAAGCTACTATTTCCCCTCCGTCCCCGATCTCACGTTCCGGCGAAATTTCTGGATCTTTCGTCGCACTACGCACGTCCTGGTCTTTTGGAATTTTGCCATCGTCGGCCTCACCTACTTCATCAACCTCGACGTCGCCGCCAGCTTCTGGGTCTTTCACCTACTGAGCAAGATCGAGACCGGTATCCTCAACGTCACCGGTTATACTCTGGAGGGCCATCACGACCCTCTCACCGGCAGCTCCGCCGCCACATCCTACCAGGGTATGGGCGCCATGATTGTGCTGGTGATCTTTGCACTCTGGTCGGCCAGGGGGCATATCCGCAAAGTTCTCCGAAAGGCGCTCAAGAATGACGCGAAGATTGATGATTCCGAGGAAATCCTTTCTTATCGCGCCGCCGTGCTCGTTTTCCTCCTCGCCTCGATCTACTGCATCGGCTGGTTCGCTGCGTCGGGCATGCCTATCTTCGGGGCAGCCGTTTTCTACCTGGGTTCGTTCGGCATTTTCTTCGCCCTCACGCGGATCGTCGCCCAGGGCGGCGTCGGCTTCACCGCGGCCCAGATGATCCCCCAGCCCTTCACAGTCTATGCCATCGGGACGGAGGCGTTGCAGCCCTCCGGCATCACCAGCCTGGGCTTCACCTGGAGTTACGCCGCCGAGATGCGGACGTCGGTCATGACCTCGGCGATGAACGGCCTGAAGCTCTCCGACTCGGCCGAGGCGCGCGGCCGGCGGCTGTTCTGGGCCATGATGGTCGCCATTGTGGCAGGATTGGCCGGGGCCGTATGGATCACGGTGACGCTCAACTACAAGTATGGCGGCGCGAACATGCGGCAGTTCGGCGTGCCGACGATGGCCTTCAACTTTGTCGTGGACAAAATCAAGTACCCCGTCGGCAAGCGGGTGATCCTCGAACGCTGGCTCCACACCGGCATCGGCGCGGCGGCGATGGCCGGGCTGGTTTTTCTGCGCAATCGCGTCATGTGGTGGCCGGTCCATTACGTGGGCTACTGTATCGGCGATGCGTGGGTCATGGGCTGGGCGTGGTTCGGGGTGTTCATCGGCTGGCTGCTCAAGTTGTCCATCCTGAGTCTTGGCGGGCAGCACTTCTATCAGCGCATGAAGCCGCTCTTTCTCGGCATGATCCTGGGCCAGATCATGTGCGGGGCCTTCTGGATCGGCATTGACCTCATCACGGGCGAGGTGGGCAACTACGTCTACATCGGCGTACCGTAGTCCGGTCATGCGGGCGTCTTGCCCAAAGGGAATTGGGTAGGGGCGGCCCCATGTGGCCGCTCCTGCGTTGGCTGAGATTTTTCTTGCCCCAGCCCAAGAAATCGGTATACGTTTATCGCCTGGTGCATGGCTACGTGTCCTTGGGGATGGCGCGGAGTTCGAAACGTGATTAGATGGGAAATATCAGTCCAGAAGGGAGACCGGCACAATGGAACGAGTGACATATTGCTTAGGCGGCGCTGCGCTGGCGTCACTGCTGATCGGTCTTTCCGGTTGCGAGCCGGAGAAGTCGCCTTCCATCTACGTGAATGCACGGAAGGTCATCGGCAAGGTGAACCCGTGGGTCTTCGGCAACAACATGCTGGGCTACCAGAAGAGCGCGTGGCAACACGCGAATCCGGACTATGCGAGCCGGGGGGCGGGCATCTGGGACCCGGAGAAACGGCGCTCCGTGCCGGAGATGGCGGCGATGGCGAAGAACTCGGGACTGAGCGTTGCCCGCTATCCGGGCGGCTGCGGCGCCCACCTATTCGATTGGAAGAAGTGTGTCGGTCCGCTGGCGCAGCGGCCGGATCAGCAATTTGGGCTGCCCGAGTTTCTTCAGAACTGTGCGGACATCAGCGCGGAGCCGCTTATCACCCTCGCGGACTACTTTGGCGCGGCGCAGGACGCCGTGGACCTGGTCCAGTACCTCAATTCGCCAAACGACGGGAAATCGCGCTGGGCGGCGCTGCGCGCGAGCGACGGACATCCCGCGCCCTGGAACGTTGTCTGGTTCGAATATGGCAACGAAACCGAGCATGGCGACCATCATGGGCAGAAGATGACCGCGCAGGAATACGCGCGCCGATACCTGGAGTACCGGCGCGCCATGAAAGCGGTTGACCCGCGTGTAAAGCTCGGCGCGGTGATCGCCACAGGCTTCCCCAACCTGAACCAGTGGGCGCGCGCCGTGCTGGAGATCATCGGCAAGGACGTGGACTTTGTCATTCATCACTCCTACAAACCCGGCTACAGCGGCAACGACGGGAAGCCCGACGGGAAGACGCTCCTCACCATGGGGCTGGCCGAGGCCGACCAGATCCAGGACTACTATGACGAGATGAACGCCCTGCTGCGCGAACTGACGGACCGGCGCGACGTGCCTATCGCCGTCACGGAGTTCAACGGGCACTTCGTGCAGGAGAAGCCGACGCCGTATCGTCACTGTCTGGGCAATGCGCTTATCAACGCCGAGATGCTGCGCGTGTTCATGCGCCCTCAGAACAACATCGTCATGGCGAACTTCTGGCAGTTCTGCAACGAATACTGGGGCGCGGTAAAGGGATACACCTACAAGAACGAGCCGCTCGTAAAACGCCCGCAGTATTACCCGTTCGAGATGTATCACAACCACTTCGGAGAGGAACTCCTGGAGGCGCGGGCCCTTTGCGACAAGTATGAGACCGACGGCGGGTTCGGCGTTGCGCCGGCCAAGGGGCAAGGATCGAAGTTCAAGCTCTTTCCGGAAGTCGCCCCGCTTTCCCAGCCCTGGCAGATCAGCGAGATCAAGGGCGTCGCACAACGCACGGAGGGCGACACGCTGATTGTGGATTTTCAGGCCGGAGAGGATGTGAACTACTTTCACACCCGGAAGCGGCTGGCGGCCGAGCCTGACACGGGCTACCGCCTCACCGGCTGGATAAAGACCGAGGGGATAACCTCATCGAGAGGGGCATCTCTTCAGGTGGGCGACGCGCGCGGCTGGACGGAGACCAAATCCGCCGTCAATTCGCAGGACATCACGGGCACACAGGACTGGACAAAGGTGGAAGTGGATTACGCGGCCTTGCCCGATGCGAAGGAGATTGACATCACCGCGCGCCGCATCGGCGGCGTCGGGCCGATCAAAGGAAGGGCGTTCTTCCGCGACCTGCGCGTGCAGAAGTTTACGCCCAAGCGCTTCCCTGCCGTTCCGTACCTTTCGGTGAATGCCAGCCGCAGCGCGGATGGCAAGAAGTTTTACCTCATGGTAGTCAATAAGAACCCGGATGCCGCCATTATCGCGCCGGTGTTTTTCGACGGCTTCTCCCCTCGCCGCGCCAAGTCGTGGACGCTGACGGGTCCCGCCATTGACGCGACGAACGAGAAAGACCCGAACACCGTCACGGTGAAGGAGCGCGACCTCGGCGAGGTGCAGAACGGTTTTTCCATCGAATTCTCGCCGAGTTCGCTGACGGCAATTGAGGCGCAGTAATGAGTTTGCTGTAACCGAATCCCGAAGAATAAGCGTGAATCTGTGTCTACTACTTTTTCTTAGTTAGATTTGTCTTCTTCGGGGGAGGCGTCTTCGGGCCTTTCATCGGAGGCAGGGGGGTGTTTTGTGGGTTCTTTGCGGTGTCCGACGTTCTCCCTTTCATGGGGTGAGGCCAGGTTTATGATCTCGGCCCGCAAGTCCTTCATGGCTGCCTGCATCTCATGGGCATGGTCGCTGATGCCCGACGACATCATGCCGACCGCGTGCTGGACGAGGCGCCGGATCGCCTGGGCGTGGCCGGAGATTTCGATGCACATGATCCCTATAGCGCCGCCGAGCATGAGAATCAGTCCGATCGAGACCAGCACGAACAAGGGGACGAAATTATAACGGAATTCATCCGGCGGGCGCTCGATGGCGTCGCGGCAGAAGCAGAGTCCGCCCACGACAAACACCAGCCCCACGGCCAGCAGGACCCAGCAGGCGAGCGCGCCAACGAAACTTCGCCTCGGCCTCCATTCCCATTTGACATCCTGTGCGGGCATACGGCTTCCTTCCATTCGAACACAGATGCATACCCCCGCGGCACTCTCCAGTGTATAATCCATTCCATACTCAAAAGTCAAGAAAAACTATTGGGGGGATAGAATGACGGGCGGCAAACCATCTTGAAAACCCCGGCGAATCTGGTAGAATTTATTTTAGGCGCAAGGAAGATGCCTACAGGCCGGGAGATGTTTGGTGAAGGTAATACTCGCAGACCCGCCGCACGAGGAACAGAGATATGACCTGGCGTACCCCACGATCGGGATTCTCTACCTGATCGGTTACGCGCGTCACAGGCTGCCCGACAAGGGCTACGAGTTCCATTACCTCGAGGGCTTCTGCTCGCTTGATGAGCATATCGAAAAGGTCCGCAAGGCAGCTCCCGACCTGTACGGCATCTCCTTTACGTCGCGCACCGCCCATCTCGCATATCGGGTTATCAACCGGCTCCGGCAGGCGTCCCCCGCGCTTCCCATTGTCTGCGGCGGCGCCCATCCCACGGCCGCATGGGAAGACGTCCTGGAACATAGCAAGGCCGATATCTGCGTTATCGGCGAGGGGGAGCAAACGTTTGTCGAATTGCTGGAGCACTTTCGCACAAAGAAAGGGGGCCTGTCGGACATCCCAGGCATTGCCTATCGCGAGGAGGGTCAAGCCGTCCGGACGGAGAAGCGTTCCCTTATCGCTGACCTCGACTCCATTCCGTTCCCGGCATGGGACCATGTGAACTTTGGGGATTATCTCGGTATTCACATTCGCAAGGCGTACCCCCAAACCTACATGCTTGTCAGCCGGGGGTGTCCCTTTGACTGTAATTTCTGCTCGAATCCGGTTTGGAAGGAGAACAAACCCTGGGTGCGGAAACGGAGCGGGGCGAATATCGCTCAAGAGACGAAGCTGCTCTACGACAGGGGCATACGCGAGATCTACATGAGCGCCGATGAGTTTAATCTGACGCACGACTGGACGGAGGAGGTCTGCACGGAGATTCAGAAGCTGGGCCTTTCGGACCTCTACTTCCAGTGCAATATCCGCGCCGACAGGATGTCGCCCGAGATGGCGAGGCAGATGGCTGCCGCCAAAATATGGATGGTGCATCTCGGGATCGAGAGCGGAAACCAGAGGACCCTGAACGGCATTCAGAAGAAGGTGACCCTGGAGCAGATTGAGAACGCCTGCCGCATTTTTCAAGCGGCCGGCATAAAGATATTCGGCTTTTTGATGCTGTTCCATGTGTGGGAAGAAAACGGCGCGCTGCGATGGGAGTCGCCGAGGGACGTTGATAAAACCCTTGATTTCGCCAAGCACTTGTTCAAGAACAAGTTGATTGACTACATGTCCTGGCAAATGGCCACGCCGAACCCGGGTTCGCGGCTGTGGGACATTGCGCTAAGGCACAATCTGCTCCTCGATCCCCACGAGTTCCGGTCCTATCGAACGGTTTCGATGAAACTGCCTGGGGTTACGCCGCGCCACGTCCGACGGGCGCTTCGACGAGGACTTTTCATTAAAAACTGGTACGCCCTGAAAAACGGCAATATCAATTGGCGGCACTTGGACCGTGTCTGGGAAAACATCAAGAGCTTTGCGGGGTTCTCTTCCTGAGATTGGGTATCAACGAATCGCTGTCCCCACCCCCTGCAATATTAATTCAATATCCGGCGATTTTTCGCTTGACAGGGCCGGCAAGGCGCGTAAAATGGTGAAAAGGAAGGCGTGTCGGTGGCGCAGGCATAGAACTTCCCATGCCTACACGGCAACCTGGTGACTGCAGAAAAAAGTTGTGTGTTTCCGCCCTATAGAAGCGGAACCGTCTGCCTGTCAAGGAAGATCGAATGGCGGCGTCCTATGCATCTGGAACATGTCCTTCACTCGCTCAGAAAGAGTCGCTCAGCACCCCCCTTCCATGCGAGTATTGTTCTGCGGACGGGGTGTTCGGCGATGAGCCGGGTCTAAGGCCATATAAGCGCACCTATTGATTGTATTTTCATGGAGGATCATGTCATGAGTTACAGCCATGGCATGGGGCGGACAGTCTCCGCCGGGTTGGATCACATCTGTCTGCAACTGCATATTCTCGACGTTCTCCGACCATCCCGTCGCGCCTTTCCTTGTCGCATAGAACGTCCCCTCCTTATCGAAGAGTTGGAGCCCCGTACCGCCCCAGCGACGATTTTTGTGGACTGGTCTGCCGGCGGTTCGAACAACGGCATGTCCTGGGCAAACGCGTACACGGATTTGCAGTCTGCGCTCGGCGGGGCAGGTTCCGGCGATGAGGTCTGGGTGGCGGACGGGACATACACGCCGGACGGCGCATCGCCGGGGAATCGGGCGCTTGCCTTTGCGTTGCCCACCGGCGTGGAAATCTACGGCGGGTTTGCCGGCACAGAAACACTGAGGATCCAGCGCAACTGGATAACGAACGCAACGATCCTGAGCGGCGACCTGAACGGGGACGACGTGGGGTTCACGAACAACACCGAAAACAGCTACCATGTGGTGACGGCGAAAGGGGTGACGGGGACGCTGGACGGGTTCACGGTCTCGGGTGGGAATGCGAACGGCCTGTCGACGGCGAGCCTGGGGGGCGGGATGTATAATTCCTACTCGGCGGTGGTGACGTTGGCGAACTGCACGTTCACGGGGAATAGTGCGAACGGGGGGGGCGGTGGCATGTATAATCAGGCAATCCCCGCGTCGTCAACGATCACGGATTGCCTTTTCATCGGGAACAGGACGAACGGGTCCGGCGGCGGGCTGATGAACAAGAGCAGCAACGTGACAATCACTGGTTCTGTGTTCAGTGAGAACACGGGGGTCAACGGAGCGGGGTTGTATAACTCGACGTCGTCGCCCACGATCATCAATTCCGTGTTCAGCCGGAACGCGAGCAGCTACACGGGGGGCGCCGTGTATAACTCGTTGTCTTCGCCGGCATTCATGAACAGCACGTTTTTTGAGAATTCGGCCAGCGTCTTCGGCGGAGCGATGTACAACGTTGGCGCGTCCAGCCCGACGCTGACCAACTGCATCCTGTGGGGGGATACATCGGTGAACCTGGGGAAGGAAATTCGGAACGCCTCCGGGGCCGCGCCGTTGATCAGTTTTTCGGACATCCAGGGCAGCGGGGGCAGCGGGGCCGGTTGGAACGTATCGCTGGGCACCGACGGAGGCGGAAACATCGGCGGGGATCCGTTGTTTATGAACCCGTTGGACCCGGACGGTGCGGATAATGTATTCCGTACGACGGACGACGGGCTTCGGCTGAGCACGGTGAGCCCTGCGCTCGACAGCGGGACAGGCGCGGGGGCGCCGGGGACGGACATCTTGGGCATCGCGCGTCCGCTGGGCGCAGGCTATGACATGGGGGCGTATGAGTGCGTCTCGACGGGGATCTTCGTGGACTGGAGCGCGGCAGGGGCGAATAACGGCACGTCGTGGAATGACGCCTACACGGACCTGCAGACGGCCCTCGCCAACGCTGCATCGGGCGACGAGATCTGGGTCGCGGACGGGACGTACACCCCCGACGGCGCGGTGCCGGGCTCTCGGACGCTCTCGTTCCAGCTGCGCGACGGCGTTTCGGTGTACGGCGGCTTCGCGGGCACGGAGACGTTGCGGAGCCAGCGCGACTGGGTGACGAACGTCACGATCCTGAGCGGCGACCTGAACGGCGACGATGTGGGGTTCACAAACAACACCGAAAACAGCTACCATGTGGTGACGGCCAGAACCGTCACGGCCACGCTCGACGGGTTTACTATCTCCGGAGGGAATGCGAACGGCGGGTTCGCTGCCGACCTCGGGGGCGGGATGTATAATTCCTACTCCGCCGTAGTGACAGTAGCGAACTGCACCCTCAGTTGGAACAGCGCTCAGGTGGCCGGGGGTGGAATGTACAATTACCTGGTTTCCGCCTCGTCAACGGTTACGGACTGCCTCTTCATCGGAAACAGAACGAACGGGTCTGGTGGAGGATTGACGAACAAGAGCAGCAATGTGACGATCGCCAACTCCGTGTTTAGCCAGAACACGGCCGTCAACGGCGCGGCCGTGTATAACTCCACCAGCTCGCCTGCGTTCACAAACATAGTATTCACCCAAAACACGGGCACGATGGCCGGTGGCGGCATGTACAATTCAGTATCCTCCCCGACACTTATGAACTGCACATTCTTCCAGAACGCTGGCGGTCTTTACGGGGGCGCGGTCTACAACACCGGAACATCCAACGCGACGGTGACCAACTGCATTCTGTGGGGTGATACGGCAACCAGTTTGGGGAACGAGATCCGGAACGCCAGCGGCGGCGCGGCGACGATCCGGTTCTCCGATATCCAGGGTAGCGGGGGGAGCGGCGCTGGTTGGAATGCGTCGCTGGGAAGCGACGGCGGCGGGAACATTAACGCCGATCCGATGTTTGTGAACCCCGCCGACCCGGATGGCGCGGACAACCGCTTTGCGACAAGCGATGACGGACTCTTAGTGGACAAGATAAGTCCGGCAATTGATAGCGGCACGGCGGCCGGCGCGCCGGCGACCGACCTCATTGGCGTCCTGCGGCCTCTGGGCGGCGGATACGATTTGGGGGCCTACGAGTGTATCGCCACAGGGATATTCGTGGACTGGAGCGCCTCCGGGGCCAACAACGGCACATCGTGGGCCGACGCCTACACCGATCTGCAAACAGCCCTTGCCAACGCGGTGTCGGGCGACGAGATCTGGGTGGCAACCGGGACGTACACCCCCGACGGCGCGGTGCCGGGGTCTCGGACGCTCTCGTTCCAGCTGCGCGACGGCGTGGCGGTGTACGGCGGCTTCGCGGGCACCGAGATGGTGAGGACCCAGCGCAATTGGATAACGAACGTAACGATCCTGAGCGGCGACCTGAACGGGGACGACGTGGGGTTCACGAACAACACCGAAAACAGCTACCATGTGGTGACGGCGAAGACCGTCACAGCCATGCTCGACGGCTTCACCATCTCCGGTGGGAATGCGAACGGCGGGTTCGCCGCCGATCTCGGGGGAGGGATGTATAATTCCTACTCCGCCGTAGTGACGGTGGCGAACTGCACGTTCACGTGGAATAGTGCGAGCGTGACCGGTGGCGGAATGTACAATTATCTGGTTTCCGCGTCGGCGACGGTGACGGATTGCCTCTTCATCGGAAACAGGACGAACGGGTCCGGTGGAGGGCTGTCGAACAAGACCAGCAACCTGACGATTACGAAGAGCGTCTTCAGCGCAAATACGGCGGCGAACGGGGCGGCGGTATACAATTCGACCTCGACGCCGACATTCACGAATTCGCTGTTCATCCGGAACACGAGCACGATGGCCGGCGGAGGCATGTACAATTCAGGATCCTCCCCGACGCTTACAAACTGCACATTCTTCGAGAATGTCGGGGGCCTTTACGGAGGCGCGGCCTACAACGCCGGAACATCCAATGCGACGCTGACCAACTGCATCCTGTGGGGTGATACGGCGACCAGTTTGGGGAACGAGATCCGTAACGCCAGCGGCGGCGCGGCGACGATCAGTTTCTCCGACATCCAGGGCAGCGGGGGGAGCGGCGCCGGTTGGAATGCATCGCTGGGCGCGGACGGCGGCGGAAACGTGGACGCCAATCCCATCTTCCTCAAGGCGTCCGATCCGGACGGAGCGGACAACCGATATGCGACGGCGGACGACGGTTTGCGCCTGAACGCGATCAGCCCGGCGATTGACAGCGGCACAGCCGCAGGCGCTCCGCCGATTGACCTCATCGGCGTCTCGCGTCCCAGGGGAGCGGGATACGACATGGGGGCTTACGAGTCGCTGAGCACAAAGATATACGTTGATGTGAATGCGACCGGCACCAACAACGGCACGTCCTGGGCCAACGCCTATACGGACATGCAGACGGCGCTGTCCCATGCGGTGGCGGGGGATCAGATCTGGGTGGCCGATGGGTCCTACACGCCGGACGGCGCATCGCCGGGCAATCGAACACTTTCGTTCCGGCTGCCCGACGGCGTAGTGCTGTATGGGGGGTTCGCCGGGAATGAGACATTACTGAGCCAGCGGAACTGGGTGACGCATGTGACGACCCTGAGCGGGGACCTGAACAGGGATGACGTGGGATTCACGAACAACACGGAGAACAGCTACCATGTGGTGACTGTGCAGGGGGGCACGATCGTGCTGGACGGGTTCACAATCACGGGCGGAAACGCGAACGGCGGCTCGACGGCGAGCGTGGGCGGGGGGATGTACAGTTCCTACTCGGCGGTAGTGATGGTGGCCAACTGCACCTTCAGTTGGAACAGCGCGGCCGCGTCCGGCGGCGGAATGTATAGCCAGAGCATCTCTGCATCATCTTCGGTCGTAGATTCCATCTTCATCCACAACACAACGGCCGGGTCGGGCGGGGGGATGTCGAACAAGAACAGCAACCTGAGGGTCAGCAACTCGGTATTCAGCCAGAACGCGGCGGCAAATGGCGGAGGCATCTACAACTCCACCTCGTCCCCAACGATCAGCAACTGCATATTCATCCAGAATACGGCTACTATGGCCGGCGGGGGCGTGCATAATTCGGGCTCGTCGCCTCTACTTGCAAACTGCACATTCTTCGAGAATGCCAGCAACTTCTATGGCGGGGCGATGTATAACGTCGGCGCCTCCAACCCGACGGTGACCAACTGCATTCTGTGGGGGGACACATCGGTGAATGTGGGGAAGGAGATCCGGAACGCAAGCGGGGGCACGGCAACGATTCGTTTCTCGGACATCCAGGGAAGCGGCGGGAGCGGGGCGGGCTGGAATGCATCGCTGGGGATTGACGGCGGGGGAAACATAGATTCCGATCCGCTATTCTCCAACTCCTCCGATCCGGAAGGCCCCGATAACAGATGGGCCACGGACGACGACGGCCTGCGCCAGCTCTACACAAGCCCTGTCTTTGACACCGGCGCCGCCGCCGGGGCCCCCTCCGACGACATCACCGGCATGTCGCGTCCTCAGGGCGCCGGCTTTGACATGGGGGCCTATGAACTCGAAGTGGTTACCGCCATCCTCGGGCCGGGGGACACGTATGTATATACGGACAGCGATGGCGACACGGTCACCGCTGCATACGATCCGGCGTCCACCGGAACTGTGGCGTTGTATCTGAGGAAGATGGGCCTGGGGGAGGACATCATGTCTATAGTGTATGCAGGCGCCACGGCCTCGTCATATCTGGATATTTCGATCACGAACGTCGTCGGCAACGGCGCAACGACGGCGGGGAAGGTTACCGCCACGGGCCAGGTCTTCGGTACCTTCATTCTTGATGGTTGGATTGAAAGCTGGACGGGCGGCGAGCTCGCGACCGGCGAAACGATCTCAACCATCCCGGGCGGGGCGCTGGGCAACGTCGGCGACATGACCTTCGAGAACGCCCTGTCGGGAAGTCTCGTAATCGGCAACGACGCAACCGGAGTGATCACGATCGGCGCGGCTGGTGTTGCCCCAACGGGCAGCATCACGGTCCTGGGGGACCTCACGACGTTCGTGAGCGATGGCGCGGTCCTCGGCGCGATGTTCGTCCAGAGCGACCTGGGCGGCTTCACGGTCAACAGCGGCGCGTTCAACGCGCCTCTTTCGGTCTTGGGCCATGCGGGGAGCATCTACCTTTACGGCGGCAGCGGGGCGAACGGCGACATCACGATCGGAAATGGCCTGGACCATTTCGAGAGCCACGGCGACAGCGCGGGCGCGCTGAGGGTTCTGGCGGGCGGCGCGCAGGAGATCTATTTCTACGACGGCGGCGTGACGGGCGACGTAGTCGTTACCGGGAACGTGACGACCCTGCAGGTGCAGAACGCCTACTGGCGCGACATGGACAGCACGGACATATATGCGATCCATGTGTTCGGCAACGTAAGTTCGCTGCGCTTCGAGGGCTACACGGGTCCGGAGCCGTTGGTCATGGACGGCGACATCCTGGTGGAGGGCGGGACGATCACGGACTTCTACATCGAGGGCGGCGACTTCCAGGGCATCCTCGTCGGGACGGCCGGCATCGGCAGCGCGGTTTACAACACACCGAACGGTGTGCTGCAGATGATCTATTCGGGCGGTCCCATGGGCACACTGAACGTCATGAACGGCTCCATCGGCGCAGCGGTCCAGGTGTTGGGTGACGTCGGGAGCATCTATACGAAGCAGGGCGTGACGCCCGCCGGCAGCATCATGATCCAGGGCGGCCTGACGACGTTCGTGAGCGACGGGGCGGTCCTCGGCGCCGTGTGGGTCCAGAACGACCTGGGCAGTTTCACGATCAACAGCGGGGCGCTCAATGCGTTTCTCACCGTCACGGGCCATGCCGGGAACATCTACCTTTACGGCGGCAGCGGCGCGAACGGCGACATCATGGTTAACAACGGCCTGGACCACTTCGAGAGCCACGGCGCCTCTGCCGGCGCCCTCATTGTGACGGCAGGCGGCGCGCCGGAGATCTACTTCTACGACGGCAGCGTGACGGGCGACGTGGTGGTATACGGAAACGTGACGACCCTGCAGGTGCAGAACGCCTACTGGCGCGACATGGACAGCACGGACATATATGCGATCCATGTGTTCGGCAACGTGAGTTCGCTGCGCTTCGAGGGCTACACGGGTCCGGAGCCGTTGGTCATGGACGGCGACATCCTGGTGGAGGGCGGGACGATCACGGACTTCTACATCGAGGGCGGCGATTTCCAGGGCATCCTCGTCGGGATGGCCGGCATAGGGACAGCCACCTATGCCACGCCGACCGGCGTGCTGGAGCAGATCTTCTGCGGCGGCCCCATGACCACGCTGAACGTGGTGAACGGCGCCATCGGCGCAGCGGTCCAGGTGTTGGGTGACGTCGGGAGCATCTATACGAAGCAGGGCGTGACGCCCGCCGGCAGCATCATGATCCAGGGCGGCCTGACGACGTTCGTGAGCGACGGGGCGGTCCTCGGCGCCGTGTGGGTCCAGAACGACCTGGGCAGTTTCACGATCAACAGCGGGGCGCTCAATGCGTTTCTCACCGTCACGGGCCATGCCGGGAACATCTACCTTTACGGCGGCAGCGGCGCGAACGGCGACATCATGGTTAACAACGGCCTGGACCACTTCGAGAGCCACGGCGCCTCTGCCGGCGCCCTCATTGTGACGGCAGGCGGCGCGCCGGAGATCTACTTCTACGACGGCAGCGTGACGGGCGACGTGGTGGTATACGGAAACGTGACGACCCTGCAGGTGCAGAACGCCTACTGGCGCGACATGGACAGCACGGACATATATGCGATCCATGTGTTCGGCAACGTGAGTTCGCTGCGCTTCGAGGGCTACACGGGTCCGGAGCCGTTGGTCATGGACGGCGACATCCTGGTGGAGGGCGGGACGATCACGGACTTCTACATCGAGGGCGGCGATTTCCAGGGCATCCTCGTCGGGATGGCCGGCATAGGGACAGCCACCTACGCCACGCCAAACGGCGTGCTGGAGCAGATCTTTTCGGGCGGCGCCCTGGGCCTGCTCGACGTGCTCAACGGTCCGATCAACGCCATGGTGCAGGTGAACGGCAATACGGCTGAGATTGACGCCCGCGCAGGCGTGGGAACCGCCGGTCAGTTGTCGCTAAACGGCGACGTCACGTATTTCTACTGCGAAGGCGACATGGCCGGCACGCTCATTGCCCAGAAGGTGAGCGGCACGGTGTGGATCACCGGCGATCTGCTGACCGTCGGCGGCGGCGTTTCTATCGTGGTAAACAACGAACTTCGAGGGACCATCCACGTCACAGGAGACGCCTCGACCGCAGACATGATCTGGATCGGCAGCGTCGCCGTAACAGGTCAGTTGTACGCCGGGCAATTCGGCAATGTGACTGTCGCCGGCGATTTCCGCGGGACGGTCGGCGGGGTGGCTACGGTCAACGGCGTCGGCAACACGCTCACGCTGACGTCCACCGGCCATACGATCAACGGCACCGTCTATCGCAGCGGCGCCCCTGTCGCCGTCACTGGCGAGGTCCTGGGCTTCAACGGGGCCTTTGTGGACATAGACGACACCGCCACACCGTAGTCCTCTCAAGAGCAGCGCCGGGCGGCCTCGCCGTTCGAGGTCGCCCGCGTCGTCATTGGCGACCCGGAGATGGCCGTCGGTCAATGAACTCCCGGTGCCACAGCTCGAGCATGAGGAGCAGCCAGAGGCGATTCCCATTGTCCCACCGCCCCGACATGTGCTGTTCGATCAATCGTTCAACAGCCTTCCTTCTGAAGTATCCGCGTTGGAGGGTTGCCGTATCCAGCAGAACGTCTTTCACGTATGAGGCAAGCTCATGCCGGAACCAATCATGGATCGGGATGCTGAAACCCATCTTCCCCCGCGTCCGAATCCTTTCGGGAAGGAGATCGCCGAAGGCCCGCTTCAAAATATATTTTCCGGATTTTCCCCGCAGCTTCAGCTGCGTGGGGATCGTCGCCGCAAGCTCCACCACCTTATGGTCCAGGAATGGGGATCGCACCTCCAGTGAGTGCGCCATGCTCATGACGTCAACCTTGGTCAGGATGTCCCCCGGCAGGTAGGCCATCAGATCGGCGAAGATGGTTCGGCCCACGAAATCGCTATTGCCGGCCATCTTGTGATATTGGGCGATGAACTCGTGCGAATCGGCGCCGGCGACTGCCGAGGCAAAGTCCTCCGTGTAGAGAAACCGCTTGGAGTCTTCGTCCAGGATGCTGATCCACGTCATGCTTGTCCTCGACGCCGGCTGGGCAAGCGCCCGCAGCAGCTTCTTGATTCGGCGCCGGGTTCGCCCTTCGTCCACGGAGGCCGAAATGCCTCCCCACCCGAGACCGCGGAGAAAAGACTTCACGGCCCCCGGGATTCTGTCGGCGAGTCCGACGAGCCTCATGGCTTTGTACCGCGGGTATCCGGCGAAGCACTCATCCCCCGCATCGCCCGACAGCGCGACGGTCACATTCTCCCTCGTCATCTTGCTGACATAGTACGTCGGAACGGCGGAGGAATCGCCAAAAGGCTCGTCGAAATGCCACACGATCTCCGGGATGACCTCCATGGCCCTCGGGACGACGATGTGCTCCCTGTGGTCGGTGTGAAATCTCGCGGCGGCGGCCCGCGCATACGCAAGTTCATCGTAATTCGCTTCTTCGAACCCGATGGAGAACGTCTTCACCGGCGCGTTGCTCAAGCGGCTCATGATCCCGACGATGATGGACGAATCAATTCCCCCGCTGAGGAACGCGCCAAGGGGCACGTCGCTGATCAATCGCAGGCGCGTGGCTTCTTCCAATGTTCCCCGGATGCGCTCGATCCAATTTGCCTCCGATACGTTGCGGTCTTCATCAAACACGGGCAGCCAGTATCGTTCGACCTTGACGCGCCCTCGCTCATACAGGAGGTAATGCGCGGGGGGGAGCTTTCGGATCCCCCGAAACATCGTCAGGGGGTGCGGGACGTACTGAAATGTCAGATAATGGTGAAGGGCCTCGGGGTCCACCGTCCGCGGGACGCGAGGCATCTGAAGAATTGACTTAATGGATGATCCAAAAATGATCCCCTCTTCGTCGGTGTAATAGGTGAGGGGTTTTTTACCCAATCGGTCGCGGGCCAGAAAAAGCCGCTCCTCTTTCGCGTCCCAGATGGCAAAGGCGAACATCCCCCGCAGGTCCTCCAGGAGGTCCGTTCCCTTTTCCTCGTAAAGGTGAACGAGGACCTCTGTGTCGCACCGAGTTCGAAGCTCGTGTCCCTGCCCGATCAGCCGGTCCCGCAAGTCGCCGAAATTGTAGATCTCGCCGTTGCAAACGACCCACACCGTACCGTCTTCATTCGACATCGGCTGGTGGCCGGCGGCGAGATCAATGATACTGAGGCGACGGTTGCCCAGAGCCGCCTGTCCTCCGCTCCAGTCGTCAAGATAGATACCTTCATCATCGGGGCCGCGATGGCGGATGACATGACACATGCTCTTGAGCAGCGCCTCGTCAATCCTGCGCCGGGAGGTTACTGTGACAATTCCGCAAATGCCGCACATCCTGCATTTCCACTCGTTAGGGTAAATTCTTCATCGGGACCAGACCTTGACGCAACATCAAACGAATCGGTCGTATAAGGTAGTATGCGCCGTAGGGGCAAGATGAAATCGGCATGAAGGCCCAGTCGGATTGGGTCGGCGTCAGCCCTCGGCGCAGGCAGTATTGTATCTTGTCGGCCAGGCGTTCACGCAGCGCGAGGTGGCAGTAGAGCCGCTCCAACCCCGACGTATCCTCCCACGCCTCGGCGGTTATTCGCTCGACCGCCTGCGCGGCGAGGCGTCTCACCGTCGGGTCGGCGGCGACTGCAAGCGCGACCCCGGGCGGGAGAGGGGCCCCCAGCAGCTCTTTTGCAAGAAAGAGGCCGAGAAATACGGCGCGCCTCATCCCTATTCTCTTCGCCGCCAACAACGCCGTATCCCATTCCTCATCTTTCCACTTGCGGGTCATCTCCACAACATCACACAGCCAGCAGAGGCGCTCCCAGAACTGCCTGCCGCCGCGAACGCATAGAATGGGGAGTAGATCCTGAGAGGAAACGGTGAGGACCTCCGTATCCATAAGGCGGACCGGCCTCAGGCGGTCCCAGATGTCTTCGATCCGGGATGCAGCCGTGAAGTACATCGGGAAAACCTCCCAGTGTAGTTCCAGGGCGAACCGCCCCTTCGGGGGGGGAAAATTGCAGTGCGATTCAACGTCCGAAAAAGCAACCGCCCGGCGCCCTGACAGTCCACACGGCGGGCGATACCCATCCGAGGCAAGCGCGTCAATCGCCCGGGGCAGATCACACCTCCGCACCAGAATGTCCAGATCATCAAACTGCCGCAACCCAACGTCGCCGTACGCAGATACAGCCAACACGGGGCCTTTGTACGGGACCGCCTGTATTCCCCGCGATCTCAGCAGGTCCAACAAATGGAGGAGGGTCCCCGTCAGCGTGAAGTTCCGAAGCGTGATCTTGCGCGCGTAGGCCGCCAGCTCCGCCGTAAGGCCCTCGGGGACGGCATCTGAACGCGCAACATCGAGACTTGCGTGCAGCAGCGGAACGACTCCATGGTTCCGGGCAAGGCGTAACAAGCGTGCCCAGTCCACGCGGCCTGAAAGAAGGGCCCGGACGCGCACCGTCTCGTCGGCGCACAGCCGCATCCGCATGCAACGAAGCAGCAGTTCGAATTCTGGGCGGTCTTTATTGTCCACCAGCACGGAGCATCCGCTTCGCCGTCATGAAGGCGATCATCAGGTCGAGGGTGAGGGACTGGTTCTTCAGGTAGAATAGATCGTAGCTCAGCTTCTCTTTGGTCTCCTCCGTCCCGGCGGCGTAGCCCTGGTTGACCTGCGCCCAGCCGGTGATCCCCGGGCGAATGGCGTGGCGCTCGCTGTAGTAAGGGATCTCGCGTTCGAACTGCTCCACAAAGACCGGCCGTTCGGGGCGCGGGCCGATGAGGCTCATGTCGCCCTTGAGGACATTGAGGATCTGAGGCAGTTCATCTATCCTCGTCTTTCTCAGGACTTTCCCGATGGGTGTGATTCGGGGGTCGTCGCGCCTCGCCCACTGCGGACCGTCCTCGGCCTCCGCGTCCTGGCGCATGGTCCTGAATTTGATCAGCGTGAACCCCTCGCCGTCCAGCCCGACCCGTTCCTGGGTGAAGAAGATCGGGCCTTTGGACGTGAGTTTGACGAGCATTGCCGCAACAAGCGAGATCGGGAGGGACAGGACAAGGACAACCGCCGCGACTCCTATATCCAGGAGTCGCTTCAGCTTCGAGTAGAGAAGCCTGGGGCGGCCCATGTGGGAGAAGAGGAACGAGGCGTCGGTGAGATGCTCGCAGGGGAGTTTGCTTCTCACTTTTTCGTAGTAGGTTATCGCGTCGGAGAGCAAGAGGCCGCGGTAGCTCAGGCGGATTAACTCGCGCACGATCCCGGGCTGTTGCTCCCATCCCGAAGCAAGGACTATCTCGTTGATATTTTCCCGCTCCACAAGAGCGCGCAGGCCCGCGGCATCCCCAATCGGAATCACCGAAATAGCGGCGGCGTTAACGTCGCTTTCCCCGCCGACGATAACGCCTTTCAGCCGGTGGGACGCATCGGCCGCCGCCTGGACCAGTTCAACGTCTTTGCGCATATCCTTGTTGTTGCAGAGCACAATGACATTTCTGATCGCTCCCCGCACCGGCCTTAGCCTCTCCGCGAGCAGTCGGATGCCGGTCACATACACAAATGCGCACGGCGCATAGAAGGCAATCACGCCGCGGCTTTGGCGACGGTTAAAGAAATAAACCAAGACCAGGATCAACGTCATGGCGGTTACAGCGATCCCGGTCCTGACGGCGAGAACCATCTGAGATGGCTGCTCGTCGCTCCCATATAAATCCAAGAGGTAAAAGAGATAGATCTGAAAAACGACCACCGCCTGCCACCAGGGGCTGAGGATATACATGCTCAGCAGCGGCGCATCGCTGCCTTTGAAGAAGGGATAAATTGCCGGCGCAGTCCACAACGCCAAAAAAACGGCGACTACGTCCGCGACAATAAGCCCCAAGACTCGCCTTGTGATCATCCGCCCGATCATCGAATCATCCTTTGGAACGCCAATGGCCCCCGCCAAATCCATGGCAATGTATGCTGATTCGCGCCCCCAAAGGCGATGATTCATTCAAACAACAATGACTCCCTCCCTTATATCCTGACAATACTCCCCGCAAGCAAACATGTCAACCGAAAAAAAGATACATAGGTAACCGCTCAGAAGATGTGAAAAATCGAATTTGCAGCCCCGCGTCCGGCGGGGCTTCAGCCTGCGGGCCGATCCGTGGCGTTATCGTGCACTATTTGCTTGAGTGGCGGGCCACGGCGGGCTATAATGAAAGATGATATCTCCCGCAAAACGGGATGCAACGTCCGATTTGCCGGTAGCGCCACATACATTCTCACGGTGATGCCACATGATCCAACGACCCATAGCCAGGCGATTGGCCGCACTGGTAATCGCTGATCTTGTTTGTGTGCTCGCGGCTTTATGGCTGTCTCCTGTTCTCTATCCGATGCTGAAGCACGGCAAGTTCGTATCCATTGGCTATCTCCACAGTCCGGTGTGGCAGTTGTGCGTGGTGGTTCAGATCTATCTCTTCTATCTCGCAGGCCTATACGACACGGAAGACTCGTGGTCCCGTATGCTTGCGCTAACCAGGATCGCGATAGCGTCGGGGGGGATGACCATGATTCTACTGTTGGCCTACTTCTTCCAGCGCCGCCAGAGCCGCGGCGTTATCCTGCTCTACTGGCCGCTGGCCTTTCTGTCCGTCGCCTTGACTCGGACGCTTATCGGCAGGTTGCGGCCCGCCCCCCAGAGAAACGTAATCCTGGTGTGCAAGGGGCGGCCTGCGTCAATGGATATTGAACTCGTCCAATCGGCGACATGCGGCGACTACCTCTTCAAAGGGATCGTCGTCTGCAATGGCCATGAAGCGCCTCCTGCCCTGGATGTCCCCGTCACTCAGATCGCGGACCCGTCGGAGTTGGAACGCATTGTGAAGGATGAGGGAATCTCCGAATTAGTGGTGGGCGCGGGATGCGACAGCCACCCCGAACTCGTTCGTGATCTGGTGCTCTTGAGCCACCGCCACGTCCTTCTCCTCGATCCTATCACCTTCTTCGAGCAGGTCACGGGGAAGCTGCCCTGCGAGCACCTGACCGACGCCTCGTACCTGTTCCTTATCGTGCCCAGGAAAGGAGTCCCCTACCCGAAACTAAGACGGCTCCTCGATATGGGGCTTGCCTTCTTCGGCATCGTGGTTTCGTTTCCTTTCTGGATTCTCGTCGCTGTCGCGGTCAAATTGAGTTCGAAAGGTCCCATTCTTGTTACTGAGGAACGGGTGGGATTGGAAGGCGAGAGCTTTCCGTTGATCAAGTTCAGGACCGACGCCGGCCCTGCGGATCACAGCGCGGAGCCGATAGCGATGGACCATCCCTCTGTCACGGCGGTCGGCCGCCTGTTGCGGAGGACCCGAATTGACGAACTCCCGCAGTTGATCAACGTGCTGCGAGGAGAGATGAGCCTGATCGGGCCTCGACCGGAGCGCAGCGCGTTGGTGGAGCAATTCGAGCGGGAAATCCCGTACTATCAGGAACGCCACGCCGTGCGGCCGGGCATCACCGGCTGGGCGCAGGTCAACCAGGGCTATGTGCTCGGCGCCGAGGCGGCCAAAGAGAAGCTCGCCTACGATCTCTTCTATCTCAAGAACCAGTCCTTCACCCTCGACCTGCTGATCGCCTTCATGACGATTAGAGAACTGCTGTTGGGGCGGGGACAATAGCCGCCAGCCCTTCTCATCCATGAACGGCGCGATATTTTGCTTGATACGGACCCACCGTTTTCGTCTAATATCGCCTCCAACATCTCTCCGAAAAATACTCAAGCCAAGGAGGTAACACATGGAACCGACAGGAAAGGCATTATTCGTGGTCATGGACGGGCTGGGGGACCGGGGCGCCGATACGCCCCTCAGCACCGCCAACTCCCCCCACCTCGATGACCTGGCGTCGAAGAGCACGACCGGTTTGCTCCACACCATCGGCGAGGGCCTCGTCCCCGGCTCCGACACGGCCCACCTGGCCCTCTTTGGCTACGACCCGCACGAGTACTACAAGGGCCGCGGCGCATTTGAGGCCCTTGGTGCAGGCTTGGACCTGAAACACGGCGACATCGCATTTCGCACCAACCTATGCACACTCGACGATAAGGGGATCATCATTGACCGCCGGGCGGGACGAAAGGAACTCGGCTTCGCTGAGCTTTACGATGCGCTCAACGGGATGGAGGTCGAGGACTGCCGCGTCCTGGTCAAGCATACCGTCGAGCACCGTGGCGCGATGGTCCTCTCCGGGCCGGGTCTGTCGGAGAAGATCGGCAACACCGATCCGCATGAGACAGGCAAACCGCTCATGCAATCGGCGGCCCTCGATGCCGAGGGAGGGAAGGCGGCGCGTATCCTGAACGAGTTCACAAAAAAGGCGTGCGCGATACTGAGGGCCCATCCGGCGAACCAGAAACGCAAGGAGGCCGGCCTCCCCCCCGCCAACGGCGTCGCCAGCCGCGGGCCGGGGGTTTTCGCAAAAGTGAAGCCCATCGCCGAGCGCCTCCACCTGCGGGCCGCCTGCGTCGCCGGCGGGGCGCTCTACAAAGGCGTGGCGCGGTATGTGGGCATGACCATCGAAGACGCCGCGGGCGCCACGGGAACCGCCGACACGAACCTGAAGTCAAAGGCGGCGAAGGCGCTGGAGGTGAAGGACAAGTACGACCTCGTCTTCTGCCACATCAAGGCCACCGACTCCTTCGGCCACGACGGGAACTTCGAGGGCAAGCGCGGGATGATCGAGCGGGTGGATGCGGAGTTCCTGCCGGCCGTCGTCGGGCAGTTCGACGTCATCGTCCTCACCGGCGACCACACGACGGCATGCAGCGCCAAGCGTCACACGGCGGACCCCGTGCCGATCCTCGTCTGGCACAGGGACGTCCGCCCCGATGGTGTTCGGAAGCTCTGCGAGTCCCAGGCCCGCGCCGGCGGCCTCGGCCACATCTTCGGCCGCGAGGTGATGCGGATCATCCAGGACTACCTCGACGTCAGCGAGATGTTCGGGGAGTGAATCTATTCCCTTAATGACAAGGCGTGGAGGACCGTCTGGACCTGAAAGGGCTTGAGATCAGTGTGTTTGGAGAGGATGAGCGCGACGAGGCCCGTCACGTGGGGGCAGGCGAAGCTGTTGCCCGTCACTTCCTTCCACCCGCCGCCCGGCCAGGGCACGCGAATGGACTCCCCCGGCGCGCCGATCTCGATGGGCTCGCCGTGGGTGTAGGTGAAGGGGAAGGGATAGCCGACCTTACGCGAGCGTATGCGGCGCGACCGCACGCCGAGTAGGTTTGAAAAGATCGCCGGGTAGCTCGGCCGCGCATCATTGCTCGCCGCGGCGACGATGACGCTCGTCCGGAAGAACGCGGCGTCGGCGAGCTCGTGGAAGACCTCGGCGTAATCGCGGTTCGTCGTGCCGAGGCTCAGGTTGATTACGTCCATGCCTCGCTCGATGGCCCAGTGAATCCCCGCCAGGACAACCGGCGCGAAGCCCTGCATGCCTCGCCCAAGCACACGAACGGAGTAGAGCCTTGCCCTGGGTGCGATGCGATGGATGATCCCCGCGCAGGCGGTGCCATGCCCGGCCAGGTCCTCTGCGCCGCCTTCCGAGCCTATGACCTGGCCGCGCGCGTCCATCTCCAGCTCGACGCCGCCTGCCACGGCGCCGCGCAGGTCGGGGTGCGCTGCGGCAATGCCCGTATCCAATACCGCCACCTTCACACCCGCGCCGTCGGCCCCGCCCCAGGCCCACTCGGGGGTGATCCGTGAGAACGGCGGGAGTTCCTTTGTCCTACGCCTTTTTGCCATAACGACCACACAAATGGGGCAGCGCGATGCTCCGCGAACCGACGAGACCGCGCAGGCCCCGAAGCAGCTTTACACACAGAGCAGAGACGTCCTTGCCGGATTCGGCGACTTGCTGGACGGCAAGCGCCGCCTGGAAAGCGAGCCGAGCGTCCGTGGGCATCTTCCAGCGACGGCAGGTCTCCGCAAGTCCGGCCCCCTTGCGGCGGCGGATAATATCCACGCATTGCAGAAAGGCCGTGCATACTGCATGACAAATTCGGATCTTCTCGATCCGTCTCTCTGCGGCCTGGGCCGCCTGCATGAACGCCTCGATGTCGTCCTGCCCACATGGATTCTGAGTCTTTCGGTTCACCAGTTCGATCACGCCGACCGTCCGGTCGCCGGAACGCATCGGCGCGCCGAGGATGGACTCGGTTCGCACGCCCGTCTTCCGGTCAATCGCGCCGTAGTGCTGTCCGCTCTCCAGGACGTCGGCGATATAGGCGGCCTGGCCGGTGCGGAGGATGGAACCGGCGATGCTGTTGGCGATGGGGACGCGGAGGCCCTTGAGTTTATCCGCGACGGGACTTACGGAGAGGTAAAAGAAGAGTCTCTTCCTTGTCTCATCAAACAAAAGCACGGAACCCTCTTGAAAGTCGAGCCGCGTAACGGCCTTTTTGATGATACGCCGCAGGGCGTTGTCTTCCTCCGGAGATGTGATCGGTTGCTCTATAAGATATTCAAGCATTCGGATCGTCGGGGCTTTGGGCAGCCCCCCTGTGCGCGCGCCGATCCGCTTCGTGTCCGCAATGGCATTGAGGAGGTCGAGGGTAAAGTCGAACTGCCGATCGGTGGGGGAGAGATTTCTCAATACAGATGCAATGCGCTCGGCGCGGCGAAACAGATCGGACCGCCGGACATCCGCCAGCCATCGGAGGCCCACGGCGCGGGCGGCGCAATCCTCGGCTCGGCCGAACCATCGGCGCAGGATGCCGAGTCCAGCCGTCGCGCCGCCGCCCTGCCCGCCCATTAACAGGGCCATAGTGTTACAGAGGATCGGCAGGGACGACAGGACCTGTGCGGATTTCTCCCTATCCATTGCGAGTACGCCCTTAATGCAAGCCGTAATCCTTCAGCTTGCGGTACAGCGACCGCTCGCCGATCTTCAGAATTTTGGCGGTTTCTGCTCGGTTGCCGCCGGTCATTTCGAGGGTGTCGCGGATGAGTTCCTTTTCGGCGTCTTCGAGGGACATGCCGGCCGCGAGGCCGGGGCGTGTCGGGGTCGCGGCCTTTTCGCGGGGGATGGAGTCGGGGATGTCGGCCGGCTTGAGCGTCTTCCCCGCGCTGACGACAACCATGCTCTCGATGCAGTTCTTGAGCTCGCGCACGTTGCCCGGCCACGAGTAGCCGGCGAGAATCTCTCGCGCTTCGGCGTCCATGCCTGCGATCTGCTTCCCGTGTTGCTTCGCAAATTCTTGGATGAATGCGTTGATCATCAGGGGGATGTCGTCGCGCCGCTCCCGGAGCGGGGGCAGCGCGATGGAGACAACGTTGAGGCGAAAGTAGAGGTCCTGCCGAAATTTTTTCTCTTCGACCAGCGCCTCCAAGTCCTGGTGTGTGGCGGCCAGGAGGCGGACGTCCACCTTGATGGGGGCGTTGCTGCCGACGCGGGTGATCTCGCGCTGCTCGATGACGCGGAGGAGCTTGATCTGGGTCTCGATGGGCAGGTCGCCCACTTCGTCGAGGAAGAGCGTACCGTTGTTGGCGTATTCGAACCGGCCCTTGCGCATGGCGTCGGCGCCGGTGAATGCGCCCTTTTCGTGGCCGAAGAGTTCGCTTTCCAGGATGCTCTCGGAGAGGGCGGCGCAGTTGAGGGCCACGAAGGGATTGTTCTTGCGGGGGCTATTGTTGTGGATGGCGTTGGCGATGAGTTCCTTGCCGGTGCCGCTTTCGCCGGTGATGAGGACGGTGGCGGTGGTGGGGGCGATCTGGCGGACCTGCTGGAAGATTCTTCGCATGACCGGGGTGCTGCCGATGATCCCCTCGAAGCCGTACTTCTCGTCGAGCTGCGCCTCGAGCTGCACATTGCGCCGCGCGAGGGCCTGCTTCTGGAGCGATTTTTCGACGACCGTGCGGAGCTCGTCTATGTTGATCGGCTTTCTCAGGTAAGTGGCCGCGCCCTTCTGCATGGCCTCCACGACGCTGTCGTAGTCGGGGTAGCCCGTGACCATGATGACCTCGACGTCGGGGAATTTGGTCTTTACCCTCTCGAGAATCTGCATCCCGTTCACGTCACGCATACGCAGGTCGGTGACGACCAAATCAATGGGTTCCTCGGAGAGTTTGCGCAGCCCGTCCTCCCCGCTGGTGGCGATGAGGCACTTGTGGCCGACGCGCTCAAGGCTCTCGGCGGTGGCTTCGGCGTGGCCTTCATCGTCGTCAATCACCAACAGGGTCGCTGGAGCAGGCATGGCTATCTCCATTTCCTGGTTTCGGCGGCGATGGGTAATTTGATGGTGAAGCAGGTGCCCTTGCCCACGTCGCTCTGAAAGTCAATACTGCCGCGATGCTCCTCGACAATTCGCTTCGCCGTGGGCAGGCCCAGGCCGGTGCCGGTTTTTTTGGTGGAGTAGTAGACGTTGAAGATCTTTTCCCTTTCCTCCGGGGGGATGCCCCCGCCGGTGTCGGTGATGTCAATGCGCGCCGCGCCGTCCTCGCGGGCGGTTTGGATGATGAGTTCTCCTCCCTTGGGCATGGCCTGTTGGGCGTTGATGATAATGTTCAGGAGGGCCTGTTTCAGCAGGTCGGCGTCCAGCCTCATGGGGGGGATTTGATCATCGTATTGTATGCGGACCTGGACCTTGTGAAGCGTCATTTCGGGCGAAACGAAGTTGACGACGTCGTCCACCACCTGGTTAAGGTCGTGCTCCGTCATGGATGGCTCCGAGCTGCGGGCGTAGCGGAGGAAGTCGTTGAGGATCTCCTCCAGACGCTTGGCCTCCCGTTGGAGGACGTCAATCTTTTTGCACAAGCGCTGGTCCGCGGGCGTCGTGGCCTTCTCGAAGTCCTCCCTGATGAGCTGGAGGTTGAGGTTCAGGGTGCCGAGGGGGTTCTTGATCTCATGGGCGAGGCCGCCGGCCAGTTTTCCCACGAAGGCCAGCCGCTCGGAAACCCGAGCGCGATCCTCCATCTCGCGTGCCTTCTCGACAGCGCGCGTGGCGTAGAGATAGCCCAGCGGGATGAGGATCGCGACGGCTATACCGAAACCCAGCAAGAAGAAGATCATCTTCTCCGATCGCGCCTACCGCCCCCTGAACGGCCCCGGCGGTCCCCACGGTCGCCGCGGTCTCCATGCGCCCCGGACGGCTCTCTCGGTGGTCTTTCTCCACCCCCTTCAGGTTCGGGAAGGAGCGCCTTTCTGCTCAGCTTGATCCGGCCCTGGTCGTCAATGGCGATGACCTTGACCCGGAACTTCTCGCCCATCTTGACTGCATCATCAATGCTCTTGATGTAGTCGTGGGAAAGTTCGGAGATGTGGACCAGGCCGTCCTTTCCCGGCGCGATTTCTACGAAGCAGCCGAAGTCTTTTATTGACACCACCTCGCCGTCGAACTCGTCGCCCACCTTCGGCTCGACGGTCATGCTGCGGACGATTGCCTCGGCCCTGGCCATGCCTTCGGCGTCCTGGCCGCTGATGATGACCCAGGCCTCCTCCTCGCCCTCGTCAATCTCGAGTTTCGTGCCCGTGTCGTCCTGGATCTTGTTGATCGTCTTGCCGCCGGGACCGATCAGGAGGCCGATCTTGTCGTGGGCAATGGGCAGTTTGATCAGCTTTGGCGCATGGTCGGACAGCTTCTCCCGCGGGGTGGGGATCGTCTCGAGCATCTTGGCAAGGATGTGGGCGCGGCCCTCCCTTGCCTGTTCCAGGGCCTGGCGCATGATGTCCGTGCTCACGCCGGTGATCTTGATGTCCATCTGCAGCCCGGTGATGCCCGCTTCGGTGCCGGCCACCTTGAAGTCCATGTCGCCGCAAAAATCCTCGGCGCCCATGATGTCCGACAGCACGCACACCCGGTCTCCTTCCTTCACCAGTCCCATGGCGATCCCCGTCACGGGGGCCTTGATGGGCACGCCCGCGTCCATCAGGCACAGTGTGCCGCCGCAGACGGTGGCCATGCTCGATGAGCCGTTGGATTCCAGGATGTCCGAGACGATGCGGATCGTGTATCCGAATGTGTCCTCGGGGGGAATCACAGGCTGGAGCGACCGCTCGGCCAACATGCCGTGGCCGATGTCGCGCCGGCTGGGGCCGCGGATCGGGCGGATTTCCCCGACGCAAAAGGGCGGGAAGTTGTAGTCGAGCATGAACTTCTTGGTGTATTCGTCGCGCAGGCCGTCCACGCGCTGCTCGTCGTCCACCGTGCCGAGGGTGAGGACGACCAGGGCCTGGGTCTCCCCGCGCGTAAACATGGCCGACCCGTGCGTTCGCGGCAGGATGCCCACTTCGCAGGTGATGGGCCGGATGTCTGTCGGCCCGCGACCGTCAAGGCGCTTGCCCTCCAGAACAAGTTGGCGGACGGTCTTCTTCTCGATCTTATCGAAGGCCAGGCGCAGGTCGGTCTTGGACCAGTCGTCCGGATGCTGACTAAGGTAGCGTTCGAGGGTCCCCTTCCGAAAGGCGTTGAGGGCGGTCTCGCGCTCCTGTTTCTTCGTGATGAGGAGCGTTTCCCTCATCGGGCCGGCGATCTCCGGCTCGATGGCGGCGGCGATCTCGTCAATAGCCTTGTCTATCCCGAGGTCCTTCTTCGGCTTGCCGCACTGCGCCGCGAGCTGGTTCTGCATGTCAACGATCGTCTTGACCGCGTCGTGGCCGAAGGCGATGGCGGCGAGCATGTCGGCCTCGCTCAGCTCCTTGGCGGAGGCCTCCACCATCATGACGGCGTCCTTTGTGCCGGAGATGACGAGGTCCAGATCGCCTTGTTCGATCTCCGCGTGGGTGGGCATGAGGATCAACTCGCCGTTCATCCGCCCCACGCGCACCGCCCCGCATGGCCCCATGAAGGGGACGTCGGAGACGGCGAGCGCGGCGGAGCTGCCGATCATGGAAAGGACGTCGGGGTCGTTGACGTTGTCCGCCGATAGGACGATGTTCTGGATTTGGATTTCGTCCCGGCACTCATCCGAGAAGAGGGGACGGAGCGGCCGGTCGGTCAGCCGCATGGTGGTGATTTCCTTGGTGGTGGGGCGCCCCTCGCGCTTAATGAAACCGCCGGGGAACTTCCCGGCGGCGTATGTCTTTTCACGATAGTCAACGGTCAGGGGGAAGAAATCCAGGTCCTCCCGACCCGGCGCGGCGACCACCGTGCACAGCACAACGGTGTCGCCATATCTTACAATCGCTGCCCCGTTTGACTGCTTGGCCCAAGCGCCCGACTCGATACTTAGGGTTTGTTTGCCTACTACGCCCTCAACTTTAAAAGCCACTGTTTCCTCCGATCCGTGGCACAAAACCACGAATCAACACGGATAGACATCAGGTCCGCCTATGTCCATTCGTGTTCATTCGTGGTCTGCGCCCTTGATCTTTTCAAAAGGGTTATTTTGGTGCGAAGATAGCGCTACCTTCGCAATCCGAGATCTTCGATCAGTTTCTCGTATGCTTGTACGTCCTGTCTGGCCAAATACTTACGAAGCGTCTTCCTCCTTCCTACCAGGATTCTCAGGCCGCGCCGCGTGGCATGGTCCTTCTTGTGTCGTTTCAGGTGCTCCGTCAGGTGGTTAATCCGCTGCGTCAGCAGCGCGACCTGCACCTCGGGAGACCCGGTGTCCTTCTCATGTCGTCTGTGGCCCTGCATCAGTTCCTGGCGTTTTTCCATGTCAATCGGCATACACTCTACCCATACGCAAACCGTAGGATCATTGCAAAACCATATACTATACCACAGCCAATCTTTATTGCAAGAAGAAAATTTCGTTATGATGATGATTTGAAAATGCAAGCGACGTTGGAGCCTCGCGGCTTTTTGGCTTGACAGTAGCAGACGAGTTTGGTACAGTTTGTTTTTTCGTAAATGGAATGCAACTTCGTGCATACCTCGTAAAGGACCATGAATGCCATACGACTGCGTCGTTCTTGCCAAACAGGTTCCTGACACGAAGAACATCACCGGCGAGGCCATGACCCCCGAGGGCACGGTGAACCGGGCCGCCCTGCCGGCGATCTTCAATCCCGAGGACATGAACGCCCTCGAAGCCGCCCTGCAGGTGAAGGAGCAATACGGCGGGACGGTCACCGTCGTCACGATGGGCCTCCCGGCCGCTTCGGAAATCCTGCGCGATTCGCTCTACCGCGGCGCGGACCGGGTCATCCTCCTCACGGACATACGCTTCGCCCGCGCCGACACCCTGGCCACCTCGTACGCCCTGAGCGAGGCGGTGAAGAAGATCGGCAAGTTCGACCTCGTCTTCTCCGGCCGCCAGGCCATTGACGGCGACACGGCGCAGGTCGGTCCCCAGGCGGCGGAGAAGCTCGGCATCCCCCAGATCACCTATGTCGAGGAGATTCTGAAGCTCGAGGGTAACACCATCGAGGTAAAGAAATCCATACCCGGCGGGTATGAAATCGTTCGAAGCCGGCTGCCGGTACTGCTTACCATCACCAGCTCGGCCAACAGCCCCCGCCCCCCCGCCGCGAAACGGCTGATGCAATACAAGAAGGCTCGCTCCACAGCGGAAATCGAACGGGAGCTGCGCGGCGACGCGAAGACGGCGCCCCCCGATACCGTTGAGGCAAAGAAGAAGGATCTCGCCCCCAGGGGCCTGCTCATCGAGCAGTGGGACGTGGACGCGCTGGAGGCCGATCCCGAAAAATGCGGCGGCAAGGGATCGCCCACAATGGTGCGGAACATCGAGAGCATCGTCCTCACCGCAGGCGACACGAAGATGATCGAACCGACCGACGAAGGCATCCACGCCCTCGTCCGGGAACTGATCGAAGACCATACGTTGGATTGATGTCTATGAATTTCAAAGACGGTGTACTGGTATTTGTCGAGCAGGATGAAGGCAAGATCGCCGACGTCAGCTTGGAACTCGTCTGCAAGGCGCGAGAGCTGGCCGACCGCCTGGGCGTGAGGGCCGGCGCATTCGTGGCCGGCAACGGCATCGCGGCGCTTCCGGCAAGGCTCATCTCCTACGGGGCCGATGTGGTCTTCATGGCCCAGGACCCCCGGCTGAAGCACTACACCACCCTCCCCTACGCCCGGATGATGGTGGACCTGATCCGCGAGCAAAAGCCACAGATCGCCCTCTACGGGGCCACCCCTGTGGGCCGCGACCTCGCCCCACGCATTGCCTCGGAGCTGCGCGCCGGCCTCACAGCCGACTGCACCGACCTCCAGATCGGCGACCACAAGAAACCCGGCGCCGACGGGCAGGAATACAAGGACCTGCTCCTCCAGATCCGCCCGGCCTTCGGCGGCAACATCATCGCCACCATCGTCTCCCCCGACGTCCGCCCCCAGATGGCCACTGTGCGCGAGGGCGTCATGAAGATGACCCAGCCCGACGCCAACCGGACCGGCGAGGTGGTCCCCATCACCCCGAAGATCAGCGACGACCTGCTCGTCACCGAGGTGCTGGAGCGGGCGAAGGCGGAGAAGCGGGTGAACCTCAAGGGCGCGCACGTTATCGTCTCCGGCGGCGCGGGCGTGGGGAGCAAGGAGAACTTCCAGTTGATCCGCGATCTGGCCCATGTCCTCAACGCGGAGGTGGGCGCCTCGCGCGCGGCGGTGGATGCGGGGTTCATTGACCACGACCACCAGGTCGGCCAGACGGGAACGACCGTCCGGCCCAAGCTCTACATCGCCTGCGGCATCTCCGGGGCGGTGCAGCACCGGGCCGGGATGCAGGAGTCGAGCAAGATCCTCGCGATCAATACCGACCCGAACGCGCCGATCTTCAATATCGCCCATTACGCCATCGTCGGCGACTTGAACGTCATCATCCCCAAGATGATCAAGGCATACAAGCAGAAGTAGCCGCAGCCTATCGAGGACGCCATGCCGAATTTCTTCGAAGACAACGAGGACATAAAGTTCCATCTGAACACCATGAACCTGGAGGAGATCGTCCGCCTCCAGGAAAAGGATTTCACGGAGACAGAGCGATACCCCTTCGCACCCGCCGACTACGCCGATGCCATGGACAGCTACCGGCGCGTGCTGGGCATGGTGGGCGATATCGCGGGGAACTTCGTCGCCCCGCGCGCCGCGGACGTGGACGAGGAGGGGACGCACTTCGAGAACGGAAAGGTGACCTACGCAAAGGGCATCGCTGAGGCCATCGCCATGCTCTCGAAGGCCGACCTCATGGGCTTCACGCTCCCGCGTCGGTATGGGGGGCTGAACCTGCCGACTACGATCTACTCGACCGCTATCGAGATGATTTCCCGCGCCGACGCGAGCCTGATGAACATCTTCGGCCTGCAAGACATCGCCGAGACGATCAACGCCTTCGCCTCCGACGAGATCAAGGACGAGTACCTTCCCAAGTTCTGCACGGGCGAGGTGACGGGGGCCATGGTCCTCACCGAGCCGGACGCCGGGTCGGACCTACAGGCCGTGCGCCTGACCGCGACGGAGGAGCCGGGCAACGGCGTCTGGCGGCTCAACGGCGTCAAGCGCTTTATCACAAACGGTTGCGGGGAAATCCTTTTGGTCCTGGCGCGTTCGGAACCGGGCACGACCGACGGCCGCGGCCTGAGCCTCTTCCTCTGCGAGAGCAAGGACGGCGTGCGCGTCCGGCGCATCGAGCACAAGATGGGTATCACCGGCTCGCCGACGTGCGAGTTGCAGTTCAACAACATCCCCGCCCGACTGATCGGCAAGCGGAAGCGCGGGCTGATCACCTACGTCATGGCCCTGATGAACGGGGCGCGGATCGGCATCGCCGGGCAGGCCCTGGGCATCGCCCAGGCGGCCTACAATGAGGCCGTCGCCTATGCCCGCGAGCGGGAGCAGTTCGGCAAAAAGATCAAGGACATCCCCGCCGTGGCCGAGATGCTGGTGAACATGAAGGTGAATATCGAGGCGGCGCGGACGCTCCTCTATGAGACGTCGCGCTTCGTGGACTTAGAGGAGAACCTGAACGAGCGCGTCGAGGCGGGGGAGAAGGACCCGGCGCTGAAGCAGCGGGTCGGCCCCGTGCGAAAGCTGGCCTCGGCGCTGACGCCGATGTCGAAGTACTTTGCCTGCGAGATGGCGGTGAAGGTGTGCTACGACGCCCAGCAGGTGCACGGGGGGTCAGGCTACATGAAGGACTACAACATCGAGCGGCACTACCGCGACGTGCGCATCACCTCCATCTACGAGGGCACGTCCCAGCTCCAGGCCGTGGCCATCCTGGCGGGGCTGCAGGGCGGGGCGGTGGACGGGCGGTTGGCGGAGTTCGCCTCCCGCCAGTACGATCCATCACTGAAGGACCTCGTCGAAAAAACCAGCCGTGCGCGGGGGCTGCTCCAAAAAGCCCTCGATCACGTCAAGGAAAAGAAGGACCAGGGCTTTACTGACCTGAGCGCCGGCCGCCTGGCGGACATGACGTGCGACGTGTATATGAGCTACCTGCTCCTCCTGGACGCCGAGAAGTCGGACCGGAAGAAGATCGTCGCCCGCAAGTTCATCAGCGACATGCTGCCGCGGGCGGAGATGAAGGCGTCGCAGATCCTCAGCGGCGAGCGCGTCGTCCTGGACAGATTCGAGGCGCTTGTCGAGAGCGATGCGCCGGCGGAGGAGTGATCCGCCTCACTCTCATGGCCCAGCCTATCTCCCTGCAACGCCAAAAGATAACTTGACACAAGTCTCGCCGCACCATACACTGAAAGGCGTTGCTTTTGCCTTTATACACGCCGTTAACGCCTGAGAGAGAAGGTAAGACCGGCGATGACCAGCAGTACGCAAACAGAAGCGCAGTCCATTAGCGAAATGGTCCAGCGCATCGTCCAAGCGGTGCACCCAGATAAAGTTGTCTTGTTCGGCAGCCGCGCCCGCGGCGACAATGGTCCCGACAGCGATTTCGATATCCTGATTGTGGCGCCTTCACCTTATCCTCGATGGAGGCGGGCCGTACCCCTGTACCGACTGCTGGGGGGCATGGGGGTTGCCAAGGATATTGTTTGGTGGACGCCGGACGAGGTCTCCGAGTGGAAAAACGTGAAGTCCCACTTCATCACCCGCGCGATGCGCGAGGGAAAAGTGTCTTGCCACGAGTTTCAAGTGGAATTTTTTCGGTGATTTTGTGGGGGACTTCTGTCGATCCACAAGCCCGTTTCTCTTCCTCTTCGTTGCCCAGGGAACCCTCCGAACCGCCAACGAGGAGCG
>JBFMAD010000023.1:0-102858 GCA_040755855.1 Planctomycetota bacterium | reverse complement strand
ACGATTTTGTTGGACGGATGGAGCGCGCCTACGGACGTGAGATTTGGCCGCGGTATCGGCGATTATTGAAGCGGCTGAACGACCTGCGCAACGCGACACTGCCGGAGTAGGCGAGAGATTGGGGGACGGTGCAATCAGACATTCCATTCCGATGCGGGGGAAGTCTGTCCTGAGGTGGGTCCCGTCACATTGTATTTCCCGCCGGACGTCGGTTTGACTGAATTCTTAGCCACGGCTCGTCGCCCCCGCGTAGTTGGGCAACAAATCTGGCCCAATAAGCGCCATATATCCCAGGAATGTGTAATTATTAGTATCATAAACATTGTAATATTAGCATTTTATATAGATCGCATCTATATTTTTGAAAACAAGTGTAACATCGGAGCGGGCCTTCGATAAATAGACTTGATTTTCAGCCGCCACTCGGCACAATACATTGGATGCAGGTCACTGAATTCGGAAACGGAGAACGATCATGAGACGAGTTGCCGCCGTCGCCCTGGCTTGCCTCGCTGTTTGCTTTTTCAGTTGCCTCGCTGTTGAAAAAAAGCGCCCGGAGTATCATAAGAAGTTCTTCGAGCCGTCCGAGGACGTCGTCACCCCGCACATTCCCTGGGCCACGCCCTATGCGCAGGGCAAGGTCCGCGCGCTTTTCATCACCCATCGCAACGCCATGCGAGAGGTCATCGAGATCGCCCAACGTCTCTCCATGGCCTACAAGGTCTTCGCCATGGAGTCCCCGAACAAGTTTGGCGAGACCGGACTCGGCGTGGACGCCTCATGGAAGCTCATCCAGGGCAACTCAGCCGAGGAGCTAGCCGATCGGCTGCGCGGGGATCTGAAGTCCACGTACGACGTGATCGTCCTCGCCGGAATCCAGTGGGACATTTTGCCCCTCGACTGCCAATATGAAATTCTGAAAAAGGCGAAGGCGGGAACGGGCCTTGCTGGATATGTCCCGGGCGGGACGGCGCCTTACTTGGAACGTCTCCTCGCAAAAGAGGATTTCGCATGGCGCTTCAGCGTCTGGTCCGGCAAGGCGAACAACCTCCCCGACTTTTTCGGCATAGGCGAGTTTGAGGAATCACTTGACAGTCAGGAAAAGCACATTGGCGAGATTTCCGCGGCGATCCTTGGGAAGAAGGTCGTCAAAGGCAGCAAGGAAAGCCCCCGCGCGGCATACTACTGTCCCGCTGCCACGGATCTCGTCGAGGGCGCCGAATACCGACTGAGCGTGTGGTATAAAACCAAGGGCTTGGACGCATCCGGGGCTCGCGTCGGCGTCCTGCCCCACGGCTCCTGGGCGCTGCCGCCGAGCGATGCCTGGAAGGAGCACGCCGTCACCTTCAAAGTGAAAAAAGGCGGTAAGGGTTCAATCTACCTGTGGAACTACGGCGTCGGGCAGGTCTGGTTCGACGACGTGAGCCTGGTCAGGCTCGGCGATGAGAAGCAGGAACTCGCCCCCAACGGCGGCTTCGAGCGCGGCGGCGGCGAGGCTGAGCGCGAGGCGATCCTCGGAGGCGCGCCCTTCGCGGCGCTGCCGGCGTTCGCGTCGGTTGCCGATCCGGGCGAGATGTTCCGAAAGCATGTTCGCTACGCCCGCTTCGGCAAGGGCCGGGTGGCGCTGTTCAAAGGCATCAGCGTCCCCAATCTGCAGGGCATGACCCCCGGGCCGACGGCCGACGTCTTCGACGTAAAATCGCTCGACTACGACTACTACCTCTCCCTTGCCATCAAGACGATCCTCTGGGCGGCGCAGAAGGAGGCGCCGGTGCATGTCTCGACGCCCTCTTCTCTCCTGACCGTGGACCGGGCGTCGGAGATGGACCGCCGGGTGACGTTTCGTCTCCGCTCAAACCAACCCATCGCAAGCGCGAAACTACGATTCGTTCTTCGCGATGGAGACGGCGCGATCCACGTCTCCCAGGAGAGCAGGGCAAAGATCGCGGGAACGGAGAGCGTCCAGATGTTCTCGTTCCCTCCAGCGCCCGCGGGGCGGTACTTTGCCGACCTCTGGGTGGTGAAGGATGGGACGGTGGCGGGTTGGGGGTCCGTCGGGGTTGTTGTGACGTCGCCGAGCCGGATTGTGGAGATAACATTTGCGAAGGAAAGCTTCAAACTCGCGGAGGCCATCGCCGGCGCCGCGGCGCTGGAGGGCGTTGGAGAGGGCCTGGCGCTTCGGGCTGAGCAGCACGACAACTTCGGCCGGCTGCTTGCCGCGCAGGAAATCCCCCTCAAGGCGGGGCAGGCGAAGGCCGAGTTCGCCCTGAACGGCCTGAGCCCCCTCTCGATCCTCCAGACGATCTCGGTGAAGTTGATGAAGGGCGACGAGGTCGTCAGCGCGGCGAAGAAATTTGTCCCCGTCTCGGACTTCTACCCCGACCGCGAGGACGTGCGGTTTGTCATGTGGCAAAGCCTGGATGCGCACTCGTATCTCTCCCGCTACATCGTCCGGGAGTTCTATCGCAACGGCATTGACACGCAATACACCGGCTTCACAAAGTGGGCCTTTCTTGAAAATCTCTGGTTCCTGCCCTACGCCATCCGCTTCACCGACAAGAAGACCGACTGGTATCAGGAGAAGCGGACCCGTACGAAGGACGACCTGGTCCGCGATCCCTGCCTGACCGACCCGAAATATCTCGAAACGGTGAAGGACACGCTGACCAAGGCCGCGCAGCAGGCGGGAAACTTCTCGACCGACGACTTTTCCCTCGGCGATGAATGTCTGTTCGTCTCGGGTCCGTTCGACATCTGCTGCTCGCCCACGTGCAACGCCTCGTTCCGCGAGTGGGCGAAGAAGGAATACGGCGGCGACCTGGCCGCCCTCAACAAGGAGTACGGCGCGGCCTACAAGTCCTGGGACGCGGTCATGCCGGGGACGCTGGCGGAGGCCGAGAAGACCGGCAACTACGCCGCATGGATTGACCATCGGCGGCACATGGAATCGGTCTGGGCGGGGATATACGACTACAGCCGGAAGATCATCAAGGAGATCGTCCCCACCGCGCGCGTCGGCTATGAGGGGTCCAACACGCACATTGACAGCTGGTCGGCCGGCGACTACTACAAGTTGATGAAGGCGATGGACTTAGACAACATCTACTTCCGTCCGTTCATCGCCGACATGGTGCGCGATTTCGGCGGGCCGGGGATACTCTTCGGAGGCGGGTGGTACGGCGGCTACGCCGGCAACCGGAACGAGGCCCACATGCGATGGATCCCGTGGATGACCCTCTTCCGCGGGGCAAACTCCTTCTGGGTCTGGATGGGCCGCGGCAGCGCGGGGTCGGTGATGACCTTCGACCTGTCGCTCTATCCCTTCTTCGAAGCGAATTGCGCGGAACTGCGCGAGATCAAGGGCGGCATCGGCAAGCTCATGGGCCTGGCGAGGTATGAGAACGACGGGATAGCGATCCTCTACTCCCCGCCGAGCGTCCATGTCAACACGATCACCAAGGACATGCCCAGGATCAACGACGCCTATGCCAGCCTCTGCGTCCTGTTGGAGGACCTGGGTTTGCAGTATCGTGTCGTCGCCGGTGAGGAGGTGAAGAAGGGCATCCTGAAGGAGGGCGGGTTCCGGATCCTCTTCGTCCCCATGGCCCAGGCGATGTGCGACGGCCTGGCGGCGGAGATACGCTCCTTCGCCGAGGGCGGGGGCGCGGTCATAGCCGACGTGCGCCCGGCCGTGGCGAACGAGCACGGGACGCCGCGGCCCGCCGGGGCGCTGGACGATCTCTTCGGCGTCAAGCAGGATACAAAGGCCGCGGCGTTCAAGATAAGCGAGGTGGCCATCGGCCAGGGGGAGGGAATCGCCTTTGCCGGGAAGCTGCCCGAGTATTCGGTGGACACGTCGCTGAAGGCGGCCGACGGCAAGGCGCTCGGCAAGGCCGGAGAGACGCCGACGATGATCGTGAAGGGGAAGGCTGTGATCCTCAATTTCTCGTTTGCAAAATACCATGACTCGCACAGATCCCAGGACCATTCGGCGGACTATCCCGGCTGGACGGAGGGCGCTCCGACGCGGGCCCTGATGCGCGACCTGCTGGGCCGGGCGGGGGCGAAGGCCCCGGTTATTGTTGAACCCCAAATCCCCCGGTGCCAGATCGCGCGGTTCCGGCAGGGGGACAGCGAGCTCGTCGGCGTCCTGCCGGGCCTGCCCCGAAACGGGATGGCCTACACGCTGAAGGAGGCGACCATCCCTCCGCCGCGGGGCGCGCGGATTCGCTTCCCGCGCAAGGCGCACATTTATGACGTCCGGGCGGGGAAGTACCTGGGATATCGAGATGCGTGCGACGCAAAGCTGCAGCCCGGCCGGGCGCAGCTCTTCGCCCTGCTTCCCTACAAGGTGAAGGCCCTGGAACTGACCGGCCTGGAGACCACCCGCCGGGGGCAGTCCATCCCGCTGAGGGCCGTGGTGCGGACGGACGGCAAGCCCGATGCGCACGTGCTCCGGCTTACCTTCCTGAACCCGAAGGGCGAGGAGGTCCCGCACTACGCGCAGAATGGGAAGGCGATCAACAGCCAGTTCGTCGGGGTGTGGACCCCGGCCCTGAACGACCCGACCGGCGTCTGGCGGATTCAGGCGCGGGATGTGATCTCGGGCCAGACGGCGGCGATCCGCGTCCAGGTGACAGAGCAGTAAGGAGGATAAAGATGCGCGCCCTTTCAATCATGCTTCTGATGGCCTTTGTTTGCCTTATTTCGATTCCGGCGAACGGCGGACCCGCCGCGCGGCCGAGCTACGACGTGTATCGCCTGCCCGCCGCCCCTACGCTCGACGGGGAGGTCGAGAACGATCCCGCGTGGAAGGCGATCCCCGCCGCGTCGGGATTCCATGCCCTCGGCGGAGAGTACACCGTGGCGAAGCAAGCGACCGCCCTGGCCGGTTGGACGGACGAGGCCCTCCACATCGCCATGACCTGCGAGGAGCCGGACATCGCCCTCATCAAGGATGCGTTGAAGGACGGCGACCCTTTGTGGAAGGACAACGGCGTCGAGATATTTCTGCAATTACCCGGCAAGCCGGAGGTGTTTCAGTTCTGCGTGAACACCATCGGTTCTCATGCCATGGGCGAGGGGAAGGTGGACATCAGCAAGTGGCAGGCGGCGGCGAAGAAGGGGACGGACTTCTGGTCGCTCGAGATCAAGATTCCCTTTGCGTGCATCGAGACCAGGCCGACGGCGGGGACCGTATGGCGCGGGGCCTTCTGCCGGAACATCTGGGAGTATAAATCGGGGGGAGACAAGTTCACGACCTGGCCCGCCCTGAAGACGCGCTTCCGCGAGCCGGAGAACTTTGCCGCGTGGACGTTCCGCGACAAGGCGTTGTCCGCCGAGGAGGCCGCGCAGATCACGGCGAAGATCAACGCCGCCTACCGGGCTCGCCTGGCCGCGCAGATAAAGGAGCTTGCAGGGGTCGGAACGGAGTACGAAGCCCCCATCGCAAGGGCCGCCGCGGCGGAGCGGTTCAAGGCGGAGGCGGAGAAGCTGCGCGAGGCGTGGTTGCGGATCAAATCCCTCGCCCGGGACGCGCAGGGCGCTCCGCTCCCCGAAATGCGCCGATTCATCGCCCAGGCCGAGGACCTGAAGCGGCGCTCCTACGAGACGAAGTATCGCTGCTTGATCGAGGAACTGTTGGAGTAGCCGTCGCTGGGCCGGATTATTCACGAACAAGGAGTCTGTTGCACTCAGCCTCGAAACGACCTCCCGGAGGTTCCGACCTCCGGGAGGTTGTCGTTCCTGGTTGGATGGGATTGTTTCGGCCCGCGAAGCGCGGGTCTCGCAATGACGAAGTGCTTTGTTCGTGAATAATCCGAGCCAGGCGTTACGCCCCTGGGTCATTTGTTCTTTTGATAGATGATCCTTGCCGCCTCGCGGGCCGCCTCGCCGACGTCCTTGCCCTCTTCCTTGCGCTCCGCCTTCTCCTGAAGATCGAGAAGGAAGTGCAGGGCGGACGGGTCGCCGATCTCGCCCAGCGCCTGCACGGCGCACAACCGGACCTTGGGCGACTTGTCCTTGAGGAGGTCAATGAGGGCGGGCACTGCGCTCTTGCCCATAGCGACGAGGTCCGCCGCGGCCTTCTGGCGCAGGCTGTCGCTGGTCGCCATGCGAAGCCGTTTTGCGAGCGAGTCGGCCTTTGCATTCACGGCGGCGGCATCCTTGGCCTCCGGGGCGCCCGTCATCTCGCGCAGTTTTGCGGCCAGCTTGCCCTGGATGAACTCCACCGCATTAGCGATGGCGGTGGTCTCCATCACAAGGACCGCCTTGGCCCCGCTCTCGGACTCCACCGCCCCCTTCATGGACGTCATCTTCCTTCCTTCCTCCCGGATGGTGAACAGTTCCTTTTCTTTGATGGTCAGCTTGTCCCTGGGAGCCTCCGGGTTCTCGATTTCCTGTTGGAAGACCGTCGCCGTGACAGTGACCTTCACCATGCCGGCGTCTGGCGTGCGGAGGTCGGGCCGGGCGTCCATGGTGTGCGAGGCGCGGAGCAGGTAGGCGCATTCGGCCCGGTCGTCGCTGGTTGTGGGAATCATGCCCGCCTGCTCGATGGCCTTCGCCAGGCCGTCCGCCGACCCCTGCGGCAGCCTGGATTCGATAAACACCCGCCGCCGCATCCGTCCGAGTTCGTCTTTGCTCAGCCACTTGTCCTTATAGATCTCAACCATGCCTTTGGAATGGCGGGCCTCTTCGATGCGCTCGCGCTCGCGGCGGTCCCTCTCCTCCGGGGTGATCCACTCCCCGTTGACCTGGATCAGACCCTTGGCGCGCTGCTCCTTCTCGAATTGAATCCGATCCATCATCTCCTTGCGGTCGCCGCTGATCCACCGTCCGTCCCGCCACACGGCCCCCTTGGCCAGAAGTCCCTTGGCCGCCTCGATCTTCCCCTCGACCTCCTTGCGGACGCTCGCCATCTCCGCCTCCCACTTCGGCGAGAGGTACTCCTCTGGAAACTCGTCCGGCAGCTTCCGCGCCTCGTCGTACTTTCCATTGCCGATCAGGTCCTCCACCCGACCCATCAGGTCCTTCATCACGGGCCTGGCCTTCATCTCGACCTTCAATTCGATCGCCTTGATCTCCGACTCGGCCTGGGTGGCGAAGATCGCGCCCTCAAACTCGCCAACCACCTCCGCGAAGAGCCTTGCCGCCCCGCGATAGTTTTCGGGGCTTTCCACGGCGAACTGCTTCGCCGTGTCAAAGGCCGCCTGCGCCCGGGCGAGCCTGTCGTACTCGCGCCTCATGCCCGCCGCGCGCCACTTGGCGATCGTCAACGGCCCGCGCATCATCACGCTGTCCAGCACGCTGACCGCGTCGCGATACCTCTCCTGCACGGCCATATTCGACGCATCGCTAACCTTCAGGTTGAGCGTGATCTCCCGGAACAACTGGAACAGGGCGACCAGCACAACCGCCAATATCACGATCTTCGGCAGCAGCGCCCCGGCAGGCCGCGCAACCGGGCGCGGCTCGCCCCCGGGCGGCAGGGGTCCGGCCGACGGGCCTTTTCCTGTGGGCGGGGGGGGGAACGGGATCTTGCGGAGCTCCTCGACGTCTTCCAGATCAATCAACCCCGAGTCTATCACCTTGCTGGTGATGCCGAGCTTTGACTTATCCAGGATATGGAGCCGGACCTCCGCGTTGCACTTCGGACAGGAAATCTTCTTTCCCGCCTGATGGATCGGCGCGGACAGCTTGGCGTTGCACTCCGGGCAGAAGATGCAGATAGGGGTCTTCTTCGTCTCGGCCTTTGGGATGGGGACCCGGCTCTTGCACCCGGCGCAGACCCCGACCTTGCCCGCGGCGGAGTCGTCGGGCAGCAGTTTCTTCCCACATTGACCACAGTAGATGATCACGGCGTTCACTCTCCCAATACGATCTCAAAAAGCGCGACGCCCTGTCTTGCGGCGACGGCAAGATAACATTCTACCAGAAGGCGAGGGGCCGGTCAAGTCGGTGATCAGGGGAAAGCGTTGTGTTTGCAAGTCAAAAGTCAATGGGGTCAGGTCTTCATTCTACATTTTACAATGTGATCTCTGATTGGAAAGGATCGAACACCTTATAAGTAGCGCGTGCTAATAGGTTGGGGCGCTTTTACGTAAAATGTAGAATGAAGGGCCTGTTGCCCAAATCCCGAACTGGCAAAAATGATCTGTAGCCGCAGGCTTTAGCCTGCGCCGTTTGGCCGTGCGACCCCGAATCGCGCAGGCTAAAGCCTGCGACTACATTTGGGCAACGCGCCCTGAAGACCTGACCCCAATCGTTGACTCTCACCCATGCAAACCGTCAAGGAACTTGGAAAGCCGCCGATCCAACTCGTGAGCCTTTTCCAGGTGCTCGGCAGTTACGCTCTTCGTCTCGCCGGGGTCGCTGGGCAGGTGGTAGAGCTCCGGCCCCGCCTTCTCATGTTTTCCGCCGAGCCACCGGTAGTAGCTCCATTCCCCATTGCGAATGCTCTCGGACTGGTTCCGGTAGCCGGCGATGGCAAACTCGCGCAGCATCGCGTCGGGGTCCCGCACGGCGGGAAGGAGGCTGACGCCCTGGACCGTCTTCGGTGGCGGGATGCCGAGAAAGTCGAGGATCGTCGGCATGAGGTCGGCGCTCTGGGCGAAGGTCTTCGGCGCAACGCCGCGGCCGAACTTGGGATGGCGGATCATCATCGGCGCGTGGGACAGGATGTCGTAGGGCCACGGTCGGCACTTCATCAGCAGCCCGTGCTCGCCGAAGAAGTCGCCGTGGTCGGAGACATACACGATCAATGTGTTGTCGAGCATCTTGTGACTGCGCATCCAGTTCAGCAGGTCGCCGACGCACCGGTCCACGAACGTGACAAATCCTGCCCGGAGCTTGATTAGGTGGTCCATCTCCTGCGGCGAGCAGAAGCCCGCGATAGGCCCGACGCGCGGGATGAGGATGTCCCTGCACCGGCTGTTGGCGCGGGTGTACATCCGGTCGTACGGCGGCGGGGGGTCAATGGGGGCATGAGGCGCGAAGATGTCCACGCAGAGATAGAGCTTATCCGTCAGCCCGACGTGGAAGCAGTGCTCCAGCCACGCGATGGCCCTGCGAACCACCTGCGTCTCGAAGTGATCGTCCTCATGCCTCCAGCCGAAGGCGGCGCCGAAGGGCAGGCGGTTGCGGAGATACTGCGTATAGGACTCGCGGGTGTACCACTTTGTGAGCGTCTGGCCGTCGTCGGGCTCGCGGTAGTACATCTCCACGGCGTCGGCCACGTTGCCCGTCTCGATCCAGGGATCGGTCTCCCGGCCGCGCACGGCGTGGACGTGGCCGAAGCCGCGGCCGTAGCCCATCTTCTCGCGGAAGAGGTGATACACGTCGCTGACGTAGGCCGTGAGGTAGCCCCGCTCCCAGAGGACCTCCTGGAGGAGGACGTCGGCCGGTTCGAGCGGCTGCCAGCCGTGGGAGGGGAGCGTGAAACGGCCGGTGCAGTAGGCCCGGCGCGCCGGGGCGGTGGGCAGGCCCTCGGTGTAGTATCGGCCAAAGCGGGCGGCGTCGGCAGCGAGGTCGTCGAGGTGCGGCGTCTTCACGAACGTGTTGCCGTAGCAGCCGAGGTCGTCAATGCGCATCGTGTCGGTGATAATCATGACGACGTTCATGGCGCGTCTCCCAAGAAACAGAAGATGTGCTTTGCGCCACGCCTGCGGCCCCGTCTTCGCGGGCTTGGGCGCGCCTTTCCGGGGCGTCTATTTCCCGCCGATGGCCGCCTCGTAGCGAAAACCTTTCAGCTCTTCGTACTCTTTGTCTCCCTTGACGTGAAATTTCAGGTCCTTCAGTGTGCCGGGAGAAAAGGTGAATTTCTTGAGCATCCCTTTCATGTCGCCGGCGGAAAGGAAGAGGACGGTCGTGCTGTTCTTCTTCTCCCAGTTGACGATGTTAAGGGTGCATCCGCCGACATCGCCGGCGGTGTACGTTTCCCGAATGTCGCCGAACCGAAAGGCAAAGGTAAGGTAGGGCGGGTCGTTCCATCTGGCGGGATCGGGCGACGGTTTGCCGTCCGTTACGTTGAACATGACGGGGACCTTGGCCACTTTGTCGGCGTCTTCGTCCGTGGCATCGAAGGGGAAGAGGCCGATCTCAAGCACCTTCTCGTTCGCATCCCATCGGGCAACCGCGGATTGGATGGCCATCTTGGCTTTGTCCTGGCTCACCTGCCCTGTCGCCGCATAGCGGGCCGCGACCTGGCCATAGGCGGCGGGCACGAAGAGACACAGAACGGCGATCAGACCGACGGCGACAAGACGCATGCGCATAGCGTGGCCCTCCATTGAGAGATGAAATGAACACCGGTTCCTGGGCGTGGCGCAGCGAAATATACCACACGACAAGGGAATCGTCAAGACTATTCAAACACCCGTTCCAGTTCCTCGTCCCATCGGAACTCGTTGAGGAGCCACTGGTCGCGGGGTTTGTAGAAGATGAAGACCCAGCCGAGGGCGTGGCGCTCGAACTTGTGGAGGTAGGTCAGCCGCAGGAGCGACTCGCCCGCCGCGTCCTGCCGGACGAACTCCCACCCGACGACCTTGCCGTAGGTCGGCGTGACGGACGTCATCTTCTGGATCGTCTTGATCTGGTAATCGGCAAAGTCCTTCGGGCTGAAGACCCAGTACGGCCTCAGCGCCGCGAAGCCGCCGCCGACCTGTCCGCCGGCGATGGCCTTCATCACGCCGTCGCACAGGGCGCGGCACTCCTCCTTGCTCGCCAGGGCCTTGACCTCTGCGTCCTGGGCGAATAGGCTCACTTGAACGGCCAACAGAATCACGAGACATGCGGTCCTCATTGAGAGCTCCTTTCCTGGAAAGCGACGGTTCGACCTCCCGGAGGTTCCGAACCTCCGGGAGGTTTGCCATGCCCGACAGGATAGCAGATAACAGGCGCGGGATAAAGGAGAAAAGCGCGGCCAGAGGCAGGTGGGAATTTCTACTTGATGTCCTTGCCGGACTTGGCGCCATGGCGGCGGAGAAGCTTGGTGACCCCCTCGTACTCTTGCGACCAGCGCTCCGGTCTCAGCCGTTGAAGGTCTTGCCGCCAATCCTCTTCTTCGGCCCTGTCAAGAGGCGTTAGCCCATCCTTGCCCTTTGCGTTGACATTAGCGCCATTGCGAATCAAAACACTCGCAACAGCCAAGTGTCCCCAGGACGCCGCCAAGTGCAGAGGGATTTCTCCGTTTTCGTCTGTCGCCCCTACGTCAGCCCCTTGCCCGATCAGGAATGCTACAACGTCCTCTTGGCCTCCGCTTGCCGCCCAGTGGAGCGGGGTCCTTCCATCCTTGGTTCTTGCGCCGACATCGGCGCCGCTGGCGACAAGCAACTTGCACAGATTTGCGGGGGCCCTTCGAGCCGCCCAATGCAACGGGGTTTCGCATCGTTCGGCGGTTGTGTTGGGATTCGCGCCCTTCTTGATGAGTAAGCCCACGTTGTCCATTCGCAGGGCCCCCACCGCAAAGTTCAAAGGGGTAGCACCTACACAATCTGTTGCGTTGAGGTCCGCGCCGTTCACGATGAGAAGCTCAACGGTTTCTCTCGGCGCATAAAACGCGGCATAGTGTAAAGGTGTGGCCTGGTCGCCATCCCTGGCATTGACGTCCGCCCCCTTCCTGATTATGGCCATGGCAATCTCTGGAGAGCTGATCGCAGCACAGTGCATTACCGTGCGGCCCCACTTGGTCCTTGCCTTGGCATCCGCCCCCCTGCCCAAGAGAGTCTGGAACACATCCCACTTGCGCTCCAACGCTGCCTTCTCCATTGGTAGCACCAGGTCGGCACCATTGTAGACCTGCCTGAAGATACTCATCCGCCCGCTCCCCGCATCGTGGACGAGGATGGCGATCGGGATGAGGATGAGGAGGGCTTTGACGATGCGTTTCATCACGTCCCCAAGAATGTGCTTTGGCTATCGTCCGTGACTATTATGAAGCACGGCAGGCGATGCGTCAAGCCCGAACAACGAAAAATACAAATCAGGTCTATATAACTATCGCATTTAGCTATAGTTACGACCACACTATTTACGAGCCGGTGCAATCACACAGAAATTGCGGCGAAATTGCCATGCCGCGTCAACAGTATCGGCACATATTACGTATATACAGTCACTTATATAAGTTCGACCTATGTAAACGCATTTCAGCCCATGTCTCGGCCAGTGGGGGCAGCGTGGCTCCCACCAAGAAAGGCGCAAGCATAGCTTGCGCACTTCAAGGACCGGCCTCTCGAAACCCGCACCCTTTTTCCTCCTTGCATCGCCCATGCAAACTTCCACTTTTGGAGGTTGACGGTCGCGTTGTGTGTGCCACCCCCAAACTCTGTTTGGGGGTGCGTTCGGCAATTAGCCGGCCCATCGGAAGACACCCCCAAGCAAGCTTGGGGGTGGCACCCTCGGTTCGTACTTCGCGGATTTCTCAACGCCATAGCCCCTTCCCATTCGTCCCTCGCCCTGCTATAATACCCGCGTGAACCGACAGCAATTTACATGAAGGAACCGCCATGAATGCACGGGAACGGTATCGCGAGGCATTGCTCTTCGGCAAACCGGATAAAATCCCCTTCAGCCCCGGCGGGCCGAGGGAATCCACGCGAACGCGGTGGGAGCAAGAGGGACTCAAGGACGCGACGAAATACATGTCCGAACTCTACAAGATTGTCGGCTTCGCGCCCGAGCCGGGCAAGCACCCAGGCGCCAGCCCCGGCGTGTCGTTCCAGATGATCCCCACCTTCGAGGAAAAGGTCCTCGAACACAAGGACGGCCACTACATCGTCCGGGACTGGATGGGCGCGATCACGGAGATCTCCGACGAGTTCGACTACACCTACATCCGCTCGGCGAAGGACTTCGTCACGCGCAAGTGGCACAAGTTCCCCGTCGAGACCCGCGCCGACTGGGAGGAGATGAAGAAACGCTTCGACCCCGCGACGCCCGGCCGCTATCCGAAGGACTTCGACGAGCGCTGCCGCATCCTCGCCGACCCGAGGCGCGACTACACGGCGACGATCCATTTCAACGGCCCCTTCTGGCAGCTCCGCGAGTGGTGCGGCATGGAGGGGCTGTGCGTCCTCATGGCCGACGATCCGGAGTTCGTCTCGGAGATGTGCGAGTTCTGGGGCGACTTCGTCATGAGGACGATGGAACCGATCCTCGACAAGGCTGACCTCGACCGCGTCGGCATCAGCGAGGACATGGCCTACAAGGGGCACAGCATGATCTCGCCGGCGATGGCGCGGAAGTTCCTCAAGCCGTGCTACGACCTCTGGGTCCCGGCCATCAAGGCGAGCGGCTGCCCGATTATAGACATGGATTCCGACGGCTACATCGGCGAGCTGATCCCGATCTGGATCGAGTCGGGCATCAACGTCTGCGACCCGATCGAAGTGGCGGCGCACAACGACATCATCGCGTTCCGCAAACAGTTCGGCAGGGACATGGGCTATACCGGCGGCGTGGACAAGCGGGCGATTGCGAAGGGCGGAAAGGTGATCGCCGACGAGATCGAGCGCGTCCTGCCGGTGATTAAGGACGGCGGCTACATCCCCGGCTGCGACCACGGCGTCCCCCACGACATCTCATGGCCGAATTTCATCGAGTATGCAAGATTGCTGGCGGGGGCGACGGGGTGGATTTAGCAAGTGTAGCCGCAGGCTTTAGCCTGCGGAACGAACGTGCGGCCGTAGTGAGGGCCGTAGCGGCAACGAAGACCGCACCCGTAAAGGGTGCGGCTACAATCACACGATGATGCGAACATGGATGAGAGATCTGAACCGATTCGAGAAAGACCGCACCGATTGCCGCGAGAATGCTACGTTGGTGAGATACTCGTATCATTCACTATGTGCATTCGGGGACAGAAAAACGTTTTTGCGGCCGCGGATACGGTCCTGCCTATGGTCGAGATCCTTCGTCAGGTCTGCACGTCGCATGTGTGCGCCGTTCCCGTCTATTGCTTCATGCCCGACCATCTGCACATGATCATGGAGGGACGTTCTCAGGATAGTGATCTCTGGAATGGGGCTGTAGAGTTCAAACAGAGAAGCGGCTATTGGATGCGCAAACACTATGTGTGGGCGCGCTGGCAGAAGGACTTCCACGATCATGTCATCCGCAAATATGAAGATTTGAAGGCCCACATCCTGTATATTCTTGAGAACCCCATTCGGAAGGGATTGGTGGAGGAGTGGCAGGAATATCCCTTTAGCGGATGTGTCGGCTACGAATCACTTGAGGCCGTCTTGAACCTCTTGTAGCCGCAGGCTTCAGCCTGCGGAGCGAACGTGGGGAGGCGTAGCGAGAACAAAGACCGCACCCATAAAGGGTGCGGCTACAATTGAATCACTGCATGCGCGCGATTGTCTGCTGTCTACTTCAGAAAGGACAGGAACAATGACAAAGGTGAACAGGCTCCTTGTCCTGTTGGTTCTCCTGACATGCTCCCTCTCCCTCGCCGCCGGTAAGCTCCCACTCTTCGACAACGGCGAGGCTGGGGTCAAGATCGTTGTGCCCGCAAAGGCCACCGACGCCGAACGCGACATCGCGCAGGAGTTGGCGAAGTTCCTGCAGGAATCCTCCGGCGCACGGTTCGAGATCGCGCCCGAAGGCGAGGCAGGGCAGGGCATCTACATCGGCAGGACCGACCTCGCCCAAGCGTGGGGCCTGACAAAGAAGGACGTGGGCGATGAGGGCTACGTCATCGCCGTCCGCTCCGCCGACGGCAAGGCCGCCATTGTCGGCGGGTCGGATATGGCGACGAAATTCGCCGTCTATGACTTCCTCCATCGCTTCGTCGGCTGCCGGTGGTTCCTGCCGGGCGAGCTGTTCCAGATCGTGCCCAAGCGCAACACGCTCGCCGTCGAGAACTGCGAGATCGTCGAGCGGCCCGCCTTCTCGCCCCGATCCTACTCGCACATCGCCAACTGGCGCAGCCCATGCTACCCCGGCAACCGCGACCCGCAGTTCGGCTCGGAACGATGGGGCCTGCGCAACCGCATCTCCGCCGACGGACGCGGCCAGCCGAACTATTTCTCCCACAACCTCTACCGCATCATTGACTTTCACAAGTACGGCAAGACCTATCCCGACTACTTCCCCCTCCACGGCGACAAGCGCTACGTCCCCGACTCCTTCCGCGAACAGAACTGGCAGCCGTGCACGACGCATCCCGACGTCATCCGCATCACCATCGAGGCGGGCCGCAAGTTCTTCCAGGAGAACCCCGAACAATGGAAGTGGTTCTCCCTCGGCATCAACGACGGCAACGGCTGGTGCGAGTGCGAGCGGTGCAAGGCCCTCGATGTGCCGGGCCGCACATTCCGCAACCGCAAGTTCATCGCCTCGGACCGCTACTACCACTTCGTCACGATCGTTGCCAATGCGCTTCTGAAGGAATTCCCCGACCGCAAGATCGGCGTCATCGCCTACGCCTCCGTCGAGCCGAAGCCGGAGAAGATTGACACGCTCCCGCCGAACGTCTGCGTCTACATCACCCACGACTCGGCGCAATACCACGACTGGGGCTACCGCGACAAGGACCTGGAATTTGATCGAATCTGGAAGGCCGTCTGCAACGACAACCTGTATCGTTATGACTATTATGGCCTCACGTGGTTCACGCCGCGCTTCTTCCCCCACATCATCATGGACGACGCCCGACGCATGAAGCAGATGGGCATCCACGGCATCTTCGCCGAGGAGTGCCCCGCCTGGCCGACGGTGGGACCGATGCTCTACTCCGCCGCGCGCACCCTCTGGAATCCCGACGAGAACTACGAGGACCACATGAAGGACTTCTACCAGACCTGCTTCGGCAAGGCCGCCGACCCGATGAAGGACTTCTGGGAGCGGCAGAGGAACATCTGGGAGAAGGACCGCGACGGAAAGTGGTTCGAGGGCCTGAACGACCTCCGCCCCCAGGTGGCCCTCTACTCGAAGGACGACGTGGAGTATTGCGACTGGCAGTTCGAGGAGGCCATCAGCGCCGCGGGCAACGACATGGTCCTCAAGCAGCGCGTCGAGTTCTTCAGGGTCGGCTGGGACTTCGCCGCAGGCTACATCCGCGAGAGCCACCTCCTTGAAGATTTGGACAAGGCCGATACCCCGGAGAAGACGACGCAGGCCGCGACGAAGGTGCTCCTCTCGATGGACAAGCGGCATAAGTTCTGGGACGAGTTCAAGCAGCGCAAGACGTTTCTGTCCGAGTCCTACGTCTGGTTCCTCGACGGCCTGCACCGCGACGGCTCCTGGGAGATGCGGACGCAGAAGACGGCCCAATCCGTCCTCGCCGGCGCGGCGATGGAACTCGGGCGAACTCAACCGAACATGCTGAACGAGATCATTGCCCAACTGGAACAGGCCAACGCCGGGGGCGACGTCATCGAGGGCCTGCGCGTTGCGCGGTCGCTGTGCAGCGGCGAGCGTCCGCCGAATCTGCTGAATAACCCGGCCTTCGCCGCGGGCGAGGGATCGCACCCGGAGGGCGCGGACTGGTCGGCCCAGGGCGCGCCGGCGGGGTGGTCCACGTGGAAACTCAAGACCGGTGAGTTCCGGTTCAAGGACGGCATCGCCTCCGTGCGCGGCGCGGACAACGGCGTGGTGATCCAGAGCGTGCCCGTCAAGCCGGGGGAGAGCGTCATCGCCGCGGCGCGGTATCGGATGAAGTCGGGCGAACCGGCGCGCGGGACGCTGACGATCCGATGGAAGGGACAGGACGGCGGCTGGCTCGTCTCCGGACCGGAGAAACGCCAGGGCCTGCACATGGTGACGGTGGACTGCAAGAAGTCGGACGACTGGCGCGATGTCTTCGCCCACACCGCCGTCCCCGACGGCGCGACGCAGGCGGTCTTCATGCTCGGGGCGAAGGACCAGGGAAAAGAGGACATGGTCGAGTTCAAGGAGCCGTATGTCGCCAAGAAATAGAAGCCGTTGGAACCGCAGATGAACGCAGATGGACACAGAAGGACGCAGAAGTCAGAGATCAGGAATCAGAAAGCAGAATCCTGACTCATGACTTCTTCCATTACATCTGTGTAGATCAGCGTGAATCTGTGTCAAATCCCATCTTCGTCTTCGTGACCTTCATGGTGGGGCCTGGATTCCCGCTTGCGCGGGAATGACGGGGGCGGGGGCGTCAGCGTGAATCTGCGTCGAATGTGCGAATATCGTCCTGACGTCCGCGATAAAACTTTTTTTGGCATGGCATCTTGAAAGCTCAGGCGCGATATGTTAGAGTAAACATATCGTTTGTCGAACTCGACATGCGTTTCGTGTCCGGAATGGGTGCTTGCCCTTCGGGAAGTGAGGTATTGCGGCGCGGTGGCGATGCTGAAAGTTGACGGCAAGAATGTTGAGTTCCGGGATGGCGATACGATCCTCGACGCCGCCCGCCGGGCCGGCGTATATATCCCCGCGCTCTGCCATCATCGCCGTCTCGAGCCCATCGGCGCGTGCAGGCTGTGCATCGTGCAGGTGGAGGGCCGGCGGGGGCTGGTTTCCTCGTGCACCACGCCCGCTGAAAACGGCATGGTGGTCTGCAGCGATAACGAGCTGATCCACGACACGCGCCGGATGCTTCTTCATCTGCTCCTCGCTGAGAGCGAGCACAACTGCCTCGTCTGCCCCGCCAACGGCGATTGCGAGCTGCAGGACCTTTGCCTTCGCTACCAGGTGGACCCGCTCGAAAACCCCTTCTCTCTGCCGAGGACGCGCAGGGAGATTGACGACAGCAGCCCGGCCATCCGCCGCGACCCGAACAAGTGCGTCAAGTGCTACCGATGCGTCCGGGCGTGCAACGACACCGTCGTCAACGAGGTGCTGGGGATCGGCATGCGGGGCTTCGACTCGAAGATCATCTGCGACAACGATCTCCCCATGCGGCAGTCCTCCTGCGTAAGCTGCGGCGAGTGCGTTTCGGTCTGCCCCACGGGGGCGCTGACGGAGAAGCTGCCGGACTTCGTGGGGCGCTCGTGGGAGTTGAAGAAGGTCCGGACCACGTGTCCCTACTGCGGCGTGGGCTGCCAGATCGAGCTCAATGTCAAGGGCGGCAAGGTGGTCAAGGTCACCTCGCGCCACGGCATACCCGGCCCCAACATCGGCAGCCTCTGCGTCAAGGGGCGTTTCGGATACGGATTCATCCATCATCCCGACCGTCTCAAGACGCCGCTTATCAAGGAGAACGGCGAGTTCCGTGAGGCGTCGTGGGACGAGGCGATCGGGCTGGTGGCCGATCGCTTCACGCAGATCAAGAAGGAACACGGTCCGGACGCCCTCGCCGCCTTTGCGTCGGCGCGAGGGATGAACGAAGATACCTACTTAATGAACAGGCTGGTGCGCGCAGTCATAGGTACGAACAACCTAGACCACTGCGCGCGTCTCTGACACGCTCCTACTGTCGCCGGTCTGGCGACTGCCTTCGGTAGCGGTGCGATGACGAACTCCATTGCGGAGTTCGAGCACGCCGATGTGATTCTCGTCACCGGCTCCAACACGACCGAGGCCCATCCCGTACTCTCCGCCTTCATGAAGCGCGGCGTCAAGTCCGGACGGACGAAGCTGATCGTGGCCGATCCCCGGAAGATTGCGCTCGTCCGCTATGCCGACATCTGGCTGCGCCAAAAACCCGGCAGCGACGTGGCATGGCTCAACGGCATGATGAACATCATCATCCAGGAGGGCCTGCACGACAGGGCCTACGTCGCCGAGCACACCGAGGGCTTCGAGGAGCTAAAGAAGACCGTCGCGAAGTACACCCCTGAGAAGGTCGAGGAGATCGCCGGCATCCCGTGCGACAAGCTTGTCGCCGCGGCGCGCCTCTACGCCGCCGCGCCAAGGGCCTCCATCGCCTACTGCCTGGGCATCACGGAGCACATCAACGGCACCGACGCCGTCAAGAGCGTGGCGAACCTGGCCATGCTCTGCGGCAACGTCGGAAAGGAATCCTGCGGCGTAAATCCGTTGCGCGGGCAGAACAATGTGCAGGGGGCGTGCGATATGGGGGGAACGCCGAACGTCTTTTCCGGTTATCAGGCGGTGACCTCCCCGGAGGCGCGCGCCAAGATGGCCAGGGCATGGGGCGTCGAGGACCTGCCCGACAAGGTGGGTCTGACCATGATCGAGATCATCCAGGCCGCCGCGAGGGGGACCATTAAGGGCATGTACATCGTCGGCGAGAACAACATGCTCAGCGACCCGGACCTCGATCATGTCGAGAAGGGCCTGCGGAACCTGGACTTCTTGGTGGTGCAGGACCTATTCCTCACGGAAACCGCGCAACTGGCCGACGTCGTCCTGCCTGCCGCGTGCTTTGCCGAGAAGGACGGCACTTTCACAAACACAGAGCGCCGCGTGCAGCGCATACACAAGGCCGTCGAGCCGCCCGGCCAGGCGCGGCCGGACTGGCAGATCATCTGCGACATCGCCACGCGCATGGGGCACAAGATGTCCTTCCCCAGCGCCGAGGCGGTGTTCGATGAGATGGCCTCCTTGACGCCTTCCTACGGCGGAATGACCTATGCGCGCCTGAAACAGCGCGGCCTGCAGTGGCCCTGCCCCACGAAGGACCGCCCCGGCACACCCTACCTGCACAAAGATAAATTCGTCCGGGGCAAGGGACTTTTCAGCGCCATTGACTGGGCGCCCCCTGCCGAAAAGACGGACAAGGAATACCCGTTGGTGCTCATCACGGGACGAATCCTCTATCATTACCACACCGGCACGATGACGCGCCGGGCGCGCCCCCTCCATGAACTTCGGCCCGAGTGCCTCGTGCAGATCAATAGGGAAGACGCTGAGGCATTGGGCATCCGCCACAGCGACAGGGTGCGCCTCACCTCGCGCCGGGGCCGGATCGAGGCAAAGGCCGACGTGGGCGACATCGTGCCCGTCGGGGCTATATACACCGACTTCCATTTCGCCGAGTCGCCGATCAACCGACTCACCATCGCCGCCCTGGACCCCGTCTCGAAGACGCCGGAATACAAGGTCTGCGCCGTGCGGGTCGAACGGCTCGATTGACTGTCCCCCCCATCCCCGTTGATACCATGCCTGATCCATGCTATACTGCGATGGTCATCAAGTGAGACCGCTGGGTCAGTCCACGGAGGACCGGGGGAATGACGACGTGGTCGAGTTTAAGGAGCCGTACCTCGGGAAGAAATAGAAGCCATTGGAACCGCAGATGAACGCGGATGGACACAGAAGTCAGAGGTCAGGGGTATGAGACTGAGTTACCATCAAGACACCGATTTGCTCTACATCCATCTGGTCGAACGGCCGGGGACGGAGGTGCGCGAGGTTGCATAGGACTTTTTGCATCTGGTAGAATTTCTCATGGCATGCGGCTGCCCAAGACTAAAGACGACCCCAAATAGATTTCGACGCGTCCCTGGTCCTATTCCGCCGGGCCGTCGAGCCGGGAGAGTAACTACCATGTCCAGGTTATGTGTCTGTGTTACGGCGCTGGTCTGCCTGGGAGGGCTTGTCAGGGCGGCGGATGAGGACGTGCCGAAGATAACGTTCGAGTCCGGCGACTACATTTTGACCTTCGACGGCGGACGGTTCTGGACGATATGGAACCTATCCTACAAAGGCGTTCAGATCCTCTCCGGCGTCCGCGGCGCGCACAATGGGACCGTGCTGAGCTGCAAGCCGGAGGGCTGGATCGGCACTGGGCACGGCCTGGAAGAAGTCATCGAGATGTCCGTCAAGGTGAAAGCGAAGAAACGGAAGTTCGAGCCAGATGAAACCTACAAAGGCAAGGAGCTCCTCCTTACGAAGAAGAGCAGCCTTCGCATTTACGAATTGCTCGCGACAGTCGAGCTGACCCCCGACGGCGTCACCGAGATCAATAAATACACCGTCAAGGAGGAGCGGCCAATCAACTTCATCTACGGCTTCATGCACTCCTTCGCGCAGAACCTGTCCGAGTGGGCTGCACAGCCGGCCGAGGGCGAGGTGCTGTCCGGCAAGTTCGTAGATGACAAGGGCAACCTGTTGCAGAAGCCCATCCGGTGGGCGGCCCTGTTTGACCCCGAGGCGAAGGTCGGCATCGTCTGCCGCTTCCCCGACAAGTATGTACCTCAGAGCACCACATTCTTCTGGGACCGGGAGCACGACAACAAGCTTTACTACCAGCTCAAACCCAAGGTCGGCGAGGCCTTTGAGTGTCAGGTCAACCTCCGCGCCTTCGAGTGCAAGAAGGGCGAGTGGAGCGACGAGGCAAAGCAGGTGGCGGGGAAGCTGTAGCCACAGGAGGTCAGAATGAAAACCACACAAAAAGATCGGGAACGCCTTCGCCCCGTCGCCGCCGAATACGCGGAGATCGTCAACAGCGACGCCATGAACAGGCGTCGCGAGGTTTGGCGGCGCAGCAACCGGCTGGAGGAGCGGACCGTCCCGTTCGTCATCGAGGACAACGGCACGTTCTTCCAGGACCAGACGCCCAAGCCGCAATGCGAAGGATCGTTCGAACGGGGCATAGAGCAGCAGATGCTCCAGGCAATCACGAACTTCCGATGCATCGACGACGACCGCGTCTTCCCATCGTTCTGCGCGATCCACTGGGCCATCAGCCGGCCGAACACCTGCCCGGAGCTGTCGCTGCATCGCGCGCCCGACGCAACCGGCCGCGAGTTGGGCTACGAGACCAACACCCCCCTGGCCGACCTGGCCAACAGCTTCCACAAACTCCAGCGCGGCCCGTTCAAGGTCAATCGCGAGGAGACGCAACGCCAGTTCGAGGTCTTGAGCGACGCCATCGGCGATATCCTGCCCGTCCGAATCTTCGGTCCACACACCCTTTACGCCGGCACTGGGATGGCCAGCAGGGCCGTTCTCCTGATGGGCATGGCCAACTTCTACATGGCCATGGTTGACCAGCCGGGGAACGTCCACCGCCTCCTTGACTTTATGGCGACCGAGGGCAACGAGTTCCTGTCGTGGCTCGTAGCGGAGGGCCTGGTCACTCCGAACAACGGCGAGTTCGGCGTAGGCTCCGGGAGCTGCGGCTACACGGACGAGCTGCCCAGGCGCAATATCGGCGACGGGGAGAAGGTGCTGCCGGAGGACTGCTGGGGCTTCCAGGAGGCGCAGGGGGCAGTCGGTCTGTCGCCGGACATGTACGCCGAGTTCATTCACCCCTATCAACGGCGCATCGGCGACCGCTACGGCCTCCTTTACTATGGCTGCTGCGAGCCGGTGCACCAGCTCTGGCCGGTCATCAAAGGTTTCAAGAGCCTGCGCAAGATCACCATCTCGCCGTGGTGCGACCAGGAATTCATGGCCAACGCCCTGGGGAAGGCCGTCGTCTTTTCTCGCAAGCCCCACCCCATGAAACTATGCGGCAAGACATTCGACCCCAACGAGTTCGAAAAGGATGTCCGCGAGACGCTCGACATTACCAAGGACAATTTTGTCGAGATCATCTTCCGCGACACCTGCACCCTCAACGGCGCCATGAAAGACCGCCTCGCCGACGCCTGCGCCATCATGCACCGACTGATCGGTCGGGATGGGTGATGAGGGGGGTGGCGAACGACTTATTCCGGGACGACTTATTTCGTTATTTCGGCGTTATTTCAGGGACATATCACCGATACTTGCGGGGCTTGCGGGGGCGATCTGGCTTTCCCCTGCTCAGGTCGCGGCCGGTCAGCCTCTCCACCTTCGCCACGGCGCTATTGGGGTCACTCATATTCCCCGGAGAGTTCCGGCGACACCCATACTTTTCTCCCCTCTCCACGCCATTTCCAGCATGTGACGCAATGCGCCCTTGCGGAGTTACGGCTCACTCCGAGCGGATGCATTATACTCCACATCTCCGACAATGCGAAGGGAAAATCTGGCGAAGTGGAGAGGGGAGTGTGGGTGTGTTGATGTCTTGCCCAAGCCGTGCTATACTGGCTTCGCGAACATGGAATCGAACCGGAAACAAGTGAAACGCGAGCAGCGACTTCTGGACCTCATGGCCGAGCTGGCCGATTTCCTGGACCGCTACGGCGAGGCGCACTGGGCGGGGCATTTCCGCACCTGCCGCGAGAGACTGGGATACCTGATCCAGGAGGACGCGCCGAGGGAGGAGAAGGCCGAGGCGGCGGCGATGATCCGGTCGGCCTACGGCGGCATGGGCAGCTTCAACGACCTCATCATCTGCCGGACGAACAAGCACCCCGTCGAGGAGTCCGAGGAGGAGGCCGTCAACACGGAACTGCAGCGACTGTCGGGGGAAGTTTACGAGGCGTCATGGCTCTATCAGGAGAGGCGGTGACTCGGGCCGCACGGGAAGCCGCACGAACTCAGTACGCCATCTCACAAATTCGTATCGGGTTTCAACCTCCCGGAGGTTAGACCCTTATGGTCTGTCACAGAATAACTTGTTGCTCTGTGTTGTCATCCTGGGTCCCGCGCTTCGCGGGACGAAGGGTCTCGACCTCTCGAAAGGTCGAGATTCTTCGCTTCGCTCAGAATAACATTCACGAATGGGCATGCCCCCGTGAGTGAGGCAGTAATTCCCGCCGTCTTTTCCGGTGGAATCTATTCCTTTTTGTTTTCCTCTTCCGCGGCGGCTTCTTCCTTGGCCAGTTCCTTCTCGATCATGCGTTCCTTGAGAGAAGTGTTACTGCCGGTCAGGTAGACTCCGAGGGCGTGGAAGATGATGCCGATGCCCCAGCCCAAGAGCGGCCAGTAGAACCAGAAGTCCTTGAAAAACCCCTTGCGCACCTCCGGAAGCGTAGCCAGATTGATGATGAGCAGCAGCAGGTTCACGCCCACATACACGGTCAGGTGGATGTAGAACCCGATCTTCGCCTCGACCTTCTTCTTCGCCCTCTCCAACGCCTCCTGGTCCGCCATGCGTCTCTCCTTTCCGCTCCGAAGAGCAGTCTCAAGTGACCCCTCCAACGGCGGCCCCGCTCAAGGGCGGTGCGCGCCGACGCGCCTGCGCCATATTATCCCCCGCTTTTGCGCAGATGCAAGGGAAAAGAAAAAAAGGCGCCGCGTTGGCCCGAATTGTTCACAAACACTGCTCGGTGTCATTGCGAGGCCCGCGCTTCGCGGGCCGAAGCAATCTCATGCGCTCGGCGCCGTCGCAAGCGACGAGATTGCTTCGTCGGGCCGTAGGAACGGCCCTCCTCGTAATGACATGTCCGCGTTACGGTTGCGACAAGCCACACATCGTTCATGAGTAATTCGGGATAGTGGATGGCCGGCAGACGGACGCCCGCGCCTCACGCGCCCAGAACGGCGCGGAACCCGACGTACGCCAGCGCCCCGATGGCCGCTGCCGACGGCAAGGTGAGGACCCACGCGATGGCGATGGCGCGGACGACGCGGCCGTTGACGAGCGAATCACCGACCTGCGTCCCGACGCCGGCAATGCCGCCGATGACAACATGCGTCGTGCTGACAGGCGCGCCCAGGGCGCTGGCCGAGAAAATGACCGCTGCCGACGTCGCCGACGCCGCAAAGCCGCTTGGAGGCGCGAGCTTCACGATCTTCTCCCCCGCCGTCTCCACGATGCGCCGCCCGCCCGAGAGGGTGCCCAGGGACATGGCCACGGCGCAGACCGCCACGACCCAGAACGGCATGGGCGCGCTGGACGGCAGAGACTTCGCGGCGACTAAGGCGAGCGTGATGATGCCCATCGTCTTCTGGGCGTCGTTGGAGCCGTGGGCCAGCGCGACCAGGATGGAGGAGATGATCTGGAGGGTGCGGAAGATCTGGGCCTCCTTCACGGCCCGCTTCGTCCGAATGGCCCAGTTGATCGCGATCATCACGCCCGCGCCCAGCACGAACCCGATCACCGGCGACGCGATCATCGGCTCGATCACCTTGTCCCACACGCCGCGCCACTCGACGGCCCGGGCGCCCCCGTGAAGCGCCCCCGCGCCGAGGAGCCCGCCGATGAGGGCGTGGGAGGAGCTGCTGGGCAGCCCCAAGCGCCATGTGACGAGGTTCCATGAGACCGCGCCGACGATCCCCGCCAGCACCACCACCTGCGTCGTCTGCGTCACCAGCCCGTGCTCGATGGTGGAGGCGACGCGCGTGCTGAGGAACGCGCCGACGAGGTTGGCGATCGCCGTGGTCACCACCGCCTGCCGCCAGGTGAAGACCTTCGTCGCCACGCTCGTGGCGATGGCGTTGGCGGCGTCGTGAAAGCCGTTGGTGAAGTCGAACAGCAGCGCGAAGCCGACGACCAGAACAAGAACCAGAACTACGTTCATAACTGTCCATCCACAAGGAACCCGACGCAGCCCCGACGCGCCTATTCTACCGGCGCGACCGCCGGATATCAACCCATTCCCGGGCGGCCCGCGTTCGCCGTTGCTTTGAGCCTACGGATCGGTATAATAGCGCGGGAGCGGCGTCCCGTCCTCGCGTTCATGTGCGCGGAGGGGGAGCGACCCTGTCGCCGCGACCGGAATAAGGAGCATGCCATGAAGCCGAACCTGATCGTCATCTGCTGCGACACCTTCCGCGCCGACATCATCGGCAAGGACCAGCCGCTCAGCTTCGTCAAGACGCCAAACCTGGACCGGCTGGCCGAGGAGGGCGTCACATTCACGAAGTGCTACCCCGAGGGCCTGGCGACGATGCCCGTGCGGAGGTGCTTCTTCACGGGCGTGCGGACGTTCCCGTGGCGGTTCGATGCGCCGTCCGAGGGGATGCACATGCGCGTCGGCGCGGGCTGGCATCCCATCCCCGCCGAGCAGGACACGATGGCCGAGGTCCTCCACGACGCCGGCTACATGACTGGCTTCGTCGCCGACGTCTTCCATCTCTTCAAGCCCGGCTGCAACTTCACGCGCGGGTTCCTGTCGTGGGACTTCATTCGCGGGCACGAGAACGACATGGTCCGCACCGGCCCATTCGACCGGATCAACCTCGCCGCCCACGTCCCCGACGACCAGGCCACGCCCGACCGCCACCCGACGGTCGCCCAATACCTCCTCAACGCCCTCGACCGCTCCTACGAGGAGGACTTCTACGCGCCAAAGGTCTTCCGCTCGGCGGCGCGGTGGATCGAGGACAACCGCAAGAACCAGCCCTTCTTCCTCTGGGTGGACAGCTTCAGCCCGCACGAGCTGTGGGACCCGCCGCGCTATTACGCCGATGCGTATTTCAAGGACGAGTCCGTCAAGGATTACATCCTCCCCCAGATCGTCAACAGCCTCGAGGGCCGGACCGAGGCCGACATCGAGCGGACGAAGGCCCTCTACTACGGCTTCGTCACGTTCGTGGACCGATGGATCGGGCACCTCTTCACCACGCTCGACGCGGCGGGCCTGTGGGACGACACCATCGTCATGTTCGTCTCCGACCACGGCACGGAGTTGATGGACAAGGGCATCTTCAGCAAGTCGGCGCGCAAGCTCTACCCCTACATGACTCGCCTCAACTGGGTCGTGCGCCACCCCGACGGCCCGCGCGGGACGACGTGCGACGCGTGGACGATGAACCAGGATTTTTTCCCGACGGTGATGGGCCTGCTCGGCGTCGAGTGCAAGGTGGACGACGGCTTCGACGTCTGGCGGCTGGCGACGGGCAGGGGCGAAGCGGTGCGGGGGCATGTCGTAACTGCTTGCCAGGACTTTGTTTGCGTGCGCGACGATAATTTTGCCGCGCACATGGATGTGTCGAAGGAGCGCGATGCGGCGGTGCACGAGGTCTACGATCTCCAGGCCGACCCGAACGAGGAGACCAACGTCCTGGCCGACCATCCCGACATCGCTCGTCAGGCCGTCGAGCGCGTGGAGGAGCTAACGGGTCCCTTCCCCGTTAAATTTCACGAATACGAACCCCGCGCGAACATCCTCGGTCGCTTCAACGCCCGGATCATGAACACGTATGCGCCAATGCGGTTTGGGAAGGAGACGTAGGCTCAGGTTGCATTGGCACGCTTGTAGCCCTCTTCAGAGGGATTGCCTGGAAGTGAGGAAGCTCGTAACGGCGCTTACGAAAGTCTTTGCCTTGTCAAGAAAGCCCTTTGCTTCCTTGTGGGTGACGACTTGCGCGCTGCGGTAATCGGCTTCCAAGCGCGCTTCGAATGCCATTCGGATATCGCGTGAGAGATGTCTGGGTAAAACACCCTTCTGCACGAAGTCTGTGTCAAAGAGGGCCAAAACACCTTTGTGCTTGGAGGGCACTTTCCCAACGGATTGAAGGAGCGCCAAGGCAGCGTAGAACATGGCATAGTATGACCGATTTATAATGCTTTGTGGACTGCACTTCTCCCGCAGCAGCACTTCCCCATCATGGATTGCCGTCCGCGCCTGCTCCAGACGAAGCCTTATCAACACCAGTACATCTTCGTCCTTCATATCTGGATGCCGTCCTTTTCAACCGCGATCGCAAGCAACGAGGAGCGCTCCGGGCCGTTCTCCCACTCCTCGCGCGATACCGTCAAAGGCACCAGCAAAATGCCCTTGCCAAAACTGGCCTCCCATGCGCACTCGCTGACGATCCTTCGTTCCTTCCATCCGGCCTGTCCATCGAGAACCACCAGCAAATCCATATCCGAATCCGGATCCGCATCGCCTCGCGCTCGCGACCCAAAAAGAATGATTCGATGGAGGGGCAGACGAGCTGATACTCTCCCCTTGAAGTCCTCGAGTATGGCGCGTTCTTCTTCGGTCATCTCCTCGTTTCCTTCCGTTGCCGCCGAGACTTTCACCCTTTTTATTATACCATTCAGGCATTGCTCGCCAAAGAGATTTCCAAGGGGTCTTCTCGCTTTGAAGCCTTTTCCCCTCGTCTCCAGAACTCTGTGCTTACTATAGGTCTCTGCCTGGGAATGCCCGTTGTTGGAGAACGCCCGGTGTCTGTGCATTTTCGCAAATGCGGCTTGACGCGCATGGAATGGCGGGGTACACTTGTGTTGAGGCATGGGGCGTGATTTCACAGAGGCGAGGAACTGGACGATGAGCAAGGCAGTCAAGACGCAAGTAATGAAGCAGCTCGAATCGCTGCCGGAAGAGCTGCAGCGGCGCGTCCTGGAATTCGTGCGAACGCTGAGGGCACCGTCGCAGCGCGGCGTGAGCGGTGCGCAATTACTACGGTTCGCGGGCGGCATTGCATCGGACGACCTCACGCTCATGCGCGACGCGATCGAAAAGGGATGCGAGCAGGTGCGGTAGTCCACATGGATCAAGATGCTGTATCCGATGTAGTTGTTTTTCCTAACTACGCATACCAAGACGCAGACGAGTCTGCAAAAGCGGACAATCCTGCCATCGGTTCACGGTACGATGTTGCGCCGGATCTCTGGATCGGCCCGTTGGCCGAAGGTGAAGCCCAAATGGTCCTCAAGGCCTGTGATGCCCCTGATTGTTGGTCGGGGAAAATCCCGTGGCTAACCGCGCCCGTCGAACTATACTCTTTTGTCCGAGAAGAGCCACCTCGGGGGACAACCGAAAGATGGGATGAAGATGCAAGGCTTACCACTTGCATCGCCCTTTCACGCCTTGTTCATCCGACCAGCGTCGGTTTCCATTATGCTGCAAGGGTTTTTCGCGATCCATCGGGTGCCATCAGGGAAAGGGACATCCGGTCCGGCACACTGGGCGGAAAACATGACTTTGCTTACGTTGCAGAGGAAACACGCGATTGGCTCACGATAGCGGATGCGGACGAGTTGCGGATGCTGATGAGCCTTTGGCCCAAGTCGAACTTACCGCAACGGATTACGCGCGCAATGTTGTATTGCGATGAGGCCGCCTACTGCGACCATATCAATCTGCGCTGGACTCTTGTCGCCACGGCGATAGAAGCCCTCGTGCATACCGACCGCATGAAGTCGACAAAGCAGTTCGTGAAGAGGGTTCCGCTTCTGATGGCTGAAGTTGGCGGAAGCCCCATTAGCAAACGAGAGGCCGAAGACATGTATGAATACCGGTCTGCTCTTGCACACGGGGAGGGCTTGAACCAAAGCCCTGCCACGCTGAAGAATCTCTATCTCAAGATGGAGCAACTCCTGCGGCTAACGCTGCTACATGCTATCCAGCAACCGACGTTCGCTCAGTTCCTGGCGGACCCCAACCAAGTGAAGGCGAAGTGGCCTGTGTGAATTGGAGGTCGCCTCCGCTCCGTGTGCCACGCCCAAGGCCGCGGCTTCGCGGGCTTGAGCGTGTCTTACCGTCGGCGGTCTGCTGCGCCTTCCGAAGACACGCTCAAACGAAGTTTGAGCGTGGCACAAAGAATGCCTGATTTCTATTGTATCGCGTTCTTCCTATCGGTATAGTCCCCGTGGATTCCCGCTTGCGCGGGAATGACGTGTGATAGGGATGCGGCGGATGCGCAATTAACACTCATACCCTGGTTCCCAGGCTCTGCCTGTTCTTGTCCGTCCCTAGGCAGAGCCTGGGGACGAGGGATCGAGGGCGACTCGGCCTGGGGACGAGGGAGGGAATGACGCATGATAGGGATGCGGCGGATGAGCAATCAACATTCACGTAGCAGGAGGACGCCCATGGATCTCGCATGGCAGATCGCGGAGGTCGTTTTGATGTGCGCCGTCGTCGGCATGGCTGTGGCGCCTCGGGCGGCGGGCGAGGAACCGACCAAGATCGGCTCGCGCATGGAGCTGATGGTGGACGACGCGCTGATCGCCCAGATGACCAACGCTCGGCTGGACCTGCACCATCCCGTGCGCCAGGAGATCGTCTTCAAGAGCGACAAGCCCTGGGAGGGGAATGCGAGCGGTTACCAGTCCGTCTTCAAGGACGGCGGCCTCTACCGCATGTACTACCGCGGCCTCCACTACACCCACGGCGGCAAGCCCGCCGAGGCGCTCGCCGACCACCCGCAGAACCTCTGCTACGCCGAGAGCGACGACGGCATCCACTGGCGGCGGCCCGAGCTGGGCCTGTTCGAGTTCAACGGGTCGAAGGCGAACAACATCATTGTCGCGCCGGAGCTCAGCGGCGCAGTCGGCGGCAGCCCGGCGCACACCTCCACGTTCAAGGACATGAATCCGAACTGCCCGGCGGACGAGAAGTACAAGATCATCATCCTCGGCGGCAAGCCGACGGGTCTGTATGTGTTGAAATCCGCCGACGGCATCCGCTTCTCCGTCATGGGCAAGGAGCCGATCGTCACCGAGGGCGCGTTCGACTCGCAGAACCTCGCCTTCTGGGACCCGGTGCGCGAGGAGTACCGCGAGTACCACCGCGGCTTCACGGAGGGCGTGCGCAGCATCATGACGGCGACGGCCAAGGAGTTCGGCAAGTTCCCGAAGCCGGAGTGGCTCAAGTTTCCCGGCGCGCCGAAGGAGCACCTCTACACGAACCAGATCCAGCCCTACTACCGCGCCCCGCACATCTTCGTGGGCTTCCCCATGCGATACACCGAGCGCGGGTGGGGCGACCCGATCTTCGACCTGCCCGGCCTCGATGAGCGCATGGTGCGCGCGGCGGGGAGTTCGCGCTATGGCATGGCCGTCACGGACGGGCTTTTCATGACCAGCCGCGACGGGCTCACGTTCAAGCGCTGGCCCGAGGCCTTCATCCGCCCGGGACCCCGGCAGCGCCACAGTTGGGTCTATGGCGACAACTTCATTTTTTGGGGTATGGTCGAGACAAAATCCACCGTCGAGGACGCGCCGGATGAGATTTCCCTTTATGCCACGGAGGGCTATTGGGAGGGAACATACACCACCTTCCGCCGATACACCATCCGCGTGGATGGGTTCGTCTCGGCCAACGCCCCCTTGTCCGGCGGGGAGATCGTGACGAAGCCGATCATCTTCGAGGGCGGCAACCTGGCCTTGAACATCGAGACCTCCGGCGCGGGCGGCGTGCAGGTCGAGATCCAGGACGCCGACGGCAAGCCGATCGAGGGCTATGCGCTGGACGACTGCCCGCCGATCCTCGGCGACCACCTGCGCCACATCGTCCGGTGGAAACGCGGGGGTGACGTGCGGTCGCTGGCAGGCAAACCTGTCCGGCTGCGATTTGTCCTCAAGGATGCGGACCTATATTCCTACCAGTTCGTCCCGTACGAGGCCGATCCCAAGCGGCCCGAGGTGCCCAAGCCGGCCCCGAAGAAACCTGCAAAATAATCGCACAAGCCATCGAAACAGGAGGCCAGATGACCACGTGCCCTCGATGCGGCAGGTTTTTGGGAGGCGCCGCGTCATACTGCGTCTGTGGCCAGCGTGTGCACCACACGGGCGATGGAAGTATTGTGGTCCCGTTCGGCATACGGCTGTCTCGCGCCGTTGCGTGGATCCTCTTGATCGCGGGAGGAACCTTGTGCCTATGGGCCTTGGTCAGCCCCAAGACCTTGCCCTCGCTGCCGATTGCGAAGGACTCCGTCATTGCGACGACCATTCTGCCGCTCGCCGTGCTCGTCGCATTCCTGATCTCCGCGGGGCTTGTGTTCTACTACTACATCGGTGAGGAGTGGTTTGGTACGGGGGCGTGGGACGTACGCGACTGGCTCAATATACCCGTCAAGGTGTTTCTAACCATCGTGTTCGGCATTTATGCCTATCGTCTCTGGCCCTCGGCGGCGTCCAGCCCGGGAATGTGGAGAATCCTTTCCCTCATTCTCGTTCTTCATGCGGTGGTTTATGTGGGACTGGTCGTGCACATCCATCGCACGGACACCCGTTACTATGACGCCACGGTGAATCGTGCAACGCTGAACTTCATCATTGCTGCGGCCGTTTCCCTCTTCTTTGCCTATTCGGCCTGGCCTCCCCCTGAGATGAAATCGAAACTTGCGGCCGTACTCTTCGGCTTGACCTCGCTCGGACTCTTTGCAGGGTCCGGGTTCATCATCGAATTTGTGTACGAGTACGCCGATGAGAACGAGAAGCAGAGCTTCTGGAACTGTCTGCTCATGGGCACCGCGCTCGGGATTCTCACGTTTTTTGCGTGGACATGAAAGACGCCGGGGCAGCATAGACCGGACCTTCTTAAATCTCGGTAATAATTAATGTTACGGTCTGTTTATTGACGATGGTCTCCATTTCTTTCCATCTTCCTACCACATAAGAACTCGGCGTCAATATCATATCCGTATATATCTGTTATTTAGACATTTACGAATACCAAGTTAATACAATAGTGAGGAGGTGAGGGCGGCAACGAAGGCGTCGGAGCAGGAGGAGGAGCTACAGATGCAGCACGGTCAGAGCAGACTTTCTTTCCGCGAAATTGTCCCACTTCTTGGCGTTACCGAACGAGCAGCGGGGCCACTATCCTGGCAGAACAGTGTACACATGAGGACAGTGTGCAAGGCGGGCGGCGAGGGGAAGGACTGAAAGAGGCGCAGAAGGAGGGTATGCATCATGTCTAAGGACTTTAAGCGGTTCCTCGTTTTGTGTATCTTCGTGGGGGCGCCGTTTGCGTATTGCCAGTACCGAGGGATTCCGATCAAGCAGGCGATCGGGCTGGAACGGGCGACTGTCGAGCGCGACTGCATCAAGGCCGACCTGGGCCTGGAGTTTGAGACGGAGGAGAAGCAGGTGGGGCGGGTAACCCGCCAGTCGCATAAGGTCTATCTGGTGGGAACGATCACGAATGTGAGCAACACCGAGACCGTCTCGAAGGTGGTCGTTCAGGTGGACTTTGCGCTGGGGGAGAACTACACCCAGATGCAGCCCAGTGTGCTCCGCGGCTGCCGGACGGAGTTCGTGTTCGGGCCGATTGCCCCTCGCGGCGAGATCGAGGTGGACGAGCTCGTCGGTCCTCGTCCCGCGCCGACGCAGCCCCTGCATCACCGGGCGTATGTGAAGCGAGTGGAATAGGTTCGCACACATTCCCTTGGAAGGTGTAAAAAAACGAATTTGTGGCCGATGAGGGGTGAGGCGGTGTTGGCGGCGTCCCGGCTTCGTCAGCGACTGATCTCGCCTCTCACCCCCGCAATCTGGAAGAAGTTGAGCAGCAGCCGCTTTCCGTCCATGCGGCCCTCTTCGTAGGCCTCGGGGTGGAATTGCGTGGCGTAGATCAATCGCGTCTTGTGCTTGATCGCCTGCACACGGCAGACGTCGGAACTCGCCACCAGCTCGAACTCGTCGGGGAGGACGCTGCACTCCGACACGTGCTGCTGCAGCATGTCCATCTCCTCGCCCAGCCCCTCGAACAAGGGGTCGCGCTTGACCACCTTGACCTTGCAGAACCCCCACTCCTTCAGGCGGCCGGGGGCATAGGCGGGGTTCGGGTCGGTCTCGCCCGGCTTCAGGCGGCGCATGTCGGCGCACTTGCCGCCGTAGGCCAGATAGACCTGATGGAACCCCCCGCAGAAGCCGATCATAGGGACCCGGCTCTCGCGGATCATGGCCCAGAGTTCTTCCCGCGCGGCCTCGCACTTGAGCATGCCGGCGGGCGACGGCGGCCGCAGGACGACGGCCTTGACGACGGGCCGCTCCAGCGAGTCGCGCTTGAGCTGCGTGTAGTGGAAGCAATAGCAGTCCAGTCCCGACAGCGCCGTCAGGCGGGCCTGCAGCCACCGCAGTCGCCACAGTCCGCCGGGGCGGGCGAGGTTGGCTGCTGCGCCCGATGGATCGGTCAGGTCAATCAGGACCACGCAGGAGGCGGTCTCTTTGTCGAGCCGGTCGAGGGTGTCGTAGATTCCCTCGAACCCCTTGATCAGGTTGTCTTCGGCAGGCAGGAGGCGACTTCCCGCCAGCGCGAGTGCAAGCAGCGCCGGAGCGTATCGGAAGTGAACCCACACAAGGCGTGGTGCGATCATACTCATTCTCCGAATCAGAGTAACCATTTAGCCAAGTGTGGTGACTCGGCATTCGGCCTCTCGTCATTCCCGCGTACGCGGGAATCCACGAGCGGTCGAGGGCCTGGATTCCCGCTTTCGCGGGAATGACAGCATTTGGCTAAATGGTTACGAATCAGATTCCACAAGACGCCTGCGGTCCGGTTCGCTTCTCACCTGGCGCCCGCCCGCCTCCACGCCATCGCCGCCGCGCCGAGGACGGCTGCGTCGTCGCCGAGGGCGGCGACGACGATGCGGACGTTGTCGCCCGCGAGGGGGAGGGAATACTTCTTGGCGAACTTCCGGGCGCGTTCCAGAAACTCGTCGCCGAGCGCCTCCACCACGCCGCCGCCGACCACAATGACCTCCGGGCCGAACAGGTTGATGAGACTGCCGAAGCCGATGCCCAGATACCTCGACGCGCGCCGCAGCACCTTGATGACCATCTTGTCGCCCTTGTCCACGGCCTTTTTCAGTGTGCTGCTGAGGACCGGCTCGCCGCTGAGGAACTGCTCCCGCGTCCACTTGTCGCCCTTGCCCTTGCCGGCGAGGACGGTGATGTCGCGGACGATGGCCGTCTTGCTGGCGAGGGCCTCGTAGCACCCGCGCCGCCCGCAGCCGCAGCGCGGCCCGCCGGCCTTGACGATCATGTGGCCGATCTCGCCCGCGTTTTTGTTGAAGCCGTGATACAGCTCGCCGCCGATGATGACGCCGCCGCCGATGCCCGTGCCGACGAAGACGCCGACGGCGTGTTTTGTCCCCTTGGCCGCGCCGAAGAGGAACTCGCCGAAGGTGCCCATGTTCACGTCGTTGTCCACGAAGACGGGGACGTTCAGTCCCTTGCTCAGCTTCGCGGCGAGGGGGATGTTCTGCCAGCCGGGCATGTTCGGGGTGTCAATGATGACGCCCTCGTCGGGATCGAGGGGACCCGGCGCGCCGACGCCGACGGCGGCGATGTCGGTCTGGTTTACTTTCGCGTCCTGGACGGCCCCCTTTGCGCAGCCGATCATGCGGGCGATAACGGCGTCGGGACCCTCCTCGCTTTGGGTCCTGGCCTTGGATCGGCCGACGATCTTTCCTCCGGGCGCGACGACGGCCGCGAGGATCTTCGTGCCGCCGAGGTCAATGCCTATGACGGGACGGTCCTGGATGTTCTTGTCTGCTGCCATGCGGGGGCCTCCTACTGCAATCTGCTGTCCATATCCACTGGCCGTATTCTTTACCATCTTCCCGTCCAATTTTCCTCTGGTTTTTTCGGAGGGACTTGTGCAGGATAAGTTATCGGCATTGCCCTTGTCGGAACCATATGATATAATTGTGCTTCGGATTCGTGTATCGCGCACATTGCCGCGTTTCGCCGAATGTTGGTAGTGGAGGGTGAAAACATGTCGGAGAATGAACTGGATCAGGTGGGTCCTTGGACGGAAATCAAACTGAAGATCATCGAGGAGTATGCCAAAGCCTATGCAACGATCATGAACAAGCAAAAGGGTGTTATAAGGCACACTGCGTACATTGATGGTTTCGCTGGCCCAGGGACTCATGTTTCACGAACGACCGGCGAGGAGATTGAGGGAAGCCCCGCAATTGCTCTGAAGATGAAACCGGGCTTCTCGCACTACCATTTCATTGACCTCGATGGAAAGAGAGCACAGAGCCTTCGTCAGCTCGCTGGTGACAGGCCGGATGTAACCGTCTATGAAGAAGATTGTAACACCACCCTCATTGAGAAGGTTTTTCCGCAGTGCCAATGGGAGCACCGCCGACGAGCCTTATGCCTGCTCGACCCTTACAACCTGAACCCCAACTGGGAAGTCGTTGAGACAGCCGGCAACATGAGAAGCATCGAGATATTTCTCAATTTTATGATCATGGATGCAAATATGAACGTTTTTCCAAGGGACCCCCATAAGGTGCCGGAAGCCCAGATCGAACGCATGAATAGATTTTGGGGAGATGAATCGTGGCGCAACGTGGTTTGGCGGACATCCTCCCAGCTTGGTCTGTTTGGGGACATAAAGGACAAGGCGCCGAATGAGGCCATCATCGCTGCGTATCGCAAACGGTTGAAGGATGTTGCGGGGTTTACGTTCGTTCCTGAACCTATCCCAATGCAGACCAGAACAGGCGCCGCCATATACTATTTGTTCTTTGCGTCGCACAGCGCGACGGGCGACAAGATTGCCCGGGACATTTTCAACAAATACCGGAACAAGGATTTGCCTCATGGCGAGTAGGTCGGCAATCGAATGGACCGAGTCCACGTGGAACCCGGTAACGGGCTGCTCGAAGATCAGCCCCGGGTGCAAGAACTGCTATGCCGAGCGGATGGCGCGACGCCTGCAGGCGATGGGCCAGCCAAATTATGTGAATGGGTTCGCGGTCGCCACGCACGAGCACGTTCTTGAACTGCCTCTTACGTGGAGATCGCCGCAGATCGTCTTTGTCAATTCAATGAGCGACCTGTTCCATAGGAACGTGCCGAGCCCATTCATCGCGCGGGTATTCGCGATTATGAATTGCGCTCATTGGCATACGTATCAGATTCTCACCAAGCGTTCCGAGCGGCTTGCAGAGCTGGATCGAGACTTGCCGTGGGCGGACCATATCTGGATGGGCGTGAGCGTCGAGACGGATAGATTCATGTTTCGGATTGACGACCTGAGAGCAACGAGTGCCCGCGTGAAGTTTCTCTCGCTCGAACCTTTGCTTGGCCCCTTGCCGGAATTGGATCTTGAGGGCATTGACTGGGTGATCGTCGGCGGCGAGTCGGGACCCCGCGCGCGGCCCATGAAAGCGGAATGGGTCGTGGGTATTCGGGACCAATGCCTCCATGCAGGCGTCCCGTTCTTCTTCAAACAATGGGGCGGATTCCATAAGAAAAGGGCCGGCCGAGTGCTCGATGGGAAGACCTGGGATCAAATGCCCGCACTCGCGCCCTCCGCATAACCAACAAAGCCGAGAGCCTTCTTGCGACTCTCGGCTTCGCTTTGGTCCGGCTGGTTCGCTGCCTTACTTAGCTTTTTCCTTGCCCTTGATCTCGATCTTCTTGCCCTTTTGCTCTTCCTTCTTCGGCATGGTGATCTCGAGGACGCCCTTGTCGAAGCTGGCCTCGATCTTGTCGGCGTCCACCGTCGCCGGCAGGCGGAGGGTGCGGGAGAACGAACCGTAGCTCCGCTCCACGCGGTGGTAGCTGCGCTCCTTCTCCTCCTTCTCTTCCTTCTTCTCGCCCTTGATGGTGAGCACGTCGCCGGACAGGGAGACGTCAACGTCCTTCGCGTCAACGCCGGGCAGTTCGGCCTTGACGGTCACGGCGTTCTCCGTCTCGCTGATGTCCAACGCGGGCGACCATCCGGCGCCGAAGACCGGCTCAATGTTCATCCCGCTGCCGAAGAAATTCTCGAAGAGCCGATTCATCTCGTTACGCAGCGATGCCAGACTCAGGTCTCTTCCTCTTTGTCTCCAGGGAATCAGGTCCATCGAACTCACCTCCTCTCATGTCAGTTATGTAGCGGAAGTCGCCAGACTTCCGACGTTCCTCTTGTCATTCCCGCGAAAGCGGGAATCCAGGGCTTCGCGAACCGTGCCAGCACACGTGGATTCCCGCTTTCGCGGGAATGACGGCTTTATTCTTTCACTGAACTACCCCTCGTCACTGAGCGGTTACCCGCTACTTTCCTTTGACTTCGATCTTTCTCGATTTTGTCCGGTCGGTCTTGGGCAGGCGCAGGGTCAGCACCCCGTCGGTCATCTCCGCGCTGATCTTGTCCACGTCAATCTCGTGGGACAGGGTGAAGGCGCGGTAGAAGTCGCCGATGCGGTACTCCGCGTAGAGCGGCGCCGCGTCCTTCGGGGGCGTGGCCACCTTGCCGGTGAGGGTGAGGACGCCCTCCTCCACCTTGATGTCCACGTTGTCTTTGGTTACACCCGGCATGTCCGCCTGCATGACCAACGCGTTCTCCGTCTCGTAGATGTCAACCGCCGGCGTGAAGCGTTCGGCTTCCGTGGTCTGTTCGATGTGCCCCTGTTCGGGGGTCTTCTTGACTGGAACATTAGCCATGATCGTTCACCTCCTTCAGCCCTTCACGGAGATTTGTTTCGGTTTGGCCTCGGGCGCCTTCGGCAACGCGATCGTAAGCACACCGTTCTCGTACGACGCCGACGCCATGTTCGCGTCCACCTTCTCCGGCAGTTCGATGCTCCGGACGAATGGGCCGAACTTCCGCTCCCGGCGGTGATAGGCGCTTCCTTCCTTCTCCTCCGCGGCCTTTCGCTCCCCCTTGATCGTCAGGGCGTTCTGGGTGACGGAAAGTTCGATCTCGTCCGCCTTCACGCCGGGAAGCTCGGCGGATACAACGATGTCGTCCCCCTTGTTCCAGATGTTGAGGGCGGGGAACTCGATATCCGCCCTTCGCTGTCCGGGCCAAACGCCTTCGAACAGCCGGTTCATCTCGCGCTGGAGCCGCCCCATGTCCCAGAACACATCGCTCCAGGGGTCCAAATGTCGCCATCGAATCCGCGCCATTGCCGTCCTCCTTTCCTCACCTGATTGCCTTGCGATGCTCATATCGTTCACGCCCCGATAGGAGATATGGCAAAGTCCATGCCAAAGAAGGATGAAGTCATAATAGACTGATGTAAAACTGGTTACGATAATGCCTGTCGGTGGGCAATCACGCCATTGTGGCGGGAAAGGTGGGATGGACGCGGAGCGGGCTGCCATTTTGGCAGGTGCTATTTCGCCTCGGTTTTCCGATTCCGCGCGTTCTTCTTCGTCTTCTTCTGAGAGGATTTTTCTGCGCCGTCGAAGACGATGGGAAGGATGTCGTCAATTCGGTCAACGAACTTGAAGGTCATCTCTTTCTTCACGTGCTTGGGGACGTCTTCGAGGTCCACTTCGTTGTCCTTGGGCAGGAGCATGGTCTTGATGCCGGCGCGCTTGGCGGCGAGGACCTTCTCCTTGATCCCGCCGACGCGGAGGACGCGGCCGCGGAGGGTGATCTCGCCCGTCATGGCCACATCGGATCGCACGGGCTTGGCGGTGAAGAGGGAGATGAGCGATGCGGAGATCGTGACGCCCGCCGAGGGGCCGTCCTTCGGGATCGCCCCTGCGGGCACGTGGATGTGGACTTCCTGCTTCCGCATCGCCTCCGGATCAACGCCGAGCTTCTTCGCATTGGCGCGGACGTAACTCAGCGCCGCCTGGGCCGACTCTTTCATGACGTCGCCCAGCGAGCCGGTGAGCGTCAGCTTCTCCGAGCCGGGGATCTTGATGGACTCGATGAAAAGGATATCCCCGCCCGTTTGGGTGACGGCCACGCCGGTGGCTACGCCGGGGTCGGAGGTGCGTTCGGCCACTTCGGGGAAGAACTTGCTGTGCCCGAGCAATTCCCTCACCACGGCGGGCGCGACGCGTTTTCGCTTCTTCTCCCCGGAGGCGATCTCCTTGGCCAGCTTGCGGCAGATCGAGGCGATGCTGCGCTCCAGGTTGCGCACCCCCGCTTCGCGGGTGTAGTCGGAGATGATCAGCTTGACGGACTCGTCGTCAAATGCAATGGACTGGTCCTCCAGGCCGTGGGCCTTGATCTGCTTCGGCACGAGGTACTGCTTGGCGATGAAGAGCTTCTCCTCCGCCGTGTAGCCGGGCAGCTCCAGAATCTCCATCCGGTCCATGAGGGCGGGAGGCACCGTGTCGAGCACATTGCAGGTGGCGATGAACATGACCCGCGACAGGTCGAAGGGGCAGTCAATGTAGTGATCCACGAAGGCGTAGTTCTGCTCGGGATCGAGCACCTCCAGGAGCGCCGAGGCGGGGTCGCCCCGGAAGTCGTGGCCGAGTTTGTCCACCTCGTCCAGCATGACGACGGGATTGTTCGACCCGGCCTTGCGGACGGCCTGGATGATGTTGCCCGGCAGGGCCCCGACGTAGGTTCTGCGGTGGCCTCGAATCTCGGCCTCGTCGCGGACGCCGCCGAGGGACATGCGCTGGAAGTTGCGCCCCAGGGCGCGGGCGATGGACTTGCCGACCGACGTCTTGCCCGTGCCCGGCGGGCCCACGAAGCAGAGGATCGGCGCCTTGACGTCGGGCTTGAGCGATAGCACGGCCAGGTGCTCGACGATGCGCTCCTTGAGTTTTTCCAGGTCGTAGTGGTCCTCGTCGAGAATCTTTTCCGACGCCTTCACATCGAGATTGTCCTTGGTGGCGACGGCCCAAGGCAGGTCCGCCAGCCAGTCCAGGTAGGTCCGCGACACAGTATATTCGGAGGCGTTCGGCGACATGTTCGCCAGGCGGTCCAGCTCGCGGTCGGCCTCCTTCTGGGCGGCGGGCGGGAGCTTGGCGTTCTTCAGGCGCTGGCGGATTTCCTCGACTTCCTTCTGTTTTTCATCCCCTTCGCCCAGTTCTGCCTGGATGGCCTTGAGCTGCTGTCGGAGGTAGTATTCCCTCTGGCCCTTGTCCATCTCCGTCTTGACGTCGGACTGGATTTTCTTGCCGAGTTCAAGGACCTCGATGTCCCGCGCGAGGAGATGCGTGACGCGGTCGAGCCGCTTCTTGACGTCGAGTTCGGCGAGCAGCTTCTGGCGCTCCTCTAAGGAGATGTTCAGGTGCGAGGCGATCATGTCGGCGAGCTTGCTCGGATCGTCAATATTCATCACCGCCACCCGGAGCTCGTCGGGCAGCTGCGGCATAAGGCTGATGAGGTGCTGGAACTGGTTCGAGGCCGTCTGGGCCAGGGCGGCCAGCTCCGGGCTGCCGTCCACGATGCTCTGGATCTCCTGCACCTGGGCCACGAGATAGGGGTCTGTCTTGGCGTATCGCTTGACCCGAATCCGCTCCAATCCCTGGACGAGGATGCGCGTGGTTTCGTCGGGGAAGCGCATGAGACGAAGGATCGTGGCCGCCGTTCCGACTTCATGGAGCTGGGAGGGCGAGGGGTCCTCGTCCTCTTTCTCGCTCTGCGCCACCAGGGCCAGCATCCGGTCCTTCACCACCACATCGTCAATCAGCTTCAGGCTCTTCGGCCGGCCCACGGCGAGGGGGATGATCATGTGGGGGAAGACGATGGTATCCTTCAGCGGCAGGACGGGAAGCTCCCTGGGGACCTCCACCTTGCCTTCCACGATTGGGAGCTCATCTCCGTTGGGTTTTTCGTCGGGCATTTATCTCATTTCCTCGCGCGGCGCTTGCCCCGCCGCTTCAGCTTAACTTCAGTTTGATGGAGACGATCTGGCTCCGCACATGGGCCGCCTTTGGGAAAGAAATCTCCAGGAATCCGTTTTCATACTTGGCGGAAACCTTGTCGAGATCAATCGGCTTGGGCACGAAAATTCGGCGGTTGAATGGGCCGTAGATGATCTCCATCTGGTGATAGCCGGTCTTCCGTTCGGGATGTCGGTCCACCCGCCTGCCCGCGATGGAGAGGGTGTTGGTCTTGCCGTCGAAACCGAGGAGGATTTCGTTGGCGCTCACCCCCGCGATGTCCATCCGGACAATCACGGCGCGCTCGGTCTCGAAGACGTCGGTCGGCGGCTTCCAACCGAGGGGAGACAGCCGCGAGGTCGAGTTCTCGCAGGCGATGAAGTCCTGCAGCGCCTTGCGCATGTCTCTGGAGATTTCCGCCAGGAACTGTCTACTCCCGGGGTATCTGTGCGTGCCCATGCTTCTTTCTCCCTGCCTCAACGATTCCGTCGAACGACGTTTTCCTTGCGCCCGAATTCCATATGATACCACCTGCCCATTTCTCTTTCAACAACTTTGTCGGCTCAATAATTCGCGCCAAGACGCCGACAGAGATGTACGGCGATCACCTTCGCGCCGTCAACGAGGTCCTGGATCGCCACGGTCTCGTCGTCGGAGTGGGCGGCGTCCTTCGCGCCGGGCCCGAGGAGGACGGTCGGCGTTCGGCCATAGTGGGCGAGGTTGGCCCCGTCGGCCCAGGCGGACATGATCTCCACAGAGGGCGTCCGGCCCAGCGCGGTCTCATAGGCCGCGCGGATGTCCCGGACCAGGGGCGCATCCGCCGGCGTCTCGAAGGGGACGAGGTCCTTCACCCACTCCACCGAGGAGGGATGGTCCTGCAGCCACGCATCGGACCTGTCGGACGTTCGGACGGCGTCCACGAACGCCTCGCGCACGGACGATCCGTTCCAGCCGCGCCCGGCCGCCTCGTTCGCCGCGGCCTCCGCGATGCGATAGACCACGTTCAGGCTCAGCGTTGCGCTGCCGGGCACGACGGCCGGGTGGACGCCTGCGTGGAAGATGCCCAGGTTCACGAGGCAGTCGGGATACCTCGCCTCGCGCCCGGCCTTGAAGCGGTCTATGCCGCCCTTGACGACGAGGGCCTTGTCAATGGCGTTCACGCCGCCGCGCGCCGCATGGCCCGACCGACCGTGCACCTTCACATCGGCCGTGAGACACCCCTGGCAGCCGCGCATGACGACCAGGTCGTTGCCGTCAATGACGACCGCCTCGTCGCCGGTATATCCCTCCAGGACGCAGGCGAGGGTCCCTGCGCCGGAGCCGCTGCACTCCTCGTCCACCACGCTCTGATGGATGATGGTCCCGGAGAGTGCGTCGGCGAATTTCAGCGCGGCCTTGACGGCGATGACGCCCATAACCATGCCGCCCTTGTCGTCGCTCGATCCGCGGCCGTAGATGCGACCGTCCTTCACGTCGGCGCAGAATGGGTCAAAGGCCATGCCGGCCGCGCCGACGGTGTCCATGTGCGAGTTGAGGACGATCCGTTTGCCGGGACCGAGGTCGAACGTGGTGACGAGGTTCGGTCGGTCTTTCCAGCTCCGGCCCTTGGGGCCGATGACGCCCATGCGCGCGTAGATGTCGGGCGGCGGCTCGAAGAGGCGGGTCTTGCCGCCCATCGCTTCGAGGATGGGCTGGAGGAACGCCTGCCCGTCCCTCTCCAGTCCCGTCGGCTCGACGCCCGCGTAGGGGTTGACGGTGTTGATCCGGACGAGCGCGCGGCACATCTCGACCATCTCGTCGGTCAGGCGCTCGACCTCGTGGAGGACTTCACGGATGATGTCGGACATGGCGAATCCTTGTTGGAAGAATGGAAGCGTGGAAGAGTGGAAGGATGGAAGATGGGCTACCGTACCAGTCTTCCATTATTCCATTTTCCCCTCTTCCCCCAACCGTTTGATATAGTGCACCTGCCGGATGACCTCTTGGAAACCGAGCCTGGGATAGAAGCGGAGGCCCACTTCGTTGTTCGCAAGCGTCTCGATCCGGGCGTACTCCATGCCCTGGCTTTTCAGGTATTCTACCGCCGCATCAACGAGCCTTCGGCCGATGCCCTTCTTCTGGCAGCGGGGGAGGACGGAGAAGTTGGGGATGCCGCCGATCTTCGTCTCGGGATCAACGCGGGTGCTGATATAGCCGACAACCTCGCCCTCCTCCTCGGCGACGAAGATGCCGTCGGCGTTGGCGTCAATGTCGGCGTCCACGTGGCGTTTCTTGCGCCAGCGCCAGTCCTTGCCGTGGATGACGCCGAACATCTGCTCGGTGTGGTATTCGAGAGAGACGCCTTCGAAGCAGATGGCCGTGATCTCCTTCAGGACCTCGCGGTCGGATTCTTTGTATTTGCGAATAATAATCATATTGTCTTCCCGCTATTCATGCGTCCATTTGACGATCCACGGATCGTCGGTGCGCTCCTGAAAGCGCCTTATCTTTTCGCAGAACTCCTCCACCGTCTTCGCGTGGGCCGGGAGGCCGGCGAGGTTGTGTATCTCGCGCGGGTCGGCTTCGAGGTCGTATAACTCGAACTTCGGGCGGCGGAGGTAGTTGTCCATCGGCCTTTTTCCAAAGACCTCAAGCCCGTGCTTCTTTAGACTCTGCCACGTGGGCGACCTCCACAAATCGGAGGCAAAGGGGTATTCAAGCCCATGCGCGATGTTCCAGATGAATTTGTGCCTGCGCGTGCGAATGGCGCGCATGGGGTAATACATCGTCACCTCGTGGAAGGTATGCGACACATATATCTCATCCCACCCTGCGGGGTGTTCCTGCTCCAGGGCCGAACGAAAGGAACGACCGTGGAAGGCCGCGTTCTTTGGGACTGCCTCGGCGAAGTCGAGGATCGTCGGCGTGAGATCGGCCCACGTGATCTGGGCGTCGCAGGTTCGGTGGGCCGTCCGCTCCCCCGGCGGGCGCACGATGCAGGGTAGCACGATGCCGGGGTCGTAGACCGTCGTCTTCGCCTCGGGAAAGGCGATGCCGTTGTCGGAGACATAGATGATGAGCGTGTTCTCGTAGTTCCCCGTCTCCTTCAAAATCTGAATGACTCGACCGACGCCCTGATCAAGGCGCGAGACGGATTGATAGTACTGGGCCAGTTCGGCCCGACACTCCGGCGTGTCGGGCAGGAAGGGGGGAACGACGACCTCCCGGGGATCGTATTCAACGGTCTTCACGCCGGGGTAGCCTTCCGGGCGGTTGCCGAAGCGGTCGGGATGATAGGGAAGATCCTCTGCAAGGCCGCTCCGATGCGGATCGGTGGAACACCAATAGAGAAAGAACGGACGCTTGTCCTTGTCGGCGATGAAATTGAAGCACTTGTCGGCCATCTCCACGGCGCTTCGCGGGTTCCACTGGAGAAACTGGTCAAAGCGATAGACCTCCAGCGGCGCCACGTGCAGTTTTCCGATGTGCGCCGTGCGGTAGCCGGCCCGATTCAGCATGACCGGCAGCGCGGGGGTGTTGCTGTACGTGGCGAAGTGATGATAGCCGTGGCAATGCCCGTAGGCCCCGATGGCATGGTTATACTTTCCGGTCAGGATGACCGACCGGCTTGCACAGCAGGATGCGCTCGTGCAGCACGCATTCGTGAGACGAACCCCGTCCGCCGCGATCCCATCTAAGTTGGGGGTTTGGATGACCGGATTTCCCCAACACCCCAGGTCCAGCCCGTGATCATCGGAAACCAGCAATACGATGTTCGGGCGGCGGCCGCCGCCTTGCCTTGTCTTTGCCATTAGAACCTTATTCCGTAACATGATGCCAATTTGCCCCGCCCCTGGCGGGATTTCCAGGGCAAAATTCACATTGGACACATAATACCACACTTCCTGTCTTCAGGAAGTGTGGTATACGTAAAATGAGATTTTTCGGAACGGTACAGCTCTCCATCGGAGGGATAACGTAAGTTTTCGCGGGAAAAAATGTGTCCAATGTGAATTTTGCTCCCGCGGGAGCCGATGATTTTCGATTTCCGATTTTGCTCCCAACCCCGCACTCCCACACGTCCACATGTGCCACGCTCAAGCTTCGGCTTGAGCGTGTCTTGCAATCGCCCAGGGGTCGCGCACTCGCACGCTCAAGCCCGCGAAGACGCGGCCTTGGGCGTGGCACACGTTTGCCCCGGTCTGAACTCCGGCGAGTTCAGCCACAGATTAACGCCTCACGTCGTCGGCTCCTTGAACAACATCGGATCGCCCCACGTGCAGCTCCCGCAGTGCCATGATGCGCCTCCGCCGACGCATTTGAGGGTCAGCTTCTTCACCTTCTTCACGTCCACCTCGATCACCTGCGGGGGATCGGTGCACTTGATCCATTCCGTCTTGTAGAGCTGCCGCCCGTCGCCGAGGACGATGAACTGCAACTCCTCGTTCTTCTGCCGCGCATCGGGGAACTTGTCGCGCCCCTCCAAGCAGGCCCCGGCCTCGACGCGGAACCGATCAAATCGCCCGGCGATATTGAAATCCACCACCGACTGGCTGATGGCGTGGGGCCGGACCCCGAGGCCGCGCTTGTAGGTCTTCGCGCCGATGCTTAGCTCATTGCCCAGAAAGCTGCGGTCGAAACTCACGGGGCCTTTGTGCTGGGCGATCTTCACGGGCAGCAGGTCGGTGAGGCACATCTCCGTGACATTGGCCGGCGGCGTCGTGTATTTCGGGATCGTGCGCGGGCGGGACTGCTTCCGCGTCTCCGGGTCGCCGCGCCACTCCGTGGCGGGGCAGCGCTCCCAGTCCTCGTCGAAGAACCCGACCACGAGGAAGGTATCGGGCGAGCGCGTCCGCCCGTCGAAGATGCCGTAGTCGAACCAGTTGCGGTTGTCGTAAGGTCCCCACATGAACCAGTTTCCGAAGCGGGTGTTAATGTCAATCATGCCCTGCCATGTCGTGGCGGCGAAGACCGCCACGCACCGGTTCGGGTTGAGGGGATTGGGGCAGCAGAACTTCGTCCCCAGGTCCTCGCCCTGGAATACGTCGTTGTCGGAGGTAATCTTGTTCCCGTCGAAGCGAATGGGCAGCTTGTCGGCGATGCGGCCCGTGATGAGATTGGCCGACGGGCGGCCGTAGAGGATCAGGTTGTATCGCTCGATGTCCTCCGGCGTCACGTCCGTATCCGCCTTCATCCGGCACTTGGAGTGATAGAGCCGCTCCCAGTCGGCGGCGAAGAACTCGGCCTGCTCCTTGACGATCCGCCGCTCAATCTCCGTGTTCGCGGTCGTGCCGTAAACGATCATGAAGGGCGACATAAAGAGGTCCTCGATGGGTCCCTCCACGCCGGGCCGCTTGCCGGTGGGTATGGGACGTTCGTAGAACACGGTCCATTTGTCGCCCGCCACATGCCGGAAGGTGAGCAGCTTGCTCTTCGGCAGCGTGCCCTTGTGGGAGACGGCGCCGTTAATCAGCACCTTGATCTCGCCGGAGACCGGGCACTCGCTGAGGTCAATGGTGAAGTTGGCGACGTTCCTTGTCTTGATCTCGATCTCGCCGGTCTTGGCGGCCTTGCCCTCGATCTCGGCGAAGCGGCAACGCTGGATGAACCGGTTGATCGAGAGCCAGCAGGCCCCCGGATACCGCAGGCGGTTCGTCCGGTAGCGGACGGCCTCGGGCCGGGTCTTTCGCTTCTGCTTGAAAAGCCATTCGCGCTGCGGCTTCTGGATCGCCGCGGGGACGCTGTGACCGGCAACGGGATCCTCCATGTAGGTGCAGTCGTAGCCGAGGGCCTTGAGTCTGCCGCTCATGCTTCGCGCGTGGCCCACGGGCACGATCTCGTCCTTCGCGCCATGCCCGGCGAAGACGGGGACATTCATCAGGTTCTCGGCGTAGGAGACGGGATCAATCTCCGCAGAGATGAAGACGCCGAGCCGGGTGAAGGGATCGCTCCCCCCGCCTCCCTTGCCCCCGAAGACGGCCTCGGCGAACTGGCCGATCTGCCCGATGGGGAATGGGGCCTCGGTCTGTGGGGATTCATAAGGGGCCTCGCCCTTGCCCCATCCCCAGTTCCATTCCCATTCCTTGATCCAGACCCGATGGTCGGCGTTGCCGGCGTTGGGGGCGAGGGCGGCGAAGATGTCCGGGAAGCGCGTCCCGAGGGCCCAGGACCCTGTTCCGCCCATGGAGCCGCCCGTCGCATAGATTCGGTCGGGGTCAATGCGGTAGTCCTGCTGGACCTCGCGGATGGCGGCCAGCACCGCCTCCTCGGCGACGAAGAAGTAGTCCATGCTCCCGCGCCCGTGGGGGCTGAGCGTGATGCAGTCCGCCGATGCGCCGGTCAGCCGCCCCTGGAAGCTGGTCCAGCCGCCGTGGCCATGGAGGGAGACGAGTAGGGGGAAAGGCTTGTCGCCCTTGTATTCCTTGGGCACGGCGAGGGAGTAGGGCTGGATCGTGCCGTCAATCTCCGACCATGCGCCCTTGATCATCGCGCCGCGTCTCTCGGGGAAGGGGTTGCGCCCGGCAAGCAGCTCGCGGATGTCGCCTTCCGCATCATCCTGGAGTTTGTGGATGGTCTTGACCGACGCCCGCGCCCCGCGGTAGGGCGGGCCGGGGATCATGGTCTCGATGTAGATGAGGTTGCACTCGACCCACCGGCGCTCGCGGCGGAGGCGTCCGTCGTCCCGCGCCTCGGCCTCGTTGAGCAGGCTGCGCAGGCGCAGTTGGTTCTCGTGCAGGGCGGCGAAGGTGGGGGAGCTGCCGACGGTGAGCTCCTGGTAGATGCGCGCCGTCTCCTGGGAGTACCGCAGATGCGAAATCTCCCCCCGCCGGACGGCGAGGGTCATGGCGAAGATGTGGATGCGCTGGTTATAGGGGAGCTGAATTTGCTTGAGTTTTCTGGCGGAATCTACGGGGACCTCCTGAACCCAGATGCGGCAGGTGATCCTTTCCTCGATCATCTCCCCCGCCGCCAGGTCCCAGGTGAAACGGCGATCGAAGCGAAAGCCCTCAACCTCGTTGAACTGCGGGTCCGAGCACCAGTCGGAGAAGCGCAGCGGCGTCTTTTCCTCGCCCTCCTCGTAAACCAGCTTCAACTCCGCCTCGCGCCGGCCGTTCTCGGCGGCGCCGAGGAGGTAGAGCTTCTCGCATCGAGTGGGCGGGAAATCAATTTTTTGGCCCGAGCAGGTCAGGTTGTTCTTCGCGCCGTCCTCCTTCGGCGGAAAGAGGAAATGCACCCCCGCCAGGGCGCGGCAGGCGAAGACCTCCCCCGTCCTGGGCAGTTCCTCGCCGGGGTATCCCGATCCGGCGATCTCCGCCCGGTGGTCGGGGCAGTCGAAGTTCGTATCGGCGCGGTTCTTTTCCGAGCAGATGCCGTCGTTGTCGAACGCCTCGCTCAGGTTGAGGGGCATCTGCGAGAGGATGGGCCAGGGCTGGGTCCAGGTGAAGATCTTCCAGAGCAGAAACGCCCCCACGCAGAGAATCCCCACGACGGCGAAGGAGATGATCCACACGATTGACCTCGTCCGGGTGGTGCTCGGTCTGTTACTGGTTGTCGCGCCGGTTGTAGATGTCATCCCGTTTTCTCGGTCTTCGCAGTAGCGGAAGTCGCTGGACTTCCAAATGATTTTGGATTTTCGATTTTGAATTGAAGATTGGGAGTTGACGCAGATCCACGCTGATTTTCACTGATAATCAGGTCTCTGATTCCTGATCTCTGACCTCTGGACTCTGACCTCTGACTTCTGCGTCCATCAGCGTCTGATTTTCATTCCGCAATCCGCATGCCGAAATCCGCACTCACTGATCCCGCGTCTCCGCTGGACTGGCGAGTTCAGCTACATTGCTTGTGTATCGCCTTTATCAGTTTGCCCGCGGCGGCGAAGATATCCTTCTCCAGCCCCGCTCCGTAGGGGCCGCTGACGGGTTTCTTCGTGTACATATACGAGCTGGCCTCGTAGCCCCCCTCGGCCAGGATATGCGATGTGGGGATGTAGTTCAAGTCCGCATGGCTGTAGCCGTGGCACCAGAGATTCAGGTCTGGATAGCACTTCTCCAGCAGCGTGGCGTACTCCGACACGACCTCGCCCCGGAGGAAAAGCAGGACCAGTCCCTTGCCGAGCGCGAGGGCCTGCATATCGTATGGCTGTTTGGTGATGGGCTTCTTCCCGCCGCGCAGATGCTTCAGAAGGATGTCGGCCCACTTCTTCTCCGACGAACCGCTCTTGATGATGGCCCGCAGCCGCGTCACTGTCGGCGCAGGCTTCAGGGGCAGGATGATGCGCGTGCCCGCGCAGCCGAGAGCGGGGATGACCTTCGTCTTGATCTTCAGGCCCCGGACCAGCGCCGCGGCCAACTGCTCGCCGCAATCGCGGACGTCTTCCGTCGTCCCGCGGCGGAACCCCGTGCCATCATCATTCACCATCCGTGGGCGGACATCGCCGCAGCATCCCTGGAGATAAAGCGACGGGCACTTGAGGTCGCGTCGGATCGCCGCGCGCGCCCAGCCCGCGAAGTCGGCGGAGATCTCGTAATCGCCGCAGACGTTCATGTGGCAGTTGTAGGTATAGATGACGCCGAGGCGCTTGCCGTTCTTTGCCGTAAAGACGAGACCGCGCACGCGCTTGTCCACGGGAACTTCGTAGTTGGGCGACATCGTCATCTGCCCGTTCTTGAACCGGCGGCGATAGACGTTGAAGTCGGCCGTGTCCTGGATGTAGGAGACCGTGCACGCCTTCATCCCGGCGACGGCCTTTCCCACGGCGGTCTCCAGCGCGGGGAGGAGCGCCTTGGCATACGCGGTGTTCTTCTCGTTCCACTTGTCCGAGTCCTGGCGCGGCTCGGGGGCGGAGTGGGTGTGCGTGGCGTGGAAGATCATGTCGCCGGGGGCGATGCCGAACATCTTCGAGAGCGACTTCCTCGCGCTCCTGATGAGCGACTCATCCACGTAGACCAGGTCGAAGGAGCAGAGCATGATCCTCCGCTTGCCCTGTTCGATAACTGCTGCGACGACGGCCAGCGGATCGCGGACGCCCTCCGCGCCGTGATCGCGAAAGCCATAGCCGCCCTGGAAGATGCCTACCTCCGGTGTGATGTCCTGTTCCGCCATGCCGAGTTTCATGGTCTCCGTATTCCTTTCTCTGTTTGCAGGTCTCGAATTACCGAGTCATTCTACCGTGTTCCCTGCGTCCGCTCAACCGAAATCGCGCCGTTCCGTTGATCGGTTTGTCCCCAACTAAAGGTCAGACCTATGTAATATATTGTAATAACGCCACTTAAGTATATTAAGATGACAGGGCCATGCGGAAAGGATCGGCCTTTGTGACCGAAAGTATGCTCGGTGACTTGCACAGGAACCGGGATGAGACATCACGCCCTGTGGGAAGCGGATCGCGGCGAAAAGCCGTAAGGGACGGGTAGATTGTCTCTGCGAGAGGAACGCGATTTCGCTTAAATGAAGACTATGCCCTACTCCGGCAGCGCGGCGCTCCGCAGGTCGTTCAATCGCTTCAGCAGCCGGCGATACTTGGGCCAGATTTCCTTCCCGTAGGCCCGTTCCATTCGCCCCACGAAGTCGTCTCCTCCGATGAAGATCGCCCTTGTATAAACCGGCTCACGCTGGCCGATACCCGCCTCCATCCGTTCAGCCACGAACTCCCGATATGCCCGCTGGCAATCGCGGCCTTGCTTGCCAAGACCAAGATAAAGTTCGTGCGGTTCGACCAGATCATCCGGCTCGCCCCGCGCGTATCGTCGGTAGCTTGTCCACTCGTAGTCCTCCGGTTTTTTCGCAATTGCGGCGCGGACGGGATTCAGGTCCATGTAGCGCTTGATCTCGAGGAGATAGTTCTCGCTGTCCACCACGACGCTGTGGAATCGTCCTTGCCAGACGTGGCCGATGTGGTTGTATTTGTGGTTGAAATACATGGCGTAGGCGGTGTTGACGGCGTGCATGATCTTGGAGATCGAGCCGGCAGGCGTGGTTTCGAGGAGGAGGTGGACGTGGTTTGGCAGGAGGGCGTAGGCATAGAGTTTGAAATCAAACCTGGCGCGGTATCGGCGGAGGAGGGCCTTGTAGCGCTCGAAGTCGCTTTCATCGAGAAAAACCCTTTCGCGGTTGTTGCCTCGCGTCGTGATGTGAAACACCCCCCCCGCGAACGAAATCCTGTACCCCATGGACATGGTGCATCCTTTCCTATCAGGGCCGAAATCCTCTTTTCCCAATTCGAAAATATATCATATGCTCCAAGGAAAGTCAAGTATCAATATATAAATGCTTTTACTTTAGAAGATTAACAAGGTTCAACCTAAGCGTTACCGGGCCTTTCCGATCGGCGGATATTGCTTTTGTCTCGGTGGGGCGCTATACTTCAGAGGACAAGAGTCGCGCATTTCTCCGGTTCTCTGAAGGGAGGGGTATGGGACGCATCTTCAGAACGCTGTCCGCAAACGCCATCGCCGCATGCCTCATCATCACGGCGCTGTCGGCGCCTTCCCACGCACAAACCGTCAAGAAGCCCACAAAGGAGGGCGAGGTGACCGTGGTGCTCAAAAACGGGGCGCAGTTCCGCGGCTTGCTGGTCATCGAGACCGACGAAATCATCAAGATCAAGACAGACGTGGCGGAGATGACGTGGCCGAAGAACCAGTTGAAAGAGATCTTCCGCTACACCGCTCCGCCGACGCCGAAAGAAGAGCCGCAACAGCCGGTTGCCGCCCCCCGCGACGCTGCCCCGGCTGTGCGCCCCCCTGAGGCGGACAAGGGAGGCGGCGAGAAGCCCAAAAAAGAAGATGAGGAGGAAAGATACACAGACGTCAGCATGTACCTGACCCCAAGTGGGTATGCCGCCCCCAAAATCACCCTTGTCAAATCCGGCACGGTGCGTATCTCCATTGACGGCATCAAGGACGCCGGATACTCCCACTACACCCCCCGGTGGCTTGCCGAGGGTATTATGGAGAACTCTCCTTACAAGGTTGCTGAGGCGGGGGCGGTCAGCGCGGACGCCACGCTTCAAATCACGATGACGGGCACGCCACTGGCGGCGACCTACTTCAATCTCGGCAAGCAGTACACCGGAGCAAAGATCGAGGGGACCGTGACATTCACGTGTCCCAACGGTTCCGCGTCGGCGAAATTCGAGGGCAAGGTTTCCCCCCCCTCGACCATCGGCTATTCGCCGGGCAATCCGGTGAAGGCCGACCCCAAGTTTGCCCCCTATGGCGAGGCGTTCGAGAACTCCAACTGCATGGATGCCCTGGCCGACGCCGTATCGAGAGGAAGCGGCGTCAATAAGGCCAAGTTGCTCACCGGCTACTTCCATTGGTCGGATCAGTCGCCGGCCCGCAGGCGGGCGATAGGTCTGGCGCGGAAGATGGGGCGCGAGGGGGTGCCGGGCCTTGTGGAGATTATCGGCGAGAAAGGCGCAGGACTCGATGCATACAAAGTGATTGAATCGGCAGGCCCGGATGCCGTCCCGGAACTGGCCGCGGCGCTCAAGCACCCCAACAAGTACGTTCGCCGGGTTGCATCGTATTTCCTGGTCGTGAAGTACCCCGACCAGTCTCAACAGTATTTCCCGGCCATCGCCGACCTGATGCTGGACTGTATCGTCGAGGAGAATATAGATTCCCAGTTGTTCGCCATCAAGATGCTGGCGCGCCTCGGTCCCGACGGAAGCAAGGGCGCGGCGCGCATCGCGGAGTTTGCCGCGAACGGCCAGACCGATGTACGCCTGACCTTCCTGACGGCGATGAAGAAGATGGGCCCTCATGCCCAGGGCGCCGTGCCCGTGCTGCAAAGGATTCTGAACGAAAACAAGACCTTCTCCTCGCGGTCCAACTCCGCCGAGGCTCTGGGCTACATCGGGCGGACGGAGAAAGAGGCGCGCGACGTCCTGGCGGAGGCGCTCTTTCATCAGGACCGATCTGTGCAGAGCGACGCCGCCGAGGCGCTGGGCGACATCGGCGCAGCCGCGGCGGACGCCGTGCCCGCCTTGGCCAAGCTGGTAGAGTCCAAGAACAATGCCCATTTCAACGAGGCCCCACGGGCCGCACTACAGGCCCTCGGCAAGATCGGGCGCAGCGACGAGAAGGCGCGTCTCGTCCTGGCGGAGGCGCTCAAGTCCAACAACCGGGTGATCCGCGAGGAAGCGGGGCGAGCACTCGGCGACTCTCGATCGGACTCGACCACCACGACCGGAGCCGTATCCGACGCACTGAAAGACGCCCGACCGGAGGTCCGGGAAGACGCCGCCAAGGCCCTGGGGCGCATGGGCGACAAGGGAAAAGACGGCATCCCGGCCTTGATCTCGGCGCTTCAGGACGACAACAACGAGGTCCGGACGGCCGCCGTCCGGTCCCTGAAGGAGATGGGACCCGATGCGAAAGAGGCAGTGCCCGCGCTGATCCATGTGTTGGAAAAGCCCGGCTTTACCGGGGTGTGGGCGGCGGGGACGCTCGTGGAGATTGCCGCAGACGATCCCCGGGTACATACGGCGCTGGCGGATGCGCTGAAGCATGACAACGACAATGTCCGCCGGGCGGCTGCCGTGGCGCTGGGGAACATCGGGCCGCCGGCCCAGAGCACGGTATCCACTCTGGCCGAGGCGCTGGGGGACGCCCACGGTGGTGTGCGCGTCGCGGCGGCGGAGGCGCTCGGCCGGATGGGACCGGCTGCGGGCAGTGCTGTTCCCGCGCTTGGCCGCGCACTCACGGAAGATCGCGAGCGGTGGGTCCGCAAGGCCGCAGCGGAGGCATTGGGCAAGATGGGCGCCCCCGCGGGCGAAGCAGCGGAAACCCTGGCAAAGGCGCTACAGGACAAGGATGACGTCGTCTACGATGCCGCGAAGGAATCGCTGGTTGCACTCGGGCCTGCCGCGAAGGGCGCTGTGCCTGTCCTCGGTCGGTATCTGGCGGACAACGAGACCCGCGGGGTAGCCTGTTCCAGCGCTTTGGCCGTGTTGGGAAGCGTTGGGGCGGCCGACGCGGAGGCCCGGGCGGCCCTCGCTGCGGCGACGACGGGCCACAAGGAGGAAAGAATCCGATGGGGCGCGATCCATGCCCTCAGCAAGTGCGGCCCTGCAGCGAAGGACGCAGTCCCCGCCCTCATCAAGGCGCTGGAAGATGCCGCACCTAAGGTCCGGGAGATTGCCGCTTCCATCCTGGGCGGTCTTGGGGGTGAAGCGAAGGAAGCCGTTCCCGCCCTCAAGAATGTGTCCGAGAACGACCCGCGCCCCGGTGTGCGGTCGGCGGCGAAGTACGCCCTGGAGCGGATCGAACGATAGCGCCTACTTGCCTTTCATGTCTCCTGCGCCCTTGGGTTTGCACAGAAGGTCTCGAATCTCCGCGTTCTCGGCGCGGTCCAGGGGCGTAGCGCCGTGGTCGTCCGGGGCGTTGATGTCCGCGCCGTGGGCCAGGAGCAGAAGGACGATCTCTTTGTCTCCCTGGAAGGCGGCTATGTGAAGCGGCCGTAAGCCCTGCTCGCCTCTGGCGTTGACATCGGCCCCGCGCCGGATGAGGATCTCGGCGAGTTCCCGGTCGTTGCGAAGCGCGGCACGGTGCAAGAGGGACAGGTGTTCGAGCATTTCCAGGTTCGGGTCCGCGCCGGCGTCGAGAAGGAGGCGGATGACGTCGCGATGGTAGTTGATTACGGCGGCATGAAGAGGCGTCCAACCGTCCCTGCGTTTCGCCGATGGGTCTGCGCCGTGGCGGAGGAGAAGGCGGACGATGTCCGGGCGCATCTCCTGGGCGGCCTCGTGCAGGGGCGTCCAGCCGTCGTCGTCGGCCGCGTTTGCACGCGCCCCCCAGGCGAGCAGCAGTTCCACCACATCCCGTTGGCCGAAGCCCACGGCCCAGTGGAGGGGAGTCGCCGTCTGGAAGCCGACGTTTGAGACAGGCGGGCTTGCCGAAGGAATGTCCGCCAGACGGGCGTTCGGGTCGGCCCCTTTGCGGAGGAGCGCACGGATGTGCGCTGCGTTGGGGCTTGGCTGGCTCACGACGGAGATTAGCCGGCGGTTCAGGTCGTTCCGGTTATAGAGATCGCGGAAGGCGCTGAAGCGCCCGCGGGCGGCGTCGTGCGCCAGGAGAATAATTGCGGTGAGAATAAGGGCCGTTTTGACGAGGCGTCGCATCCTCTTCCCCGATAGTTGTTGGCTGAACTCTTATTCATTCTATCACATCCGGGCTATTCCGCTCAATTTAAAGCCGCGAGAAAAGGCTTGACGCGCTGCGGGAATGGTGCTATACTACTTTTTGTATGTACATAAACGGGTGGTATGTGGGGGAGTAGGATTTGTCTTTCATTGAGTTGATCTGGAGAAACCATGTCTGCAAGCGGCCCGCTTCGATGTCCCAAATGCGGGACTATATATAACACAGAGGAAGCCCTGGTCGCCCTCCTCGAAAACGAGGGATACTGCGTCGCGCCGAACTGCGGGACCGACGTGGCAAGTCTGAGCCAGGATGAGGACGAGGACGTCTGGGTGGATTTCTTCGGCGACGGGAAGATTGACGGGGATCTCTACTAACCGTAGTCCTCGGCGTCTTCCTTCGGCCTTTCCTATTCAACATCCGATTGCCCTGCCCTTCGATTTGCTGTTGTGCCTATCGGGGCGTTCTGGTATAATCCCCGCCTGTGAAGACGACCATGGATCGAAACCCGGCTCAGATCATCACGCTCCTGACCGACTTCGGGCTGAGGGATCCCTATGTCGGCCAGATGAAGGGCGTCATTCTCGGCATCCTGCCGGAGGCCCGCATCGTGGACCTGACGCATGACATCGCCCCCCAGGATGTCTTCGACGGGGCGTATGTCCTTAAGTCCTCCTACCATTACTTCCCGCGCGGGACGGTGCATGTGGCCGTGGTGGACCCTGGCGTGGGGACGGAGCGCAAGGCGATCGCGCTGCGCGCCGACGGGCACTGCTTCGTCGTGCCGGATAATGGGATTGTGAGCCTGATCACTGCGGAGACCCCGCCCGCCGAGGTGGTCGAACTGACCAACCGTAAGTACTTCCTGCCCGCGGTAAGCTGGACCTTCCACGGGCGGGACATCTTCGCCCCCGTCGCCGCGCACATCGCCTCCGGCATAGCGCTCACGGAGTTCGGCGAGGCATTGGGGGAGATCGAGAAGCTGGACCTCCCCCGCCCCCGCCACGACCGCCAGTGCGTCCGAGGCGAGGTGATCCATATTGACCGATTCGGCAACCTCATCACCAACATACGGGCATCCGACCTGGTCATGATGCGCCTCTCGCACTGCGAGGTCCGGGTCGCCGACAAAACCCTTAGCGGCGTCAAATCATCCTATAGCGCCGTCAAAAAGGGGGAATTGCTCGCCCTCTTCGGCGGCACCGGCCTGCTGGAGGTCTCGGTAAATCAGGGCAACGCCGCAGCCCTTCTCCGACTGGACAAAGGCGCGCACGTCGAAGTCATCCCTCGATGAACCTGCAAGAGCGCGACAAGAAATACGTCTGGCACCCCTTCACCCAGATGAAAGACTACCTGACCGAAGCCCCCCTCATCATCGCCGACGGCGAGGGCGCCGTCCTCCGCGACATCCACGGGAACGAATACATTGACGGCGTGTCGTCCCTCTGGTGCAACATCCACGGCCACCGAAAGAAGGAAATTGACGAGGCCATTATCGCCCAGTTGGGCAGGATCGCCCACTCCACCCTCCTCGGCCTGGCCAACGTCCCCTCCATCGAGCTGGCCGAGAAGCTGGTCGAGATCGCGCCCGATGGACTGAACAAGGTCTTCTACTCCGACTCCGGGGCGACGGCGATGGAGATCGCCCTCAAGATGGCCTTCCAGTACTGGCGACACAAGGGCCAGCCCGAGCGCACGCGCTTCATCAGCCTGACCAACGCCTACCACGGCGACACGATCGGCGCGGTGAGCCTCGGCGGGATTGACATCTTCCACGAGGCCTTCCGCCCGCTCCTCTTCGACGTCCTCCACGCGCCGTCCCCCTTCTGCTATCGCTGCGAGCTCGGCCTCGATCCCGGAACGTGCGGCATGGCCTGTGCAAAAAAACTGCGCGAGGTCGTCGAGCAACATCGCGGCGAAGTCATCGGCGTCTTCCTCGAACCGCTCGTCCAGGGCGCGGCGGGGATGATCGTCGCGCCGGATGGGTATCTCAAGGAGGCCGAGCGCATCTGCCGCGACAACGGGACGCTTCTCGTCTGCGACGAGGTCGCCACCGGCTTCGGCAGGACGGGAAAGATGTTCGCGTGTTTTCACGAAAATGTAGAACCGGACATCCTCGCCTGTGCGAAGGGCATCACGGGGGGCTATCTGCCTCTCGCCGCAACATTGACCACCGACAAAGTTTACGACGCATTCCTCGGCGACTATTCCGAGATGAAGACCTTCTTCCACGGCCACACTTACACCGGCAATCCCCTCGCCTGCGCCGCCGCGCTGGGGAGCCTGCGCGTCTTCGAGAAGGAGAAAGTCCTCAACGCGCTCCAGCCGAAGATCGCCCTGCTCGAACGTCGCCTGAACGAGTTCCATGATCTCGAACACGTCGGCGACGTCCGCCAGCGCGGGTTCATGGCCGGGATCGAGCTGGTGCGAGATCGCGCGACGAAGGCGCCGTACCCCTGGCAGGAGAAGGTCGGCATCCAGGTCATCATGGCCGCGCGGCCCAGGGGCCTCATCATCCGGCCGCTGGGGAATGTGATTGTCATCATGCCGCCGCTCTGCATCACCGAGGATCAACTCAACCGGATGCTCGACATCATCCACGAGTGTATCCGTCTCGTGACGGAGGGCCGATGAGCGCGAAGGGAATCTTCGTCACCGGCACGGACACCGAAGTCGGCAAGACCGTCGTCGCGGTGGGCATCGCCCGGGCGATCAAGCGCCGGGGCGTTGACGTCGGCGTGATGAAGCCCGTCGCCTCCGGCGGCCAACCGAGCGAGGACGCCGTGATGCTGGCGAAGGCGGCGGGAACGAATGACCCGATGGAGGAGATCAACCCGATCTGCCTGCCGGAGCCTCTCGCGCCGACGGTCGCGGCGCGGCGATGCGGCCGGATCGTCGAGTTACAAAAAATCTGGAACGCCTTTCGGTCCCTTTCCGCGAGGCATGAGTTTTTGATCGTGGAAGGAATAGGCGGGCTGCTCGTCCCCCTCGCCGAGGGCATCACCGTCGCCGACCTTGCGAAGGGGATGGCGCTCCCCCTGCTGATCGTCGGACGGACGGGACTCGGCACAATCAACCACGTCCTGCTCACCGTCGAGGCCGCGCGGGCGCGCACGCTGACCATTGCGGGGATCGTGCTCAACCAGGCTGAGGACGCGCCGTGGGGCGCATCGGAGGAGACGAATCCCGGCGAGATCGAGGCCCACGCGAACGCGCCGATCCTCGGCGTAATTCGTTATATGAAAACCACTAACGACTGCGACTCCGTCGCCGACGCCGTAGAAAAATCGCTGGATATGGACACTTTGATTGAGAGGATCCAATGATTATTCGCAAACATGCCTACGCCCGCGCCGGGCTGCTCGGCAATCCGTCGGACGGCTACTTCGGCAAGACCATCTCCCTCATCGTGCGCAACTACCGCGCCACGGTCACGCTCTACGAAAGCCCCACGCTCGTGATCGTGCCCAGCCAGCAGGACCACTCCGTCTTCGGCAGCCTCTCCGAGCTGGTGGAGGACGTCCGCCTCAACGGATACTACGGCGGCGTCCGCCTCATCAAGGCGACGATCAAAAAATTCGCCGACTACTGCGAGCGCGAGGGCATCCTCATGGAGCCGAAGAACTTCACCGTCGAGTACGAATCCAACATCCCGCGCCAGGTCGGCCTCGCCGGATCGAGCGCCATCATCACGGCGACGCTGCGCTGCCTTATGGAGTTCTACGGCGTGGACGTGGCCATACCCCTGAAGCCGAACCTTATCCTGAGCGTGGAGACGGACGAGCTGGGGATCTCGGCGGGCCTGCAGGACCGCGTGATCCAGGTTTACGAGGGCGTGGTCTATATGGACTTCGCCAGGCACATCCTGGAGACGCGCGGGCACGGGCGCTACGAGGCCCTCGACCCGAAGCTCCTCCCGCCGCTCTTCATCGCCTACCGGACGGACCTGAGCGAGGAATCGGAGAAGGTGCACAACGACATCCGCGCCCGCTTCAACAAGGGCGATCGCAAGATCGTCCGCGCCATGAAGCAGTTCGCCGGCTTCGCCGAGCGCGGGAAGGCGTGCTTGGAAAGGGGCGACTTCAAGGAGGTTGGCCGGCTGATGGATGCAAACTTCGATCTGCGTTCGAGTCTCTACACAATCAGCGAGCGGAACTTGGACATGGTCATGCGCGGCCGGGCGGTGGGGGCGAACGTGAAATTCTCCGGCTCGGGCGGCGCGGTGATCGGGCGCTACACGGACGAGCGAATGTACCAGAAGCTGGTCCGTACCTACAAGCAGGGCGGCTATCGCATCTTCAAGCCCATCGTGCGGGACCGTTCCCCGCAGCGATAACCTCGTGAACCGCGCTCGCCCCTCACTCCCGCGAAACTGGGAATCCTCGAACGCGGCGCGGGCGGCGGGGAACCACAGATGAGCGCAGATGCACACGGATAGGCAGGCGACAATTCCCGCAAGCGAATCAGAGGCGCCTCGCGGCCTGCTGTCAGCATCCCCAGTCGCCGACAGGCCCCTGCAAATGCGGCAGAGGCAAAATATGGCAAAGTGGTATTGTGGAACCACAATATAACTATTCTCCGGCGACGCCACTTAAACAAGGCGTAGATTGGGCCTCCTCCTTATGCCAATCCCGCGCGAACGGGAATCCACGCCTCCCGGTTGACAAGGGGGAGGAAGTCAGGTATCGTGTTTTCAGAACGACAGAACTGCTGAAAAGGAGACGACAACATGGCCGCAAGAGCGATCATCCTGGTCGGTAGCCGTTGGCACATCCCGTGGGAGGGCGGCGAGATCCTGAGCAATCTGCTCGCATCGGAGGGCTTTTCGACCACCCGCACGGACCAGGGCAGCATCCTGGAACCGGCGCGGCTCCGCGACACGGCCCTCGTGGTCTTCTACTGCGAGGGGCGGTGGGACGCGAAGGACCCGGCCTCGCGCCGCCTGACCCCCGCGCAGGAGGCCGACCTGGTCGCGTTCGTCGAGAACGGCGGCGGCTTCCTCGGTGTGCATGGCGCTACGGTCTTTCGCGATGAATACACGCGCTACCCCCGGATGATCGGCGGCACGTTCGTGAACCACGCGAAATTCTCCGAGTTCCCCGTGCGCATCCTGAACCGCGAGCATCCCGTGACGCAGGGCGTCGGCGATTACTCCGTCCAGGACGAGCCGTACGTCGTGGATCGCTACCCCGGCTCCGATGTGCTCCTGGTGGGCGAGTGGGACGGCAAAGACCATCCCTTCGGTTGGGTGAAGGGCTGCGGCAAGGGGCGCGTCTGCTACCTGGCTAACGGGCACGACAGGCGATCACTCGATCACCCTGCGGTCCAGCGTCTCCTGCGCAACGCGGCGCGCTGGTGCGTTGGCATCTGAGCGCGGCCCGATTCAATTCTGTCCGACTAAAATTGGTGCAGAGAACTTGGGTCAGGAAAATGGCATGAAGAGCCGAACCCGTCGCACGTTTCTTGTGTTGCTTCTTGCGATACCGGTCCTCGTGGGCTTTCTTGCGGGGGCGGGGAAGGGGCTGTCGCGTCGGCTCAAGGAGAGAAATCGAGAGGCCCTTATCGGCTTGGCGCATGAGGCATCTGCGAGGCTGGACAGGTCGCAGGCAGTGGAGGCCGCTGCCGACCTTCGAAAGGCGCTGGACGGCATCGACGGCCTCGGCAACAAAGAGGATCAGATGACCGTCTTCGAAGGGATTGTGCGCGTCTCCATGTCCGCGAAGTTCCAGACGAAGGATCGGGAGGGTCTCTTCCACGACATCGCCCTCAAAATCGCCCGGCTGCAAATTTGCCATGATGCGTGGGAAGAGTCGAACTGGAAGCTCAAGGCGCTGCAGCAACTTCTTGACGCGGGACAGTCGGCTTCTCTGTCCGAGGAGGCGCAAGTCCATCTGATCCAGGCGTGTCTCGCGAGCGTCGCCGAAGTGAAGTTGCACCCCGACCCAAAGAGCGAGATGGCCGTGCTTAATGCACGTAACACAAGATACGACCATTGCATGAAGGCGCTCATGGCGATCGGCGACGCGCTATCGAAGCGCCGCCTCTCTCCGGGCGTGGAAGTGGAGCAGATGCGCGCCATTGCCGAGGCGCAGGAGCGAATCCGCGCGACCGACCCGAAGCGCAACTGGGATGTATTCCAGGGGATTGTGCAGAAGGTTGTGGTTAGTCGGTTGACGGATCATGACCTGGCGTTCCATCGCTCATACAAGCCCGGCGCGCCGCAGAAGTGGGCCGACGCACCCTACCTGGTCGGCAAGGTGTGCCCCATTTGCCTAACGAGGGAGAGGGAGGATCAACCGTTCAGGGCTGAACTGGGCGGCCCGGTTTTTAATGCCCTGCCGCAGGACCTTCGCTCACTGGGCTGCGAAGAGATCGGCACGCTCGTCGGCATCTACGTGACAGACGTTGCGGTCGGAACATACCATCGCGAAGCCACGCTGGACGGCAGAGGAATGGGCTTCACCTCGTCAGGGCTCCCGAAGATGGGGACGGCCTATCGGGTCGATATGGACGTCGTGCTTTTCGACCGGACAAAGGGCACGCCGATCGCGAGCAAGCGGTTCACCGGCGGAAAGCCGCCCGATAGGATCGAAGGCGGAGGCGACGGCTACGGCGAGAGGCCGTGGAAAGAGATCGCCGAGTATCTGGCGAATCTTCCGAGAATCTCGTCGGGTCCATAGCGGTCTGCTTCCCTGGTTTAGAAGAGAGGCTTCCCTGTGAGCATTCATTCCATATCGGCCGCCGTCATCATGGGGATTGTCTTCATCGCGGACCTCGCGGCGATCTACCTGAGCTCGCCGTTCCTTATCGAGGGGAATCGATGAGGGTCGAATCGATGAGGGTCTGGTCTCAACTTTCTACTTTTTGTCGTCCCCTGGCTGTGCCGGGAGACGGCCCCTTTCCTTGGCTCCGCCTCTTCGCGCCTGCGCAATGGATTCGAGTCGGTTGCGGCAACGCTTCAGAACACATGTCTTGTCCGCACCGTAGCGGTTTTCCGCCCACGAATGGTTATGAAGGTTTATGCACGCGGCCTTCTAACCATTTCTTCAGCGATTGAGTGCTCTCTCCGGAACGGCGACCGGCGAGAAGCCCTGCCACGGTTAGGTCCTCATCCAAGTCGGGCCAGTGGATATACTCCCCGTCGCCGACGATCTCAAGATGATTGCGTTCCTCAAGGGTGCCGTGCCAAAGACGAGGATACCATACCAACGGGACGATGATGGTCCGCCCATCTGTCAGATCAACGGTCAAGGCGTCCTCGCTAACCGTCACCTGCCGCGCTCGGGCATCCTGTAGGTCAACGGCCAAAGAATTCATACCACTTCTCCAGTAATGTATTCTGATGCTCTTCGACGATCCGAGCAATCGCGTTGAGCTCTGGACGCGCGAACCCGCCTGCCCTTTCAAGCGTTGGCGGATCCAGTCAGAACTTGGCGACCATATCCTCACGTCTCACATGAATGTGGGGAGGTTCTCCCCGGTCAAGCGAGACAAAAAACAACGATACGGACCTATTCTTAAGACGGTAGGCATCGGCTTTATAATGATTATACCCCACATCGAAGCCTTTTTCAATATGCACGCTGATTGGGTAACAAGAAATCTCACGCAGGGTCTTACAAGAGTTCGACCTAATCTGCGAAAAGAAATCAGGTCTGTATAACTATTTGTATACACATCTGTTACGGTGCATATATTGACGAGCCGCCTAATCCGCCCCGCAATTGCCACGGCATCCCTCAACTCTGTCAATATTATGCTGATAACCTTTTTAGTAGTAGAGTATTACAAAGGTCTGACCTATTCTGCTACCCGACCTCCCGAAGGTCGGAACCTCCGGGAGGTCAGACGGCACGATTGCCGCGCCATCGTCGGGAAGCAGGGCTTCCCGATGTCAAGGTGCAACCACGCATGGGCGTGGTTGCGTACTCCACAAACACACCGGCTTCTACTCCCGCACCCGCTCGACGACGTCCGGGCGGAGGGGAACGCGGAGGGCCTGGGCCTGGGCCGCGGCCTCGCGCGCCTGGGGGAGGTCACGCCTTGCGCAGTGCGCGAGGATGAGTCCGTTCCAGGCATCGGCGTCCGTCGGGGCGATCTGGAGGGCGCGTTCATAATCGCGGACGGCGTCGTCGTGCTTCCCCTGCTTGGTGTGGAGCCGGGCAAGACTGACCCACAGGGCCGCGTCGTTGGGATTGGCGGCAAGGGCCTTGCGGTGGGCGTCCTCAGCCTCGCTTAGGCGCACCCGGTCCGACTGCGCCCTGGACATGGCAAGCCAGGCGTTCGCCTCCATGGCCTTCGTGTAGGCCCTCACCGACTCGGCGGGCTTGCTCCGCCGCAGAAAGACCCGCCCGAGGAGCATCCACGCCCCGTCGTGGTCCGGATTCAGGTCCAGAATCCTCTTGCAGGTCTCTTCCGCCTCCGGGAGCCGTCCATATCGCTCCTGCGCCCGGGCCAGTTGGAGGAGCGGTTCGGCGTCTTGCGGATTGATCTGCGCCGCCCGCTCATAGGCGTTGATGGCCTTGTCGGTGTCTCCCTGTTCGCCGTAGGCGTGTCCGATGCCGTACCAGCCCAGGGGGCTTCTTGGATTCACATGGGCCGCGCGTCGAAATGCCTGGATCGCCTCCTCGTAGTCTTTCTGCATGACGTGCACCGCCCCGAGGGCGCACCAGGGGCGCGGGTCGCGGGATTCGATCTCGACCGCCCTTTCGCTCGCCTTCATGGCGCGCGGGAGCTGCGCCTGCTCGCGGTAGATGTGGGCAAGCCGAACGGTCGCAAAGAGGCTGTTCGGTTCGATCTTGAGCGCCCTCTGACCTGCATCGAGGGCGGGGATGTTCTTGCCGTCGTGCAGGTGCACCCAGGCGATGGCCGTCCACGCCCACATGTAGTTGGGATCCAGGTTCAGGCATTTCTTGTAGGCGTCGAGGGCTGCGGCGCTTTGGCGCTCCTCCGCATGGGCCTGGCCGAGGGCATAGAGGGTGCTGGGGCGCTTGCCGTCAATGGCGATGGCCTTTTCATAGAGCTGCCGGCCCTCGACGGGATTCCCCTGCCGCATGCGCACAAGGCCCAGGTATATCCATGCGCGCGCGTCGTTAGGGTTGATGGCCAGCGCCTTCTGAACGGCCTGCTCCGATTCCCCCAGCCGGCTTGCCTTGTAATAGGCCCAGGCGAGTGCCGTCCATCGCGCGCCGTCGTTAGGGTTGATGGCGAGGATATTCTGGTATGCCGTAATGGCGTCCTGCAATCGCTCGTGCATGAGGAAGGAAGGTACCATGTTCCCCCGAACCACGGCGAGGAACTGCCGCCTGGTCAGGTCTCTGCCGTAGAAGGACTTGGCCTCGGGCGTGGCCGCCTCGGGGTGGGGGGGAAAGCGATTGGGGTCCGGTGTGTTGGCGACGGCCTGGGTCGGGTCTATGTCAATGCCCGCCGCTTCGGTGCGGTAGCGCACAAGCAATTTGCCTGGTGTGCAGACGCCGCAGAGCGGCAGTCCCGCCCTCTCCGCCAGGCTGAGGTAGAGCGCGGACAGGCTGACGGCGTGTCCCTTGCGCTGGTCGAGGAGGAAGTGGAGGTAGCCGGCCCGGAAGATGTTCGTGTTGAAGGCGTAGCCCTGCGCCCCGACGAAAGTTTTCATTATCGCGACGATTGCGGCGGGGTCCTTCTCGGCGGCGATCTGCGCCCGGAGCTCGCGGGCCATCGCATCGAGACGGGAACGGTACGCCTCGACGTCGAGGAGGGGGTAATGCTCCATAGCGATGAGGAGCGCGCCCGTCCCGATGTCCACCTCCTCGTCGGGGAGGGCGAGCATCTCGTCAATACTCTTAGCGCCGAGTCCCTTCCGCCCGGCGTTGGCGAGGGGGGCGTCGTCGGCCGGTTGGGCGATGGCCGCCCCGGCGGCGAGCGCGATCCCGATGGCGAGAGCGAGGGCAAGTGTTGCAAGTCCCGTTGATTTCGTCATGTCCGTATCATCTCCCGCGCTGCGGAGAGGACCGCTTCGGGCCTTAACTCCGTCATGCAGATGGGATCGGGGCATGTCCGCTTGGTGCAGGGACTGCACGGGAGGTCGAGCCGGACGACGCGGACCTTTGACCCGCGCGGGGCGTACACGACGGGGTCCTTGGGGCCGAAGATCGCCACGGTCGGCGTCCCCAAGGCCGCCGCGATATGGAGAGGTCCGGTGTCGGCGCCGATAAAGAGGTCGCACCGCCGGAGCAGGGCGACCAACTGGCCGAGGCTTTTCGTCTCGGGCGAGATGGTCGCCGGCGCCTTCATGGCGGCGGCTAGGTCCTCCGCCAGTTCCCTCTCGCCGGGTCCCCAGGTGATAAGGATGGTTGCACGGTCTTTCTGCGCGAGGGCGTCGGCCACGGCGGCGTAGGAGGCGACGGGCCAGCGTTTGACGGCCCCGAAGGAGCTGGTGGCCGGGTGGATGGCGACGACGTGGCGCTTGCCGATGCGGGCGATGGATTCCTCGGCAAATGCAGCGTCCTCCGGCGAGGTCGGCAGGTCGGGCGGGGCGTAGGCGCATTCGCCGATGACGCCGCTCAGGAGGCGGAGGCATTTTTCCGAGCGGTGGAGTCGCCGGTCGTCCACCATGATGCATCGGGTCATGAAGATGCGGTTCATCTCGCGGGAATCGGAATGGGCGTAGCCGAGCCGTTCGCGGGCGCCGCAGAAGACGGCGATGGATCCGCTCTTGAGGTTTCCCTGGAAGTCAATGGTCAGGTCGAATCGCCGGGCGGCGATGCGGCGGCGCTCGGCCAGGACGTCCCCCGCCGTTTCAAGCCACTGCCAGGGCCTGAGGAAGCCGCTGCGCCATCGTCGCTTGGGGATGGTGATGATCTCGTCAATGAGTGGATGTCCGCGCAGGAGGTCGGCCCAGGCGTCCTCGACCATCCACGCGATATGCGCATCGGGTATGCGGTCGCGGAGGGGCCGGAGGACGGGGAGGGTGTGCACGATGTCGCCCAGCGCCCCCAGTCGGATGATCAGGATCTTTCGCGGAAGTGGCATAGGCGTCAAGACAGTTCGACTTGAATCAAATGGCGCACAAGGCCGCGCGGCCTCCGGGCCGGCTACGGCGTGTAAAAGGTCTTCACCCTGGCCCGATTGCGGAGGTCGGCCATCCACTGTGGGTAGCGATCGTCCACCAGGTCCTCAAGGACGCGGTCCTTCGCCTTTTCAAAGTCCACATAGGCGGGGTCTTTGACGTCGGTCGTTTTCACGAGGTAGTAGCCGAAGGGGGCCTCAAGGATGCCGCTCAGTTCGCCGGGGCGGAGGAGGAAGGCGGCCTTGGCCATAGGATCGTTGACCTGTCCGTAGCGGGGGAAGAAGCCGAGGTCGCCGCCCTTTTTTTTGATTTCCTCGGGGTCGTCGGAGTGTTTCTTCACCACAGCCGCAAAGTCCGCGCCGTCGCGAATCTGATCGTGGAGTTCGGCGATTTTTCGTCTGGCGTCGGCCTGGGCATTTTCTCCGCGGGGCTGCCTTGTCTTTGGGTCGAAGATGGCGATAAAGAGTTGGCTGGCGCGGACGTGGCCGTCGCCGTAGAGCGCCTTGTGCTGTTCGCAGAAGGCCCTCGCCTCGTCGTCGGTGATCTCTGTGCGGATCATCTTCTCTGCGGCGACGCGCATGCGGAAGTTCGGATCGGCCCGGAGCTCATGGGTCGAGGTTCCCTTCAGGCGCAGGACGTCGTCCAGCGATAGGTGTTTGTGCTCGGGATTTCGCCGCAGGATCGCCTCGCGTCGGGCGAGCTCCGAGTCAACGTCCGACGGATTCGATGTCATGTTTCGGCTCTTCAGTTCCTGGTCAATAATCTTTCTCGAGATGAGCCGTTCGAGGGCGATGCTGACGTCCCCCGGCCTGGAATTTGCGAAGAGGATGCCGTTGAACTGCTCTTTGGTAATCAGCTCGCCGTTGACCTTGGCGTATGCGCCTTTGGGCAGTTTGCCGCTCTGCTCGCCCACGATATCGGCCTTGTCGCGCAGGGACCGGAGCCATTTGCCCACCTTGAAATTCGAGACCGGCTCCAGCTCATGCATGCCGAAGTCTTTTTTCGCCATTTGTTCAATGGCGAGAAGCAGCTTCACGCCCCGCTTCTGCGCCTCGAGGGACGCCCCCCGCTTTTCCATTAGGCCGGGCAGGTCCATGTCGCCGTCCGTCCGCTTACGCACGCGAAAATCCAGGGCCTTCATCCGTCCTTCCACGGCGTCGTCGGGGATCTGCACCCGTCGGCGGGCGATTTCCTGCATGATGATCTTTTCCTGAATCAGGTTCTCCAGGACCTCCCGGCCGGTGATCTGGGCAAGCTCTGCGGCGAGGTCGTCTTTCGTGATTTTCTCGTCGCCCACTTCGGCCACCATCTCGGGCGGGGGCGACGCGGCATAGGCCGGAAGCCACAGGCAGAGAAGAAGGCAGGCGATTTGTATATCCCTTCGCATGGTTCCTCCAAGGATCGTCAGATCGTGTTCATCCGGCCCCTTGACCGGAAAAAAGTATTCTAACAGAAGCCTCCCGGTCTGTCAACGATCGAATGGCGCAATTGGGGTCAGGTCTTCATTCTACATTTTACGGAAAGCCGCCGCAACCTGTTGGCGCGCGACTTATAAGGTGGTTATTCTATCCTCTCACAATCCGAGGTTGCATAGTAAAATGTAGAATGAAGGGCCTGTTGCCCAAATCCCGAACTGGCAAAAATGATCTGTAGCCGCAGGCTTTAGCCTGCGCCGTTTGGCCGTGCGACCCCGAATCGCGCAGGCTAAAGCCTGCGACTACATTTGGGCAACGCGCCCTGAAGACCTGACCCCATTGCTATGGCTGGATGTGGTAGGCGCGGTTGCGCAAATCTTCGGCTCGCTTGAAGAGATCATCCGTCGGCACTTCCTTCGCCGGCTCGAGCTTGTAGTCGAGCACGTGTTCCTCCTTCAACTTCCCCGGCCAGAGCACCTCCGTGAAGAAGTCTATGGGGAACCACTGGAACCAGGGGGCCTTGATCTCCTCCATGGCGTGCAGCTTTTCATACCCCGGCTTGTACACCGTGACCTTCCGCGTCCCGTGGTGGACGAAAGACACCGTCACCGGCGTCTGGCCGATCTCCTTCCCCTCGAAATAGACGTACGCGGCGGGGGGATCGGACCGGACGGTGATCGTCCGCTCCACGCACCCCGCGGCGAGGGCGGACAACAGGACAGCGACGGCGTTTTTCGACAAACGGCTCAAAGTTCCTTGATCTCCACGTCGAGGGACGCCAAATCCAGCAGCGCCACAGTGCACCTCCCCGAAAGCCAGCCGCCGCACTCCCCGGGGTTCAGCAGGAGCGGCGCCCCCTTCTCGACCGCGACATCGTGCGTGTGGCCGAAGACGACCACATCGGCCCCCTGCGCACCCTCCGGTCGGGCGTGGCAGAGGAGGATGCGCCGCCCGCCCAGCGCCACCGTGCGCGGCGGGTCGGCCACGTCGAGGCCCAGTTTGAGTATGCCCTTCTTCTCGCCGTCGTTGTTGCCGAAGACGGCGGCCACGGTCCCCTTAAACTTCATGATCTCCTTTACGGCGAAGGGGGCGATAAAATCGCCCGCGTGCAGGACCGCGCCAACGCCCTCGTCCGTGAAGAGGCGGATCGCCTTCCGAATCATGGGGAGGTTGTCGTGCGAGTCCGACATCACGCCGATTCTCATCTCCGGCTCCGACAGGGCTGTGCGCTGACCGAGAGCAAGTCCAATGAAGAAGAAGGGTAACAGCAAACGGGGCGTGTGTCAAGGCAAAACAAGAGAGGAGTTCCCCCCCTGACCATCGCCCGCGTCATCGCAGGGATGGAAGAATGAGTCAAAGCATCATGGCTTTGATCCTCCGTCGGCTCGGACGATGCACAGGGCGGCGTGAACAAGCGTGCAGACAACGAGTGCGCCGCCAAAGGTGCTGACCACCGCCGCGCCCGTCGGCAGGTCCCACTGCGCCGACAGGTACATTCCCACGACACTCACCACGAAGCCGACCGCCCAGCCGATGAGCAGCCGGGGGAGAATTCTACTGACGAACAACATGGCGCATACGGCAGGAACCACGAGGTAGCTGAAGACCAGAAGAACGCCGGCAATGGCCACCGAACTTGTGACGACCAGGCCGAAGGTAATGTAGAAGACGAAGTCCCACCATCGGATGTAGAGTCCGCGCCTGCGCGCCTCGGCGGGGCTGGCGGAGATCAGGAGGAACTTCTTTCGAAGCATGAAGTGCAGAACGCCGACGGCGCTGTAGATGAGAAGGGTCTTGACCACTTGCATGGGGGTTACGTAGAGCACGCTTCCCACGAGCATGGCGTGGATGGCCTCGTGGCCGTGCGGCGCCTTGTCGAGGACGAGGACGGCCGTGGCGGATGAGACGGCATAGACAATTCCGATGATGGCCTCCTGTGGTATCCGCTCGTCGCGGAAGCGAGAGAGCGAGAAGACGGCCGCCCCCGCGAACGTGAACAATACCGAGATGGCGTAAGTGCCGTAGCTGTGCAGCTCGCAGCCGAGGAGAAGCCCGACGGTCGTGCCCAGGGCCGCGATCTGGGCCAGCGCAAGGTCCACGAAGATCACGCCGCGCGTCACGACGTGGATGCCGAGGTAGCAATGTATCCCTGTCAAGACAAGACACGCGGCGAAGGGCCAAACGAGCAGATCGAGCATTTCCATGGCGTCTATTCCTTAAATGCGTCTGCAAGGCGTTCAACGATATTGGAGATCAAGGACAGGTAATCGGCTGCTTCAGGCTGCCCGCCCACGGAGTTGGCCACTTCGACGATCTTGATGCCGGTGTGGTTCGCCACGAGTTCGGGCGCATTCCGGCTGTAGAAGGGCTCCATCAGCAGGACCTTGACTTCCTCGGCCTTCACTTTGTTGATGACGTCCACTACGTGGCCGGGGCTGGGAGGGATGCCCGGCTTGGGCTCCAGTTCGTCGGCGACGATGAGGCCGAAGCGGTTGGCGAAGTACGACCAGCTTCGGTGGTAGGTGATGATCTTGCGCCCGCGGTATGGCCGCAGTTTGCCGACCCATCCGCCAAGGGCGGGTTCAAGGTCCTTCTGTTTGACGAAGGCATCCAAGGTATTGTCCAGTTCGGCGTTCCAGAGTGCGTCAGGCCCGAGCTTCTCGATCAGCGCATCGCCGAACATGGCCCGGTCCACCTTGCCGCAGAAGGCGGCGTAGTTCTTCTGATATGCATCGGCGTTCGCCGGATCGAGCTGGCACAGGCGGCGGCAGATGTTTTGCGCGATGATCTTCCCGTTCCATGGATCGAGCCAGTAGTGGGGGTTGCCGAGGGGATGGATGTCGCCCATGGAGCGGTCCACCTTTTGCGTGGTCGGGACCTCCAGGCGGATGACTCCCTCCGATGTATCCAGATGGCCCGGTTGTCCGACTCGTATTTTGTGGTTGCGCGATCCGTCGAGTATGAGGCCCTCGTAGCCGATCTCCAGCTCCAGCCCGATGCGAATCCACAGGTCGGCCCGCTTCGCCTTCATCATGTAGCTGGGTTTGGCCTGGATGAAATGGGGGTCCTCGTCGCCGCTGGCGAGGCTGATGGCCCCTACCTTGTCGCCGCCGATCTCCTCCGCAACGGACTTCAGGTCGGAGGTTGTCGTGACAATCCTCAACGGCTCAGCGAAGGCGGGGAGTGTGAAAAACCAGGCGAGGAGCAGACACAATTGAGATTTCATTCCTTTCTCCTTTGCGAATGGCCATGCGATCAATACTCATGCGCCCGGTGCGGCCCCAACCCGAAGTTGAGCTGGAGCATCAGGACATGCTCATCCCGGAACCGATCCAGGAGCAGCCAGTTGCGCGTGATGAACTCATATCCCAGCCGCCAGAAGCAGTACTCGCTCTGCGCGAACGTGAGGTACGTGCCGAAGCCGACGTCGTGGCGATCCTCGAAGTCCGGGAACTCGGAGAAGTCGAATCGTCCGCCGATGGTCCACCGCCGCGCGAATTGGTAGTCCAGCGACGTGAACATTCCCCAGGTGCGGTTGGTCTCCCATCCGGCGGGGTGGTGTTCATGTTCCTCCTCTTCCTCGTCCTCATGTTCGATGTAATAGGGAATCTCCTTCTGGCTGAACAGGAGCTCCGTCCGCCATGTCAGCGACTTGTATAGCCCCTCTTTCTTCGGCCGCCACTTGAAGGTCAGGTCCACGCCCTCATAGACCTGCCTGTGGTGCGTGTGCTCGTCGTCGCTCGGCGCCGTCGCGGCCGACACACCGAATTCGAGCGACGAGTTCTCGGTCAGGTCGAAGAAGGTCTTGATGTGGCCGAGGTGGGCGAAGTCATCCCCGTGGTGGCCCGCAAAGGCCTCGACGTCGTTGTTGAAGACCTCGTAGCTTGCCTCGACATAGAGGTCCCACGGATTGGGGACCAGGTAGGAGAGTTCCGCCCCCTCGCCGGCCATGCCCTCCTCGCCGAAGTAGTTGCGGATGTAGATGGGATAGGTGACCCACGGCAGGGCGTGCAGGTGCTGGGTGTTCACCTTGCCCAATCGGGTCCGGAACTTCCCCGCCCGCGCCTGCAGGTCCCAGGGAAGCGTCAGCAGCGTGAGGTATCCCTCCTCAAGGTGCAGCGCGTAGTGGTCATGGGCATGCCCGTGTTCCTCCTCGGCTCCCGGTTCGGGCAGTTCCTTGTGAATCCCCAGATAGACATCCGCTCTGGCATAGGGATCAACGGACCCGGAGAAGGCGAGCTCCAACTCCCGGAACAGGAACCCGTCGTCAAACTCGATATCCTCTGTGCTCCGATATTGACCGAGCACGTCGCCGATAACGCTGATGTCGGGGTTGAACGTCTGGAAGGCCCTGCCGACGCCTTCAAACGTCAGGGAGGGCTTGGCGGCTTCCTTTTTGGGTTCTTCGCCGAGGGCCTTCTCGACCTCCCGCCGGGTCTTTTCCTCCTTCATCTCCTTGACCAGGCTGTCAATCTTTTCCTCGATCTTTCTCTGGCTTTCGAGTCGCTCTCGGTCTTCCGTGGTCAGGCCGGCCGGGCGGCTTTCCAGTTCTTTGATGCGTTTCTGAAGCGTCTCGATCTCCGCGGCGTGTTTGCTCTGTATGTTCTGCATCATTTGCCGCATCTGGTCCAGTTGTTTCTTCATCTCCTGCAGGCTCGTGTCCTCCTGGGCGGCGGCAGGCCCGGCCAATAACGCGAGCGCCATCATGAAGAACAGGCAGAATCGACGAATGAAATCAATCATCTTGATATTCCTCCCTCTTGGTTACATGGGGGTCAGTCGCAGCAACTGCGCAACGCACCTGGAGACAGTCCGTAGGACTTGAGTCGGAATGGCGCGCTGCGACCAGGGAATTGCTACGCTACGGTCGGGGGACCCCGTGGGGAGGAAACGCGGTTGAAGACCCGCAAGAACGGGCATGGACTGTGGAGGAAACTGGAAACGATCCGCCCGCCATGGATGACCACAGGCGGCGCGGCCTCCGGCTGCGGGGTATGGCTGGCAAGCCACTGGCATACGGCGCAGGCGTCATCATCGCATGAGGACAGAAGCTCGACCGCCGCCCCCTGCGTCGGCTCCGTGCGATGGCAGTCCGGACATTCACCGTGGCGGCCATGGAGGGGGCAGATGTCGCCGAGATGCAAACCGGCCAGGACGTAGGTGAACACAAGGTAGGCGGCAAACAGGCCGACGCCTACCTTGCGAAGGATGCTTCCGGTTGTTCGCGTTCGGGGCGACATAGTGGACTGCTCCTGGGTATGCGCGCTCGCGCACCATGCCGCCTCATAGTATAACCCAAGGCCACGAGCCAGTCAAGCCACAACCTCCCGGAGGTCCCAAACCTCCGGGAGGTTCTTGCCTTGGTGTTATGCGTCCTTTCGCTCGGCGATCTTGTTGACGTTCTCCGCGATGCGGAACATGACGATGATCAGCTCGAGCCAGACGCGCCCCCAGAGGACCGATAGGATGAACACAACAGGGGCAACCACGATCCCGATCAGGATCCCAACCGGTCCCCGCGCAACGGAGCCGCCCAGGATGCCAAGCACACTGAGCCCCGCTGCGACGATGACGAGGATGTACAGCACCTTGATCAGCCTCGTCGTCACGAAACTCGAGAACGACAGATCAAACAGCGCCCCGAAAAAGCCTTTTTCCTCCTCAGCCATCTTTTCGCCTCCTACAAAACACACACTTGCCCAAAGTACCTAACCCGAATCCCTTGTTCCCAGTCCCTTATCCCTCGTTCCCAGGCTCCGCCTGGGAACGCGCTGTTTCACCGCCTCCTCCTCCTGCGTCCCCAGGCAGAGCCTGGGGACGAGGCTAAGAGGGCGTGTTGCCGAAATGGAATCTTGTAGAGGCGGCCCCATGTGGCTGCCCTTGCGACGCCGAATCTCCGGCGTCAGGGGCGGGCACACGGGCCCGCCCCTACAAAATCCGATTTGGGCAACAGCCCCCAAGAGCGCTGTCATTCCCGCGAAAGCGGGAATCCAGGGCCCTCGACCACTCGTGGATTCCCGCGTACGCGGGAATGACGAATACTCAACCGCCACACTTGGCGAAACGGTTACTTTTTGCCAATGAGCTTGTCGAACTCCCCCTCCGACAGAACAGGCACGCCCAGTTGCTCCGCCTTGCTCTTCTTCGACCCCGGCGACTCGCCCGCAACCACGTAGTCCGTCTTCTTGCTCACGCTGCCCGTCGCCTTGCCGCCGAACTCCTTGATAAGATCCTCGATCTCCTTGCGGGAGTATTTCGTTAGCGTCCCGGTGACGACGAGCGTCTTCCCGGCCAGGGGCCGCTCCCCCCTCGTGGTCGGCTTCGACAGACGCTTCATGTTCACGCCCGCCGCCTTCAGCTTCTCGATGATCCGTTTGACGTTGTCATTGCGGAGAAACGCGGCGATGGCCTCCGCCATGATCGGGCCGATCTCGTGGATGGACTCCAATCGGTCGGGCGGGGCGGCGGCCAGTTCGGCGATGGAATCAAAGTTCTCCGTCAGAATTTCCGCCGCCCGCGTCCCCACATGCGGGATCGCCAGGCCGGTGAGCAATCGGTCCATCTCCCGCCCCTTGCTCTCCTCGATGGCGTTCAAGAGATTCGTCGCCGACTTCTCGGCCATGCGTTCGAGCGGGACGAGTTGGTCGAGGGTGAGCGCATAGATGTCCGCGCAGTCGCGCACCAGCCCCTTGTCCACGAGCTGATCCACCAGCGCCGTCCCGAGGCCCTCGATGTCCATCGCGTAGCGGCCGGCGAAGTACCGGATCCGCTCCTTGATCTGCGCCGGGCAGCCGATGTTGACGCACCGGACATAGACCTCCCCCTCCGGTTTGATGACCGCCGACCCGCACACGGGGCAGTGCGTCGGGACGGGGAAGGGCCTGGCGCCCGCAGGCCGCTTATCCTTCACCACGCGCAGCACCTGGGGGATGATCTCCCCCGCCTTCTCGATGACCACGTCGTCGCCCTCGCGAATATCCTTCCGGGCCAGTTCCTCGAAGTTGTGAAGCGTCGCCCGCGCGACGGTCGTGCCCGCCAGGCGCACCGGCACGAGGTTGGCCACCGGCGTGAGGACGCCCGTCTTCCCCACCTGCACGGTGATCTTTTCGAGGCGGGTCTGCGCCTCCTCGGCGGGGAACTTGTAGGCGATCTGCCACCGGGGAGATTTGCTCGTCGCCCCCAGCCGGCGGCGCTGGTCCAGGCGGTCAACCTTGATGACCATCCCGTCCACTTCGTATTCAAGTTTGCGCCGCCTTTCGTTCCAGGCGCGGCAGTGCTCGATGACGGCCTCGATGTCCTTACATGGCCTGGTATCAGGGCTTACGACAAAGCCTATCCTGCCGAGGAGGGACAGGGTCTCGTGGTGCGACTCCAGGTCAACGCCTTCGAAATGCCCCACGTCATAGGCGAACATCTGGAGTCGTCGCTGGGCGGTGATGCGCGGGTCGAGCAGCTTCAACGACCCCGCGGCGGCGTTGCGGGGGTTGGCGAAGGGCGGCTCGCCGGCCTCCTCGCGCTGCCTGTTCAGGCGATCCAGTTCCTTGCGGGTCATATAGACCTCGCCGCGCACCTCGATGACGGGCGGGACGCGGTCGCCGTCCGTCAGGCGGAGGGGGACCTGGCGGATGGTCCGCAGGTTGGCCGTCACGTCCTCGCCGGTCTCGCCGTCGCCGCGCGTCGCGCCGTGGCGGAGGGCGCCGCCCTCGTACCAGAGCGTCACGGCCAGTCCGTCAATCTTCAGTTCGGCTACATAGGAGAAGTCCTCTCCGCCCAGGAGGCGGCGGACGCGGTCGTCGAATTCTCGCAGCTCCGCGTCGGAGTAAGTGTTGGATATGCTGAGCATGGGGATGCGGTGCCGCACGGCGGCGAAGCCCTCGACCGGCTCCCCTCCGACGCGCTGGGTGGGCGAATCCGGAGTAATCAGGTCGGGGTGGTCCTTCTCAAGGGCCTCCAGTTTCTTCACCAGCATATCGTATTCATGGTCGCTGATCTCGGGGGCGTTCTCAACGTAGTACTTCCTGTCGTGACGGCGAATCTCTTCGCGGAGGGCCTCGATCTCCCGGGCGACGGTCTTGGCCTTGGTCATGCCATCACCTCTGCCAAAGATGTGCTGTGATGAGATTATCGGTCAGATCGTTCTTCACGATGAAGTCCACCGCGTCGTCAATCGCGTTGACCTCCTCCCAGTGTCCATGACTGTCCGTGCCGATGGAAAGGAGGACGCCGCGCTGCCTGACCGCGTGAAAGAATCCCTTGATGAAGGGGTCCGATACGCGATACGACGGTACCCAGAGCTCCTGGGACTGCAATTCGGCCAATTTGACATGGAGCTCGTCCATGCGCTTGAGAAGGTCCTCGTTGCCCGGGTCTTTACCGAACTCCTCCAGGACCATCTGGTATTCGTCGTCCAACCGAAGCGCATCCTCTTCGAACTGTTCTCGGTGGAGGTCATCGGCCAGGTCGAGAACCGCGTTGCGGGGCGAGGGGCAGAGCTCAAGGAAGACATTGTGCTCTGCAAGCATCCCTGCCGCCGCTTCCGGAGAGAGGCCGGAGAAGGTCGCCAACAGATCGGGATGAGCCAGGCCGACCGGCAAGGATATGTTCCTCCGCAGATCGGAGAATGTGGCCAAGTCTTCCCCGTCCCACTTTGAATCCTGAACGTACTCAAACAGTACAAGATCAAGGCCGCCAAGGAGTTCCGACGCCAGTTCCGGCGTGTCGAAGGAATCAAACGCCGTGCGCTCCCGGTTGAAGTCAATCTCTACGCCCGCGAGAACGGCGATCCGGTCCGCGTACCGAGCCGCCAGGTCCCGCACCTCGGCCACATAGTCGGACATCGTCTCGGGTGTGATGCCCACGAAGGGGCGAAGCTTCTCAGAGTCCAGATGATCGGTGATGGCGACATGGCTCAGGCCGCCCTCGATCGCCGCCCACACGATCTCCTCGGGGGTGCACTCCCCATCGCACCGGTTGGAGTGATTGTGCAGGCTGATCCTCACGCGTGGTTCAGCCTCTCGGGGTACATCATGGCCATCATGAACTCGTTCTGGAAGTCCGGCCGCCCGCCGAGTTCGATGTATTCGGTTTCGGCGGAGATGCGCTCCGCCTCGCGCCGGCAGCCCTTGGCGACGAGCGCCATGCGCGACCCCGCGCCGGCGGCGTTGCCGATGAACTTGATCCGGTCGGTCGGGATGTCGGGCAGGAGGCCGATCCGCTTGGCCATGTTCCGGCGGATGAAGTTCCCGAAGGCCCCGGCGAGGAGCACTTCGGTGATGTCCTCGTCCTTGACACCCAGCTCCTGCTTCAGGATTTGAATCCCGGCAAAGATGGCCCCCTTGGCGAGTTGCACCTCGCGCACGTCCCGCTGGGTCAGGAGGATGGGCTGGCCCGAGGGGGTTTCGCCGCCGTGGACGAGGACGAAGTCATGCCCCATGCCGCCGGGCACGATCCGCTCCCGGACGGCGTCGGGGACGTTGCCGTTCGCCTCCTCGGGGGGGAGGACCTTGCCGGTGGGGTCTATGATCCCCAGCCGCAGGAGTTCGGCGACGGCGTCAATCAGCGCCGTGCCGCAGAGCCCGCGGGGTCGGGCGCGGCCGATCACGTTGACCTCCACGTCGTCGTGGATGACGACCTTCTCGATGGCGCCGTCGGCGGCCCTCATGCCGAATTTGATGCGCGCCCCCTCGAAGGCCGGGCCGGCGGCGGTGGAGCAGCAGATCATGCGCTCCTTCGTCCCCAGGGCCAACTCGCCGTTGGTGCCGATGTCTATGGCCAGCTTCAGCTCGCTGCTGTGCATCATCCCCGCGGCCAGGATCACGCCCACGGTGTCCCCGCCCACGAAGCCGGCGATGTTGGGCATGGCGTGCAGGCGACCGCTCTCGTTGATATGGATCCCGAGATCGGCTGCCTTGACTTCGACGGACTTCCGCACGGCCGCCACGTACGGCGCCTGCGCGATGTTCTTCGGGTGAATCCCCAGCAGGAGATGGTGCATGGTGGTGTTGCCGACGACAAACACCTCATAGACATAGCGGCGGTCCACGTGGACCTCGCGGCAGGCCTCGGCGATCATCTCGTTGATCGCGGCCACCACCTGCTCCTGGAGCTCGGCGAGGCCGTTCTTGTTCTCCATGGCATAGCTGATGCGGCTGATCACGTCGTCGCCGTAGACCACCTGGGGGTTCGTGCGCGACGCCGTGGCCACTACTTGCCCCGAGGTCATATCAACCAGCATGCCCACGACGGTCGTGGTGCCGATGTCAAAGGCGACGCCGTAGTTGTGCGCCGTGGTGTCGCCCTCCTCGATGGACAGCAACTCGTCCTCGTCGAGGACTGCGGTGATTGCGAACTTGCCGCCCCGCAGCCGGTCGGGCACGGTCCGGATGGCGTCAATGTCCACCCGAACGTCCGGGGCGATGTCCCGGATCGAGGCGAGCACGCGGTCCATGTCCGCCGATTGGTCCTTCAGAGACGGTTCTTTCACTTTTACGAAGGTCTTTCTCACGCTCGGTTCGGGGGCCACCTTGCGGCCGGCGCCCTCGACGAGGATCTTCTGCTCGAAGAAGCGCGTCTCGCTCGGGATGGCGACGGTCATATCCCCGTGGATGTGCGTCTGGCAGGCAAGATGGGTATGGCGGTGGACCTCGTCTTCGGTCAGGTGTTCGAGCTCCTTCTCGGTATGGGAGGGGCAGCCGACGGGGATCTCGACCTTGCACTTGCCGCAGGTGCCTTTCCCGCCGCAGGGCAGGTTGAGGATGATCTCGGCGCGGCCGGCGGCCTCGATGACCGTGGTCCCGTCGAGGACGAACATGGTCTTCCCTTCCGGTTCAAACGTCACGCGATACGTCTTGGCCATGAATATGATCCCAACTGCAACGACATGGAGACTCCGACAGGGTATTTACGCACCATCATACACGGCCCTGAGAAGCATTGTCAATAGAGCGGGACTGTCGCCTTTCTTGCGGGAAGCCATGCTTCCCGCTCTTCCGTTGCGGTAACCACTTGGCAAAGTGTGGTAATGCGGTATCTGCCCCCTCGTCATTCCCGCCTCTTTTCGCATTGACATCCGTCATGCCCGTTGTTAGCATTGGGCAAGAGGGAACGCCAATGCTCAACCGGAGTGGGACGGGAGAGAGGGGAGATAGTCCGTGAATAATCCGGGCTAATGCTCGGTGTCACATTGGCTACAGTGATGGGGATAGGCTCATAGCAATACGCTGATGGTTTGAAGGGGTCGTAATGAAACTGAACTTCGAGTGGGATGATGAGAAAGCCAAGGCGAATCTCAAAAAACACAAAATTAGTTTTGATGAAGCCGCAACAGTTTTCATGGATCCCTTTTCAATCACGATACCAGATCCTGCTCACTCCGCGGATGAACAACGATTTACTGACATTGGAAGCTCCGATAAGGCTCGTGTTGTCGTAGTGGTTTATACCGAACGCGGCTCAAACATACGTATTATCAGTTGTCGTAAGGCAACGCCATCGGAGCGGGTGCTTTATGAAGAAGGAGGCAAGTAAAATGATCCGGATGAAAGATAATGATATGCGCGCCGAGTATGATTTTAGAGGTGGAGTGCGCGGCAAGCATTACAGGGCCATGCAGGCTGGATATACAATTACGATCCATAAGGCGGATGGCACAACTGTCGTTAAGGATGTGATGCCAAAAGAGGGTGCGGTCGTTATAGCGCCAGATATTCGAGCGTATTTTCCCGATTCGGAATCTGTGAATAAGGCTCTGCGTTGTTTAATTCCATTACTGCGACAAAAACGCAAGGCGAAGGCGAAGAAAGCCTAACAAGTCGCTCCACCTGACTGCTATTCCATCGAGGGTCTGGTGTTAGGAAAGAAATCAACCGAAAGCCCGGCATCTTTCGAGCGGTGGCTTCAGCGACGTAAGCAGAAAGCGTGAACGCCGCCAGAGATGTTGGGGATGTCAGATGACGGCGTATCAACCACAAACCAGTCGCCAATCGGCAAACCAAGCCACAGTGTCGCCGAAGGTCCGGCTCTTGGACCGCCTGGCCGAGGTGCTGCGCTCCCGTATTGGCGGCCGTGTTATACGGCACTCCAAACCGTATCTGGGGTGTTAGGCGGACCGGCCTAAACATTGTTAGCCGTGAACGACAGGATCGTCTGGGAGCAATGGAGAAATGATCGAGTCCGTGACCATCGCCAGCACTGCGACCTTCGGGAGCACTCGGTTGTGTCCCTCTTGTGGGGGAAAAAGAGAGGCGTATCCTGTAGGGCTGACATCGTTATACTCCTCTCAGGCGACCTTGTCAACCGCCTCAATCAACCCCTTCTGCAACCGAATCTTCTCCACCACACCGCGTAGGAACTGCCAACCGTCCATCCGGCGCAGCACGATCACGCCCCCCGCCAGCATCCCGTAGCAGACCTTCAGCCCCGCTTCCACGTTCGGAAAACTCCCCTGGGTCTTCACTCGACGACGATACTCCTCGTTCACCCGCTCGATGCAGTTCGTCGTCCGAAGCATCTTCCACATCGACTCCGGATACTGATAGAACGTCAGCAACTCCTCCCCCGCCTCCCGCAGCGACTTCACCACTCCGGGACAACTCCCCTCCCACTTCCGCTCAAAACGCTCCCACGCCCGACGCCCCGACCCCTCGTCCGCCGCATACACAATCGCGTCGTAGTCGGCCTTCAGTTCTTCGTGCCGACGTTTCGGACCGTGCGTATACAGGTTCTCCAACTTGTGCTTCGTGCAACGCTGCACATCAATCCACGGCCACGCCTCCTTCACCGAACTGTGCAGCGCCTCGCAGCCGTCGATCACCGCCAGCACCGGCGCCTTCACCCCACGCCGGCTCAGCGACTCCACCACACCGCCCCACGCCGCCTCGCTCTCGCTGCTGCGAAGCTCCAAACACAAGACCAACCGCCTCCCGTCCGCGCACAGCCCGATCACGCTCAGCACCGGAACCTTCTCCACCTTCCCCGCCAAGCGAATCTTCAGGTTGAATCCATCCAAAAACAGAATCGCAACGTCCTCCCCCGACAGATCCCGATTCCGCCACGCCTCGAACGCCTCCGTCAGGCCTGCCACCATCCGGCTCACCGTGCTCCGCGACAGCGACGCACCCTCCAGCAGCGGACCCAGCGCGGCGCGCACCTTCCGCGTGTTCACCCCCGACAGGTAGCACATCGTCAGCGCATCCTCCACCGCGTCGCTCCGACGCACATACGGCGGCAAGATCTTGCTTGTCCACGCCTTCTTCCCGTCGGCACCCGGCTCGAAAAACTCCCCCCGTGGCATCCGGATCGTGTGCTTCCCGTTCCGGTTCGTGAACGTACGGGATCGTTTGCCCTTCCGGTAACCCACACGGCCTTCGTCGCGCTCATGCCGTCCAACGCCCAGCGCCGCCTCCAGCTCCTCGTTCACCATCTGCTCGATCCACCCCCGCGTCTTCTCCCGCAGCGCCTCCTCCAAAATCCCGAACCGATCTTCCCTTGAAAGCAACCTCGACTCCGTGCTACTCTTCCTCATGGCGTATCCTCCTTTACTACGTAGGGCCTTGTTACCACCCTACAGGATACGCCACCTCTTTTTCCCCCACAAGAGGGACACAACCGAGCACTCCCGAAGTGATGACTGGCCTGTCACAGTTCAACTATCTGTTCGGCTCAAACGGTACCGGAAAGACAACGATAAGCCGCATCATCGCTGACCAAGCGGCATATCCTGACTGTTCGGTGACGTGGAAGGATGGCAGACCGCTTGAGACAGTCGTTCTCAACCGCGATTTTGTTGACAGGAACTTCAACCAGTTAAAAGGCGTTTTCACCCTTGGCGAGGGTCAGAAGGAAACGCGGGAGAAGATCGCAGCTGCCAAGGAACAACTCGACAAAGAGCAGGATAGTCTTGCAGGCTTGAGAAGAACTCTCCACGGTGAAAACGACACCGGTGGCAAGATAGCGGAACTCGCCCAGATTGAGACGGAGTTCCAAGAGAAGTGTTGGGCACAGAAGCAGAAGCATGATGACAAGCTTCAAGGCCCGTTCACTGGATATAGGAACAACGCAGCGAAGTTCAAAGAGAAGGTCCTCGCTGAACTGCAGGCCAACCGGGCCCCCTTGAAGCCCCTCGGTGATCTCGAGAGGCGAGCGCAGACCGTCTTCGGAGAAACCCCTTCGCGGGAATCCCCCGTCCCCACGCTTGATACGGCCGCGTTGCTCGCGCACGAGTCTAATCCGATCCTGAAGAAGCGGGTGATCGGCAAGGACGACGTTGACATCGCCGCGATGATTAAGAAGCTCGGGAACAGCGACTGGGTGCGTCAGGGCCGCACGTTCTACGAGGCAAATGACCGAGTGTGCCCTTTCTGCCAGCAGGCCACGACTGACGCCTTCGCGGCGAGTTTGGCTCAATACTTCGATGAGACATTCGAGACAGACAGCAAGGCGATAGACACTCTCGTTTCGGAGTACGCGACCGAGTCGTCTGACATCCAGATGCGGATTGCGACGATCATTGCCAGTCCGGGGAAGTTTCTTGACGTGGAGAAGCTCAAGTCGCAGAAGGCCGTCTTAGATCAGGCGATTGGAGCCAATCAGCTCCTGTTGGACAACAAGAAGAAAGAACCAAGTCGAGCCGTTGAGCTTATATCGCTCATTACTGTATCCGAGGCGATCAAGGGGTTGATTGACAGTGCCAATGTTCAAGTCGCCGAACACAACCGGACAGTGGACAATCTTGCTGCAGAGAAGCGTGATCTGGTGGCGGAAGTGTGGCGTTTCGTGCTCGACGAGCTTGAACTCGATTTGAGGCAGTACCGCGAGAGGAAGGAGGGCCTGCATAAGGCCATTGAAAATCTCAATAAGAAGATCGCCGAGACCGAGGGTCGAATCCGGGCCAAGCAGAACGAGATTCGCAGCCTTGAGATGCAGATCACGAGCGTTCAGCCGACGATTGATGGTATCAACGCGATCCTATCGCGATTCGGCTTCGACAGCTTCAAGCTGGCGATGAGTATGGACAAGAAGTTCTACAGGCTTGTCCGGGATAGTGGTGAAGATGCCCGGGAGACGCTGAGCGAGGGCGAGAAGGCGTTCGTCGTGTTCCTGTACTTCTACCACCTCCTCGGAGGCAGCATGTCGGAAACGGGCATCACGACGGACCGGATTGTTGTCTTCGATGACCCCGTTTCGAGTCTCGATAGTGACTTCCTTTTCATAGTCAGTAGCCTCATCAGGGAAGTGTGCGAGGGCGTGCGACAAGGGCAAGGACACATTAAGCAGGTATTTGTCTTCACGCACAACATATACTTCCACAGGGAAGTTACGTTCAACGATAGGCGCAAAAGTGGTCGGCTGAAAGAAGAGTCATTTTGGATTGTTCGGAAGTTTGGGCGGCTGTCGGCGGTCGAACGGCACGAGGACAATCCGATCAAGACGTCGTACGAGTTGCTCTGGATGGACGTGCGCAAGCCGGATCCAGCCAACACAAGAATCGAGAACACGTTACGGCGAATCCTTGAGCACTATTTCACGATCCTAGGATCAGTTACCCCCGATGACATCTGCGCAAAGTTTGACGGTCAGGAGAAGTTGATCTGCAGGTCTCTCTTCTCATGGGTCAACGCTGGGTCTCATTCTGCCGATGATGATATCTATGTGACTCCGAGCGGCACGATTGTCCAGAATTATCTCAAAGTGTTCCGTGCGATCTTTGAGAAAACAGGCCATTTTGGCCATTACAGGATGATGATGGCGGACGATTTCGTGGATGAGCCAGCAGGGATCGTACGTGCGTGAGTTGCAATGCCAGGGAACAGCTAACCACAGGCTCAAGGACGACCGGGGACAAGCAGGTGCCTGTGAAACGGGCAGCGTCGGACCCGCACATCAGCCCCGTCCCCTCTCCCTAAGCGGGGACAGGAGTATGTTTGTGAATAATTCGGGCTATTATTTGTCCTGCTTCTTCAACTTCGCCAGCTCGGCGAACGTGGCCCGGATATACTCCACCGAGCTATCAACCCACCGCTCCACGTTCTGCTTCGCCCGATCCGAGTCGGGCTCCGACGGCTTGCCCCAGACGCCGGTGGGGAGAGCGCCTTCAGGCTTCTTCAGCGATCCGTCGGGGAAAGGATTCCCCTCCTACAACTTTCGGCAATTTTTTCACACCTTCTCAGTGGTCCAGCTCGCAGAGGCGCTTCCGGTAGTGCAGGTAGTTCTCTAAGCTCACGTTGTCGGGCACGCCGTGGTCGCAGGTGGGGACGTAGCCGCCGCGCTTTACCATGGCGGGAAGGATGTATTCAAGGTGCTCGTCAATGGCCCTCTTGCCCTCGGCCAGGACCCGCTTGTCAATCCCGCCGGACATGATGAGGCCCGGATACTTCCTCCCGATCTCCACCACGTCGCACCCGCTGGCGACCTCAAAAGGCCACATCTGGTCCATGCCGAGCTCGAGGTAGAGATCAATCACCGCCGGGGCGCGGCCGTCGGTGTCAACGGTGAAGTAGAACTTGCGCTGCTGCCGCACGCGGGCCCGATCGAGGACGTGGCGGTAGTATGGGAACAAGAATTCCCGGATGTGGTCGGGCGAGATGAGCGACCCGGCGTTGTAGCAGATGTCCTCGCCGATGGAAATCTCGTCCAGCTCGACCTTCGCCTGCGCCCGCCCGACGCCGGCGTCCATCACCTGGGCCCAGCGCTCCATCATCCGGTGGATGAGATCGGGCTTGTCGTAGAAGGCGTACAGGAGGTCCTCCGGCCCCATCAGGGCGCGGAGATACATGTAGCCCCCGACCATCCTCTGGACGACGATGCGGTCCTCCTTCCGCCGCCATTCCTCCGCCTGGGCGCAGGACGCCTGCAACTTTTCATAACGCGACGGCGCGGCCGGATCGAGGCGGGGGGCGACGTCCTCCTCCCAGTCCTTCAGGGAGCTCACCGGGTGCTTGATGTAGTCGGGCATGAAGCCGTGCCGGCGGCCCTTGAAGCATCGGAGCCAGCGTCCGGCCTTGTCCTGGACGATCTCGGTATCGCCCTCCTCGCGGATCACCTTGCCTTCATACTCCGGCACGAAGGGCGGCTCGCACCAGCCGAGGGCGAGGCCCGTCTCGGCAAAGGCAGGCGGATCGAACTGGAAGATGTTCTGCTTCTGGTAGTCCTCGGGCAGGCCCTCCTTCTTCCATCGTTCGATGGCCTCGCCCCAGATGTAGAACTCCCTGCGGGGGAGGTGATCGACGGGCTTGAACTCGTATATGGCGCGCAGGCGCCGGCCGCTGGTTATCATGGCATCAGGCTCGTTTTGATGACAAAATCACTGGCCATCGGCATTGCTTCCCTGTCTTGCAGAATCAGAGTAATGAGGAATCCCAGGTTGGCGCAGATTATAGCGCGACAGCTTCGCACGGGCAAGGGAAATGTGGTATACTGTGGCTGATAGATCGCCCGGAGCGCGGGTTGAAGACTCGAAGAGACCGGCAGGGCAATTGAGGGCGCATGATTGGAACGAATAGACAACCTTGGCCTTCCTCTTGGCCTCCGTTCTGGCGAGCGGTACTGCACATGGCAATAGTAGTGGGAGTTGGGAACGTCGCTGCTGCGGCCTGCCTCGTGCTCGGAAGGTACTCGAACTGGTCGCCAGTGCCGATGGCGGGGGTCCCGTTGGCGGTTGCCGTATTGCCCGTGTTGGTTTTGCGCGTTCTCATGGGTGCCAGCTGGGAGACAACCTCCGCCATCGTCCAAGCCATCTTCGTGGGCATTGTTTGTGCCCTTGGCATTGGAGGAGTGGGGTATGGATTGACGTCCACTATGGATAGCCCCACGATCCGTGAGCAGGCTATGGCCTTTCTTGTCGTCTTCGGGGGTTTCGTCGCAGGAGCCGGCGCAGCGGGCTCCACGTTCCTCGCGATCACCCGTTTGAAGCGACACTGCGACGTATGGGTCGCGGTGTCGATCGGCGCCATATTGTTCACCATCGGGTGGTTCTGGGCGTTCCGGGCCAGGTCTCCCCTCCCATGGTGGCTGTTCATGGCAGGGGGACGGACAGGTCAAGGCATTCTCAACAGCGTATCTTCGGTGAGTTTCTTCACGTTGGCGTTCGCGCTTGTCACGTTCCTTCTCTTCAGAGCGGTGGAGCGCTATCCAGAGAGGTCAGAGCCGGGGCTGTACGATGGACGGCTCGGACCCGATCCATTGGGGCCGATGGCCAATCTCCTTACCCGATCGCTTGTGTTTGTCTTTCGGCCTATTTGGGACGCTTCGGAGTGGTTCGTCGGACTTGTTTTCAGCCCGATCCTGAGGGTCCTGGAGAGGGTGCTGGAGTGGGGCATAGGGATTGAACGGACCCGAATGGGCGGGGCAAAGATCACCGTCCTCAAGAGAGGCCGGAGGAAGTTCGAACTCAATCTCCACACCCGGAAAGCTGATTCCAGGCTTCCCACAAAAAGCAGCAAGTCCGACAGAGATGCCCAATAGGCAAGGGGCCGCACCTGGGCTACCTCTCCCCCCACGACTCCTTCACCATCTTGGCCCCGCGCGGGGCGTCGTTTTTCACCCTCCCCTCCGACTCTTGTCCGATTCCCGCCGCGTTCGGGCGACCCATGCCTGGGCGTCTTCGCCGCACATGGGACAAGGCGCGCTGCCGGCAAGGTCTTCCCATCGCAGGCGGGGACGTTTCGAGCGGGGCCCACCCAATATGCGAAGGCGTTCTGCAAGGCGCTCGATCAGCAGAAGCTGTTCCTTCTTGGAAAGCAATTCCGCTTCATGCAGAATTCGTTCGTAGGTTGATCCCGCCATTCTCTTGCTCCTCCGCCATCAGTTTATGCCTTGTATTTAATAATAGCAAACGGACAGGAGCGGAGCAAATAATTTTCAGGCCGGTTCGTCCCTCCCCACGCCTCTTTCATGACCTTCACCCCGTTGAGCGCGCCGGCCGCTGGTTATCATGGGGACGGCCTCACTTGATACGGAGCGTCACGCTGGTGGGTCCCTCTTCCGTAACCGTGACTGTCTCCCTGGCGACGGTCTGATACCGCCGGTTGTCGTATTGAAGCGCGTTTACCCGGTAGCGTCCCGGCTTCAGGCCGGTGACGGTGAATCGCCCCTTGGAATCCGTTGCGGTGGTGATGAGGCACTTCCTCTCCCCCGCATCTTCAACCTGGATGCGAAGGCTTTTCCGCAGCTTCTTGTCGCCCACCACCTCCCCATTCAGGGCAATCCCCTCGTAGGGACGGAAGTCCATCGTGAGTTCCTCGTCCGCCTGGACGGTTACATAGACGCTCCGATAGGCCTTCGAGGACTTCGAGGCCATCTCGTAGAAGGTGAGGGTATATCGCCCCGGAAGGACCTTGTCGAAGCGATAGGCCCCGTCCTCGCCTGTCGTGACGTACTTGACCCCCGACAGGAGGACCCGCGCCCCGGCCAGGGGCTTCCCGTCCTCGCCGCAGCACCGGCCCGAGACCGCAGCGCCCTTGCTTAGCCGGAAGACGGCCCCCAGGATCCCCTGCGCGCCGGCGGGAGGGATGTCCGCATAGCCGCCGTTCTTCGGCTTGCTCTCCGAGGAGGATGGCGAAAAGCGGATATAGCCCAACTCCAACTCGACGTAGTCCGGGTGAACGACGGCGACATAGTAGCCGCGAGGGGAGATGTTGTCCAACTGAAAGCCGCCGTCCTCGCGGCTCGAGCAGGTCAACGTCCCTGTCGGCAGGCCGTCGGAGCTGCGGCTGAGTCTATAGTACGAACGGCTGGATCCCTCCGGCTTTTGCATCGAGAGGATGATCTCGGCGCCGGCCACCGGCGCGCCCGACGCCGCGTCCACAACCTTGCCCGCGAAGGTGCGGCCCTTCTCGACCGTGATCGTGGCCACATCGCCCTTGTCCAGCGGGATGCCCATGATGCGCGACTCCGTCGTCGTCGCGTAGTCGCGGGCGTAGATGGTGATGCGGTAGGGCGCGCCCACCGTGGCGTCCTCGATCCGGAAGGCCCCGTCGGGCGCGAAGATCGGCATGCCCGTCCGATAAGGGAATCTGCTCGGATAGCTCGGTCGGCGGTCGCCCTCCCGCGCGGAGTCCAGGCCGAGGGAAACCCGGAATTCCGTGACGGGCTTCCCCGCCTCGTCCACCACTTTTCCCAGGATATGCCCCGCGCGATAGAGCGTAACGGTCATGTCCTTCGGCCCCGGCTTCACCGTGGGGCGCGGGTCGCTGTAGCCCTGGGCGCGGCAGTAGAGCGTCACCGCCTCGTCGGGGAGGGAATCGAAGGCGAAGCGCCCGTCCTCGCCCGTCACCATCTCGGCCACGTAGCCGAAGGAACTGACATAGGGGCGAACGGCGACCTGGTCGAGCGGTTTGCCCTCCTCGTCCACGATCCGCCCGGCAAGTTCGCGGCCGGGCGGCAGGCTGAAGTTGACTGTGGCCCCCCGGCGATCCGGCGTGACCTGGCGCCGGTCGGGGGCGCACCTGGGGGCGGTTACGCGGACCCATGTTTTTTCGAGCGGCAGGCGCTCGAGGAGGTACTCCCCCTGCGCATCAGTCTCAGCCGTGGGATTCGCCCCGGAAGTCGAGGCGGTCAGCCGCGCCCCCTCCACTGGCCGCCCCTTGCTGTCGGTAACGCGCCCCTTCACGTGCCCGCCGACGTCGAGGGCGATCTCGATGGTGAGGAGGCGGGTCTCCTTCGGGATGGTCACGTCGGCCAGGGTCTTCGTGCAGTATTCCGGGTGATAGACCTGGAGGGTATAATCCTCCGAGAGCGAGAGACCGCCCACGGTGAACAGCCCGTTCTCGTCGAGCTGCTCGCGCTCCAGTCGCCCCTCCTTCGTGTAGATGGAGCAGGTGGCGTCGCGGAGGATCTCGCCATACTCGTTCGTGACGACGCCGATGATCTTGCCCTCGGGGCCGAGGGCGACCTCGAGGGACGCCTCCCGGCCGGGTTCCAGGTTGACGTACTGGTAGGCGGCGGCGAACTCCTCCTTCGAGACAACCACCCGGCAGCGCCCCGTGGGCAGGTTGTCCATAAGGGCGATCCCATCCGGGTCCGTCATGGCCACCTGCCCGCCGAAGACCTGCACCTTCGCCTCCGCGACAGGCTCCTTCGTCTCCTCGGCTATTACCCGAATCGCCAGCGAGGCGGTGGGCATGTCCTCCAGTTCAAGATTCGGTCCCTCCTGTTCCCGTTCATGTTCCTGCCCCGGCGCGCCGGCCGTTAGGGCCGTCAGCAGGAACACAACGACGATGGCGACATTGAAAACCCATTTTCCTGTAGCCGCAGGCTTCAGCCTGCGGGGCCGGTGACAGACTAAACCGCACCCATAAAGGGTGCGGCTACAATTGACCTCGGCCTCGCGGCGGTTTCTCAAGACCTCGACTATGAGAAGCGGCTTCTTCACGCCTAAAACTCGACCTCCAGATGGTTGTCCCCCTCCCGAAGTTGCACACGCAAGAGATTCGTATCGCCGTTGTAGGCGATGTCACATTCCTTTTCGTTCAGGAACGCCCTCGTCGGTCGGCTGGGGGCAAAGACCTCCGCGTCTGTCGCTTCGCCGCATCGGATCGTCGTCCGCCTCATATCCGAGACGACCACGGCGGGGCGGGTCGTCTGGGCAAGCGTCCGGTCGCCGACCTTCAGCGCCGCGCCGCCGTGGAGCACAAACTGCTTGACGTTCCCGTCGGCGTCCGCGCGCACAAGGCAGCGCGCCGCGTCGGTGGCTACGCCGTCGGCCTTTATACCCCCGCCGCTTGTGTTGAAGATGATCCGATCTGTGGTCGTCCCGGAGAGCAACGTCACGCCGATCCATCCCTCGCCTGAAATTTTGCGCACCGTCGGCACAGCGCCCTCCTCGCCCGCCTTGTGGGGGTAGTAGGCCGCGAGGAAATAGACCGATGTGGTCTTGTTGGCCGGCCAGAGGTCCAGGACATATCCCTTCTGCGAGGGGGTCTCCGAGTAGTCATGCCCCCCGTCGGGCCGCCACGCCACGTCCACGCGCACCATCATCGGCTCCGTCTTGTGCTCGATGCGGTCCGGCTCCACCACCTTGACGGCGAGCCGCATGTCGCCCTGCTTCGCCGCGAAGTCGCGTTCCCCGGCAACCTCGAAGGGGCTTTCGGAGTGGAGGAGCCAGTCAATCCGCCGCGGGGAGGCGGTCTCGATCTCGTCGAACGTGACCACATACTTGCCGTCCACAAAGAGCAGATGCCGGAGGTACTTCGTCAGGTCCAGGTTCTCCGGTTCCTGCACCTTGCCGAGTTTGTTCGGGTCGTTCTTCTTGTAGTGGTATGCGGGCGCGGCGTCGCCGCGGATGTAGCCATACATCTTTGACCCGAAGAACTCCTCGATCCGTCCGAACTGGTCCTCGTCGAGGTTGCGGTGGAACCAGTACTCCTGCTCGCCCACCTGGCCGTGGCCGTCCACGAGGATCGTATTGTGCTCGCGGGTCATCTTCCAGCGCGAGTAGCCGGGGTCGGTGAGGAGGAACTCCCCGCCGGCATAGAGCATGAAGTGGTTCTGGTCGGGCTGGGCGTGGCCGTAGCCGCCGGCCCCGTGGCGGTGGACGGAGTAGCCCCCCGGCGGGCCGCACCGGAAGGCGACCATCGTCGCATCCTTGCCCCAGTCCGTGCGCAGCGTCGCCATCTCGAGGTCGTTGAAATAGCGATACGGCGGCAGAGAGTCAGGGACCTTGGCCTCGACGGACGGGTCGTACCAGAAGATGTTCCAGAACGGCCCTCCGGGTTCGCCCCGGATCGCCTCGTGGTAGGTGAACGCATCGCCCAGCCACTGGACGTGCCCGTCGCGGAACTCGGAGGCGAGGCGGTACTCGATGAATCCCACGCGCCCGACGGTGGGGTAATTGTCCCCGAAGTTCATCACGCGCGCCTGGTCGGGGGTCGTGATGTAGAGCTGGTAATACCCCGTGTTCTGGAGCCAGGCGCTGTCGTAGAGATTCTCGCCGGTGGTGTGGTAGAGCATTTCGAGGTAGCGCAGCATCCACTGGATGCCATAGACCCAGTAGCCTCCGCCGCCCTCGCAGGAGGCGCCGTCGGGACCGTGGATCTGGAGGATTTTCTCGTATTCCCATCGGGCCTGAGTGAGCCATTTCTGTGCCTCGGGACATTCGTCGAGTATCGCCGCCGCGGCGACGGCCAGGCCGGTCTTCTGAATCCAACTGTGATTATTGGCCGAGGCGGGCCTTCGCCACTTCCGCACCGTCCCGCCGCGCTGGGGGTCGGCGTAAATTTTCTTGAGCTCCTCCGTCAGCGTCTTCTTCTCTGCATCGCTCTTGCCGCGGAGGAGATAGCCGAACCCTTCGGCCATGATGGCCGCCTGCTTGATGAGCGTATCGCGGACGAGGGCCTTCTCCTCGGGCATCAGGTAGTCGCAGGCGCAGTCGTAGGCGATGCCCAGCCCGGCGAGGGCGTGGCCGTGGACGAGGTCGGTCTCGTTCGGCTCCCAGGGGAACTCGTCGCACATGCCGAGCATGTAGCGCTTCACCAATTCGGCGTAGGCGTCGTCCCTGGTCAGGCCATAGGCGACGCCGAACCCGGCGGTCCGGTCGCCCACGTCGCGGCCTGTCGGGTGGGCCGACTTGCTCAGCCCCTTGAGCGGCTCATACTTCCGCGTGAGCGACTTGTTCATCGAGTCCATGAACGTCCGCCAGGGCCTCTGGTGCGTGGTGGCCGCGCGGGCATGGAGGAGGGGCAGGTCCCCGGCGGTGTAATAGAGGCGGGGATGGACCTTGAGGAGGTCGGGCTTGACCGCGACCTGGAAGTCCTCCAACACCTTCTCGTCCGCGGTCTTCAGCCACTCGGCGGAGAAGGGGACGGCCTGTTTGAGCTGCTCCTGCACCGTTTTGCGCTTGGGGGCGAGGCGGGCCTTGGAGCGCACGAGGGCGTCCTTCTCCGCCTCGGCGAGGACGAACGCCTCCTGCTCCTTCAGCAAGAGAGCCTGGGATTTTTCGTTGAACCACTCCGGCGGCGCGGGCTTGACGCGGCGATCAAGCCAGAGGATCGAATAGACGTCGTCCGGGCCGTTGGCGGAGGCGGGAAACTCCTGGAAGCACGTCTGGTAGAGCCACATGGCGTTTGCATCGGCGAGCTCGCCCGCGATCTTGAGCGCCACGGCCGCGCGGGCCTTTGAGCGGAGGGAGACCTGCATCGGATCAATGGCCCATCCATCGGCCGCCTTCGTCCGCCGCAGCGTCAGCAGGCGCTTCGCGGGGTCGGCGAGGCCGATTTCCAGGTATAGGTCGCGGCCGGCAGTGCGCTTCAACGGTTCGGCGACTAAGAGGAACCGCCAGAGGGCGTCTTCGATCTCGTCCGCCGTCTGGCCCCAGCCGGTCTTGCTTGGGCCCAGCGCCGCTTCCTCGCCGAGTTTCATCCACGCCTCGGCCTTGTCGCTGTGCTTCCTCGCGGCGATGCCGAGGACGGCAAGGGCCCATTGTCCCTTTCCCGCCTCTTCCAGCCGCGAACCCGCCTGGACCATCGCATCGAGGAGGGCCTTGCGCTCCTCGTCGGTAAGGGCGTTGTAGGCCCAATCGTATCCGACGACGAGGGCATGGGCCAGTATCGCCGCCGCCTCCGCCGAACGGTCATCCTTCAAGTCGCCCGTCCATGCGCCCGCCGTCTCGGCCATGCGCAGGAGCGTCCGCCGGGCCATGTCGGCATAGACCGGTTCCTCCGTGAGGACGAAGACGAGGCCCAGGCGATGGACCACCTTGCTCGCCTGCTCGGCGTTGGCGACGGTCAGCGACCGCATCTCGTAGGCGCTCGGCTTCCACGTCTCCAGGTAGGAATCGCAGACGACGGTCATGCGCTCCAGCATCCGGACTACCGGGAACCGCTTGTCGCCGGCCCTGTTCAGGATTTCGTCCCGCGCGGCGCGGTCGAAGTAGAGCGACAGGGGGACGCCGCGGGTGGCGAAGGACTCGGCGACCTTCCGGGCGACAAATGGTCCGCTCGGCTTGAAGGGATTTCGGATCATACCCTCGGCGCGCACCTCGCCGGGGGACGTCGCCGGCGCCTGTTCGATGGGACCGGAGAAAATGAGGAGGCCGCTCTCCCTTGCATCCATTCGGTCCTTCGCGCTGTTCCATGCAAGGATTTCGGTGCGGATGGTGGGCAAGGCGATGCGGTCGCCTTCGTACTGGCAGGCCTCGAAGCCGACGGTCCTTCCCGCCTCGGGGCGAAGGTCGGGGAGCTGGCTGAGGGAGAAGGCCGCCTCTAAGCGATAGCCGTTCCTGGTCTGCTGGGCCGCCAGTTCGCAGGTCGTCTTTTCGTCGCCTTTCACGATCTGCATCTGCGGCTTGACCTCCCCGAAGTCGCCGGGCGTGAGGATGTAGGAATAGGCGTGTTCCACCTTCGCCTCCTCCCGCCCCGACGGGACGACGGGGGCGAAGGCGATGAGGATGCCGTCGCCGTTTTGGTTGTTGGCGCCGAAGTTGGTGTTCCGCGCGATGTCGTCGCTGACGACGGCGGCGACGTAGATTTTTTCGTCGTCCCACTTCAGGTAGAGGATCGCAGAGGCGTCCTCCGGGCCGCGGTAGTGCTGGAAGGCATGGATGCGGTCCGCCTCGCCGAGGACGATCCCTTGGTTGCCGTCCACATCCTTCCAGTCATCCAGCTTGCCGTCCACGGCGACGGGCAGTTTGCTGCGGGGGCAGGCGGCGGACTTGCGTTCCGGCCTGGCCGCATCCTGGGCCGTGAGCGTAAACGCGGTCAGAAGAAGGAGCGCAAGCAGTCTTGACCGAATCCTCATTTGGTTCTCCTCAACCGTAACCTGAAGCGGGCATTGCCCGCAACCCAGTCCCGCGGCCGCGCGGGACATGGGCAAAATTCACATTGGACACATTTTTTCCCGCGAGATCGATCCCTATCCTGTCAATGAGCGGCTGTTTCGTCACGCGAAATTCTCTTCTGTGGATACCACCCTTTCCGAAGACGGAAAGGGTGGTATTATGTGTCCAATGTGAATTTTGCCCTGGTCAACACGCGCGCAAAAACGTTCTAAAGCACATCCCACCACTGCCGCCAGGCGGCGTAGAACAGGAACTCGCCCGCGCACATCACCGCCGCCAGCGCGGCGATGGACGCCCTCAGCGCCGCCGATCCCCCGCGCCGCGGCCGGAGCAGCCAGCTCAGGATAAGGACGTCGGCGAGGAAGTGCGATCCCACCAGCCCCGCTATGCCAAGCAGAGACACCGGCCAGAACAGGAACCCCGGTCCACGGCTGACGGCAAGGCTCACGGCCAGCAGTCCGACGATGAGAGCGACGAAGCACAGCCTGTCCCTCTGATCCCACGGCCTGCACTCCATCCCCAACAGCCAGCCGCGCGTCAGGGGGAAGGCAAAGACGGCGACGGCGAAACCAAACGAAAGCCCAAGCAGCAGCCGGCAATCATTTGGCAGCACCATAGCCTCGTAGAGGGCTGCGAACCCGCAGACGCCGAAGAGGACGATCAGCAGGATGTTCACCACAAGCAGCGTCCCCGGCACGACAGTACACCGCCGCAGGCGCGTGCATGCGAAGCCGATCATCGTCAGGAGGAAGCCCACATAGACGCCCGCGCACCGCGCGCAGAGGGGGAGCGGCTCGCCGCCGAACCGAAACGTCCGGTCCGGCAGGGCGTGGCAGACAGCAGAACAGATTCGTTCAATGAGTTCCAGCATGGCACTTAGCACATCAGTGCATATAGGGGTCGTTGCGGGCCAAACGTGGTCATTCCCGCGTACGCGGGAATCCACGAGTGGTCGAGGGCCTGGATTCCCGCTTTCGCGGGAATGACTGGCGGCCCTCCCTAAGTCGGGTTCACATCCGCCGACCGGCCTACTCCTTTGCGAATTTTTCCTGGACCTTCTTCAGCATCTCCTTGGCCTCCGCCGCTTCCTTGCTCTGGGGGAAGTCCTTGAGCAGGCCCTGGAGCGCCTCGGTCGCCTTCTTCGGATCTAAAAGCACATCGGCATAGACCTTCGCCAGCTCCAGATAAGCGGCAGGGCCTTTTGCCTTCGCCAGTTGCTCGGTTAGTTTCTGCGCGGCGTCGAGGGCGTCCTGGATTTCCTTCATTCGCTGCTGCGACTGTTTTGCGATGGGATCGTCGCCGTAAAGCTCCGCCAGGCCGCCCCAGATGGCCAGGGCGTCGCGGTACTGCCCGAGGGCCACATGGCACTCAGCCAACATGAACTGGGCCTCGCGCTCGGCCTTCGGGTTCGGGCGGGGGAACGACACGCTGTCGAGCAGGTCGGCGGCCTCCTCCGGACGGTTCAGTATCAGCAGCCCCTTTGCCTTGAAGATGATCACGTTACCGTAATAATGTGAAGTCGGGAAACGGCGGGCGAAGTCGTCGGCATGGGCGACGACGCGCTTCGCGTGTTCACGCGATTCGGCGAAGGCCCCGGCGTCGCGCTCCTTCTGAGCCATTTCACCGTATTCGTCGGTCACCAGGACCGCCAGCGATGTCGGATCCGCGGTGAGTTCCCTCCGTTGCGACCCGTCGGCTGCGATCAACCGGATCACGCGGCCCTGCCATCGGTAGGCGAGCCACTTCCCATCGGGCGACCAGGAGAGACTGGCGACCTGGCCCTCGCCGTTGCCGGGTATGCGGGCGAGGATACGATCCTTCCCTGTCATTATGTCCACGGCGACGATGGCGAACTCCCCGCCGTCTTTTGCCTCATTCTGCTCCCACCGGACAAAGGCCGCCTCCTTGCCGTCGCGCGTCAGCGCCGGGCTGCCGATCTCTTGGTCCTTCTCCCCGGTAATCAGCCAGGTCTTTTTTCCGTCGAGGTCGGCGAGACAGATGCCATACTTTTCCTCCATCGGCGATACGCGCGATGCGAAGGCGATCTGTCGGCTGTTGGGGGCCCACGCGATGTAAGTCGGGTCGTTCACCTGGTGGTAGTCAATGGGGATGTAATCGGCGATGACCTGCTTTCCCGTGCCGTCGGCGCGGACGGCCACGATCTTGGCCCCCGTCTTTGTCAGCCGCGTGAGCGGGTCGTGGGCCTCGGAGAGGCACGCGATCCACATCCCATCCGGCGACCATTGGGGATACATGGCGTTTTCCAGGACGACCGTGGTCTTCCCGGCCAAGTCCGCCATTATCACCTTTGGCTTGGTCTCTTTCTCCATGCAATCAAAGGCGATCCTCTCGCCGTCGGGCGACCACGTCGGCGCGAGCCGGGCCACCTGCGCCAGGGCGTTGGTCTTGTCACCGGCGACGCGAACGAAAGTGTCGCAGACTTTCGCGGTCTCCTTCGTTTTCATATTGTAGAGGACCAGCGCGGCCTTCATCCCCGTCTCCGCGTCCGGCTTCTCCGGCATGGTCTCGGCGTCGGTTTGCAGGTAGGCGATCTTCGCGCCGTCGGGCGACCATGCGGGCGCACTCAGGGCGGCCCTGCCCGCGGCGATGCGTTCGCCCCGGTCGGCGGCCACATCCACCACCCACATCTCGGGGGCGAGGTCGTCGTCCTTCTCGCCCGCGGCAAACTGGACGAAGGCCACGTACTTCCCGTCCGGCGACCAACTGATCGGGGAGTAACAGGCCAGGGCATACACAAACAGCGAGATCACAACCGTCAACGTCAGACGCCTTGCAGCGGTTCTGCTCATCGTTTTCTCCCTTATCCTATTTGACGGATGCTAAGTACACCATTTCATAAGTTCGTATAGGGTATGCGGTTCCCCCGTCATTCCCGCGAAAGCGGGAATCCATGCCTTCGATAGCTCGTGGATTCCCCCTTTCGCGGGAATGACCAACGTTGGCTCGCAACAAAACCCTACACGGACTTATGAAATGGTATTACTAAGGAACCTATCGCTCAGGAATTATACCACGCGGGCACAAGCCAATGCAAAGCCGGATTGCCGTTCCGGCGAGTAAAGCGATTCCAGAGGGCCGAGTTGAACACCCTCAGCCCGTGGCGAAACAGCGCCCGGCGCACGCCGCGCTTCCGCGGGTCCCGTTCGCAAAACAGGTCCCGGACGCCGCGCGCACTGTCCCGGAGCCACCAGAGCGCGGCGTGCTTATGAAAGATGTCCTGCAGTTGAGCCGCTGTAAGGTCTCTCGACCGCATGACGGGTGTAATAAAGTTGTAGGCCCGGAAATCGTCCACCTCGATGGCGTTCCGGCGGACGGCCTCTTGGTGGAGGGGTGTGCCGGGATTCGGCGTGGCGGGGATGAAGAAGGAGTAGTCCATCCGGCAGGCGGCGGCGTGCGCCAGCAGCTCGGCGATGGATTCCTCCGTCTCCTCCCATACCCCATAAATGAACGTGCCGATCGTGTCCACCTCCGGGTAGTTCCTCCGGAGGATCGCAAACGCCTCGGCGGTGACGTCGGCGGCGTTGTTGTGCTTGCCGAAACTGCGGAGGTCGTCGTCGCGTACCCGTTCCACGCCGATGATGGCCCGGCGCAGGCCCGCCTTTACCTGCTTCCTTAGGATGCCGAGCCTCTCGTCACGGACGATGCAGTCGGCCCGCATCCAGGCCGAGGCCATGACCTGCATGTGGTTGCGGATCATCAGGGCGCAGAACTCGTCGCTCCACTCCGGGTCGGCGTTCCAGCTCGGGTCCACCCAGCCGAGGGTCCGCCGGTCGTAGCGCTCGACGAGCAGGCGCGCCTCCTCGAAACTGCGCGCCCCGCTCTTCGTGCGCAGGCGCGGGCGGCAGGCGCCGTTCGTCTCGTCGCCCATGTGCCGCCAGAGGATGCAGAAGTTGCACGTGTCAATGCAGCCGCGCGAGTGCTCGATGGCCGCGAGGTTGGGATGATTCCTCGACCCGCGACCGTAGCGATCCATCGGCAGCATGTCATAGGCTGGGATCGGCAGGGCGTTCAGATCGGCAATGAGGGGCCGGGGCGGGGTCTGCCGGATTTCGCCGCCGTCGCGATAGGCGATGCCGCGCACGCCCGCCGGATCGGGGTCCTTGCGGCGCAGCTCGCGCAGCAGATCGAGCAGCGTCTCTTCGCCCTCGGACCGAACGATAAAGTCAACGGGATGGTTGAGCAGCGTGTCCTCGACGGCGTAGGCAAAGTAGCACCCGCCGGCGATGACGGTCGTGTCGGACCTAATCTCCTTCACCAAGCGGGCGAGACGGATGGCCTCGTGGGCCGAGACGGTCTCCTCGCCGATGCAGAGGATGTCGGGCGCGCCGGAGCGAAGGAGGCCCTCCAGCGACCGCCAGCCCGTCTTGAGGGCGGGACAGTCAACGATGCGCACATCGAGGTCCGGCATCCGCTCGCGGAGGACCGCCGCCATGCCGGCGAAGCCGAGCGGCTGCCAGAAGGCGCTGGTCTCCGAGTTGAAGGGCCAGATGTATCGCGGCGTCTTGACGAACCAGAGATTCATTTTTTCCCGGGATGCGTGGGCAAGCAAGGGCACAAGCAAACGCAGAACGTCCCTTTTCGCCCTTTCCTTTTCAGGCAGTGGTCAATTCGCGCACGTGAGCCAGATCATGGCGGGAGATCGGACGCACCTGGGATGGTAACAGCGTGACGACGGCCAAGGTCTCGCCGGCGAGGGTGATGAACTCCACCTCGTAACCAGCCCCCTCTTTGTGGATATGGACGACCGTCCCGATATCGCCGGCCTTCAAGCCTTCGGATGGGAGATCCTGCAACAATACGATGCAATCATGTTCTTTAATCATGGTTTGCCTCCAAAGGATAAGCCGTAATCAGACGCGGCGCAAGCTCCCCTTCATCCAGTTGCCACACTGTGCGCACCATCGGCCGTCGCCCGTCAGGAGTCGTCAATTCTCCGTCAACCTCAAAGCGGGGTCCAAACACAGTCTGCGTCGTGCGAACGACCTCGTGTCGTTGACCGTGTTCGCGCAACGCCTGCGCGAAGATCCGCCATTCCTCCGCCCGGAAGCCAAACTCCGTAAAGAAGCGAGACTTGCTTGCACCATACCGGTGGGCCGGGTTCAGCAAGTAACCGACGATCTTTGCCTCCTCGACAACAAGCGCATCGCCGCCGGGGAGTTTCATCGTCAAGAGCCCTCGATCCGTTTCATCACTGACTTTATTATAGCGCGTGGATGTTGATTGTCAAACACCAAACCGTGTTCCAATGCCGCACTCTTCCTCGTTCTCTTGCCGGACAACACTCAGCAGCCTCGTCGCCAGAGAAGAAGTAGAACGGGGGTTGTTGAAAAACCCCCGCGAGGCGAACACCGACTGTAGCCGCACCCTTTACGGGTGCGGTTTGACGCATCACGGCCCCGCAGGCTGAAGCCTGCGGCTACAAGAACAGGGTTTTTCAACAACCCCGAACGCCCCTTTTTCCTTCACCGAAGGCGAAGCCGGAGCACGCCTCCGCCCTCCGTTCCGGCGTACAGGGTTCGCCCGTCACAAGAGATGTCCAGTGAAAGGATGGACCGCGTGACCATGGGGCTGCTCACATAGCGCCAGGTCTCGCCGCGGTCGGTGGAGATGTACAACCCCATCCGCCAGTCGCCCGCATACAGAATCGCGGCGTCGAACGGGTCAATGACCAGGCTGCGGACCGACGCCTCGGCGTCCATGCCTTTGTTGATGCGCCGCCACGACTTGCCGCCGTCGGCGCTCTTGAACACGCCGCCGTCCTCCGCCCCGAGGTAGATCAGCGACGGGTCCTGCGGGTCGTACCGGATGGCCCGGATGTCGGGATGATCGGGGCCGGTCTCCAATTTCTTCCACGATGCGCCCGCGTCGGTCGTCTCGTAGAGTCCCTCGTAGAGCACCGCCGCGAGGGCCTGCGTCGGGTCCGTGGGATGAATGGCGATGTCAAGTATATTCATGCACGTCATTGACAACCTTTCAGTTACAGCGTTCCAAGATTTGCCTCCATCAGAGGACCTATAGACGCCTCCGCCGTCGGGCAAAGGATGGACGGGGCGCTCGTCGTAGCACCGCTCGCAGACGGTAACAGCATAGACGAGATCCGGCTGGGACGGCGCGTGGACAAAGCACCGCACGCCGCCGCGCAGGCGTTCGCCGTCGGGGGTCTTCAATTCCGCGACCTGCCTCCACTCCACGCCGTCGCTGTCGCTGAAGAAGATGGAGCCGGAATACATGTCGCCGGCGAGGAGCCAGCCGTTTCGGGTGGGATGGGATTTCACAGATACGAAGTAATCGCGTCCATCGAGCAGCCCGCGGTTCAGTCCCTTCCACGTTGTCCCCAGGTCGGCGCTCTTGAAGATGCCGCTCAGCGATCCGCCATAGACGGCCTTCGCCTCGCGGCGGGAGGCGTCAACGATGGGGACGATGTTGCCGGAGTAGCCGTTGTTGAAGGGCCGCCAGGTCTTTCCGCCGTCCACCGTCTTGAAGATGCCGGCGAACTGGTTGTTGGAGTAGATGACGTTCGGGTCCTTCGGATGGATGGCCATGTGCATCGGCACGCCGAAGGCCGAGCCGTCGGTCGCGGCGGGGCGCATCTCCCACGTCTTGCCGGCGTCTTTGGTGATGTGCGTCTTGTTGGCCAGTCCGGCCACGAGCATGTCCGGATCGCTCGGGCACATGGCGAGTGCGATGACGATCATCGCTTCGTCGGAGGAGAGGACGGCCTGCCACGTCTTGCCGCCGTCGCTGGTCTTATAGACGCCGCCGAAGGCGCTGTGCTGTTTCGATGGATCGCCGCCCGTCGCGGCGTAGAGGACGTTCGACTCGCGCGGGTCCATGATGATCTCGTTCACGGCCCAGTTGTCGAGGCCGTCGTTGATCTCGGCCCATGTCTTCCCGCCGTCGGCGCTTTTCAGGACGCCGTTTTCCTCCGAGGGGATTTTGACGGAGATGCCGGTGGAGGCGTAGAGCGTGTCGGGGTTCCGTGGCTCGACGATGACCCGCGTCACAGGCGCGCCGGCGCGGTGAATCTCCTGCCAGGTCTCTCCGCCGTCGGAGGTTTTCAGGATTGCGCCGGCGGAGGGCTGGTCGTCGCGCGCGCCGCGCACGTCGGCGCCGCAATAGACCGTGTTGGGATCGGTGGGATGGAAGGCGAAGGTCATGATCGTCGCGCCGTAGTCGTATTTCGGCACGCCGTTGTTCTTGACGCACCATGTCTTCCCGGCGTCGGTGGATTTATAGATGGACCACTTCCACTCCGACCCGGCCCACATGACGTTCGGGTTTCGCGGGTCGATCTCCAGGACAAAGATCGGGATGGCGTCCTCGCTCGGCCCGCATCGGGTGACGATGCCGTTGTTGATGGAAGTCCATGATTGGCCGCAGTTTATGCTGCGGTTGATGCCGCTCCAGAGGTCGGTCATGAAGACGGTGTTGGGATCGGTAGGATGGATTTTGACGTCGTAGCTGAGCGCCCCGTGCGGCCCGCCGAGGTTCTCCCACACGAGTTGATCAATGGGCTTGATCGGCTCGGCCGACTCCAGAGTCGAGGCGAGGATCAGGAGCAGCGTTGCGACGATAGAACCTCCTCGCCGCAAGACACGCTCAAACGAGTTTGAGCGTGGCACGAGGTACCGGGGGGAAAGTAGCATTCCATGCCTCGTCGTCAATGGCATTGTCCCAGAACCACAAACTCATCTCGGACGCTTTCAGTAGTTCAGCCTGCTCGACTCCCCGCTCCAAAATAATGACTTCGACGTCCGTGCCCATAGGAAATGGCACGGGGGGAAGCTGGAGCCGTCCGTTCTTCCGAACCTTTGTGCGAACCTTGAGCGCCTGCATGTATTTATCCTCCGTTTCTCCCTTTGCCTATATTCTATCGAATTGGCGCTTCCTCTGCAAGAACGATCAACCGATGGTTCCCTAAGTAGCTTGCTTTTGCTCCTCCAACCATTTCTTGAGCAGCGACTTCGGCAGGGCGGGCTGGTGGTGGCCCGGCTCCATGGGCCAGTTGGGGAGATCCTGGAGATCGTAGTGATAGGTCTGGCATAAACGCTGCTTGACCACGGCGATGAAATCGTCTCCCTCCAGCACGCTCGTCGGCGGCTTGCCGGGGGCGGGCGGGTGGCCGATCTTGTAGGGGGGGGCGATCTTGAACGGCGGAATGTCGCGCCTTCTTTCGAGGCCCTTTTTCACTCCTTCGCGAATCATCTCCCGCGCCCGCTGCGGCGTCCACGACTTGGCATTGTAGGGTGACAGTGCTTCCTTCACTGCGACCGTGGCCATCTGCGGCACAAGCGCCTTTACCTGAGCCGTGGCGACGTTATCACCCGAGCAGAAGACGCACGGGACATCGTAGTACCCTGCGATGGCCATGGCCATGCCCGCCTCGCCGAACTGAATGCCGTTTACGTCCCACGCCGAATGGGCGAGGACGCCGTTGGTTCCCGCCATGGCGTGCTGGGCAACGCAGATCAGAGCATGGATACTCTTGTCGAAACACGGCATCCAGAAGGGCTGGCGCGTGAGGGGGCCGTGGATGATCTGCGCGGCTGGGTTGAGTTCCTCGAAGATGATGCTGTAGCCGCTGCCGTGGGAATCGTTGACGAGAATCTCCGTCGCGCCGGCCGCGAGCGCCCCCTCGATGGCGGCGTTCACCTCGCCGGTGAGGAGCGCGTGCATCCGCTTGCGGTGATGATAGTTCCAGACGCTCGTATCGTTGCGGTCCTCGAAATGGACCATGCCTGCCACGCCTTCGATGTCGGTGTGGATATAGATTTTCATGGCGCGCAGCCTCCCTCCTGAAGTCCTGTGTTTATAATAGCCCCCCTCACAGCGCCGATTCTAACACCCCTTGTTGCTCATGGTCAAGACGCATGCGTACCGTCTGTCTCGTTGGCTATGAAGTTATAAGTCGAATCTATATAAAAGCAATTATAGCAATGCTTATGTTGTTTTATCTGACACAACCAGACGTACGAGAGTTACTTTTGTGGGACTGCGCGAGGGGGCCCTCAGCTAAGAAGGAAAGAAGAGCAGTCGGCAAACGCGGGGCTTCCGACGGCGAAAGAGTGCCATATTGACGGAGATAAACCGTCACCTGCCGCCGGAGTATCCCCACGGCGTGTCGAAATATCAGTCCAAGTAGACCGAACTTTTGCATGTGGCCAGAACCGGATGCCTGGGAGTTACTCCTGCGGGACTGCGCAAGAGGCTCGGCGGCAGCAAATAGATCGGACTTTTATAAGTGGCGCGACAAACAATGATTGCGATTGTTAACTTTACGGCCTTCGCCCGCCTCATCTCGCGCAACACCTGCTTTCAACGTTGACAACGCGTCGCTTCAACGGGCTGCAAGCAGGGAATCACGCGAACCGGCCACGCGGGAAAAAAAAGAGGGATGGAATTCAACTGCGGACAGAGTCCGTCCGCCATCGAGAAATTGTCCCCGATTTATGTCCCCCAATCTCTCGCCTACTCCGGCAGTGTCGCGTTGCGCAGGTCGTTCAGCCGCTTCAATAATCGCCGATACCGCGGCCAAATCTCACGTCCGTAGGCGCGCTCCATCCGTCCAACAAAATCGT
>JBFMAD010000022.1:0-104346 GCA_040755855.1 Planctomycetota bacterium | reverse complement strand
TGTTGAAAAAGCCCCGCGAGGCCAATGTCAACTGTAGCCGCACCCTTCATGGGTGCGGTGTGGCGCATCAACGTCCCCGCAGGCTGAAGCCTGCGGCTACAGGAATAGGGTTTTTCAACAACCCCACCTTTCTCTGGTTTGAGATCCGTTGATGTCGGAGCCGGATACAAGACCAAGACGGCTGGAGGACAGGGTTCGCGGCGGCGCGGCCGACGGGGAGATCAGCCGCGAGATCACCGACCTGATCTACCGCGACGACCTCACCGGCCTGCACAACCGCCGCCACCTGCGCGAGGTCTTCGCCAGCGAGGTGGACTGGGGGAGCGCGGCCCCCACGCCCTTCTCCATCCTGATGATTGACGTTGATCACTTCAAGCAGATCAACGACACCTACGGCCACCTCTGCGGCGATCACGTCCTCGTCCACATCTCGCAGCTGCTCCGGGCATCCTTCCGCCGGACGGACATCATCATTCGGTACGCCGGCGATGAGTTCATCGTGATCCTGCCCGCCACCGACAAGGACACGGCCTTTATGCTCGCCGACCGCACGCGGAAGCGCGTGGCGGGGTTCAAGTACCTTCACGGGGACGGGAACGTGGAGATCGCCGTGGACATGAGCATCGGCGTGGCGGCGTTCCCCATTGACGCCCGTAGCGCGGAAGACCTTATCGAGAAGGCCGACCGGGCGCTATACGCCTCGAAGCGCGCGGGACGGGGGATGGTGTCCAGGGCGCCGGAAGGCCCAGCGGATTCCGTCAGCGGCGACGAGGTGCTGCGCCTCTTCCCCTGCACCGAACTGGTGGGGCGCGGGGACGTGATGAAGCAGATCATGGCCTATCTGCCTGGCGAGGCGCTGGGGGCGCCCACGCTGGTCGTTCTCGAGGGAGGGCCGGGCGTGGGAAAGACGCGCCTCCTCACCGAGATCGTCAAGCTGACCCACCACGAGGGCATCACCTGCCTCCTGGAGCGTTGCACGGAGGCCAACGCCGTGGTCCCGTACCAGGCGCTGGTGGAGCTGATCACGCAGTTCGCCTCAAGCCACATCCGGGAGCTGATGACTATCCTCCGGGAGGGGTCCGAGGAGGAGATGATGTGCCTCGCCGAGGTGGTGCCCGAGATCGCGGCCGCCCTCTCCGAGGAGGCCGAGCCGCTGCAGATGAGCGCCCACCAGAAACGGCACATCCTGTTCAACGCCCTGCGCAACCTCTTTGCTGCCATCTCCCGCTCCCGCCCCATCGCCATCCTGCTCGATGAGTTTCACAACATTGACCCCGGCAGCATGATGGTGCTCAGCCGCCTGGAGAAACAAGACGATGTGCGGATCGGCATGTTCGGCGCCATGCCCTTCGAGAGCCTCGACGACTCGCTCCTCAAGCACTTCCCCATCGGCGACTCGCTGGCGTCGAAGGCCCGGCCCGAGCGCATTGTCGAGCTGAAGGTGGCGCCATTGACGCGGATGGATGTGACGCACATGATCTCCTCCCTCTTCGAGGGCCGCGAGCCGGACGACGCCTTCGACGAGGCGATCTTCCGGGCGTCCCACGGCAACCCCCTCTATATCGAAGAGATTCTGAAAGACATGGCCGGGCGCAACCTGATCGCCATGGAGAACGGCCGCTGGCGGATCGCCCCCTTTGAGCAGGCCACGCCGCCCGATTCCCTCGACGACGCCATCCTGAACCACCTTCGAAAACTGGACCCCGAGACCGCCGACGTGGTGGCCAGCGCCGCGGTCATCGGGTCCAATTTCCGCGTGGATGTCCTGCAGGACATCACCGGCCGCAACGAGGGATACACCTTGGAAATCCTGGACAAGGCGCGGCGCGCCTCCGTCGTCGCCCCATTCTCCGGCGACCCGGACGACCAGGTCTCCTTCGTCAGCGCCCGCGTGCGGGATGTCAGCTATGACGACACGCCGGCGGAGACCCGGAAAATACTCCATGCCCAGGTGGCGGAGTCGGAAGAGCGCAAACACAAGGACAACCCCGATCGCGTGGCCGCAATGCTCGCCTACCACTTCCGCCGGGCGGACAGGCAGGAGAAGGCTACACAATACGAGAGCCGCGTCCGGACCCGCGCCCAGTCCATCTTCAACCTCTCCGAGGCGGCCACCTATACGGATAAGAAGCTGGCCACGAAGATCAAGGAGGGCAGGCAGCCGTTGAGCGCGCCAAGCCTGAAACGCCTGGGACAGATCTTCGGCCATTTCCACGAGGCGCTGGAGGCCCGGCGGGCCAACCCGCGCGGCTCGGCCCCGGTGGTGAACGCCACCCGAACGATCTGGCAGGGCCTCGGCCCCGTCCTGGCGGAGGTGGAGGCCGTGACCGTCGCGCAGAAGGACAAGGACCTGTTCGTCAACACTATGCCGATGGACATCGCCCAGTGGGGCGCGATGGCGAGCGAGTTCTGGGAGAACCTCGTCCGCCACAACGGGGAGGGACTTACCATCGCGCGGGGCGTGGAGGAACGGGAGATTGATGTGTTCCTCGCGGCCCTGTCGGAGGGCAGCGAGGTCTATGTGGGGCTGTTGTGGGCGGCATGGCTGGGCGAGAACGATGTCACCCACCTCTACGTGGATCAGCGCGTGCGCTCCGCCAAGATCATCAAGGATTCGAGGCCCGCCACCGAACCCCGCCCTCTCGATGAGCGCGAAGAGGCCCCGGAGGTGGAAGCGGAGGAAGCAAAAGGACCCGAAGATCGCCGAGGCGCCCGAAAAGAGATTCGCCTCCGCCGCGAGGCCGCCGCGGCCGCGGAGGGGCCGGCAAAGCGAGACGTCGTGCGCGAAATCTTCTACGCAGGCGACGAGGAACTCCTCCCAAAGGAGCAGGCCGCACAGTTTTCCAAAACGCTCAAGACGGCCCTTCTGAAGAACGACGAGGCGGTCCTCGCCGGCCTTGTGGACCGTCTGGCCCAGCGACTGGTCAGCCCCTCCCTGGAGGTGGAGCTACAGGCGACGGACCTGGCGACCGACGCCCTGCGCCAGGCCGTCGCCATCGGCAACACGGTCTTTGTCGTCGAGATCGAGAACGCCCTCTTCGACGCGCTCAACGAGGTGCGCGACCCGCGCGTCTTCGGCATCCTGATCGAAATCGCCTGCGAGGCGGCCTTCAACGCTATCAAGCGGGGCGACTATGAGAGCGCCAAGAAGCTCATATGGGCCTTTCAGCGTTTCCGAAAGCCGGGCTTCAGCGGCTCTCCCGGCAGCCGACAGGCCGAACTCGGCTTGGAGAAACTCGTCCGGAGCGACGCCTTCGGGCTTCTCCTGGCCGACATGAGCTCGGGCGACCCCGCCCGGCAAAACGCCGCCGCCTCGCTCCTCATCGGCTTCGGCACGGTCGCCGTCCCGGCCCTCGTGATGGTGATTCGCGACACGGACGACTTCCGAACGCGCAAGCTCGCCGCCGACATCCTGAAGGAATCGGGCGGCGAGGCCTCGCGGCAGCTCCTGGCGCAGCTCACGCCCTCCTCCCCCGCCGAGCACTATGTGCGCATCCTCAGCGTCCTCGATACGGTGAGCGGCGACGTGCGGACGGACGTGGACGCCATGCTGCGCCACCCCGACGAGCAGGTCCGCCGCGACGCGGTCAAGGTCTTCGCCCGCCTCCCCCGCCAGCAGGCGCGGGAGGCCCTGGTCGAGCTGGCCTACTCGGACGACCCGGCCCTGGTATCGAGCGCCATCTCCGCCCTGGGCGACATGGCCTGGCCGGCGGTGGCGGCGGAGCTTGCCCACGTCTTTCCATCCCTCCGGTCCGACGTCCACCAGCACGAATGCTGCGTCGCCCTGGGCAAGACGCAGAACCCCGAGGCCGTGCCTATCCTGGCCAAGGTGCTCCGGAGCACGGGGTTCCTCGGACGATTCGGCGGAAAGAAGCCGGAGGTCCGCGCCGCGGCCGCGTGGGCGCTGGGGCAGATCGGCACGGCCGACGCCGTCCGCGTCCTGCAGCGCAGCGCCGACGACCGAAACCCCACCGTCCGCGCCGCCGTCCACCAGGCCCTCCAACGGCTGCAGTAGGATGGGCCTCTGGCCCACCATCCTGTCTGGCGAGTTCAGTTTGATCCAACCTCCCGGAGGTTCGGAACCTCCGGGAGGTTGAGAAGGCCGTACATGAAATCGCCGCGGTTCGGATTCGCTCTCAAACCGCGGCGATTGCCTGTCCTGCTATTCGAGCTTGATGCACTCCACCGGGCACTCTTCCACGCAGCTTCCGCAGTCCGTGCACTTCTCCTCGTCAACCACGGCCACGTCCTCGACCTTGATCGCCTCGGCCGGGCACGCCTCTTCGCAGGTGCCGCAAGCGGTGCATTCTTCGGCATTAATAACGGCTGGCATACCTCTCTCCTACCCAAAAACTCACAAGAACCCTACACATAACTTCACTGTAGGGCAAGTCCGAACAAAATGTCAATAAAAATTTCGAAAACCGCCCCCGAAAATCCCGCCGGATCATCTCACCGACTCGACGTGATCTACCGCCGGGACCTTTTGCTTCAGAATCTTCTCGATCCCCTGCTTGAGCGTCATCTGCGCCATCGGGCAGCCGCCGCAAGCGCCCGTAAGCTTCACCTTCACGACGCCCTTCTCGTCCACGCCGACCAACTCCACATCCCCCCCGTCGGCCTGCAGGCGCGGCCGAATCTCCGCCAGGGCCTTTTCGACCTCTTGTCGCATGAGTTTAATCTCCAAAGACACCCAAACTATCCTCGCATCCCCGCTTCCATGCCTCCTCTTATCCTACCTGAACTGGACCTATTTTGTCAAGAATGAAAAATGCTTCGCTATGCGGCCCGCCCATCCCAGCCGATGGACCTGAGATATGTCTCAAACGTCGCTTCCGGTCGCCAGCCCAGGACGCGCTTCGCCCGGTCGGTCCGCGTCACCGGCCAGAAATCATCGAATTTCAGCTTGACGCCCGCGGCCCGCAGCGCCTCGGCCGAACCGGGCCAGTGTCTCTCCACCACGCCGTATGGATCGGTCACGGCCTGTGCGATGTCGCTCTGGGTCAGCGGCGTTTCAGGTCCGATGTGAAAGATATCGTACCCCAGGTCGGCCCGCGTCGCCGCGATGAGGTTTGCGCGGGCGACGTCCGCCGGCATGATGTTCCGCGCCAGCAGCCGGTGCGAGGGGGTCGCCCCCCGGCTGAACCCGACGTATCGAAACGCGATGAACTCGATCCCGAAATTCATAACCCGGCGTAGCCGGAACCAAACAGGAAAAATCCTTACCATTTTGAGCAGGATTTTACCACTAAGGTACTAAAGTAGTAGAGTCCGACCTGCTCGCCCAGGAGTTTCGTGAGGGGGTAAATCCAGTCCGGGCGCGGCGCGGCGCCCTCGTCCAGGACGGCCATGCCCGAGGCCGTCCAATCCCGCCCAACGAGGATTTCAATGGTGGAGGAGAAGACAAACCGGCGCACCCCCAGCTCGCGACAGAGATCGAGCATGGTCACAAGCCCCCCGACGTTCGCTTCCGCAAATTGGGTCGGGGTGTGCGTCAGCCGGTGGCCGCCGTGCAGGGAGGCGGTGTGGATGACGGCGTCGCATCCCGCTAACAGATCGCGCATCCGCGCGGCATCGGTGAAGTCGCCCTGGCGGACGGACGGATCGTCCGACGGCCCGATGTCCATGCACACCAATTCATGATCGCTCCCCGCGACCTGCCGCACCGCGCTTCCCAGACAACCGAGCGCGCCGGTGAGGAGAATTCTCGGCTTCCCGGAACCCGGCGTCATTACAAGACTTCCTTTCCGTGTCGCATGGCCGTTCTGGAGGAATCACTCTACCGGCGGCCTCGCGGATTGTCAATACCGGAAGAGGCATCTTCTTTCCCGCCGGAAAACAACTTGACAAATGCGCGCCATGTGCTATGAGTGCAGGGGGATTGACCTTCACACGCACCAAGCATAAAGGAGAATGAGCCATGCCGGAGCAGCGTCTCATCTACGTCGGCACATACACAAAACGCGGATCGGAAGGAATCTATGTCTATCGCTTCAACCCCGATACAGCCGCCCTGGAGATGACAAGCAAGGCGACGGGCCTGGACAATCCCTCCTTCCTCGCCGTCCATCCCACGCGGCGCTATCTCTGCGCCGTGAACGAGGCCCGCGGCAAAGGCCCAAGCGAGGGCGGCGCGGTGAGCGCCTTCTCCATCGCCCCGAAGACGGGCGAGCTGACCTTCCTCAACCGCCAGTCCGCCCACGGCGCATCCACCTGCCACCTAAGCGTGGAGCAGACGGGCAGGTTCGTCCTGGCGGCGAACTACTCGTCGGGCAGCGTGGCCATGCTCCCCATCGGGAGCGACGGACGACTGGGCGAGGCCACCGCCCTCGTGCAACACGAGGGATCGAGCATTGATCCCAAGCGGCAGACCGGCCCGCACGCCCACTCCATCCTCCCGGACCCGTCCAACCGCTACGCCTTCGCCCCGGACCTCGGGCTGGACAAGATCATGATCTATCGGCTTGACCTCAAACAGGGCAGGCTCCTCCCGAACGATCCGCCCTGGGCCCAGGTGCACCCCGGCGCCGGGCCGCGGCACTTCGCCTTCCATCCCAACCGGCGCTACGCCTATGTAATCAACGAACTGGGCAACACGATGGTCGCCTTCCGGTACGATGAGACATGCGGCGCGCTGCAGGAGCTGCAGACGATCTCCACCCTGCCGGCCGATTTCACGGGGACGAGCTACTGCGCCGACGTGCACGTCCATCCGAACGGGAAATTCCTCTACGGATCCAACCGGGGACACAATAGCATCGCCATCTTCACGATTGACGAGTCCTCCGGCAGGCTCGCGCTCGTCGGCTGCGAGCCGACGCAGGGCGATCACCCCCGCAACTTCATGATTGACCCGACGGGGACGTTCCTCCTCGTCGCCAATCAGAACACGGACAACATCGTCTCCTTCCGCATTGATGGGGCGACCGGCGGGCTCAAGCCCACGGGCCTCGTGACGAACGTATCCATGCCGGTCTGCCTGAAGATGATCTCCCTGTCATCCTGATTCACCGGGAAGGGGCGCTCACAAAGTTCGGCTGATGCGGGTCCTGCCGGGCTGGACCACAACGAAGGCCCCCTTCAGATTCTCGCCTTGCCGGTTAATCATTTCGCTGACGGCATCCGGCAGCAGGGGGCGGGCGGAAGCGGGGAATCGCAACAGGATAACGCCAAGCGTCATCTTCCCATGGGCATAGATCAACTGGCCAAAATCCTTGTCTTCGGTAAGCACGATGCGTTGGTCGTCGAGAGCGAGACGGATGACCTCCTCGTCGTCGGCTCTCGGTTTGGTTTCGCAGATGGCAAGGATGTTGTGGCCGGCGTCTCGCAAGGCCCGAACCACGGCGAAGTCGCAGCTCTCGTCGGCGAGGAAGCGCATTCGGGGTTACTCGGTCGGTTTAAGGATCAATGTTTCCTCATGGGCCAACGTATCGGCGGCGTATCCCATGGCGGCCTGGATATCCTCGCGGCGCAGGTTCGGATAGGCGTCCAGGAGATCGGACTCCGACGCCCCCTCGCTGAGTTTGCGGAGGATCAGCTCAACGGGGATGCGTGTGCCTCGGATGATGGGCTTGCCCATGAGAACGCGAGGGTTGATCTCGATTCGATCTGTAACCGTCATGATCCGCCTCCCGAGAAGTCTTTGGTCTCGCGGCAGGTCCGCATTGCAGGACATGCCTAAAACAAATTATACCTCATTCGGACACTTAGTGCACGGAAAAACTCCCCCTGCGTCTGCGCAGGGCGGGAATGACAGACAAGGCGTCTCTCGCAAGGCGCGCAAAGGGCGTGGAACCGGCAGGATTCCCGTTGCATCGGGGGCAGTCGTAACGTATAATCATCTCTTGGCCTTACGAACTTTCCTGGGAGGTTGCCGATGGACCTGATCCTGCCCATCCTCGCAGCGATCTTCTACGCGGTGGGCACGGCCCTGGCCGTCGCGGGCGTACGGCATCCGCAGCGCCTCCGGCAGGGCCTCATCCGCGCCCTATTCATCTGCGGCTTCGCCGCCCATACGCTGGTCCTCATCGTCCACGCCGTCCGGTACGGCGGGATACCCGTCGGCAGACTGTCCGAGACGGTGCTCTTCTTTCTCTGGTGCATCGCCCTGGTGGGGCTGTTCGTCGCGTGCTACTACAAACTCACTGCCTTGAGCGCATATCTCCTGCCCCTGCTGGTCGTCTTCTCGGCGGGGGCGGCGGCCCTGGCCCGCCGGGGTGACCAGGCCCCGGAGGGATTGAACGCCCTCTGGTCGGCCCTCCACGCGATCCCCATCTTCCTCGGCTTTGCCTTCTTCGCCGTGGGCTTCGCCGCAAGCATCCTGTATCTCACCCAGGAGCGACGGCTGAAGTCTAAGCTCTTCGCGCCGCTCATCGCCCGGCTGCCGTCGCTGGAGACGCTGGATCGCACCGCGAAGAGGTCCACGCTGATCGGGTTCCCCTTATACACCCTGGGCCTGATCCTCGGCATCGTCTGGGCCAAGAGCGGGAGCGCGGTCGCCCTCGGCTGGCCGCCTGACGCGATCATCGTCGTCGGCGTCGTGGCGTGGGCCATCTACTGCGCGCTCGTGCACGTGCGGCTGGCCGACATCACCCACGGGCGGAAGGTGGCTTGCTTGACCATCGCCGGCTTTGTCCTCGTGATTGTGGTCTTTCTCGGCAGTTTTGTCTTCGGCCGATTTCATTCACGGCCCGAGACGGTCGCAGACTCCCGACCCCCATCAAGCGAAACCATCGAACCAAGATGAATCTCACGGTAATCGGACTGAATCACAAGACTGCGCCTGTGGACCTGCGGGAACGGTTCGCCTTTTCCGAGGAGGAGATCCCGTCCGTCCTGGCGGAGATTCGCTCCCAGCAGCCGAACACGGAGGCCGTCCTCCTCTCCACCTGCAACCGGGTGGAGATATATGTCTATCACCCGGAGTGCGCCCTCGCCGGGCCGGACCTCGCCCGTCGGGTCGCCGAGCTGCGCGGTGTGAAGCCGGACGATCTCCTGCCGCACCTCTATATCCACCACGGACGCGAGGCCGTCGAGCACCTCTTCCGCGTGGTCTGCAGCCTCGACTCGATGGTCATCGGCGAGACCGAGATCAAGGGGCAGGCGGCGCGGGCCTACCACCTGGCCGCCGACTGCGGCGCCACGGGCAAGACGCTCAACCGGCTCTTCGAGCAGGCGCTGGGCGTCGCCAAGGAGGCCCGCTCCTCCACCGCCATCAGCGAAAGGAAGGTCTCCGTCAGCTCCGTAGCCGTGGACTTCGCCGAGCGCATCTTCCAGGACTTCGCCGACAAGACCGTGATGATCGTGGGCGCGGGCCAGACGGGCGAGGCGACGCTGCGCCATCTCGTCGAACGGGGCGTAGCAAACGTCATCGTCGCCAACCGGAGCGTCGAGAAGGCAAAGGCCCTGGCCGACGACTACGGCGGGAAGCCGGTCGCCCTCGACCTCCTGGCCGACTACCTGCCGCGGGCGGACATCGTGATCACCTCCACCTCCGCCCCGGGCCACATCATCGAGCCGGCCGCCGTCCGGGCCGCCATGCGAGCGCGGAAGAACCGGCCCATGTTCCTCATAGACATCGCCGTCCCGCGCGACGTGAACCCAGAGGTCAACGGGATCGAGAACGTATATCTTTACGACATGGACGACCTGGAGGGGATCGTCGGGGAGAACCGCGCCGAGCGGGAGCGCGAGGTCCAGCGCTGCGAGAAGATCGTCGCCGCGGCCGCCGAAAAATTCGTGCGGATCGCCGAGGGCATGTCGGTTGACCCCACCATCGCCCAACTCTCCGACGCCATGCACGGTATCATGCAGGCGGAGATGGACAAGCTCCTGCCCAAGCTGGAGCACTTGGACGAGAAGGACCGGGAGCAGATCGCCCTCATGGCCGACCGGATCATCCACAAGATCCTCCACGGTCCCGTGGAGACGCTCACCCAGGAGGCGCGCAACGGCCGGGCCACGGGGTATGTGGACGCCCTCAAGCGGCTATTCGGGCTGGGGGAGTGATGAAAAAGTCCCTCACCATCGGCACGCGCGCAAGCAAACTGGCCCTCGCCCAGACGGAGATCGTCCGCCGCGCCATCGCCGAGGCGTTTCCCGATGTGAAGATCACTATCAAACACATCTCGACAACGGGTGATAAGGTCCGCCATGTCCCTCTGGCCCAGGTCGGGGGCCGGGGAGTTTTCACCAAGGAGATCGAGGACGCCCTCCTCGACGGGCGGATTGATCTCGCTGTCCACAGCCTGAAGGACCTGCCGACGTCCCTGCCCGACGGGCTGGTGCTCGCCGCCGTGTCGAAGCGGGAGGACCCGCGCGACGTCCTCATCTCGCGGGGCGGTTTGCGGCTGTCCGAACTTCCATCCGGGGCCGTGGTGGGGACGAGCAGCCTACGGCGCAGGGCGCAGCTACTGGCCCGCCGACCGGACTTAGAGGTGCGGGACATCCGTGGCAATCTCGATACGCGGCTTAGGAAACTGAAGGCCGGGGACTACGACGCGATCGTCGTCGCCCGAGCCGGGTTACTCCGCTTAGGCGAGGAATCCGTCTCGGGGAAGGTATTGCCCTATGACATTATGCTCCCCGCTGTGGGGCAGGGTGCGCTGGGCTTGGAGACGCGCCGGAACGACGCCTTTGCGGCGGAATGTTGTTCCGTCGTGAACGACGCCGCGACTGCGGCCTGCGCGGCGGCGGAGCGGGCCTTCCTGGCGGAGCTGCGCGGCGGGTGTCAGGTCCCCATCGGGGCCGTTGCCGAGATCGAGGGCGATGCGCTGACGCTGCGGGGGATGGTCTGCTCGACGGACGGATCAAGGCGTGTCGCGGGGGAGGAGCGCGGCCCGGCGCCGGAGGCGGCGAGGGTGGGGGAACGACTCGCCCGTCGCCTCCTCGCGGAGGGGGGCGAGGCGATCCTGCGGGAACTGCGCCGGAGCGGGTAAGGGACTACTGGACTTCCAGTTCCTTCAGGATATGGATGAGCTGGGCATTCGACAGCATACCCAATTCGAGCATGATGATGCCGATGAGTTTGTGATTGCCTCCGTTGGAGGCGATCTCCTTCTGCCGCGCGAGGGCCCGGTGCACATCCTGGTCGGTCACGAATCCCGCCCGGACGGCGATTTCACCAAAGCGTTTCTTTTTCTCTGCCACGTGACACCATCCCCGTAGCCGTTGTATCCACATTCATTCTCCCACGGGATTTTGAAAAAGCAAATAGAATCTTGTCGGTCGGATCGTTTTTCAGTTGAAACGCAAAAAGGGGTCTGATACAATACAATTTTGATTGCGGGATAGGCGCGCAAGGGAGATGAGAGGCAATGAAGAAAGGCATACACCCCGAGTACGTCGAGTGCACGGTCACGTGCGGCTGCGGCGAGAAGTTCAAGACCCGCTCGACCAAGCCGAAGATCAACGTGGAAATCTGCTCCAAGTGTCACCCCTTCTACACCGGCAAACAAAAGCTGGTGGACACGATGGGGCGCGTGCAGAAGTTCGAGAAGAAGTACGCCTGGTCGAAGCGGCAGCAGGAGGCCCAGGCCGGCGCGGCGCCCGAAGGCAAGGCAGCGCCGCAGGCCAAGGGACCGGCCCCTGCCGCGGAGGGCTCCGGTGAATCAAGGCCTTCTGAATAAGCTTGAGCAAACCCGACACCGATACCACGATTTAGAGAAGCTCCTCAGCGAACCCGCAACCGCCTCGAATCCGGCCCTCTCCACAATGTATTCGCGCGAACACGGCGCACTCGCCAAGACGGTCCTGAAGTTCGAGCAATTCCTCTCCATCCAAAAGCAAAAGACCGAGGCGGAGTCCATCCTCCAGGACCAGGAGGCCGATGCGGAGCTGCGCGAGCTGGCTAAAGAAGAAGCGGCCCAACTCGACGGCAAACTGAAGGAACTCCACGACCAGCTTATTGACATCTTCGTCGCCGAGGACCCCGCGGAGGACAAGGACGTGATCGTCGAGATTCGCGCCGGCACCGGCGGCGACGAGGCAGCCCTCTTTGCGGCGGACCTGTTCCGCATGTACTCCCGCTACGCCGAGAAGCGCGGCTGGAAGATTGAGATCATGGACAGCAGCCCGACGGAACTTGGGGGGTTCAAGGAGGTCATCTTCGCCGTCGAGGGGAAAGGCGCCTTCCAGTCCCTTCAACATGAAAGCGGGACCCATCGCGTCCAGCGCGTCCCCGTCACCGAGCAGGGCGGGCGGATTCATACCTCCGCCGCCACGGTGGCGGTGCTGCCCGAGGCGCCGCCGGTGGAGATAGAGATCGCCGACAGCGACCTGCGCATCGAGCGGGTGAAATCCTCCGGCCCCGGCGGGCAGAGCGTGAACAAGCTCAGCCTGGCGATTCGGCTGACGCACCTCCCAACGGGGATGATCGTGCAGTGCCAGGACGAAAAATCCCAGACCCGCAACCTGGCCAAGGCCATGCGCGTCCTCCGCGCCAGACTCCTGGCACAGAAGGAGGAAGAGGAGCGAAGCAAGCGCGACGCGACCCGGCGCATCCAGATCGGCACCGGCGACCGAAGCGAGAAGATCCGAACCTACAACTTCCCGGACAACCGCGTCACCGATCATCGCATCAAATTCACGGTGCACGCCCTCAAAGACGTCCTGATGGGGGAGCTGAACCCCATCATCCGGGCCCTGGCCGACTACGCCAAAGAGGAACGCCTAAAGCGGCTCGGCGCGGCGTGAGGTATTGTGGCTGAACTCGCCAGAGTTCAAACGAAGACAATGGCGCAACAGATGACAAAATCACAACCCCCCAGGCGAACAGCGCCCTGGACCTCCCTCGAGCTGGTGAAGACCGCCGCGGACTTCCTCGCCGAGAAGGGCATTGACAACCCCCGCCTCGACGCAGAGGTCCTCCTCGCCCACGTCCTCCGCCGCGACCGCGTCTTCCTCTACACCCACTTCGACAAGCCCCTCGTCCCGGACGAGGTGGACGCCTACCGCGAACTGATCCGCCGACGCACCGAGCGCACGCCGACAAAATACCTCATCGGCCGATGCGAGTTCTTCGGCCTCAATCTCGAGGTCGCGCCCTCCGTCCTCATCCCCCGGCCCGAGACGGAGTTCCTGGTGAACGCCGCCATCGAGGCCGTCGCCGGGAACCCCCAGCCGATTATCGTGGATCTGGGGACGGGATCGGGCAACATCGCCGTCGTCCTGGCCAAGACCATCCCCGACGCGAAGGTCTATGCCACTGACATCTCAAGGGAAGCCCTGGACGTTGCTCAACGAAACGCCCAGCGCCACGGCGTCGAGGGCCGAATCACATTCCTGTGCGGCGACCTCTTCGCCCCACTCGCCGATGCGTCCCCGGCCGACCTGATCGTCAGCAATCCCCCCTACGTCGCCGATGCGGACTACGAGGGACTCCAGCCGGAAATCCGGCTGCACGAGCCGCCGATCGCCCTCCGGGCGGGCGCGGACGGTCTCGCCTTCTTTCGGCGCATCGCGCCCGAGGGCCGGCCCCGCCTCAAGCCCGACGGCGTCCTTGCCCTCGAGATGGGCCAGGGCCAGCGGGCCGCGGTCGAATCCATTCTCGCCGAACATGCCTTTGCCGTTCAGAAGGTGATTTCCGATTACTCAAAGATCGAACGGGTCGTTGTGGCGACCCGCAAACCGGAATAGACAGGAGCAAAACAGCATGGACAAATTCATCATCAAAGGCGGGGCAAGGCTGAAAGGAACCGTGTCCGTCGGCGGCTCGAAAAACGCCGCCCTCCCCATCATGGCCGCGACGATCCTCGCCGACGGCAAGTGCGTCCTCGAGAATGTATCAACCCTGATGGACGTGAACTCCCTCGTTGACATCCTGCAGGTCCTGGGGGTCCAGGTGAACCGGCCCGAAAAGCACATCCTGGAAACGGAGGTCACGGACGCGAAGCAGTGCAAGGCCCCCTACGAGCTGGTGCGCAAGATGCGCGCCTCGATCTGCGTCCTCGGCCCGCTTCTGGCGAAGCGCCGGCGCGCCGTCGTGTCGTATCCCGGCGGGTGCGTCATCGGCGTGCGGCCCATTGACCTGCACCTGAAGGGCCTGCGCGCCCTCGGGGCGAAGATCGAGATCAAGCACGGCTACCTCCACGCCAGCACGGATCAGTTGAAGGGGGCCGAGATCTACCTCGGCGGGTCCGCCGGCTCCACCGTCCTCGGCACGGCCAACGTCCTCAGCGCCGCCGTCATGGCCAAGGGCAAGACCATCATCGAGGACGCCGCCTGCGAGCCGGAGGTCCAGGACCTCTGCCGATTCCTCATCGGCATGGGCGCCGAGATTGACGGCGTGGGGACGAAACGCCTCGAGATCAAGGGCGTCCCCAAACTCCACGGCGCAAGCCACGACATCATCCCCGACCGCATCGAGGCCGGGACCTTCATGACCGCCGCCGCCATCACCGGCGGGGACATCGAGATCACCGGGGCGCGGATGGAGCATCTCGGCGCCGTCACCGACCTCCTCACCCGCATGGGCGTCTCCATCACCCACAAGAACAGCGGGTGCCGCGTCCGCGTGACGCGAAAACTCAAGCCCGTGGACTTCGCCACGCTCCCCTATCCCGGCATCCCGACCGACATGCAGCCGCAGCTCATGACGCTCTTGTGTCTGGTTGATGGAACCAGCATCATCACCGACAAGGTCTATCCCGACCGGTTCATGCACGTCCAGGAGCTGGCCCGGCTGGGGGCGGACATCCGCAAGGAGGGGGGCAGCGCGATCGTCATCGGCGTCAAGTCGCTTTCCGGGGCGGATGTCATGGCCTCCGACCTGCGCGCCGGGGCGGCGCTGGTCGTGGCGGGCCTGGCGGCGAAGGGCGAGACGACCGTCAAGCGCGTCTATCACATTGACCGGGGCTACGAGGGGCTGGAGCTCAAACTTCGCAAGCTCGGGGCGGACATCACGCGCCGGGTAGATCACGCATCCGATTCCTACACGCCGTGATCCAATATAAACGGAGGGAACTGACATGCCGTCCAAGACAATCCAAATCACCGGGGAGAGCCTGCGCGGGCGACTCCTCGTCATCGCCGGGCCGTGCGTCATCGAGGGGCGCGACATGGCCCTGCGCATCGCCGAGAAACTGAAGAAGACCCTTGCCCGGCTCGACGTCCTCTTCGTCTTCAAGGCGTCCTACGACAAGGCCAACCGCTCCTCCGTCGGGTCGTTCCGCGGCGTCGGACTCGGCGAGGGGCTGGATATCCTCGAAGATGTGAAAAGGGAGATTGGCGTCCCCGTCCTCACCGATGTCCATAGCCCGGACGAGGCCGAGGCGGCCGGAGGGGTGGTTGACGTCCTCCAGGTCCCCGCGTTCCTCTGCCGCCAGACGGACTTGGTGATGGCCGCGGCAAGGGCAGGCCGGGCGGTGAACCTGAAGAAGGCCCAGTTCCTCGCCCCGTGGGACATGGCCAACGTCGTCGAGAAGGCGGAGAAGGCGGGGGCGAAGAATATCCTCGTCACGGAGCGGGGCGCGTCCTTCGGCTACAACAACCTCGTCAGCGACATGCGCGCGATCCCGATCATGAAGGGGTTCGGCTACCCCGTGATCTATGACGCGACGCACAGCGTCCAGCTCCCCGGCGGACTGGGCCGCGCATCGGGGGGCCAGCGCGAGATGGTCGCGCCCCTGGCCCGCGCCGCCGTCGCCGCGGGGTGCGACGGGCTTTTCCTCGAGACCCACGAGCGACCGGAGAAGGCCCTGTCCGACTCCGCGTCCATGCTGCCCCTACGGGCGGTGAAGGCCCTGGTCCAGGACGCCCTCGCCATCCGCAAGGCGCTGCGCGAGAGATAAGAAGGAGTGAAAAGATAGTGGGCGTAACCGCGGTCCGCGAAGGCAGGATCGTGAGGTCTGCTACTTGGTTCCTGTTGCGGGACCGTGGGACAGCCGGGCCTTGAGCTCGCGGGCGATGCCGGCGCACTCCTCCCGCGCCGCACCCACAACGTCCAGCCCTCCGCCCCCGCGATCCACCATGGCCGACCACAAGACCGTCCCCGTCTTCGTGTCCACCATCCGCGCCGAGAAGCACAGGCCGTAGCCGTAGTGCAGCGGCGGGCTCCACGTGCGAAGGAACTTCGTCACCTTCCCCATGACAATGGCGTCCACCCCGAGGAGCTGGCCGATCTCCGCGCTGCTCTTCTCGGCGGCGAGGTTGGTCATGGAGAGGTCCTTCTCCTGGAGGATCTTCTGAATCTGCGAGCGCTCAAGGAACTCGAACGAGGGGATGGCCATCATCTCCGTGGAGAGCATGTCGCTGACGAGCTCGCCGTTGTTGAAATGGTGCCCCTCGAACCACCACCCGTGGTCCACGATCTCCCGCTCCGCCGGCACCCCCTCAAACGGCAGGACGGCGACGCGATGGATTTGATAGGCTTCAAATCGCGGGTTGATCTGGACATTGGACCGGGCCGCGCCACCGCAGCCCGTGCAGACGGCGAGCGCCAGGAACATCACCATGCGTTTCATGCATTCATCCCTCGAACCTGTGCCGGAACCATGCGTCCACTGCCCCCGACATCCGGAGGGCTGTTGAAAAATCCATTCTGGCCAATGTTGTCATTCTCGCCATGAGGCGGGGGAAGAATCTCGACCCTTCGCCAGGTTGAGATCCTTCACTTCGTTCAGGATGACAACGCAGGGGCCTTTTCAACAATCATCCCGGCCCTTATTATCGTTCCCCACCGGCCGGTGTCAACACGATTCTTGACGCAGGCGCACCTTTTACAGGCAAATACATATAACAGGTATAGGTAATAGGTAACTTATTATAATACAAGGACATATGTGTGCAACTCTGACAATCCGTTCGAATGCGCAAGGAAAACGGGATAACATTGGCAAATCTGTAATAAGTTACGCCTTAAATGATGTTTTTACAGTTAGTTAAGAAGGTCTGACCTTAGAAAAAACACCCCGTGGAGACTCTTACCTTGACCGCAACGTCAAACGGGCTATAATTGGATTTTGGATTTGCGATTGGCGATGGTGGATTGGGAAAAGATCGGCACGAAGATCGCAAGAGGAGAAGGGCCGTCAATCGAAAATCGGCAATCGCAAATCGAAAATCCCTTTCGCGGTTCTGAATGGAGACCAGGATGAAGTTCCAATTCCTCGGCACGGCGGCCGGCGAGCAGTTCCCGGCCCTGTGGTGTCAATGTGATGTCTGTGAGAAGGCCCGGCGGCTGGGCGGCAGGAACATCCGCACTAACTCCCATGCCTTCCTCGCCCCCGATGCGCTGATTGACTTCCCGCCCGAGGCCTTCGCCCAGATTCGCCGGTTCAATGTGCCGATCTTCGACGTTGAGCATCTCTTCATCACCCATTCCCACGAGGACCACTTCTGCCCCTTCCTCCTGGCCTGGCGCTGGATGAAGGAGGGCCAGGAGCTGCCGCCCCCGCCTGGGGCGTGGGGACCGAGGTTCTCGACGCTCCGCACTCTCCACATCTACGGCAACGCGGCGGTCCACAAGCAGCTCAAGGCCATGGTGGGCGATGGGAGGCGGCACGCCATCTCGTCGCACCTCGTCGAGCCGTTCGCCGATTTCGACGCGGGCGACATGCGCGTCACGCCCCTTCTGGCCAACCACAGCGACCGCGACGGCGCGCCCCCGCTCAACTACATCATCCGCTGCGGGGGCAAGACGCTGCTCTACGCCCTCGACACGGGCTGGTTTCTGGACGAGACCCTCGCCGCGATCCGGAAGGACCGGTATGATCTGGTGGTCCTCGAGGGCACTTTCGCCCTGGGGGTGGACATGGAGCAACACAGCAATTTCGCAAAAGTGGAAAAGGCATACGCCCTCTTCCGCAAGGAGGGTCTGCTCAAGGACGGGGCGGCCTTCTGCGTCTCGCACACGGGCCCGCACTTCGGTCCGGTGCACGACGAGATCGCCCCGATCATGGCGGCGAAAGGCATCACAATCGCGTATGACGGGATGGAGGTTGACGTGTAGCGTATGTGAGATTGATTCTCTCGTCCCCGGGCTCTGCCTGGGGACGGGCGCTTTGTCCGGCTCCGCCACTTTTCTTCGTGACCTTCGTGTTCTTCGTGGTGAGAATGCATGGATTCCCGCTTTCGCGCATATGCGTCAAGTTAAGGATAGAGTTCGGATGTGGCCATGTTTTTCCTTTCTTTTTTTGGTGGATCTTGGATATAGTAAATATACTATATCAGATGGGCGTTAAAAACAAGGAAAAAAGGCTTTTCGTCGGCGCGCCAATCGGGTATGCTGAGAGTGGAGGAACCCATATGGGCTATCGCGTCAAGATTCAGAAGGTGGAGCGGCCCACGAACCGGTCGTTCTATGTCAACCTGCCGGTGGCATTGGCCGAGGCGTTATGGATCGAGAAGGGGGAAGAATTCGAGTGGGCCATCGAGGACAAAAACACCCTCATCTTGCGCCGTCGCAAGCCGCGCAAGCCAAGACCCATCAGAAACTAACATCCCAACTTGACGCGCATGCGCGAAAGCGGGAATAAGGGTGACAGTGATCGGGAGACATCGAGCGCTCAAGACGGCGATTGCAGCGCATAAAGTTGGAGCAGTAGTAAGATGAACGCGCAGAAGGAACTTCCCCCCTCGGCGGATGTCGTCGTCATCGGCGGCGGCGTGTGCGGGTGTTTCATCGCCCGCGAGCTGGCCCGTTATCAGCTCGACATCGTCCTTGTCGAGAAGGGACCCGACGTCTGCGAAGGGGCCAGCAAAGGCAACGGCGGCACAATCCACTCAGGCGTCAATACCGACCATGGAACGCTGAAGGCGAAGCTCTGCGTCGAGGGAAACCGTCTCTTCCCAAAGATCGCCGAGGAACTCTCCGTCCCCCTCAAGACGGTCGGCTCGCTCATCGTGGCGACCTCCCCCGAGGAAGTCCCCCTCCTCGACCCAATGCTCGAAAACGGCAGGAAGAACGGCGCAACCGATGCGCAGATCATCGGCCGCGACGACATCCGACGGATGGAACCCCACGTCCGCGCCGTCGCCGCCATCAGCGCGCCCTCGCTGCGGATCGTCTGCCCCCAGCGCCTCGTCTTTGCCCTCGCCGACAACGCAGCGGCCAACGGGGCGCGCATCCATGTGAACACCGAGGCCACGGGAATCCTCGTCGAGGGCGGCAAGGTGCAGGCCGTGCGAACGAACCGCGGCGATATCCGCACCCGCTTTGCGATCAACGCCGCCGGCGTTTACGCCGACAAAATCGCCGAGATGGCGGGCGCGGCCGATTTCAAAATCATCCCTCGCAAGGGGGAGTACTATATCCTCGACAAGCAGGCGCAGTGGGTGTCGCGCAACGTCTTCCCCATCCCAACGGAACATTCAAAGGGGACCTGCGTCTTCCGGACTGTGGACGGGAACAATCTCGTCGGCCCGAATGCCGATGTCGTCGAGGATCGAGAGGATACATCAACCACGGCCCCCGTGCGGCGCAGGCTGTTTGATCTGGCCCGAAGATTCCTGCCGGAGCTGCGGGAGAATGACGTGATCTCCGCCTTCGCCGGCGTCCGACCGGCCAGCGACACGGACGACTTCATCATCGGTCCCACGGCGGTGGAGGGGTTCATCAACTGCGCGGGCATCCAGTCCCCCGGCCTCACCGCCGCCCCCGCCATCGCCGGCATGATCGTCGCCATCCTCGGCGAACGGACCGAACTGAAGAAGAAAAAAGGCTTCAATCCAAGGCGGAAGCGGATGCCCCGATTCGCCGACTGCTCGCGCAAGGAGCGCGACAAGCTGATCCGCCAGGATCCGCGCCATGCCCATATCATCTGCCGCTGCGAGTTGGTCACGGAAAAGGAGGTCATTGACGCGGTTCACGAGGGCATCGGAGCGAGCACGCTGAACGGCGTCAAGTTCCGCACCCGCGCGGGCATGGGGCGATGCCAGGGCGGGTTCTGTCGCTCGCGGGTGGCCGCGATCCTCGCGCGGGAGCTGGGCATCTCCCTCGATGAGGTGCTGTTGCGCGGCGAGGGGTCGCATCTGTTCGTCGGCGGGACAAAAGACCTTCGAAAGGCCATTGGCTGATCCATCGGAGCACGTCGGACGGAGACGAAGATGGCAAAGTGCGAAAAATGCAAGGGAAAGGGAACCTTGAACATGGAGTGCCCCTCCTGTCGCGGCACGGGGAAGATTGACATGGGCGGCGTCGGCGTGACAACCATGGACTGCACCACCTGCCTCGGCCAGGGGACCATCCCCGTCCCCTGCGCGAAGTGCAACAGCACGGGCCAGGTGGACGAGCGCAAAGTCAGCCGACCTCAATAATACTTGCCCGTCCAGCAGGAGAGGCAGAGGTCCTTCTCTCTGTGGCCGATGGCCTTCACGAGGTCGTCAATCGTATTGTACCCCACGCTGTTCACCCCCAGGTACTTGGGGATTTTCTCCACCGGCATCCGGTTCGCCAGCAGCTCATCCTTGCCGCGCGTGGACCGTCCGTAGCGGCACGGCGCAACCAACGGCGGGCAGGCAATTCGGACGTGGATCTCCTTCACCCCGGCGTTCTTGAGCTTGCGCGCCATGTCCATCTTCATCTGCGTGCCCCTCACGATGGAATCGTCCAACAGCACCACCCGCTTGCCCCTGATCTTCTCCGTGATGGGGATCAATTTGATCTGCGCCTCCCGCTCGCGCTCCTGCTGGGTGCTCTGAGTGTAGCTTCGGTCTGCATAGTCGTACCGCAGGAATACCCGATCGTACGGAATTCCCGATTCCTGGGCGTAGCCGATGCCGTGGCCGATCCCCGAATTGGGCACGGCGGCGACGAGGTCCGCCTCCACAGGATACCGCCGGGCAAGCGACGCCCCGATGCGCTGTCGCACCACGTCCACGCACTCCCCGTCAATGACGGACGCGGCGTTTGCGATGTAAACCCACTCGAAGGCGCAGTACTGAATCCGCCTCGCGCGGCAGGTCTTCAGTGTCTCGATCTGTTCGCTCCGCAGCAGGTCAATCTCCCCATGCAGTCGAACGATCTCGCCCGGCTTGACGTCCCGGACAATCGAAATGCCCAGATTATTGAACGCACATGACTCCGACGCCACGGCCACCGTATGCCCCCGCCGGCCGAGGATCAATGGGCGGTGCCCCATGGGGCTGCGCGCGGCATAGATTCCATCCCGGGTCAGAACGAGCAGCGAATACGATCCCTTAATCTTCCTGCGCGCACGCTCGATGCCGGACACGAAGTCCTTTCCGCTCGCAATGAGCTTCCCCATAACCTCGATTTCATCGGCATTGGCGAGCGAATGGCCCCTCGATTTGAACTCAGCCACGATCGCGTTCAGGTTCACGATGTTCCCCGAGAAGCACACGCTGAACTCCCCCATCCTTGAATGCAGTTTGATCGGCTGGCGCACGTTCAGGCTCACGTGCCCGATGCCGACGTAGCCCTCCAGACCATCCAGGTCGTCCGTAAACGTCGCCCGTATCAGCCCCTTGTGCGTTCGGAGCTTGATCTCCTTGCCGTCGTAGGTGGACAGCCCGCAGTACTGCTGCCCCCGGTGCTGGAGGTAGAACGTGCCGTAGTACAAATCCATCAGGCAGTTTTGGGCCGAGCAAATCCCGAAAACACCGCAGTTGTCTTGCATGGCATGGCCTCTCGAAAATCGAACCTGAAAAACAGACAGAAACAGATCCTTCACGGAACCTGTGGTGGGCTTCCCAACCATTATATAACGAACTGTGAGCGGAATGTCAAGCCGCGCCTTGGCCGGGATTTTTCAAATGCCGCACAAATCGCACAAAACGGACAGCACGGCTCGGTTGACGCCGTCCCGGATCTCCGGGGAGACGTTCTTCTTCACCGCATCGAACGTCGCCAGGCGCTTCAGCGGCAGATCAATTGCCTTCAGGATGCCGGCCGCCCGTTTGCCCGCCCGGCGCAGGATCGTATAGTAAACACTCAGCTCCATGTCTATCGTGTTTACGTTCCCTGCGCGCAGCGCGTGCAGCATCTCGTCCGTCTCCACAAAGATGCTGCTCACCGTGTAGTGCAGATCGTCGTGCACGCCGACGCTCCCATTGAGCAGCACCCCGAGTCGGTCCCGCACCTCCGCGCAGAGCGCCGCATCCCCCTCGGCGGGCGCGCTCATGGGGACCACATCCTCCGTCACCCGGTCGCCGCGGATGCATCGGTCCGGCACGTTCAGGTCGCACAGCCCCATGTGGTCGGCCACCGCCCCGGCTGTGCCGTAGAACAGCACCTTTTCCGCACGGGGCGCATGGATCAGGAGCAGCGCATGCCCCAGCGCCAGCGCCCCGCCCACGCCGCCGATGCTGAACAAGGCCGACCGGTCCCCCTTCCGCGCAAGATATGAGTCTCCAAATCCGCTCATCGCCGTCTTGAGCGCGCTGACAGTCGCGCCGCGCTTACCCAGCGCATCGGGCAGGTTCGCGCCGAGCACTGAGCTGAACTGCAGCGGCGTGACGACCACCGTCTCGGGCATCTCCTCGGGCCGCAGACCGAAGTGGGCCTTGAAATAAACTTGCAGCGCCTCGGGATGCTCGTGCAGGCTTCCGTACATGGGTCACTCCCCGATGATCTTGATGATGGCCCGTTTCCGGCGGCGGCCGTCGAATTCCGCGTAGAAAATCTGCTGCCACGGCCCCAGGTCCAGCCGACCCTCCGTGACCGGCACGACCACCTGATGATGCACCAGCAGGCTCTTCAGGTGCGCATCGCCGTTCACCTCGCCCGTGCGGTGGTGGCGGTAGTTGGGACCCTCGGGGGCGAGTTGCTGCAGCCAGTCCTCGATGTCCTGGAAGAGCCCCGGCTCATCGTCGTTTACATACACTCCGGCGGTGATGTGCATGGCCGACACCAGAGCCATGCCTTCCTGGACGCCGCTCTTCGCCAGCGCGTCCTCGACCTTCTCCGTGATGTTGATGAACTCCCGCTTCGTCTTGGTGTTGAACCAGAGGTACTCCGTGTGCGACTTCATAGCCGGTCACTCCGCCGCGTTCGGCCCCTTGGCCAGTCGCCGGAGGGTCTCGCGCATCTCGGGGAGTTTCTTGAGGATGGCCTGAATTTGCTTTTCGAGCTGCATCGGCTTGGCGGGGCAGCCCCAGACGACCTCGCCGGCCTTGACGGACTTGTAGACCTTCGACCCCCCGCCAATGAGGCAGCCGTCGCCGATGGTGATGTTGTCGGTGATGCCCACATCCTCGGCGATGATGACGTTCCTGCCGATCCTGGCGCCCCCGGCGATTTTGGCAAAGGCGATCAACATGGAATTCTCGCCGATCTCCACGTTGTGGGCGATGTGACTGTGGTTGTCTATCTTGACGCCGTCGCCGATGACCGTCGCGTCCAGGGCCGCGCGGTCTATCGTGACGCACGTGCCGATCTCGACGTCGTCGCCGATCTTGACCGTGCCGATCTGAGGGATCTTGACATGCTTTCGCTCGTGCTGGATGTAGCCGAACCCATCGTCGCCGATCACGCTGTTGGCGTGGATGATCACCCGCTTGCCGATGCGCGTCCCCTCCCGGATCACGACGCCGGGATAGATGAGGGCGTCGGAGGAGATCTTGACGTAATCCCCGATAGTAACGTTGGGATGAACAACGGCGTTGGAGCCGACGACCGAATGTTCGCCGACGGCGACATGGGCGCCGATGGCGACGTTCCGCCCCATGGTAGCCGTTGGGGCGATGACGGCGGTTTTGTGGATGCCGGGGGGGGGCTGGGCTTTCCCGGCGAGGAACAGGTTTGCAACGGCAACAAAGGCCAGGTGCGGGTTCTCGGAGATGATCTGAGGGCCCTTGAACGCCTCGATCTTTCGATGGGCGATCAACGCAGAGGCGCGGCAGTCGGCGGCGGCCTCGACGTGGCGGTCGTCTTTCACAAAGGCAATATCGCCCTCGCGGGCCCCGCGCAGGCTGCCGACGCCTGTGATGATGGTGAGGCTGGGTCCGATGAGTTCGCCCTGGACCTTCTTGGCGAGTTGCGATACGGTGAATTCCATCGCCTCTCCCTCCGAGCAGAATGTGCGGATGTGGCGGCCTGCGCGTGAACGCATCATACCAAACCAATCCGCGCCGCGTCAATGGCATTTCGACGGCAAAAAGACTTCCATCCTCCTCTCAAGCCTATTTTCTCTTGGCATGGGTCGGATTTTTTGTAGGATGGTAGCGTACGGGTTCGGAAGGAAATACGGTTGAAGCGAGGGCTGGAAATGGCAAACCGGGGAGCAGCCGAAAGAAATTCATTTTGTCTATTGTCGATGTTTCTCGTGTCGGGATGTCTGGCCCAGGTGACGGTGGCGCCGCCGGGGAGCGTGGACCAGGAGAGGATAAAGAAGATCGCCGTTCTTGACTTCGAGTGGAAACCAGACGACTACATGGCCAAGGCGACCAAGGAGAATAGGGCCATCGAGCTAACGGGTGGAAGCGATCTCATACCAAACAGGTTGGCGGAATTTCTCGCCTCGACTGGGCGGTACACCGTCGTGGGGCGGGGTGAGGTGTATAAGCGCCTGGCCAAACATAATCTCTCCCAGACCGGACGCTTCGATGGGAGCGATGTCGGTGCGTTCGGGACGGTCCTCGAAGTAGACGCGGTGGTGGTCGGCCGCGCAACTAAGTTCCACACAAGCGGCTGGATGCCTTGGAATCAATCCGTCGTGGCCTTCGAGTCGCGCTGTGTGGATGTGAAGACAGGAGAGGTCCTCTGGACCCTGGGCGGCGAGCGGGACCACATCGGGAACAACCCATCGGTCCACGCGCTGCAGATCATCAGAGACGGCGTCAGACAGTTGAAAGACAAGCTTCGGGCGGGGCGTTACGGGAAACCGCGCGGAAAGGGGACCCTCTGATGGGTGTTTCTGGGCTGATATGTTCGCATCAGCATATCGGCGTCAATACCGGCCCCGCATGGCTGGCATATGTCGGTATCGTCGCAGCGACGAAGCTCCGAGAGCGCGCCGCATCGGTCGCTCCCGGTCTCGCGGGATGCGGGCTGGGCACGGAAGGTTCCTTGGCGTTACTGCACTGATATGTTCGTTCTAACATATCGGCGTCGCTGCTGTCCGTCGCAGTCGAAGTATCTCGGTATCCTCGCAGCGACGATCCCCAGGGCGGGCGGCGTCGCGGCCATACGCGATCTCGCGGGGTGGGACGGCAGTCGGGAGAGATAATGGTTATTTGTGCAGTGGTATGTTCTTGCCAATATATCGGCATGGATGCCAGCCTTGCAGGGCTGAAGCATGGAGGCCCCCTCGCCGCCGCGTGGTCCAAAAAAGACGGCGCACCGGGTCCCCTCATCGGCCGGCGCAAGCGCGGCGTGGGCGAAGAGGCCGGGGGGGGTACGGTGATATGTTTATGCCAACATATCAAGGTCAATACCTATCCAGCATGGTCGAGGCCGGGCGGCGCCGTTGCTGCCGCGAGGCCCGGAGAACGCGGCGCCACAGACTCCCCCATCTCCCGCAACAATCGGGCCCTCCCTATTGTGGGTTCGGGGGTTTCTGTAGCGATATGGTAGTGCTAACATATAGCCATGATCAGATGGGCTGGACAATTTGCCCGACGGATGGTCGAAGCGGCATCTCCACGCTCTCCCAAGGGATGGGAAGGGGCTTTCATATTGAAACGGCACTTCGTAACATGATGTTATCTTGTGTACTTGTCATTGCTCGGAGTCTCCGTTTCGGGCGACGACGAGGCGCGGGCCTCGCAATGATATTAAAGCGCGCTTGGGCTGCAGGCATCGACGGCGTCAAGGAATACTGACAGAGTAAGGAGTGAGTTTGAGCATGGCAAAGGCTAAGCGACTTGCGGTCGTCGGGTTCGACTCGATCTCATTGTGGTTCCTGGAAAAGTTCGTCCGGCGCGGCGTGATGCCGACGGTGAAGAAGCTGATAGAGAGGGGCAGCGTCACCCAGACATGGCCCTGCTATCCCATGGAGACGGCGACGAACTGGGCCTGCCTGGCCACCGGCGCGACGCCCTCCGCGCACGGCTGCAATATGGCGATGCCCGAGCCGGGCGCGCCGATGGGCCGGATGGTCCAGGCCTTCCCCTCCACCTACTGCAAGGCCGAGCAGCTCTGGGGCGCGGCGCACCGTGCGGGGAAGCGGTCGGTCATCTTCGACTGGACTCAGTCCTACCCCCTGCGCTTCGAGGACAACATCATCCACGTCGGCGAGGACGGCCGGCCGCACTACGCCATCCGCGCCCTGCAGGAGGCCCGGGCCTACACCACCAACCCCGACATCCCCGACGGCGACCACGTGACCCACATCCAGCCCGTGGAGACCGGCGGCGTGATCGAGTTTGAGATGCCCATCATGCCCACCGAGGCTAACCCCCGCTGGCGGAGGATGCTGCCGTGCAGATACAAGGCAGTCTCGTCGCTGTTCGGGCGGAGCGAGAAGGGACCATCTGGGTACGAGGCCGTCTCGGTCCTTGCATCGAAGGATGCCAGGACGCCGCTCTTCACCGTGCGGCTGGGCGAGTGGTCCGACTGGGCGCGGCACACCTTCACCGCCGACGGGGGACCGGTGGACGCCCACGTGAGCGGCAAGCTGCTCAAACTCTCGCCCGATGGGATGGAAGTGCACCTCTACCTGAGCGAGATCTACCCGGCAGCAGGTTTCTCCCATCCGGCCAACCTCGCGCCGAGGCTCATCGAACACTGCGGGCCTTACATCATCCAGTGCTCCCGCCAGCAGGTGGTCATCGGCAACGCCTCGGACATCGAGACCTACTTCCAGGAGCAGGAGTACATGGGCAACTGGTATCGCAAGGCCGCCGAGTATGTCCTGAATAATGAGGAGTGGGACCTCTTTATGTTCAAGTGGCACGGTCCCGACTGGACGAACCACCTGACCATGTACATGATAGACGAGGAGCACGCCCTTTACGATCCCGCCCGCGCGGAGGAGGGGTGGGCCTACTGGGATCGCCTCATGGGCATCGGCGACTCCATCGTCCGCACCGTCATGGAGGCGGCGGGGAAGGACGGCGTGGTTGCAATGGTCTCCGACCACGGCGGGGCGACGAACTACAGCGGCGGGGGGCATGCGCCGCTGCACCCGATCCTGCGCCAATTGGGTCTCGTGGGGGAGGGGAAACCCACAAGGGCCTTCGCCATCCATCATTACATTTACATCAACACGAAGGGGCGGTTCCCCGACGGCGTCGTCGAGCCGGGCAGCGAGGAATACCAGTCGATCAAGGCGCAGCTCATTGACGCGCTGCTGGATATGAAGGACGAGAAGGGACGGCATGTCTTCCAGGCCGTCCTGCCCATCGAGGACGCGGCGCAGCTCGGCGTAGCGGGCGATTTCGCGGGGGACATCTTCGTCATCCCGGCCCATGCGGAGAAGCCGACGAAGGAGGAGTTTTTCAAGATGCACCCCGACCCGAAGGCGCGGGGGACATGGGACTGGCCGCGCCTCAATTCGGGCGAGCATTCCGACGACTCCTACTTCGTCATCGCCGGGCCGGGCGTCCGGCGGGGCTACCGGCGGGAGAGGCCGACGCGGATCACCAGCGTCGCCCCGACGTTGGCTTCAGCCCTCGGCATCCCTGTGCCGAAGGACGCCGACGGCGCGGTGCTGTGGGATTTCTTCAAGGGATAGAAAGGAGGCGGTCATGGTTCGTCACATGCAAGGGTGGCTCTTGGCCATGTGGGTGCTCGCGTCCCTTGCCTTGCCCTGCCACGCGCAGCAGGCGGAGCAGTTCTTCAAGAGGAATGACCGCGACAACGACGGAAAACTCTCGCGCGATGAGTTCCCCGAGCAATTTAAGCGCATGTTCGACCGGATTGACGCGAACAAGGACGGATTCATCACGATCGAGGAAGACAAGGCGTTCCGCCAGGCCCGCGGCCAGCGCCCAGAAGGGAGAAAAGGAATGGACCAGCCCCAACGCCCCACGCCGGATTTTGCGGATGTTCCGTACGGTCCCCATGAGCGCAACGTCCTCGACTTCTGGAAGGCGAAGTCGGATACGCCGACGCCTGTGCTTGTTTTCTTTCACGGCGGCGGCTTCCGAGGCGGGGACAAGAAAGGCGTGAACATGTTCCTTCACAAGTGGTGCCTCGAGTCCGGCATCTCATTCGCCGCGGCCAACTACCGCCTGTCCGATCAGGCCCCCTATCCGGCCCAGATGCACGACAGCGCGCGGGCGATCCAGTTCCTCCGCAGCAAGGCCGCGGAGTGGAACATAGACCCGAAACGCATCGCCGCCTACGGCGGTTCCGCCGGAGCGGGCATCTCCTTCTGGCTGGCATTCCACGACGATATGGCCGACCCTAAGAGCGACGACCCCGTGGCCCGGCAGTCCACGCGACTCGCGTGCGCCGTCGGCCTGCAGGCGCAGTGCACCTATGACCCGCGCGAGATCAAGAAGATCGTCCCCGGCCCCGCCTACAACGACGGCGCGCTCAAGCAGCTCTTCGCCGTCCCGCAGGACTGGGACTGGGACACGGCGCAGGTGACGGAGGACCTCTCGGCGAGGATGAAGGACGCCTCGCCCATCACCCACCTGACAAAGGACGACCCGCCGGTTTTCGTCTTCCACCAGAAGGCGCAGGACGTCCCCGGTAACATCCATCACGCCAACTTCGGCCGGCACCTGAAGAAGGAGATGGACGCCATCGGGATCGAATGCATCCATCGCATGAACACGGACTATGACGGCCCCGAGGCGCAGTTCAAGGACATCTTTCTGTTCGTGAAGAAGAACTTCGGTATGAAGGATGAATGACGGGTTGCCGTAGCGGAGGTATTGACATGGAAAAACGACTGAACGGCAAGGTAGCCGTGGTCACCGGCTCGACCAGCGGCATCGGCGCGGGCATCGTCGCGGCCTTTGCCGCCGAAGGGGCGAAGATCGTCGTAAGCGGACGGCGCAGGGAGCGCGGCGAGGAGGTCGCGACGGCTGCGTGCAAGGTCGGCGGCGAGGCCGTCTTCCATCAGACCGATGTGCTGAAGCCCGAGGACTGCGAGGCCGTCTGCCGCCGCGCGGCGGACGAATTCGGGGGCTTGGACATCCTCGTCAACAACGCGGGGGTCTTTCCGCGGGCGACATTGGAGGAGACCGACGCGGACCTCTGGGACCAAATCTTCGACATCAACGTGCGCGGGCCGTTCCTCTGCAGCCGGGCCGCCGTCCCGCTCATGCGCCGGCGCGGCGGCGGCTCGATCATCAACATCGGCTCCGGCAACGCCTTCGGGTTCTATCCGCCCCTCTTCGCCTACTGCACCAGCAAGAGCGCGTTGCACGCGATGACGATGCGCATGGCGCGCATTCTCGCGCCGGATCGGATTCGCGTCAACTGGATCACCGTCGGGTGGATTCTGACCGAGAAGGAGTTCGAGATCCAGGCGGGCGAGGGCCACGATCGCGAATGGCTGGAGAAGCACAAGGCCGACCTGCCTATGGGCGAATACAACACGGTGGAGGACGTCGCCGCCGCGTGCGTCTATCTCGCCGGCGACGCCGCCGTCCGCGTCACCGGCGCGGACCTCGCCGCCGCGGCGGGGATGGGGATTCACATATAACCTGTCTCTCTTTCACCACAAAGCGCATAAAGGGTGGGAAAGACGACAAGATGCGGACGCTGATTCACGCAGATAGATGCCGAAAAAAAACTTTGGTTTCTTCTTGACAAACCGTCAGGGGGGGTACACTATATCGTGAATCGCATCAGGACGTATTGCGCCATTGGCCTGTAAAGGCATGAATGGGGAAAGAAACGATTGCATCCTCGGAATACACAGACCGCATCCGTAGCGCATTTTCAGGAGGGGGACAAGCGACATAATGCACATCCCGCGCATTTCCAACCCGGTAGTTCGTTGTGTGACGGACAGCCGGGTTTTTCTTTTTAAGCCGATCTCGACGCTTGCGAACACGAGCCACTTTAGCATTGGGAGGGAATAACATGGCGGGAATGGTGGTAAGCACAAGACGTCGGATACATTGGCGACTTCTCCTTGAGGAATTAGAACCGCGCATCGCACCGGCGGCGGGGGACCTGGACCTAACCTTCGGCATTGGCGGCTTGGTCACAACCGATTTTGCTGGAGCCAACGACCAGGGCTGGGACATGGCCATCCAGCCGGACGGCAAGATCATCGTCGCGGGCCATGCAATAACCGGAGGCAACCGCGACTTTGCGCTGGCTCGGTACAACGCCGACGGCACGTTGGACGCGACATTCGGCACAGGGGGAAAGGTGACCACGAACTTCCCGGCAGCCTGGGATGAGGCTCGTGCTATTGCCTTGCAGCCCGATGGCAAGATTGTGGCCGGAGGAGATGTGGTGCTGGGCAACCGCGACTTTGCGCTCGTTCGATACAACGCCGACGGGAGTCTGGACACGACCTTCGGGACCGGGGGAAAGGTGAGCACCGATTTCGGATCTGGAGACGATGGTATTATGGCTCTGGCCGTCCAAAGCGATGGAAAAATTGTGGCGGTGGGCTATGGCAATGATGCCGGCAAGTTCAAACCCGCTGTGGCCCGCTATAATAGCGACGGCACACTGGATACGACCTTTGATGGGGACGGAAAGGTCGTCACTGCGATTTACGGTCTTGGCAACGATTGGGGAAACGCAATGGCGCTCCAGGAGGATGGAAAAATCGTTGTGGTGGGCGGAGCTTGGAGCGGCGCCGGCGACCACTTTTTTGTGGTCAGGTACAACACAGACGGGAGCTTGGACACTTCGTTCAGTGACGATGGTAAGGTCATAACCGTCCCCGATACCAATGCGGTTGCCCGGGCGGTGGCAATCGAGCCGAATGGCATGATCGTGGTGGGGGGAGGGGCGTCCCCCGGCGGTCCCGCAAATTTCGCCTTGGCCCGATACAACACCGACGGCAGTCTGGATACCACATTCGGTGTGAATGGCATAGTGACCACAGACTTTGCAGGGGGAAGTGACATTAGTTACGCTCTCGCCGTTCAGTCTGACGGAAAAATCTTGCTTGCCGGCGAAGCATCGGGATACTTCGCCTTAGCGCGCTACAACACCGACGGTAGCTTAGATACCTCCTTTGGCGGCGACGGCAAGATCACAACTGCTATTGGCAGCAACGCCTATGGTCGTGGCCTGCAAATCGATGCCAACGGCATGATCGTGGTGGCGGGATACGCAAGCACCGGCACTGGCGAAGACTTCGCCTTGTCGCGGTATGAAGGGGGGGCGGAGATCACCGTCACCGATTCTGTTGGACTGCCAGATGACCTAGCCATGGGCTTCGGCTATACGTTGGCGGACGGTGCAGGCGGCGCTGCGCAGACTGGAACGGTCACAATCACGAACGATGGCAGCGCAGACCTGAACATCGCCTCTGTCAGCGTGCTCGGCAGTGTGGGATTCAGCGTGAGCGGCTTCTTGGGCGGAACCATTGCGGCGGGCGATTCCGAAACGGTGACCGTCACCTTCGATCCGACGTCCGGAGGCATCAAAGCCGACACCTTGCGCATCGAAAGCAACGACCCCGATGAGGGGATAGTTGATCTGTCGCTGACGGGTATCGGCATGACGCCGCTGGTCCTGAACAAGGTCAATCCTAAGGTCCGGTTCTACGATCTGGATGGCGATTACATACTTTTGATGTACAAGGGCGATGGCGAGGCGTGGGTAGCCACGACTAACGGCCTGTCGCCGTTGGACGATCCGAACCAGGACATCGGCTCTATTCAGATATTCGGCAGCACCAACCGCTCCATGCTCATGGCCAGGGATATGAACCCCAAGGCCGGCGGGAATACGCTCGTCCTCGGCACGGTCGAGACGTCGGGCGGGGAATCGCTGGGTGCTATCAGGTTCATCAACCGCCTCGGCGTCGTACAGAACACCGACATCACGATCGGCGGGGACCTGAACTTCCTCCAGATCGTCGGCGCAGCGAACAGCCTCAACGTCAACGTGACCGGCGACCTGACCAGGTTCGTGAATTTGGGCGGCGTCAGCAATACCTCCATAGGCATAGGGGGCAATGCGAATCGGATTATGGTGACGGGGGACATGGACGGCGCGACGGTGAACGTGGCGGGGACGACGGGGCTGTTCAGGGTGATCGGCGGGATCGCGGGCGGATCGGCGGTGACGCTGGGCGGGAACGTGTCGAAGGTCCTTATCCTGGCCGGACTTGGCGCGCCGAGCGTTGAGGCGGGCTCGACGGCGACGTTTGGCGCGGACCTGGCGGGCCGGTTCTTCGCTCGGGGGGAGGTTGGGGGGACAGTGGACGTAACCGGATCGTCGCAGATGGTGCGGATGCAGATCGTAGGAGATCTGAGCGGGACGCTTCTGTCGGGGATTTTTGGGGATGTGACAGTGATCGGTAACTTTACTGGGGCGATCGGCGATGGCGGCACGGTGGCGGGCGTGGGGAACACACTGAGGGTGGTGGGTCCGACGTGGACGGGGGCGGTGACGCCGGCGAATGCCTTTGCGCGATATGTCTGGGTTGCGTAGCGGCCTCAAGATTCTTTTCTTCATTCCGCATTCCACACTCCACATTCCGCATTATGGAAGCGGCAGGATGTGTGGAAGGCTCTTCTAATTCGGCAAATGCACGCAGACCGCGCAGTCCGCCTCGGCGGGAATAGGGATCCTCATCTGAACTCGTCCGGAAAGTAAAAGCCACTTCCTCGGCCCCGCCGCGAATTCATTATTCATTTGACATCGTCGCCCAGGCTGCGTATCCTACTGCCGACATGCGGGCGTTCGGGCATATCTGCTTTCCATGCGCTGTGTGGCGAACCTCGAAAAAGATAGAAGTAAAGACGGAGCGGCATGAAAACGGCATTGGTGTGTGGAGCGGGCGGCTTTATCGGCGGCCATCTGGTTGAATTTCTGAAGGGGCGCGGATACTGGGTCCGCGGGGTGGACATCAAGGAACACGAGTTCCGCCGGCTCTCGGCGGACGAGTTTGCGCTCCTCGATCTGCGGGAGCTTGAGGACTGCCGGAAGGCGCTGGCCCCCCCCGGCGGAAAGCGATTCGACGAGGTCTATCAACTGGCCGCCGACATGGGCGGCATGGGGTTCATCAACGCCGCCGAGACGGAGATCATGCGGCACAATGTCCTCATCAACATCAACATGATCCACGCCGCCGCGGAGGCGAAGTGCCCGCGCTACTTCTACTCGTCGTCGGTATGCGTCTATCGCGACATGAAGCCGGGCGAGCCGGAGCTGACCGAGGCCGAGGCCTACCCTGCCATGCCGCACAACGAGTACGGCTGGGAGAAACTCTACTCCGAGCGCGTGGTCGAGGCCTACGGGCGGCGCACCGGCATCGAGACGCGCATTGCCCGATTCCAGAACTGCTACGGGCCGTACGGCACGTGGACGGGGGGGCGCGAGAAGGCGCCGGCCGCGATGTGCCGGAAGGTCGCCGAGGTCCGGGGGGACGAGGGGGAGATCGAGGTCTGGGGCGACGGCACGGCGGTTCGTTCCTACACCTACGTTGACGACATGGTGGACGGAATCTACCGCCTGATGCAGTCCGATCTCAAAAGCCCGGCAAACATCGGCAATCCGGAGTATGTCACGGTGGACGAGCTGGTACGGGTCGTCGCCCAGGTCGCCGGCAAGAAGATTCGCATCAAGCACGTCGAGGGGCCGGTGGGCGTGCTGTCACGAAATTTCAGCAATGCAAAAATCCATCGGACCGGCTGGCAGGCCAAGTTCCCCCTCGTCGAGGGGATCAAGCGGACCTACCCGTGGGTCGAGGAGCAGGTCAAGCTTTAACTTCGACATTCGATATTCCTTGTTCGATATTCGTAATTCTATTTCCTCTCCCTCAGAACTCCTTGTCACAGTAAGGGCACAGGCCCTCCTTGTGGAACCTGCGCGGAATGGGCATCTTGCAGTTGGGACAGAGGGCTGCGGAGGCGAGCAAGAGGATCAACGGCGCGCCGAGGAGCGCCGCGCCGAGGATAGCCCACAGGACGTGGTCGCGGTTGCGGGCATAGGCCATCATGCCGGTCAGCACCCCTCCGATGAGGCTGGCGAGGACGAGTGGAATCAGCAGGTTTCCCATCGCACCCCTTTCCCAATAGGCCGCAAACCCTTCACCTGTCCGCACGACATTCCTCGACTGAAGTATACCACATGGCCCCGGCCGCGGCAAGGACAAAGGAAAGCAACGCGATACAATGCCTTGCATCCTGCGCGCGAGGGGATATAATGGCTATCGGTTCCCCCTCGAATGGTTGAGGTGCGCCGGAATGAAGCGATGCCTGCGCCGCGCCGTTCGCGCCCAACTGCGCGACGCGCGCGTGCTGTTTCACGAATTTCGGAACCCGATGATCGTCTTGTTTGCCGTGGTCATCGGCGGCGGGCTGCTCTTCCATTTCGTGTACACCTTCCCCGACACAGGCCAACACCCTCCGTTCAACGAGGCCCTGCATGCGGCGTTCATGATGGTCTTTCTCGAGACCTGCCTGCCCTTCCCAGAGAAGTGGTACCTGCAAATTCTTTTCTTTGTCATCCCGATCATCGGCCTCGCCGCCATCGGCGACGGGCTGATTCGATTCGGCGTGGCCCTGATGGACAAACGACAACGCGGACAGAAATGGCAGGTGGCTATGGCATCGACCTACTCCAATCACGTCATCCTCTGCGGCCTGGGCAAGGTGGGCTTCCGCGTCGCCATGGAGCTCCTCAAGTTCGGGCGGGACATCGTGGCCCTGGAGGCCGACCCCCAGTGCCGGTTCATCGAGAAGGCGAAAAGCCAGGGCATCCCCGTCCTGATCGCCGACGCCCGGCGGACGGCCGCCCTCCTTGAGGCCGGGGTGCAGCGGGCCGACGCCATCATCCCCTGCACCGACAACGAGCTTGCCAACGTGGATATCGCCCTCGATGCCCGCGAGGTAAACCCCGACATCAAGATCGTCCTCCGCATGTTCGACCCCGACCTGGCTCGGCGCGTGGAGAAGGGCTTCGGCATCCATACCGCCTTCAGCACGTCCGCCCTCGCTGCTCCCATCTTCGCCGCCGCAGCCATGCGCATGGACGTGAAGCACTCCTTCTATATTGGAGACCAACTCGTCAATCTGAGTGAAGTGGTCATCAGGCCCGGCTCGCAGCTCATCGGGTGGACGGTGGACAAGTTAGAGGATGACCTCGACCTCTCCGTGCTCTGCCTCGAAGACGGGGGCGCTCCGGACCTTCACCCCAAGGGAACAGAGACCCTCCGCGAAGGCGCCAAGGTGCTCATCATGGCGTCGCTGGAGACGATGCGGAAGGTGAACGAGTTAAACGGCTCGGAGACAAATCGCTGAGGAGCACCCCTCACACGTAGCTCGCCCGCAGCATCTCCGCCGCCGACTCGTCGAGCTGGTCGAGGCGGCGGACCTCCTCGAAACGTTCGAGCAGGTCGCTCACCCGGATGCGCTTTTTCTCCGCGCCGGCAAAGTCGTGAATGATCCGGCCGCGGTGCATCATGATCAGCCGGTCGCCGAGCGATGCCGCCTGCTGCATGGAGTGAGTGACCATCAGCGTCGTCAGCTTGTCGCGCGAGATGATTTCCTCGCTCAGGCGGACCACCTGGTCGGCGGTCTTCGGGTCGAGCGCGGCGGTGTGCTCGTCGAGGAGCAGGAGGCGCGGCTTGAGCCACGTCGCCATGAGGAGCGTAAGCGCCTGGCGCTGGCCGCCGGAGAGGGTGCCGATGGGCTGGTCGAGGCGGTCCTCCAGGGCCATGTTGAGGGCTTTCACCCGGTCGCCGATGTCGCCCATCACACTCCCCCTGAGCGCCCAGCCGAGGCCGCGGCGCATGCCGCGCCGGGCGGCGAGGGCCAGATTTTCGGCGATCGACATGCCCGGCGCGGTGCCCGCGAAGGGGTTCTGGAACACGCGGCCGATCAGCGACGCCCGGCGGTGTTCCGACCAGCGCGTGACGTTGCGGCCGTCGAGGACGATGCTGCCCGTATCGAGGAGGAACGTCCCGGCCACGGCGTTGAGGAGTGTGGACTTGCCTGACCCGTTGGTCCCGATGACGGTGACGAACTGGCTCTCCTCGACGGTCAAATCAAGCCCCTGCAGCGCCCGCACCTCGTTCGGCGTGCCGGGATTGAACGTCTTGGATGCGCCGCGAATCTCAAGCATTTGCCACCCCGATTTTCTTCTTTGTGAATCTCTTCAAGATTCCCGGCAACACGAGCGCGGCGAAGACGAAGAGGGCCGTCACCAGCTTCAGGTCGTTCGGGTCCAGGCCCCAGCGAAGCGCGATGGCCACCAAGAGACGAAAGAGCACCGCCCCCATCACCGCCCCGGTGATGGTGAGGCCGAGGGTCATGTGGCCGACGAGCGCCTCGCCGATGATGACGCTCGCCAGCCCCAGCACCACCATGCCGATGCCCATCTGCACGTCGGCAAAGCCCTGATACTGCGCGAGCAGCGCCCCCGAGAGGGCGATGAGTCCGTTGGCCAGTGCAAGGCCGACGACGATCATGTTGCCCACGTTCACGCCGAGGGCGCGGATCATCTGCGGGTTGTCGCCCGTTGCCCGCATGGACGTGCCGAGGTTCGTCCGGAAGAAGATGTAGAGGACGATGCACGCGAGAACGATCATCGCCGACGTGCAGATCAGAACCGACAGGTCCGAGACCAACACCTCCCAACCGGCGATGATCAGGGCCTCCTTGCCGCCCTCGATCCATTCGCCCGCCGACGCCGCGCGGGTGGCGAGGGTGGTCTCCGAGAGGAGGGGCACGTTGCTCTTGCCCATCACGTGCAGGTTCACGGAGTAGAGCGCGGTCATGACGAGAATGCCGGCGAGAAGTCCGTGAATGCTGAACTTTGTGTGCAGGACGCCCGTCGCCGCGCCCGCGGCCATGCCCGCGAGGATCGCCACGCCGGTGGCGAGAAAAGGGCCCCAACCGCTCACAACAAGGATCGCCGCCACGGCCCCGCCGAGGGCGAATGACCCGTCAGCGGTGATGTCGGGGAAGTTGAAGATGCGGAAGCTGATATAGACCCCCAGCGCCAGGAGCGAGAGAATCAGGCCGATCGTCAGCGCGCCTATGAGCAGTGTCACTCGATTTCCTTTCTCAGCACACCATGGCAAGAATCCGCATAGGATAGCACGCGGTGTGCCACGGGTTGCTTGCAGCCCGTGATGTGGGGCGTCACAGCCCACGGCTTGCAAGCAAGCCGTGGCACCCAGCGTCATGGCAACAAGGCAAACCTCCCGGAGGTTCTGAACCTCCGGGAGGTTGAAACCCTATGGCTTGGCCTCGGCAACGATCTCGATGTCATCGAGGAAGATCGTCCCTGTGCCGGCGAACTCGTGCGCCTTCTCGCCGAAGCTGACAGCGAAGGCCCGGATGGGCAGGTCGAGTTTGCCGTTCTCATCCCCGCCCCATCGGCCGCAATCGGCGGGCATGGCGCTCAGGTCAATCTCGACCTTCCGCCAGCCGGCGAAGTCAATGGGGATTTCCTTTTTCACCTGATAGGTCTCGCCGTTCGCGTCAATGAAGTTCACGTGCAGAATGTGGCCGCTCTCGTTGCCGAACACCCACAGGGACATGCGTACCGGCCGCCCGCCCAGCAGGATATTGGTCCTGACAAATGCATGTTCCATCGCCTTGAGCGGCTTTTCCGAAACGAACTCATAGGCCAGCCGACCCGACCGTTTGCCGGACCGGGGCATCTCGTCGGCGCTACGCAGGGTCGTGCGGCCGGGCGAGCTTTGCCACACCGCCCACTGCCCGCCCTGCTCGAAGCCGAAGCGGACCCGCTCGATGGGGCGGCCGTTCTCCTCACCTTGTTCGTAGGACGGCTCGAGCCGGGGCGGAGAGAGGCGGACAGGGGCCATGAAATCCTGCGGCTCGATCCCATCCTCGATGGTCGTAATGACGTTGATGCTCCGCGGCTTCAGGCCGACGTCGAAACTGCCCTGATGGACCGGCACGTTCGCGTTGCGCAGGATCGTCTCGGGCAGGCTGCGGTCGTAGGACAGGTGCGACAGTTGAAATCGCATGAAGGCCAGGGGCATGGCGCTGACGTGGACCACCTTCGGCTTCAGGCCGTCGTTGATGAGGACGATGCTGAACTTGTTCAGCCCCCACTTAAACGCCGAGGCATGCACGCGGGGGACGCCGTTCTCGTCCTTGCCCCCGGCCGTCTTCACATCCAGGACGTCGGACCCCCGTTCGATGTGGCGTGAGAGGAGCGCGTGGGGGAAATACACCGGGGGATACGGCGTGAAGAGGCGATCCTTGCTGACGGACGTGAGCGCGCCGAAGTTTCGCCACGAGTTGTCATAGACCCGGAACTCCCAGCGCAGGAAACCGTTCACCCCCGCCGCGGCGCCGCGTGTGACGAGCTCCGCCGTCGAGATCGAGCCGGCGAAGACCTCCTCGTCCGTATCCACCGGTCCGGCGCTGTTGCCGTAGTTGCCGAACTCCGCGACGCCGAACGGCAGGGGGCGCTTGCGGGCGCGGAGGGCCTCAGTAAACTTCGCATAGGCGGCGATTCCTTCGGAGAGCGGCACGCCCTTCTTGCCCTTCTCGCAGTCCATGAAGCCCTTGTAGTCGTGGTCGCAGACCACATCAATCACATCGCCGGCTTTGTCGAGCAGGGGCAGGATGGTCTCCAGCTCGGAGTACTTCCCCATGGACGAGTCCGGACCGAGAATCTGGATCTGGTCGCGCAGGTCCATATCCTTGAGCTTCGCATCGAGGGGCGGATACATGGCCCAGAAGGCGTCGGGGTAGTTCGCATTTGGGGAGTTGTAGGACCATTTGCCGTTCGGCTCGTTCCAGAGGGAGATCTGTTTGACGCATTGATACTTCTTCACGACCTTGAGCTGATGGACCAGCGCGGCGATGCTCTCGATGAATTCATTCGGGTCGTACGGCGCGTCGGTATCGGGCTTGTCGTCGGTGTCCTTCAGGTCCTTGCTGTGCGCGGTTTCGGCCAGCCACTCGCCGGCCTTCCAGTTGCAGATGAGGACGGCGATGCCCTGGGCCTCGCAGAAGTCCAACATCCTGTAGTGCATCTTCATCGCGTCGGAGTCGAAGGAAAAGTTTTCCCAAGCGAAATGCTTCGAGTCGTTATCATCGTTCTTCGGCTCCCAATCGCGCAAGTGCAGGCCGTAACGAACCCAGTGTGGTCTGGTCCAGGCCAACATACCGAGAAAGGCGTCCCACTCCTCCTTGCTCCAGTCGGGGAAGTCGTTGCTCAGGTAGCGCCAATTCCAGCCGATGCCGAGGGAGAGATTGCCGACGGGCTTGTCAGCGATCTCGACGGCGACCTCGTTGTCGTCCTCGGCCACGAGGCCGGTGAGCATCCGCCGGTAGCGGGCGTTGATCGGCTTGAGCTTGGCAAGGGCGTCGTCAATGGGCGCGCCGGGGCGGTCCACCAGGATCAGATCGCCCCATTCGAGCGGGTTGGCCATCGGGTCCTTTGAGGGCGACCAGCACAGGCCGGCAGCCTCCTCGTTTGCGTCGTAATCTCGAATATCGTGCTGAAAGCCGATAACGGTCCCCGCGGCGGGTCTGAACTCGCCGAGGGCCTTCCAGGGAATGGCGATCTCCAGGACGTATCCATCGTCTTTGAGAACGGAAGCGACCTGGACGTCCTTCGGCTCCTGATTGCCCGTGACAGGATTGCGGTACATCCACTTCTGGGGCCTCTTGTCCGGACCGGATGGACAGAAGACGAACTGGTAATCGTCCTTCTGGTAGCTGCCCTCGCTCTGGTTGTCAAGGTCAATGGCGATCTCGATGCAGTCGGCCTTGTATAGGTCCTCCCCCTTCTGGTCGGTGACAATCTTGCTGTCCTTGACAAAGATGGCCACATACAGGTTGTTTTCATCCCACATCGTGCCGAGCATGTAGCTCGCGTCGGCGTCGGAGGACGTCACGCCGAAGGACGTCTTCGCGTGATCAATCTCGATGGTCTCGGCCTTCTGCCATTCGGTCAGCTTGCCGTCGAGGGTGACCGGCTTGTCCGTGCGGACGCACCGCGCGTGCACGCCTGTGTGGCCGTGCGCCGGCTGACCGATTATCAACATCCCAATGCCCGCCGCCAGGAGGGCGACCGTCACCTTTCGCATCGCAGCAGCTTTCATACTTGCTCCCTGAGTGGGCCTTTTCTTTATCCTACATCAATCCTTTTTGCCGGATCAGCTTCTTCAGAATTCCGTCGTACTTCTTTGCGTCAATGGGCAGGTCCACCGGCTTGCCGGTTACGCTCGACATGATCATCGCGTTCGCCAGCTCCACCGACATGCGCCCCTCCTCGGCGGGACAGAGCGAGGCGCGCTTCTCGATGAGCGAGTCAATGAAGTCCTGGATCATGGCCGTCACGCCCTCCACATGGGTGGCGGCGTCCGGCTTGACCTCGATGTCCTTCCACTCCCCCTTGACCGATCCCCACATCTCCTTGTTCGTCTTGATGAACTGGTCCGACGGTTGCTCCAGCACGTTCATGCGGAGGCGGCTGCCCTCGAGGACGATCCTCCCCTTCGTGCCGACGATCTCGTACCGACTCATGCCGGGCGCCTCAACGGTGCTGACCTGGATGCACCCATGCGCGCCGTTGGGGTATTCCATCAGGGCCGAGGCCGTGTCCTCCACCTCGATCTCATGGCCGAAGGTGCTGACATGCCCCATCACGCGCTTCGGCGGGCCCGTCAGCCACAGGAGCAGGTCAATCTGGTGGGGGGCCTGGTTGAGCAGCACCCCGCCGCCCTCGCCGTCCCACGTGCCGCGCCAACCTCCGCTGTCGTAATAAGCCTGTGTGCGCATACTTGAGGACACCATGTTGACGCGGATCAGCGTCCCGATCTCGCCGCTTTTGATGATCCGCCGGGCCTCGTGGTTGACGGCCTTGGTCCGCTGCTGATACATGACGCACAGGCGCTTGCGGTTCTTCTTCGCCGCGGCGATCATCAGGTCGCAGTCGCTCACCGTCGAGGCCATGGGCTTCTCGGTGAAGACATGCTTCTTCGCGTTCAGCGCGGCCACCGCCACCGGCCTGTGCTGCGGATGCGGCGTGGCGATGGTGATGGCGTCCAGCTTTTCCTTTTTCAGCATCGCGCGGTGATCGGTGTAGAACGGCACGCTGTACTGCTCGCCGACGCGCTTCGCCGTGGCCTCAATGATGTCGCAGACGGCGACCAGCTCCGCGTTCTTGATGTCCGACACCGCCTTCACATGGTTGCCCCCCATGCCCCCGACGCCGACACACCCGACACGAATTACCGACATGGTTCTTTCTCCGGAAAAAGAGTCATTTCTCGCGGACGACCTCCACCGCGAGGACGGATCCCATCTGTTTCAGGGCGAACTCGTGCGCCTCCCGATCGAACGACGCGACGCCCTCGGCATAGACGCGCACGGGATAGTCCCGGTTGCGCAGGTCCTCCACGGTGAACAGGACGCAGATATTCGTGCACACGCCGACGACCTCGACCAGGTCGGGTTTGGCCTCTTCCAAAACGCCCCCCAGGTCCGTGTCGAAGAAGGCGCTGTATCGTCTCTTGGGCAGGACGCGGTGGCGCTTGGCGAAGTCCTTCAGCTCGTCAATGACCTCCGTCTCCTCCGTGCCTCTGACGCAGTGCGGGGCGAAGGCGTTGAACTCCTCATCGTCAGGATCGTGGTTGTCGCACACGAAGACGACGAAGTAGCCGTGCTTCTCGTATTCCTCAAGTTTCGCCTTCACGAATGGGATGATCTTGCGGGCCTTCTTGCCGCAGTACAGGGCACTCCCCTCCACGAAAAACCCCTTCACCATGTCAATCACGACCAACGCCTTGCGCACCGATGCATTCTCCTGTCCCACACCCAAAGGCTTGATTATACAAAGGCGCGGGCCGGTTGCAACTGTTTTTGTGGATAAGCAGCCGGCCGCACCGTTGACTTTCCCCGCCCTACAGGGTATGGTAGCCAACCGTTGTCTGGGTTGTGTGCCACGCTCAAACTGGTTTGAGCGTGTCTTCGGCGGGCTTGGAGCCCCTTCGCAGATGCACGCTCAAGCAAGGCTTGAGCGTGGCACACGTTGCATGTCAGCAACTTTTCTGAGGAGGAATGTCCATGCTGTTGGCCAGTAATCACATGTTCCCGGCCGGGTCCATCGAGGCAATCTTTGAGCGCATCGCCAAGGCAGGCGCAGGGGGGCTGGACCTCTTCCCGCCGCACATCCCCTACCTGACGCAGGGCAAGTTCGGCCCGAAGAACCTCGATCTCTGCCGCATGGCCGCCGAGGCCGCCGGCCTGCCGATCCGGGGCATCATCGCCTCGCCCGCCCCGGGCGGCAAGGGCTTTACGGCCTATCAGGACCCGGACGAGAAACAGGGCCGCGCCGACGCCGTGGCCTTCATCAAGCACAACATCGAGCTTGCAAAGGCCCTCGGCGCGGTGCACCTCTGCACGGCGGAGGGCCGCCTGCCCGACGGGGCCGACGAAAAGGCCGTCTGGGGCCGCCTCGTCGCCGCCCTGAAGGAGAGCGCGGAGCACCTGGAAGCCGCCGGCATGGTTCTCGGCATCGAGCTCCACCCCGGCCTCATCGCCAGCACTCCTGAAAAGGCGCCGAAGCTGATCAAGGACGTCGGCTCGAAGTCCGTCCGCGTCTGCCTCGACTTCTGCCATGCAAACGTCATCACGAATGGCGACCCGGTCGGCATGATCCATGCGCTGAAGGGGACGATGGGATCCATCCACATCGCCGACGGCATCCAGGTCCCCGGCCTGCACCTGCCCATCGGCCAGGGCGAGATTGACGTGGACGCCTGCATCCAGGCCGTGAAGGACGGCGGGTTCGACGGACTCTGGGTGCTGTGCATGTACGGCTGCGCCTTCCCCGAGCTGACGCTGCGCACGGCGGTGAAGTTCCTGAAGAAGAAGCATCGGGACATCCTGGCAAAATAGACCCGCTCGTCCCAGAGCGAGGTGTTTATGCTGCGAGAACGCGACCGGTTGATCCAGATGCAGGTGATGGTGGTGGACGCCCTCATCATCATCTGCGCCTTCGCGGGGTCCTACTATCTCCGCGTGGCGATGCCGCGCATCGTGACGGACGTGGAGTGGCGCGTCATCCTGCCGTTCCGATACTACATCTGGATCCCTGCTCTGGCCATTCCCCTTTGGCTCCTGGCCTTTTCCTACTGCAGCGGCACCAAGTGGCTGCACGGGGAGCGCCAGGATGTGTTTATGTCCGTCGTCAAACCCCTCATCCTCTGCGGCGTGTTCATGGCGCTTTTCAATTTTGTCTTCAAGCCCCTCACCGTGAGTCGGATGATGGTGGGCCTGTTCTTCGCGCTCTGCCTTGTCTGCTTCCACATCGCCCACCGAGTGGCTCTAAGGCTGGCGACGCAAAGGGAGAAGGCGGTGCGCCGTCTTCTCATCGTCGGCAGCGCGGAGAAGGCCGAGGAGATGGCCAAGCGCCTCGCCGAGCACGCCGCCGGCGTCTTCCACATCGCCGGCATCGCCACGCGCACGCGCCTCGCCAACGAGGACCTCGATGGCGTGCCCGTCCTCGGAACCATCGGCGACCTGCAGACGACCATTGACAAGAACGTCGTTGACGACGTGGTCTTCGCCGACCCGCTCGCCGACCTGACGGAGTCGGAGGAGGTCATTCGCATCTGCGAAGAAGTGGGCGTGGACATCCACCTCCAGGCCGATTTCTTCAATGTTATCCTGTCGAAGACGTATGTCGAACAATTGGACGGCCTGCCGTTCCTGACCTACAGTTCCGCCCCGCGCCACGCCGGGCCGCTGCTCATCAAGCGGCTCATGGACGTGGCCCTGTCGCTGGTGCTTCTGGCCCTGCTCGCGCCCTTCCTCGCGCTGATCGCTGTTCTCATCAAGGCCACGTCGCGCGGCCCCATCCTCTTCCGCCAGAAGCGGGCGGGGCTTCATGGACGGGAGTTCATCACATACAAATTCCGGTCAATGGTTGACCACGCGGAGGAAGAGAAGGCCCGCGTCGCCGCGCTCAAGACCTCCGACGGCCCATCCTTCAAGGCGAAGGACGATCCGCGCGTGACGACCGTCGGCCGCTATCTGCGGCGGTTCAGCCTTGACGAGATGCCGCAGTTGTGGAACGTGCTCAAGGGCGACATGTCCATTGTCGGCCCGCGTCCCGTGCCCATGCACGAAGTGGAGGGCTACGAGCGCTGGCAGCGCCGCCGCCTCAGCATGAAGCCGGGCATAACATGCCTGTGGCAGGTCAGCGGCCGGAGCGACCTGGCCTTCAGCCAGTGGATGAGGCTCGACCTGCGTTACATTGACCAATGGTCCCTCTGGCTGGACATAAAGGTCCTCCTCTGGACCATCCCCGCGGTGATCCGGGGCAAAGGAAGCTACTGAAGAGAAGGAGACTCGATGAATTTTGTCGTCATCATGAACGACACCCTGCGCCCCGACTACCTGAGCGCCTACGGCAACACGTGGGTCCGCACGCCCCACGCCGCCGAGTTCGCCCGGACCGCCGCCGTCTTCGACAAAGCCTACGTCGGCAGCTTCCCCACAATCCCCAACCGCACGGACCTTCTGACCGGACGCTTCGGCGAGCCGTTCCATGCCTGGCTTCCGCTACGCTATGATGCGGTGACGCTCCCCGACATCCTGAGCCGGAACGGCTACGTGACTCAGTTGATCTGCGACACGCCTCACCTCGTCAACGGCGGCGGCAACTTCGACTGGCCCTTCAACGCATGGGACTTCATCCGCGGCCAGGAAATTGACCGCTACGGCATGACCTCCGATTCCGTCGTCCTGCCCTTCAAGGACACGTCCAAGTCCGAGGCGCGGTTCATCAATACCAGCATCGCCCAATACCTGCGCAACATCCGCGACCGACAGATGGAGGAGGACTGGGTCACCCACCAGACCTGCCAGCGCGTCGTCAACTGGCTGGAGCGAAACGCAAAGCACGAGAAGTTCCTCCTCTGGGTGGACGCCTTCGACCCGCACGAGCCGAACCTCCCGCCCCAGCACTACACCGATCTCTACGATCCCGGCTACGATGGCGATGTGCTTCTATCCCATGTGCCCGACCCGGCCAAACTGACCGAGGCGGACATCAAGAATGTCGTCGCCCGCTACGCCGGCACGGTCACCTTCGTGGACCGATGCCTCGGCCGCATCATGGAGACCCTCGATGTGCTGGGCCTGTCCGACAACACGTGCGTCATCTGGATCTCCGATCACGGCACGTACCTTAACGAGCACGGCAAGATTCTGACGAAGACTCCCCTGTATGATGAGGTGTGTCGGACGGTCCTGATGATCCGCATGCCCCAGGCCGCGGCCAATGGCCGACGGTTCAACGACCTTGTCCAGCCCGCCGACCTCGCCCCCACGCTGCTCGACATGGCGGGCATCCAGATACCCGAGCGGATGCAGGGCAGATCGTTCCTGCCGCTGCTGCATGGGAAGTCGTGCAAGATCCGCGACGTCGCCATCTCGGCAAAGGTCGTGCCGAACCCCAAGTCGCCGGACCACTCCATCGCCGCGCGCGACGGGCGATGGCTCTTAGTGGATCGCCCCAATCCCGTTGCACGCGAGCTTTATGACTCCCAGGCCGATCCCCAGCAACTGACGAATGTGGCCCAGGATCATCCCAAAGAAGTCGCGCGGCTCCACGAGGGCGTGGTCGAATTCCTCAAGACCCACGAAGCGCAGCCACAGTTGGTTCGCCTCTACGAGGCGGGCGACCCGGGCGACATGACCGGCTACGTGCCGCAGCCGCCGCGCAGTGTGATATACAAGTTCTACTCCCAGCACATCCTGAACAGCCGCCTCGTGGACGAGCCGAAATAGTTCCTGTGACAGAAGGGCGATGCCCGGTAGCTGAACTCGCCGGAGTTCAAGGAGTGTGGGGAGTGGAAAGTGGGGAGTGCGGAGTCTGGATTCAAATCGCAAATTTAAAATAAAAATCATCAGAAGTCTGGCAGCTTCCGGTTCATGTCCCCCGCCCGGTTGAAGGATCAAAGGGTCGAACAACAGAATAGCAGGCGGACGGAGCGGCGTCAAGGAAGAAGGTCTACGGATTTCGGATTGGGGATTGGGGATTGCGGATTTCGGATTTAAGATCAGGAGTTGACGCAGATTCACGCTGATTCTCACAGATAATTTTGCTGTGTTCATCTGCCTCCATCTGCGTCTGCTTTTTCATTCCGCATTCCGCAATCGGAAAAGGCGCCCTCTCACCCCTTCCCATCACGCTGCGGCGAACGGACGAGGCGGACGACCCAGGCGCGGAGGTCCTCGGCAAGGGTGTAGAGGAGAGGGATGAAGAAGAGTGTGAAGAGTGTGGAGACGGTGAGTCCGCCGACGACGACGCGGGCGAGCGGAGCCTGCAGCTCCGCCCCCTCGCCGATGCCGAGGGAGAGCGGCACAAGGGCGAGCACGGTAGTGAGCGTGGTCATAAGGATCGGTCGCAGGCGGGTCCTCGCCCCTTCCATGACGGCCTCGCGCATCGCCACGCCGCGCGCCCGGATCTGGTTCGTGTAGTCAATGAGGACGATGGCGTTGTTGACGACGATGCCGCAGAGGAGGATCCCGCCGATGCCGACCATGACGCTGGCGTAAGTGTCGGTATAGAAGAGGGTAAGGATGACTCCGATGAGGGAGAAGGGGATGGTGAACATGATGACGAATGGGTGGAGGAGCGATTCGAACTGGGAGGCCATGACCATATAGACGAGCGCAACAGCCAGGGTGAGGGCGACGGCGAGGTCGCGGTTTGACTTCTGGGCCTCCTCCGTGTCGCCGGCGAAGGAGATGTGGACGCCCTCGCCGGTGGGGATGTCGGCGATGGCCTTGCGGATTTCAACCATGACGCTGCCGAGGTCGCGGCCCTCGATGGAGGCGGAGACGGTGACGATGCGCTCGCGGTTCTTCCGGTCAATCTTCACCGGCCCGGCCATTTGATCAACGCGCATGATGTTGCGTAGCGGTATCTTGGCGCCGCTGCCGGATGTGACCATCACCTGGGTGATGTCGAGGGGACGGAGGCGGTCCTCCTCGCGGAGGCGGATGCGGACGTCGTATTCGTCGCCCCCCTCGCGGTATTGCGTGGCAACTGTGCCGACGAAGCAGGTGCGTACGACGTTCGCCACGTCGGACACATTCACGCCCAGGGCCGAGGCCTTTCGGCGATCCACATGGATCACCAGTTCCGGCTTGCCGAGTTCCTGGCTGAGGCGGGGGCTTTGCACGCCGGGCACGGCCTTGATGGCGTCGGCGATCCTCTGCGAGACGGCCACGGTGCGCGACAGGTCGTGGCCGCGCACGTCAATCTGGAGTTGCTCGTTCCAGCCGCCGCTGATGACGCGGGCGAGGAGGGACCCGCGCTCGGAGATCCAGATCTTCGCCCCGGGGATGCCGACGAGGCGCTTGCGCAGGGCAGAGACGATCTCGGCGATGCCGCGCTCGCGCTCGACGCGCGGGACGAGGTTGATTCGCATCGTTCCCGTGTTGGTGCCGGTGCTGGCGCGACCATGGAAGCCGCCGCCGGTGCCGGCCTGGGAGAACATGCTTCGGGTCTCAGGGACCTCGGCCTTGATGGTCTCCTCGATCTCACGCATGACACGGTCGGTGATCTCGAGTCTTGTGCCGACAGGCATTTCGAGATTCAATGAGATTCGCCCCTCGTCCACGGTCGGGATGAACTCCGTGCCGAGCCGGGGCATGGCAAGGACGGAGCATACCAGCGCGATGACGGCGAGGCCGAGGAGGGGAATGCGCCAGGGCATCAATCGGCCCACCGCGGCGGCGTAGCGGTTCTCGACGGCGGTGAGTATCCGGCCGATGGAGTGGAACATCCACCCGCGCTGCTCGTCGGCGCGCATCCTCCGCAGCAGGATGGCCGCCAGCATGGGGACGAGCGTGAGAGCGACGACGAGCGAGGCGATGAGGGAGAAGGAGACGGTGATAGCCATCTCGCGGAAGAAGGCCGCCGCCATCGAACCTGAGAGAAGCAACAGGGGCACAAAGACGCAGAGGGTGGTGAGGGTGGAGGCGGAGATGGCCATCCGGACCTCGTCGCTGCCCTGGACGGCCGCGTCCAGGGGCGCTTCGCCGGATTCGCGGTGGCGGAAGATGTTTTCGAGGACGACGATGGAGTTATCCACCAACATTCCGATGCCGAGGACAAGCCCGCCGAGGGAGACCATGTTGAGCGAGATGCCGGCAAGCCCCATCAGGATGAACGTAGCCACAATCGAGAGCGGGATCGAGACGGCGATGATGAGCGTGCTCGTAAGGCTGCGAAGGAAGAAAAGCAGGACAAGGATGGCCAGCGCCCCGCCCTGGGTGGCGGTGGAGTTCACCTGGGAGATGGAACTGCGGATGAACTCGGACTCGTCAAACTCGAGTTCCATCTCGATGCCGGGCGGGAGGTCGGCCCGAATCTGTTCAAGTCGCTTCCGAACGCGGGCGGCCACGCGGGGCGTATTCTCGCCGGATTGTTTGTAAACCGACACGGAGACCCCCGCCCCCTCCTTCATGCGCGTGTAGTAGCGGACCTCCTTGAACGTATCCAGGACGCGGGCGACGTTGCGGAGGCGGACCGGCACGCCGGACCGCTCGGCGATCACGATGTCCTCCATCTCCCTCACCGCGGCGAACTGGCCCTTGGTGCGGAGGAGGAACTCGGTGTTTCCGCTTTCCACAAAGCCCCCCGGCAGATCGAGGTTCTCCGCACGGAGCACGTCAATCAACTGGGCGGGGGTCATGCCGATGGCCTCGAGGGCGTCGCGCCGGACCTCGACCAGGATTTCGCGCTCCAATCCGCCCTGTATTGACACCGACGCCACGCCCTCTAACTGCTCAAGGCGGTACTGGATCTCGTCGTCGGCGTAATCGCGGATCTTGTCGAGCGGCATGGTCCCCGACAGGCCGAAGCGCAGGATGGGGATCATGGACCATTCGAACTTATAGACCACCGGCTCCTCGGCGTCATCGGGGAAGGAGGCCTGGCGTTTTGCGATCGCGACCTTCTCGCGCACCTCGTTCAGGGCCTCGTTCATGTCGGCGCCCCAGGCGAACTTGATGTCTATGCGCGACTGGTCCTCGCGGGAGTCGCTGACCACCTCGATGACGTTCGACACCGTGCTCACCTCGCGCTCGATCGGTTCGGTGATGAGCGTCTCGATCTCTTCCGGCCCTGCGCCCTCGTACTCCGTGATCACGGCGACGGACTTGCGCTCCACGTCGGGGAGAAGGTCCACAGGCAGGCGCATGAGCAACACGCCCCCGATCATTAGGATGCCCAGGTAGGACATCGTCACGGTGATGGGATGGCCGACAGAGAACCGCGGCAGGTTCATGGGCGTGACTCGCTCTTTTCCCCTTCGCTTGGCGCAGGGGCTGTTGTCTCGGGTCCCTTGACCACCACGTCCATGCCGTCCTTGAGCATGAGCAGGCCGAAGGTGACCACCTGCTCTTGCTCCTGGACGCCCTCCAGGACCTCCGTGAGGCTGTCCTGCGTGAGGCCGATCTTGACGGGGCGGCGGCTCGCCTTGCCGTCCTTGACGATGAAGAGATGGGTCCCCTCGGGCGATTTGACCACGGCGTCGGTGGCGACGACCAACGTGTCCTTCTTCTCGCCGACGATGATTCGGACGCGGGCAAACATGCCGGGCTTGAGCTGCATCTCCTTGTTGGGGATCGCCACCTCGATCTCCGCCGTGCGGCTGTCGGCGGCGACGGTGGGGCTGATCCGGCGGACCTCGCCGGCAAACACGCGGCCGGGGTAGGCGTCCACCTCGACCTCGACGTTCATCCCGGCCTGCGTGCCGGCGACGTCGCGTTCAGGGATGTTGGCCAGGACCTTCACGGTGCGGATGTCCACGATCCGGAAGATAGGCTTGTCGGTATCCACGTATGCGCCCTGATCGAAGTAACGCTTGTCCACGATGCCCGCGATCGGGGCCTTGATGGTCGCCTTTCGGAGGCGCAGCTCGGCCAGGTGGACCTGCGTGTCTGCCTCCTTCACCTGCGCGGCGAGGACGTTGCGTTCCTCCTCGCGCGCGCCTTTCTCGACCAGGTCGAGGTCCGCCTTGGCCACGTTGAACTGGGCCGTCGCCACGGCGAAGGACATCTCCGCCGCGTCGAGGAGTTCTCGGCTGGAGATGTTTCGCTGGAACAACTCCTTCTGCCGTGTGTAGTCGGCCTCGGCCCTCTGCTTGCGGACGTTTGCCTCATCGAGTTGCGTCTTAGCCTTCTGGAGTTCCTCGGGGCGAGGCGGGGCGTTGATCTGCGCCGCGCGCGCACTCATGACCCCCAAAGCGGCCTTGTAGCGCTCGTGGGCGGCCTCAAGCTCCTCCGGGTCAATCTGCGCGATCACCTGGCCCTGCGTCACCGCGTCGCCTTCGTCCACGAGGAGTTTCTTCAGCTCGCCCTCCACCTCCGAAAAGACCGAGACGCTCGCCTGCGCCGCGACATCGCCGGTCGCGCCGATCCATTGCCGAATAGACTGTCGCTCCACCGGCGCGATGCGAACGTAAGCAACGGCCGCGCCGCCCCTTCCCCCCAAGGAGCCGCTGGAACGCTTCGGCGAGAAGGCGGGATAGACCACGGCAACGGCCAGGGCCGCTATGAGCAGAATCAAAGCGATCTTTCTCATGGATGAACCGTTCAGCAAAACAAGATCATTGCCCGGAACAACGAGATGCCATTTCTTTATGATACGTTGCCCTCATCTGAGAGTCAAGTATGCCGATAGCCGCGGGTGCATGTATCCTCCACGACGGCGTTTCAACCTCCCGGCAATCCGAGACCTCCGGGAGGTCTCAGCCGAAACATCGCAAAAGTGAAAATTTGGGCGCGAGAAGCGATTGTTACTCAGGCATATGGTAAAAGGGCCTTTTTGCGGAACGAAATACGCTTGGCTAACAAGAAATCCCTCGCAGAGTATGCGAAGTGGGATGGAGAGTGGCGAGTGGAAAGTGGAGAGTGGAAAGTGAAGAGTGAAGTGACCGGAACTCCGCATTCCGCATTCCGCATTCCGCACTCCGCACTCCGAACTCGGATCAGTCTTCCGCCTTCGCGCCGCGGAGCATGAGGTCGCTCACGGCCTGGAGGGGCGGCTTGTCGCGGAAGAGTACCTCGTGCACCTGCTCGGCGATGGGCATCTCGACGCCGCGCCTCCGGGCCAGGGCGCAGGCGGACTTGGTGGTCCAGATGCCTTCCGCCACCTGCTCCATGCCGTCGAGGACCTGCTTGAGCGTCTTGCCTTTGCCGATGGCCTGGCCGACAGCGTGATTGCGCCCGTAGGGGCTGACACAGGTGGTGATAAGGTCGCCGAGCCCCGTCAGGCCGGCGAAGGTGCGCGGGTCGGCGCCCATGGCGACGCCGAGGCGGGCGATCTCGGCCAGGCCGCGGGTGATGAGGGCGGCCTTTGCGTTGTCGCCGAAGCCGAGACCGTCGCAGATGCCCGAGGCGATGGCGATGACGTTCTTGAGCGCGGCACCAAGCTCCGCCCCGAGCGTGTCGGGATTCGTATAGACGCGGAAGCGGTCGGTCATGAATGTTGCCTGGACGACCTCGGCCAGGGCCATGTCGGCCGACGAGGCAACGACGGACGTGGGCAGGCCGCGGGCGACCTCCTCCGCGTGGCTCGGGCCGAGCAGCGTGGCGATGGGGACGCCGCCGATGACACCCGCGATGACCTGGCTGGCTAAGAGAAGGGACTCGTTCTCGATGCCTTTGGCGACGCTGACTATGGGGACGGCTTTTGGATAGCGCGGCGCGATCTTCTCCATTGTGGCGCGCAGGTAGATGACGGGGACGGCGGCGACGGCCAGGGCGACGTCGCGCAGGGCGTCCTCGATGGAGGCGGTGAGCGTCAGTTCCTTGGGGAGCCGGATGCCCGGCAGAAATTTTTCATTCTCGCGGGTCGTTCTGAGGCGCTCGACATAGTCGGGAAAGTTGCCCCAGAGCGTGACGCGGTTGCCCTTTTTGGTCAGGAGGATGGCGAGGGCTGTGCCCCATCCGCCGTCGCCGAGGACCGTGATGTGTTTTGCGCCGCTCACGGGTCTCACGCGGAAGGAAAAGGGGTCAGACCCCTTTTGTGCGAAGCACCCTTCGGGCCTTGAGGGCAAAAGGGGTCTGACCCCTTTTCCTCGATCTGCTGCGGTCGGACGGGGAAGGCGGCGCAGAGGTCCGCCACGCGGCGGCGGATGTCGTCGGACGGGCCGTCGGCCAGCGTTTCGTCAATCAGCGCGGCGATCTCTTTCATCTCATCTTCCTTCATGCCGCGGGTGGTGACGGCGGGGGTGCCGATGCGGAAGCCGCTGGTTTCAAAGGCGCTTTCCTTGTCGAAGGGGATGAGGTTTTTGTTGGCGGAGATGCCCACATCGTAGAGTTGCGCCACAGCCTGTTTTCCGGTCATGCCCTTTTCGGTCAGGTCCACGAGGAAGAGATGGTTGTCCGTCCCGCCGGAGACGATGCGATGCCCGCGCTCCTCCATGGTCTTGGCCATGGCCCTGGAGTTTTTGATGATCTGTGCGGCGTATGTCTTGAACTCGGGGCGCATGGCCTCCTTGAAGCATACGGCCTTGGCGGCGATGACGTGCATTAGGGGGCCGCCTTGCAGGCCGGGGAACATCTCCTCGTCAATGAGGTGTGCATATTCCTTTTTGCAGAGGATGAACCCGCCGCGCGGGCCGCGGAGGGTCTTGTGGGTCGTCGAGGTCACGAAGTCGGCATGGGGGACAGGGTCGGGGTGGACGCCTGCGGCGACGAGGCCGGCGATGTGGGCGAGGTCCACCATCAGCTTGGCGCCGACCTCATCGGCGGCGGCCTTGAACTGCGCGAAGTCGAGTTTGCGCGGGTAGGCGCTGGCGCCGGCGATGATCAACTGGGGCCGGCACTCGCGGGCGATGCGTTTGAGTTCGTCGTAGTCAATCATCTCGGTGTCGCGGTCCACGCCGTAGTGGTAGATCTCGTAGAGCCGGCCGGACAGGTTTTTCTGGAGTCCGTGGGAGAGGTGGCCGCCGTGGGCGAGGTCCATGGAGAGGATGCGATCGCCCGGTTCGAGGACGGCGAGGTAAACTGCCATGTTGGCGGAGCAGCCGCAGTGGGGCTGGACGTTGGCGTGCTCTGCGCCGAAGAGTTCCCTGGAGCGCGCGACAGCGAGGCTTTCGACGGCGTCGCTGTTCTCGCAGCCGGTGTACCAGCGCTTGCCGGGGTAGCCCTCGGCGTACTTGTCGGTGAGGCACGATCCCTGCGTCGCCTGGACTGCTGCGCTGCAGTAGTTTTCCGAGGCGATGAGGACCAGGTAGTTCTCCTGTCGCTTTTGTTCGTTGGCGATGGCCTGCCAGATTTCCTTGTCCGTCTCTTTGATGATGTTCACGTCCTTCTCCTGAACTTGCCGAGGCTGCGTCCGGCATCCTCCGGCGCTGCATATGGCGAATACTTTAGTAAACCGAATTGGCGCGCCAAGTGCAAGGAAAAAGTTCTTGCTGGGGTCATGCCCTTCGGAATGGCGCTCCTTGACAGATGCGCGATCACAGGGTAAAATTGAAACAATAAGGCCGGTTTTCGTGTAGAACCATGTGGAGACAATCCATGAGCCTGAAGTCCACACGCTTTCATTCCGTCCGTTTGTCCCTGCTTCTGGCCGCCATGCTCGCCCTCTGCCTCGGCTGCGCGAAGCCCGTCCCCCTGCGCGCCGGCAATAAGGCGGAGTGGAACGCCTTCCACTACCAGAAGTTGGAGGGTGAGAAGGCGAGGAGCTTCAATCTGAGGTTCACGGCGACGGGCGCCGGCAAGGCCGGCGGGCCGCACGGTCGCGTGGTCTTCAACCTCCAGGGGCCGCCGGAAACGCCGTCGAACTACTACTTTGTGGACCTGAAGGAGTCCGCCATCGAGATCGGACGGGTGGAGAACGGGATTGAGGTCCATATCGGGACCAGGACCGAGGCCGGCATCGGGACGGGGCAGCCGCGCAAGGTGGTGGTGAAGCGCCGGGACGCCTCGATAGCCGTCGTGGTGGACGACACGATCGTGGCGACGGCCTACGACGGCACGTTCGCGGAGGGAGAGGTCCTTTTCGGGGCGATAGACGGGTCGGTTGCCTATGAGAAGCCGGCGATCCAGATGATCGGCAGCCGTTACTTCACGGACGACTTCATGAAGGCCGAGGACGACAAGCTGGGGGACTGGCTGCCCCTATCGGGCAAATGGGAGATCAGCAGCCTCGACAACCCGGGCCTGAGCAGCAATGCCTTCACGCTGAGCAGACAAAAGGGCGAGGGGGAGGGGATCGTCGTCGCCTCGCCGTTCAAGCACTGGTTCTGGGACAACTACGCATACGAGGCTGCCGTCAAGCCGCTGGGGACCGAGCCGGTGGGCGTCGTCTTCTACTACCGCGACCCGGCAAACTACTATCTCTTCAAGTGGGGGGCGCACGGATCGAAGTTCCCGAAGATGCAACTGGTCAAGAGGTATGGGGACCATGAGACCGTCCTGGTCGAGCAAACGGGCGGCTACACCCCGGGGCAGTGGTACGCCCTCCGAATCCGCGTATTCAATACCCACGTGACCGCGTTCATTGACGACCACGCCGTGATCGAGGTGGAAGACCCGAACCTGTGCTACGGGACGGTGGGCCTCTACAGCGCCGGCGGCGAGGGCGCCAGCTTCGATGACGTGCGCGTGGCGGATGTGCGCGGCTATGAGGACAACTTCACCCAGTACTCGGCGGGGCGATGGACGGAGATGGGGGGCGAGTGGAAGGTCCTCACCGAAAGCGACGGACAGGACTCCTTTGCCGTGAACGCGGAAGGGGGGCCGGCGAAGGCGATCAGCGGCGAGCCGCACTGGCGGGACTACTCCTACTCTGTCCGGATCGGCCCATGGGCCAAGGGCGCGGCGGGGATTTGCTTCTACTACCTCGACGAGCTGAACTACTACGCCTTCAAATGGCGGAAGGGACGCGACGCGGAGCGGACGCTGGTGAAGGTGGTGGAGGGCCGGGAGACCGTGCTCCACCGGGACGACCCGCCGGAGGGCGGCGCGGGGCGCTATCAGGTGACCGCGACGATCCACGACGGCCACATGATCCTCTCCGTTGACGGCGAGCCGCTCTTCGAGGAGTGGGACACGGACCTGGAGGGCGGGAGCGTCGGCCTTTTGGCCGAGAGCACGCCGTCCGCCCTGTTCGGCGAGGTGAAGGTGGACTTCCGCGGCGAGCGCTCGGCCATGCCGACGCTCCACGAGGCGTTCTCGCGCGAGAGCACGATGGCGGACTGGGCCAGCGTCAAAAGCGACTGGCAGGATGTCCGCAACGACATGCTCGGCGACGTGGTTTTCCAGACGAACTGGAATCGGGCGGACTTCCCCGGGGACGTGGATTTCGAGATTCGCTACATCCCCGCCCCGGCCCCCGACGCGCAGCTTCGCATGATCCTGGCGGGCGACGGGCAGGACTTCCTGAGCGGATACTCGCTGGTGGTGCATGTGGAGAAAAACGTGATGAAATGCGACCTGTGGCGCCAGGACCAGGTTGTGGCCCGCGGCGAGATCGGCCCGCCCGGGGACGTGGCCGGCCTGCGGTTCGAGCGCAGGGGGCGGTACATCGCCGGCCTCATCGGTCGAAGGCTTATTGTCAAGCACCGCGACGAGCGACCCCTGCCCGGACAGGGCCTGGGTTACTGCACCCTGAAGGCCGACATCAATAAGAAGAACATAGATATATTCAGCGACCACGTCTACAACTACCTCTTCCAGGAGGCCATCTCCGACTGGCGCGTGGCGGGGGGCACGTGGGAGGTGAGCAACCGGTGGCAGTGCGACGAGCGATGGTCCTTCTTCAGCGGGCGCAGCGACCGCCTTGCCGCCATCTGGAACAAGAAGGAGATGAAGGGCGACATCACCGTCGAGTTCTTCGTCGGCCCCAAGATGGATCAGGACCGCGGGCGGAAATACGAATATGTCAGCGACATGAATGTCACGATCTGCGCCGACGGGAAGGACCTGACCTCGGGATACAGCTTCATCTTCGGCGGATGGTTGAACACGCGCAGCCGGATCATGAAGGGCGACAAGGTCCTGGCCGAACGGTTCAAGCGGATCCCCTCGGAGCTGAACATACACCGGCAGTGGTTCCATATCAAGGCTAAACGCAGCGGAACACATCTCTCGTTCTATGTGGACAACGAACTTGTTCTCGAATGCGACGACCCTGAACCGCTCGACGGCGGCCGCGTGGCCATCTGGACATACAACAACGGCATCATGGTTTCCCGCGTGCGAATATCGAGCGGCGCGGAGGAAAAAAAGGAATCGCCCTTCGCCGCCCCCCCGACCTCCTGTAAGTGCATATACGACATCCACACATGATCGGACCTTGAGAAGAAAAGACCTCACGCAAAGGCGCGAAGAAACCACAGATGAACGCGGATGGACACAGGGGTCAGAGGTCAGAGGTCAGTCCCGCGCGGACGCGGGATCAATCTGCGTTTATCCGTGCTCATCTGTGGGTGTACTCCGCATTCCGCGCTCCGCACTCCGCACTCGAATGCGGCCGCGTGTTCCTCCCGGTGCTCGTGCTCGCTGGTCTCGCCACAGCCGCAGCCGTGGGCGTCGTCCACCTCCGGCCCGGGCCGTCCGCCCCCCCCTCCGTCGCCATCCAATCCCAACCGCCCGGGGCTACCGTCTTCGTGGACGGGGCCTACCTCGGCGTCACGCCCCTCCAAGCCGCCGCCCTTGCGCGGGGCGAACACAGCCTGAAGCTCGTCAGGCACGGCTTTCAGACCCACCGGACCGCGTTCGAGGTCGGACGATCGGGAGAAACCGCTCTGGATATCCGCCTCCTGCCGGAGAAGAGATACAGCCTGACGGTGACGAGCGACCCGCCCGGCGCAACCGTCTCCCTCGACGGCATGCCCACCGGCCTGCGGACGCCTGCGACGCTTACGAACCTCCGCGCCGGCAAGTATGAACTCCTGCTCACGGAGGACGGCCATCTTCCGCTGCAGCACCAAGCCGAAGTGGGCGAGAGCCATGCCCGTGAAGCGCATGTCGTCTTGCCGTCCAGGATGGAGACCTACTACCAGGAGGCGATCCGAACCCGGCCCGATGTGATCACAAACTACACCGAACTGGCCCATCACTACGTCATCGCAAACCAGTTCGAGAAGGCCGGTAGCATCCTGAAGCAGGGCCTCGAACTGGCCTGCCGACCCACGGTGGACCGGAGGCAGATAGGGCGCCTGCATGAAGAAATCCAGAAGATCTACTACGGCGGCTTCGACTTCGGAGGCGAGGAAGCCATCGAGAAGGTTCGGCCGGTCCTCGAGCGCGTCTTGCAGGAGCTGACGGACAGTTGCCCCGCCGCCCTCATGCCCTACCAATTGCTTGCGACGATGTATTCCGCCACGGGCAAGGCGCAGGAGGCCGCAAAGGTCCTCGAAAAAGGGGTAAAGAATGTGCCGGACAATCCGGCGCTCCTGTTCCTCTATGCGCAAACCCTTTACCGGCTGGGGGACTTCGAGAGGGCCGTGGCCCCACTCGAAAGGCTGGTTCAGCTCCACGACCAAAATGCGCCCGCTCGGCACATGCTGGCCGAGATCTACAGCCGGACGGGGCGGGCGGAGATGGCGCTTCGCCACCGCGAGAAGATTGCCGAGATGATGAAACGCAACCCCCGCGCGGCCACGGGGGCCCTGGTTAACCTCGCGGCCATGCACCAGCGAAACGGCGACCATGCCGAGGCGGCAAAGAAGTGGGAGCAGGCCGCCGCGCTGCAGACGGAGCCGCGCATGAAGGCATACTTCCAGATGTCCGCTGCGAACGAACACGCCGAGGCCGGCCGGCGAGATCGCGCCATCGGATTGTTGAAGGAGGTCCTCAAGGCTGCGCCCGACGACGAGCTGAAGGAGAAGGCCCAGGAGCGGCTCCAGCAGATCCAGGAAGAGAAGAAATAGAACGGAGGAGACGGCCATGCGGCTGGGTTCACGAGAAAAAGAAGTTCGGGATTTGATCCACGAACACCTGAACAAAGCGAAGAAGTGCGTCAAGCTCGCCATCGAGTCTATCGAGGCCTACTGCGCGGGTAATATCCAGCAGGCACAGAAGATCAACGGCGAGGTCAATGAGGTCGAAACGGAGGCCGACGAACTGCGGCGGGCGGTGGCTCGAAAGCTGTTCGAGGGCGCCTTTCTCCCCATGATGCGCGAGCCGCTCCTGGACTTTGTCAAGCGCGCCGACCGAATCGCCGACGCCGCCGAGCGCGTCGTCGAGACCATCTTCCTCACACGGGTCGAGATCCCCGACGAATTCAAGAAGTCGCTCACCCAGACCGCCGAGAACGCCATCCCATCCATCAAGTCGCTAAGAAACGCCTTTGACGCGATGTTTGAGGACATGTCGAAGGTCCTCGAGCTGATCCGTGAATGCACCGTCATCGAGCACCGGGTGGACGACGAGCTCGAGGCCGTCGTGCGCCGGGTCTTTGCCGCCGACCTGTCCCTGGCCCAAAAGATGCAGCTCCACGAACTGATCGAGCAGATAGACGACATTGTGGACGCCACGGAAGACGCCGCCGACGTCCTCGAAATGCTCACCGTAATGACAAGCGTATGATCGGCAAGATTCTCGCCATTCTGCCCGGCGCCTACCTCGGCTGGGGACTCGGCAGCAACGGGGCGGCGAACGTCTTCGGCCCCCCCGTGGGGGCCGGCATCGTCCGGTATCGCCAGGCGGTCGTTCTGACGGCGATCTTTGTCATGGCGGGCGCATTCATCGAGGGGGAAAAGTGCCTGCACACTGTCGGCGGCCTGTCGCAGGTGACGCTCGCCCACGCCGTGCTCGCGGCGCTGGGGGCCGCCGTCACCATCCACGTCCTCACCTGGTTCCGCCTGCCCGCCTCCTCGTCGCAGGCCATTGTCGGCGCCATCATGGGCGTCAGTATCGCCCAGGGATCAAGGCTCGATTACGCCAGGCTCGCCAAAGTCGTACTCTGCTGGGCTCTCACGCCCTTCGGCTCGGCGATCCTCGCCTTCGTCCTGTACATCGTCCTTCGATGGCTCTGGGTGCGGCGCGTCACCAACCTCCAGGCATTCCATCAGACGATCCGCTACGGGTCCATCCTCATCGGCTGCTACGCCGCCTACAACGTCGGCGCGAACAACCTGGCCAATGTGACGGGAATCTATGTGGGGGCGGGGTTCCTGTCGCCCCGGACGGCGGTCGTCGTCGGCGGGATCAGCATCGCCATCGGCGTCGTCACCTACAGTCGTCGGGTGATGGAAACGGTCGGGAAAAGCATTACCCCCCTCGACCCATTTTCGGGGCTGGTCGCCCTGCTCGCCGAGGCGGCCACGCTGCACATCTATACCCAAATCGGCGTGCCTGTCTCCATCTCCCAGGCCATCGTCGGGGCCGTCGTCGGCGTGGGCATGGTGCACGGCTTTCATCTCGTCAACCGCAGGACCCTCGTCCAGGTCCTCATCGGTTGGCTGGCGACCTTCGGGGCCAGCGCCCTCCTCGCCGCAGCGTTCTTCAATGCCTCGCGCCCGTTCCTCCGGTAGCACGGGATTGTATATAGCTCAGACCTACTTAACTGACATATATAGGGAATGTTGCGATATGGTTATTGACTTTAGGATCGAAGTATGTTATACATATAATCTGGAAAAAACTGGCTAACAGACGCCCGGTCCCAGCAGGAAAGGAAGCGCCATGTCAATGGGTTACAGGATTTCGTTCGCCGGCGGCGTGTTCCATGTTACGACACGCGGCAACAACCGCGAGCGGGTCTTTCTCGACGAGGAGGACTTCAAACGCTACAAGAGTCTCCTTCGGCGATACCGCGCCAAGTTTGAGTTCAAGCTCTACGCCTACACGCTCATGCCAAACCACGTCCACATCCTGCTCGAAACCACCACCGGCGGCTCGATCTCCAAGATCATGCACGCCATCAACACGGCTTATGCGATGTATTTCAACAACCGATACGACCACACGGGCCACGTCTGGCAGGGCCGCTTCCACAGCGCCATCGTGGATAGCGAGGATTATCTTCTGGAGGTCAAGCGCTATATGGACCTCAATCCCGTTCGCGCCGCAATTGCAAAAAATCCGGGCAACTACGAGTGGACAAGTTACCGGCGATACGCGCGGGGCGAACCGGATGATCTGGTCGAGCCGCACGAGATCTATCTGAATCTCGGCAAACAGGACCACAAGCGGCAGCGGGTGTATCGGGAGTTTGTCGCCGAGCGGGTGGCGGAGGGCGTGGGCCAGCGCAATCCGGTTTACACGACGTCGATCTTCATCGGCGGCGACGATTTCACCAGCCGGATGGAGCGGGCGTATGGGAAGGAAATCTGGCCGAAGTATCGCCGGCTGCTCAAGCGATTGAATGGCCTGCGCAGCGCAGTGCTGCCGGAGTAAATCGCGTCCTTCGCAACCGCGAAAAGTCTTCCTGCGGAGACAGTCTGCCATCTTCACACGACTGTTGTGAAGTCACTCAATCCTTTTGCAGAAAAGCCTTTTGCCTCCCTCACTTCCGGTGCGTTTTCCACGGCATCGCTTCCGAGAGAATCGCCCACGCCTCGTATAGTCGTCATGTTTATAGTATTAACATGCTGGAATTAGGTATGTTATGTAGGTATGACTTATTGGTCCAGGAGGGCGCAACCGCCTACCGCGCGACGGCGCGGAGCGATAGGTCGCGCAACTGCATCTCGACGTCGAAGATGCCGGGGACCTCCCAGCCGACGTTCATGCCGCCGAGCCGATAGTCGGCCGGATCGTGGGAGTCCTTCAGCGACCCCTTCTCCCACGCGGTCTTGAGGCCGTCGTGAATGAGGGGAAGGAGGTCCTTCTCGATCGTGACCCACTGCCCGTCGTGCGTACTCTCCTTTGTATACACATCGCCCGCTGGGGTGTAGATGAACTTGCCCCAGGCGTCGGGCGCGGCGAAGGGCCGCGTGGCGCGCCAACGGCTGTCGTAGAAGGGGACCCCGAAGTAGAGGAAGTCGCCGAAACCGGATGATTCCTTGTTCAAGTTCTGGATGGTAATGAAGAACTGGAACTGCGCGGCGTGCATGTTGGGGGTGTAATCTTCGGTTTTGTGAAATTCCGACCGCCGCAGGCGAACGGAGGCGTGGAAGATCAGTTCCTTGAGGTCGGGGATGGCGGGGTGCGTCTCGAAGCGCTGCGACACGAGGAGGTGCGGCCAGCCCTCGCCCTTCTGCCGGGCGCGGTCGCCGTACTCCCGGCTTGCGTTGACGGCGAGGATCAGGTCGGCCTCCTCGCTCTCCGGCGGGCCGACGACGACGGCCTTGGCCGCGTTCGAGTACCGAACCGCGCCCGATGGCAATCGCTCCGGCTCTACCCCGGCGATGGAATGTTTGCTGTGCCACTGGGCCAGGTCCCAGATCGGCTCGCCCGCCGCGGCGTCCCACTGCAGCGCGCCCTCGACCACCCGCTTGCCCTCCTTCGGGGCGCAGACGATGAAGCCGCGCTGGAAACGTGGATCACGGATCATTTCCTGGGACGTTGCCATACTGCTCCACAAAACCGATGAGAGAAAGATAGAGCATGTGACGCTTACGCGCATTCTTCTTACTCCCGTTTGCCTCCCATCTCGTTCACCTGCACCACCCGCGAGTCGCTGGGGGCGGGAAGGAGGTTGTCGGATTGGAAGATGTTGTCGCCATCCATGCCGCAGTTCGGCGTCTCGCGCCACTCGACATGCCCGCCGAGATAGAGAACATTCTGGCCTTTTGCATGGTGGTTATAGGAGTTTACCTCGGGATTAGTTCCTCCTGCCTCTCGCACAGGTGCATCGGCGGCGACGGCTACCTCGTTTGTTTCCTTTGAGGTCGGGTTGACCATGTCCTTCGTGTCGTCGTAGCCATAGCTGCACACCTTGCCGCCCCCACCCGCCTCGCCTGACACGGGCTGGGGATTGAAGGCGTCGCCGGGCTGGAGATCGGCGATGTTGTCGTTGGCGCTCGGGCAGACGAAGCCCATCCGGTCGGAGATGTACTTCGGATAGAGCAGCGCGAGCGACCGCATGGGATCGGTCTCGCCCCGACCCACGCCCTCCTCAAAGGCCACCGGCAGATGGCCGTTGTAGTCGTTGGCATACATCGCGAGGGCCGCGCCGATCTGTTGAAGATTACGTCTGCACTGGGCCTGCCGGGCCCTTTCACGCGCCCTACCGATCCAGGGCAGCATCATCTCACCCACCGTACAGTCGAGGAGGAGCAGAACAAGCAATACACACCCGATCCTTCGACATCCCCTCCGCAAGCGCTCCCGGTCTGTCCCTTGCGGCGCTTCATTCCTCGGTATCTCGACTTTCGCCATTGGCGTACTCCCCCTCTCGTGTTTGGCACGGACCTACAGGCAGCACGTTACGAACAGCACCGCCCCCGCCGGCAGGAGCAGGCAGGCGAGGACGCCGAGGCAGCCTTTCGCCTTGTCGGCGCCGGGGGCGAACTTCTCGGGGCACTTTTCACAGAGTTCCTTGTGGACGACCTCGATGAAGTCGTGGGCCTCCTTGAGGCCCTGGCCGGTGAAGTCGCGGTAGAGCTTGATGGCCTCGATCCGTCGGCCCGCGAAGAGGGCCTCGTTGATCTGCTGGATCTGCTCCGGGGTCAGTGGTTCGCCCATTATAGTCTCCTACTCAAGAAGTCATCCCTCATCCCAACGCCTCAGCGATGCTGGGCAAGTCTTTTAGCATTGTCATTTCTGAAAGCGCGCAGTATGTCAAGTGAATTGTATGGGATTTTGCGGTGTATTGCCCGCAGTTTCTGGGAATCCGTTTGTGGGAGGATCGGGAAAGGCCCCCGTGACCGAGGCAAGGCATTGCGCGAGTGGAAAAATTTTCTTGATTTGGCGGGAGAAATATGGTTGCATACATTTTAGTAGGAATCCTTAGCTTGGTTGCTAAGTGCAGGGAAGCGCCCACCAGCAGGTTTCCATTCTTAGAGTCGTTTTCATCGTTGTATTACGTTAGCCGGGAGTCTATGCATGCAACAGGAGAGACTTCGTATCCTGGTGGTGGACGACGAACAGGACGTTCGAGAGATTACTTGCCGGATAGTCAAACGCCTTCGGCACGAGGCCGTAGCCGCCGAGAACGGCCAGAGGGCGATCGAGCTTCTTCAAACCGAACGCTTCGACCTGGCCGTGGTGGATACGCACATGCCGGGGGTGGACGGAAATGAGGTCCGGCGGTTCATCAAAGAGAACCTTCCCGAACTGGGCGTCATCACGGCCAGCGGCATGTCGCTCGATCACGTGAAGACTGATTGCATTCCCCCGCGCCATGTGTACCTGAAGAAACCATATCAGGTCGCAGAACTGATTGATGCTATCGCCAAACTCACGCAGGAGAAGCAGCCCGCATAGCCCCGCTGCGGCTCGCTACTTCATCTTGAGATTCCTCCACTCGGCGATCAGGGCGCGGACGTTGGCCCGGGTGCGGTTGTCGTTTTTCGTCACATTGTCCACGGGCGAGAGGATGAACCCGCCGCCTGGGGCGAGGATGCGCATCGCCTCGCGCACGGCCTCGCGGACCTCATCGGGCGTCCCGGTCTCCATGGTGACGAATCCGTTGACGCCGCCCCACAGGCCGACCTTCCCACCGAGCTTTTGTTTCGTCAAAGCAAAATCCACGCGGGTGTCCTGGACGGGATCGAGGCCGATCAGGACGTCAATCCCGGATTCCAAATAGAGGTCCAGAAGGGGCGTGTAGGCGCTGGTGGTGATGAGGCCGAGCTTCGCCCCGGCCTGGTGGGCCGTCCGGACATCCCTCTTCAACCGAGGCAGGATGAATCGTTCATAGAGCGCGGGCGACCAGAAGTCGGTGGTTTCATACCACGCGCGGCGAATGAACAGATCCACACCTTCGTCGAGAATGACCTCCATCCGCCGCCGATTCCATTCTTCGATGATACCGAACAGTTCCTCGACAAATGAAGGATTGTCGAGGGCCGCGAGGGTGATTTCTTCCATGCCGCAAAGCCAACATGCCGCATCGAACAGAACGCCCCATTCGCCGATGGTGAGGAGGTCGAGTTTCTTCGCAAGGGCCTTGGCCGGCTTTGATGTCTTGCGCAAGCCCGCGATGTCCTCGTCGGAAGGCATGGTCAGCAGATACTTCAGCGCGGGCAGGTCCTCCGGGCCGGTGACGAGGCGCTTGCGGGCGCGGGGGATGACGAAGTCGTCGAAGATCGGCACGCGGTCGCCCTGGACCCAGTCCTCGGTCTTGTTGACGGAGGTGGCGAGGGCGCCGGCGGGGGTTTCGTAGGTGCGATGAAGAATCGGGTATCGCTCGCCGGGCCTGTCCTCGCGCCATTCGGTGATCTTGACCTCGGGCGCGAAGCGGACGGGCAGGCCGTGGAGGTCGCCCTGCTCGGTCCTGGATCGGTCGCGCTTCGTATCGCGGACGGGGAAGCCGACGAAGGTATCAAGACCCATCTTGACTTGTTTTTCGACAAATTCGAGTTGGTCCTTGCACGTTTGCCGCAGCCCGTTGAAGATCATGAAGGAGCAGGGGGTGTGGTCCGGCTTGCGGCCCTCGATGGCGGCCAACATGCGTTCGCGGGAGGACATGGCGTCGGGCATGGTTGGTTCTCCTAATGTGAGATTACTGAGGTCGAGCGATCTGTTGCAGCAGTCCCCATCCCAGGGGGCGCTTGTCGAGGGACATATATGCCTCGGCGAACCGCGCCCCGCACTGGCAGCCGCGGAAGGCGGCGGTGCAGTATTTCATGTGACCGTGCACCCAGAGAGGGATCTCCGTCTTTTCGTCGGGCGGGAGTTTCACGGTGGCGCGAATCCAACTTGAAATCGGCTGCTTGCTGTGCGGGCTTTCCGCATAGATTCTGTCAGCGACCGCCGGCCACTGTACCACCTCGGCGATGACGTCGCTGATGTCTATGAACACGTCCGGCTGAAAGAGAGAAATGCGCGGATAAACCTCGTAGCAGTACATCTCCTGGGAGAAGACGGGATACCTGTTGAGCAGGCGCGTGGCGTCGCGCACGGCGCGTTCGGCAATATAGCCGACGGTGGCATGGTCGGAGGGGGACGGCTCGTATGGGTTGTGAAACACGGTGATGTCTGGGCGCACGTCGAGTACAACCTCGGCGAGCCGCTTGATTGCATCCAGGTCGCGCGGGACGGCTTGATAGCCATAACCGAGAAACCTTTTCTCGACTCCGATTTCCTCCGCCATCTTCAGGAGGCGTTCTCGAATCTCCTTTTCACGTCCTTGCGTCGTCTGCCATGTGGAATAGTCGCTGGCCACGTTGACGAGCACGACGCGGTGCCCTGCTTTTACGGCCTTGGCGATGAGGCCGCCGGCGCCTATTTCGCAGTCGTCCATGTGCGCCCCGATGACGAGTATTGTTTTTTTATCCATCGCCACGGTCCTCGCTGAAAAGGGAAAATGAGCCATTGCCGTTAACTGCTGGGTATTATAAGGATTGGGGTCTGATGCTCAACGAAAAAGGCTTGGACGAAAGGCCGCTTTCCTTGTATAATTTTCCTTTCCATGCGCCTTTACGTCTTTCGGTTCTTGACAAGGCAGGTGCGACGCGTGTTCCCAGAGTCAGAAATGACTGAAGGGCGGTCCTGGATTCACCGGCTGCGGGTGGTCGGCTCGGTGGTCATCTGCGCGGCCGCGTTGTCGGTGGTCATCGAGTTGGGGTTCTACCTGCACCGGACGACGGCGCTGTGTCTGATGGGCCTCCAAGTCCTGGCCGTTCTGATCGCCGTGGGCAAGGCGGTGCACAGCGTGTCCGCGGCGCGCGTCCGCGGCGAATCCATGGGCCATCCGATCGGCAGGCTGGCGGTAATCCTGTTTCTGCTGATCGTATCGGCGTGTTCGGCCCTCCGGGTCGAGTCCGCGTTCCTGCCCAGCACGATTGACACGCTCAAATTCTGCGTCTTGTACTTTGCCGTGATGGAGGTCTTTCCCACGTCGGGCGGGGAAGTCCGGCTGCCGCTGCCGCCCAGGATGCTGGCGTTTCTCTACGCAAGGCCCGCCCTTGCCATCGTGCTGAGCTTTCTGGGAGTAATTCTGGTCGGGACGGCGCTTCTGATGTTCCCACGGGCCACGGCGGATGGAGAGGGGACCCCCTTTGTGGACGCGCTGTTCACGGCCACCTCCGCGACATGCGTGACGGGGCTGATCGTGCGGGACACGCCGGAGTATTTCTCCCGTTTCGGCCATTGGGTGATCCTGGGCCTCATCCAGACGGGCGGTCTGGGCATTATGACCATCGCCGCGTTTTTTGCGACGGGTGTGGGACGGCGGCTTAGGATGCGCCACCTGCAAGTCGTGCAGGAGGCGGTCGCAGCCCGCTCCTTCGCCGAGGTGCGCAGCGCGGTCAAGGCCATTATCCTGTTGACCTTCACCATAGAGGCGATCGGCGCCCTCTTTCTGTTCACCCAGTGGAGCCATCAGGAGCGCTTCGTCGAAAGTCCGTTGTTCTGCTCGGTGTTTCACTCCGTTTCGGCCTTCTGCAACGCGGGCTTCTCTCTCTTTTCCAACAACCTCATGGACTATTGGCTGAACGCGCCGATCAACCTGATTATTACCAGCCTTATCATCCTCGGCGGCCTGGGATTCACCGTCTTGACGAACCTTTTTGAGCTATTGCCTGTCCGAAGTCGGAAAAAGCGGGCGCGATTGAGCCTTCACTCCCGCCTGGTCCTGACCGCCACGATCCTCCTCATCATGGGGGGCATGGCGATCTTCCTGGCCTTCGAACCGACCCACGTCTTGCGCGGCCTGCCCTGGCGGGACAGGCTCCTCCCCGCCTATTTCCAATCGGTGACGACGCGCACCGCCGGGTTCAATACGGTGGACATCGGCTCGCTCAGCCCCCCCACCCAGTTCGGATTCATGGCCCTCATGTTCATAGGAGGAAGCCCCGGCTCGACGGCGGGCGGGATCAAGACGACAACCATGGTCCTGCTTTTCCTCACCATGCTCACGGCGGCGCGAGGCAAGGGCCGCGTCACGTGCTGGGGGCACACCGTGCCGACGGAGACCATCTGGCGCGCCGTCGGCATCACCGTCGTCGCATCCTTCGCCCTGGCGCTTTGCATCATGCTCCTGCTGGCGCCCGCCTCGACGATCCCCGGCGCCCCCTATACGTCGTTCAACGACATCATGTTCGAGGCCTTCTCCGCCTTCGGGACGGTCGGATTGAGCACCGGGCTGACGCCCTATCTCTCCATCCTGGGCAAGTTGCTCATCATCCTGCTCATGTTTCTCGGGCGCGTCGGCCCGCTTACGCTGGCTATTGTATTCAGTGGCCGTCCCTCGTCCGATTTGGTAAAATACCCGGAAACCCACGTAATGGTCGGATAGTTGGAGCTACACCCATGCGACAGTTCGCAGTCATCGGTCTGGGGCGCTTTGGCTACAAGGTCGCCGAGACATTGGCCGAGAAGGGGGCCGATGTCCTGGCGATTGACGAAAACGAAGAGGTCGTCCAGAAAATCAGCGACACCGTCACGCGGGCCGTCGCGGCCGACAGCATGGACGAAGACGCCCTCCGCGGCTGCGGCGTGGCGGAGGTGGATGTGGCCGTCGTCGGCATCGGCCAGAGCATCGAGGCCAACGTTCTGACGACGGCCCTGCTCAAGAAGATTGGCGTCAAGGAGATCGTCTCGCGCGCCTTCTCCGAGCTGCACGGCCAGATTCTCGAACTCGTCGGGGCCACACGCATCGTCTTTCCAGAACACGACGCCGCCATCCGCGTGGCGAACAGCATCCGCCGGGAGTCCATTTTTGACAGCATCGAGCTGCCCGGCGGCGTCACCATCGCGGAAATTGATCCCCCGCCCTCGTTCATCGGCAAGACGCTGATGGACCTCCAGCTCCGGACACGCTACGGCATCAATGTAATCGTCGTCAAGCAGTCGGCGGCCAAGGCGGAGGACGCCAAGGACATCAAGATGATGCCGCGTCCCGATTACCGGATCACAGAGGGGGATACGCTGATGGTGGTCGGCGAAAGTGAATCCATTGAATCCCTGCATGAATAAGCAGGGCGGGCTATTGGCTCGCCATCCTTTCTGGAATGACGAGAGGGAACGCCATGAGCAAGACTGCGAAATTCCTCGCAATTGACTTCGGCGCCGAGAGCGGACGCGGCGTCCTCGGCCGGTTCGATGGCAAGCGGCTCTCGCTTGAGGAAATCCATCGCTTCCCCAACGGCCCCGTCCGCGTCGGCGGCAGTCTGCACTGGGACGTCCTACGCCTCTACCGCGAGATGCTCAACGCCATCGGCGCCTGCGCCGCCAAATACGGACCCGACCTCGAAGGCATCGGTGTGGACACCTGGGGCGTGGACTTCGGACTCCTCGGCAAGGGCGACACCCTCCTCGGCAACCCGTCCCACTACCGCGACCGCCGCACCGACGGCATGATGGAAAAGGCCTTCCAAAAAATTTCCAAAAGGGAAATTTTTGAAAACTCCGGCATCCAGTTCATCAAGCTGAACACCATCTACCAGCTCTTCTCGATGGTTGTGAATAAATCGCCGCTACTGGACGTCGCCGAGACGCTCCTGCTCATGCCCGACCTGTTCAACTTCCTCCTCACCGGCTGGAAGGTCTCCGAGTTCAGCATCGCCACCACCACGCAGTTCTACGACCCGATCCGCAAGACCTGGTCGAAAACGATCTTCAAGAAGCTCGGCCTGCCCCTCGACATCATGACGGAGCGCATCGTGCAGCCTGGCTCGGTCATCGGTCCACTGCGGCCGTGGATCGCCGAGGAAGCGGGCGTGAAGAAGGTGAACGTCATCACACCCGGCGGCCACGACACCGCCTGCGCTGTCGGCGCCGTCCCGATGCGGACGAGCCGGTGCGCCTACATCAGTTCCGGCACATGGTCGCTCATGGGGGCGGAGATCAAGAGGGCGATCATCACGCCCCAGGCCCTCGAATGCAACTTCACCAACGAGGGCGGCGTCGGCGGGACGTTCCGCTTCCTGAAAAATATCATGGGCCTCTGGCTCGTGCAGGAGTGCCGCCGCGTCTGGGCGGGCAAGGGCAAGCCAATGCCCTACGCGAAACTGACCGCCCTGGCCGCAAAGGCCAGGCCCTTCGGTCCTCTCGTCGAGCCGGACTACGAGGCCTTCATGGGCATTGGCGACATGCCGAAGATGATCAGCACATTCTGCCGGAAGACCGGCCAGAAGCCGCCCGCCGACAAGGGGGCGATGGTCCGCTGCGCCCTCGAAAGCCTGGCGCTGAAGTACCGATGGACGCTGGAGAAGCTGGAGGAGATCCAGGGCTGCAAGTGCGAAGTGATCCATATCGTCGGCGGCGGCGCGCAGAATACGCTGCTCTGCCAGATCACCGCCGACTGCATCGGCCTGCCCGTCGTCGCCGGGCCTGTCGAGGCCACGGCCATCGGCAACGTCATGATGCAGGCCGTCGCGCGCGGTCACGTCGCCAATATCGCCGAGGCCCGCGAGGTCATCCGCCGCTCCTTCCCCGTCGTCACCTACCTGCCGAAGAGGACCGACGCCTGGGCCTACGCCTACGAAAAATACCTCGGCATCGTGGAGAAGGCGAAGGGGATGTGAGGCCCCCTACCCGTCTGACACGAGTCCGTTTTCCACTTGGAAAAGGGCGGTGGAAATGAGAAAATGGACAGGTGAAAGGAAGGGATTTGTGAAAGAAACGATTGACGCGATCTACAGAGACGGCGTCTTCAAACCGATGAGACGTCCGAAGATAAGTGAGGGACAAAAGGTGCGCATGCAAGTGGAAGAGGTCTCGGTATCAAGAGTCAACTTGCTCAAACTTGCAGCGCAGGTGTACGAGGGCCTGTCGGAAGATCAGATCAACGAGATCGAGCAGATCGCCCTTAACCGCCGCAATTTCTTCGGCGGCAGGACATAACATGGATCTACAAGGCATACTCGAAGCATTGCACCGCCAGCCCTTTGAGCCATTCTCCATGCGGTTGGCGGACGGCCGAACGGTTCCCATCAGCCATCCCGAATCCGTCGCCGTCGGCAAACGTCGGATCATCGTAGTCAAGCCGGACGATTCATGGGCCGTGATCGAGCCGCTCCTCATCGTGTCACTCGACTTCAACGGCACCTCTCGGCGGAGCAGAGGCGGCAGAGGCTGATGAACACGGCCGTTGGGCTGCCGTGATTCCAGCACCTACCCAGTGTTCAGAAGGAGAATTGCGAATGCCCAATCGCATTTTCATGCTTGCCATTCTCCCGTTCCTCCTTCCCATCACCGTTAACCCAACCTTCGCGCAGGAAAACGCCGCCCCGGAGCCGGACTACCGGGCCGTCGTCGTCCGCTTCGTCGAGACGCTGATGGAGAAGGGGACGGATCGGTATGGGACGGTGCACTCGCCCATGTTCGCCGCGTGCCTCGATCTGAAGACGCTCTCCATGCCGACGGAGTCGCCCGCCATTCCTCCGGGACCGAATATCCGCGAGAGCGACCGGTGCTGGCAGGGGTGCAACCCCTACCTCGACACGCTGACGATCCGCGCCATGTACGAACTGACCCGACGCACCGGCGACCCCAAGTACCGCGACGCGGCGGAGATCTACCTGCGCTGGTTCCTCGATCACTGTCCCAGCCCGACCACCGGCCTGCTGCCCTGGGGCGAGCACACCTTCTGGAACTTTACGACGGAGGCTGTCGAGCGCGACAATCACGAGTTCCTCGTCTGGCGCCCCCTGTGGCCGGAGATGTGGGACATCAACGCCCCCGCCGTCCGACGCGCCATCGAGGGCATCTACGCCCACCACGTCTTCGACAAGAAGACGGGCCTCTTCAACCGCCACGCCTCCTACGCCGACGCGCGCAAGGTCCTCGTCACCACAGAGGGCATGCCCTGGATCAAGCACGCCGGGCTGATGGCCTATTCACTCGCCTTCCTCTACGGCAAGACCGGCGAGCAGATCCACCTCGACCGCGCCATGCAGATGGCCAATCTCTACTGGAACACGCGCGACGAAAAGACCGGCCTGCCCATCGCCTGCATCGGCCACTCGGAACAGCCGGGATCGGGCGGCATTGCGCAGTGCGCGTCGCTGCTGGCTGCGTCGGCGGCGTCGAACCGCGATGAGTTCCGCAGGATGGCCGTGACCTACCTCGAGATCGTGGCCAGGCGGACGCCGACGGAGGGGAATGCGTCGCTGTCCGACAAGTCCTGGGCCATCGGCTACGGTAGCGACGGCGGGGTCTTCCGCGAGTGCCAGTACATGCTCGCCGGATACCTGGCCACAAGCGACCCGGACATGCTTCGCTATTGCGAATACTGGGCGCGAGGCGTCATGGCCATGGAACCGCCGGCGCAGTCCACGGCCGAGGCCTACGGCCGGGCGATTCGATTTCTCGCCGGCTTGTCGCGGGCGACGGGCAAGACGGAGTACCGCGATCACGCCCGTCGGCTCGCGGCACTCGCCATGGAGCGGTTGTATCACAAGCCGAGCGGCCTGTTCCGGGGAATGGTGGGGTACGAGTATTACGATGCGCAATTTGGCATCGGGGAGCTGCTTCTCGGCCTACTCGATCTGGAGGACGATCCCTACCGCGGCGGGGCGCTGATCGGCGCAAGCATCGTCTCTCCCGGCCTCCCATCCGGCGCGGTGAAGCGGTCCGTCCGCGTCGCGATCACGAACTCGGGACGGTCGCCCGTGAAAGGAACTGTCCGGCTCGAAACGCCGGCCGATTGGGAAGTGGAACCGGAAGCCCAATCATTTGATGCCCCTGCATCCAAAGAGGTCGGCGATGTCTGGATTCGCGAGCCGGGGACGGTTGAAGTGGAATTCTTCATATCGGTCCCCTTGCAGGAAGAGACATCGAGCAGCCCGGTCAAGGTCCATCTCAGCGCGGGGGGAGCCGAGAGTAACGTGGCGGCGGAAGTTCTCGTCTTCGGCAAGGGGGACGTCCTCGACAAACCGTTCACAGCGGATGAGCACACCATCGCCCTCGCCCACTTTGACAAGACGACCGATGCCGATCACCCGCAAGGGGCGATATGGGAGCCGGAGGGAGTGACGCTCGTCCCCGACGGGATCTTCGGGGGCGGGGCGCGATTTGCGACGGACAAATCACGAATCCGATTGACATTTGCGAACGGCGTTCCCCCCGAAGGGACGGTCGAGTTCTTCGTCCGCCCGGACTGGACGAGCACACCAAGCCGAGACCCGGCCAGTGACGGCGTCCAGCGCCACCTCTTCGCCTGGGCGCCGATGACGAAGGACGCCATGCTCTGGGTCTATTTTCTCGACGAGATTGGGGAATACACCGGCGTTCGTGTCCACGGCGCGCACGGCAAGCCGAACGTAAGCCGCAACCTCGCGTTCAAGAAAGGCGAGTGGCATCACCTGGCGCTCTGCTGGAGGACCGCCCCCGACGGCGCCGTGACGCTGGCCTATTTCGTTGACGGACTTCGCTGCACTCAGGGCGAGCTTGCGAAACGGGGCCTGCCGGTCGGCATCCGTTTCCAAAACGAACTGAACATCGGCGCCTACCCCGGCTGCCCGGCCAATGCGGACATTGACGAGGCGCGCGTCTCCTCCACAGCGAGGCATGAGCGGGGCATAGTCGTAATCCCTCTGGAAAAACAGTGACCGCAATGCTCCACGGGGCGGTCTTGACGGACATCATTGCCCCAGCCGCAGCGTCACGTCATCGAGACACAGCTCCCCCTTGCCCGCAAGCGTGGCCGTGGGCCGGAGATACGACGCATCGTCCGGGATGGACACGCGGGTGGCGTAGCGCCTCCACTCCGGCGACGGCTCGATGGACAGCGGCGGCATCGTCTCCGATTTGAGCGAAGGCAGCTTGCCCTTGAGCAAGACGAAGCCGAGCTTCCACGCGGCCGTCGCCCGGTAGGCGCAGCCGAACTCGTACGACCTGCCCCGCTCGACGACGATGGGCCGGTGCGGCTGGACGGCGGGCCAGCCCTTGTCCTGGGAGCAGACGAGCTTGAGGAATGTCTTCCCCTCGGGCGCGCCCTCGCGACCCCACTCCTTCGCCGCCCCATTTTTGAGCGTGATCTGCCAGTGCCAGTTGCTCTGCGAATCCTCCAGGTCGCTGTTCTCCTCGAACCCCGCGTTGGGGATCAGGTTGCAGTGCGGGTCGAGCAGGAAGGCGATGGCATTGGCGAGCATCGGCTCTGTGCCGAGCTTGTCGCCCGGCTCCAACTTGGGCTTCTCCAGTTCGTAGTAGGCGTTCCCGCCCTGCGGGTCGGGTCCGATGAGGAGGAGAATCCCCTTGCCCACGCGCTGGAACGCCGCCGCCGAGTAAAGGCCGCCGCCGTCGTATCCGAGGATGGACGTCGCCTTCGGGCCGAGGACCATGAGCGGACCCTCCGTGGCGCGGAGCAGGTTCGGCACGCCTTCCTTCCACCCGTCGAAGGGCTTCGCCCCGGGGTAGCCGAAGGTCAGCCGATGGTAGCCGTGGAACACGGTCATGTGGATCGTCGTGCCGGTGAAGTAGTAGCCCTCTGCGTCGAAAAGCTTGTGCTGCATCATGCACGTCGCGCCGCCGCCGACGGCGAGGACGTTCCCGCCGTTCTTCAGGAAATTCTCGACGATCTGCTTGCCCCCCTCATCCACCGGCGGCTTCGTCCCGCAGACGATCAGCACCCGATGCCCGCCCAGCGCCGCGGCGTCCGGTTTTTCCATCGCAGCGAAGGGCTGCCCGATTCGCTTCAGACTGTCCTTCATGGGCTGCGCGTCCGGGCCGTCAAGGACGCAGACGACCGGCTGGTCCGCGAAGGCGAACAGCGTCAAGCGCAAAATCATAAATGCTGAAATGAAACGACTCATGGCAACCCCATCATCGCCCAATTCAGGGCCTGGATACAGAGACAATCCCGCGGCACGAAGTCGCTGCTCCCCTCCGGGTGGGGGCTGAAGGCGACCACGCGGCCGCGGCCGACCTGCTCAGCCACGAGCGCCACGTAGCGGTCCACCTTGTCGTACCAGCCGATCACCTCGCAGCCGGTCTTCGGGATCAACATCCCGCCGTTGTGGCGCACGATGACGATCACCGGCGGCAGACCCAGCGATGTAAGATGGTTCTTCCGCATCTGCACCTGGTGGGGGCCCTGGCCGCGGAAATGGACGGCGCGGCACGTTGCCAGGTCGGCGGAGGTGGCGAGGTACTGCCCGGCGCAGATACCCATATAGCCGCCGCCGGAATAGATGTACTCGCGGACCGCCTCGACGCCGACGGCGGACGTGTGGTCGAAGTGTCCGCCGGTGCCGGGGTAGCCGAGGGCGATGTACTTCGCCTTCAGCCCCTCCGCGCCGATCTCGTACGGCTCGAAGAAGGGCATCATCTCCCACTCCGCACCCATGCGCTCCAGCCGGGGGAACCACGATGACCAACTGCCGTGCAGCGTGACGCCGACCATCTTCTCCGCGGTAGGTCTCATTGCAGGTCGCGGCGCCAGGACGCGGGCGATGTCCGCCAGGGCGTCGGCCTTGACCTGGACGGGCAGGGCGCGGGCGTACTCGACGGCCTCCTTCACCTTCCCCGCCTGCGCCAAACGGTACGCGAGCAGTTGGCGGAGGCGGCTGTCGGACACGCGCTTCTTCTGATACTCGGCCAGCGCCCCGGCCGCGTCACCCGCCTGCACGAGCATGGGGAGCAGCCGGTCGCGCACGGACGCGGAGGGATCGCTGCCAAGCGCCTCCATGATCGCGGCGCGGGCGTCGTCCTTGCGGACGAGGAAGATCATCGTCTCGATTAGCCGGGGGAGGAGGGCGTCGCGCAGCTCGGGGTCCTTGATTTGCGCGAGTTCCTTCTTCGCGTCCTGCAGGTGTTGTGCTGCGGCGTCGCTCGCGTCTGCATCGCCGTATGCGATAGCCAGACGAATATGCGCGGCAAGGCGGCCGTCGGGTGGGTCAAGCCGGCCGACGCACTCCGCCGCCGCGTTGAGGGCCTGTTTCGCGCCTGCGGCCTGTCCCGCCTCGGCCAGACCCTCCGCAACGGAGCAGAGCGCCCGCAGGCGCTGCCACGGCCAGTCAATGCGCCCCGCCGCGTTCAGGGCGCAGTCGGCCAAGCCCCTCCTCCCCGCCGAGACGGTCAGCGCCTCCCACAGGAGGTGGCGCTCGGATTCAGGGCAGGCGGCAATGGCTGCGGCCGCATCGCTGAAGGTCTGCGCCGTCACGATCTCGCACCGGGCGCGGACGGCGAAGCCTGGGTCTTTCACTTTTGCGACGATCTGCCCCGCCTCATTGTCGAGGCCAGCGGCGCTGAGTCGCCGCACGGCGAAAAGTAGGGCGTAGTCATGCGCCGTCCCATTCTCGATCTTGTCCGCCGCGGCGTTCAGGAGGCCCGATGCCTTCGACCGGGCCTCGGTAATTTTCGCAAAAGCGACAATCAGTCGGGCGCAGCCGAGGACGGCCATGTAGGGATCGGGGATCTCGGAGGCGGCTTTCAGCGCGTCATCAACCTTTCCATCTTCCCCCAGTGCGACGGCGATCGCGCCGAGCGCCCCGGAGCGCCAAGGCTCGCTCTGCATAGCGGCGGCGAGGGATCGGGCGAGGTCGAGCTTGTTCATTCGCACGGCCAGCCGCACAAGCCCGCGCGTCCACAGGTCTTCCCGCTTATCGGGCTTTGCGTTGGTCGAACGATTCATGGCCGGGACGCTGCGGATGATCTGCTCGGCCGCGGCGGCGTCGCCCATCTCCAGGGCCGTCCGGGCGATGAGGTATTCGGCGATGGCGGAGTAGTTGCGGGACTTGATCCCCTTGGCCAGGGCGCGGGCCTGCTCCATCTGCCCAAGCCGCGCTATGTCGCGGCAGGTCTCGACGATGATCTCATTGCGGATGGCCTCCTCGGTACACTTGGCGTTGATGGACAGGCACTCGGCGTAGGCGGCGGCCGCCTCGTCCTTCATGCCGTTGAGCTGCATGGTCTCGCCGATGCGGAGGAAGAGGAGGGGGATGCACCAGTCACCGTAGGGGTTCTTTTTCGGCGGGACGGTGCGGGCGACCTCGATCGCCTCGGTCAGCAGGGCCTTCGGGCTGACGGCCTCCTCCTGTCCTTGCGAGCGCACGGGCAGGCCGCAGAGGGCAAGAAGAAGTAGGATGCAGGGGATTTGGCGCAAGTGCTTCATCTGCAAATCCGGTCTTTGCATGTTTTGTTTCTGCGCCATTCTACGTCACGGGACGCGCTTCCGCAAGTCGGCTTTGTCGGGGAATAGGGCATTGGGGTTGTCCTGGCGTTGCCTGCGGAGGGACTCCATCCGCCAATTACATCGCTTTAAAAATCAGCCTTGAACCGTATAAATACCACTTGGCCGAGTCGGTCGCCCAGCCGCGCAACGTGAACAATCCGCACCGCCAGTAATGATCGAAGCCGCCGCCGTGCACGTAACAGGTCGCCTTTGTGTTCAGGTAGTAGTAGTCGCCGAAATTGCCGTTCCGCAACGAAGCGCTTGCGCCGGGCACTGACGATTTGCCCTGAAAGGTATAGTCTTGCGGCAGCGCCAGCCACGGTTGATGCGGGTCATAGCCGAGGTTTCCCAGGTAATGGATTTCCCTGTCGCCGCCGATGTCTCCATTGTCGTCCTGCAAGAGTTGAGCGATCTCGACCGGTTTGTAGGTGTTCGCCGTCACTCCGCTTTCATAGTCATTCATGTTCTCGCAAAAGAAGGCGCGCCCGTTGGAAAGGTTCACGCCGTCAATAAAGCACCATACATTCCCCCATAGGTTCTCCATATGACGGTATTTGACGGCGCATCGGTATTCCTCCTCCGGCGGGCCTCCATTGTAAGCGCCGTGTCCGGAGTGGCCGGTTACCTTGTCCGCCCAACCCGTTTTCTGCGCCGCCCCGCCGAGGCACATATCCGTGGTTGTATCAATCGGGTCGCCGTCGAAGTGGATGGAAGCAAGCCCTGCTTTGGGAGAATTGAGCGCCACGCGAGTCAGCGACCTGCCGGTATGATAAACCGTGCCAGGCTTCTCGTAGCTTGTGATTTGAATTGCGCAGCCGATAAACAGGCCTCTCAGCATGTCCGCCTCGGTCTTCGCGGGATCACATGTGGTGACCAGCCTGTTCACTCCCTTCTCGGCCAGTGCGCACCGATGGGTTCTGGCCGGCTGGAGGATCTTTCCCCAGCCGTTGCCTATTGCCTTCTGCGAGTTCCTGTCGGCATGTTCGATCAGAAAGAGGTTCTGGATCATGAACAGGGTGCGCATGTCAAAGATGCCATATCCGGCGCCGTTGGCCCTTGCGAATTCTCTGTACTCAATTCTCGTTCTGTCCGCCGTGGGGTAGACGCCCGATACGGACTCCATTTTGCCGTCTGGGCTTATGTGCGCCTCATAGGCGCCGACATAGATCTTTTCAAGCGTCCGGCCGTTTTCGACAAAGGCGGGGTCCACAATAAATCCGGAACGCGGCTTGGCCGAAATCAGTCTGTATTCATATCCATCGCGTATATACCGTTTGCTGTAATGTTTCGGTATTTCGACCATGACATTCCCCTTGCTTCCGTCCAAAGCGAACCCTCGATCCGACTTGTACGCGATCTTGCCGGATCGTTTTGCTATGTTGCACAGCTTAATGTGAGACCAGGGGAAAATTCGGTCAAAATGCTTGGGGGACAAGCCCTTGGCATCCTCAATCCTCTCACAAGGCAGGTAGTAATCCACGGCCTCGTTTTCTATGACTTTCCATCGCACGCCGTATTGGCCGCGATTCGCCGATCGTGGCGCCGGGGTGGAGTCAGCCATGAGCGCCTCCACGTCCAGGATCAAAAACAATACAAACACGGCAAGCATCGTCCGCGCCGGCGATAGCGCCGTGTGCCGTCCCAAAAACCAGCCATTGCGTGCCGTGATCTTCAACCGATATCTCCCATTGGGCCACGTTTCGAACTCCGCACCATTCCGACAGTTATTTCTTCATGGGTTTTGTTTTTGCGACCGCCTCGCGGGTCTCGTCGAAACCCTTCCGGAAGAATTCGACGCGCTTTCTCTGCGGACCCTCCGGCGCGGCGGCCAGGGCCTTCTGGAGGAGCGCATCGGCCTCCTTCAGGACCTCCGGGGCGAAGACCATCGGCCCGAAGCGGTCCGTGTTGCGCTGGCCATAGGAGATGCAGATGTCGGCGTCAACCATCGCCTGCTCCATGCGGTGGAAGTAGGCCAGCATCGGCCCCGCCGCAGGGCCGAAAGCGCTCTCGCAATAGTCGGCCATCAGCGCGTCCACATCGAGACCCGTATCCCACGCGAGCTTCGCGCAGACGTAGTAGTTCATGCCGTAGCGATGGAACATGTTCTCGCTGAGCTGTGTGTAGAACCCCTCCGCCCCGACCTTGCGGTAGTAGGGCATGTCCTCGCGGATGCAGTGCACGAGCGGCCAGAGGAGGCCGGCCTTCGACGGCCCGCCGAGGGTGTAGTATTCGTAGATGAACAGGTGGTCCGTCACCTTCTTCCAATCGTCAATCATGGTCCGAAAGGTCTGGTTCGGCATGAAGTCGTCCATCGGTTTGTAGGTCCTGCCCTCCACGCAGCGGTCCCCGCACAGGGGGTGGGTGTGGCAGCAGTAGATATGGCATATCTGGACGAGCTGGTTCTTGGTAGGGGCAAGATCGTCGCCGATCGGCCTGCGCAGATACATCGCGTATGCGCCGATTTTGATGAGCACATTCGGGTGCTTCCTGGCGACCTCGCGCGCCACGGCATTGTTCAGCACGGCAAGGCGCTTCGAGTACTTGGCGAACCATCCGCGTCCCGGCTCGTCGAGGGCGGTGCACTTCTCGCACTCGCAGAACCCGCCGCCGTCGTTCGGCGAGAGGGCGATGATGTCAATGCCGGGTTCCTGGTCGAGGACGGCGATCAGGTTGCGCGTCATCTCCTTGATCATCTCGGGGTTGGTCGTGCAGAGCTGCGTGCTGTGGCTGTGCTCCTGGGTCGGCTTCTGGCGCTTGCCCTTGACGAGGGGCCACCAGTCGGGGTGCTGGTCGTAGTACTTCTCGGCGGGGATCAGCGTGCAGAAGGTGTGGAAGTGCCATTTCCACTTCACGCCCACCGGCTCCTTGCCGATCTTGACCATCGCGTTCGCCCCGTGCCGCAGCGCCCAGTCGCCCGAGCCGACCCATCGGACGGCGAAGGCGGGGGCGGAGGTCTCGTCGAGCGGGCCGATTTGGATCGTCTTCTGCGCGGGGACGATCTCCCCCAGCTCTCCCGGCCAGAGCCAGCGCACGCCGCAATGGCGCTCCAGCAGTCCATACACCCCCTGCAGGACGCCCAGGGCATCGCCCCCGATGACGTGGAGCTGGTTCCCCTCGGTGCGCAGGCGGTATCCCCGCCCGCCCGGCCAGTCGTGCTTGCCCTTCGGCGGGGGATTCAGGTTCGGATCGACGCGGAGGACCACCGCCGGGCCGCTCGGGACCTGGGTCACGATCTTCATCTCCGCGCCGGATATGCGTTTCACGTAGGCGGCCAGCTCGTCGGCGGCATGGCGGATCTCCAGAGGGGCCTTGTCCGGGACCACGACCACGGCCTCCGGCTGGCCGTCGCGAATCAGGTAACACTCACACGAGCAGACCGCAACCATCAGGAACAGCAACATGCCCAGCGATACCGCGACATCGTTCATGGCGAGCATCCTCCCATGTTGTTAGTGGAGCAAGAGCAGGCTTCATTCATTTTTGGTTCCAGCTTTTGGTTTCTTCCGCGAGTTTCTTACCCGTCTTAGCCCCGTGTTTGTGGAGAAAAAAATGCATCTCTCTGCTTCTGGCCAAGTCGAGCGGAGTTTCCCCACTGTTCGCTCTCGCGTTCACGTCAGCGCCCCTTTCCAGGAGAAGCTTGGCGCTATGGACGTCATCTCCTATGACTGCGAAATGTAATGCCGTCCTGCCGTATGTATCATCCTTTCTGCTGATGTATGCGCCCCAGTCCAGGAGTATGCCAGCGATTTCTGCATCGCCAAAACAAACTGAATAATGTAAAACATTGGCTCGATGTATCCCTGTGTCCTTGGGAACTAGGGAGTTGTATCGCGCAACTATGGCGACTCCAAACCACAAGAATATGCCCCCAAAATCTGGGTCTGCACCCCGATGCAAAGCACATCTGACGGCGTCGGCATTCCGCGCGTTCAAGGCCATCACAAGTTGGTCGTTCACGTCATTCTGATCGAACTGGTCGCGGAAGACACTGAACCGCCCACTCCCCGCATCATGGACCAGAATCAGGACGGGAACTGCAACGATGAGGATTTTAAGAATACGTTTCATCTCAATCCAAAATCACAAATCCAAAATCCAAAATGAATCTCACGTCACATCAACGGCCTTGAAGCCGTCAAACTCCTCCACCTCCACCACCCGCCGCGTGCAGCCGTCGCCCTCGTTCTCCCAGATCGTCAGGGGAGAGGAACCGTCGGTGCGGCCGCAAAGCTCGCAGTGGATGACCCCCTTGGCGGCGTTCACGTGGACGAGGGCCGAGTCGAAGAGTCGCTTCACGACGACGCTCACGCGCTCGCGGCCCGCCGGCTCCGTGTCGCAGTCGGCGAGGCCCTCCATCGTCCGGTTGACGACCCTCTCCCAGTCCTCCGGGCTGATGGCGTTGATGCGCTGCTCGTGCGTCATGATCTCGCCGTAGGCCAGGCTGTCGAGACCGAGCTTCACGTTTGCGACGGCGCGGTCCGCCGCCTCGCGGAGCTTGGGCCGCTCCGACTCGGTGAGGAACGGCACGTTCCCGCTGAGGATATCATGAAGCATATGGGTCTTTCCGATGTGACTTGAACTCATGCCGACGAACATGAGGTCCGGGTGCTGCGGGCAGCAGTCGATCACGAGGCCGGCCCGGCCGTTCGGCCCGCGCACGCCGTAGGGCCGCGGCCGCCAGAGCGGCTGCATGCCGTAGAGCTGGCCGACGACGCTGTTGTTCGTCGGCATGTCCACGCCCCGTTGGAGGAAGCGGGGCACGGCCCGCCAGCCGATCTCGCCGAAGTGCGCGTTGAGGACCCGGCTGTGCCGGATGCCGGCCCTGGCGAATGCGGCGTCCATGCGTTTGAAATTGCGCTCGACGGTGGCGTCGTCCAAGTCGCGGCCGGTGATATGGTCGAGGGACAGCCCCTCGAACTTCGTCTCCTTCCCGCCGCGGGAGAGGTCCGGCTTGTCGGCGAGGACGGCATAGGGCTTGTACTTCGGGCTTGCCTTGTAGAGATCGTCGCGGAAGGCGTGCATGGAGAAGTCGGCGCCGCCCTTGTCGAAGAGCTTCCTGGCGTTGGCCCAGTCGGTGGGGCCTAACTCGTCAATGAACAGGCCGAGGTTCGGACTGATGCCGTGCCGGTTCAGCACGTTCACATATGCGAACGCGCCGTATGTGCCGTTGCAGTCGTCCATCCGCGACGTGACGAAAGGCGGGATGCAGCGCATGGGGAAGGGCTTGGCCGCGGCCCAGACCAGGGCCCGCCACAACAGGCCATCAATGCCGCGCACATGGCCGAGGACCTCCTCAGCGTACGGCTCGTCGCCCGTCCCGAAGACGACGATGCGCCCGTCGCCGATCTTCGATTTCACAACCGCGGCACTTCCATCGGCTGTCGTGACGAGCGCATCGAACCCGTCGCCGGTCGCCAGCACGAGGACGTCAACGGGCCGGTTGAGCGCGACCTCCTCCCCCAGCTCGTGACCGGAGGTGATGAAGTGGGACGCGGCGATGCGGAGGGTATTGGTCTGCACCTTCTTCCCGCTGCCGGGCAGGAGCGCCCGGAGGGCCGGCGGCCAGGACTCGATCTCCCGATCGAGGACGAGAAAACCCGCCCCGGCCTTGATGGCCTTGACCATCTCGTCAGCCACATCAGCCTTGAGGCACGCGCCCGCGCCGTCGTGGGAGAGGATGTAGGCCGCGCGCGGGGCGACATGCCCCGGCGGGAGCTTCCAGTAGTCGCCGCCGTCAACGATCTCGTATGGGACGCCGAAATGATCCAGCGCGGCAAAGACGGTCCACGCCACCCGCGCCCGCTCGGCGGGTCGGCGGCTGTCCACAACAGCCAACACACTTCGATTTCCTGCTGCCATTCGTTCCTCCTCAATATGCCAATATATTACTTCCCCATAAGGATATAGAGCGGGGCGTCAGTGATAGTGAACGTCCTGTCGTCGGGAACGTTGACCTCCGCCCCGATCAGGTCCCAGGACTGTTTCGCGTCCTCGAAAATCTGTCTTGCCGTCGCGCCGGTGCGCGCCCAGGCCACGGCCAGTCGGCCGCGCGGCGTCGTGAAGGTATGGATCCACAGATTGTCCGTCGGCTGGTCGGTGCGCTCAAACGTCGCCCCGTCCAGGAGCCAGGTCATGGTCGCGTAGGCGGCAACGTTGGGGCGCGGCTGGCCGTCGCCCTCGAGAAACCCCTCCCACCCCTGCACAACCGGCGACCCGTCGATGAAAAAGTTGTAGAAATAGAACCGCCCGACGCCAAGGGCCGTCTGCGCCACGTACTGCCGCACGAGCCAGCGCGCCATCTTATCGGGCGGCACGACATCCTGCGAGCCGGGGCGATAGGTGATAGCCGAGCCGGGGTTGGCGTAGCCGCCCTCGCTGTTGATGATGGGCAAATCCCGCCCGGCGGCGCGCATCTTATCGCGCAGCCGCCCGATCCATACGGCGATGGGTTCATCGCCCTCGTCCACGGATCGGCCGATATACTCATGGAAGCTGAAGACGTCCATAAGCCGGAGCGCGCCGAGGTCAATGATGTCGAAGGCGAACTGTCGGGCTGGCGATTTTTCCCTCATCGCCCCGGCCACGCACGCACCGATGACGGTCGCGGCGGGGTCCTCGCGCCGGACGATGGGGGTGGTGTGCTGGAGCAGCTCGACGTAGGCCTGCGCCCGGGTCTGGCCCTCGCGGGGGATGAGCCACTCGGTCAGGTTCGGCTCGTTCCAAATCTCCCAGATGTGAATATCCTTCTTGTAACGCCGGACGGTCCGCGCCACGTAGTCCTCCCACTCGGCCCAGTCCCTCGGCAGCCAGGCGCCCGTGCCAGTGTAGAACCCTCGTTCCGGTGTGCCGGGCGGGGCGGAGGAGGCCCACGTGGGGCATCGGTCCAGCGACCCGCACAGCTCCAGCCCCGCCTCGCGTGCGATGCGGATCGGCTCGTCGCGCCAGGCCCACTCGCCCTTCTTCGGCTCGACCACGCGCCACTTCGTATGATTCGGCGGGTGCAGGCGCAGCCACCGCACACCCACGGCGCGGGCGAGTTTCAGGCTGGTGGGATCGAGGGCGAAATGTGCCCCGAAGGGAGATGTCTGCACATCGCCCGTCCGCCCCGGCGGGGGGAGGATGGCGAAGGCCGACTCGTTCCGGCATTCCCTGTTCCCCGCTTTCCATGCGACCGAGGCGTGATACCATCCCCTGGGCAGGCCGGCGCAGGGGATGCGCGCCTCATTGCGGCCGGCGATGGTTTCGCTCGCGCCGGACCTCACGACCCTGCCCCAGAAGTTCTCGACCTTCCACTCCACGGCGATGGGCGCGGCGGAGGAGCGCATCAGGCGCAGCGTCGGCGTTTCGCCGTCGTGGTAGAGCGACATCGGATGGCGGTCGGAGACGATCGCGGCGCGGGGGCGCTCGCCTTCCGTCTTTCCATCCTGGCGGAGCTGCACGTCGTCGAGCCAGACGGTCGCGGGACCGCGAATCGAGAACCGCACAAAGTCGTACGGTCGCGGGCCGAAGCCGGCCCTGCCCTTCGCCTCGAAGGCCCGCCACTCCTGCACGACCTGGACCTCCCTGCCACAGTGATTCGAATGGAAGCGAACGGTTGCGGGACGATCCGCCCTCATGCGGCAGGAGATGACAATCGGATGGCCGGGGGACACATCCACCGCGTCACTGCATATGGCCGCGCTGATCCCTTCCGGGACGACGACCTTCAGGCATGGCCCGTGCTCCCCCTGCTCGACGGCCGGGTCCGCCTCGCGCCAATTGTCGCAGGGGTGATGCAGGAGCCAGTTGGCCGAGCCGAGGTCGAAGTCGCCGTTGTGGAGCAGGTTCCCTTGCGCGGGGGGCGGCGCGGCCTTGAGCGCCTCGTCCAGGGTCAGTTCCTGGACAGAGATGTCGTCCACCCGGATGGCGCCGACGTCGGAGAAGCGGAGCATGAGGCGGGCCTTCGGGTCGTCCACGTTCGATGTCCAGAAGTAACCGCCCTCCTGCCATTCCTTGCCGGGGACGGCGTGCTTCTCGACATAGACCGTATAGGGCGCGCCCGCGAGCCGCAGTTGCACGGCCACGGGGATCGGGTCGCCGCGCAGCCAGGCGCGGATACGGTATATCTTTCCCTTCTTCAGGGGAATGCCCTGCATCGGGATCATCTGCACGGCGCCCGATCCGAGGCGCGTGCAGGCGATCTTCTGGCAGGCCGTGCCGGAGCGGGGATTCTCCGCCTCGCGTGCGTAGGTCACATCGAGGTCGGCCCAAGAGGAGTTGTCCGCCCAGCCGTCGGCGATTCCCTTCTCGCTGAACCTCCCCTCGAAGTCGCCGTTCGGGAGAAGCTCCTCGGCCCAGGTGGTCAAGGCCATGCAAACGATGCCGATCAGCCACAGCCTGTGCATCTGATCCTCCTCCTCCAGTGATCGTGTCGTTCCATTCGCGTCCCAGTTTCATGGATTCGCGTCGGCTTGTCAAGAACGGAAACTCCTCCGAGGCGGGTTGACAGCGCCGGATACCCGTGCTAAAATATCGTTGTGGGTGGACCCAGCATCATATAGAAAAGGCGGAGGTGACAAACGCATGGGGCGGATCGTCGCGAACGTCCGAATATCCAATCTACTCGATGTGGAAAAGCACATCGAATGTGACGCGCTCGTGGACACGGGCGCGGCGCACCTGGTCCTGCCGATGGCCTGGCAGGGCTGGCTGGGGGACCTCAAGGTCATCCGGGAAATTGACTGCGAGACGGCGACCAAAGAATTGGTGCGAGCGCCCGTCTGCGGGCCGGTGGAGATTCGGGTCGAAGGCTTCGATCCGGTATATGGCGAGGTGCTCTTCCTGGACATGCAGCCGGCCGACGGCATCTATGAGCCGCTCCTGGGATATATTCCCCTTGAGCAATGCCAGGCGGCGGTGGACATGCTCGGCCTCCGCCTTGTGCACGTCAAGAAGACGGACCTGAAATAAACCTCGATAAGCCACATCGGCATCCACAGTATGAGAAGGGAAACGACCTATGGCGCGAAGGAAACCATCGCGAGGGAAGTGCGCCTTCTGCGGGCGAGAAATGACCCGGGGAAGTATGCAAAAGCACCTGTCCGCTTGTTCAAAGGCGCAGGAGGCCATTCGCCGGGCCGATGGGAAGAAGGGCCCGGAGGAGGATATCTACCGGTTGCTGGCAAAGGATGCCTGGGGCGGGACCTACTGGCTGTGCCTGGAAATGCGGGGGGCGACGACGCTGGCGGACCTGGACTATTACCTCCGCGCCATCTGGCTGGAGTGTTGCGGCCATATGAGCATGTTCTCCATTGACGGCTGGCGCGGAAAAGAAATATCGAAGAGAACTTCCGTTGAGGCGGCGTTTGCGCCGGGAGAGGAACTGACCCATATCTATGACTTCGGCACATCGTCTCACACGCTCATCAAACCCGTCGCCGTTCGGAAGGGCAGGCCCCTCACCCGCCATCCCGTCGCATTGCTGGCGCGAAACGAACCACCCGAGATCCCCTGCATGGAATGCGGGGAACCGGCCTCCGTGTTGTGCGTGGAGTGTTTGATTGAAGATGAGAAAACGGGAGCGCTCTGCGACCGACACGCTCAGGATCACCCGCATGACGAATATGGCGAGCCCATTCCCGTGGTGAACTCGCCCCGGCTCGGCATGTGCGGCTACACAGGACCGGCGGATCCGCCCTACTGAGCCATCACGAGATATCCATCGGCGCGCGCACGAGGAAGACGCTCCGCCCGTCCTCCCACGCGAAGTGCAGCTCGCCGCGCTCCTCGTCCACGTAGCCGTCCGGGTAGTTGAGGCTGGCCTTGGGATTGGGGTCTTTCACGAGGTCCACCCTGACCTTCCACGTCGCCATGTCGTCGTCGCTGATCCAGAGGGAGAGCGGATTCCTGCCCCGCATGATCTCGCCTTCGGAATTCGTCGGATTGTGGATCAGGAAGATGCGGCCGTCCTTCGACTTCAACAGTTTCACCTTTGCCGATGGATTTGGGATATCGCTCTGCGCGGCCTCGCTCCACGTCTCCCCGCCGTCCTCCGAATCGCTCCGCCAGAGCCACCCGTCGCGCTGGGAGCGGATGAGCATGACGATCCGGCCGTCCGACAGCTCCACCACCTTCGGCTCGATCAGCCAGCCGCGCCTCCCGCCGCGGATGTAGCCGCGCAGTTGGAAGGTATTGCCCCCGTCATCCGAGAGGATCGCCCCGCAGACGTAGCGATGGTTCCGGTCCGACCAGGCATTGCCCGTCGTCTGCGACAGCGCGGAGTCGGCCCCGTAGGGAAGCTGCGCCTGTTTGACGGCCCGCCCCCCGACGATGCACTCCGCCGGCGGCCGACCGATGCTCGGCTCGGCCCATTCCTCGCCGATCAGCTCGGCCCAACTGATGGGGATGACCCACCGCCCGGTCGAGTGGACGATGCCCTGGTTCACCCAGACGTTCTCGATGCCGCCGGGGATCGAGTGCGGGCCGTTCCACGTCCGGCCCCCGTCTAAGCTGACGGCGCGGTAGCTGTGCAGGTGGCACATCCACGAGCCGTGCGGGTAGGTCTGCACGAAGGCGTGGACTTCGTTGTCGTTCGGGACGAAGAGTTCGGTGGTGAACAGGCCGCGCGTGGGGTGTTGGAAGAGGATTTCCGGCCTTGCCCACGTCTCGCCGTCGTCGTCGCTGCGCGCGATCATGGTGAAGTTGCCGGGGGTCGGCTCGGTGAAGCCGCCGGTGGTCCAGGTGCAGATCAGGCGACTTGGCGCGACGCGTCGGAGGACGCCCTCGCGGGTCCAGGTGCGGATGCCGGTGTCGGCCCAGGGGTAGCCGCCCGGCCCCGGCCAGATTTCCTTGTTCGTGATGGACGGGTGGAAGGCGCGGGCTTCTTCAGGCATACTCGATTCCTCCTTCGGTTGAATGTACGATCAGTATACTCGGATGCGCCGGGTTGCTCAACCGTATTCGCATGGAAAACTTTTGACTGTACCAGCCGGATGGGGTATTATAGTGGGTTTACGGATTATTCGCGCGGCAATCCCTGTCGGCTGGAATCAGATACTCTTCGTCGCAGGATGGGATATGAAAATTTGCGTGGTGGGCGTCGGCTACGTCGGCCTCGTGACCGGCACGTGCTTCTCCGATCTGGGGCACGACGTCATCTGCGTGGACAATGACGAAGGCAAGATCGAGGGCCTGAACGCAAGTCCAAGGCGCGTGCCGATTTACGAGCCGGGGCTGGCCGAGCTGGTTGACCGCAACGTCCGCGAAGGCCGGCTCCGATTCACCAGCGATCTCGCCCAGGGCGTGGAGCAGTCGCTCGTCAATTTCATCACCGTCGGCACGCCGACGGGTCCCGACGGCCGCCCGGACACGAACGCCGTCTTCGCCGTAGCGAGAGGCATCGGTCGCGTGATGAAGGACTACAAGATCATCGTGACAAAGAGCACCGTCCCCGTCGGGACGACGGAAAAGGTCCGCGAGGCCGTCGCCAAAGAAACAAAGGCCGAGTTCGACGTCGTCTCCAATCCGGAATTCCTGAAAGAGGGCACAGCCATCGAGGACTTCAACCGCCCCGACCGGGTCATCATCGGGGCTGACGACGTCCGCGTCGAGCACCTCATGCGCGAGCTTTACGCGCCGGTCGTCCGGACGGGGAAGCCGATCATCGTCATGGACATCCGCAGCGCGGAGATGACAAAGTATGCCTCCAACGCCATGCTGGCGGCGCGGATCTCGTTCATGAACGAGATGGCGAACCTCTGCTCGCGGCTGGGGGCGGACGTGGACGAGGTGCGACGGGGCGTAGGGTCGGACTCGCGCATCGGCGGGGCGTTTCTGTTTTCAGGGGTCGGCTTTGGGGGGTCGTGCTTCCCCAAGGACGTGCGCGCCGTCATCGCCATGGGCGAGGCGGTGGGCGAGCCGACGCCGATCGCCCGCGCCGTGACGGAGGTGAACGAGAACCAGCCGGAGCGCATCATCGGCAAGATGCTGAAGCACTTCGGCGGGGACCTGAAGGGCCGGACCATCGCCGTCTGGGGCCTGGCCTTCAAGCCGAAGACCGACGACGTGCGCGAGGCGCCCGCGCTGAAGATCATCCGGCGGCTGTGGGACCTGGGCGCGACCGTCCGCGCCTTCGACCCCGAGGCCGAGGCCAACGCCAAGAAGGCCCTCGGGGCCGACCTGGTCGTGACGCGGACCAGCTACGACGCGCTCGACGGGGCCGACGCCCTGGCGCTCGTGACGGAATGGAACGAGTTTCGCCAGCCGGATTTCGCGCGAATGAGAAGACTCTTGAAACAGCCCGTCATCTTCGACGGCAGGAACGTCTATGACCGTGAGAAGATGTCCGAAGAGGGATTCATTTACCACAGCATCGGCCGGCCCGTGGAGGGACTGGAATGACGCACACAGCGACAAAGGATGAGGACCTGAAGGCCGTCGAGGACCTGGCCGAAGGTCGAAAGAAGATCAAGGACGAGATCGCCAAGATCATCGTCGGGCAGGAAGAGGTGGTGGACCGCCTGCTGATCGCCCTCTTCTGCCGGGGCCACTGCCTCTTCGTCGGCGTGCCGGGCCTGGCCAAGACGCTCCTCGTGAGCACGCTGGCCGACGTGCTGAACCTGAACTTCAACCGCATCCAGTTCACGCCCGACCTCATGCCGGCCGACATCACGGGCACGGACGTGCTCGAGGAGGACCGCGCCACCGGCAAGCGGCAGTTCCGCTTCATCAAGGGGCCCATCTTCGCCAACATCCTCCTCGCCGACGAGATCAACCGCACCCCGCCCAAGACCCAGGCCGCCCTCTTGCAGGCGATGCAGGAATACAAGGTATCCGCCGGCGGGACGACCTACAAGCTCGACCTGCCGTTCCTCGTTTTCGCCACGCAGAACCCCATCGAGCAGGAGGGGACCTACCCACTGCCCGAGGCGCAGCTCGACCGCTTCATGTTCGAGATTGATGTGGACTACCCGGACGAGGACGAGGAGGTGCAGATTGTCAGGAGCACCACATCGGCCTTCCAGGCCCGGACGGAGAAGGTCCTCGGCCCGGAGCGGATACTCGAGCTGCAATCGCTGGTCCGGCGCGTGCCGGCCGCCGATCATGTGACGCGCTACGCCGTCCGCCTCGTCCGCGCCTCGCGCCGCGGCAAGGACGGCTCGCCCGATTTTGTACAGCGGTGGGTCAGCTGGGGGGCCGGGCCGCGGGCCTCGCAATACCTCATCCTCGGCGGCAAGGCCCGCGCCGTCCTCGACGGGCGCTACGCCGTCTCCTGCGAGGACATTCGCGCCGTCGCCCATCCCGTCCTCAAGCACCGAATCATCGTCAACTTCCACGCCGAGGCGGAAGGCGTTGACTCCACCCGGATCGTTGACCAACTGCTGGCGGCCGTCAAGGAATCGGAATAAACGCAAACCTCCCGGAGGTTCTTGACCTCCGGGAGGTTACAACATGGTGTAGGATGAGCATGGAGACCCTCGATCCTGTTGTGCTGGCGCGGATTTCCAACCTGACGCTCCGCGCTCGCTATGTGGTCGAGGGGGTTCTGTCCGGCCTGCACCGCAGCCCCCATCGCGGGTCGAGTGTCGAGTTCGTCGAGCACAAGGAATACTCCCCCGGCGACGAGCTGAAGCACGTGGACTGGAAGGTGCTCGGCCGCTCGGACAAGTACTACGTCAAGCAGTTCGAGGACGAGACCAACCTCAAGGCCCACCTGCTGCTCGACGCCAGCGGGTCCATGGGCTACACCTCGGGCCCGGTCACGAAGTTGGAATACGGCCGGACGCTGGCCGCGTCGCTGGCCTACCTGATGCTCAACCAGCGCGACGGAGTGGGGCTGGTCACCTTCTCCACCCGCGCCCTCCGGTATATCCCCCCGCGCTCGAAATCGTCCCACCTGCAGGCGCTCGTTGAGGCCCTGGACGCAGTCAGGCCCGAGGGCGAGACGTCGCTCTCCGCCGTCCTGTCGGACCTGGCGGAGAAGATGAAGCGGCGCGGGCTGTTGATCGTGATCTCCGATCTATTCGATTCGCCGGAGGCCGTGCTGGGCGCGCTGAGGCAGTTCCGGCATCGCAGGCATGAGGTTATCGTGTTTCACGTCCTCGACCCCGCGGAGGTCGAGTTCCCCTTCCACGGCCTCACGCTCTTCCGGTCCATGGAGGATTCGCGCCGGGTCGCCGCCGACCCCGACCGCATCCGCGAGAGCTACCGCGACGAGGTGCGAAAGTTTATTCAAATGATTCGTCAGGAGTGCCTGTCCCACCAGATTGACTACAACCTGGTGAGCACGGCCCAGCCCCTCGACCAGGCCCTGGCGGAGTACCTGGCCGCAAGAGAGAAATTGCTATGGGAGGTCTCTCCTTCCTCAATCCAGTCTTCCTGATCGCCCTGCCGGCCGTGGGGATTCCCATCCTCATCCACCTCGTCAACCGGCGGCGGCCGAAGGTCATGGACTTCGCGGCCATTGACTTCATCCTGCGGAGCCACAGGCGGACTGTCTCCATGTGGCGGCTGCGGCAGATTCTCCTCCTCCTCGCCCGCGTCGGCGTCGTCCTCATGCTGGTGCTCGCCTTCGCCCGTCCATACCTCTCCACTTTCGCCGCCCGGCGCGGGCCGGTGAACCTCGCTGTCGTTGTGGACGACTCCTACAGCATGCAATACCGCCGCGGGGCGGCCTCCTGCTTCGACCGCGCCGTCTCCGCCGCCGAGGACCTCCTCCGCTCGCTCCACGGCGACGACAACGCCGCCCTGATCGTCGGGGAAACGCGCAAGGGCCTGACGCCGAACATCAACGCCCTGATCGAGGACATCCGCGCCGCTCGATGCTCCTACGCTCCCTCCGACGCCGCCGCATGGATCGAGGGCGCGCTGGACATCCTCGGCGGGTCCACCCTCGCCAACAAGCACATCACGCTCTTCACCGACCTCGCCGCGCACGGCTGGGCGGAGGAGCGCTTCGCCGCCGTCCGCGAGCGCCTGGCCGAGGCCGACTGCGCCGTCTCCGTAGTGGACGTGGGCGCGGAGCAGTCGGCGAACGCCGCCGTCGCGGATGTTCGCGTCGCCTATGGTAAAGGAAAGGAACAAGGCGCCGCCGAGGCGACGGCGACCATCGCAAACTTCGGGGCCGGGGAGATCAAGGGGCTTCGCTGCGAGTTGCTCATCGAAGGGAAAAGCGCCGCCGTCGGGTTTGCCGACGTCCCCGCCGGGGCAACCGTGGAGAAAATGTTCACCTGCACCGCCCCGCCCGGCAAGGCGCTGAAGTCCCGTGTGGAGATCGCCGCCGACCCCCTCGCCGCCGACAACACCCGATGGTTTATCTTAGATTCCCCGCCCCAACTGAACGTCCTGCTCGTGGACGGCAGCCCCGGGACGCATCGGGTTGACGCGGAAACCTTCTACTTGGAGGGAGTGCTGCGCCCCGCCGACGAGAGCGACGTGCAGATCGTCCCCGTAGTCGTCACCCCGGAGGAGATGAAGGCGGAAAAGCTAAGCGACTATGACGTCATCTTCCTCTGCAACGCGGCCTTCGTGGAGCAGGCGGAGTGCGGGCAACTTTATCGCTTCCTCCGCAACGGCGGCGGGCTGTTCGTCTCGCTGGGCGACCAGGTTGATGACGAGCAATACAACTCGGCCATGCGGACGCTCATCCCGCGCGGGCTGTGGGACCGCAAGACGTTCCAGAGCGGCGTGCGCATGGGAGAAATAGACGCCTCCCATCCGGTATTCAAGGTGTTTCGGGATGCGGACATGGAGAACCTGCGATCCGCCGTCTTCACCAGGCTCTTCCTGTTGAAGCCCCAGACGGACACAAGCACGCGCGTGGTGATGGGGCTGGAGGGCGGCATCCCTCTCCTCATCGAGACGCAGCGCGAGCCGGGGAGGATCATGCTCTTCACCGCCACCCTCGACCGCGCCTGGGGCAACCTGCCCATCCTGCCCACGTTCCTTCCGTTGATGCGCCAGATCACGAAGCACTTGGCGGGCGTGTCCGACGCGCAGCCGGCGACGATGCTCCTCGTGGGCGAGCCGCAGCGGCTGTTCTATCAGGACGCGGAGTCCATGTTCGATGTGACGGACCCGCGCGGTGCGAGGAAGCAGCTCGGCCCGGCCAGGACGGTGGTCTTCAAGGACACATCCATTCCGGGAATCTATGACGTGTCGCCCGGCCGCCCCTTTGCGGTGAACGTGGACGCCCGGCGGGAATCGAACCTTGCCCGAATCCCGGTCGAGCGGGTGAACGCCCTGCTCGGAAGGGAGACATCCGTCGCCGGGACCGACCGCGAGGAGGGTCGTCTGGCCCCAACAGGCGTCCGGACGCCGATCTGGGGCCGTCTCCTGGCAGCGCTCCTGTGCCTCGTCCTCGTCGAAAGCGTCCTGGCGAAAAGGGCTTGAAACAGGGCGGGGATAGGGATAAGATGGTGATGGCGTGCTCGCAACGGAGAGGAAAGAGCAGGTTGAGTTTCGAAATTGAGTATGCGCCCGATTCCGAGGAGCACTTGCGGGCATTGACCGCTCGACAACGCTCCATTGTTCTCGATGAGGTTGACGAGCAGTTAATGCATGAGCCGGATGTGGAAACCAAGAATCGGAAGCCGATGCGACCCAACCCAGTCGCCCCCTGGGAACTGAGGATCGGCAACCTTCGGGTCTATTATGACATCGAACACGATCCTGTCAAGCGAGTCCTTATCCGGGCGGTGGGAATTAAGATAGGCAATACGGTAAAGATAGGAGGAGAGGAGATCGAATTATGAAGACCATAGAAAAAGCCAAAGCCACAAAGAGTCTTGCCAAGTATGCAGAAGACGCGAAAGATTCTCCCCTTGTCGTTATCGATCATGGCCGGCCGGTTGCGGCTCTCTTGCCCGTGCCTAACGCTGACATCGAAACGGTATCCCTGAGCACCAATCCTCAATTCCTCGCGTTGATAGCCCGTTCCCGAAAGCGGCACGAACGGGAGGGGGGTATATCCAGCCGCGAGATGCGCAGGCGATTAGGGAGAAGGAGGCAAGGGGGCAGGTCTTGAAAATTGAATTTTAGAACGGCAAGCCTCGCCCAACATACGTGGCTGAACAGCATAAAAGTCATATCGGGATTTTCATCGCCATCGCTTTGGGCTTGTGCCTGCTCCGGCAGACCCCGGCCTTTGGGATCGGCGACAAGACGAAGTTCGTCCTGGCCCAGCTTAGGTATCGGGGCGGGAACTGGAACCCGCGCCCCACCGCCCCGCGCAGGCTGCTCTGGGAGGTCATCAAACGCACGAGCGTGGACGCGCAGATGGAGCCGGTCCCCGTCGAACCCCGCGCCCCGGAGCTGTTCCGCTGCCCCCTCCTCTACATGGCGGGCGACGAGGCGTTCGATCCCTTCTCCGAGGAGGAGATCGAGACGCTGCGCAACTACCTCCGCTTCGGCGGCACGCTGCTCGTTGACGACGCCATGGGCCGGCCGGGCGGGCCCTTCGAGGCGGCCGTCCGCCGCGAGGTGAAGCGCATCTTCCCCGACCTGCCGCTCGATCCCCTCCCCTTCGATCACACGGTCTTTCAGACGTTCTACCTCATGCGCGAGGTCCCCGGGCGGACGCTCGGCAGCCCGCAGCTCCTCGGCGTCACGGAAGGGGACCGGACCTCCGTCATCTACTGCGGCAACGACCTCGGCGGGGCCTGGGCAAAGGACAGCATCGGCAACTGGGAATTCGACGTCATCCCCGGCGGCGAGCACCAGCGCGAGCTGGCCTTCCGCATGGGCGTCAACCTGGTCATGTACGCGCTCTGCTGCAACTATAAGCGCGATCAGGTGCACATCCCCTTCATCCTGGGAAGGAGGCGTGGCCGATGACGCCGCTCAGCGACCCTCTCATCGCATCCCCTCCATTACGGCGGCGGGACAGGTGTCATTCCCGCGCAAGCGGGAATCCAGGGCTTCGCAAGCCGAGCCGGCACACGTGGATTCCCGCTTTCGCGGGAATGACGGTGCCTGCCTCTGGCGTGAATCCCCCCGTCACTGAGGTATTGCCCTCCATCGTCATCGGGCCGGGATATCCCGCATGGCTGAAGGCGGCGGTGGTCGCGGCGTGCCTGGCGGCCGTCGTCCTGGCGTGGCTCAGCCTGGATCGTCTGTCGTCGGTCCGGCGACGGATCGTCCTCTTTGTCCTGCGGCTGGCTGTCATTGCGCTCATAGGGTGCATCGCGCTCCAGCCGGAGCTGGAGCTGCGCCGGTCGGCGAGGCTGCGCAACACCGTGGCCGTGGTGGTGGACGCCTCGGAGAGCATGGGCATCCGCGCCCGGCGCGAGGGACCCTCGCGGGCGGAGATGGCGCGCGATTTCTTCCGGCGCAACGGAGACTACTTTGCTTCGCTGGAGAAGCGGATGGACGTCAAGTACTTCTCCCTTGCGAAGGACCTGTCGCCGACGGATCGCCCCGCGCTTGAGAAGGGCGTCCCGTCCGACGGTCGGCGGAGCAACATCGTCGGCGGGGTCCGACAGGCGGTGGAATCCCTCCGCGGCGAGCGGCTGCGGGCGGTGCTTTTGATCACCGACGGGGCGGACACCGAAGGGAGCCGGGCGGCGCATCTGCGCGGCGTCGGCGCGCCGGTGCACGTCCTCTTCCCCCGCGAGGACGAGTTCAAGGACGTGGACATCGCCGAGGTCCGCCGCGACGAATTTGCCTTCATCCGAACGCCGTGGGAGGGCGCCGCCGTGATACGCATCCGCGGCTACGACGACAGGGAAATCCCCGTGACGCTCAAAGAGGGCAACCGGATCCTCATGTCCAAGGTGATTGCGACGAACGCGGGGCAGCAGAACTACCTCCTCGACATCAACCTCGTCCCCAACCGGACAGGGACGTTCTTCTACACCCTGTCCGTCCCCCGCTACGCCGACGAGTCCGTCCATCGCAACAACGAATTTTCGTTCCGCCTGAACGTCGTCCGGGACAAAATTCGCATCCTCCAGGTCTGCGGCATGCCGTCATGGGACGAACTATTCCTCCGGCGGGCGCTGAAGCTCGACCCGAACGTGGACCTCGTCTCCCTCTTCATCCTCCGCACGCCGGCCGACCTGAACATCGTCCCCACCGAAGAGATGAGCCTGATCCCCTTCCCGGTGAACGCCTTCCTGCGCGACGATCTGCTCAGCATTGACGTGGTCATCTTCCAGAACTTCGCCTATGGTCCCTATGGTGTGGCCCCCTACCTGCCCTACATCCGCGAATACGTAAAAAAGGAGCGCGGGGCCTTCGTCATGATCGGCGGCGACCTGGCCTTCGCCGACGGGCACTACTTCGCCACCCCCATCGAGGACATCCTCCCCGCCGAGGTCCCCGCGCCCGGCGTCCCGTCCCCCTCCGCCTCCTTCCGGGCCCGGCTCACGCCCGAGGGCAAGCGCCACCCCATCACCACGCTCGAACCCGACGACGAGCGCAACCAGGCCGCATGGCAGAGGCTGCCCGAACTGGACGGATACAACAAGATGGGGACCGTCAAGCCCGACGCCGTCGTCCTGGCCGACCATCCCGCGACCGGCGACCCCGTCATCGCCGTGAGCAAGATGGGCAACGGACGCACGATGGCCGTCGCCGCCGACACACTCTGGCACTGGAACTTCCTGTCCGTCGCCGCAGGGCAGGGGAACCGGCGCTACCTCGCCTTCTGGCACAACGCCGTCCGATGGCTCATCCAGGACCCGACCTTTGATCTTGTCCGCATCGAGGCCAGGCCGGACGTCTGTCTTACGGGCGAGGAGGTCTCCGTCACGACGACGGTCGTGGATCACACCTACAAGCCCGTCGCCGATGCACAGGTGGATTACCGGCTCACGAAAATGGGCGAGGCGGAGCCGATCCGAAAGGGCGCAGCGCGGACGGACGGGCGGGGCGAGTGGCGGCATCAACACGCGGGCGATCAGCGCGGCCTATTCACCCTTCACGCGACGGCGTCGAAGGACGGCCGGACCATCGGCGAGGCAGAGGCGTCGTTCCTCGTGCGGAGCGACGACGCCGAGTACCTCGATCCGGCCGTGGACGCGGGCTTTGTGGCGGAGGCGGCGGGCGCGACGGGGGGGCGCTACTACGATCTTACCGACGACCGGTTCCTCAAGGACCTGCCCATAGACAATCCGGAGGTGGTGCGCCTCCTCGACCGGCGCAGCCATCCGCTGTGGAACAACTGGGCCATGCTGTCGGCGGCGGCGCTCCTGCTCGCCGTCGAGTGGACGCTGCGGCGGCGGATGGGCCTCAGCTAACAAGGGGGCACTCTTATTCCCCTGCAGCAAGATCTCTGGTCTCGGCAAGCTTCCAGGTCGCGCCGGCGTCGGAGGACATCAGCAGCGCCCTCCTTCTGCCGGGGTGATCGGTCCGGTAAAACCAGTACGTGGACCAGTAGTCATAGGAGAGAAAGAGCCGCCCGCGCCGATCAATCGTGAGGCGGTGGTAGTAAACGCTGTAGTCGGTGAATGGGGCGACCACCAGCAAACGGGGCTTCGACCACGGCTCGCCGGGGCGCTTGGTCATGTGGGCCAGGGAGGCGTACTGACCGGCGGGAAAGTACTGCTCCGGCAGTCGCCACAGGCGGAAGACGAGGTGCAGCGTGTCGCTCCGGTCGCAGACCAGGCCGACGTAGGTCTGGCTCAAATCCGCCCCTACATCTTCGGCCCTGGTCCAGCCGCCGTCTGCGGTGTTGGGTTCCAGCGAACGCGCGTACTTGAACGGTCGGCCGTGCGTGCCCACAACGACGTGCAGAAAGCCCTTGCTGTCCATCGTGATGGATGGCGAATTGTGCACGTCGTTCGGAGGGGGGCCGTAGCCGATCAGCGCGGGCTTGCCGAGCCGGCTGGTTGCTCTGTCGTAGGTCGCCACATAGGTGGGAACACCAGGCACTTCCTTCTCCGGGTCGGTTGCCTCGGCCCAGGTCACGTGCACCTTGGACCCACGGGATACGATGGTGGCGGGGATCCCCGAATGACTGGCCAGGCCGATGCAGAGGCGCGTGATCAACACCGATTCGGGAATGACGATCCTCCCCTCCCGCTTCTCGGGGAGAAACAGGGATAGGTCGTTTAGGCTGCGCCACTTCAGCTTCGGGTCCTTGGCTGTGCGGGTGAAGCACACGAAGGGGGGCGGGCCCTGTGGGGAATTGTGTCCGGAGAACTCCTCGATGTCAAAGTGACCCGTTCCCGTGATCGGATACGCCGTGAAAGTGGCGCCACAGTCCGCCGAGTGCAGGAGCGCGGGCCTGCCCGAGACGGTGGCCAGCGCGTACGCGCCGTTGTCGGCGTCGAAGCCGACCTTGCTGCAGCTCGGGCTGAAAGGCGCCGGTTCCGTTCCTCCCTGCGTCTTCGAGACGTTCATCTTCCCCCATGCGCCGTCGCGCCATGAATACACGCCGCCCGATCCGGCTGCGAAGGGCCGGTTCTCCGGATCGAAATACACCTGGCTTTCGACGGGATAGTCGGGCAGGTAGCCGAACAGCTCGTTTTCGTGGCGGAAGGGCTTCAGCACCAGCGGCATCGCGATGGGTTTTGTTGCCGGGGCAGCGCCGCGCTTCAGAAACACGCTGGAGTAGGTCGAGAATCCCTCGGTGGCGGCGCGCAGACGGCAGGTCCACGCATCGCCGGTCTCCGGGATTCGGTAGTGCAACTCGACCGATTCCACCCCGCGCGGCTTGATCGTGACGCGGGCTGTCGAAAGGCGTACCGGCAGGTCTGCGCCCTCCGGCAGTTCAAGGGTCAGGTTGACCGTCTTCGGGGCCAGCGCATAGTTCCGCATCTCGAAGGCGAGTGTGCCTTCGCTGCCCGGTTCCCCGTAAACCGTGCGGCTGTACGGAGCGAGTAGCCATCGGTTCTCGTGAAAGGGAAACCACGATTTCGGATCGGGCGTCCACAAGGACAGATTCGGGAAGAGGTCCGGCTTTTCCCAACGCGTCACCCCGTCAATGTTCACGACCGCCTTGTATCTCGGGAAGTGCAGCCGCCAGGGCGCGGCGTCCCGGTGGACGTCGGCGGGGAACTCACGCGCAGCGCGGCCGTCGGGCGAGATATCAAACGTGGCAATGCGTTCCCCATGGGCATCGTACACAGTCAGCGCCTCTCCACCGGCAGGCAGGCCGGCAACGTCAAGGGAGAACGCCTCCCGCCGCGGGAGGAAGCAGACATCGCCGCTGACGTCGGCGTTGTCGAGGACGATGGGTTCCTCGTGGCGCTCGTCCCGGTGTCCGCGTGACGTCTCGACGAGGTATCTCGGACAGTTCGTTCTGAAGCCCCATAACGCCTGGTCCCCATAGCGATCAAACGCAGAGGTGATCATTAGCCCGTACACCCCCGTGTGCTTCACCGTGGCGGACAGCCGGATCATCTGCACGGGGCCAGGGCCGCTGCCGGGGGCCTTCCCGTCATCCGGCATCCACACCTCGTCGAGCACCTGGCGGTCCGGCCCGAACAAGATGACACGGAGGTTGGTTTGGCCTTTGCGGTTGCGGTCCTGCTTCATGACCTCGACGACGAGTTCTCCCGGGTCGGGCAGGAAATATACGCCGCCACACCCGCCAAGACGCAGTTTCATTTCGCCCGGAGCCTCCAAGATTTTTACTCTTTCAGAGCCGGCGCCGTTTTGGGGCGTTGCCGCGATAATCACGAGCGCCAGAAACAAGATCGGCAACTTTGGGAGCACGCGCTCCCGGTCTCGCGGCGTTAAAGATATCTCTGTCACATTCCGCCCTCCGGACAGAACTCTCGTTTCAACGATATTATAGGCCGGTCGCGCGCTGGGGGCAAAGGGATTCCGACCATTTGCACAATGGGTCCGGGTCAGGTTCTTCAGATCACTCCACCACCACGACGCTGTAGACCCGGATGGGCGGCACATCAACCATGCCGTCCGCGACGGGCAGCGCCTCATCGCCCCCATCCGGGGAGAGCAAGCGCGCCGCCTTCGCCCCCGGGACGGACAGTTTCACGGGACCGGCCGGTCGAATCGCCTGGAGCCTGAATTGGTCGGCATAGGTGAAATCGTAGTTCACCAGGTGCGCACAGAGCGTCGAGCCGGAGGACGGGCGGGTCACGTTGATGAGCAGGTTCTCCGGCCACGGTTCGGTCGCGCCGCGCAGGCGCGCCAACGGTCGCAGCGCGGCAAGGACCTTCGCACGCTGCGCGGGCGCGGCGGCGGCCAGGCGCGCGTCCAGAAGGAGCACGGTCCCCTCGCCCATCTTTGCCTGCACAAGCCCCTCGTCGCCGAGGTCCGTGGCGATGATCACCTGCCGTATGCGGGCGTATTCCCCGCCGTCCTGGCGGCCCGCCACGGTCACCTTCGCCCCGGGCGACAGCTCGACCGCGGGCGATGCGTAGGTATGCCAAGCATTGTCGTCGGCGTGGTTATTCCACTCCCCGATGCGCTTGCCGTCCACATCCAGCTCGAATCGGCCGCGGCCGTCGTTCTCGTCTAAGTATGAGACCGTCACACGGTACCGCCCCTTCGGCCCGGGAAAGGCGGCGGTGGCGCGCCCCGTCTCTTTCGGCGCTTTCAGGCATTGCCCCTCCGGCTCATAGCCCGCTTTGGCAAGTTCCTCCGGACCGAACACGAGGCGTTCCATCGCGGGCATGTCGGGGAAGCAGGCGCTCAGCGGCCGGGCCTTGTCGGGACTTTCGTATCGGTCGCGCACCCTGCCCGGCTCGGCGAAGACAACGGTTCCCCCGGATCGCGCAAAGCGAGCGAGGCCGTCGGCGGCATCGGGTTGGAGGACCTCCACGCCCTCGACGACCACGGCCCGAAGGCCCGCGAGCCGTTCGGGGGTGAGGTCGTCCTCCACGATCACCTCCGCGGGCAGGCCGTCGCGGATCAATGTCCAGAGGAGGGCGTTCGCCTCCTGGCGCCTGATGCCGAGGATCTCGCCCTTTCGCGGCCCTTCGGTCAGGCTGTGGAGCACGGCGATCGAGGACCCCGGCTGAGGGGCGGAGTAGATTTCGGGATGGCCGGTAACGAATGCGCCGTATTTCACCAGAGCGGCCTGGATTCGCGCATCCTCCGGGTCGGTCATGTCGGGGATGTGCCGTCCCATCTCGAGAGAGTAGTTCGGCATGTAGTTGCCGCCGCAGGCGATCCCCTCCGCGTAGCCGAGCTCGTACTCCTCCGCCACCGGCGCGCCCACGGGTTTCTCGCCGGAGCCGCGGGATGCGTTGAACACCATTCGGCCCCGGGCCTTCTTCACCTCGCCGGGGACGTAGCTCAGGATGCCGGTCGGCTTGCCGTGGGACGCCGCCAGGCCGATCTTGTAGGCGGCGATATCCTTGCCGAAGGGCGGGTGCGCCCAGGCCTCGGTGAATACCGCGTCGGTCACGCCCCGGTTGACCAGCCAGTAGGTCAGGTTGTTGGACACGATGAAGAGGCCCTTCTCTCTCGCGTGGGCGTGGACCTTCTCGAACCACTGATTGGCCGTCTCCAGCGTGAACCAGTATTCCAGTTCTGTGGGCTTGCCGAACTGATTCAGCGCGAGCTCCTGGCCGGTCTTCTCCTTCGAGAACACGCGGAAGCGCTCCTGGCAGGTGGGGCAGTAGCATGCCCACGTCATCGGGTTGTCGAAGAAGATGGCGTCCAGGCCCGCCTCCTTCTTCGCATCCATGAGGCCCTTGATGTAGTTCAGCCAGGCCTCGCGGTTGTAGCAGCCGGCGTAGCGGGCGGGATTGCTGTAGATGATCTTGTAGGAACCGTCCGGGTTCAGGATCGCGGCGTCCTTCAGCTCGGGGTTCGTCTTGAAGAGCCGCTCATGGTAGATCGTCCGGCTGCAGATGTACTGCATCGTGTGGACGCCGGGGACGGACTTGGCCAGTTTCAGGGCCTCGGGGGTGAAGCTTCCGCCCTGCAGGAGGTTAAACTTCGCCTCGAGCATCCGTTTGACGTGCGAGTCGTTGATCTTCTGGTAGTCAATCACCCAGAGGACCTGTCCGGGCGTGGCCCACGGGAAGGCGTCGTTGCGGACCTCCCAGTCGGCGAGCAACGCGAGGCCGGGCGCGGTCAAGAGCAGCGTCAATGCGAGAAGGATTGCGTTGCGGTCCATTCGTCTGTCTCCTGTTCGCCGCAGATTCATGAGTCGCTATTCATGTTCTATGCCCTCGATTTCGTCCTTGTCGCCGTCGTCCCGATCCCGCGCTGCGCGTGAGTCAGGCCCACGCCCACACGCCCACACTCCCACACCCCACACCCCTACCCGCCCGCATTTCCTCGCACGCTGCGCGGTCCCAAGAAGCTATCGCATCGCGTCGAGGAATTCAACAGTCTATGGGTTGCTGAAAAAGTCAGCATTCGGCTCGACGTATAACGAGGTATGGTTAACTGTCGAGTTCGCAAGGACATGCCATGAGAATGTTGACGGCGGGCCGAGACCTCCGGCGGATTTGGGGACTACTTGAAATTTGTGTCATTATCAGAGCCTCAACTGGCGTTGTATGTGCATGTTATGCAGGTTCGACCTGAACCTTGCCCGATGGTGATCGGACCTTCGCGGCGGCTGTAGTCGCGGATGGCGCCGAGCATCCGACCGTCGCAGCGGAACGCATCGGACTTGGGCAGACCACCGTGCTCGATGAGGGCGTTCACGGCCACATCGCCTTTGACGTGGAGGAGGCCGTTGATGGGGCAGTTGAACTCAATCAGTCCTTCCAGGTTGCCCAGGATCGTCAGGCTGCGGGGGACTCCAGAGAGCCATCCCTTGAGCTGTCGCTCGCGGCGGCCGATCCAGATCTTTGCGGACGGGCCGACGGAGCCAATCTCCCACTTCTCACGCAGGGCCGCCACATAAATGCTGCCCTCCATCTGTTCGAGGGTTAGCGGACCCAGCGATCCGCGAACGGAGCTGATGCAGGAGATCGTCGTGATCGCCTCGCCCGTGGCGAGGGTGGTGCCCACGAACTCGCCGATGTCTCCTTCCACGTACACCGTCCCAAACGCCTCGCCCTGAATCTCGATACGGGGGACAAATGCACGCCCGTACTCCTTGCCCTTCCTCGCGCTGATGTGGAGCTTGGAGTCGGTTTTGGCGCCGGTGATTATGATGCTCGGACCTTTGGCCTCTTTGACAATCTGCGCCGTCCCCGACGACCCGATGAACATGATCGTGACCTCATCCCCGTCGGGTTCTGTCATCACGTGGCTCTGGCCGGGGCGGAGATGGACCTGGGCCAGTGAGGACAACGGCAGTATCGCAGTGAAAGTGGAAAGGGCAACAAAAAGAAGCAGCACAAAGCGTCTGGACATCGAATACCCCCCTTCAATAGGAGCTTCAGAACGGCTAACGTGCCTTAGACAGCATACCGTATGCGAAGCCTCCGCGCAAGGCGGGGCCTACGGTTCCCTGGACCATATTCGCTGCCTTGCTGACCCACAGAGCACAGGGCACCGAATGTTTCTCTGGCGATTTAGACGCAGGTTGCTCGCGGAGAGTTCCTGGGAGCCAGGAGGCATCCTTCTCCTACGAACGACCATGGCCCCGGCGCAATCGAGCACGCCCGGTGTTGCGCGGATTCACGGCGCGTCACTCGCAGGAACATCGCCTTTCTGCTTGTCGATGATGCTTTTGGCGTTCATCAACGCCCAGCTGTCAGCATACTCCTCTGTCAGGATTGCAGCTATCCTCGACGCCTCGTCCTTGGAAATGCTCGTGGCTCCTTCGGCCTTGCAGTGCAACAGGTAGGAATAGGAGAGACCCCGGAGATAATGATTCCCTTTTGTCGCAATGCAGGCCCTGAAGTACGCGGATGCCTTGTCCATGTACTGGCCCTTGGTGAGAGTCAGATGTTTCGCTTCTTCAAATTGACGCAGCCCCAGATAGAAGTTTGCAGCCGCGCCAAATCTACTCGACGAAGTATCTTCAATGATTCTGTTGGACAATTCTCGATCTAGATAGAAGATGCCGACATAGCCTCCTTCACCACGCTTGGCAATGGCTTCCGCCACCAGCTTTGCTGCCTTCCCGTCCTGCCCCCTTGCGGGTCTGATCTCCAGTTCAATGGTATTGCTTGTCAGCTTCGAGGATAAGAAATCCTGCGTGCCCCGCAGCTCAGGCGGCTTGTAGACCGCGAACAACGTCAGAGATCCAAGGGGGTGGGAAGCCAAGTAGTCGCGGAGGTCTATCCGAGCCTTAGTCGATTCGCCCTGTGCTAAGATTGTGATCTGTAGAGGACCGAGCGTGGGGCATTCCGGCGGAGAGCACAGATGGCGCTCACCGCCACTGTCCACAAGGCAGAATGTGAAATACACGTCCGCTGTGGCATTGGCGATCTTGACAATGGATTTCGTCGTGTTCCTGAACGTCCACTCAAGAAAAATAGGTTCATAATCCAGAAACGCCTTCCGGTCAAGGGATATGCACAGATGCAGTCCACCAGATCCAGCGTCTACGTCTGTAAGCTCATGGCTGCAACCAACCAACAGCAGCATAGCAAACCATATGGCGGTTATCTCTATTGCCTTCATCGCCACTCCCGCTCTCAGATTCCGTCCACAAAGTCGCGCAGTCTGTACAGGTGGTCGATGCAGAGCTCATGTGTATCGTCCTGGTCATTTCGGCCGATAACCCCGTTCCTTGGAGAATCGTCATCCATCAGGCACTGGTCGGAGTTGTCATGGGCCCCGTTATTGTCATGGCCCTTGTTTACTGCAGCACTTGCAGCAGTGTCCCACTGATGGACAAGCTCATGGTTGACGATATCGCGTACCTTTGCGGCTCCGTGCGATCCGATATAGACGAAGCTGTAGTTGCTCGCATATGATGACACACCGTCCACCGGCAGGCCTGTACCATATGTGCCGGACTCCCCCCCCACCAAGTACAAGCAATTGGGGTACTTATTGTTGAACCATGTTTGTGCGAAGGTCTGACGGAGAGTCAGGTTCTGATTCGGCTGATACGGAACGCTTGTTGATCCAGTGCCAAGATATGCCAATTCAATATACGCATCGTCAAATGTCTCATGGACCTTACTTGTATCCGGGATGAAGAAATCGGTTGCCGCAGTTCCCGTTTCCTTGCCAACGAAACCGATAAAGCCGGCGGCATTCGCCGCATAGGACTTGGTGAGAGTGCCCGTAAGCGTGAGCTGATTCCCACTGATGGCGCTGACAGTAAGCAGCCCAGCTTCTCGATTGTTCTCATCACAGAGTTCCAGGACGAGTTCCAGGGACACCATACTTAATTATTACTAACCCGCATAACCCGCACGTTTCGCTCGACAAGAAGGCAACGCCGATGAAGTTTATCACACTTGGCGGAGGTTGTCAAATGCCCGACAGGATGCGGCTTGCGC
>JBFMAD010000021.1:0-104623 GCA_040755855.1 Planctomycetota bacterium | reverse complement strand
ATTTGTTCATGCCCCCATGATGACAGAACGGCGAAAAAAGTACAGTTAGGAATCGGTTAGCGTTCGCTTATTTTTCGGTGAGCATCCCCCGCACAGACCATGCAAGCAAAGTGCCGAACAGTATTGGTTATGTCCCCGGAATATCCCCCGGAATATCCCCCCGGAATATCCGGAATATCCCGTGCGTATGCGCCCCAAAGCCGTTAAGCAGCAATTGGGGAGTGACTTTAGTGTTAGGAGGACCTGGGTGTGAAGCCAAAGCATCTTCTGTTGATAATTTTTTTGCTCCTGTCACCTTGCTGCATTGCACGTGATGACATGCACCAAACCCTATACCAGATGGCAATCCATGATTGCCTGGAGAACGTACCGGAGTTGGCGGAGTTTGTGGAATTGTATCCTGACGCGATCTATGCGATAGGGTGCATCTACCAAGTAATGGGCCAAGAAAAAGCACAACCAACCGAGTTGACGGCCGAAGCCTTGATCGAAGAGAGATATCATCTCGTCTTCAGCCTGAAGATGAAGTGGTTCGCGGGGACGGGATCCGTAAAGAGGTATGGTGAGCCGACGTATGAGCTAAGAGAATTCCAGTCCGTAGAACTGCGCAAGGCCGCCGATGGATCAGTCAACGGACGCGGGTACAGGTACAATGTGGAGTCTGCAAAGAGATTTGGCCCAAAGGAGTGGAGAAAACTCGTTGTGGCGAACGGAGATTTTTCAGTTATAAATATCACGCTGACAAAGGGCCATCCTGTGCCGGGCGTCAAGGAGATTTTCCAGTCCCGGCGAAGGGAGAAAATGTGGTGGCAGAAAGCATTACGTAAGCAAGACGAGAAGAATAAGCAGCAATGAGCAATGAAGTGGGGTAGTCGTTGATCCGCAGCGTGATTCACGTGCTGCGAGTTTTTTTTGCTATGCCCCGGTCGAATTTCTTCGCCACCTTCCACCCATGATTACGGAATAGAGCCTGGGCAATCTCAGCAGCACCGGCTACGATCACTATTCGACTGTCGAGCCGCCGGAGAATCTTACGCGGCTGGATATGCACCTTGCGAGTGCGGGCGGTGGTTGGCTGACGGAGTATGAGGAGACTCTGCCGGGTGCGGTGGTGGGCCTGGGAGCGGAGATGAATGTGACGATCCCGATGCTGGGGATGCCGAACCCGGAATACGGGTGCGCGCTTCATCCGGATCAGCCGGCGTATCTCTACACGGATTATTCCTTGTCGTTCGACTGGCGGGAGTTAGATGTTTGGGAGGAGGACCCGTCCACGGGGGCGCGCACGTGGGTCAATAGCGGGGACGTGTTCAGCAGCGAGATGGGGCATGTGTTTATCGTCGAGGGCAACACCCCCGGACCGGCGCAGTTGAGCACGCGGGCGGTCAGCCCCTATTTCGCCGATGATTTTGCGACGATCAATGTGGTCCAGGCAACCATCGAGATCAATGGGGAGGGGGAGGAAGATGATATTGTTGGCATGGGCTTCGCCACTCCTGCAAGGGAGTTCTGGGAATTCCGACCGGAATTCCCGCCGGGTATGCTACGCCCCGGCGGTTGACTGCGGCGCTTCGATGGCCGTTCGCAGGGCCAACTGCACGTCGTCGAAGGTGAATGGCTTCGTGAGGACGTAATCCACGCCGGCCGTCTGCACATCTTCGGAGTCCAACTGCACCCCCCATCCGGTTACCAGGATCACCTTCGCTTTTGGGGAGATGGTCTTTATCGTCTTGGCGACCTCCCACCCGGACATGCCGGGCATGCCGAGGTCGGTGAAGACGACGTCGAACGTTTCCTCTCCCAGGACCCTGATCCCATCCTCCCCGCTTGCGGCGGCCGCGACGGAATGCTTGGCGTCGCGCAGGATATCGCACAATGCGCCGCAGACGCGGGCGTCGTCGTCAATCACCAGCGTCCGCAGGCTTCGGGTCAATGGCGCAACGGCGGCCTTTTGCTGCGACGGCGGCTGGGAGGCCATGATGGGAAACTCGGCGGTGAAGGTGGTTCCCTTGCCGGGCTGGCTATCTACGGAGATTTTCCCGCCATGTCGTGTGATAATGCCGTAGGCCACGCTCATGCCGAGGCCGCTCCCCTGCGTTCCCTTGGTTGTGAAGAGGGGATCGAAGACTTTCTTCTGAACCTCGGGCGTCATGCCGATGCCGTTGTCGGAAATCTTGACATAGGCCATCTTTTCCTCGTGTCCCGTTTCGACCCTGATCCTGCCGCCGTTGGGCAGGGCATCCACAGCGTTTAATACGATGTTCGTAAACGCCTCCCGCAGTTCGGCTTCGTCTCCCTGGACGACCCCTGTCGCGCCGTATAGCTCTTCCACGTTTATAGTTAGGCCCTTGCGCTGGGCCTCGTCAAGCCAGCGCGTACTCGTGATGGCCATGACATCGCGGAGAATGTCGTTTAAGGATACATCGGCGAAGTATTGGTCCGTCCGTAGGCGCGTCATGTCCTGGATGCGCCTGACAATTTGCGCCCCATCGCGCGCGCTCTTCTCGATGATGCTCAGCGCGCGGTCATCCGCGGGGTCCCGCTCCTTGCGCCGGAGCCGCTCTGCATAGCCGAGAATTGCGGCGATGATGTTGTTGAAGTCATGGGCCACGCCGCCCGCCAGCTCACCCAGGGCGCGCATACGCTCCGAACGGAGGAGTTGGTCCTGGAGCTGCTTCCGCTCGGAGATATCGCCGATGAAGAGTTGGATCACTTCGCGCTGGCCGAGTCCGGTGAGGCTGGCACTGACGCGCACGGCGACGACGCTGCCGTCTTTCCGCCGGAGGGGCGTATCCTCCAGACTGCCCCTGCCGATCTGTCGCGTGTGCCGGATCAGCGCGTCCATTGCTTCGTGATGCGAATCCGGCGACAGGGCCGCGATGTCCATGCTCAGCAGTTCCTCCCGTTTGAAACCGCTCAACCGCACGGCCTCGTGATTGACCTTTAGAATCCGACCGCCTTCGACGGAGAAGACTACAATCGCATCGTTCGCGTTTTCGAACAATGTGCTGAGTTCGTCGCGCGTCTCCTTCAGGGTTTCGTAGGCCATCTCCAGGTCCTGGTAGAGCCGAGCCTTTTCCAGGGAGATGGCGGCGTTGTTGGCCAGGGTAACGAGGAGTTTCAGGTCCTCATCCGTAAACGGCATCCCCTTCTCCGACTTATTCATGTTGATGACGCCGAGGACGCGGTCGTCAATTTTGATCGGGGCGCAGACGGCGGAGCCTATGCCCGGTTTGGATTTCAGATGCTTGAACCGCTCGTCTCCCTCCAGGCCCCCGATCAGGAGGATGGCCTCGCCCTTCTCGGCCACCCAGCCGGCGATCCCCTCTCCCATTTTCACGCTCTGCGACTGAATGACATCGGACTCGATGCCGACGCTGGCCTCAATTTTCAATTCGTTCGTTTCGGGGTCAACCAGCATAAGGGATCCGCTGTCGGCGGCCAGGATTTCCAAAGCGGCGGACATGATGTGCTTTTCCAGTTTTCGGACATCCAGCGAAGATACCATTCGCTGGCTGACATCGAACAAGGCCACCAAACGCTCCGCCACATGAAGCGATGTGGCCGTCTGGACGCGGGCCTCCCGTTCCCGCCGCGCTTCCTCGGCCAGGTAGCCGATGAACATGGCCGTGATAAAGAAGAACACCGTCCGGATCGCGAACTCGCTCGACCATATGGCGACGCCCGTCCGGTTCATCGCCGTGAGGAGCGCATAGATACTGGCGGCCAGGACGCACGTGGCGCCGGCAGCCGTAGCGCTTTTGGCGACGGCCGAAATGAAGATAGCAAGGAAATAAACCAGATAAAGTTCCTTGGCGCCTTCCGGCATGGAAAGGATGAACAGCGTCACCGTGACGGTGTCCAGGGCGAAAAGCATGTAGGACATCCGTTTAGACTCGAATTTGCCCGCTGGCCGGAACGCGAGGTAGGTATTGCTGAGGAAGAGGAAGGCAAGGACCCCGATGATTACCGGGTTGGCGGCCGCCGCCCCCTTGCCGCCGACGAACGTCATAGCGCACAGGACGGCGAACAGCACAAAGCGAGCCACCACCACAAACCGCTTCTTTGATTTGATGAAGACCGCGTCGGCGTGAACGTTCGGGGTCATCAGATACTTCGTTGTCCTGTGATTTTAGGAAACCTCTAAGGGCGGCCCCACAATCCAGCCAAACTCCTTCAGAGAGGACCGATCGCCTGTGCGTATCTGGTCGTGATTCATCTTTGCGCGCGGCAGCAACTGGCCGATGAAGCGCTTTGCGATGATCGCCTTCCGCTTGGATTTAGTGGCCGCCTGGAGAAAGAGATAGCCGATCATGATGTCCGTGGCCATATCAACCAGCTTTCTCGCGCATAGATCGGTATATTCCAGCCCGCCTCGCTTGGCGCTCTCCACCGCAGCCCCCAGCCATTTCCTCGCCCGTTCCAGTTTCTTTGCCAGGCCAGACAAGGGGCGCGCATACTTCGTCTCGCCAAGCTCCGCGAAGCGCTTCTCGGCAACCCCGCTCACCACTCCCCCCACCGCCGCCACCACCTGGAGCTGGCTTGTGCCTTCATAGATGTTGGTAATCCGTGCATCCCGGAAGTGTCGCTCCACCGGGTAGTCGCGCATGTATCCGCTTCCGCCCAGCACCTGGATGGCGTCGGAGGCGACTTTGTTGCACATCTCCGTGCTGTAATACTTCGCCATCGGCGTCAAATGCGCCGCCAGGCGTTTTACGGAGCGGATGTGTCCCTTGAGATTCTTCCTCTCCTCCGGGTCCGTTGCTTGATCCGATTCGCTGCGTCGGTGCATGCCGATCTCCAGGTCCACCACGCGCGATCCCTCGTAGGTGAGGGCCCGAGCGGCCTCGATCGAGACGCGCATGTCGGTCAGCATGTCCGCCACAGGGGGTATCCGTTCGATGCGCTTGCCGAACTGCTGGCGTGTGTAGGCATACGCCCTCGCCGCGTTGAAAGCCGCCTGGGCGATCCCCAGGGCCTGGGCCGCTATGCCGATGCGCGCCCCGTTCATCAGGGCCATCCCGTAGATGAGGCCCCGTTGCCGTTCCCCGATGAGCCGCGCCGGGGCGTCGTTGAATTGCAGCTCACACGTCGGCGAGCCGTGGATGCCCAACTTATCCTCCAACCGACGGACTCTCACCTTATCGCTTCGTTCGCAGATGAATATGCTGAGGCCCAACCCCCCTTCCCGATCCGGCTCGGAGCGCGCAAGAACGAGGAGCACCTCGCCGCAGCCGTTGGTGATAAATCGTTTTACGCCGTTCAGCAGCCAGATGCCGTTGGCCGTTTCTGTGGCCTTCAGTTTCACGTTTTGCAGGTCGCTGCCGGCGTCGGGTTCGGTCAGAGCCATCGCGCCGGTGATTTCGCCGGTACAAAATCGCGGCAAATACTCATTCTTGAGTCCCTCGTCCGCGAAGGCGTTAATCGTTTCAGCAATGCCCTGTAGCCCGAAGATATTCATGAGGCTGGCGTCCGCGCGGGAGACGATCTCGATGGCCATGGTGTAGATCAGATTGGGGAGGTTCAGCCCTCCATACTTTCTCGGGAGGGTGAATCCCATCAGATCGGCCTTCGAGAGCATTTGCAGCGACTCCGAGATGCCCCTGGCGTAGGTCACGCGACCGTCCTTCAGGACGTTTCCCTCGCGGTCCACCGACTCGGCCCGCGGTGCAATGAAATCCCCCGCGAGTTCACCAATCATGCTCAGAACGCGCTCGTAGCTGTCAATTGCATCGCTAACACTCTCCGGTGCGTAGGGATGCTGCTCCCTCTGGGCCAAGCCGTCTTCGTAGTAGCCCACGATCTCGGTGAAGTCTGTGTGGTGGAGATGGAACTGTATGTCCTCGTTGTCCTTGTAGAAATTCGCCATGAAGTCTTTCCCGATCAGACTAAGGAGGAAAATTATGTCGTTACCCGGGCAGCGTTCACATCATAGCAGCGTCGGATGAGCAATTCAAGTCCTTTTCAGCCCCCCCTTGCGATGGGTCACTGAAGGCGGGAGTGTTGCCCCTCCGCCAGCTTGGATTCCCGCTTTCGCGGGAATGACGGTCCGTAGGCAACCCATTACCCCCCTTCATCGAGGAAGGGAAATGAAATGCCTTGCTTGCAACGCCTGGTTGACGCAATCAATATAATGACAACGTTTAATTTCGACCCATTTACGGCGGCGTCCAATTTTAGCGCCAAAAAAATGGTGGGCAAATTCCGGCTCTATCGGGCAAATGGAGGCGGTTTTCAAAAAAGCGACACTCCTGCTTCTTTTTGGCACAGTGCTTGCGAATCTCCATTCCACGTGTAGGGCGCGGGGCAATAAAAAGAGGTTCAGGTTTCGGGAAAATCCCCTCTTTCCATTGCGGCGGTGAATCCCCCCAATTCACGGCTGTTGGCACTTGGCAACGGGCTATGCAACTCGGGATTAGAGGGGATTTTCCCTGTACAAGTGACCGAGGGCGCTGCGGCGTGACCACCCGCTGCGCCCTCGGCTCGTTTCGGCCTGTCACATCGCAAAAATCCTGTCCAGCGCCTCGCTCATGTCATACGGCATCTTCTTCGGATCGTCCTTATACGGAGGCAGCTCGACGGTGATGTAGTCTTCGTACTTGATCTTCCGCAGAGCCTTCATCACCTCCGCCCACGGCACGTCGCCCTGCAAGAGATGCACAAACTGCTTCGGCCCCACCTGGAAATCCTTCACGTGCACCTTCTTGATCCGCTTCCCAAGGCTTAGGATCCAGTGCTGCGGGTAGCCATAGAGAAGGATGTTGCCCACGTCAAAGTACGCCTGGACCCACTTCGAGTCGAATTGGTCAACAAACTTTGCCATCTCGATAGGGCTGAGGAGAAACTTATTCCACACGTTCTCGACGGCGATGATGACCTTCCGCTTCTTTGCACGCGGCAGCAGTTTGCGGATGGATTTGGCGGCCTCTTTCATCGCATATTCATACGTAGTCTCCGGGTTCACCACACCCGGCACCAGCAGCATGGTCGCTGCGCCCGTCGCCGCCGCCACGTCAATGGCGTGCTCGATCCCGGCGATCCCTTCCTGCCGCGTCTTCTTGTCCGGGCTGGAGAGCGGCTTCTGCCAGTGAATCCCGCCCATGACGCTGTGAATCTCCAGGCCCACGGCCTCCGCGATCGCCTTCGCCTGCTCGGCCTCGGCGATGGTCGGGAAGGTCGGGATTTCCACGCCGTCGTAGCCGGCGTCCTTAGCCAGTTTCATCTTCGCCTCCACTGTCTCCCCCGGCACGCAGCCCAAGCAAATTCCTTTCTTCATCTCTTGACTCCTGCCTTCAGAAAGAACTATTTCACAGGCTTCACGCCCAAAATCCACCCGCCTCACTCCCCCTTCACCTCAATCTTCCCAAAATCCGCCGTCACGCTCGCCACGGCGCAGCCGACCCAGGAGATCGTGTCGAGACCGGATAATTCCACCGCCACGGTCCCATCGTTCATGGCGATGGAGGCGGTCTGCTTCTCAAGATCAACAACGACGCGCATCTCCGCCACCTCGTTCGCCCGGGCGCTAAACGTCTTGCCGACCGCCTTGCCCTTGACCATGGGGCCAGGGACGAAGTGAAGGCTCTTGCCGCTCAGTCGGAAGCCGCACGTCACCAGCCGCTCCCTCTCCGGGACATCGCCGAACACCAGAAAGGCATTGCCCGGCGCGTCGGGATTCTTCGCCCCAGGCGCGGGCCGGACCTGTACGCTGAACTCCGCCCGCTTCGTCAGGGGCTTCTCTAACTTCCGCAGCGCCATCCCCGTCTCGCCCGGAGCGCTCTGCATCCGATAGCCGATGTCCGACTTCGTTATCTGGATCGCTTGCAGATTCTGAAAATCGGGGTGCGAGCCGGAACCCGTAAACGAGCCGATGACCTCCGGCGGCGGACCCACTTCGACATCCGGTGCGGTCTGAAGCGCCTCGCCCTCCCCCGCGCCCAGGCATACCACCTTGCCGTCCATCGTTGAGACGAAAAGCCGTCCGCCCGCCGCGATCATGCCGTCGAAGACCGGTGGCGAGTCCAGGCGATAGGCGGAGAGCTTCTTCCCATCGGCCTTGGCTACGGCCATAAGGACTGCGCCCTTCTTCCCCTCGAAGGCGGCCACATGGTCGTCCAGCTTTGCCTGGACTTGGGGGTCGCCATAGGCCATGTAGACGTCCATCTCGTCGGCAACGGCCGGCGGCCCGGCCGCAAAGATCGCATCGCCTGCGACGACCATGCCCCGCACCAGGAAGGGGATCGTCTCGGCCCAACGATGTTCAGGACGGGTCTGGATGACCTTGCCGAAAACAGACGTCCCCTGCTTGCGTGGCTTCTGTTTCGGGTTCGGGTTGATGATCTTTGGTTCTCTGCTGCACGCCCAGAGATGGTATGTGTTTGGGGTGCCGACGACCTTAAACGGGGCGCGGCCGAAGCCGTATACCGACTCGCCGTCAATGCAGAGGATGCGCCCCGCCGGGGCTTGGTATGGCGCCAGCGTCCATCCCCCTGCCCCACTGATGAACGAGCGGCCATACATCCAGTAGGTCCGGTGCCACCAGGAGCCGTCGAGGAAGCCCGTGGGCGAGAAAAGGTGCGCCGTCTCACCCTTTTGCTCCTCGTAGTTGCGCGGCGTGATGACCTCGGTGCGCTTGCCGTCGAGATCGAAGGGCTGGGAGCGCATATAGATGTGCTTCCCATCGCACGACAGAACATCCGGCAGGGCCACCGGCAGGTTGGGCCACTTCATGTCCTTCTGGAGATTGTCTTCAGTGCCGGGGTATTTGTCGTCCATCACCGTTTCGGAAAGCATCGTTCCGGTCTTGGCGTCTAAGCGGAGAAGCCGCAGACCCCCATCAAGCCACATGGCCCGGCCGGCGACGCAATGCACCACCCCTGCTCCTCTCGGAGGTTCGGAACCTCCGGGAGGTTTGGGAAGCACGAGGACGCTGCCGTGGACGGGCCAGACCGACTCCACTTGCTCATACGCCAGAAGGCGCTGATCCGCTGGGGCGGCGCGGAAGCGCCAGACGAGCGCCCCATCGGAGGCGCGGAGGCAATAGACATACCCGTCGGCCGAGCCAAAGATCACACGACCCTCCCAGACGGTCGGCGGCGAGTCCACCCGCCCGCCGGTCGTGAACCTCCATATTGTCTTGCCGGACTCCACGTCGAGGGCATGGACGGTGTGATCGTTCACGGACGCGACGAAGACCCTTCCCTCCGCCGCGACTGGGGCGCTCAGTCTGCCGCCGATGTCCACCTGCCAGATACGCTTGAGATCGGTGAGCACGGTCACTTTTGTTGAGCCGCTGCGGGCGGCGTCGCGGCGGTAGGTAGGCCAGTCGTCTTCATTTTGGTTTTTGGATTGCGGATTTTGGATTTCCTGTGAGTGCGCCGGGCCTTTTTCCAATCTTTCTGACCTCTGATCTCTGTCTTCTGATCTCTGCCTCTCTGGGGCCAAGGCGTTGAAGCCGCTCAGTTTGGCAAGGAGGTAGCAGGCGCAGGAGTGCGGCGGCGCGTAGATGAGGCCGTTGCAGGGCATGATGCCGTAGTTGCACGAGCCGCGCACCCAGTGCTGGGTATTCCAGTGCTGCGCCGCGAGGTCCACAAACTCTATGCCCGTGCGCGACGTGAGGATATACTTGCAGGTGGCCTTCCCCCGGTAGCACCGGTGGTGGGGCATGTGAGGCCAGTCGTCGGGCGGGAATTCCTTCTTGACCTCGCCCGTGTGCAAATCGCGGCCCGTGAAGATGCCCGAGTGTCTGGGGGAGGACGTCTGGCCGCACCACACCAGACCGTCAATCACGAACAGGTCCTCCGCCGAGGCATAGCCCGACTCCGGGTGCGGCGCGGTCCACAGGACCTCCCCCGTCTTGGCGGATAGCGCCGTCATTGTGTCGTCGCCGCCGCGCTGCGGGTCGAGCTTCTCGCCGCCGGCGAAGAGGACCACGTCCTCAACCACGAGCAGCGTCGGGCCGAAGAGGACGTGCATGGGCTTCCAGCGCGGGATAGGCTTCGATGCCCATGCCTCGCTTCCATTCTTTGCATCGAGGCAAAGGACCTTGTCGCCGTCGTGGAGGTAGACGCGACCACCCACCGCAGCCAGAGTGTCGGTCACGACGCGCTGTTCCTTGCTCCATAACGCCTTGCCCGACGCGGCGTCGATGGCCATGAGTCGGCGCGGCTTTTCGTCCCAGTTCCAGTCTCGACCCGCGCGGCGAAGCACTTCGACGGACTCTCGCGGCAGGTCCTTGTAAGCGTCAAGATCGGGGTTGACCACGACGTAGAGGACGCCGTCGGCGAGGATAATCTCCTCGGCGCCTTCGGTCCCCTCGTACGACCGGAGCGTTTGTCCCGTGGCTGCATCGAGCGCGGTGACGGGCGCGCCGACGCCGAGGGTGACATAGACCGCGTCGCCCTCCGCCACGAGGCGGCGCATCAGTTCAGCGGGACCGTGCTTGAGGGGCCAGAGGTGCGCGTGCCACTTCTCGATCGGGCGCTGCCAGAGGATCACGCCGTTGAAGGCGTCGCGGGCGATGAGGGTCCACTTCGGCGGCATCTGGACGGACCAGCGCGGGCCGAGGTCAATGATGCAGAAGATTCTCCCCTTGGCCGAGACCAGGGCGCTTAGACCCGACATGTGGTCGTGATGGCGGAGATAGGTCGGGCTGCCGATCCACTGGTAGTGCTTGGGCGGACCCACGACCGTGTCCTGCGCGACGGCGTTGTTATTCGGACCGTGGAGGTAGTGGGTCCATTCGTCAATCTCTTTGGGCCAGGGTTTCATTAATTTTGGATTTTGGATTGTGGATTTTGGATTGATGAGAAGCGCCACGCCATTTGGGGCAAGGACACGCATGATCTCATCACTTGCCACTCCCCACTCTCCACTCGCCACCAATAGATTGACGAAGTTGTCAATGTACGGAAGCCGCTTGCCGTCCCAGGTATCCACCGAGACGGGACCATACATCCCCAGTGACCGGATGTACTCGCGGGCCTTGGCGACGTTCGTAGGATCGGTGTCCAGGCCGTGGACTATGTAGCTGTCGTTGGCCCGGAGTGCAGCCGCAAGTTTGCCGTCGCCGCAGCCGAGGTGGACGACCAGGCCGCCTTTCATGCGCGCGGTATCGAGAATCTGCGCTGCGGTATCCTTCTCATTCTGTTGGGCTATGGCTTCTATCCCCATTCCGGGCCAAGAGCCAATCTGTGGCAGCATGCCGCACACGATTGCCATGCAGAGGAATCGGAACGTACCCATTGCTCTGGATCTCATGATTCTCTTGTCTCCATGAATGACAGACGCATTTGCAGAAATTTCATACGATCAATCTTCAGGCCGTCTGGCCGCGATGAGCAGCGATACCCCTGTGTTCCTCAAGAGAGGAATTCGCGGCAGCACGCGATTGACGATCCGAATGAGAAGATTGTAAATCGCAAAGCATCGGTCGAAGCGGTATCGGGTCTTCTTTTCAATCTTGCGGAGCACGCGGAAGGGGAGCTCCAGCGGCCCCATGCTGAATCCCACACACTCGATATGCTCCACCTGAAAAGGCGCTGTGCGAATCAGGTCGAGAAACTCCTTGTGGGTATAAAGCTTGTGCACGGCCAGCATTTTCGGCGCAACTGGGACCGCGTGCGGTTTGTGGCACTTGCGGATGTCGCTGAAGGGCGTAAGGAGTCTCTCCATCCACACAAACGGATTGGGGGTTTCCGGCAGAATTGCGGCATTGGGGACCGTGGCCACAAGCAAACCTCCCGGACGAAGCACGCGGAAACACTCCTGCACGGTCTTTTCCGGATTTCGCAGGTGTTCCATTACCTCCGAGCAGACCACGATGTCCGCGACGCCATTCGCCGCGGGGACGGCCTCAGCGGACGATTGCGCAAACATTGCTCCTGGAGATTTTTTCCGAATCACCTCCCCGGCGTTCATGAGGTCGAAGCCCACCATGCGGTTCACCCGGCCCTCGCCGATCCGCGCCATGAGCTTGCCGACGCCGCAGCCAATGTCAATGAGCGTTTCGGGCGGCGAACCGATCCGATCCAGAATCCTCTGAAACCGTGGCTCGTGGCGACCGACCAGTTCCCACCGGCAGTTGTACTCCGTGTCGCTCTCCAACTTCATTCGCGCAACGGATTTTTGCCACTTCCAGTCCTGTTCTCTTTCCACAAGTGGCGAGTCGGAGAAGTAGAGCCGGTCGAATTCCTGGTAGGCCCTGGTCCGGACGCGATAGATGATGAAATCAATCAGCGAGATACCAAGGAAGAGGCTCACGGCAGACAGGGCCAGGAGGTATCGTGAGCACAGAATTGCTCCGACCACAATCGCTATCAGGATATAGTAGATCAGAGAGGCGCGGGTCCAATACTTCTTGACTGGCTGCAGGCGCACGTTACACACAATCTCCTCTCCGAATGGTTCATTCTTCAACACGCCTCCCTCAACCACAACGCGCCCGCTACTCCCGGCTGATTTCCACCGGGCTGAAGTCGCAGACGGCGTTTTGCACACAGTAACCGACGTGCGAGATACTCTTGAGGTTGCGCTTCAGCGTCAGTGCGACCTGTCCCCCACCGATGGTCATTGTAACCTGTCGGGAAGGAACGTCAACGGTCACCACCACCTCCTGCTCTTTCGAGAGGTCAACCGAAAGTTCTTGATCTGCACGAGGGGCGTATTTCCCTCCGCCTTCAATGATTGCCGCCTTCTTCTGCTTTGCAAAGACGCCGCAGAGCACGAGGGAGATTGTTTCGGGTGAACTACCGAAGGCGAGGAATCCGTTGCTGCGACCACGCTGCGGCTCTGTCGCCGAGGCAAGATTCATCTTGAATCGGAACGTCGCCTTTCCCGCGATTGCATCGGGGAGCTTTTTCAATGCGTATCCGGTCCCGGTTTCCTCGCTGCACGCGCGGTAGCCGAGGTCAGTCCGCCAGACGTAAGCGCCGGTAACGGCGGCAAAGTCGTCCACCGCCAACGGCAAGTTGATCGAGGGCGCCTCGGCCTTCTTTCCCTTTCCGGGCGCGGCCGGTTCTTCCTTGAGCACAGGGTCCGGTGGACGAGGGTTCACAATCACGTCGTCGGCAGGCGGCAATGCCTGGCCGGCGCCGCTTGCAAGGCAAACGATCTTGCCGTCGGAGGTGGACATATACAACCGGCCGTTGGCGGCAATCAGTCCATCAAAGACGGGCATCGAGTCCAGCCGGGAGGCGGCCAGTTTCTTCCCATCGGCGCTGGCGACCCTTACCAGCAGGGCGCCCCGTTCGCCCTTCATCGCGGCCACCTGCTCGGCGAGCTTCTTCTCGGTCTCGGGATCGTTCATCGAAGTAACGGACTTCTCCTCGTCCTCCACATCCGGCGGCCCGGCAACAAAGAGGGCATCGCCCGCCAATGCCATCGCACAGACCTGTACTGATATATCGTTTGCCCAGTTGCGCTGGAACCGAGTGACCGGCAAGGTCGTCAGTCCGCCTTTTTTCTTGCCCCCCTTCCTTACCGGCTTCTTCTCCACGCCGGCCTTCACGATCTCCGGCTGCTTCGCCGAGGCGAATAGCTCGAACTCCAGCGGCGTCGTCCATCGGTAATACTGCCAGAGTCGGCCGTAGCCATAGACCTTGTTCGCGTCGAAGACAAGCAGGCGTCCGGCAGGGGCGACGCGCCCGGCCTGGTAGTAGCCGCCCGCGCCCGAGGCAAAGGCGCGTCCGTACACCCAATAGGTGCGGTGCCACATGGTATCGTCCAGAAGCCCGGTAGGGCTGAAGAGGTGAACATCGTCCCCCTGCTGCTCCTTCACATCCACGTAGTTGACGATCTTGCGCTTTCCCTCCAGATCGAAGGGGAGAGAGTGCATATAGACGTACTTGCCGTCGCTCGACAGGATGTCGGGCAGGGCCACGGGCATGTTCAGGCTTTGAATCTTGACTTGCAAGTTCTCCTTGCTCTCGGGGTCCCGGTCGTCCAGGATTGTCTCAGACAGTTTGCTCCCCGTCTTCGGATCGAGCCGGAGGAGGCGGAGGCCGCCGTCGAGGAACATGTTCCGCCCGGCGACGCAGTAGAGAACGTCGTTCTGCACCAGGACGCTGCCGTGCACGGGCCAGACGGACTCCACCTGCTCGGAGGCCCCCATGCGGCGGTCCTCCGGGGCGGCCCGGAAACGCCAGGCGAGCGCCCCGTCGGAGGCGCGCAGGCAATAGACATAGCCGTCCGCCGAGCCAAAGAGGACGCGCCCCTGCCAGATGGTTGGCGGGGAGTCTATTCGCCCGCCGGCGGTGAAGTTCCAGGCGGGTTTGCCATTTTCCGCGTCGAGGGCGTGGAGGGTGTGGGTATCCACGGAGGCCACAAAAAGCTTTCCCTCCGCGACGACCACGCTGCTCAGTTTGCCGCCGAGTTTTGTCTCCCAGGCGCGGCCGAGGGCAGTTGCTTGCACGGCCGCCGCCGTGCCCCCGCTACGCTCCGGGTCGTGGCGGTAGGTGGGCCAATCCCCCGATTGCGGATTGCGGATTGCGGATTGCGGAATGTCGCCGTAGGCCGGACCCTTCTCCAAAGGGTCCTTTTCACTTTCCACCGGCCACTTTCCACTGGTCAGTGCTGGGGCGAGGGCTGTGAAGCCGTAGAGCTTGGCTTCAAGATAGCAGGCGCAAGGGTGTTGGGGGTTATACACTAGGCCGTTGGAGGGCATGATGCCATAGAGGCAGGCCCCACGGACCCAGTGGTGGCAGATCCAGTGTTTGTTCTTTACATCAATAAATTCAATGCCCGTTCGAGAGAAGAGGAGATAATTGTCCGTCGCCTTTGCGCGGTAGCAGCGATGGTGGAACCAGTGGGTGGTCACATCGGGAGGGAACTCGCTCTTGACCTCGCCGGTGCGCAGGTCGCGGCCGGTCATGATGCCGGAGTCCGATCCCCCTGCCACGGCGCCGGTCCAAACAATCCCCTTGAGCACCAGGATCTCCTTTGGGGTGCCCGAATGCCCGCACGGAGGGTGCTCGGCCTTCCAGAGCATCTTTCCATCCTTGGCGGAGAGGGCGAACATGGTCGTTGAACCATTTTGTTCATACTTCTCTGTGGCGACGAATCCGTGGTAGAGGACAACATCGTCATAGATGACGAGCGTCGGGGCCTGGGAACTTCTCATGTTCTCCTTCCGCGCCAGAGGTTCCGACGCCCAGAGCGCTTCGCCGTTCTGCCGGTTCAGACACTGGATCTTCTCGCCATCGTGGAAGAGAACGCGCTGCGAATCGGCGGTCAGGGTCATGGGAACGACAACCGACTCCTTTTTCCAGATGATGTCGCCCGTCTCGGCGTTGACGGCCATGACCGTGCGGGGCGCGTCGGTCCACAGGGGATTGGTAACGTCGTCCCTGACCTCCTGCATGTTCGCATATTTCTTATTCGGATCGCTGCGTAGGGGCTGCCCCGCCGCCGCCACGGATAGGAATAGCGTGCCGTTGGAGAGCAGAACCTCCTCGGTCGTTTTTGTGCCCTCGTAGGTGCGGATGGTCTCGCCCGTCGCCGCATCGAGGGCAGTGAGCGGCGCGTCAATGGCGAGGGTGACATACACCCGGTCGCCGACAGCGACCAGGCGTCGGGTGAGCATCTGCGGCCCGCTCTTCAGGGGCCACATGTGGCAGTGCCACACGGGGATAGGACGTTTCCACAGGAGGGCGCCGTTAAAGGCATCGCGTGCGATCAGGGACCACTCGGGCGGAGTCAGGATGAATGCGCGGGGCGAATCCTCGAAGATATAGAACACCCGTCCGTTCGCCGTGACGGCGGCGCTCACGCAGGACATGTGATCGTGCTGGCGCGAGTAACGCGGGCTGCCGATCCATTGGAATCGCCCCAGCGGTGCGACGATGTCATCGTGCGAGACGGAATTGTTGCTCGGGTCGTGCAGGTAGTGGGTCCACTCGTCCATCTCCTTGGGGCGGGGTTTGACCAATTTTGGATTTTGGATTTCGGATTTTGGATTGATGAGGAGCGCCACGCCATTGGGCGCAAGCACACGCAGGATCTCATCACTCTCTACTCTCCACTCGCCACTCGCCACTACGAGATTGACCAGATTGTCAATGTACGGGAGACGCTTGCTGTCCCAGGAATCCACAGAAACGGGACCGTAAATTCCCAGCGACCGGATGTGCTCGCGGGCCTTGGCGACGTTCGCAACGTCCGTGTCGAGGCCATGGACGAGGTAGCTGTCGTTCGCCCGGAGCGCGGCGGTGAGTTTCCCGTCGCCGCAGCCGAGGTGGACTACGAGGCCGCCCTTGACGCCGGCGGCGTCGAGAATCTGAGCGGCCAGGGCCTTCTCTTCCTGCTGGGCGTTGAGCGATTCGCCATGCAGCATGACCAACCATAGCACAACGCCCGCCCCTACAGTGCGGAGGGCGCGTCGGACAGCCACCATTCTTGAATTCATCATTCCACTCTCTTTCCCTGCTATGGGCAAAAGACGGTTCGCTCGAAACAAGGACTCCTTAGCCATTAGTCTATGAGAAGGCGCGTGGCGTTGTCAACATGCAAATGAGGCAAGGGACGAGGAGTGGTGCCAGAGGCGGGAGTTGAACCCGCACAGCCGATAAAGGCCACTGGATTTTGAGTCCAGCGCGTCTGCCAATTCCGCCACTCTGGCACGGATGGCCGTCAGTTTCCGCAGTGTACCACACGTATTGGTCATTGTCAACGACCAAACCGAAGGATCATTGACAGCACACGTGGCCGATGGTAGACTTCCGGCACAATACAACATGAACTTTCAGTTTCCTTCGGAGGAAGTTCCTTGCCTAAGTTCAAGGCCGTCGCAACGGACAATGACAAGTTCCCCATCAATGTCGAAGCCGAAATCCTGGAGGAGATGGGCGTGGAGGTGGTCCGCGCCGTGTGCCGGACCGAGCAGGAGATTATCGCCGCCTGCCGCGACGCGGACGTCATCCTCAATGTGGCCGCACAGATGACGCGGTCGGTGATCGAAAAACTGGAGAAGTGCCGCGTCATCATTCGCTACGGCGTGGGCCTGGATAATGTTGATGTCCCCGCCTGCACGGAACACGGGATCATCGTGGCCCATGTGCCCGATTTCTGTTGGGACGAGGTGGCCGACACGGCGATGTCGCACATCCTGGCCGTGACGCGAAAGGTCGTGAAGACGACGAACGACATCAGGAGCGGTGTGTGGAACCGGAACCTCGTCAAGCCGATCCACAAGTATCGGGGCAGTCGCCTGGGGCTGGTGTCGTTCGGCAACATCGCCCGGGCCGTGGCGAAGCGGGCCAAGGCGTTCGGGTTCGAGGTCGTGGCCTATGATCCGTATCTGACCGATGCTGTTTTTCGGGCCAATGACGTCGAGTCAGTGGGCTTCGAGGAACTGTTGACGACCAGCGACATCATCTCCGTCCATTCGCCCTTGACTGACGAGACGCGCGGCATGTTCGGCGAGGCGGAGTTCCGAAAGATGAAGAAGACGGCCTATTTCATCAACACGGGCCGCGGTCCGGTAGTGCAGAACGCAGCGCTTTACAAGGCCCTAAAGGAGGGCTGGATCGCGGGGGCGGGGCTGGATGTGATGGAGGTCGAGCCGGCCCCGAAGGATGAACCCCTGCTGACGCTGGAGAATATCACGCTCACCCCCCACTACGCCTCCTACACCGAGGAGGCCTACCATGAGCTTCAGGTGAAGGTGGGCCGGCAGGCGGCGCAGGTGCTCCGCGGGGAGTGGCCGACGTACTTCGCCAATCCGCAGGTTAAGGAGAAATACCTGTCTCGTGGATTTCGGATGAAGTAACGTCGCCATCTATTTCACGAACCCAAAGATCCGCGCGGCGGTCTTGCCCATCACATCATCGGCCTGCTTCTTCGTGAGCCTGCATCCTTTGATGAGCTTCCGGTAATCGTTCATAACGTCCTCCATCATGGCGATGGAGACGTCGGTGCCGAAGAGGACCTTCTCCCACGGTCCCTTGCCGCCGGGGCCTTTGTATTGTTCGGTCCGGTCCCACCAGAGGAGTTCCTTGAAGTAGGCCGGTTTCTTCTTCTTGAGGGTCGAGCCGGTGATGTCGGCATAGACGTTGGCATTCATGCGTAGGACCTCGCCGGCCTCCTCATACCACGGATTGCCGAAGTGGGCCATGATGAGATCGAGGTCCTGGAACCGGCGGGCGATAGTGTCCAGATACATCGGGCGCATGCGATCCACGGAGACATCGCGATAGTGGTCCGATGCGCTCCGCGCAACAATGCCGGTGTGAAAGAGGATCGGCATCCGATTGGCGCAGGCCCGTTCATACACGGGATAGTAGGCCTTGTCGTCGTAATTCGCCATCGGGCGGATGACCTTCAGGCCCTTGAATCCCTCTTGTTTGAAATCATCCGCCAGAGCCTCGTTGTCATGACCGAGGCGGAAATATCCCATTGCAATGGTCTTCGCCGGGTATCGTTTCATGGCATAGCGGATGCCGGCGTGATTACCCAGGAGGCAGAGCTTGTCAATCTTGAGGCGATCCGCCTCCTGCATCAGTTTGTCCACCTGTACTTCATCAACCGGACAGTGCACATGACAGTCAATGATCATGGGACTCTCCTCTTTGGCTCTGGTCGCATCAATCGTTCGACAGTTCGTATTATGATACCACCTAACTCCATTGCCATCGAAAAGTCAAATGCAAATTATCTGAACAATGGGCGATAGTGAAGCGCTGACTGACTTGACTTTCGGGCGTCCATATGATAAAAGCCAATTTGACCACATGACCAATTGCTTTCCGATTGTATGACGATCACCCGTTCTCTGGAAAAGGCTTTCTTGCTCGTCCTCATCGTCGGCCTGCACTGCATCCTCTTCGAGGGCGGAGTGGGCGGCGCCGACGGCTGGAGCTACTTCGCCAACCTCCAGTCCCTGGTGGACGATTACGACCTCGATCTGACGAATAACCGCTTCACCTTCCCCAGGGAATACGCCGCTCAACCCTACATGAAGGGCCACAACGACCGCTATGTGACACACGAACCTATCGGCGCGACCTTCTTCCAGGTCCCCTTTTATCTCGTCGGCAAGGCTGCGGCAACCGTCCTGAAGCCGAATCTGAAGATCAACCGCGTCCCCTATTCCTCTCTGGATGGGGAAACGCTCGTCAAGGTCTTCTCGATGGTGTTTGCTAACAACTTCTGGTCCATCCTGGCCGTCCTGCTCGTTTACCACACGGCCCGCCGCGCCGGGGTGCGGGAATGGCCGGCCTTCTGGGCCGCGCTCTTCTGCTTCTTCGGCGGGCCGCTGCACTGGTACGCCACCGTCGGCCTCAGCCATGCGGTTGACTGCTTCTGCACCGCGCTCCTGCTCTATACATTCCTGCGCGCCCTCCAGACCGAGGGAGGGAGACGCCTCCTCCTCATCGGTCTGACCGGGCTGCTCATCGGCCTGAGCTCGTCCGTGCGCTACACAGACGGCCTCATGCTCTTTCCGTTCATGCTCTACTTCCTTGTGGAGAACCGGCGGAGCATCACGAAGTTGGTCAAGGAAGAAATCGCGCTTGGCCTGGGCTGTTGCCTTACCGTATGGATCACCTTTGCCTACTGGAAGGTCCAGTTCGGCGGGTGGTTCACCCACACCCACGCCGAGTCGGGGGAGTTTCATCTCACGATCTTCCCCCCGCCACTGGCAAAAATCCTGTTCAGCGATCAGCACGGGTTCTTCCCCTTCAATCCTGTTTTTCTCCTCACGCTGGTCGGGCTGGTTTGGATGCTGTTGAAACGGCAAGCGAATGAATGGGCCATGCGCCACCTGTCCATCGTCGCGTTCCTCTCCTTCTGCGCCTGCGCCTTCATCTACGATTCCTATATCGAGTGGGCCGGGCACGGAACCTACTCGACCCGGTTCCTGACCAACGGCGTGATCCTCCTGGCGCCGGGACTTGCCTACTTCCTGAACGAGGTAAAATGGAAGCGCATCGCCTATGCGCTCGCCGGGTTGGCCGTGGCGTTCTCATACGCCCTCTTCTTCCTGAGCCGAGCCCGGCTGATCTACCAGCACGGCGACCCGGCGTCCGTGGGGCTGCGCCTGTCGGATTACACCTACATCTTCCGAGAAGGAATCCCTCTCCGCACAGTGCTGTCCGAGATCGTCGCCAGTTCCCTTACTCTCAATCTCATCGCATCGAAGACGCCCCTCCTGTGCGCCGCCGTCGGCGGATGCGCGGTCTTCATCGGCCTGGCGGTTTTCTATCTGCGGCGGCTCCGGCCCCGCCTGATTCAAGAGGAGGCGCAGGCCCCATGAGAATCCTCCTCGTCAATCCCCCCCGCTACCACAAGGCGCTCTACTCGCTCCGGGACGAGATTTGCTTTCAGGATGTGGCCTATGTCCCCTTCCCCATCCGGCTGGCCCAGCTTGGGGCGATCCTGCAAGAGAACAAGGACTGGTCGGTGCAGACCCTTGACGCCAACGCCTCCCGATGGGGATGGGATGAGCTGGAAAACCGCCTGCCCGAAAGCGACGTGGTCATCTTCCAGTCCGCCGCCGGCCTCATCGCGCACGACGCGCGGGTGGCCGAGATGGTGAAGCGCAGGACCGGGGCGAAAACCGTCCTCATCGAAAATGTGGTGGCCCCCGTCTATCCCCAGCGCATCCTCGAAGATTTCCCGCAGATTGACTTCGTCATCTGCGGCTTTCCCGAGACCATCGTTCCCGACCTTCTGCGGAATCTGGACTATCCGGGTCGCGTGCCCGGCGTGGCCTTCCGCGGACAGTCCGCCGATGCCACGACGGAACGGCCGGGGGATATCGAGGACATGGACGCCCTGCCGCTGATGGCCTATGATCTCTTCGACCCGCAGCGCTACAGCATCGGCTACCTTGATGCGCCGATGCACGAGCGGATTGTGCCCGGCATCCGCCTGCGCACGAGTCGTGACTGTCCCTTCGGCTGCCCCTTCTGCCTCGTCGGCGCGGGGCGCGGGCGGGGCTACACCGGAAAATGGCGGGCCATGTCGCCCGCCCGCGTGCTCCGCGAACTGGAACATGTGGTGCGGACACATGGCGTTCATGGATTCTTCTTCTGGGACGAGACGTTCACCCTGAACAAGAAACGCGCCGCCGAGATCTGCGACGGGATCATCGCCCGCAAGCTGGACATCGAGTGGCGCTGCCTCACCCGGATCGACTGCGTGGATGATTCGCTTTTGAGAAAAATGTCCCGAGCCGGATGCAAGCTCATCGAATACGGCATCGAGGCCGGCGACGCGACGGTCCGCGCAAAGCTCCAGAAGCGCTTCAGCGACGACGACGCAGTCGAGATCGTCCGCGCCACGCGCAAGGCTGGCATCCGGGCCAACTGCGACATGATCGTCGGAATGCCGTGGGAGACGCGGGCCACGCTCGACCGGACGCTGCGCCTCGCCATGCGCCTCGCGGCGGACAACGTCCACCTGACGATGGCCTTCCCCCTGCCGCGCACCGCCTTTCACGACATGGCCGAGGCGGAGGGGCTGCTCGAGACGAACGACATCTACGCGAAGATGATCCACGAGCGGGTGCGCGTCGGCGCGAAGCCGTACGTCCGGACCCGCGCCCTGTCGGCGGCGGACCTGGAGAAGGCGTGGAAGCGAATTCGCAAACAGGTGAACCGATACTATTTCGTCAGGAATGTCCTCCTGCGCCCGTGGGACATGCGACATGTCTTCGCGGGCGCGCGGTCCACGAAGGGTGTTCTCGCGTTGATCCCCAAGGCCCCGAATTTCGTCCTGAAGCATCTGCTCGGCTCACGAGGTTGATCCTTGGCACAAGAACGGAAAATTCGCGTTCTTCAGGTATCAACCGCCCGCGTCTATGGCGGCAACGAGGAGCACATCCGCACGCTGGTGAAGTATCTCGACCGCGCGGCCTTCGATGTCTTTGCCGCCGCGCCGAAGGACGGGGAATTCGCGCCGATCCTCGAACGGGAAGGCGTGCAGGTGTTTGACTTCCACGTGTCGGGTAAGTTCGATTTCTCCGCAAGGCGCCGGCTCGCAGCCATCGTCAAGGAAAACGCCATCGACATTATCCACTCTCACAATCGCCGGGAGGACCTCGTTGCTGCGCTGGCCGCGCGAAAGTGCGGACGCATCGCCGTGACCACCCTCCACGACCGCATCAACATGAGGCAGGACGGTACGCGGGGGCGCGGCCCGGCGACATGGATATACAACTACCTCCTGCGCCATCGCTTCGATAAACTCATCACGGTTTCCACGGCCACGCGGGAGGACGCCATCGCGCAGGCGGGCATCCCGCCGGAAAAGATCGTCCACATCATCAACGGCATGGACCTCGAACGGCTCAACGTCCCGCTCGATCCCGATGCGAAGCGGGCCAAACTTGAACTCAACAAGAAGCACCTGGTCGCGGGGATGGTCGCCCGCGTGCGCGGGACGGACATCGGGAAGAAGGGCCATCGCTATTTTCTTGAGGCGGCGGCCGTCGTCGCCCGCAACCTGCCCGATGCGCGCTTCGTCATCGTCGGCGAGGACGATGAGGCGCGGGACTTTTTATCCCACATGGCGGACGATCTTGGCGTACGCAGCAAGGTCGTCTTCCTCGGCTACCGCAAGGACATTCTCGATGTCATGTCTGCCTTCGATGTGGCGGTCCTTCCATCGCTCTTCGAGGGTCTGCCGCGCACGCTGATGGAGGGCATGGCCATCGGTAAGCCCGCCGTCGGGACGCGGGTGGACGGAATCAAGGAGTTGATTCTCGACGGTGAGACGGGTATCTTAGTGGAACCGCGCGACTCGCGCGGCCTGGCGCGTGCGATGGCCGACCTCCTCTCCTCCCCCGACAAGCGGGAGACGATGGGCGCGGCCGCGGCCAAGAGGATTCGCACCGTCTTCGACGGCCGCATCATGGCCCGCGAGACAGGAAAGATCTACATGGCCCTTGCCGGTGGAAGGAAATGAGGAAAACCCGCGAATCTCGGCTGCGCAAGATAAAGCGGGCCGTCGGCCGCACGGCCATCGGCGTCGCCGAGCTGGCCTACACGGTCGTGACCCGCTTTCTGTCCACACCCGTGCGTCGCCCTATTGCCGAAGACGCCGTCCACAACATCCTCGTCGTTGACCTGCTTCGCATCGGCGACACGGTCGTGGCCACTCCGGCCATTCACGCCCTCAAGGATGCCTTCCCGAAGGCCCATCTGACCGTGATGGTGCAGCCGATGATCCGGCCCCTCCTGGCGGCGGACCCGCTGATTGATGAACTCATCCCCCCTTCCCTGCGTCCCCATGCCCGGCGCTTCGATCTCGCCGTCGTGCTGGACACAAGCCTGCGCGGGAACCTGATCGCGTGGCTCTCCCGCGCCCCCGTCCGGGTCGGTTACGATTCCTTCGGTCGTGGGTTCACGCTCACGCATCGCATTCCCGCGCCGTCCTACTGGAACACGGCAACGTGGGACTATCGCCGAAACGAGCAGGTTCGGCATCAGGTGGACAGTTGGCTCGATCTTGTCGAGAGCATCGGCATCCGTCCTCGGCATCGCGGGCCAAGACTCTATGTCGGCGACGCCGCCCGACAGCGCGTCCGCAAGTTCTTCGAGAAGAATGACGTTGATGCCACCTCTCTGAAAATTGCCCTCCATCCCGGAAGCAACGAGTCCTATCTGTGGCGATCGGAGCGCTTCGCGCGAGTGGCCGACTTCCTCACGACACAACACGCGGCTCAGGTCTTCATCACCGGCTCCCGCGCCGACGGCGTCCTGGCTGCGGACATCCAGAGGAACATGACAGGCAAGGCCATTTCCACGACGGGGCTCGGCGACCTCGATGTTATGACCGCGCTCCTGTCCGAGATGGACCTCGTCATCAGTGTAGATACGTGCGCCACGCACATCGCCGCCGCCCTGGGCAGACCGGTGATCGCGCTCTTCGGTCCCGGCGACCCGCAAATCTGGCGACCCTACGGCCGGGGACACGTCGTCATCCGCGACGAACACTCCGAATGTCTCGGCTGCAAGCGTGCCTCCTGTTTCCGCGAGGCGCACTTCTGCATGGACGGGATCACCGTGGAGCAGGTTACGGCGACCGCCGCACAAGCGCTGCGATCCATCAAACATAGGGGGCGAACGGGATGAGGATACTCTACATTGCCGGCGAAGTCGTCCCGGGCCGTAACGGCGGCTCCGTCCATGTGTGGGAAGTGGCGACCAACCTCGCCCGGCTGGGCCACCACGTGACGGCGCTGGTCCGGCGCGAGCCGGGCCAGGCCAAACGCGAGACGCTCGGCGGCGTCGAGTTCGTCCGAACGCGGATGTCGCTTGCCGGGCGGACGTTTCCCATACTGGGGCTTCTTCGCGCCCTGCTGCTTTGCCGCCGCGGATACGATCTGGTGATGGACCGGTATGTCACCTTCGGCGGCGTGGGGATGATCTTCTCGTGGCTGACGGGCATCCCCCTGGTGTTGGAAGTCAACAGCCCCCACGTCGAGGAGCTGATCTGGCGGCTGAACATCCGGTGTCCCGCCACGGCTGGGGCGCTTCGTGCGTGGGTCGCGGGCATGTTCCGCCAAGCCTCACTCGTCATCTCCCCTCTCGAATCCATTGTCCCCCGATTTGCGCGGGGGAAGGTGCGGCAGGTCGCCTGGGCGGCGAACCTCGACATGTTCAGCCCGGAACTGCGGAGCGCCCCGGAGTGCGCTCGCATTCGTGAGGAACATCGTCTCGAAGGCAGGAAGGTGGTCCTCTTCCTCGGCACGTTCCGCGAATGGCACGGCGTCCTCCTGCTGCCCGACATCATTGAATACGTCGCGGAGCGGTGTAACTCCGCCAGATTCCTCTTCGTCGGCGACGGGGAGTGCCTGCCCCGGGTGCGGCAGGAGATCGAGCGAAGGAACTTGGCGGACCGCGCGGCAATCGTCGGCGCCTCCCCGTATGACCAAGTGCCCCACTACATCGCCGCGTCCGACGTGGGGATTGCGCCCTACGATATGGACGCCTATCCCTTGCTGCGGCGGTTCGGGTTTTTCTGGTCGCCGTTGAAGATCTTCGAGTATATGGCCGGCGGCCTGCCGGTGGTCACGATTGACACGCCGCCGCTAAACGAAATCGTCGCGGACGGCGCGCGCGGGCGCGTTGTTCCGTGCCGCGATGTCCGCGCCGCGGGCGACGCCATCGTCCAGTTGATCGGAAATGACGCCGAGCGACGGGCCATGGGAGAACGGGCGAGGGACTTCGTGGCGCGACACTACAACTGGCGCGACCACGTGCGCCACCTGAACGACCTCTTTGCCGAGATAAAGTAGATGAGGATCTGTCTGGACGCACGAGTGATCACCGGGGCGCGGTCGGGAATACCCCGCCTGGCGGAGAATGTGATCCGCCGACTGATCGCGCGGGAGACGCCGCACGAGTTCATCGTGCTCCGGCGGCCCGGTCTGGCCGATGGATGCCTCCCCCGCGGCGCGGCGCAGTTCATCGACGTGGACGTCCCCGCCTACTCCGCCCGCGAGCAATACCACATCCCGAGGCTGATTGGTCGCATCGGCTGCGATCTGTATCACTGCTTCACATACGCCGCGCCGCTGCGTCAGGCGTGCAGGTCCATCCTTTCGGTTTACGATCTGATCCAGGTCGCGTTTCCCCGGCATGTCGGGTTGATTCGAGGGACCTACGTAAAGTATTTCACGCGGACGGCGGCCCGGCGCGCCTGGCGCGTGATGACCATCTCGGAGTATTCCCGGCGAACGCTGTGCGAGCGATTCGGCCTCCCGCGCGACAAGGTGTTCGTGGCCTACGCCGCGGTGGATACGGAGATGTTCACACCCGGGGACGTCGCGCGCGACTCGGTGAAGCGCATGCGGCCATACATCCTGAACGTGAGCAACAAATGGCCCCACAAGAACACCGCCGCGGCGGTGCGAATCCTGAAACGGATCGAGCGCCGGTGCGAACACCGACTGGTCCTTGTCGGCGAGCAGTGCGCGGAGGTGCACGACACGATCCGCCACCTCGACCTGAAGGACCGCGTCGTCCTCCGAACCGGCGTGAGCGATGCGGAACTCGTGGACCTCTATCGCGGGGCGGATGTCTTCCTCTTTCCTTCCCTGTGCGAGGGATTCGGCATGACGCCGCTCGAGGCCATGGCGTGCGGCGTTCCGACGGTCTCGTCCGATGCGACGTCCCTGGCGGAGGTCCTCGGCGACGCGGCGCTCGTCTTTCATCCCGACGAGATCGCGCACATGGCCGGCGCCGTCCTGCGCATCCTGGGTGATGCCGCGCTGCGCTGTGATCTCGTTCGCAAGGGCCTCGCACGGGCGAAGGTCTTCACCTGGGACGACGCCGCTCGGAAGGTTCTGGACGTGTATGAGGAGGCGTCTGCGGATGGCCGATGAACTGTTGCCCGATGTGAAATGCGCCCTCGTGCACGACTGGCTCACCGGCATGCGCGGCGGGGAGAAGTGCCTCGATGTCTTCTGCGAACTCCTGCCGCGGGCGGACCTCTTCACGCTGCTCCACATCAAGGGGCGCATGTCCGAACCCATCGAGGCCATGAACATTCGCACATCCTTTGTCCAAAAACTTCCCTTCGCGGAATCCATGTATCGGCACTACCTCCCGGTCTTCCCCTATGCCATCGAGCGCTTTGATTTTTCGGAGTACGACCTCATCTTCAGCAGCAGCCACTGCGTCGCCAAGGGCGCTCGACCGCGCCCCGGCGCGCTGCACATCTGCTACTGCTACTCGCCCATGCGGTATGTGTGGGACATGTTCGACGCCTATTTCGGCGAGCATCGCACGGGACGGCTGAAGCGGGCCGTCATCGGCAAGATCGCCGCGCGCTTGCGCGAGTGGGACCGGCGGACATGCGACCGCGTGGACAAGTTCGTCGCCATCTCGGAACACGTGCGCAAGCGCATCCAGCGCAACTACGGCCGCGACGCGGACGTGATCCATCCGCCGGTTGACTGCTCCTTCTTCCGCTCCGTCGCGGCGCCGGAGGAGCACTACCTTGTGGCCTCGGCCTTCGCGCCATACAAGCGGATTGACCTGGCGATTGAGACGTTCAACGAACTCGGCAAGCCGCTGAAGGTGATCGGCAGCGGGCAGGACGAGAAGCGCCTGCGCGCTATGGCCGGGCCGAACATCGAGTTCCTGGGGTCCGTGTCCGATGAGGCCCTGCGCGAGGCGTATTCAAGATGCCGCGCCTTCATCTTCCCGCCCGAGGAGGACTTCGGCATCATGCCCATCGAGGCGATGGCCTGCGGTCGGCCGGTCATCGCCTATGGCGTCGGCGGGGCGGTGGAGACCGTGACCCCAGAGATAGGGATTTTCTTCCCGGAGCAGACGGTGGGCGCGCTGAAGAAGGCGATTGAGGAATTCGAGCGCCGCGAGAGCGACTTCCACCCCGACCGCGCCCGCGCCCATGCCGAGCGCTTCGACCGCCCGGTATTCAAGAAAAAAGTGGCCGACTATCTCCGCGCAAGTCTTCGCTAACCGCGACTCACCGCGCAAACTCAAGCAGCCCTGCTTGAGCCACCTCATAGGAATGGTCGCGGGTCCCTTCCCACATCAGCCACAGGTCGTCGTGCGTCTTGCGCACGGTCAGATTGAATGCGACCCGATTGTCCGAGGCCGGGTCCACATCCAGCATCCGGAACGGGACGCGAAGCTCAGCCGTCCAGCGACCCGCCTCCGGCCTGGATGCCTTGTAGACGATGCCGCCCGGATCCATCGTCTTGGGTTCCTCATCGCCGTTGGGGGTGGTTCCGAACTGCACGAAACTGTTCCCATAGCCGCGAATGACGGAAATCGGGGCGGCTTTGCCCTTGCGCGTGACCTGGATGGCGACCTCGATGGCATCGTTCGCCCCCCACTCGTTGCCGTCGAGTTTGGTATCGGGATGAATAACGCTATCCACGGCGATGCTGAGCGCGTCCTGGTCATAGGCAAGCCAAGCCCGACTCTCACGCGCCGCCTTGTTGCCGTTGACGTCCTGAGCGAGGATCATGGTCTTGGCGGGGTCGGCAGTGTTCCACTCATCCGGATGGATCACCCCGTCAATCATGATGGGATTCGCAGCCTTGGTTGCCTTGAAGACCGGGACCGGCCCGCTCCGGGGCCTGGGTGTGGAGGCCGATTTCTTGGGCAACGGCGGGAGCGGCTTGGGCGGCTCGTAGGTCCATGCCTCGACCGGAGGGGCAGGGCGCAACTCGTCCGCATAAAGCCCCATCTTCTCGAAAGGGATCGGCTGGAACCCCGGAAGCCGCTTGAAGACCTCGGAATCGGGGCGGAGCCGGAAATCGCCCTTTGCGGCGTTGACAAAGCCCGGGTCGCGATCGGTAATCCAGTTCTCCTCCGGGTTGACCTGCCAGTTTCCGCTGCTCACGTCGGCGCACATCACAATTGCATTGCGCACCGCCCGGTTGATGCGCTTCTCGGCGGGCTGCGGGTCCATGAACCCGACAAGCTGGGGATAGCGCGTCGTATAGGGAGGCTTGGTAATGTCCACTTCCTTCAGCAGTTTGTCCGCCCAGAAGCAGTTCATTCCTCCACCGACGGCCTGCTTCCATCGCTTGTCGTTCCACGGCGCGGAGCCCAGGGGCCGCTTGCACTCGATGAAGATGTTGTTCTCGGCAAGGTTGTCGTGCCCGCCGTGCGAGAACACCGTGCCAAACGATCCCCGTCCAGGCTCGCCGCACCGGAAGAAGACGTTGCCGAACACAGTATCGCCGCCGTCGCCGTCGTCGAAGTAGACCGCGGCATTGCCATGTCCCATCGGGCTGCCGATGTTGTGCCAGAAGTTGTAGCGCACGATATTGCCGCGGCAGGAAGGGTTTCGGCCCTTGTAGTAGGCCCCGCAGTCGTCCGTTTCGGTGCAGATGTGATGCACTACATTGTATTCGAAGATGTGGTCATTGCCCCCGACCCCGATGGCCTGGTGCGGCGCGTCGTGGATTAGATTGTGCGCTGCGCGATTACCCACGCCTTGGAGGAGAAAGGCATTGGCATAGGTCAACTTGTGTCGTGAAAAATGCCAAATGTGGTTGTTGACTGCCTCGTGACCGGCGGGAATCAATGTCGTGCGGTCGCCGCCCATCAGGGCGATTCCGCCGGTCCCGGTATCGTGAATATCACATGCCTCGATGCGGTGGCCGGTCCCGCCCTGCACGTTGACTCCGAGCTCGCGGGTATTGCGGATCTCGCACGCATGGATGCGGTTATTGCTCCCGCCGCTGACTTCGATGCCATGACCCAGGGACGCCTCCACGATGAACCCTCGAATGACGACGTTGGCCGCGTCCTTCAGAGAGACAACCGGCGCGTTGAGAGTGGAAATGACGATGTGCGCATCCGCCATTGCGGCCGGGGGCATGAAGTAAAGAAGCCCACCGGCTCGGTCAATATAGTATTCCCCCGGCTGGTCGAGCTCCTCAAGCAGATTCAGCGCGCAATAGCGGCGCGGAGACGGATTCCCCTGCTTGACGCTATAGACGTGCGGGGCGGCCAAGGTGATTTGGCGCTCCTCTCGGTCAATGGACTTGATCTGGATGGCCTCCGACGACCAGTCGAAGCACCAGTAGCCCAGGAGCCAAACGCCCGCTTCGACATTCCATCGCGCCGGGCGGTCGCCGGAGTATTCGAACACGCCGCCGTTGGTTCCCTTGTCACCGGTACGCGGGATAGCGCCAGGGTCATGGATCTTGGCGATGGTCGTCCAGTCCTCGTTTGGCCAGCGCGCTAAAGTCATGCGTTGATCGTTGAAGAACAGCTCCGGCGCCGCCGGAAACCCGTTGTATTTTACAGGGAAACTGCCGAGTTCCGTGATCCCCAGGGCGCGAAGATCCGCCTGCAGCACCTTGCCGCGGACGATCGGATCGAGTCGGTCCAGCACCTTGCTGTCCGTGGTCGGCTTGAAGGCATCCGGCGGTACTGTGGGGCCGCCCTGGAGACAGACCCTCTCGCCAGGGTAGGCGCGGTAGACGATTGGAGCATCCGGCGCACCCGAATCCTGCGCATCGAGCAGGAAGCTCTGCTTCAGGGGATACACGCCAGCCCGAACCATCACGGTGATCCCCTTTCCTGACAAAGTTCCGGCTGCCCTCATCTTCCGAACTTCACCCCGTGCGCACTCAAGTGTGGCAAAGGGGCCATCGGTCTTGTCGGCATTGGCTTCGGCCAGTTTGCCCGACCATAAGTCGTTGCCGTTAGTTGCGACGTAAAGCACGGAGGTTCCTCCTTCCTGTGCCGAAATGGACAGAGCTGCAAGCAACAGCATAACCAACCACACGAGGCGCAGGTATCTCACGATCCCGTCTCCTTATGAAAGGTCCACGAATGTCTCGGAATTCTACCAGATGCTCCCGTGCGCGCCAATGGAAAATGAAATACGCTTGGCTAACAAGAAATCGAGGGGGCGAAAGGTCGCAGGGTCGAAGAGTCAGAAAGTCGAAGAGTCGAAGAGTCGAAGAGTGGATTCCCGCTTGCCGCTACTCCGACTTCAAGGCGAGGATGGAGATGCCCGCGCGGTCGGCGGCCCGGATGACTTCCTCCTTTTCGAGCATGAGGGTCTTGTCGGCCTCGACGGCGAGGACGCGGGCGCCGATCTCCTTGAGGACCTCGATGGTCTGGAGTCCGATGGTGGGGACGTCGAAGCGGAGGTCCTGGTTCGGCTTGCTCACCTTGACGACGACGGCCCCGCCCTTGCTGAGTTGGCCCCCGCGGCGGATGGCGGCGTCGGTGCCCTCGATGGCCTCGACGGCGAGGACGGCCTGCTCCTTGACGACGACCGTCTGCCCGACCTGGAGATGGGCCATCTGCTTGGCGAGGTCCCAGCCGAATCGGACGTCGGCCATCTCGCCGTCGGTGGGACGGCGTTTCGTGCAGCAGCCTTCCTGTGCAAGATGTTCGGTCATGTATTCAATCGAGTTGCAGATGGTGATGCCGTCGTCGGCGAATTCATTGGCCGCGCCCTCCAAGAGGGAATAATCCCTTTTGTCTCGCAGCGTGCGATACCAAAACCGGATCGTGCGCAGGTCGGGGCGGAAGCGAAGGATGCGGAAGGGCGAATACATCTTCGCCTTCGTTATGCCGCCCGCCATCACGGCCTTCGTGACATTCTCCCGCTTCAGCAGTTTGATCCATTTGCCCAACTGGGCGATGCCGGCCCAGTAAACCTTGTCGGCGCACTGTTCGATTTCCGGCAGTGTCTCCCCACGAAGGGCGACGGCCACCACCTCGAGGCCGCGGCGTCTGGCGCATTGGGCGAAGAGGATCGGGAACTTGCCGTTGCCGGCGATCAGGCCGATCTTGCTCATGGCCACCGAAATCCCCTACGAACCGCCCTTGCCTTCAAGCTCCTCGATCCGTTTTTCGAGATCACGGATTTGCTTCCGCAGGGCGGGGAGTTTGCTCAGGGCCGCGTACTGCTGCCGCGCCTGCTCGATGGGCACGGCGGGCGAGGCGAGGTACGTCGCATTGCCCGGCAGATCGTGCGTCACGCCCGATTGCGCGCCGATGGTCACATTGTCGCCGATCTCCAGATGGCCGGCGACGCCAACCTGCCCTGTGAAGAGGCAGTGCCTGCCGATCTTCACCGTCCCCGAAATTCCGACCTGCGAGATCATCAGCGTATTCTCGCCCACGTCAACATTGTGCGAGATGACGCAGTTGCTGTCAATCTTGCACCCCTTGCGAACGATGGTGCAATGGAGCGCGCCGCGGTTGATGACGGTATTCGCGCCGATGCTCACGTCGTCCTCGATGATCGTATTGCCGACCTGGGGGATCTTGAAGTATGCCTCCCCATCCGGCGCAAAGCCGAAGCCGTCGCTGCCGAGGGTGACGTTGGCGTGGAGGATGACGCGCTCGCCGACGACGGTCTCGTCGTAGATCACCGTGTTGGGATAGATCACGGTGTCGGCGCCGACCTTCACGCCCCTGCCGATATAGGCCCCGGGGTAGATGGCCACGCGATCGCCTATCGCCGCATCGTCCTCGATGACGCAGTGCGGGCCGATGGCCACGTCCTTGCCGAGGCGCGCCGAGGCGCTGACCACGGCCGTAGGGTGGATGCCCGGTTTCGGGAGCTGACGGGCCGGGATCATGTAGGCCACGATCTTCGCAAAGGCGAGATAGGGATTTTTCGTTACGATGGCCGCCGTCTTTATCGTTTTCTCATAGTCCGTGGAGATGATGACGGCGGAGGCGCGGGTCTCCCGGAGGGCCTTCTCATACTTTCGGTTCGAGAGGAAGGTGATGTCGCCCTCGCCCGCCTCGTTGATGGTATTGGGGCGCACGATCTGGGTTTTGGGATCGCCGACGATTCTGCCGCCGATATGCTCCGCGAGTTCGCGCAGGGTAAATGCCATGCAGCACGTGTTGATTCTGAAAGACGTGGTGTCAAACCCAGGTCATTGTAATGGAAATGATTGGCAAGTCAACAAAAAAGCCGCCGACGCGCGGCGGAGGCGACGTTGACACGGATATGATGATCGGTTATAGTCAGCGATGTCCGTTTCAAAGGAGAATCCAATGTTCCGAAAATTGTTTTGCGCCGCACTCTGTGGTTCTGTACTTCTCGCCTCAATTGCCTTCCTCGCCGCGGCCAACGGCGCGGAGAAACTCCTCTGCGAGTGGAAGGAGAACCCGACGGCGGTGGGCGACCGATGCCCGGAGTTCTCCTGGGAGACCAAGTCGCAATCCGCCTATCGTATCATCGTCTCGGGACCCGCGCTCGCGGGCATCTTCACCTTCGGCGATCTATGGGACAGCAGCAAGGTGACCACCCCCCTTCCCATCGCCGAGTACGCCGGCAAGCCCCTGCAGGACGGGAAGACCTACTCCTGGCGCGTGCAGGTGTGGGACGCGGACGGGAACCCAGGCCCGTGGAGCGCCGCCCAACGCTTCACCACCAAGTTCTGGCAACCACCGAGCCATCTCCCGCACATTCGCACCTTTCTCAACTTCGGGAGCAAGCCGGAACTGATCGCCTCGCGGTACGACATCACCTTCCGACAGGACGCCAAGCCGTTCCGACCGGAGATCATCACGATCAACTATTCGCTCCTCGCCACGATGGTTATCCCGTCGGACAAGGAAAAGGAGCTGGCCGCCTACTGCGTCAAGACCGGCCTGACGACGTCGGGCGTGCACGAGGATATGTTCATCCACTTCCGCGAGGACCATCCGGTCACGCTGCACGTCGGGAGCGAGTCGCCCACGTCGCCCATCGAGAAGAGGATCGTTCCCGGCTGGGAGCCGGCCAACGACCGGAATGACGACGGGATCGTTGACAATGAAGAGTTCAAGAACCGGGCGAACCCGAAGGCCGCGGCGCGAAAGAAATCCGAGGCCCGCGTGCCGATCTACTTCTGGGGTCCGCCTCGGGACGACTACGTTATGAACCCCGGCAGCGAGATGTTCCAGCGCTACCTCGCCGAGGTCTATATCCAGGAACGGATCAAGGGGTATGACGGCCTCTTTATAGACACGACCACCCCGGTCATCCCCGGTTCCGGCCATAGCGGAGAGATTCTCGAATACCCCCGCAAGACGCCGGTGGAGCAGGATGCCTGGCTCCGCGCCATGCAGACGATGCTCGCCCGCATCAAAATCGCCATCGGCGACAAGATCTTCACCGCCAACTGCTGGCACAGCACGCCCTTTGTGCTCGACGGGACCGAGTGGGAGAACTGGCTCAACATCAGCCGGTCGCCCTCGCAGGTCCGCGCGCAGCTCGACGAGGTGATTGACATTGACCGCCGCGGCAAGGTGCAGCTTGTCCAATACAACCCCATCTACCACCCCGATACCAACGGCTTCGGCGTGAAGGTCCCGGTTGACCCGGACCGGGACCGCATCTACGGCCTTGCGCTCTACTATCTGGCTAACGGGGACTACACCTACTTCGGCTTCGGCCAGCACGGATACGCGAAGTCGGAGGAGAAATACTTCCCCGCTATCGAGTATGACATCGGCAAAGCGATGGGACCTTACTTCGTCTTAGACTCGGCCAAGAGCGACCTCCGCGGCGCGAACCTCCTGAAGAACGGCGACTTCGAGCAGGACGCTGACGGCGACGGCAACACGGACGAGTGGATCGTCGCCGAACCCGTGGAGACGGCGACCGACCACAAACGATCCGGCCAACGCTCCGCCAAGATCGCCAGCGATTCCACCACGATCAACAACATCAATAAGCAACTTGTCACACTGAAGCCAAACACGGCCTACACGCTCTGCGGATGGATTCGGACAGAGGGCATCGGCAATCGCGCCGCAGCGCAAGTTTACCCGTATGACTTTGACGGGACCGTCACGTCCTTCCTGACGGCGGGCGGCACGCAGGACTGGACGTTCTGCAGCCAGGTGTTCAAGACCGCCGCAGATCCAACGGGGAGAATTTGCTTTCGCATCTTCAATTCAACGGGGACCGCATGGTTTGACGACATCCGCCTTGTCGAGGGCGCATTTTTCAAATGGGAGGTCCTGGCCCGTCGATATGAGAAGGCGCTGGTCCTCGTCAAGCCGTCCGTCTGCCCGATGTACGGCGATGAGACGGCGACGACCCATGAATTGGACGGCGTTTATGCCCCGCTCCGAGCCGATGGAACCCTCGGCCCACCCGCGCGAACGGTGTCCTTGCGCAACGCGGAGGCGGCGATCCTGATTCGGCAGAAGTAATCGCGACCGGTGTTTTGACTTGACGCATCCGCGATCATTCCCGATAATGGATGTGCGGTGGGACCTCCCCACCTATGATGCAACCAATCAAAGAGATGAGGCGCGATGTCCGTCAAGGTCAAGTGCCCAAACTGTGACAAGTACATGCTCGTGGAGAGCGAGGATGTGGGGACGAAGGTGAAGTGCATACTCTGCGCCAAGCCCTTCACCGCGCGCCCGGACTGGATGGCGGACGCAAAGACGCCGGAGCCGAAACCGACCAAGGCGGCGGAAAAAGCGCCCGTCATCCCCCCAGACACGAAAATCCGCAAGAAAGCCAAGGAAGACGAATACCTCGAACCAGACGTCCGGTGGAAGCCCACCCCCGAAAAGACGCCGGAGAAGTTTGTCACCTGCCCAGAATGCGGGAAGAAACTGCCCGCCACGGCCCACATCTGCAACCGATGCGGATGGAACCTGCTGCTCGGCAAGAGCGCCCTGGCCAGGGGCAAATCCCCCGCCGCCGTCGTTTTTCGGTTCGCGGTCCTTGCCTGCGTCCTTATCCTGGCAGGCATGACCATCGGGCTTGGGGTTCGATACTTCCGCGCAAACTGGTCGTCCAAGCCGCAACCGGAGACCGAGTCCCCGCCCTCGACGCCGCCTTCGCCGCCTGTAGCGGCCAAATCCGAACCCGCTCCTTCTGTGAAGAAACCGGAACCAATCGCCCGTCCGACGACTGCCAAGCCAATTCCGAAGCCGGGCAAACCGCCAGTTGCTCTCAAGCCCGCCGCGTCCAAACCCGGCATCGAACCCACTCCGCCCCCGCCGCCGGCGTCGCTTGCCGATTCCGTCGTGATCGTTAAGACTCGTGCAAGCGTCGGTCTCGGGTTCATCGTGGATCCCACGACCGCAATCGTGGCGACGAACCGCCACCTTGTCGAGGCGGGACGGGAGATCACAGTTATTGCCTTCCCACAAGGATCGCGACAAGGCCGGGAGTTTGAGCGGGCGACGCTTGCCGCCGTCCACAAGAAGGCCGATGTGGCGCTGGTGAGTTTTTCCCCGCGCGGCGTCAAGCTGGAGGCGGCCATCCTCGCGGGCGAGACCGGCCTCAAGAAGGGAGACAAGGTGCGCACGATCGTCCGCACCGGCGCAGACTCATCGCAGGTGAAGGAAATCGCCGGCGCGGTCGCCGATCCGAACCACAGTGTTAGCGGGATGTCGGCGCTCCTCACGTCAGCCGGCGTTGACGCACAGACCACCGGCGCGCCGCTCTTCGATTCCACGGGAAGCGTGGTCGGCGTCAACACCTACTCCGACGTATGGAAGCCAAGCGCCTTCGCGCTGGATATCCGATACGTCCGCGAGTTGCTGGAAGATCCCAAGACGGCCTCGCTCTCCGCCGAGGAGATGGATGCGCTGCTCAAGACGGGAATTGATCCTCTGCGCGAGACGGCGGGCAAGGGCCTCCTGGGGCGCACGCCCCTGGCAAGCCCGGCCGCGAAGATGATCGCGGACGCGACGGGGCTGGCCGTTTTCGCGCTCGTCCCCGGCGAGAATTCCATCCAGGTCCTGAGCCAGAACAAAGTTGCCGCCTCGATCTTTGTGGGAACCAATCCGACGGATTTTGACATCACGCCGGACGGCAAGCAGATCTATGCAGCCGTAAACCAGCCGACAGGAATATCCATCGTGGACCTCCAGAAGCGGGCGCGGGACCAGCTCGTTCGCGTCGAGGCCGAGCGCGCGTTTGGCGTCCGCGCGTTGTCGGGCGACCGCGCCCTTGTCATCTGCGGCATGATCTATCGTCCGGAGATGAACCTCCCCGGCGACAAGGAAATTCTCGGCGGCGTGAAAATTATCCTGGTCAACCTGCGCACCGGCAAGGTGGAGCAGGAGATCAAGAACGAAGCGCCCCTGCCGGTCCTCAAGTCCATCACCGATCAGGCGCCAAAAAAATGGACGAAGAAAAACATGGACACTCGGCGGGAATGGCAGAACCGCGAGACCTTCGCCGGACGACTCTTCGCCTTCCCGGTCATCGCCCGGTCGAAGGACGGCAAGGAATTCTATGTGGCCGGCTATGACCAGCAGAACTCGACGCTGAAGGCGAAAGATCTTTTTGCCATCTTCAAGTACTCCGCACTTCGCGCCGTTCGGCCCGAGGCGACTGGGCCGGACCGAATCCCTTTGCACGTTCCGACAGAGATCAAAGAGAAGACCATCAACGCGAAAAAGGCCACCGGCCGCCCTGAGACCGGGCCACCGGAATTCGCACAGTTCCCCCAGACGATGCTCGTCAGCCCCGACGGTAAGACCGCCCTGCTCGGGGCCGCCGTCATCGCCGGCGAGAATCTGCAATTGATGGGGACCGTGAAGCGGAACGAGGCGGCCTACGCGAAGGACCCCCTGCTCTGCAACCTGCAGGCCGCGCAGGACGATTTCCGGATCGCGTTCAGCGGCGCGAATATATTCGACCTGAAGACGTTCACGGACATCGCCGCGCTGCCCGTCACGGGAACCGTCTTGACTGTGGACAGCAAGGGAGAGAAACTATACGTGTTCAATCCGTCCGACAGCAATATGTATTTGTTCAACGTGCGCGCGCTGTTGGCGGAGTAAGGGATCGTCAGGGAACAAGTTGCCGTCATGTCATTCTAAGCGGAGCGAAGAATCTCGACCTCTCGAGAGGTCGAGACCCTTCGCTGCGCTCAGGGTGACAACGCAACGCGATAAGTTTTTCTTGGACAGAGTCCGATGATGATGGAGGAAAGCAGACGGTATGCCGTCGTCGAAACCCGTTGGGATTGACCTTGGAACGACGTTCTCCGCCATCGCGTATCTGGATGAGACGGGGAAACCCGTGACCATTCCGAACCGCGAGGGCGAGCTGATTACACCCTCAGCCATCCTCTTCGAGGAGGGCAACATCGTCGTGGGGCGCGAGGCCATCCGCGCCGCCCTGACGGACCCGGGCAGGGTCGTCCAGTTCATCAAGCGGGAGATCGGCACGCCCCGCTACCGCTATCGCGTCGGGGACAAGAGCTACACGCCCGAGGAGCTGTCGGCCATGATCCTGAAGAAACTGAAGCAGGACGCGGAGCAGAAGATCGGGCCGATCACCGACGCCGTCATCACCGTGCCGGCCTACTTCGACGACACCCGCCGCAAGGCTACGCAGGACGCGGGCCGCATCGCCGGCCTGAATGTGATTGACATTCTCAATGAGCCGACCGCCGCCGCCCTGGCTTATGGCGTGGGCAAATTGGGCAAGGACGAAGTGGCCCTGGTGTATGACCTCGGCGGCGGGACGTTCGACGTCACCCTTGTCCAGATTTCCGGCCGCAGGATCCAGATGCTCGCCACGGACGGCGACGTTCGGTTAGGGGGCAAGGACTGGGACGATCGCATCCTCAACCACGTGGCGGAGAAATTCAAGGAGGAGACCGGCGAGGACCCGCGGGACGACGCACAATCGCACAATGAGCTGGCCGAGCGCGTGGAGGAGGCCAAGCGCGCCCTCAGCGAGCGGCGCAAGGTCCGAGTCCCGTGCAGCCACGGGGGGCATCGCCTCTCGGTGGAGCTGGCCCAGGAGGACTTCGAGCACCTGACCGAGGACCTGCTCGGGCGCACCGAGCTGACCACGCAGCTCGTCATCGAGCAGAGCGGCCTGAGCTGGGACGCGGTGGAACGGGTGCTGCTGGTCGGCGGCTCGACGCGCATGCCCATGGTGCGGAAGATGCTTGAACTCATCGCGGGCAAGGAACCGGACGCCTCCCTGCCGGCGGACGAGGTGGTGGCCTGGGGCGCCGCGATCCACGCGGGTATCCGCACGATGCGAAAGGCCGGCGGCGAGAAGGTCTTCGACGCCAAGACGGTCGCAAGCCTGAGGGACGTGGTTGAGATCAATGTGAACTCCCACAGCCTCGGCATCGCCGCGTTCGACGGCAAGGCCAAAAAGCGGATCAACGCTATCATCATCAAGAAGAACACCCCCCTGCCCCACTCGGCCAAGCGGCTGTTCCGGACGCCCCGCACGGAGGGCAAGGCGGGGGCGCTGAGAATCCGTATCCTTGAAGGCGAGTCGAAGGACCCCGAGGCGTGTATCCAGATCGGCGAATGTCTGGTCAAGCTGCCGCCGGACTTGCCGGGCGGATCGCCGATCCAGATCAGTTTCAACTATGATGAAAGCGGTCGCATCGGGGTCCATGCCCTGGACATGACTCGCGGGCGAGAGGCGAAGACCGAGATCATCCGCGAGACGGGCATGTCGAAGGAAGAGATAGAGAAAGCCACCGCCGACCTGTCCAAAGCGGAGCTGGAGTAGCGTCCCATGGAGATGGATTTCTATACGGAATGGCTGGGCATCCCCGGCGACCAACGGCCACCGAATCATTACCAACTTCTCGGCGTCCAGCCGTTCGAGGCGAACAAGGAAGCCATCGAGAAGGCGGCGCGCGAGCGGGCGGCGGTGCTGAAGACATACGAGATTGGGAAGTACAGCGCGCAGTCGCAGGTGCTCCTGACGGAGATCGCCCGCGCCCGGGCGGACCTGCTGAACCCGAAGCGGAAGGACGAGTACGACCGACGCCTGCGCGGCGGCGAGAAGGCGCCGCAGATCGAGGTTGACTCGCTGGAAATTTTCACGAACCTTGTGGCGTTCTCCATGCCGCGAGGCAACCTGTCGAAGGAGCACCTCGCCTCGCTGTTCGCCGAGGCGAAGCGCCTCAAGATACCTCAGCCCCAGGCGCAGACGATCATCCAGCCCATGCTCGCCCAGGCGAAGCGGCAGCGCCAGGCCGAAGCCGCCGCGCGAGCCGAGGCCGAGCGGAAGAAGGAAGAAGATGAACACGCCGTCCGGCGAAGGGCAACCGCGAAAAAATGCGCCGTGGTCGCCTTGCTTCTCGCTGTCGTAGTCGCAGTCGGATTCTATGGCCTGCGCTTCATAAGGACGGTCGAGGAGAAGAAGAAGGTCGAACAGGTACGGAAAGAAGAGCAAAAAGAGAAAAACCAACGCGATGAATGCCTCGCCCGGGCGGTGAAGGCACAGAGGGAGGAGAAGTGGCAGGAGGCCGCCGAGCATTACGAGAAAGCCCTGGCACTCGGCGATGACGACGAGATCAAGATGAAGCTCGCTGCCATGAAAGGCGTCCTTCAGGCCATTCATCTCGAGGGCAACAAGAAGTGGGCGGACGCCGCCGCCGCCTACCAGGAGGCTGCCAAGGGGATGGGCGCCCCCGACGTCTTCAAGGAGAAGTTGGCCTTTCTTGCGCTGGCTCGGGAATACGAGACCGCATACGCGGATGGAGCAGCCCAGGAGAAGGCAGGGAAACTCAACGAGGCGCGCGCTGCCTTCGAGAAGGCGGTAGACCTGGCCGGCAAGACCCGCATCGAAACCGACGCGGCCAACCGTCTGGCGCAGATCAAGGCGGCCATCGAGAAGCGCGCCGATCGGCTGGACCGGGCCAGGCATCTCCTCGATATTGCCGCGGAGCGGAAGGACTACGAAGTCCTCTACGCGGTCGCCGGATTCTACCTGTCCGGCGGCGGAGACGTGGAGACGGCCGCGAAGAGCAAGGGCGCGGCGGATGGCGCCCTCAAGGGGCAGCCGAAGCCGGATGCGACGCCGGAGGCGCTTCTCTCCGCCTGCGCGGAGATGCTCAAGGACAAGCGACCCTACCAGGCCCTGCGGGAGATCGGCAGGCTCCAGTACTATTTCAGCGATTCTCGCGCCTGCAAGGACGAGGCATATCAAGCCGAGGTTATGGGGAAGGTCGGGGACAAGATCCCGAAGACGCTGCGCGAGGCGCTGGCCCAATGCGTGGCCTTTGGCGAGACGATGTGTCCCGACTGCATGGGGAGCGGCCGGCTCCCCTGCCGCGAGTGCGGCGACACGGGAAAGACGGAGAAGACGTGCGACGTGTGCAACGGGCGCGGTCGCATTCGCGGGTGCGAGGCGTGCAAGGGCAGCGCCCTTCAGCAGGGGCCGTGCGCCGAGTGCAAGGGCACGGGGACGTGGAGGTGTCGGACGTGTCGCGGGAAAGGCTGCAAGTTCTGCCAGGAAAATCCCAAGCGCGACTGCACCGCGTGCAAGGGGGCCGGGACCGGCCCGACGCGGAAGAAGTGCCCGCAGTGTCTTGGCTCCGGTAAGGTTGCCGGGGGGACTTGCTCGATCTGCAAAGGAAAGGGCAAACCGATCTGTGAGGCGTGCGAGGGAACGGGGATGAAGCCGTGTGCAAAGTGCCAGGGAAAAGGGAAGATGGAGGTCCAATGCCGATTCTGCGCGCAGGGACGCCATCGCAAGTGCCTGAAATGCGGCGGCGCGGGACAGATAGCAGGGCAATGATCCAGAAATGTCTTGCAAAGTACGCTGCGGATTTATATAATGTGCTATGTGATTCTGAGGGCGGAAGGGGCAGGGGCCTGGGATTGCAATCATTCACAAACACATTCCCGAACATAAGGGAGATGCCCGCATGATACACTACTCGTGTGACATGTGCGGTAAGGGGTTGCTGGTGGATGAGGACGTTCGATACATTGTCAAGATTGAAGTTTACGCCGCCTATGATCCGATGGAGTTGACAGCGGAGGATCTCGGGGAAGATCACCTCGACGAGATCGAAAAAATCTACAGCCAGACGGAAAGTATGAGCGAAGAGGAATTGCAGGACGAAGTGTATAAGTGTTTCCGCTTTGACTTGTGCATGATGTGCCAAAAACAGTATCTGCAGGATCCCCTCTTCCGCCATGTCTTTCGCCGGCCCTCGAATATCTCTCCCAACTGACGCTCCGTGCGGTCGGTCCTGCGCCTTATGGGAATGACTATTACCGGAAAAATCATCGCCGCCCATTGCGGCAAAACCCACGTCCGCGCCGGCGAATTAGTCTATGCCGCCGTGGACATGGCTCTCGGCAACGACATCACAGCGCCCTTCGCCATAGAGGAATTCGAAGCGGCGGGATTTCGCAAGGTCTTTGATCGGACCAGGATCGTCCTTGTGCCCGACCACTTTACGCCGAACAAGGACATCAAGTCGGCGCAGCAGGCGAAAAAACTCCGCGACTTCGCTCGCAAACACGACCTTGTGCACTACTTCGAGGTGGGGCGCATGGGCATTGAGCATGCCCTCCTCCCCGAACAGGGCCTCGTCGTTCCTGGTGATCTTGTCATCGGGGCCGACTCCCACACCTGCACCTACGGCGCGCTTGGCGCCTTCTCCACCGGCGTGGGCAGCACCGACCTCGCCGCCTGCTACGCCAACGGAAAGGTGTGGCTCAAGGTCCCGGAGAGCATCAATTTTGTCCTCTCCGGAACCCGGGGGCGATGGGTAGGAGGCAAGGACCTGATCCTCTACATCATCGGGTTGATCGGCGTGTCGGGGGCGCTGTATAAGGCGATGGAATTCAACGGCCCGGCCGTCGCCGACCTTCCGATGGACGACCGGCTGACCATGTGCAATATGGCCATTGAGGCCGGAGCGAAGAACGGTATCATCGCGCCGGACGCGGTAACCGAAGAGTACGTGAAGCCTCGGGCCAAACGAAAATACGGCGATTACCAGAGCGACGCGGATGCTGCTTATTGCGAGGTCCGCGAGATTAACGTCGGAGAGATTGAGCCGCAGGTCTCCGCCCCGCCGCTGCCGTCCAATGCCAAGTCGGTGAGCGACTACCGCGATGTGCGGGTTGATCAGGTCGTCATCGGGTCGTGCACCAATGGGCGTCTGTCCGACTTGCGCATCGCCGCCGAAATTTTGAAGGGACGCAAGGCGGATCGGAATGTTCGCTTGATCGTCATCCCTGCAACGCAGGATATCTACCGCGAGGCATTGCGAGAAGGGCTTCTGGAGATCTTTGTTGATGCGGAGGCGGCTGTTTCCACCCCGACGTGCGGGCCATGCCTGGGCGGACACATGGGCATCCTGGCCGAGGGGGAGGTGGCGCTGTCCACGACGAACCGGAACTTCGTGGGCCGCATGGGGCACACCGAGAGCGAGATATATCTGTGCGGCCCGGCCGTCGCGGCGGCGTCGGCGATCACGGGACGAATCACGCATCCGGACGAGGTCGTCAAATGATCAAAGGCAAGTGCTGGGTTTTCGGCGATAACGTCAACACGGACCTCATCATCCCGGCGCGGTATTTGAACACGACGGACGTGGCCGAGCTGGCGTCGCACTGCATGGAAGACGAGGACCCCGAGTTCGCAAAGAAGATTTTGCCCGGCGACGTCATCATCGGCGGGGAGAACTTCGGCTGCGGCTCCTCCCGCGAACATGCGCCCATCGCCATCAAGGGAGCGGGCATTGCCTGTGTGATCGCCAGGTCCTTCGCCCGCATATTTTTCCGAAACGCGATAAACATCGGCCTGCCCATCTGCGAGTGCCCGCAGGCCGCGGCGGATGCGCAGCCGGGAGATCAGTTTGAAGTTGACCTTGAAACGGGAACGATCTCAAACCGGACGCGCGGCAAGACATATAAGACGGCTCCCTTCCCGGAGGAGATGCGCGAGATCATTGCAGCCGGCGGCTTGATGAACTTCGTCAAGAAGAAGCGATAGCCCGAACTATCAAGGACCAGTTGCCATGCTGAAGAAGCACAGCCAGTTTGTGCTTGGCTGTCTTTTCCTCGTTGACCTTGCGGTGACGGCGGGGGCATGGCTCCTCGCCTATTTCATTCGGTTCGAGTCCGGGATCATCCCCGTTGACTCAATCAAGGGCTATCCTGGGGTGCGGAGCTATCTCCTCGTGCTGCCAATCGTCGTGGTGGCGAGCGCGATCGCCTACCGCATCTCCCAGCTCTACATCCCGCGCCGCGAGGGGATGTTTTTTTCCGAGGTCGCGGCAATTCTGCGGGGTTCCGGACTCGCCGTGCTGGTGCTCACGGCCCTTAGTTACGTGATTCGAGTCGAGCCGGAGTTGTCTCGCTACGTCATCGCCTTGTTTTTTGTCCTCAACTGCGTGCTGCTTTGCGTCGAACGGGGGCTCGCCCGCTCAATCCTGCGAAAGGCCCGGCGGCGCGGCTGGAACCTGCGCTACGCGCTCATCGTCGGGGCGGGCAAGCTTGGACAGCGCCTGATGCACCGAATCGAAAAAAACCCGTGGACCGGCTTCAAGGTTATAGGGTTCATTGACGACAATCCGAATCGGCGCGGCAAGACGCTGCGCGGAGTGCCTGTCCTTGGGGGCACGCAAGACCTGCCCCGGACCATTCGTGAACACGCCGTGGACCAGCTGTTCATCGCGCTGCCTTTTGATGAACACCAGAAGGTGAAAGATGTTCTTGACCGCGTCTCGGATGAGATGGTGGATGTTCGGATCGTGCCGGATGTCTTCAGTTTCGTCACGCTGAACCCACAGGTCGGGGACTTTGATGGGATGCCCATCCTCAGCCTGCGGGAGAGTCCCCTTCACGGCTGGCATCGCGTCGTGAAACGGGCCTTCGACATCGTCTTCTCCCTCGTGGCCCTCTTCTTCCTCGCGCCGATTCTGGGGGTACTATTTGTTCTCATCAAGGTCCTCTCGCCCGGTCCCGTGTTCTACGCGCAGAGGCGCATGGGCATGGACGGGAAAATTTTTCGCATGTACAAATTCCGCACGATGCGGGTGGATGCAGAGAAGGAGACTGGCCCCGTCTGGGCCAGCGAAGATGATCCGCGCCGGACCCCCATCGGCGCCTTCCTGCGCCGGTACAACCTGGACGAGCTTCCGCAATTCCTGAATGTCCTCCTGGGCCACATGAGCGTGGTCGGGCCGCGTCCCGAGCGCCCGGAGCTAATCAAGGATTTCCGCCACTCCATCCCCGGATACATGCTCCGCCACAAGATGAAGGCGGGCATGACGGGGTGGGCGCAGGTGAACGGTTGGCGGGGGGATACATCAATCGAGAAGCGAATCCAGTACGACCTATATTATATCGAGAACTGGTCGTTGCTCTTCGATATCTACATCGTGTTCCTGACGATCTTCCGGCGAGAGAATGCCTATTAGCCCCCCCTAATCCTGCGCCCCGCGAGTCTCTTCCATCTTTTTCTCCATTCGCGTCAGGCGTTGCTCTACCTCGCGAAGCCGGGTCTCCGCCCACATGGCGACAATCAGCCCCATCAGGACGATGCAGACGATCATAATGATCGGAAAAAGGAGACTGCGTTCCTGAACGGGAAAACCCGTCGCGGCGTACTCATCCGTGTCCAGCTTCGGGAGCGTGCTCACCTCATCATCCGTCGAACCGACGTGGACATAGTGCTTTTCCGCCCTCAGTTTCTCGGCGGTCACTTCCTCCTCCTCTCCGCCCACGCCGAGGATTTCCGTGGGTTCTTCCTCGTCCGGCTGGGCCACGGCGCTCGGCAGCGCCGTGCTTTCAGCGGGCGGCGCCGTTTCCGGCGCAACGGAGACAGCGGGGAGATCGGCAGGCGGCGGCGCAATCACAGCTTCCGTTGCGTTCAGTTCCGGCGCGGGGGGCGGCGGCTGCTCGGCCGGTTGTTGGGCCGGCGGAGTTTGCCTTTCGGCCGCCGCTATGGAATCCAGCCACGAGGTCTGGCCCTGTGTCGGCGGCGTCGCCGGGGCAGGGGCGGGCGGAGGCGCCGGTTGTGGCGCGCCTGCGCCGGGCTGGGCTTCCGCTTGCGGTTGCGCGTCGTCATCGGCCGGTTTTGTTCGTTTGATCCATTCCAGAGGGTCTTTACCCAGTGGTTCACGTTTTGCCATTATTTGCCTCCCTTTGCTCGTTCGGTTGTGCGGCCGACAATTTTTCCTCCTGGGCGATGACCTCCTCCGCCAGCGAGATGTAGTCCTTCGTGCCTTGCGCCTCCGGGTCGTAGACGGTGATCGGCTTGCCATAGCTGGGGGACTCGGCAAGCCGGATATTCTTGTGAATGGTGGTGTTGAATACGCGGTCCTCGAAGTACTGTTTGATCTTGTCGAGGACCGCCTGCGAGAGTTTGGTTCGCGCGTCATACATGCAAGGAATGATGCCGGTAATTTCCAGTTGGCGGTTGATCCGTTTCTTCACCAGATCAACTGTGTTCAGCAGGTGGCTCATCCCTTCCAGGGCAAAGAATTCGGTTTGGAGAGGGATGAAGATCTCGCGCACGGCCGCAAGGGCGTTAAGCGTCAAGAGACCCAGGGACGGAGGACAGTCAATCAGCACGTAATCATATTGGTCGAGCGACGGCTCGATGGCGTCCTTGAGGATCGTCTCGCGGCCCACCATTCCCACGAGCTGGATTTCTGCGCCGGAGAGGGCTATCTCGGAGGGTACCAGCGCCAGCCCTTCGACCTCGGTGCGCTGAACCACATCGGCAAACTGGGCCTCGCCCATCATTAGGTGATAAATGGAGCGTTCAAGATCATGGATGTTCACGCCGAAGTGGACGCTTAGGTTGGCCTGGGGGTCTATGTCAATCATCAGGACCTTCCTCCCCTTCCCGGCGAGGCACGCCCCCAGGTTGGCGGCGGATGTCGTCTTGCCCACTCCCCCCTTCTGGTTGATGATCGCAATGGTTCGCATGGTTTTTCACTTTCGGCTGATGGACGTCGTCGAAGCGCCTGTCATAATTGTAGGAGCGTCTCGACGCAGAGTCAAGAAAAACTTGATCCCGTGAGGAATCATTTCATGGCCATGGCGAGGAGTTTCTTCGCCCGGGCGGCGGTCTTCTCCGCAGCAGTGTTCAGCAGTCTCGCCCCAAACTCCACGGTCGCGTCCTTGATGCGGGCCAGATTCTCCGGCTTCATCTTCTTGAGCTGCGACGCAAAGGGCGCATTCACCACCCGCTCGGAGCGCGAAAGGTCGGCCCAATCCGGTCGCACGGCCATGACGAGGGCGGATTCCCACATACCGCCGTGTCCCCCTGTGGTCGGGTCTTCCCTGTGCAGCTTTTCGATCTCTTCCTTCAGAATTTCGCACGTGCCGCCGCCGTAGAAGAGCATGTCGCCGATGCGGCCGTTATGCTTCTTCTCAATATCCCGCAGTAGCAAGTCCGCCGGGTAGTGCCCGCCCAGGGCCATGCAGACCTTAAAGCCCATGTCGGCCATGGACTCCATCAGTTCGGTGTATAGTCGCTCGCACAGCTCGCGGCTGACCCACAGGCTCGGCGGATACAGCTCCTTCTCTCTGCGGCGCAACTCTTCACGGGTCAGGCCGGGAACGTACGCCGGGGCGAAGGGGACCGGCGGGAAGACGATGCCGCCGGCGATTTGCGCGGCGCGGAGGCAGACCTCATACATCTGGATGTAATCGTTGCCGATGGCCATGTGGAGACCGTGCTCCTCCATCGCCGCACAAGACCAGTAGGCAATGGGGGCGCGCGCCATCTCGGCAAAGAATTCATCGGGCAGCATTTCTTCCCACTGAGGGGGTTTGCGCATGGGCCTACACCGCCGTTCCGTCGAAGTCAGCCAGATTGATCTTCCGCCCGGTCTTCTGGGATTCAAACGTGGCCAGGGATATGAGCAGCGAGTTCAGCCCGTCGCGCAGCGTGGAGCGCGGGGCGATCTTGCCATTCCGGTCCTGCACCCATTCGGCGAAATAGTGATGAAGCTGGCGGGTCGAGTCGCCGGCCGACGCGGGCAACTCGATCTTTCGGGGTTTCGGATCGTCGGAGCGCTTCACGAGCAGTTGGTTGCCTCCCGCGCGGCTGACGATCCCCTTGGTCCCGATCACATAGAACAGATCGCCGATGCCCTCCGCGCCGATGGTGGAGACGATGGTCGCCGTTCGTGCGGAGTCGCCCTCGCCGTACTCGATGCCGACGGTGATGTTGTCCACCGCGTCGGTTTGGGTGAAGCTGTTGCGGCGCAAGGACGCGAAGACGGATGTCGGGTCGCGGCCCATGAAGAGCGAGGCAAGGTCAATGTGGTGCGAGATGACGTCATGGATGCCGCAGAAGAGGCCGGAGTTGAGGAACTGCGGCTTCATCATCCCGCGCGGGTGGCTGAGGAGGATCTGGACGGGATCAATCTCGCGGCAGATGTCGGCCATCTCTTCGCAGAATCGCATGAACCGGATTTGGTAGCATACCATCGCCTTGATTTTCGCCTTTTCGGCTTCTTTGATGAGCCTGCGACCGTCAGGGATGTTGGTGCTAAGCGGTTTTTCCACGATGAAGTGCTTGCCCCGCTTGATGGCTTCGAGGCCGATTTCAACATGGGTGGCGGCGTTGGTGGAGATGATGATGGTGTCCAGGTCATCTCGTTTCATCAGTTCGACATAGTCCGTGCACACATCAACGTCGCCGTTTTTGAATTGCGCTGCGGCGGACTTCGCACGGTCCTTGTCGGCGTCGCATACGGCGATCAGTTCGAGGTGCTCAGCGCCTTCGAGAACTTTCAGATGGCCGCTTACACCTCTGGACCCGCAGCCGATGAGGGCTGTCGTCAGCTTGTTCATTTTTCGCCTCCGTCTTTTTCTTTTGTTGTATTTTCGGTGCGTTCAGTTACAAGGAATATCCGTCCATCGCGCGGCTCCACAGTCATTTCGGTCCCCACCGCGTCGCTGGTCGCGTCTTTTTGCGGAGCGGCGAAAGTGACTGTGACCGGTTCGAGCGTCGGATTCACCACCACCGATCCCCCATCGTACTCCCGCTGCCACGCCCCGTCGGGCCGGGCAAACGCTGTTCCGCGCGGGTAGCCGAGAGGGGCGTCGAACTCCTTGTACCACCAGTATTGCCCCCGGCACACGGTCTGGTAATCGTATCCATAGTAGCCGTCGCCCATGAGCGTGGCGCACAATCCAAACCGCATGCACTTCAGATTGTTTCGAGCCCGTTCCGCTTCGGCGTCGCGTTCAGCTTGTGAGAGCTTGTTCCACTCCCAAGGATCGCTGATCGCCCCCCCGCCGCTGACGATGCCCGTCACCCGCGGTTTGCGCAGGACCTCAAACCATCGGAGATAACCGCCCATGAGTTCATCCCATTTTCCCCGCCCTTCCGCCACTCGGACAACGGCGTCTTCGAGCAGGCAGCCGTTCAGGTACTCGAAGCCGAAGTCGAGCGGGTCCCAGCCGTTCGCCATGACGATGACTTTGCCGTCGCGCAGATTCCTGATCCCCTCGGCCACCCGGAGCAGGCCCTTCTTCCATTCCTCGTCCAGCCAGTCTTTGTCATCGGCCCTGCGATCGTGATTGGCATCGAGCTTGCCGCCGTTGAGATAGCTTATTTTAGACTCGAACGAATCGAGGAAAATTCCGTCGAATAGGGGCTGCTTTTCGAGGACGAGTTTCGCCTGATAAATCAGGTATGCGTTCAAATCCGGCCTCGTCTGGTTTAGCAGCGCTACCCCGGGCCAGGGCTGGATCGGCTTGCCGCCGGGATCGGTGATCCACCATTCCGGCTTCATGTGCTTGTCAGTAGGCCGCCCGCCGCGAAGCGATAAATACTTCAGGATGATGATGTCGGGGTTCTTGCTCTTGATGTATTTGAGTTCATCCTGCGCGTCGTAGAGCACCCCCCCCACGATCAGATCGTATTGCGCGGCAAAATCAAGGCGAGCAGAGTTGCGCACCAGCATACCCCGTTGAATACCGGAGCCGTAGAAGTTGGCAATCCGGGGAAAGGTTGGGCCTCTTACGTTGTGCCTTTGAGCAATGCCAGGGGACGCGCAGATCGCGATGCACAGGGCGGTTGTTAAAAAGCACAGACGTGGACGCATGTTCTGTCGGCCGATAGGACAGAGATTCCATAACAATCGAATCAAGCGAAAAAATTATACGCTTTGCATGGCTGATGCGTCAATGAAAAAGCCTTGCGGAGGTTGACTTCTGCGGCGGATCGGTTATAATCGCCCTTGCCGTGCGATCAAGCCCGCACAGGAGGAAATGGTGTGATGAGAACGTTGCTTCGGATTCCGGCCTTTCTCCTCTTCATTTCTATTCTGGGCCGCGCGCAGGACGCCGGGCGGGAACAGCCGGGGTCCGACCTGCTCACCCAGATCACGACGGAGTACGAGGCGAAGAATTACATCGCTGCGACCGATCTTTGCCGAGAACTCATTCAGAAATATCCCCACCACCGGGATGTTCAGACCGGTCGCGCGCAACTCAGGTTGATCTGGTGTCTTCATTACCAGGATCGCCATGACGAGGCCGCGCGGGAGGCAAAGGCGTTCGTCGAGCGTTTTCCGGAGCACTCTCAACTCGCCACTGCCTATTACATCATGGGGATCGGCTACGAGCAGATGAAGGAGACGGGGGGCTGGCACGAAAAGGCCCAGGAGGCATACCGAAAGGCTATCGAACTCGAACGCTCCCCAAGCATGGTAAAGCAGATTCAAAACCGACTGAAGGAATTAAACGAGCGGGCGCAGGACAGCGCGCTCAAGGACCGGGAAACGGCCCAGACCGATCCCGCGAGAACCGTGATTATCAATGATCCCCTCCCATCGGAAGAGGGCTTCCCGCCGAAGGCCAATCTCGGCACGTACGTCATCCTGACAGACATCGCGGCGGATGATCCCTACGCAGAGGCGGTGGAAAGGCTGGTCAAGCTGCGCAAGCCGAAGGATGTGGTCCGCTTCGTCCCCGGCGGGCTGGACGATGTGGCATTGCGTCTGAAGGAACTGGGGCCGGAGTATGTGTGCATCGTGACCAAGCCGGAGAACATAGATGTAAATGTCGTGTATCAGGTCCTTGAAATGAGCACAAAGCTGGACTCGGACCCATTCCCGGATTTTGTGTTCGGGTTCATCACTGGGGAGACCGCGGCGGATGCCATTGAGTTCGTCAGAAACATCGCAAAGTGGGAGAAGCGACACGCACCTTTTCCAAAAAAAATTCTTCAGATGAGCAAGTCCGACTCGTCACGTCTGCGAACGGATGTCTGTGAATGGGCAACGGGATTTACATCGCTTTCGATCAGCTATGCAAAGCGTGATTTCCTGCACCAGAACTTCGACAAGGTTCCCGGCGCGGGCATCCTTATTCTTCAAGGATCGAATGCGACGCCGGAAGGGATTACGGATGGATTGAGCGCCGAAGATGTGGCCGCCCTGAACATCTCCCCCGCTGTTGTCTTTAGCGCGGCCGATTTCACCGGCGTCACCACCAAGGTTATCCGGGTGTCGAGCGAAACCTACCAGATGGAGACCCGGAGCGTCTCCCCCGAGACATCCCTCTGCCTCCAGGTAATTGGCGCCGGGGCAACGGGGTACTTCGCCCCGATCGGCGGCTCGTATTCTCTGCTATGCACCCAGGAAATCGCCATCCTCATACGAAATGGCGCTCCTCTCGGCCATGTGATCAAACACACGCATGACGGCCTGATCCTGGCGCAGGGAGAAGGCGCCCTTCATTTGCCGCCGCTCCTCGTCGGCAAGCAGCGGCCATCCACCACGTCTCTGGACGGACGAGTCCATTCTGCGGCGAACCGCGTGCTGTACGGCGATCCTTATTTCCGGCCGCTGCCCCAGGGCCTTGAGCCTGTCCTAAACCTCAACATTCGCCGCCGCCCGGACAGTTTGCGAGTCGCCTGCCAACGCGCTACGATATTTTATGACTCCACCTGGCAGAGCGCCTATCGCACAACACAGGAAAGCGACGGCAGCAACTACAACGACGAGGTTCGTTTCACCTTTGAACTTCCTCGCGGCTTCGACAAGGACGTCAAGTCCATCGCGGTCCAGACGCCGGACAAAGTCCTGGCAAAGATAAAGCCCTCCTTCATCCGATACATGGTGGAGAAATGGGGAGGAAAGAGGTTGGGTCATTTTCAGATGGACTTCCCATCGCGCGCCATCCGTCAAGCGAATTTCACCTTCGAGATCGCTCTCAATCTCGAGAAGTAAAGCGGGACAATACCCGTCAGGGCAGGACTTGGTAAACGCGAAGGTCGGAGATCTCCACGTTGCTCATAAACAGATCGAATCCGATCTTCCCGTAATCGAAAGGATGGTCGTCCTGATACTCGTGAATCAGTTTGCCATCAATCCAGAATTTGATTCGGCCGCCGCGCTTCAATAACGAGACCTCATAGAAACGATTGATCTCCGGCACAAACTCAACGTCCTCGCCCACCTTCTCGTAGCCGGGACTCCGGCGCAGACGGGCATGGGTATGCGTCCATGTGAAGAAATACCCCCGGTATTGGTCGTCGCCGTTGCGGTTCGGCCCCGTAGCCTCTTCCGCCAGTTTGCGATAGACGGTGAGGATGTCTTCCCCAAGTGGGCCGGTGACGAGGAAACGCAGGCTCAGGTTCTTTCCCCCTTCCGACTGCTTCTCTTTGAGCCATTCCTCCTCTGGGGGGCAGAGCCGCGCCGCAAACTCGATATAGAGATCGCTTTCAAAATTACGCTTGCACCATAATGTTGAACCGCCGGGCGCCCAGTTGCCGTAGAGCTTCTCGTTCTTCACCCGCCACTTCGCCGCAGGATTCGGGTTGACCCACTTGTCCATGCTCGCGAAGTTGTCCTGGAAAACTCTCTGCACGCGAATGCGCTCGCCGTGGATTCTCTTCGTTACGGGCAATACGCCGCAGCCGACGGTGAGGAGGAGCCATACGCACAGTCCGCCTCTGATGATGGATTTCCGCGTCTTCTTCATTTTACATTCCCCTCCTTGTCGTTTGTGCTAAATCCTCCGAAAATCTGCCGTTTCGCAGAGGCCATTATGACATGTCCTCCAACGGCAGATGATGGACCTTCGCCGGATTAGTCAACAATACCTCGCGCATCACATCAACGGCCCCATCGAACGTCATGCTGGACGCCGGATCGTCCGTCATCTCCGCCAGGGCCGCGGCAATGGCCCACCGCACGGACCGGTACTTGGCGGCAAGCATCTCCACAAACCGCGCGTCGGTGAACCCGCTGGCGATGGCGCTGATCGGCCCCATGCTCATCTGGTCGTAGATCATCGCCGCGATGTTGTGCTTCCGGAAGAAATGCCACCACGGCCCCACGGATACATTGCCCACCTGCTTGGCGGCGTTCGAAAAGTCCTTGTAAAGCTGCTCGTGCGCCACGATATATTCGAAGTGCACGTTCGGGTAGTTCTGCCAGACGGCGTATTCGTCCTGCGGGATGCCCGCTGCATACATGGGAAAGCTCTGTATCTCCCGCGCCTGGTCCATAAAGTAGGTTACGCCCACAGCGATCTGGAGGCACGAGCCATATTCCTCGCCGCTCTTTCGGAGGTCCGCGCCGATCTCGTCGAACGCCTCTAGCATCGCCTCCGTCATGAGCGCGCCCAGTTGTTTCAGATCGTCGCCGCGCACGAAATCCTTCCGGTAGCGAATCGCGTTGTTGATCGAGGCCATGTCGTAGGGTCGGCCGAAGCGGTAGTCCATGGGGTGGAACATATCGCTGTAGAGGACGCGGCTCTTCGGGTTGTGGGTCGGACTATACAGGATGTCGAAGAGGAACTTCTTCACGGCCTGTTTCAGATCGCGGCCGCTGTGGATCGTGGCGCCAAGCATCCGCTCCAGATTGATGAGAAACTTTTCGGCCTCATACTTGTGGCCCCCGGTGAAAAGGCCGAAGTCCGTTGCGCCCTCCGGCCAGATCAGGTAGTTCGCATCGAACATGTTGTAGGCCGCCGGGTGCGTGGCGTAGGCGAGGTTCACCTTTTTCACGCTCGCATCTTTGGGATCGAGGGGAATCTTGTCGCGGTTCTCGATGCTCGTCACATACCGGACAATGTTATTTTCTTTCAAAATTTTGTCCGCGAGCGCAGGATCATTGCGCTGTTTCTTCACTGCGGCGTAAATCTTGTCGTAATTTTTGGGATCGAGCGGGTCGAGGTCGCGTGCGCCGTCATAGAGACGGAACATAAACCGCAGCCACTCCGCATACTCCGTATATCGGGCGTCCTGCAGTTCCTCGACCAACATGCGTCCGACGCTCTTGCGCTCCGCCTCTGAGTTGTCCCCGAGCGCGGCGATGATCGCGTCCAGCCGCCCGCGCCGCCCCTCCACCACCTGGGCGAACCAGGAGTAAAAGCAGCCATGCGCCACGTCCATCATCGTCCGCCGAACCAAACGCGTCTGCTTCAAGCCGGCGCGGATTATGTGGGATGGGTAGGCGTTGACCGACGCCTGCGTCCCGGCCAGGTTTTCTGATGCCAGCCTTCGGTCAAAGTCGGTCAGGTCGTCCTGCACGTGGGTATGGGAATCAACGACAGGCATCCGGCAGGCCTCGTCGAACAGCCGTTCGATAGTCTCGCGCTTCGCCCAGTTCATAGTTGGTCTCACAAGCAACGGGGAATCCATGTCATTGACTTCGTTGCATTTTACCTACTCTGGAATCCCACGTCAAGTGATGTCAATCCCTTCAAGTTGACAGCGCCCCGGTCCACCTGGTAGTATCTCCGTATGTCTTTTGCGAAGAAAAGGAAAACCTGATGAAGAAAGTCAACGTCAAATCCCGCGCCATGCGCATCCACAAGCGCGCCGTCATCATTGACGGCCACAACGACCACATCATGCTCAGGTGCGAACAAGGCAAGCCGATCAATCTGATGAAAGTGGACAAGAAATACCACAGCGACGGCCCGCGCCTCCTCAAGGGCGGCATGACCGCGTCCCTCTTCATGGTAGACGGCCACGATCTGGCGCGGTCCCTGATGATCCTCGAACGGACGCTCCACGAGATCGAAGCCTACCCTAAACATCTGCTGCACGTCATCCGCTGCGCCGACATCCGGAAGGCGAAGCGCACCGGTCGGCTCGGCATCATGCTGACGTGGGAGAGCGGGACGGCCCTGTGTAACAACATTGACATCCTCCGCCTCGCCCACCGCCTGGGCATTCGATCCATCACGTTGACGCATGGAGAGGGAGGGCAACCATTTGCCCTGCAGGGAACACCCAGCTACTTCGGCTATTGCACGCCGGAGGATCGGGAGAGCTTCCGCCGAACCATGAAGGGCCTGACCGCCTTCGGACGGCAGGTGGTGAAGGAAATGAATCACCTCGGGGTTCTCGTTGACCTTGCCCATATCAACGACGCGGCGTTTTACGACGTCATCGAAATCGCCGAGAAGCCGGTCGTCTCCACCCACGGTGGAGTGTTCGCCTGCGCGCCCCATTCCCGGTGCCTGACGGACGACCAGCTCCGGGCCATCGCCCGGACGGGCGGACTCCTCGGCATTGCCTTCTACGACAAGTTCATCGCCCAAGAGAGGGCGACGATTGACAAGATTGTGGATCAGATCGCATACGTCGCCGATCTCGTGGGCATCGGCCATGTGGGCATCGGGAGCGACTTCGACGGTCTCGGCCGGGGTGTGTGGCCCGTTATCCGGACGGCGGACCGGCTGCCCCGATTGACGGAGGCCATGGTCCGACGCGGCTTCAGCGAGGCGGAGATCCGAAAGGTCCTCGGCGGCAATTTCCTCCGCGTCCTGAGAGCGACCATCGGCTGATCACTTGGCGGGGCTGCGCGCCTCGACAAGGTCCCAGGCCGCGGCCGTTTCACTCGGTATGCTCTCCCCTGCAAGGAGCCTCCTCGCCAGCCCGATGGCCGTCCGCCCCAGGTCCTCCGGGCGCATATCAATCGTTGCTGTTAGCCGCCCAGCGGCCAGGGCGTCGTCAATCTCGTTGCCACGACCGCACCCAACCATCGCTATCCCCTTTTCCTTTCCATTCGCGCGCAGGCCGTCCAGGACGCCCAGCGTCATATCCTGGTTCAACACAAATACGCCTGCGAGATCGGGATGGTCCTTCAGAATGTCCGCCATCGCCTCGGCAGCGTCCTTCCGCCGCCCATTGGCCGAGCGCTGCGCCGCTATCTCGATACCCGACGCGCCCTTGCACGCCTCGACGAATCCTTGCGCGCACAGGTCGCCACTCAGGACACCCGGTATCCCCGTCAGCACGGCGACCTTCCCCTTGCCGCCGAGTCGTTGGATGAGGTACTCCCCGACCTTTCGGCCGACCGCTCTGTGGTCGGGGCCGATGAAGGGAATGGACAGGCCCTGATCCTTCACAAGAGTCTCATCGAGCGGCATATCAACGCTCAACAACGCAATCCCCTTCTCTTTGGCCCTCTTCAAGACGCCTATCAGGGCCTTCGAGTCGGCCGGGGAGATGAGGATGACGCCGACGCGCTTGATGATCTCATTTTCCACAAGCGCGATCTGCCGCTCCACGTGCGTCTCCTTCTCAATGCCGAGGATCACCAGGTCGAGGTTCAACTCGGCGGCTGCCGCCTGGGCCCCGGCCGCGAGGGAGACGTAAAATGGATCGCCGAGGGATTTGACGATCAGCGACACCTTTCGGGATTTTAGATCGCCCTGCGGCGAACAGGAAGCCAGCAAGCCCGCCATCAGCGCGACTTGGAGTAACCTGCGATTCATTTCGACCCTCCCGCCCGCTCAACTCTCTCGCGCCACTTATCTTCCGCCACGGGCCGACGAAGGTACATGGGGACGAGGGACATGTAATCCTCTCGTTGGCCGGACGTGTATAGCTCATAACCAAGTCTTGCAACGATGGCGGCCCTCGGCCTCCATAGCGATTCATCGGCGATGACGATACCGTCTCGGTTGAAGACCGCGGCATATTGCTCCAAGCCGTCGCCGAGAATGAACGCGCCGCGGGCAAGCCCCCTCGCGAGTTCTTCGGGATAGGCAACGCGATATTCGCCCTGTCGCCTCCGCTCCCCGTCATACAGGCAGGTATACACCTGCTTTCGCTTGGCATCCACCACAGGGCAGACGCCCGCCGCGCTCGTTGGGGCGTTGTGCGCGAGGACATCAAGCGACGGCACGGCGACAACCGCCGCGCCGGCCCCATAAGCCATCGTCTTCACCGCAGTCACCCCCACGCGAAGCCCCGTGTAAGACCCAGGGCCGATGCTCACGGCGATCAACTCGACCGAGGACGGCGACCAGCCTATACGCTCGACAAGGGCCTTCATTCGCGGGACAAGCTCCCGTCCGTGAACCATTCCCTCTTGAAATGATTCCTCGGCAAGCAGGTTAGGGCCGTCCGCGGCGGCGATGGAACCAATTCTGTGTGAGGTTTCGATGGCGAGGATTTTCATCAGAAAGTCGAAGGCTACAACCCCTGCTCGGCGACTTCCAGCGCCTTGAACATGGCCTTTGCCTTGTTGATGGTCTCCTGGTATTCGTGCTCCGGGACCGAATCGGCGACGATGCCCCCGCCCGCCTGGACGTAGGCCGTGCCGTCCTTCACAAGCATCGTGCGGATGGTGATGCATGTGTTCATGTTGCCGTAGTAGTCTATGCAGCCGACAGCCCCGCCGTACGGGCCGCGCCGGGTCGGCTCGAGCTCGTCCAGGATTTCCATGGCGCGAATCTTCGGCGCGCCCGACAGCGTGCCCGCGGGGAAGGTGGCGCGGAAGGCGTCGAACGCCGTCTTGCCAGGCTGGAGCTGACCGGCTACCTGCGACGTGAGATGCATGACATGGCTGAAGCGCTCGACGATCATCTCTTCCTCGATCTTGACGGTGTTGTACTGCGCGACGCGCCCGACGTCGTTGCGGCCCAAATCAACGAGCATCACATGCTCGGCCCGTTCCTTCGGGTCGGTCTTCAGTTCCTCCTCCAGGGCCAGGTCCTCCTCCGGGGTATTCCCGCGACGGCGAGTCCCGGCGATGGGGCGAACCAGCACCCTCCCGTTTTCCACCTTCACCATGACCTCCGGCGAGGCCCCGATCAACCTTACACCTCCCATTCGGAGGTAGAACATATACGGCGAAGGGTTGATGACCCGCGCCGCCCGATAGATGTCAAAGGGTTTCGCGCTCACTTGCGTCTGAAGCCGTTGGGAAAGGACGACCTGGAAGATGTCGCCCGCGCGGATGTATTCCTTGCATTTCTTGACCGCGTCAAGATAGTCATTTTTCTTGAAGTTAGACTCGAATTTCATCTTCGGATCGCCGGCGGGGCGGATGTCGTCGCTGATGACGGCCACAGGCTGGCTGAGTCGGCGCACGGCCTCGTCAATCCGCGCGACGGCAGCGGCGTAAACGTCCTTCGGGTTCTTTCCGTCCAGGCGCGCCGCTGCCACCACCTTCACGGTTTTGTTCAGATGATCGAAGACGATGACCAGATCATAAAACATGAAGAAGAGGTCTGGCAGGCCGAGGTCGTCCTCCGGCTCGTCGGGGAGATATTCCACATATCGAACTGCATCGTAGCTGGCATAGCCGACGGCCATGCAGCAGAAGCTCGGCACGCCCTTGACCGGCACGGCCTTCAGATCTCTGATGGCCGCCTCCAGGTCTGCGACGGGATCATCCGATTCCCGCTCTTCCTTCTCCCCATCTTTCGTGATGGACACTTTTTCCCCGCGGCTGGAAAAAATCATGAACGGATTGCAGCCGAGGAAGGAATAGCGCCCGACCTCTTCCCCCCCGCTGGCGCTCTCGAGGAGGAAGGCGTGATCGGCCTCGCCCAGCGAGCCGAATGCCGAGACGGGGGTGATGGTGTCGCCGAGGAGCTGGCGGTACACAGGCACCACGTTGCCGTGGCGGGCAAGTTCTGTAAATTCATTCAGATTGGGGTAATGTATGGCCTTTGACATAACCGTATAGGCGCAGTCTAACAGATCGTCGTTTACCTGTCAAGTCAAGCTCTACCATAAATGCAATTCATTTGACTGTTTCCCGATACGATGCTATATTTCATCTGTGCGAATCACTCTCAGGAGGGAAGGTCATGGAATACCATGCATGGTTCCAGTGTATCAAGGGTTGCGACCAGACGTACGGGCTGAACCAGATCGTGTATGAATGCCAGAAGTGCGGCGCGCTGCTGGAGGTCCGCCACGATATGGAGCACTTGCAGGCGCGCAGCGCGGCGGCGTGGATGAAGCTCTTCGACGACCGCGCGGGTCGCACGGAGTGGCCGTACGGCAGCGCGGTCTGGGGTAAGAAGGAGTGGGTCTGCCCCAATGTGAGCAACGATAATGTCGTCTCGATGTATGAGGGCGGCACGAACCTGTTCTGGGCGGAGCGCTTCGGTAAAAGCATCGGCCTGGACGACCTCTGGATCAAGCAGTGTGGCAACGCGCAAACGGGATCGTTTAAAGATCTCGGGATGACGGTCCTCGTCTCCATGGTGAAGCAGATGGTCTCCGAGGGCAAGAAGATCAAGGGCATCGCCTGCGCCTCCACCGGCGACACCTCGGCGGCCCTGGCCGCCTACTGCGCCGCGGCGGGCCTGCAGGCCATCGTCTTCCTGCCCAAGGACAAGGTATCCACCTCGCAGCTTATCCAGCCCATCGCCAACGGCGCGCTGACGCTCTCCCTCGATACCGACTTTGACGGCTGCATGAAACTCGTCAAGGATGTCTGCCACAAGAACAATATCTACCTGGCTAACTCCATGAACTCCCTGCGGATCGAAGGGCAGAAGACGTTGAGCATCGAGTTGGTGCAGCAGTTCGACTGGGAGGTGCCTGACTGGGTGATCATCCCCGTGGGGAATCTTGGCAATATCAGCGCCATCGGCAGGGGCTTCTTGATGATGCGCGATCTCGGCATTATCTCTCGCCTGCCCCGACTGGTGGCCGCCCAGGCGGCAAACGCCAATCCCCTTTACCTCAGTTATCAGACGGGGTTCAAGCGCTTCGAGCCCGTCAAGGCCAAGCCCACCCTTGCCAGCGCGATCCAGATCGGCGATCCGGTAAGCATTGACAAGGCGATTCCCGTCCTTCAGGAGTTCGATGGGATCGTGGAGCAGGCCACCGAGGACGAACTGGCTAACGCCGCTGCCTTGGCCGATCGCAACGGCCTCTTCAACTGCCCTCACACCGGCGTGGCACTGGCCGTGCTGCTCAAGCTGAACGAGCGGAAGATGTTCAAGTCCCACAACCGCATTGTGGTGGTTTCCACGGCGCACGGTCTCAAGTTCCCCGAGTTCAAGGTGCGTTATCACCAGGGGGAGCTGAAGGGAGTGACGTCTCGGCACGCGAACCCACCCGTAGAGCTGCCGGCGGAATATGACGCCATCACGAAGGTGATTGACGAGCGTGTGCAGGAGATCGGGTGATCCCTGCTTATTACTTTTGTGGGCCGAAGTAGCGCCCGCGCGTCCCACCCATGAATCGCGACGGCGAAGCGCCCATCTGTGGTGCGGTCATGCCCCCGTATGAGCCAATCGGCCCCGTAAAGCCCGGCTTCATCGTGGAGCGATACGGCGCTCCCCCGGAGAAACCAGGGTTCATGGTTGCGGATTGCGGCGTGTACATACCCGGGCCACCGCTTCGCGGAGAGTAATAACCGCCGCCGTGCCCACCACCATACCCTCCACCACACCCCCCGCCATGCCCGTAGTACCATGGCCGCCGACTCGGGTAGTAGTAAGAGCCACCATAGTACCCGTACGGACATGGATAGTAGGGATAGGAGTAATACGGATAGCATCTGTATGCCGGGCGGTTATAATATGGGTAGCACGGTTGAATATAGCCAGTGTAGTACTGCGGCCCATAGTACGAACCGTATAGGTAGGGACCGTAGTAGGAGTAGGGGGTGTAATAGCTGCCGTAGCCATAGCCGCTGTAGCCATAGCCACCATAGCCATAGCCGCAGTAGCCGGGACCGCCAAAACTAAATCCAATTGCCCAGTCACCGGCTGCAACCTGGCCCGGCGCGACAAGCCCTACCACGGCAAGACACACGGCTATAAAAATCAAGCTCCGCATGACCGCCCTCCTATGATTCGACTTAATGTGCGATGGAACAATATCTTACAACAATTCGCATGATATACATGCGTAAACGTTCCTCTTCTTATTCTTATTTTAACCCATTTTCGGCAAATGTCAAGTCCTTTCGGATAGGGATTTGCTTTCACTTTTCCCATCTTCCGGTCCATTTCCCTTGCGCCTTTTCCACGGTCCTGATACCATCGCCCTCTCGCCGCATTGGAAGATCAGAACCACGAATAATCCGACTGAGGTGAGGATGGCCAGGTTATACGTCGGCACATCAGGCTGGTCCTACCGGGACTGGAAGGATATCGTATATCCCACGAGCAAGGCCAAGGCGGCCCTCCCCTATATGGCCGAGTACTTCGACGCTGTGGAGGTCAATACCAGTTTCTACGGCTCGCCAAACCCCCGCTATTGCGAAAAATGGCTGGACGAGGTGAAGCACAATCCCAACTTCATGTTCACCCTGAAACTCTGGCAGCGTTTCACTCACGAACGCGATGCGCCGTGGACCGAGGAGGAGGCCGGGACCTTTCGCGACGGCGTCGCGCCCATCGCCGAGGCGGGAAAGCTGGGCGCCCTGTTGATCCAATTTCCCTGGGCCTTCGAGAATACCGAGCCGAATCGAAAATGGCTCCTTCGACTCGCCGAGTCGTTTCATACATTTCCTCTGGTTGTCGAAGCCCGGCACAAGTCGTGGGAGACGGCGCCGGCGATGAGATTCTTCAAGGAACACCGTCTCGGCTTCTGCAACATTGACCAGCCGGCGACGCGCGATTCCATCGGCCCGACAAGTATTGCCACAGGAGACCTCGCCTACTATCGTTTCCACGGACGAAACGAGAAGAACTGGTTTGCGAAAGACACGAGCCGCGATGCGCGGTACGATTACCTGTATTCCGAGGACGAGCTTCAGCCCTGGGTGCGCGACATTGCGGAAATGGATAAACGCGTCGAGCAGATTTATGTGATGATGAATAATCACTTCCTGGGCCAGGCGCCGGCGAATGCGCTTCAGATCAAGGCGGCCCTGAGCGGCGGCAAGGTCAAGGTCCCAACCAGCCTCATCGAATACTATCCCATCCTGAAGAAAATATCGGAATGAGTTTCCCCGTCGAAGAAGCCCGCTCACCTCAGAACGGCTCGATGTGACAGAATTGTTTGAAGCTCCCGCGCGCCGGGATGCCGTCCACACCCTCGACGATGTAGCTCAACGGCGGCAGCACGCGGCCCTGGTCGTCTTTGAACTCCATCAGGCTCGTGTTGACGATTATGCGGACGTCCTCGAACGTGGTCCGGTGCACGCGCATGTCCGGCCCGAGGAGCTCGTGGTTGGTCATCTGCTTCTTCCCCACGGCGCGGCAGAACTTCCCGACGATCTCCTCGCCAAGCCGCAGAAACGGACGCACGGCCGGGTACTCATAGAGCGAGCAAGTCACCACCGGCGGCTGCGCATAGGCCAAGTCCATGAGGAATTTGACGGGAAACGGCTCATCCTTCATAAAGGTGTATCCCCGGTTGGCATGGGCGTAAAGCTCCGTGGCCCCGTGGAACACCAGATTGATTAACGGCACGCGGTGGTTCTTGAAATACATGGGTTGGTGAATCTGCGTGCTCGTGTTTTCAAGGTAGTCGCACGCGCCGGCTGCCCAGGCTTTGAACGCCTCGCTACCCACGATCAGCTTGAGCGAACGGAGGTATTCGAAGAGCTGAACCCGGTCCTTGATGTCTTGCTCCCGGCTCAAGGGGTGCGCCGGGTGGTAGCACTCCCGAGGCGGCGGCGGGGTGGTGCAATCCACAAAGATGCTCTCCAGTTTTACATCCTGGAGGATAGGCCCCATGGCCTCCTTGCAGAGGGTCAGGTACTGGCTTGGACAAACCCGCCCCCATCGGCCCGATGGAACCACGCCCTTGGAATCGCAGATCAAAAGGTTGAGGTCCCAGTACTCCTCCTGCTCGAGCATGGGCGACCAGTTCTGGTAGAAGCCAAAGACATAGCCGGCGCCGTTGGCCAGATTGACCAGCTCCTTCAGTTTTTCGATCGGTCCCTTGCGCTCATCCCAGGGGTAGGACTTGTAGGGCAACTTCGAGAACCCGCCCCAGACGGTGACGCGCGCCCTTTCGATCTTCAGGTCGTTCCGCATGTCGTTGACGATCTTGCTGACATCATCCCACGTGAACTGAAGGGGTTCGTAATTAACATAATGGGGATAGCCGCCATAGATGCAGAACGCCGGCGCCCCGATGAGACGCTCTACGTTCGGGTTTTCGGCGATGCGTTCGTCCCACGTCTTCAGCAGGCCCTGTGCGCGCGCGATATGGCGGTAGGCCTGGGCCATCTGAACATACGTCCCGGGATACAAGAGATAATACGAGACCGCCCTGGGATAACCGAACTCGCCGCGCGCACTCAGCCAGTGGGGGCTGATCGCCGCGATCTGCGGATAGGGCGTCCTTTCCCGCTTGGCATTGAACGCCCCCTGCCGGTTATAGTTGATGACGCGCTTGAAGACGCCGTCGTACGGCGTGCCGAGGACAGCCATCAGCCCCGTGTTGCCCATCTGCATGCCCGCCCAGGGCATGATATCGCCGTATGGGCCAGTGGCGTTCTCGCCGCGATCGGGGCTGAAGAACTCATCGTCCCAGAGCCAAAAGTCCGAGCCGGAGAGCGGGACCATGTGCGTGGGGATCAACGCCCCGCCTTGGGTCGGCAGGACGAGGTATCCCTCGTCCACGTGCGTCCGCAACGCGCCAAAGCGCACCGGGTAGGTGAGGCTCTCGAAGCTCCACTTGCTCGGCAGCTTGACACTCTCGATGATCACGTCGAAGCCCGCGCCCTGCTCGTGCAGCTGCAAGCGCACCTGAACCTGGGCCGTGGGCAGGTAGCCGCGCCATGTGTTGAACCCGCGATAGCTCAGAAGGAGGGACTGGCCCTGCTGAAAGACCTCCATATACTTGCCCTTGGAGATATTCGCCGTCGCGATGTCCCCTTCTTCAGAGCGGAGGGTCAGTTCGCCTGCCGCGGTATCCCACGGGTCCTCATACCATGTGGTATCGGTCGGAATGTGCTTCGCACGAAACGTGAGATTACCCGGATTGACCTCGAGGTGAACTTGATCGTTGCGCAAGACGTACGATTCCATTGCTCCCTCAACCTTCAAATTCGACCATGGGGTTCCGCCGCATAAGGCGATGCACCGCACTCACAGCGGCGCCATCGGCAAACATTCGTCTGTCCGCCAGCATGATACCACCCTTTGCAGTGGAACTCAACAGTGTTTTTTTCCTCGTTAGTCCTGACCTGCTCCCCTCTGCGAGAATAACTTTCCGTGAGTTTCCGCTTGACTTTACATCCCCTGCGCCATAGGGTATTGCCTTTTGGGTCCTGTTAAAAAGAATTTCAGAGAGATTCCTATGCCGCACAAGATGCTTGTTCTGAAGGACTGTTCCGCGTTTTTACACGACAAGGGATTCGTCCAACGAATAGGCATCGTCGTGCGGGGCGGCAAGATCGTCGGCATCGGCAGAAACCTGAAGCCGCATAGAGGAGCAGAAGTTGTGGATGTCCGGGGCGCCTGCGTAACCCCCGGCCTCATTGACGGCCACACGCACCTCGGCCTGTCCGAGGTCGGAGACGCGGATTACAACGAAACGAGCGAGCCGGTGACCCCATTCCTCCGCGTGACCGATGCGATCAACCCGTTGAATCCCGATTTCCGTCTTTCGCTTGCCAATGGGATCACCACGGCCGTGGTGTGCCCCGGAAGCGCGAACGTCTTCGGGGGGCTGCTAGTCATCATGAAGACGCGCGGCCGCCGCCTCGCCGACATGATCCTTCGCGACCCGGCGGGAATGAAGATGGCCCTCGGACAGAACCCGAAGCGAGCCTACGGCGGCAAGAGCAAACTGCCGGTTTCGCGCATGGGCAGCGCATACCTCGCCCGCAAGACATTCGAGAAAGCGAAAGAATACCGAAAGAAACGCGCCCGTCGCGGGGACAAGAAGGCCGAGAGAGATCTCGGCATGGAACACATCCTCGGTCTGCTCGACCGCAAGTTCCCCGCCCGATGGCACTGCCACCGCGCCGACGATATCATGACCGCCATCCAGATTGCTGAGGAGTTCGGGTTCGATGTATTCATTGACCATGCCACAGAGTCGCACCTCGTAGCCGGCGAACTGGCCGAACGCAATATCCCCTGCTTCATCGGACCGAACTTCGGCATCCCGACCAAAAACGAAGTCGCTTACAAGGGATTTGCCACCGCACGAAAACTCCGAGAGGCCGGCGTGCGATTCGCTATCATCACCGATCATGGCGTGGAGCCATGCTGGTTCCTGCCCGTGGCGGCCGGGTTGGCCGCCCGGCAGGGCCTCGACCCCAACGACGCCCTCCGCGCCATCACCTCCTGGCCGGCTCAGATCATGGGTATTGACATGCGCGTCGGGTTTCTTGCCCGTGGGCGCGACGCGGACATCGTCATCTGGGACAGGTCGCCCCTCGAACTCGGCAAGCCCCAGGCCGTCTACGTGAACGGCTCACTCGTGACGCAGGAGGAGCTGAACATGCCGTTCCCCATCAGGGATATCTGATCGTCGCTCAATTGAACCGGAGAAAAGCCCATGCCGAAAAAGACGGACATTCGCGTTATCGGCGCTGAAGTCTATTTCCTTCCTGTCGAGACACGGGTTCCCCTCAAGTTCGGGCCGGAGACCTTGACGCATGTCACGTGCGCGCGGGTGCGCACTCGCGTCCAGGATCGTCAGGGAAACGTGGCCGACGGCTGGGGCGAGACGCCGCTCAGCGTACAATGGGCATGGCCGAGCGACCTGCCCTACGAAGACCGGCATGAGGCCATGAAGCAATTCTGCGTCATGCTGGCCGAGGCATGGGCGGGACTCGCCCACCGCGGCCATCCCCTGGAGATCGGGTGTCACTTCAACGAACACATCCTCCCCAGGCTTCAGCGGAAGCTCAACCAGAAGAGGGGAAAGAAAGAGGCCATGCCCCTCTTAGGGGCGCTGATCTCATGCTCGGCCTTCGATATCGCCTGCCATGACGCCTATGGCAACGTGGTTGGCAGGCCGGTGTACGAGACCTACTGCGCCGGCTACATGAACCGCGACCTGTCGCACTATCTTAGGCCCGCCAAAGGATCACCCGTCAAATTCGCCAAGAAATATCCCTGCGACTTTTTCCTGAAGGACGTTCCGAAGCAGATGCCCGCCTGGCATCTCGTCGGCGGCAAGGACCTCCTCGACAAGAGCGAGCTTACGGGCGGGGAACCCAACGACGGCTATCCCGTCCTCCTGCCGGACTGGATCGAGCGCGATGGGCTGAAGTGCCTGAAGGTGAAGCTCCGCGGCAACGACGCCGCGTGGGACTACGACCGCCTCGTCGCGGTGGGCAAGATCGCCATCGCGGGCGGCGTGGATTGGCTGACCTCGGACTTCAACTGCACGGTGACCGACCCGGCCTATGTGAACGGCATCCTCGATCGGCTCGTGCGCGAATACCCACGCATCTATGGGATGATCCTCTACGTCGAGCAGCCCTTCCCCTACGATCTCGATAAGAACCGGATAGACGTGCACAGCGTCGCAGCGCGAAAGCCGCTCTTCATGGACGAGAGCGCCCACGACTGGCGCTTCGTGCAAATGGGCCGGGAGCTGGGGTGGACGGGTGTGGCGCTGAAGACCTGCAAGACGCAGAGCGGGGCGCTGCTCTCCCTGTGCTGGGCCAAGGCCCACGGCATGACGCTGATGGTGCAGGACCTGACAAACCCCATGCTGGCGCAGGTTCCGCACGTCCTCCTGGCCGCCCATGCGGGGACGATCATGGGCGTGGAGACGAACGCCATGCAGTTCTACCCCGAGGCGTCGAAGGCCGAGGAGGCGGTGCATCCGGGGCTGTATCGGCGCCGGAACGGGAACCTCGATCTGAGCACCGTATCGGGTCCCGGCTTCGGGTATCGCGTCAAGGAGATCAAGCGCGACCTGCCGGAAGCGGCAGGCGCATTTGGCGATATCAAGTAAGGTTCCACATCTCTCTTCAGGAGCATGAATCATGACGGAGAAGAAACAGGCGAAGTTGGCTTTCATTGGCTGCGGCGGATTTGCAACGGCGTCCCTTTGCCCCAACATCCACCTTGTTCCCGAGATTGACCTCGTCGCCGTTTGTGACAAGGACGAGGCGAAGGCGAAGCGGAATGCGCGGAATTTCGGGGCGCAGCGGGTCTATAGCGACCTCCACAAGATGCTGGACAAGGAGGAGCTCGACGGCGTCTTTGTCATCGGCCCCGCACCGATGCAGTATGAACTGGCGCCGCACGTGCTGAAGCGCGGCATTCCGGTTTACGTGGAGAAACCTTCGGCCAACCTCTCCTCACAGGCGAAGGAACTGGCCGAGCTCGCCGAGGCGAACAAGACCTGGGGACAGGTCGGGTTCATGAAGCGCTTCGCCCACGTCTATTTGATGGCCAAGGAGATCATCGGCCGGCCGGAGTTCGGGCCGATCCACATGGTGAAGGCGCGGTTTGCCCAGGGTCCCTACCCGCAGATCTGGGGCATTGACTCGGCGAAACGAGCGATGCTCATCGGCCAGCTCTGCCATATCTTCGACCTGATTCGCTTTTTCGGCGGGGATGTGAAGCTCGTCCAGGCCATGTACCACGAGGCGACGCCCACGCAGTTCGCCTACGCGGTCAACCTGGAGTTCGCCTCCGGCGCGATCGGTCAGTTGGACGTAAACGGCCTCGAGTGCAAGCAGGGGTTCCGCGACATCAAGGAGACGCTGCACGTCGTCGGTCTTGAGACAAACGTCCTCTGCGAGGACATGATGAAACTAAAGTGGCAGGATCGGGAAGACTTCACAAAGGCAGTGCCATCCGCCGGGCGATATGTCCATGCCTTCGACCCGACGTGGACGGGCATATCCAGGACAAACATCACCTTCGGCTACAAGGGCGAGGTGGAGCACTTCGCAAAACGCTGCCTGGGCCTGGTGCAGGGCGGCCCGGACTTGTGGGACAGCTACAAGTCCCTTCAGATCGGCGAGGCCATCTACGATAGTTCCACTACCGGCAAGACGGTGACAATCAAAGGGTGAGCGCCGCCCCTTCGCTCGGATTTTTATCCGGACGAACGGCGCAAGGCGACGTAATAACCGAGAAGCGCCAGGGCGACGACCGCGCAAGACACCACGCCGAAGCGATACACGAAGTCCGGGGCGGTGAACCCGTGCAGGTATTCGCCGAATCGGCTGACGCAGCCCACGGCATTCGTCTCGGCGAGAATGGCGAGCAGCGTCACCGCCAGCAGCGTGACGCCCTTCCACTCCAGAAGGAATCGCCGCGCCTCCGGGCGAAAGCGATGCTTCATGATGAGAGTCACGCCAAAGCTGATCGCGATGTAGGCATACCAGATAAGCAAGTAGGCCTCGATGTTGCCGTTGAACAGAATAAGCGAGACCGGGAAGAAGAGAAGGAACCAATAGATGAGGGACACCGTCGAGATGGAGGGATGATTCGCGCTCAGGATGGCCGAGATGAGGAGCCAGAGCAGAAAACCGAACGCCACAAGGGGTGTAACGACGCTGCCGCCTCCGAATCCACCCACCTCGGCAACGCCCCCCAGCGCCAAACCGAGAACGATAATGCCTGCCCTGCTCCGCCGCGGCAACATAAAGCCCCTCCCTTCACTATAGGCGGCAGCCTCCCCAATATCCTACGACGCCGCTTCGGCAACCTGGCAGACGCGGCTTCCCATTGCAACTCGTTCTCTTATTTAAGTATATCACATAACTCCCAAAAGTCAAGGAATGCAAATGCGTTAAATTGTCTTCATGGCTATCCGACGCTGAACAGGTCCGTCCGCTCATACCGCGAGGCCACGTGCAGGCCGACGCCGCGCTTCTTGACGGCGCGATGGGTCCGGAGCGCGATGGTCGGATGGTTATTCTCCTCACTCAGGTGGGCCAGAACCACCGTTTTCAAACGACCGGACGAGCACTCCCGGATCATGCCGGCGGATTCTGGGTTGGACAGGTGGCCGCCCGTGCCGCGGATTCGCGCTTTCACGTCCTCGGGGTAGGACCCACACTCCAGCATCTCCGGATCATAGTTCGATTCCATATAGACAAAGTCGAGGTCCGCCAGCGCGTCGCCCAGCGCCGCGAACGGATGGCCCAGATCGGTGAATATGCCGAGGCGCCGACTGCCGTCGGTTACAACAAAGATCACGCCGTCCACCCCATCATGCGGCGTGGGGATGGTCTCGACCTCAAGTTCCCCGAACGACAGGCGCTCCCCCGCCTGAAAGAACCGCACATCCGACACCGTCCCCATCCGGTCCGCGATCCGATCATACGTAGGCGAGGTGATGTGAATCGGCAGGTGGAACTTCCTTTGAAAAACGCCGGCGGTCTGCGTGTGATCGCGGTGGTCGTGGGAAAGGATCAGGGCCGTGACGTCGCAGATATTCCTTCCGATTTCCCGGAGCCGCAGATCCGCCTGCTTGCCGCTGATGCCTGCGTCAAAAAGAAGCCGCGTGGTTCCCTTCTCCACGTAGATGCAGTTTCCGTTGGAGCCGCTGTTGATCGAACATGTCAGGATATGACTCACGTTATGGCCTTTTTCCTGATCGGCCACACCCGCCACCGGATGAGCGTCCAGACGGCGTGCACGCCGTGATACCATCGAATTTTCTTGCCGGACTCGAAACGGCGGGGATGGTAGGCGACGTTGACCTCATGGATCGTATATCCCATGCGACACAGCTTCGCCGTGACCTCGGGACAGAACTCAAAGCCCCGGCACTCCAGGTCCAGGGACCTCAAGACATCCGTTCGTATCGCCTTGTAGCACGTCGGCTCGTCGTGGATCCGCGCCCCATATAGAAGGCCGACCAGCGCACTGAGAAACCGCCCCCCGCAAAGGTATCTGCGATAGGAAACGCCGGCGCCTCGATGCCAGCGATTTCCATAGACCACATCCACCTCGCCGCGAAGGATCGGGCCGACCACCTTTTCGTAATCGTTCGGATCATACTCCAGGTCCGCGTCCTGGATGATAGCCACCTCCCCCGTCGCCGCATCCAGGCCCGTGCGTATCGCCATACCCTTGCCCTGGTTCCGGTCGTGATGGATGACCGTCACGTCCGGGAGATCAAGGGCGCGGAGGAACTCCGTGCTGCCGTCCGTGGACCCGTCGTCCACAATGATGATCTCCTTCTCCACCGGCGCTGTGCGCACCTTTTCCAGGATCGCCGGGAGCGTCTCGCGCTCGTTATACACGGGCATGATGACGGACAGTTTCATCAGCGCCTATTTCAATTCTATGACTTTTCGGTAGATTTCAACCAGTCGCTCGGCCTGGCGTTTTGCGTTGAACTCCGCCTCGATCCGACGGCGGCCCGCCCGACCCATCCCTTCCCAGCGATTCGGCAAATTAATCAGTTCCATCATGGCCCTGGCCAGCGCATCCACATCCTTCTCTGGAACAAGCAGCCCCGACTTTCCATGCTCAACACACTCCGGGATGCCGGCATGTGTTGTCGAGAGGATCGGCAGGCCGGCGGCCATGGCCTCCATGATCGCATTCGGTATCCCCTCCCTGTCATGATCCCAGGCCTGCTGACAGGGCAGGACGAAGATGTGGCAGGCGGCCATCTCCTCGGCCACTTCCTCGTGGGTCTTTTCCCCAAGGAACTTCACATGGCGTTCCAGCCGGAGGTTGGACACCAACTGCCGCAGGTCCGCCTCCCTCGGCCCGCCGCCGATGATGCGGAGCTCGGCGACATTCGGTCGTTCCTTCATACACCGGCGAAGGGCGCCGATGGCCGCAGGTATGCCCTTCTTCTCGACAAGGCGGGCGACCGTGAGAAGCTTCACTCTCCCATGCGCCGCAGCCGGCCGTTCCGTGAAGGGAAATCCAGTCAGATCAATGCCCGAGTGGTGCACCACCAGTTTCTCCCTGGGGCAGCCGAGCGCGGCCAGATCGTCCGCCATCGCTTCACACCGCGGCAGGACCACCCGACTCGACTTGAAGAGCGCCGCGTAGGCGTTCGGTGCATGGACCGGAAAGCTGGAGGCATCCCACCCCCGGAAGGATACAACTAACGGAAGGCCAAGCCAGTCCGCCATCGGCGCGATCAATCGCGCAACGTGGCCGTACTGGACGTGAACGAGAGCCGCGTCGGACATTCGGAGGAAATCGGCCAGACGTATCAAGCCCGCCAGATAGCGGGCGGGGACTCTATGCTCGCGCATATAGACGCGGAGGTGGGCCGACTGGTTTGGATGGCGAATGAGACACCCCAGCGATCGAAGCGCCGCCATCCCCCTCCCGCCGGGCCATCCAAATCCCCGGACGGGGAAGACGCGGGAGCGCAGAAGCGCGTCCGAAGCTCGCTCATGCCGGACCTTCTCCCGCGATCTGACGAAGGTGAATACCCGGAGGTCCACCTCGTTCTCCAGAAGCCCCAGCACCTCGTTCAGGATGGCCGTCTCGGAAAGTTTGGGGAACTCCGGGACGATGTATGCTATCCTGACGCCTTTCGGCATAGATCACCTGTCCTGTTAGCCCGGCAAGGTGGAGAGATTCTGTTCATGATCTTCGATCCACCGCAGCGGGCCTCGAATGTCTCGAAAGAAGTAGTCCTCTTTCCGTTGATCCGGCACCTTGGCCATGCCTGCAGCCCGACAGTAGAGCCAGCGCGCCCGGAGAAACTGGGGCAGCGTCGCCATTTCCTCCGACCGAATGGGCAGTGTCTTGTGATAGGTTGAGAGAAATAGGCGAATTCGCTCCTCGTTGTACGTCATTGCGGCGGTCAGCGATACGATGTCCGCACCGTCAATATCCGAGGCGCGTTCGGCGGCGTAGAAGAGGACGCCATCCGCCAGATCTCGAACGCGGGGTTGCCGGCTTGCCCAATCCAAGTCAAAAATCCCTGCTACGGCGTCGTCGCGGAACAGCATGTTAGCAGGGTGGTAGTCCCCGTGAATCACGTATCGCGGGAGCGCGGCGTATCGCTCGTCCGGCAGGTCCTTAGCAAGCTTTCCCACCTGTCGGCGGACGAACTCCATATCCTCATGCCGATCCGGCGACAGGCGTCCGTCAATGCTCGCAACGGCGGCCCGGATCAGAAATGGGCTATCGTATCGAGGCCACGCCTTCGAGGCCAAGCAACGGAAGTTCATGCCCGCCAGATGAAAGAGCGCCAGTTCGCGGGCGGCGCTTTTGATCTGCTCGCGATTGCCTCGATCGTGCCTATGTCCGTCAATGAAACGGTGCAGCTCGAACGTCCCCCCATCGGTCTGCACCCATGTCCGGCCTTTTTTCGTCGGCATCGGCAGCGGGCCGGGGATGCCCTTGCTCGCAAGATGGCGCATGAGGTCGTGGTCGAAAACCAACTGGTCCACCGTGCAGTATTTCGGATTGCGCCTGCGGAGGAACATCCGCCCGCGCTCCGTCTCGATCACGGTGTTCACATTCGCCGTGCCGCCGCCTGAAAGATGCGCCTTGGAGACGGTTCCCAGGTCATAATTGGCCAACACATCTTCGACGAACCCCGCTGTGATTTCCCGGCTGCTGGACATGATGAACCTCACAAGAATTTCCGAACGAGCGACTGGAGAAACGTCTCAACCCGACTCATCGCCCGGTCCTTCCAGGACGCTTTCTTGCCCTTCGGGATAGGAGAGATATCCGTCCACCTCGCGGCTGGCCACGTCCGACATGGGCATATACTTTCCCCGAGCGCGGGCATAGACGCACCCGTGCTCATCGCACAAATCCCCTTCCGTCTCCCACACGCGGCCACGATCGCGCGTCATCTGCCCTGTAACAACGACAAGCGCGCCGACGGGAAGCGGTTCGACAAATCGAACCGACAATTCCGCGCAGAGGCAGAATTGGCGTTTTACCACCGTCGCCGCCCATCCCATCGTCTCGTCCAGGAGTGCAGATATGATCCCGCCGTGGACGAGGCCCTGAAACCCCATCGTGCCATCATCCAGACGGGCCCTGACGAATACCTTGCCTTCCCTGGCCTCGAACCGCAGATTCAAGCCTTTCGGGTTCTTATCCCCGCAGAGAAAGCACTTGGAGTAGTTCGGGAGCAGGCGCACGAGGTCCCTCGTCACATGATTTTAGGAACAAAGAAATTATACTTACACCCCGCCCGAAAAGCAAGGCACAATCACTGGCAAGAAAAGGGATCGGCGCTGCCATTCTGGCAGTCCACGCTGAACTGCATCAGTCAGACTACTGTTGTAACTATAATATATGACGATATTTATGTTCCACGATATCCAATGATGCTTTGGTATGGTGTTTGCTGATTTACTCCATTGAAGAGAGAATCAAAAGGAACTGGCAGGCATGGAAACAGCGATATTGATCGTAGTCGAACAAAACGTGCGCTTAGCCCACGAAACACTTCGCCTTGTCGAAGCGCAGGGCCTGCTCGTTCGTCTCGCTCGGCACTTGCAGGAGGCGTCTGATTTGCTTTCGCAACGCATGGATATCATCCTGCTGTCCGCGCCGGCGGCTGCGGCGGCGGTTCGAAGCGCATTGTTCAGACGCGAAGGGGAACGCCCCCGTGTGCTCGTGGTGGTCAGCGAAAGTGGATCCAAGGAAAGCGCGCTTGAACTGCTGGAGGCAGGGGCGTTTTCCTTCATGCAGCAACCCAGGTCGGCAAGTTCCATCCTGAAGGAGATGCACCGGATTCGCAGGCTTCTCAGGGTGCACACCGCTGATGTATCTTACCCCCTGCGAAAAGCGGGTTAGGCAGGCGCAGGGACTTGCCCTTCCAACTCCGGGCGGATAAAAAGAATTGACAACAACCCCTCCATCCGACTAAACTCCTATATCATCAGTGCGCCGATCTGCCATATTTTGTTTCAGAAGATCGAGTAATGGAACCATTAACGGAAAGTATTCTTCGCCATGCGGCGCAGATTGCCCAGGATGTGAATGCCAAGGCGATTTTTGTCTATGCCGACGTATTTCCCGATCTCCATGAGATCCGCAAGATTGCCCGCGAGGCCAAACTGGTGATCGTCACCAAACAGAAGATCGAGGCCGACGAGGCCGAGGGCGTCGCCGAGACCATTCTGCCGGTGCCCCCCATCAGCCTTACACGCATGGGGCAGATCAAGATCGCCCTGCTCATTGCGTTCAGCAAGGAACTGATCCGCGCCGGCGACCATATCGTTTGCCTCTCTGGAATTGCCGGCTCCGGCATCCTCGACACGGTCATGGTCCTGCAGGTAGGCGAGGAGTTCGAGCTGTTCAAGTCAATGGGTGACTACCGCCTGACGGAGAGCGTAAACCCGGAGGTCTTCGAGCGCGTCGTGCAGATGGCGACAAAATTGGCTGTCGAGGGACGCGAGGGCAAGCCCGTCGGCGCATTCTTCGTCATCGGCGACACCGACAAGGTTTCGGAGTACTGTTCGCAGCTCGTGATCAATCCCTTCCACGGCTACCCGGAGGAGGAACGCAATATCCTTGACGAGCGCCTCGAGGAGACGATCAAGGAGTTCTCCGCTGTGGACGGCGCCTTCGTTATTCGAGGGGATGGGACGATCATATCGGCCGGCACCTATCTCCAGCCGGGCAAGCGCGGGGAAAAGCTGCCTCAGGGGCTTGGCGCCCGCCACGAGGCCGCCGCATCCATTACGGCCAGCACCGATGCAATTGCCGTCACGATTTCCGAATCCACCGGTACGGTGACCACGTTTCGCGCCGGGAAGATCATCATGGAGATTGAAAAACCGCGCCGGATCCCGACCGAGCCGACAACGAAGGCAAAATAGCAGATCGTAAAGGGCTTCCACTCATTCGAACATCAAGGAGAACGGTATGATACGAAGTTTACTGCTGAGGTACGGCGGCAATGAATATGATCGGGCCGCGCTGGACGTTGCCAAGATGCTGGCCGAATCGCTGGGTGCGCGCATTCTCGGCGTAAGCGTCCTCGACGAGAGTTCACTGGGCGAGAACATCCAGGCCGTGCAGACCCTCGAGGAAACCAAGCAAGAGGCGCTCAACGGACTGGAAAAGCAATGCGAAGAATGGGGGATAAGGTGCAGAACCCGCCTGCTCGTCGGCGATCTCGTCGAGGAGATTTGCATCGAAGGCGAAAAAACGGACTTGATCGTATTGGGCGCTCCTCCTCTCGAAACCGCCGGCGAGGACGACGCCCGCGCCGAGGCGGCGCGAAAGATCGTCAAGCAGGCGAAGAAGCCCGTTTTCGTCGTCCGCCCGGGACATGAGCAGATAAAAAAGATACTCGTGGGGTGTGACGGCAGCAGTCGCGCGGGACATGCACTCGAGCTCGCAGCCGCCATCGCCGAAAAAGTCGGCGCGATGATTCTGCTCCTCAACGTCTCGTCCGACCCCACCACCGGCGGACCGATCCTCTCCTGTGCAAAGAGCTATCTCGAAAACTACGATGTGAAAACCAAAGCCATGCTGATTGACGGCGATCCGGCCGAGGCCATCCTCGATGTCGCCGAGGTCCGCAAGTGCGACCTCGTCGTCATCGGCGCAACCGGCCACGGCACCATCAAAGACCTCCTCTTCGGCAGCACGGCGACCACCCTGGTGGACAGCGGCCACTCGTCTCTGCTTGTTTACTGGTAGGCGCAACATTTGGTAGCTGAACCCGCCAGTCCCGCGCGGACGCGGGATCAGTCCGAAGGGCAATGGCCGGGCGATTCATCGGAAGTCTGGCGACTTCCGCTACGAGAAAGGGAAAAGATGCGCGCTCGATCAAGGGCACTGTGGCTGCGGCTGTCTTTACTCCTCCTTGTCTCGTTGGGGCCATCGGCGGCGGGACAGGATCACGACTGGTTCAAGGCAACGGCGCGGCTGGCAAAGGAGATGGCCCGACCGGGCGAGGCTATCCAGGCCGAGGTCGCGATTGAGGTCAAACAGGGCTACCACCTGACCAAGGACATGACCAAGGTCGTCGTGAGCGCCCCTGAGGGCATCTCCGTCGGCCAGATCGAGACGCCAACTCCCAAACGCCTCAATATCCCCTCCCTCGGCGGCGAGATGGAGGTTTACGAAGGCAAGGGCGTTTTTTCCGTGCCCCTGCAGATCGGGAAGACGGTCTCCCCGGGCGAGAAGGAAATCAAACTCACCCTCACCTACCAGGGCTGCTCCGAGACGGCCTGCTTCCTGCCCACGGAAAAGGAATTCCCCCTCAAGCTGACGGTCGAAGCGGGGGAAGCCGTCCCGTCTCAAGTCGCGCCGCCCCCATCTGCGGGGGAACCCTCTCGATCGGAAAAGCTGGGACTTTCCGAACGCTTTTCAAGTGCATTGAGCGAGGGAAACTATGTGGTCGCCGGGATTCTGGCGTTTTTTGCGGGCATCCTCCTAAGTCTGACCCCATGCGTCTATCCTATCATTCCCATCACCGTGGGAGTGATCGGAGCGGGAGCGGGCGCGAAAAAAAGCCGCGGCTTCTTCCTCTCCATCGTCTATGTCCTCGGCATCGCCACGATGTTTTCAATCCTTGGCGTCGTCGCCGCATCCACGGGGAGCATGTTCGGCGAGGCGGCGGGCAGCCAGAAGTTCGTTGCTCCCCTCGCCGCCCTGTTTGTCATTCTCGGCTTCGGCATGATGGGCGCCTTCGATCTCCAGTTGCCGCCCGCCATCGCCGAAAAATTTGGTGGAAAGAAAGGCGCCGGGATCGTTGGCGTCTTCCTTATGGGCTTCCTGGGCGGCGTAATTGTATCGCCCTGCGGCGCGCCCCTCATCGCCGTGCTCCTGCTTCATGTCGCCAAGACAGGGGACAGGCTTCTCGGCTTCATCATGTTCTTCGTCATGTCCTGGGGCCTGGGAATCTTGTTCATCGTGATCGGCACGTTCTCCGGGGTAGTGGCCGCTTTGCCCCGGTCGGGCGGCTGGATGGAGGTCGTCAAGAAGGCCATGGGAGTGGCCATCATCGCCGCGGCGCTCTACTACGGCCGAATTCTCGTCCGTCCCGAGGCCATGGGGGCCGTTGTGGCGGTGCTGCTGGTCGTTGCCGGTATCTATCTCTCCGACTTCCTCAAGCACGGCTTCAAGGCCCACAAAGGCGCCTTAACACTCGGATTTCTTACCGTCGTTGGCGGGATACTGGCCGGCGCATGGATCGGAACACCCGAAAAGGCGCAAGGCAAGAACCAGGTGGAGAAGGATTCTCCCATTGCCTGGGTTCACTCCGTAGCGGAAGCCGACTCCCGGGCAATCACGGAGAAAAAACCGCAACTCCTTGATTTCGGGGCGGAGTGGTGCACCCAGTGCAAGCGACTCGACCAAGTCACCTTCCGCGATCCGCGCATCGTCGAGCAAGCAAAGGGCTTCATCATGGTCAAGGTGGATTACGAGAGCAAAACCCCTGAAGTGGAACGCCTCAAGACCGAGCACGGCATCGTAACGCTGCCGACCATCCTGTTCAAAAACAGCAACGGCGAGGTCGTGAAAGACGACATCATCCGCGAATTCGTCACGGCCGATCAATTGCTCGAACACATGAAGCGCATCAGGTGAGAGCTCGCCATGCCTCTCCTCGGCGCGCATATGTCCATCGCCGGCGGCCTGCACAAGGCCCTCGAACGCGGGCGAGAGGTCCGATGCGATACGATCCAGTTGTTCACCCGCCCCAATGTGAACTGGCGCGCGACGGCCATCACCGAGGAGGACGTTCGGCGGTTCAACGAGACGAGAGAAGAAACGGGCATCGCCCTTGCCGTCGCGCACAATTGCTACCTCATCAACCTGTGCTCGACGAATGAAACGACGCGCCGCAGGTCGCTGGCGGCCCTGGAGGACGAGGTCCGCCGGGCCGACCTGCTCGGCCTGCCCTATCTCATCATGCACCCCGGCGCCCATGGCGGGCGCGGCGAGGAGGCCGGGCTGACGATGATCGTGGACTCGATCAGCAAGATTTTCACCAACACAAAAAACGCAAAAGTGAAAATCCTTCTGGAGACGACCGCCGGGATGGGAACAGTCCTCGGCTATCGCTTCGAGCAGCTTCGGGGCATCATCAACCAAACGACGGGCGGCAAGGCCCGACTCGGCGTATGCTACGACACCTGCCACACCTTTGCCGCTGCCTATGACATCCGCACGAAGAAAGGCTACGAACAGGTCATGGCGGAGTTCGACAAGGTCATCGGCCTGAACTACCTGATGGCCTTCCACCTGAACGATTCGAAGGGCGACCTCGGCAGCCGCCTCGACCGTCACGAGCACATCGGTCGGGGTCGCCTCGGTCGCGACGCATTCCGTCATCTTCTCAGCGACCCTCGCTTCGCCGACCACCCGATGTACCTCGAAACGCCGAAGGGCAAGGGGCTTTATTGGGACCGGCGGAACCTGGCCGCACTGCGGCGGCTGATCGGCAGGTAGCGTGTCGCCGAACTCGCCCGCCCCCACACTCGGCCCTGGATTCCCGCTTTCGCGGGAATGACGCGGGAATCTGTAGCTGAACTCGCCAGAGTTTAGGGAGGGGAGTGCGGGCGTATGGGCGTGTGGGGGTGTGGGAGTGTGGGCGTACGGAATTTGAATCAAAATCGCAAATCGAAAATCTCCAATCGAAAATGACCGGAAGCCTGGCGACTTCCGCTACTACCGCGACTCGATCACCAGGCCGTCGTGGGCCAATTTGACATGCCTGGGCAATTCCGCATTTGTCTTGTCGTGGTCGAGGAGATGGGTGATATGCGTCAGGTATGCCCGCTTCGGCTTCAGCTCCTCGATGATCTCCAATGCCTGCCCCACGCTGAAGTGCGTCCGATGCGGCGTCGGACGAAGGCCGGTGATAATCAGAACGTCCAGACCGCGCAGCAGTTCCATTGACTTCTTCGGTATGCCGCTGCAGTCCGTTGTATAGGCGAACCGCCCGATACGAAAACCCAGAATCTTCCGCTTGCCGTGCCATAGGGGAACTGGGATGACCGTACGCCGATACAGCGGGAATTTTGCGTTGATGACGCGCAGGTCAATATCCGGTATGCCCCCGCCCTCGTTGACGCCGCGGAAGACGTAGGCGAAGGACCGTCGGATGATCCGAGCCGTCGCGGGTCCGGCATAGGCCGGAATCGCCCTGCCTCGGTGATGGCAGTAGAGGCGGATGTCGTCTAAGCCGTGGATGTGGTCGGCGTGGGCATGAGTGAAGAGGATCGCGTCGAGGCGTCGGATATTGTTCACCAGGGCCTGCTGCCGGAAGTCCGTGGCCGTGTCAACCAGAACGGTACGGCCATTGTATTCGATCAGGATGGATGCGCGGGTGCGCTTGTTCTTCGGGTTGCGCGACGTGCAGACCTTGCACTTGCACAGCGGCATCGGCACGCCGTGGGATGTTCCGGAACCTAAGACCGTTATTCGCATTTGTGAATCTTCTTCACCCGCCCGATGTCTTCTGTCACGCGCCTTCCACCACCTCTCGCGGGATGCTGATTTCGGCGACAACCAACTCGCCTACGTACTCAGGCCCGTCGGCCAGTTGGAATCCCTTCTTGGGGCAGGCGAATGTGACTGTCTTCTTCGCCCGCACGGCGACACCGAGGACCCTTCCCGTGTTTGCGCACAGTCCCGACGGAATGTCAATGGCGACCACGGGAACGCCGCTCGCATTGATCGCCTCGATGATCCCCCGCAGCGGCTCGCGGACCTCGCCCGACAGGCCCGTGCCGAGCAAGCCGTCCACGATCAGGTCGGCCTGCCTGAGAGCGGGCAGGTCGGCGGCCGCTTCGACCTCCGAGATGGGGAGCTTCATATTCAGCGCAATACGTAGGTTCGTCGCCGCGTCGCCCTCAGTTTCTTTGACGTCATCAATCTTGAACGTCACGAACGTCTGAACCTTGATTCCGTGATTGTGCAGATGACGCGCCACGACGAAGCCGTCGCCGCCGTTGTTGCCCTTGCCGCAGAAGATAAAGACCGTCGCGGCGGTCGGGTCGCGCAGCATCTTGAGGATTTCCTCCGCTGTGCGGCATCCGGCGTTTTCCATGAGGACGATGCCGGGGATGCCGTAATCCTCGATGGCGCGGCGATCCATCTCGCGCATCTCTTCGCGGGTGACGGCCCTCACTTCACGTCCACCTTGTCCTTCGGGTCGTAGATGTGCTTGATGAACACGGCGTCAATGGGCTGGTCCGTGTCGTTGATGATGTTGTGCTTGTCGCCGGGGCTGAGGCGGAATGCGTCGCCGACCTTCACGCGGTGCTCCTCGCCGTTGACGATCATCTTCGGCGCACCCTTGGTGAAGTAGAACGTCTCCTCGACGCGCTCGTGGATGTGATAGCCCAGCTCCTGTCCCGGCAGGAACCGCAGGACGCCCCAGTCAATGTGGGGTCCGCGGAACAGATACTTCGGTCCCGAATCGCCGTTGCGATACTTCAACTCGTGCTCATTCACTTTTTCCATCGGCATCCTCCTTCATCAAGTTTCTTGCGGTACATGAAAGCAGATTTCGGTCGCCGTGTCAACGGCGGAAGCGGCCACAGCATTGAACCGTATTTCTTCTTCTGGTATAAGACATCGGCACAGTGAAAGTAACCATTTCATCACGTCATCGGAGGAAGAGATGAAGAACGTCGGGTTTATCGGTCTTGGGATCATGGGCGAGCCGATGGTCTTGAACGTCCTCAAGGCCGGGTTCAACCTCATTGCCGTCGGCGGTCACGCGAAGGCGGCCATCAAACGTTTGTCAGAAAACAAGAACGTGACGGTGGTTGATGCGCCGAAGGATGTCGCCGCGGCATCGGACGTCGTTGTCACGTGCCTGCCCGACACGCCCGACGTGGAGCGGGTTGTGCTGGGGAAAGACGGCCTGCTCGACGGGGCAAAGCGGGGTCTCATCATCATTGACCACAGCACCATCGCTCCCGTCGCGGCGCAGGAGATCGCCGCAAAAGCGAAAAATAAAGGCGTGGCCTTCTTAGACGCGCCTGTGAGCGGCGGGCAGAAGGGCGCGATCGAGGGCACGCTCTCGATCATGATCGGCGGCGATGTCAAGGCCGTTAAAAAAGCGATGCCCGTCCTCCAGGCCGTGGGCAAGAAGATCGTCCATGTGGGCAAGAGCGGGGCGGGGCAGTTCACGAAGTGCGCCAACCAGATCATCTGCGCGGTGACGTGGCAGGCCATCGGCGAGGGCATGACGCTCGGCGCGAAGGCGGGGGTTGATCCGGCGAAGATGCTCGAGGCCATCAGCGCGGGGGCGGCGCGGTGCTGGGCGCTGGAGGTGCGGACGCCGGAGGTGCTCAAGGGCAACTTCAAGCCCGGCTTCATGGCCCGGCTGCAGCACAAGGACCTGAACATCGCCCTCGCCGCGGGCAAGCAGGTAGGCGTGCCCCTGTCGGTCACGGCGATTGTGAATGAGTATTATCGAGTCCTCCTGACTGCAGGTCGCGGCGACATGGACACCTCAGCGCTGGTGACGCTCCAGGAAGACCTGGCCGGGACGAAGATTCGCATCACGTGAGCAGGACATCGGCGATGCCGACGCACGCCAAGGCGACGCTCACGATCCCATTGACCGTGAAGAAGGCCATGTTGACGCGGGAAATATCGTCGGGCCTCACGAGCCGATGTTCGTAGATCAGCATCGCCCCCGCCGCCGCCACGCCGCAAACGAATAGCCAGCCGAGATCGCTGCACAGGGACATGACGAGCAAGAGTCCGACCATCGCCGCGTGGAAGATGGACGAGATGCGCAGCGCCCACGGGACACCCACGGCTTTCGGGATGGAAAATAGCCCCGCCCGCCGGTCAAACTCGATGTCCTGACAGGCGTATAGGATGTCAAAACCCGCAGTCCAGAAGAGCACCGCCGCCGCGAGGAGAAGCGGTGGCAGCGCAAAGGCACCAGTCACCGCGAGCCATGCACCCACCGGCGCGACGGACAGGGCCAGCCCCAGAAACAGGTGAGAGAGGCTGGTAAATCGTTTCGTGTAAGAATAGCCCAGCACAATGACCAGCGCCGCCGGCGAGAGGAAGAAGCAGAGCCGGTTGAGGGCCCAGGCGCTGGCCACGAACAGGGCGGCCATCACAATGGTAAAAACCCATGCCGCCGCCAGTCCGATCCTCCCGGCGGGGATGGCGCGGCCGGACGTTCGCGGATTTTGCGCGTCGAGCTGCGCGTCCACGATCCGATTGAACGCCATCGCGCAGCTTCGCGCCGTGACCATGGCGGCGAGGATCAGCAGAAGCACGCGACCCGAAGGCAAACCATCCGCCGCAAGGACCGCGCTCAAGAGGGCAAAGGGCAGGGCAAAGAGGGTATGCTGGAACTGGATCATGTCGAGGAGTTCGACAATTATTTTCAGCATGGGCCGCAATCTACTTGTCGGCAAGGATGATTACATCTTCCGGGCGAATGGCGATGCGGACCTCGCTGCCACGATCTACAGCCGTATGGGAACCCACCGATACGCCGCGCAGTTCCCGTCCCTGGACATCAAACTCGAACTGCTCCACCTCGCCGAGGTAGGTATGGCTCACGACCCTGGCCGCAAAGACATTGCGCCCCGTCTTCTCGTCGGCGATGCGCACTGCCTCTGGGCGGACGGAGCACGTGACCTCTGAGCCTGCAGAGACGGACGACTTTCCGCTCGATAGCAACTCGCCAATATCTGTCTGGATGCTAACGGTGTTTCCTTCGACAGCTTTGATTTTCCCCGAAATCAAATTGGTCTCGCCAATGAATTCCGCCACGAACTTGCTTTTCGGGTTTTCGTAGATGTCGCGCGGGCCGCCGATCCGCTCGATCCGTCCCGCATTCATGACGGCGATGCGGTCGGCCAATGAAAGGGCTTCCTTCTGATCGTGGGTCACGTAGATCGTCGTGATTTTCGTCTGCTCGTGAATGCGGCGGATCTCGTCGCGCATCTCGCCGCGCAGTTTCGCGTCGAGGTTGCTCAACGGCTCGTCGAGGAGGACCACATCGGGATTGATGACCAGCGCCCGCGCCAGGGCGACGCGCTGCTGCTGGCCGCCGGAGAGCTGGTTCGGCCGCTTTCGGGCCTGATCGCTCATGCGCACCATCGCGAGGGCGGCGTCAACACGTTCCCGCTTCTCTCTCGACGGAACCTTGCGAACGTCCAGACCGTACTGGACATTTTGCCGCACGCTCATGTGGGGCCAGAGGGCGTAGTTCTGGAAGACCATGCCGGTATTGCGCTCGTGTGGGGGCAACTCATCAATGCGACGATCATCGAAAAAAATCTCCCCCTCATCCGGCGTGCAAAAACCCGCGATGGAACGGAGGATCGTCGTCTTGCCGCAGCCGGACGGCCCCAGGAGGAAGAACAGTTCACCTGGGGCGATCTCCACGGAGACATTGTCAACGGCTGCGACAGCGCCATAGCGCTTGCTGATATTTTTCACTTGAACGGCAACCACAGTTTCGCCTCATTTCAACAAGGTGTTTCGATATTTCGTTGTTGCGAATTTAATCCACTCGGCAATTGTCTTGTTTCGGAAGCTTTCGTCGCCCCATTTCTCCGCCGCCAGCTTCATGAGTTCTACTTCCGAGACGGGAACCGACACGAGGGCCTTGATCTTGTCTTCCTCTTTGACCTTTCCCACGACGACCGCCCCCCACGCCTTTGCGAGGTCGTCGTGCGTGTCCACCAGGATCGCCCCCAGCAGATCGTTCAAAATCCCCTGCCGCAGCGACGCCTTCTCCGAATCGTACTCAATGCCGGCTTTCAGGTCCGCGGCAGTTATACGGGCCACGCACTGGTCGGCATACTTCGTCATAAGATCGGGGATGACGCTGATTCGACCGATCGTACGCTCCTTCGGCCCGCCGGGGACGCCCTTCGGAAGGATGAGGAGTTTCTGCCCGTCCTCCGAGAGAACAAAGCGAAGGAACGCCTCCGCCAGTTCGAGATTCGGCGCGCCTTTGAGGATCCCCATGGCATCGGCGTTGATAACGGTCAGCCCCCTGGGCAGCACAAAGCCTATCGTCTCCGCGCCTTCAATGGCGATTTGCGCCCAGGCATAAAAGTCAATTGTCGGGCCATAGATGACCTCTCCGAGAGCCACGTCGCCCGGCACGCGACTGCTTGCATCCACGATCATCTTGCAGTTGCCCGACATCTTCATCAATACCTCGAAGCCCTTCTCCCATCCGTAGGCCTGAAGGATGATCTCGCAGAGGGTGTGCGCCACGCCGCTCTTGCGCGGGTCGGCCATGGACACCTTGCCGAAGAGTTCCGGCCGCGTCAGGTCCTCCCAGGTCTCCGGCGCGGGGAGCTTCGCCTGACGCTGATACTTCTTGTTGTAAATGATTCCAAAGCCCGAAATCGCCGCGCCGTACCATTGATACGCCGGGTCGTAAGTCGGCTGCCCGGCGCAGGTCGGGGGTATGTATTGCAGAATATTCTCAGGCACTCTGTAGGTATGAAGCAGGTCCTTTTCCTTAAGCTCCGCATACGGATCCGTGCCGCCGCCCCAGAAGATGTCAATCCCGATGCCGCTCGGCTGCTGATCGAACAATTCGACGATATACCGAAGTTGTCCCTGCGTGCCGGCGCTGATTTCCTTCGGTTGGACGGTGCATGTCCGGCCTGTCTCCTTCTCGTACCACGTCTGAAAGGCCTTGAAAAACTCCGACTGGATGTAGTCCTGGTGAGGGGAAATCACGACCAGCACATTGCCTTCCGGCTTCTTTATGGTATCTCGCTTCCGCAGCCCAATAATGAGCGATGCGGCAACCGCAATCAGCACGACAGCGCTCAACAGATATTGAATGCTCCTCGGCATCCTCATCTCCCCTGCCCGGAGAGCAGGCGTTCGATTTCTCGCATCAGCACGGGAACAAAATCGCGCTCGGGAACCTTGCGAATCTTCCTTCCCTTTCGGAACAGATAGCCGAACCCCTTGCCGCCGGCGATGCCCACATCGGCCTCGCGCGCCTCGCCGGGACCGTTCACCACGCATCCCATGATAGCAACCTTCAGATCACCTGACATGCCCCGCGTGCGACGGCTGACTTCCTTCACTATCCGAACCAGGTCAATCTCCGTCCGCCCACACGTGGGGCACGAGATGATCTCGATCCCTCGGGGGCGGAGTCCCAGCGCCTTGAGAATCTCGATCCCCGTTTCGACCTCCGCGACGGGCGGACCCGTCATGGACACGCGAATAGTATCGCCTATCCCCTCGGAAAGCAAGCCCCCGATGGCAATGGCCGATTTCACGACGGACGTCTCCGGCGGCCCCGCCGCCGTCACGCCGAGGTGCAGCGGGTAGTCGCACCGCCCGGCGATCATCCGATAGGCCCTCATCGTCTCCAAGCAATCCGATGCCTTGAGGGATAGGACGATGTCCCGAAATCCCATTCGCTCGAACCGCCGGCAGTAGGCCAGCGTCCGGCGGACCATGAGCTTAACGATGTCCTTCTCCTTGTCCCCCGGCCTTCGGATGGAGCCGGAGTTCACGCCGATACGGATGGGGATGCCTCTTTCCTTCGCGGCGAGGACGACGCTCCGCACATGCGCCGGGTCGCGCATGTTGCCGGGGTTCAAACGAATTTTATCCACGCCCTGCGCAATGGCCTCCAAGGCAAGGGCGTGGCGAAAGTGGATGTCGGCGACGAGCGGGATCGAGATGCCTCTCTTGATCGCCCCCAATACACATGCAGCCTTCATGGTCGGCACGGCGACGCGGATGATCTCGCAGCCGGCCTTTTCGAGTTTGTGAATCTGCCGGATCGTGCTTCGGACGTCCTCGGTATTGGTGTTTGTCATTGACTGCACCGACACCGGCGCCCCGCCGCCGACCTGGACGCCGCCGACCCTGACAGGACATGTTGTTCTGCGTCGAATCATAACACAATATACACCAAAGTATTAAGTCATGCAGACATGCATGATATATGGTCCACATTATAATCTGCCGCATGGCGACGATCAACGAAAATCCGGCCTCCACTCTTCCGCAAATCCAAGCCTTGACATCGCGCATGGCCATCGGTAGGATGTCGCGCATTCGTTTACCCGTGACTTCCCATGTTATGGATCGGGCCTCGATGGCGAATATCCTTTCAGGTCGCCGCACAGTGCTCGTAGCCGCCTGCATTGTGGCGCTGGCGGCTATATCCGCAGTTCACGCCGACGCCCGCCGCCTCGTGTCGTTCGGCGCGGACTGGCGCTACCACGATAAGGGCGAGGACCTCGGCGTGACGTGGCTGACTCCGGAGTACGATTACGCCGAGTGGCCGGTCGGCCCCTCCCCTCTCGGCTTCGAGAAGGTTGAGGCAAAGACCCTTCTTGCGTTAGACCACTCCCCCAAGAAAAAACCTGTTACAGTCTATTTCCGCAAGTACTTTGTGCTTAATGAGATTCCAAAAGACAACGAACTTACTCTGAACATCCGATACGCCGATGGCTTCGCGCTTTACCTTAACGGCAAGCTGCTCGCCTCGGCAAATCTGCCCGACAAGTTCGATTATGCGACCCACGCCTTGAAGGCCCATAATTTTGCAGTCCCGGAGGTCTTCGAAACGCTTCCGACGGAGTTGCTCCGGCAAGGACAGAACTACCTCGCCGTGGAAGTGCACGTACACAACCCGTCCAGAGCCAAGCTGGGCCTGGACATGGAGTTGAACATCAGCCCGATCAGCGACCGCCTACGCATCAAGCCGACCGTCGAGGCGCCGCCGATCAAGGACTGGCTCATCAGCGACGTGTTCGCCAATGACGACCAAACAACCCGGCTCAAGAAGGATTATCTAAATAGCGAGAGGACTGCATTGCCCAACCCGTCGCTGAACGTGGGGGGAAAAACCTGGAACATCTATTCCCGCCCGGACGGCTACATGGACTTCACTGACGCTCAATTCAGGCTCAGCAGGAAGACGAACATCGCGATCTACGCGCATGCGTATGTCTATTCTCCTGTCGAGCAGGGCGCTCTCCTCATCATGGGCAGCGACGACGGTTGCGCCGCCTGGCTAAACGGCGACCGCGTGCATTTCAACGACACCTACCGTGGCTTTGTGGCCGACAAGGACGAGGCGCCAATTCAACTCCTCGCCGGCTGGAACAGACTTCTTATCAAGGTCAGTCAAGGCGGCGGGGATTGGAACTTCCAGGCCAAGTTGGCAAGGATTGATGGCAAGGGCGTTGACGGTCTGAAGTACTCGCTCAAAAACCCATTGTCCGCAGAGGAATGGGCGTCTCGGCGCGCGGCCGCGGCAATGAAAATCATGCCGGGCAAGACAATGGCCTATGTGGGCAACGGCCGCCTCGCCCTCTGGATCGGGCAGTCCCAGGACAGCGTTGTCAACATCCTTCTGGACGGGCAGAAGGCGGGGAGTCTCCGCGCCGCCGTTGCGCAGTTCGAGAAAGAGGGCATCGGCTATCGCAAGATGGGGGTGGGCTGGTGTGAAGCCAACAAGGTGAAGGACATCACGATTGACTCGAAGGATCCAAACGTCTGCATAAGCGATATCACCGTCGAGCGAAGCGATTCCAACGAGATGCAACGCAGGTTCGAGGCCATCTATCGCCTTATCGTCAAGTTAAACGAGCCTTGGTTTGAAAGCCGCCTGTTCAAACTGAAGAACACGGACACGGTCGAGTACGAGATGCGCGGCTACTGGCACAAACTACAGCCGCCCATCAGCGACGCCGAGCCGCACTGCCATCAGTGGATCGCCGCGTGGGTCTCCGAGGCGGGGGGCATCGGCGCCCTCGACATAAGGGAAAACGACTTCGTCCTCGGCCTGCGGAGCGAGAACGGTCAACCCTACGGGGACGTTACTCGCGCCCTACGCAAGAGGATCGCGCCGGGGTTCGAAATGTTGCTCGATGAGCCGCCGGTGGTCATCTTCGCAACGGAAAAACGGCTGCCGGAGGAGATCCTCAAGGAAGGCGCTTTATTGCGACTGAAGTTCTCCGGCGCAAACCCTGCGCAGCCTGCGGCTACTCCGCAAGGGCAAGGTAACTGAACACCGCCGGGCCCTGGTAGAGCACCGATTCGTCAATCCAGAAGCGCGGGCTGTGGTGGGGAGCGCGGGCGGACTTCACCTTCCCTCCCGCCCCCAACATGGCGATGGCGCCCTTCGTCTTCTCCAGGTAGAAGCAAAAATCTTCGGAACCCATGATGGGCGTCATTTCATCCACCTTCATCTTCGGCCCAAAGAGGTCCGCCGCCGCCTTCGACAGCCTGGCGACGCTGCTGGGATGGTTCACCACTGGCGGGTATCCCCTGCTGTAGTTCACCTCGCAGGTCGCGCCGTGGGCGTACGCAACGCCCCTCACGATCTGCCCGATCATCTCGGGCATGCGCCGCCGAACCCGCTCCTCCAGCGTGCGCACCGTGCCGACGAGCCGAACCGTGCCGGGGATGATGTTCGCAGCGGTCCCTGCCTGCACCTGGCAGATGGACACCACGGCGGCATCCACCGGCTTGATCTTTCGACTCACGACCGTCTGCAATGCCGTGATGATCTCCGCCGCAATGGGAACCGGGTCTACACATTCGTGCGGCGAGGCCCCGTGGCCGCCTTTGCCGATCACAGTGATCTTCAGCCCATCCATCGCAGCGAGCATGGGGCCGGGCCGCGTGAACAGCGTCCCATTGGGGATCATTGACCCGACGTGCAGGCCGAATATCTCGTCCACATCGCGTATGACCCCGGCCTTGACCATGGCCTGCGCCCCGCTCGGCGACGATTCCTCGGAGGGCTGGAAGATTAGCTTCACCCGGCGCTTCAGGTAGCGTTGCAGTCGAGTAAGCACCGAAGCCGTGCCGAGGAGCATGGCGGTATGCGCGTCGTGGCCGCACATGTGCGCTACGCCAGGGGTCTTGGACTTGAACGGCAGGTCGGACTCCTCGTCCATGGCGAGGGCGTCCATGTCGGCGCGGAAGGCGATGGTCTCCATCGGCCTTCGGCAGTTGATCGTTCCCACGACTCCCGTCTTGGCCGCGGATTGGACCTTGATCCCAAGGCGTTTGAGCTGGGACATGACGATCAGGCTCGTGCACCTTTCCTGATAGCCCCTTTCGGGGCGGGCATGGAAGTGGCGCCGCCAGGTGATGACCTGTGCTTCCACATCCCTGGCCGCCGCAAGGATTTCCTGTGTCAACGCCGGTAGTTCCATTTCGCCTCCCCGTATTTCTCTTTTGCGAGGCCGTCCGCGAGGTCCCGCTCTTCCTCGGACAAGCGCCCCTCCTCAAAGGTCACTCCGAACACACTCTCGAATGAGATCCGCACGGCGGCAGCCACATCCCCGAACTCCACCTCCCGCTTTGCCTCGCGGCAGACGGACGTCATCCGCCCATCATAGGTCAGGTCTTTGATCGGCATGGACCCGTGCTGGAGGACGGCCTGCCTTGATCGGCGTTGGGCGCTGCCGAGGATCTTCTTGCCTCCTACCAGGAGGTCGGCCTCGGCCTCGCGCCCCGAACAGAGAAAGGGGGGCGCAGATTCCCTGATCTGCCGCGCATTCCCCGCCGCCTCTCCGTTCAGGTTAATGGGCATGTCCTCTCTCTTGGTCACCCACCGCGGTTTCGCGTCCACGTTCATCTGATGCAGCGCGTTGGACATGGCCTCATGGATGGCATTGTAGAGCGAAGGTTTGGCAATAGGGTGCACCCTGCCGACCACAACGGAGTAGGTGAAGTCGCCGTCGTGGCAGATCGCCCCACCGCCCGTGATCCGACGAAAGAGGGGATAATCGCGACTCCCGGCCGACCGGGCCGGTTGGAAGTACCCGATGGACACAGCCGCAGGACTCCATCCGTACATCCGAAGCGTCGGCATGTCCGACGCGGGATCGAAGCACGTCAAGATGGCCTCATCCACGGCCATGTTCCATGCGGGAGCGCCCCTCTCCTCGATGAACAATCGCCATTTCATGGACATCTATCTTTCAAACGACCCGGCCGTAGCGGAAGTCGCCAGTCCCGCGCGGACACGGAATCCGATGATTTTCGATTTTCGATCAATCTGTTTCTCGCAAAGCACGCAAAGGACGCAAAGAAAATTTATTATTCTGTTCTTCCCTTTGCGGGCTTTGCGCCTTTGCGTGAGGTCTTCTCTTCCATTCCGCAATCCGAAATCCGCACTCCATAAACTCTGGCGAGTTCAGCTACGCCTCCATTTTAGAACCCGCCCCGGCGCCTCGCCGGTTGCTCGTCCATTCTCGATTACGATGCGCCCCCCGACGATGACGTGCGTGATCCCGGCCGGGTACTGTGCGGAGTCCTCGTAGGTGGCCCTATCAATGACTGTAGCCGGATTGAAAATCACGATGTCCGCCCGCTTGCCCGGCTCGATGCGCCCGCGATCCGTCAGCCCCAGCCGATCAGCGGGATTTGCCGTCATCTTCTGGATCGCCAGCTCGATCGGCAGGACCCGCTCCTGTCGAACATACCGCCCAAGGATGCGCGGGAACGTGCCATACAGCCGTGGATGGCACCTGCCGCCATGGATGCCGTCCGTGCCGACCATACCGAAGGGAACCTTCATAATCAAGCGGATGGACTCCTCGCTCATGGAAAACACGACCATCCCCGCACGGCCCTCTTCCTCGACCAGGATGTCGAATACGGCATCGGGCGGGGGGCATCCCCGAATGTGCGCGATCTGCTCGATGGTCTTCCCCTCAAGTCCCTTGTTCGCCTCGGAGGCGACCGAGCTGAGCAGGACTTTATCCCATGTGTAGCGCAGCATATTCTCTCCGCCACGCGCCATATCCGATGCGATGCGGCTACGAATGTTCCCGTCCTGCAGGCGCTTGAGCATGTTTTCCAATCCGCCCTCGCGGGCCCAGCTCGGCAGGAGCGCAGAGAGGCCCGTGCTCCCGGCGGTGTAGGGGTACTGGTCGAAGGTGACACCCAGCCCCTTGTCCCGCGCCTCGTAGATGCGTTCGAGGGCCTTTTCGATGAGGGGGTAGTTCTCCTCGCCCGTTACCTTCAGGTGCACGATGTGCAGGGGCGCGCCGGACCGTTCCGTGATCTCGATGCTCTCGTTGATGGCGTCGAGCAGCCGTACGCCCTCGTTGCGCATGTGAATCGCAAATAATCCGCCGTACTCCGCAACCACCTTGCACAGCTCCGCCAGCTCGTCCACCCCGGCATAGAGGCCCGGCGTGTAGATCAGGCCGACGGACATGCCGAAGGCCCCCGCCTCCATGCCCTCGCGGACGTGGTCCTTCATCCTTCCCATAGCCGCATCGCTGACGACGATATTCCCCATCCCCAGCACGGCCATGCGGATCGTGTTGTGACCGATGAGTGCGCCGATGTTGTGCGCGAAGGGCGTTTTCTCCATACGGGAGACTAGGTCGCTGTAGGATCGCCAGCCCCAGTCCAGGTCCGTCTCGCCCAGGACGCCGGAGTTCTTGAGTTCGGGGATCGTGCGCTCGGTCAGGGGGGCAAGGGAGAAGCCGCACCCGCCGACGATCTCGGTGGTTACGCCCTGCTGGGTCTTGGCCAGGGGAAAGGGATCGGCCAGGATCATCAGGTCGGAATGGCTGTGGATGTCAATGAACCCCGGGGCAACGACGCAGCCCGATGCGTCGATTTGTATTGCATCCGGTGCGGCCTCAATCTTCCCCACGGTCTCGATCCGGTCGCCGACAACCAGCACATCGGCGGAAAAGCCTTTCTCGCCCGATCCATCGACCACGGTTCCGTTCTTGATGTGCAGTTTCGTGGGGTTCACTGTCGGCTCCTCCGGGTGCTACGTGGCGGTGTGGACCGGATGGCGCATCCAACGCAGGTCCAACTGCCGGGCGGCGCGGACCTCGTCGAGCCGCCGCACACACTGGCTGCGTGGGGCGTCGAGGACATTGCGCGGGTCCTCTTCGATCTCCGCGGCGATGGCGCGCAAGGCATCGGCAAAGGCGTCGAGCGTCTCCTTCGATTCCGTCTCCGTCGGCTCGATCATCAGGGCCTCCGGCACGATCAAGGGGAAGTAAACCGTCGGCGGATGGAAACCGAAATCCAAGAGCCGCTTGGCGATGTCCAGGGCGCGTGCGCCGGTCTTTTTCTGCTGGGAGGCGGAGAGGACAAACTCGTGCATGCACCGGTGGCCATAGGGCACTTCATAGACATCCTTCAACCGATGCAGCAGGTAGTTCGCGTTGAGGATCGCGTTTTCGGAGACTCGGCGCAATCCCTCCGGGCCATGTATCAGGATATAGGTATAGGCCCGGATGAGGACGCCGATATTTCCCCAGAAGCATCGGACCTTGCCGATGCTCTTCGGGCGGTCCCAGTCCATGCGGTATTCGTCGCCGCATTTCTTCACCCTCGGCACTGGTAGGAAGGGGGCCAGTTTTTCACAGACGGCGATCGGCCCCGCGCCCGGCCCGCCGCCGCCGTGGGGGGTGGAGAAGGTCTTGTGCGGGTTGTAGTGCATCACATCCACCCCGAAGTCGCCCGGACGGACGATGCCGAGGATGGCATTCATGTTCGCCCCGTCGAGATAGACCAGCCCGCCGGCCTGGTGGACCATGTCCGTGATCTTCCTGATGTTCCGGTCAAAGAGCCCGAGCGTGTTGGGGTTGGTAATCATCAGGGCGGCGACACCGTCGCCGAGCAGCTTTTCCAGGTGGCGCAGGTCCACGCCGCCGTCGGAATCGGACTTGAGTTGGACGGCCTCGTATCCGCAGATGGCGCTGCTGGCGGGATTTGTGCCGTGCGCGGAATCGGGGATCAGGATTTTCGTGGGCCGCCGGCCCTGGTCGTCGTGATAGGCGCGGATGACCATGAGGCTGGTCATCTCCCCGTGCGCCCCCGCCGCCGGCTGGAGGGAAACGGAGTGCAGCCCCGCGATCTCGGCTAGGAAACGTTCGAGGTCATGGAGCAATTGAAGCATGCCCTGCGCGGTTGAGTCCGGCTGGTAGGGGTGCAGCTCCGCGAAGGACGGCAGCGCCGCGGCAACCTCGTTCACCTTCGGGTTGTACTTCATCGTGCATGAGCCGAGGGGATAAAACGTCAGGTCCACGCCGACGTTACAGTGCGACAGCTCGGTGAAGTGGCGCACCACGTCCAACTCACCGAGGCACGGCAGGTTCGGCAACGTGGGCCGAAGTATTTTTTCAGGGAGCAGTTCGGCGACCGGCTTCGACGGCACATCGCACGAAGGGAGCGAATGGCCCTTTCGCCCCGGTCGGCTTTTTTCAAAGATAACGTCCATATGCGCCTCAACTGTTCCATCTGAAGTCTGGCGACTTCAGCTACCAATTTACTTCATCTCAGCCAACGCCTTCGCCAATCCATCAATTTCGTCTTTCATCCGCTTCTCGGTGACGGAGACGAGGAGGCAGTTTTTCATCCCCGCGTCGAATCGCCCCAACGGCAGTCCGGCGAGGATGCCCTTCGGCAAAAGCGCATCGCACACCTTCTCCGCATCAACAGGACATCGGATGACGAATTCCTTGAAGAACGGCGCGGAGAACGCCGGCTCAAAGCCGTCAACCTCCGCGATTCGATCGCGCGCATAGTGGCTCTTTTGGAGGCACAGATCGGCCGCTTCCCGGATCCCCTCCGGCCCCATCAGGCAGAGATAAACCGTGGCGCGCAAGGCGTTTAGGGCGTGGTTGGTGCAGATGTTCGACGTGGCCTTCTCGCGCCGGATGTGCTGCTCGCGCGTCTGCAACGTGAGCACGAAGCCGGGCTTGTGGTCCACATCCACCGTGCGGCCGATGATGCGCCCCGGCATCTTGCGCACGTAGTTCTTGTGGCAGGCCATGAACCCGAAGGAGGGGCCGCCGTAGGACTGCGGTATGCCGAGGGGCTGGCCGTCACCCACCACGATGTCGGCATGACACTCGCCCGGCGGGAGGAGAAGGCCCAGCGAGATGGGATCCACGCAGGCGATGCAAAGCGCGCCGAGTTTGTGCGCGGCGGCGGCCACCGCCTTGACATCCTCGATGTGCCCGAAGAAGTTCGGGTTCTGAACGACAACCGACGAGACCTGGTCCCCTGCAGCGCCCACAAAATCCTCCGAGTGACACACGCCGTCTTTTATCGGGATGGTTCGGATCGTCATCCCGGAGTTCCGCAGATAGGTGTCGAGCACCTGCCGATATTCCGGGTGCAGCGTGGCAGGCAGGAGGACCGTGGCGCGCTCGTTGATGCTCCGGGCCATGAGCACGGCCTCGGCGAGGGCGCTGGCGCCGTCATACATGGAGGCGTTCGAGACGTCCATCGCGGTGAGGTCGCAAATCAGACTCTGGTATTCGTAAAACGCCTGAAGGAGCCCCTGACTCGCCTCGGGCTGATATGGCGTGTAGGCGGTGTAGAACTCGGATCGCATGACGATCTTGTCAATGGCCGCTGGGATGAAATGATCCCAACAGCCTCCGCCGAGGAATGACACGGCCTGCTGCGTGGACGTGTTTCGGCGGCCGAGTGCGGTGAGATGCTTCAGGACTTCCATCTCGGATAGGGCTTCCGGGAGCCGAAGCTTTCCTGCGAGTTTCAGATCGGCGGGAATGTCGTCGAAGAGGTCCTCAATGGACTTGACGCCGATGACGTCCAGCATGGCCTTCTGGTCGTCGGGGGTGTTGAGGATGTAGGGCATAGGGTGGAACCGGCCTTCCGGCGACCGTCACTTGGCTTCCGACTCGACCTTCTTCTCGTAGTCCGCGGCGCTGAGCAGCGATTTGAGGGGACTCAGGTCAGTCGTCTCGATCTTCACCATCCACCCTTCGTTGTACGGGTCGTCGCTGATCGGGTCAAGGTCGTCGTTAAGCCCCTCATTCACCGCGACCACCTTGCCGCCCACCGGGGCCAGCAGCTCGGAGACGGCCTTCACCGACTCGATCTCGCCGAAGGGCTGGCCGGCGGTCACATCCGCGCCTACTTCGGGGAGTTCTATATAGACGAGGTCCGTCAGCTCATCAACGGCATGTTGGGTGATGCCGACGGTCACGGTCTTTCCCTCCACCAGGGCCCACTCGTGACTCGCAGCATACTTCCGATCGTTTGGGTTCATTTCTTCCTCCTGTAGAAGGGAATCGGCACGACCCTCGCCGGGACATTCGTTCCCCGTATGTCCACAAGCAACTCCTCGCCCTCGACGGCGAACTTCCTCTCCACGCGGGCCAGGGCAATGCTCTTTTCCAGCGTGGGGGAGAAGGTTCCGCTGGTTATCGCCCCCACCCTCCGCATCTCTTTCAGAACGGGCATGGTCTCACGCGCGATCTTACGCCCGTCAATCTCAAGTCCTACAACCCGCCGGATCGGTCCGTCGGCGGCGATGAGGCGCATCCGGGCTGCGCCGAGGCAGTTTCGGCCCTCAAGATCCACCGCCCACTCCAGGCCCGCCTCGAAGGGGTTAGTGTCCAGACCAAGCTCGTGGCCATAGAGCGGGAGGGCGGCCTCGATCCGGAGCGTGTCACGCGCCCCCAGGCCCGTCGGGGCGGCGCCGAAATCTATGAGGCGGTCCCATACCTCGTTGACATGGTCCTTGCCCACAAAGATCTCAAATCCGTCCTCACCCGTGTATCCCGTCCGTGCAATCAATGCCCGCGTGTCGCCCACCTTAGCCGACCCGAAGGCGAACCGTTTCAACTGGGCCACCTTCGGGCTGCACAACTTCAACAGTATGTTTACCGCCACCGGCCCCTGCAGGGCGATCATGGCCAGATCAAGGGTGAGGTCCTCGATCGTCACGTCCATGCCGCGCCGCTGCTCGTCGAGAACGGCGACGACGTTTTCCCGATTTGAGGCGTTCACGACCATCAGGTAATAGTCGCTCGACGCATAGACGATCAGGTCGTCCACGATGCCGGCCTTCTCGTTACACAGGAGCGAATAGCGCGCCCGTCCCGGCTTAAGGTCCTTCATGGTTCGGGTCAGGATTTTTTCGAGAAGACCGCCCGCATCGGTTCCCGTGATCCTGAGCCGCCCCATGTGGCTGACATCGAAGACGCCCGCGTGCATCCGCGTGTTCTTATGCTCTTCGATGATGTTGGTGAAGAGCAGAGGCATGTTCCAGCCGTGAAAGTCCACCATCCGCGCGCCGCGGCGGATATGGTTCTGGCTGAGGGGCGTACTATTCATCTGCGGTCCCTTGTTGTCAATGCGGCTTTTGGCAAAGCATGTCTTATAGCAAACACTTTCGTACTCTGTCAAGCGCAAAGTCGAAACAGAGAACAACGAACAACGGGGTTACGCCGCGATTGGGCGCTGTCGCCCGCAAGCACGGATGTTCACGGGCTGCCGGCGATCCTGCTACACATCGTACTCGCCGCTGCGCATCGAAATCTTGCACGTCGTCATCGAGAATGATTCTGCTTAGACCCTATCCCTTCGTACTGTCGGGATGGGAAAGGGGTCGGCAAGGTCGTCGTCCGTTCCTTTCTCCGCGCCAGTGCGAATGCAGGCATGTCGAAATTATGACACCATTGACAATTCAGAAATCATTTTGCTTGACAGCTTTAGGGGGAGCACTGTAGAATAAGCGGCACTGTCGAAACTTCGACGACCTGTGCCGAGGAAGTTAATCCTTCATGTCATTATCGCGCTACAAGGTAACAACATCTGCCCTGTTTCTGTGTGCGCTGGGGGTCTTTGTCTATTCCTGCCTGGTTTTCTACCAGGCACTGACGCGCAATTTCAAGGGCTTCTACGTGTTCACCGACAAGCGCGTGATCCAAGTTCTACCCTACAGTAAAGCGGCGCGCAACGGCCTTTGCGTCGGCGACATCGTCATGTCAATAGACGGCCATCCCACGAGCAGCCTGGTTGATTATCTTTATCAATCAAGAGACCTGACGAGGGGAAAAGAGGTCCGATTGATTGTCGCCCGCAACGGCGAGCAAATCCCGATCACAGCGGATGTCACCCGCCATCCCTTCCCGGTCTCCGCACTGGTTTGGCTCATAATCGGCATGGGGGCGCTTGCGGCGGGCTTTGCGGTTTATGTGAAGCATCCGGATACGAACGGGGCGCCGCTCTTTTGTCTGATCTCCGCCTTTACCGTCAGCGCATTTGTCGGCGGGGCGAACTGGTATATCATCATTGACAATGTTGAACTGCTCTCTGTCTTTATCATTACGGGGACGCTCCTGACGCCGATGGCCCTCCACTTCTGTCTGGTCTTCCCCGCGCGCAAGGAGCTCACACGACGGCATCGCTGGCTGATTCCCGCCCTCTACCTCCCCCACCTTGGTTTCCTCGGCTGCTTTGAGGGCTACAACATTCGGGCGTATCTCAAGTATCTCGACGGGGATTCGCTTCGACACGCCTTCCAAATTATCTATGCCCTTGCGGGGTGGTACTTTGCCCTGGTGGGGCTTTATCTTCTCGTGGGGCTTATCTCCATCGTGCATTCCTACCGGGCGCGCACGACCTCGCCCGCGGGCAAGCAGTTGAAATGGATCTTCTGGGCCGCTGCCGCGGCTACGGTCCCCGTCTGCCTGACCGTCTATGTGGCCGTCGCCGATTTTCCCGGCTTTGCGTTCGGCGGCGCCACCGCGTGGGTGCTTATGGCATCCATCCTGATGATCATGGGACAGGCATTCGCGCTGACGAAATATCGCCTGTCCGATGTGGACGTAGTCCTGAGCCGCAGCATCGGGTACTTCCTGGTGAGCGGCGTCGCCGTAGGCGGGTACTATTGTCTGGTCTTCCTCTGCGGATTTCTATTGACCATGATTGCGGGGGAGAACTCCCCTGCTGCGACGGTCGTCTCCATCCTCGCCATCGCGATCATCTTTCGTCCCGTCAGCGAACTCGTCCAGAAACTCGTTGACAAGCGATTCCACCGCGACAAATATCGCTACGAACAGACCATTCTGGAGGTCAGCACCGCCGTCATCTCTATCCTCGATATGGACGAACTTCTTGCCAAAATTGCCGACACCGTCACCGATAAACTCCGTGTAACCCGCGTATTCATTCTACTGCGGAACGACAAGGCCGGGCGCTTCGACGTGAAGGTTAGCCGAGGCAAACCGCCGGTCCCCCACACATTCAACGGACAGGCGCTGGCGGCGGATTTGGAGAAGAATCGGACGGCGCTCGTGGCGCCGACACCCTTCGAGGAGAACCTTCCCGACTCGGAAGCGCTTGCGGAAATGGCATCGGCAGGCGCGGCGATCGCACTCCCCCTGTTCTATGAAGATCGTCTGATCGGCGTCTTCTGCTTAGGGGAAAAAATCTCCCAGGAAATCTATTCCACCGACGAGGTCCGCCTGCTCCGGACCCTTGCCAACGAGGCGGCTATCGCCATTCGCAACGCCCTCTCCTACCGAACAATCCAGGAGCTCAATCTGGACCTGGCCGAGAAGGTCAAGCGGATTGACCAGCAGCGCGTACAGATATCCTCTCTGCAGAAACAACTGGTCAACGAAAACAAATATCTCCGCGAACAAATCCGGGAGCGCTACAACTTCCGCGAGATCATCGGCTCGAGCAAGGCAATGCAGGACGTCCTCCAACTGACCGCCAAGATCGCCCGATCCTCCTCGGCCGTCCTGATACGGGGCGAGAGCGGCACGGGGAAGGAACTCATTGCGCGCGCCATCCACTTCAACAGCGACCGCCGCAACAAGCCGTTCGTGAAGGTCAATTGCGCGGCCCTCTCGGAGGGCGTGCTTGAGAGCGAACTATTCGGCCACGAGCGAGGGTCATTCACAGGCGCGATCCGACAGAAGGTGGGCCGCTTTGAATTGGCCGACGGCGGCGCGATCTTTCTCGACGAAATCGGCGATATCCCCCTCAAGACCCAGGTGCGGCTGCTTCGAGTGCTCCAGGAAAAGGAGTTCGAGCGCGTAGGGGGCAACGAGACCGTCAACGTGGATGTGCGCGTCATCGCCTCAACGCACCGGGACATCGAGGCCCTCATTCAGGACGAGCACTTCCGGGAAGATTTGTTTTACCGGTTGAACGTCATCACCGTCCACGTCCCTTCCCTGCGCGAGCGCCGGGAGGATATACCCGAGATGGCCATTCATTTCCTCAACAAGTTCAACCGCGAACTGGGTAAAAACGTGCGCAACATAGACAGCGATGCGCTCCAACGACTTATGGAATATGAATGGCCCGGCAACGTCCGCGAGCTGGAGAACATGATGGAGCGCGCCGTCGTGCTCGCCGAGGGGCAGACCATCACCATGAAGGATCTGCCCATTGAGCAAGGCCCCGAACTCGGTCCCGCATCCGTTGGGAGGGCCCCCCTTCCGGCGATGCTCGAATCACTCGAACGCGAGCGAATCCAGTCGGCCCTCGATAGGGCCGGCGGAAACAAGTCACAGGCCGCCCGCTCCCTTGGGATAAAGCGAACGACCTTCCTCAGCAAGCTGCGCAAGTTCAACATGGCGTGATGCGCGGCGGCAAATCGAAAAAACGTTTGACAGCGCGGGAAATTTGGGGCTATAATCTGGTTTTTTGTGTTACAAGGGTTTTATTGTCGGGAGCATCCCCTGTGAGCCACGGGCTGTTTCATTGCCTGCGACTGAACGCCGGCGCGTTGGCCATTGCGCTTGCGTTGCACGCGACAGTCTTTGGCCAGGCCGCAGCCCCGCCCGCCGGCGCCCTGCCCGAAGACGTGGTTGCCACGGTCAACGGCGAGAAAATCACGCGGAAACAGCTCTCGGATGAATTGATTGACATCCTGGGCAAACGCGCCCTGGAGCGCCTGATCCGCCTAAGGCTGGTGGAGCAGGAGGCGCGCAAACATGGCGTGGACGCCGCACAGGACGAGGTGGACGACCGACTGAATGATATGGTGGACGAAATGATGCGCCGGGGCGTCTCGGCCATCGGGTTGAAGACCATGGAGGAATACGACGAGTTCCTCCGGCGAACACGCGGCATCTCCTTGGAGATGGTGAAGCAACAGACCAAGGCCGAGCTTCGCGTGCTCGTGCGCGCGGAGATACTGGCCGAGAAGGTCCTGGCGAAGATCGTGACGGTTTCCCCCGAGGATGTGCGCCTGGCCTACGAAAGCAAGTATGGCACAACCATCCAGGCCCGTCAGATTGTCCTGACTACGCGCGCTGAAGCGGAGGCCGTGCTGGACAAGCTGAAGGCCGGCGCCGATTTTGAACTCATGGCGCGCGAAAAGTCCATTGACGTGGCCACCCGCGCCCGTGGGGGCGAAATGCGGCCGATCTCAACAAGCACCAAGATCGGCAAGGCCGTGGCGGAGGTGCAACCCGGCGGTCTGAGCGGCATAATCCAGACGGACGACGGGTATCACATCCTCAAGGTCATCGAACGAAACCAGAAAAAGCAGGTCCCTTTCGAGGAAGTCAGGGACGCCCTGCGCGAAGAAATTCTAAAGAACCGCATCAACGAACGAAAGGCCACCTGGCAGGCTAAAATTTTTGAAGACGCCGATATCCAAAGATTTCTGTAGGTGACGTAGCCGTGAAAGCCGAGACCAACGGTGTGAAACACCCAAACACACAGCGCATCCCCGTCGAACTCTCCCCCCGGATGAAGATGCTCCCCCCCTACCTTTTTGGGAGATTAAACGCGGCCAAATACCAAAAACGCCGAGCGGGGATTGACGTCATAGACCTGGGCATGGGCAATCCCAACGACCCCACCCCCCAGCCGATCGTGGACAAGATTTGCGAGGCCGTCCGGGACCCACGCAACCATCGCTACTCACAGGCCGCCGGTCTGCTCAACCTCCGGAAGGAAGTGGCCAAGCAATACAAGAAGCGCTATGATGTAAAACTCGACCCGGAGACCGAGATTGTGTGCGTAATCGGATCGAAAGAGGGCCTGTCGCACTTGTGCCTGGCCCTGCTGGGCGCGGGCGACTCCGTGGTTGTGCCCGAGCCGGCCTTCCCCGTGCACATCTTCGGCCCGGCGCTTGCCGGGGCGAACGTGATCACCGTGCAACTCACCGAGGGGGAGGCCCTGCTCCGGAGCATCCACGACGTAATTGCCCACCAGCACCCCAGGCCGAAGGCGATTATTCTCAACTATCCGCATAACCCCACCGGCGCGACCGTTGACCTCGATTTCTTCGAGCGGGTGGTCGCCTTTGCACAGGAGCACCAAATCCTGATCCTGCACGATTTCGCCTACTGCGACATCGTCTTTGACGGATACACGGCCCCGAGTTTCCTCCAGGTGCCCGGGGCAAAAGAGGTGGGGATCGAGTTCACCACCATGTCCAAGTCCTACAACATGGCCGGATGGCGCTGCGGATTCTGCGTCGGCCATCGCGACGTCGTGACGGCGCTCTCCCAGGTAAAGGGCTACTATGACTACGGCCTCTTTCAGCCCGTGCAGATCGCCGCGATCATCGCCATGCGCGAATGCGAGAAGCATGTGAAGGAACAGGCCCGCGTCTATCAGGGGCGGCGCGATGTGCTGTGCGACGGCCTGGAGCGAATCGGCTGGCCGGTCGAGCGTCCGCGGGCCTCCATGTTTGTATGGACGCCGATCCCGGAAAAGTACCGCGCTATGGGATCCATTGACTTCGCCTTTGAGATGATAGAAAAGGCCGAGGTGGCAGTCGCCCCCGGTCGGGGCTTCGGGGAGGGCGGAGAGGGATACCTGCGGTTGGCGCTCGTGGAGAACGAACTCCGCCTGAAGCAGGCCGTCCGGCAGATCGGAAGAGCCTTTCCCGGTTGAGAAACAAGTACGTCACAGTCATTACAGGATAGACAGACATATGCTCAAGACGTTTAAAGGCGGAATTCACCCCGCCGACATGAAGGAACTGAGCAAGGATGCTGAGATCGAGGTCCTTCCCCTTCCCGATCATGTTCACATCCTGATGTCGCAGCACATCGGCGCCCCCTGCAAGCCCTGTGTGCAAAAGGGCGACAAGGTAAAGACCGGCCAAATCGTCGGCGAGGCGCAGGGCTTTGTCTCGGCCCCCGTCCATGCATCCATCACCGGCACGGTTGCGGCCATTGAGGACCGCACCTTCCCCGTGACGGGCGCACGGTGCCCCGCCGTCCTTATCGAACGCGACGGCGAGGAGGATCAGTGGGCCGAAGGGACGAACCAGGCGTGCGACATCGCCTCCCTCAGCCCAAAGGAGATCAAGGAACGAATCCAGCGCGCGGGCATCGTCGGCCTTGGCGGCGCCACGTTCCCCACGCATGTGAAGCTCTCGCCGCCCGACCAATGCAAAATTGACGCCGTCATCCTCAACGCCGCCGAGTGCGAACCCTATCTTACCTGCGACTACCGGCTCATGCTTCGCAACCCAAAAGAGCTGATCGAGGGACTGAAGCTCATTATGAAGGTACTCAATTGCCCCAAGGGTTACGTGGGAATTGAGGCCAACAAGCCCGACGGCTATCAGGCGCTCGCCGAGGCGGCCAGGGATGAAGAGGACATCTCCGTCGAGATGCTGGCCGTTTGTTATCCCCAGGGGGCGGAGCACCAGCTAATCAGCGCCCTCCTGGGCCGTGAGGTACCTTCGGGCGGCCTTCCCATGGCGGTCGGGTGCGTCGTCCAGAACGTGGCCACCGCCTACGCCGTTTACGAGGCCGTCAAATTCAACAAGCCCATCGTCGAGCGAATCGTAACGGTCACGGGCAACGGCGTCGAGCGCCCGTGCAACGTCGTGGCGCGGATCGGCACGCCGATGGAGCAGCTTCTGAACCATGCCGGTCTGAAGGCCGAGGCGCGGCGCGTCATCCTCGGCGGCCCGATGATGGGGATCGCTGTGGGCACGACCGACCTGTCCACAATCAAGGGCACCGGCGGAGTGCTTGCGCTGACCGACCCGACCACATGGGACCCGCTGCCATGCATCCGGTGCGGGGAGTGCGTCCGGCACTGCCCCATGCGGCTTGTCCCCTCGGAACTCAGCCTCCTCCTCGACGCCCGAGATTTCGAGAGGGCGATGTCGGCGAACATCATGGATTGCAAGGAGTGCGGCTGCTGTTCGTACGTCTGCCCGGCGAAGCGGCCGATCGTTCACCAGATCAAATACGGCAAGGCCGAGTTGGCGGCCCTGAAGAAGAAACAGGAAGAACAGGCGAAGAAAAAAGCACAACAATAGAAAGCGTCTCGATAGCATCTATGGAAGAAAAAGACCTCATTGTCGGTACGTCTCCACACATCCGTTCGGCGGAAAATGTGTCTCGGATCATGTGGACCGTCGCCGCGACATTGGCGCCGGCGGGCCTATGGGCTTGGTACTGGTTCGGCTTCACGGCTCTGCGCGTGGTGGCCTTCAGCGTAATCGCCGCAATGGCGACCGAATTGGTCATCCAGAAGTTCATGCTCAGGGTTCCCGTCACCCTGCGCGACGGAAGCGCCGTCGTCACCGGTCTCTTGCTCGCCTACGTACTTCCCGCCAACGCGCCTTGGTATGTCCCCGTCGTCGGTTCCTTTATCGCCGTTGGCATCGGCAAACATGCATTCGGCGGACTGGGCTATAACATCTGGAACCCGGCCCTCGTCGGAAGGGCCTTCGTCCAGTTCGCCTACCCGCAGCATGTCAGCCTGGCTCTGTGGCCGACGCACCCGGACGGGACAACGCACGCCTCGCCTCTGATGCGCAAGATCGCCGAAGGCGCAACCGCAGGCGGCTGGGACCTCGGCGACCTGTTCCTCGGGCGAATCCCGGGCTGCATCGGCGAGGTGTCCGCCCTGTTGCTGATCCTCGGCGGGGCATTTCTGATCTGGCGCGGCTATGTGCGATGGCAGCTTCCCCTGTCGTATATACTAACAGTGTATCTGCTTACGATCATCCTTCCCAGCAAGTCAACCATGATGCCCTTCACGGGCGCCGTCGCGGAAAGCGGGCGCACGGCGTTCCAAATCTGGGGGGAGGGCCTCTATCACATCTTTGCCGGCGGCCTTATCCTCGGCGCATTGTTCATGGCTACCGACATGGTGACCAGCCCCCTTACGATCAAGGGCCAGGTCATCTTTGGCCTTGGCACAGGTCTGTTAACGATTCTCATCCGGCTATACGGCGGCTACCCCGAGGGGGTGTGCTACTCAATCCTCATCATGAATACCGCGGTGCCGATTATTGACCGATATACCAAGCCAAAGAAGTACGGTCTCGTGAAGGAATCCAAGAAATAACCGCTCACGCGCCCCGGCTGGACGGGTTGCAGTTTGGACTGTTAGATCATGGTAAAGCCCATCAAATCCGAGGAAGAAGTCAAGCCGTACGTCGAGGCGATCCTCTTCGCCGCCGACCGGCCCGTGGCCCCCGCGAAGATCTCGAGGGCCATCGAGGGCGCCGACGTGCGGACGGTCCGAAAGTGCATCGAACAGCTCAACCAGGAATATGCGCAGACGGGGCGATCCTTCCAGATCGAAGAGATCGCCGAGGGATACCAGGTCCTCACGAAGCCGGAGTTCTGGAAGGTCGTCAGCAAGATTCGCCAGACGCGGACGGAGAGCAAACTCTCCCCCGCCTCTCTCGAAACCCTGGCAATTGTGGCCTACAAACAGCCGGTGCTTCGCGCGGACATCGAGGCAATCCGGGGCGTGCAATCCGGGGAACTCCTTCGCGGCCTGCTGGAGCGAGGATTGGTCAAGGTGGTCGGTCGTCTGGACACCATCGGCCGTCCGATCCTTTACGGCACGACCCGGACGTTTCTCGAACAGATCGGCCTGAATACGATCAAGGGCCTGCCGCGCATGGATCAGCTTCGGCCGCAGGATCGTCCGGTGCCTTCCGCCCCCCCGCCAGCCGAGGCGCAGGCGGAGACGCCGCAGTCCGACGAAACCGAATCAGGCCCGCAGCAACCTGAACCCGCAGCGGCTCTGGAAGACGGCCCAAAAGCAACCGATGCCGGGCAGGATGCGCCGGAAGAGGCAACCAAGCCATGATGTCGGAAGGTCCGGAGTTTGGAATCAGTCTGGAATGAAGTGATGGATCAGCTTTCCGTTCAACGCAGGGATATCGGCAAGATCAGCGTCCTGAGTTTGCAGGGCGAGATCGGCATCGAAGAGATTCCCGGACTGCGCACGCGGTTTGACGACCTGGTTGACGCGGGTCGCGTCTGGATCGTCCTCGATATGGAGGAAACCACGTATCTCGGCAGCAGCGGCCTGGGCCTGCTTCTTGCCCTATACAGCCGTGTCAAGGAGCTGAACGGCGAGATCAAGCTCGCCGCCCCGAACCAGCTCACGCGCGATGCGATGCACTTCTTCGGCCTCATCCCCATCCTCGAGGTGCACGACACCGTGGATGCAGCCGTTGCGGCCTTCCCAGAGGAACTCCGGCCATAAACATCACAGAAGTACAGGGGACAGTGGGGTTGTTGAAAAACCCTGTTCTTGTAGCCGCAGGCTTCAGCCTGCGGGGCCGTGATGCGTCAAACCGCACCCGTAAAGGGTGCGGCTACAGTCGGTGTTCGCCTCGCGGGGGTTTTTCAACAACCCCCACAGTCGCCTTTTCCCCGAGGAATTGCGGGCATAGTATGATTGTTCGACGCATCCCCCCTTCGTCTAACTGGGAGTTCGTTCGGTAAATTTGACTTTTTAAGCCGGTTCGC